>PALV01000016.1 GCA_002706685.1 Gammaproteobacteria bacterium | reverse complement strand
GCGTATCTCCTACTGTTGGTTGTGATCGTCGTGGTGATCAACCAACAGGATACGCCACCTGTTTACCTCAATGCCATACACCAGAAATCAGCATAACTCTGCCAAACATTCCCATCCTTCTAGCTGCATTCGAGAAATTGAGGGTCCTCGAACGCGCCTATGGTGACGACATTCCGTGGTCAGCCATTATGCAAGGGTTTGAATTCAACGGTGGTAAAGTACTGTTGGCGAACCGAGCGCGTGGAATATTCAAACCCAAAGAAATGAAACAGGGGCTGCTAAGTATAAAGACTACCGAGCCCAGGGCAGGTAGAACGAATATTTACGATGACCAAGAAATGTCGGAGGGCTTTTTCCGTTACTCGCTTCAAACTGGTGATTCGCGAGGTGGAGGAAACAAGTGCTTGTGGGACGCCATGCAGCACGGCCAGCCATTCATTTATTTTCACGCAGTGGCACCGACAAGGTACAAAGCGATCTGGCCTTGTTATATCTCTAATATTCACGAGTCAGAGCGCTATTGCGAAGTAGTGGTTGGTGAGCCTCTGAGTGCCACACGTGATCAATCGAGCATCGTTGTATATCCTGACTTAAGTGCGCCTGCCAGATCATACGCAATAAGAGAAACGCGGGTCCGACTGCATCAGGCCACATTTAGAGTAAATGTTTTAACTGCCTACAATGATAGATGTTCATTGTCAGGGCTCCCTATCAGAGAGTTGCTCGAAGCCGCACATATTACGCCAGATTCCAATACGCACAGTTCTACCGAGGTAACTAATGGTATTGCGATGTCGCGACTTCATCATAAGGCCTATGATGCTAATTTGATTGGCATATCGCCCGATATGGAGATCACCGTAAGTGACATACTGTTGAGCAAGCAGGACGGAGCAATACTCACCGCACTTCAAGAACTAAATGGAAAAAAGCTGATACCTCCCGGCCATAAGAATCATTTGCCTGACAGAGATCGGCTTGCTCACAGATATGAACAGTTCATCAAGGTCAATTAGACTGAGTGATTGGTTGGACTCAGCCGCCTCCATCTCTTCTTGCGGCGGATTGACGAACGACAAACTACAAAGCAATATGCATTGATGAATAGGAACTCAGACACTTATCTGTGCCCTTTTTGCAACCTCATAAATCGCAATCCTTTGGCTACCAGTGACAAAGGTTTGGCGATTCTCGACGGTTATCCCATTTCCCCGGGGCATACATTGATCATTCCCAAACGACATGTGGCTTCGTACTTTGAGCTTCTGAGTAGTGAACGCGATGACCTCTGGGATCTGGTCGAGCAGGCAAAGGCAATTCTGGACAAGCAATTCTCACCCGATAGCTACAATGTTGGTTTTAACGACGGGCCTGCCGCCGGTCAGACCATTAACCATTGTCACATCCACTTGATTCCCCGTTATGCTGGCGACGTCGCTGACCCCCGTGGTGGCTTACGCTGGATCATCCCGGACAAAGCTGACTATTGGTCAAATCGATGAGCACACTTTCAGCCAATGCTCAGCTTGCGTTTCTGGAGAAGATCCAGCGCCTCTTTGACGAGGGCGAGTTCTCCGCTACATACAAATTCGCCCTGATGCTGACGCTGACAGAGCTGGCAATCGAGTATGGTGCGGATGACGATGCCGAATTAGCATTGCATCTTGATTTGGTGGCAGAGCGTTTCGCGCTTTGGTATTGGCGGCAGGCAAGTGCTTATGGCCCGGCGTCCGGTGACTCTGAAGACGGTATTCTTGTTCAAAATCTTGGCAAGCAGGCAGCCGTGATTAATCGTATACGCGGTGTTTACAGTGATGTGCAGGGCAACCCTGCCCGCGCTCCCGCTCATCCAGAATGGAAGCGTGTAATTTCAGATATTCGTGCCATCGTTCACAACATGCCATTGCGCCATCTTCAGGTTATCGGTGGCGAGACAGATCGATTTCTCTATAACTATCCATGTGTGAACAAAATACTGGTTCTAAAGCGGGGTATCAGTCATAACCTTCGACGTTTCAGTCCTCTGATCCAGCAACTGGCAAAAGCAGGCTGGGTTCAGCACGTCCGAAGTAATCATCGCAATGTTGCGCTGTTGGGGAAAAAGGACGATCTAGAGTCGTTTATGTTTGGGACGCCAAGGGCGCAACTCGCCAAGGTGTCTCCCATTCTGGCCGACATGCAGGACAGGCGTTGCTTCTACTGTCAGGGGAAGTTGCACAGCCAGGTTGAGGTCGACCACTTTATTCCTTGGTCTCGCTACCCGAGAGATACTGCCCATAATTTTGTTGTGGCGCATCGAGGCTGTAACAATGACAAACGGGATATGTTGGCAGCGAAATCGCACCTGGAACGATGGCTGGATAGGAACGAACGCAGAGGCCAGGATCTGGGCGAGCAATTGCAAAACCAGGGGTTCATTTCAAACCTGGCAAGCACGACTGAAGTGGCAAAATGGGCATATGGGGAGGCACTCAGGATGCGGGGTTTTGCCTGGATTGCCACGCGCCGACAGACCGAGATGATAGATGAAGGGTATACAGCGCTGTTTTCAACAAGTCAGGCTTTGAGCACCCGAACAAACACCCCAACCACCCGATAATCTCCTGCCTCATCCGCACTCAACACAATAGGCTCATACCCCGGATCATTCGACCTCGGCTTAAGCACTATCTGCTCGTGCGTCCAGCCATCCTCATTCTCGGCTTTAACGCTGGTGTATTCTTTGACTGTATAGTGTGAGCCACTCTCCTCATCAATATTATCCAGCATCTCCACCAGCACAATCTTGCCATTGCGGCTGCCGCCCGGGTCTTTGCGGAACAGACACATGGCGCCATTGGGAATGATGTTGTTCATTGATTCGCCTCGCACCTTGCAGGCGAAATAGCTTTGGTCGACTCTTTCGCCCTCCGGCACCAGTTGCCAGTCTTTGTGTTCGGCCTTTTGTTGTTCACTGAAAGCGCCTGCGGCGGCAACTAGGTCATAGACAGGGACGGCATTGATGAAGGGCTTGACCGGGACTGGAGTGATGTCTGTGACATCCGCAACCGCGGGTGGTTCCGGAGTGATATGTTGCGCCAGGTATTCGCGCAGATCAGGGTCGCAGGCGTATATGAATGTGCCGCGGATGCCACGCAGGAGGATAGTCTGGTAGATGTTCAGGATGTAGCGTTTCAGTTCTTCGGGGTCTTTGATGGACTGCTTGCCGTTACGGTCAAAGTACAGCTCCGGACGTATGACGATTTCCTTGCGGGCTTTGTCGTAGCCGATCTCCCGCCCGAAGATGATGCCGGCATAGTTTAGGTCGTAGCCTTGTGTGGTGTGGATGCAGCCTACTTCATTCACTGAGTTGGGGGCGTTTATCCAGTCAGTACTGGTGCTGTTCCATCTCAGCTGTATGTCTTCAATCTCAATGTCGAAAAGCTCAGGTTTCTTGTTGGATTGCCAGGGCCATGCGTAGCCGGCAATCATTCTTGACAGGCCATGTTTGCGGTCGCGTTCCTGTACTGTCTGGACAAAGTCGCTGAACGAATCAAACAGTCGAAGTTCATAGTGCTTCGATCGGTAAGGGGCTGTATTGGCCAGTTGGCCATGCAGCAGTCGGTTAACAAACTGCACGTAAGGGTTGCCGCCCCGGACACGGAACTGCGACACCAGTTGTTGTGTCTGTGTGCCGGGTGACTTCTTGAGTTCACGGAATACTTCGGTGGCGGCATCCGAAGGTTTGATGGTCTGATTCAGGTCGTAAAAGAAAACGGATTTGTTGGCCTGCTGAATCACCCAGTCGACTTCGCTGCAGGTTTTGGGATCCATTCCCAGTGCGATGGCTTTTTTATCAAACGCGCCATAGTAGGCGCCCAGGTTCTGACGTCGCCGCAATCGGTGTGCCTCATCGACCAGCACGATGTCGTAATGTTGTTCGGCGAGCTGGGAAGGGCTGATCACCATGCGTGGTGACAGACCGGCAACATTGGCAAAGGCCTTTTTGACTGTCGCGCGAAACGAGGCCATCGGCACCACCAAGGCCATTTTGGGTTTGGCGCCAAACTTTGTCCGCAGTCTCTCAAGCAGGTCCCTGAACTCATTTTCTTCTGAGGACAGGCTGCCGAAGTTAAAGTCATCCAGATCACTCTGCAGCAACTTGAACAGAAATATGGCCAGCACGGATTTGCCAGTGCCGGCACCACCTTCAATGATCAGGGTCCGGATTTTATCGTCAAGAAGTGAGTACATGATGCCCAGCAGACCTTGGCGCTGGTCAAAAGACAAAGACTTGTAAGGTGAGTATTTGAAGAGGTCAGAGTTGTCCAGGTGCTCCAGCGAATGCTCTGCAATGCCTTCGGCACGCAGCTTGTCCCACAGCTCGCGGAACATGCCAGCGTAGACTTGCTCTTTCTCATAGTAGTTGTGGTCGGCCAACCCGAGGTTGCCATTGAGCAGGGCGAACCTGCCATCGGCTGCCATGTACTTGATAAGATTGGACTCTATGTCCAGCGTTGCGGACTTGTTGAACCTGTCGCTCTGAATCAGATGCACAACGGTCAGTTTGCTTTTGTCGTTGTGCTTGAGGTGGGTCTCCATCCGCGTGAGGGTGTCGGCGGTCTCCCCGACGTAGGCACGACCTTTATGCGAGTTACTCAGCACATAAACCAGCGGCCAGTGCGCCTGGGTCAGACGATTCGAGCGGATCTGCTCGAGAGCATCCTTTTTAAAGTCAAAGCGGCTGATTTCAAGCGGGTGAGCGTCGCTCATAATTCATTGTATTTCCTGGCGGTACCCCTGGCCTTGCTGACCGGATATTTCTCTTCATTCTGTTTGATTTTGGCCAGCACAATGTCTTTGACATCCAGATCGCAGGCATCGGCCAGCAGGAAGGCAAACGAGAACACATCGGCCAGCTCTTCCTTGATCTTTTCCGGATCGGCATCTTCTGGCTGTTTCCACAGAAAGGCCTCCAGCAGCTCGGCAGCTTCAATGCTCAGCGCCAGTGACAGATCTTTGGGGTTGTGAAACTGCTGCCAGTCGCGCTCGTCGCGGAATTTCTTCAGGGCGTCGATGATTTCGTTCATGGTTATTGTCTGTCGATGGCCAGTGTTATTTAGCCGTATGATTCCATGTACCGTTGCAACAGGCAATAGCGTATGCTGTCTCGCCCACAGCCTATTCTGGAGGAGTTATGGAAGCCAATCATGTCGAGATTCGCCATCTGACTATTGATGATATGAGGGCGCTGCGAGAAGCGTCCGAGCAAGTCTATGACGTTGGCCCCCTGCTGACCTGGACTGAAGAGGTTGTTAATACCTTGTTGACGCGATTTCCCGAGGGGCAAATTTGTGTTTGTGTTGATAACAAAGTAGTAGGTTGTGCCTTCTCATTGATAATCGACTACGCGAAATTTGGCGATGATCATACTTACGATGAAATCGTAACTGACTTTTCTTTTCGCAATCATGACCCTGATGGCGATGTGCTGTATGGAATCGAGGTTTTCATCCATCCAGACTTCAGGGGTTTGAGGTTGGCAAGACGACTTTACGATGCCCGCAAGGAGTTGTGTGAAAATCTGAATTTGCGAGCCATTATGGCCGGTGGCAGGATGCCAAACTATGGCAAGTATGCTGAAAGGCTGAGTGCGAAAAAGTATATTGAAAAAGTAACAAACAAAGAACTGTACGACCCGGTACTGAGCTTTCAGCTTGCCAATGGGTTTCACGTTCGCAAATTGCTTAAAGGGTATATTCCGGGCGATGTCGAGTCTCAGGATTATGCCACGCTGCTTGAATGGTCAAATATTTTTTATACCAAATCGGTTAAGTTGATCAATGCCCCAAAATCCCAGGTTCGTATGGGTCTGGTGCAGTGGCAAATGCGCAGTATGGCAGGCATTGACAAGCTGTTTGACCAGATGGAGTTTTTTGTTGATGCGGTTTCGGACTACGGCAGTGATTTTGTCTTGTTCCCGGAGCTTTTTGCAGCTCCGCTCATGGCACAATACAACCACTTGAGTGTCACCCAGAGCATTCGCGAGCTGGCCAAGTACACCGAAAGTATCCGCGATAAATTTATCGATTTCGCGATCACCTACAACATCAATATTATCACCGGCAGTATGCCATACCTCATAAAAGGAAAGCTGTATAACAGTGGCTTTCTGTGTCGACGTGATGGAAGCTGGGAGAGATATGACAAAGTGCATGTGACGCCGGCAGAGCGAAGGAACTGGGCGATGTCGGGCGGCAATCAGGTCAAAGTGTTTGATACCGATTGCGGTAAAATAGGCATTATGATCTGTTACGATGTTGAGTTTCCGGAGTATGCCCGGTTGCTATCCGACCAGGGAATGAATATTTTGTTTGTGCCATTTCTTACCGACACTCAAAATGGTTATACACGCGTGCGGCATTGTGCCATGGCGCGCGCTATCGAAAATGAGTGTTATGTCGCTATCGCAGGGGCCGTTGGCAATCTGGCGCGGGTTAATAATATGGACATTCAGTATGCCCAGTCCGCCTTGTTCACGCCGTCGGATTTCGCCTTTCCAACCACAGGTATCAAGGCAGAAGCGACACCCAACTCTGAAATGTTGCTGATCGTTGATGTTGACCTGGATGCGTTAAAAGAACTGCATACGCATGGCAGTGTTCACACCATGAAAGACCGGCGGCATGATGTTTACCGGCTGTCGCTGGTGACGTCGGACAATGCCGGGAAGTGAGTCCATGGCGGGGATGTGGTTGTCCCCATCTAACATACTGATACCCCGAGGTTTTCATGCGTGGCGCGTTGATTGTTGTCTTGCCTTTCATTCTTGTCGCCTGCGAGCGGGCAGCAACACCGGTTACTGACGGGCCCGGTGAACAACTGACCATCGAGCGACTCTACGGCTCGCCAGATCTGACCGGCCCGACTGCCCGCAATGTGCAGTTCTCACCCGATGGCAGTCGCATCAGCTTCCTGCGCGCAAAAGACGATGACCGCACCGTGCAGGATCTGTGGGCAATGGATGTTGCCACCGGCGAGGCTTATGTGCTGGTCGATGCGCGCCAGCTGGCACCCGAAGAGCGCGAGCTGACGGAGGCTGAAATCCAGTTCCGCGAGCGATCGCGCATCACGTCTTCCGGGGTGGTGACCTATCAATGGGACGAAACCGGCGCGGCGGTGCTGGTGCCTCTGGACGGCGATGTGTTCTACGTCGATGTGGAAAGCGCACAAGCCCGCCGCCTGACCGAAACAGAGGCGTTTGAGACCGACGCCAAGGTCAGTCCGAACGGCGGCTTCGTCTCCTTTATCCGCGACCAGAATCTATGGATACATGATCTGTCCACCGGGGAAGAGCGTGCCCTGACGACCGAAGGCGGCGGTGTCATCAGCTGGGGCATGGCCGAGTTTGTTGCGCAGGAGGAGATGAGCCGCTACACCGGTTACTGGTGGTCGCCCGATGACAGCCACATCGCGGTTGCACGCGTTGATGAAAGCCCGGTGATGGTGGTGGATCGCTTCGGCATTTCTGCCGACGCTGTTTCGGTGTCGCAGCAGCGGTATCCGCGCGCCGGCACACCCAACGCCCTGGTGACACTGCACGTCATCGACCTTGCCTCTGGCGATATACGCGAGGTGGATCTGGGCAGTGATACCGACATCTACCTCAGCCGCGTCAACTGGAGCGAGTCTGGCGAGACCTTATGGGTGCAGCGACAGAATCGGGCGCAGACGCAGTGGGACCTGCTGGCACTTGATCCGGGCACGGGTGCTGAAGACACAACACGACGTATCACAGAGCAGGCAGATACCTGGATCAATCTCTCGCACGATCTGCGAACCCTGGCCGGGGGTGGTCTGCTTTATCTCAGCGAACAATCCGGCTTTCGCCATATTCGTCATGTCAGCGCGGATGGTGTAGCCCGCGATATCACATCGGGTGAGTGGGTGGTCGACAGCCTGGAAGCCGTCGACGCGGACGCGGGTATTGTCTGGTTCTCCGGCTGGATGGACTCACCACTGGAGCGCCACCTGTACTCAGTGAACCTGGATGGCGGCGAACCGCAGCGTATTACGTCTGGCGAAGGACGCTGGAACGTTTCGGTCGGTTCTGGCGGAACAGGTTTTATTGGCACCTACTCCGACATCGACACACCGCCCAACACCGCGCTGTATTCCATGGAAGGTGAACGCATTGCCTGGGTGGAGGAAAACCCGCTGAACCAGGATCATCCCTACGCGCCTTATCTGCCGGCGCATGTCCGGCCCGAGTATGGCACGCTGACGGCCGCAGACGGGCAGACCGATCTGCACTGGCAGATGTACCGGCCGGACCACTGCACCGCTGCGACGCCATGTCCGGCCATTGTTCAGGTGTATGGCGGGCCGGGCGTACAGAGTGTCACGAAGGGGTGGCAGTCACTGCGCGATCAGATTCTTGCCCAGTCCGGCTACGTGCTTTTTAAGGTCGATAACCGGGGCAGTTCAAACCGCGGCCATGCCTTTGAAGCGCCGCTGCATCTGCGCATGGGTATTCTTGAAGTTGAGGACCAGCTGGCCGGGCTGGACAGGTTGCAGGAGCGCGATTTTGTGGACGCCGACAGAGTGGGTCTGTGGGGCTGGTCCTATGGCGGCTACATGACACTAATGACCACACTGCAGGCGCCGGGCAGGTTTGCCGCAGGCATTGCCGGGGCGCCGGTTACAGACTGGGCGTTATACGACACACACTACACCGAGCGCTTCATGTCGACCCCCCAGGACAACGCCGAAGGGTATGAGGCCGGCTCGGTCTTTGCCCATCTTGATGGTTACCAGACCCCTCTGCTGATTATTCACGGCATGGCGGATGACAATGTGACCTTTGATCACTCCACCCGCTTGTTCGCAGAGCTGCAGGAGCGCGGCCAGGTGTTCGAGATGATGACCTACCCAGGCCAGCGCCACGGCATCCGTCCGCCCCCGTTGCAGACTCACCTGCTCAGAACGCAAATGGCGTTTTTCGACCGGCATCTGCGTGGCGAATGAATCTGTCGTTCGGACACAACATGGCCATGTGTGAATGTTATCGACGCATTCGCCGGCGCAGGAACTCATTGCCAGAGCCGGCTAACAGGACACGCAAAACACTCGGTATGAACCAGCGGCAACACATGATTACCCCCATACAACAGCACGCCGCCCCTGAAGTCCCTGCCAGCCCGCTCCGCCAGCCGCTTCAGCCCCGCACCATCTTTTTGGGTGTCCACGGTGACCGCCTTTTTTACTTCCACCCCCCAGACTTCACGGCCCCGCTCAATGACGATGTCGACTTCAACCTGATCTTTGTCGCGGTAGTGCGTAAAACGCAATTCCTCTTCCAGCGCGCTGGCCTGGCAGACGGTCTGCTGTAGTACAAAACTTTCCAGCAGGTGCCCGAAGGCCGTGCTTTGTGTCAGCCACTCGGCCGGCGCCAGTTTGCTGAGCGTTGCGGCGAGGCCAGAATCAACAAGATGTATTTTGGGTGATTTGATGAGTCGTTTTGCATGGTTCCGGTGCCAGGCAGGCAGGCGCCTGATCAGAAACAGTCGCTCCAGTACGCTGAGATACTTTTCGATCGTTTCCCGTTGTACACCCAGGTCCTGGGCCAGGCTGTTGACGTTCAAGAGTGAGGCGGTTCGGTATGCCAGTAGTTCAATCAGGCGGGACATGGAGTCCTCGTCGTTGATATTGGCAATGTCATGCACGTCGCGCTGAATAATGGCGTTCACGTATTGGCGATGCCACTGCCGCGCCCGAGCCAGCGTCCGTTGCACAGGTTCCGGATAGCCACCTTTGCACAGTAACTCCGCTAACGCGGGGATCTCCGGGCTGGATTCAGCAATTTGTATGCTGAAGCGACCCTCCAGCAGGGTGGTCAGGAATGTGGGTGGCATGCGGTGCAGTTCGGCCATGGACAGAGGATTCAGGTGCAGCACTTCCATGCGGCCTGCCAGCGAGTCCTGTATCTTTGGCAACAACAGCAGATTGGCTGATCCAGTGAGCAGAAAGCGTCCCGGTGTTCGCTGTTGATCCACCGTACTTTTGATGGCTATCAACAGTTCCGGCGCGCGTTGCACCTCATCCAGTGTGACCTGCGCAGGCAGGCTTTGCACAAAACCGGCTGGATCGTCATTGGCGAGCTGGCAGATCGCGCTGTCATCCAGTGTGAAATATGCGCGCTCAGGCGCCAGGCTGCGGGCGAGTGTTGTTTTGCCGGCTTGCCGTGGCCCCAACAGACAAACCACAGGCGTGTCGGTGAGTGCTGTTTGCAGTCGGTTTTTGATGGCTCTGGGAAAGAGGTCAGTGGTCACGTCGTCGGCCCGTTTTATCAGCGTCCATTTGCAGGTTATAGTAGCGTCCGTTTGCTGGTTTTTCCAGCGTCCATTTGTAGGGTGGCAAGCCGTCTAATTGGTGGTAGCATACCGCGCTTAGAGAGCGACTAAATGAACGAAACCGCCCAACAACGTACACAGCGCTATGTCGCTGCCCGAAATCAGCACCCTGCATGGCTGTTACTGGCGTCGCGCCGGGCGCCGCTGGTATTGGGCTGTTTGCGAACGCTGTTTGATCAGGCGCAAGATGGCATTCTGATGGAGGATGCCTTGCAGGCAATGTCTGATATGTTGCAGGCCTATGCCAGCGACGAGTTGTACGATATTGATCCCGATAGCACTCAGCAGCAGGCCGGCAGGGAGCTGCGCCAGTGGATAAAGCGTCGCCTGGTGGTTGAGCGGGAAGGGCGGATTTTTGCGACCGACGCGCTGGAGTCTGCGATACAGTTTATTGAGTCTCTCGATAGTCGGATCATGACCTCAACTGCATCTCGCCTGTCGGTGGTGCAACGCGAAATCGAAAATCTGGAGATGGGCCTTAATCCCAATCCAGCCAATCGCATTGCCAGTTTGAAACGACGCATCAAATCGATGGAGCACGAACTTCAGCAGGCGGAACTGGGCAATGTTCCGGTGCTTGATGAAGCAAGCGCCATCGAGGGTATTCGCGAAGTCTATAACCTGGCGATCGGTTTGCGAGCAGACTTCCGTCGGGTTGAGGACTCCTGGCGTGACGCTGACCGTGCACTGCGTCAATCAATTATCAGTGACCAACTGCACAGAGGCGAGATTGTTGATACCTTGCTGGAGGGCCATGAGCAGCTGCTGAGTACACCAGAAGGTCGGGTATTCGACAGTTTTCAACAACAGTTACGCCAGTCTATTGAACTGGACCATATGCGTGAGCGTCTGCGTACAATCCTGCGTCACCCCGTTGTTTCCAAAGCACTGGCCCGGCCGCAACAAAGCGAATTGCGATCGCTGGTGGTGCGACTGGTAAAGGAATCGGAGTCGGTCTTGCAGGCGCGCGCCCGCAGCGAGCGTGATGTTAAGGGGTTTCTCAAGACCGGTCTGGCGGCGGAGCACCACCGTGTAGGTCAGTTGTTGAATGAGTTTTTTACGGCAGCCATGAATCTGGATTGGCAACGCCAGTCGGTGCGACGTCAGGCTGTGCCATTGCCGCCAGTCGCAATTGGCGCTGGAGCGTTCCCAGCCATAGAGCGTCTGCGTTTTAAGGCCGGTGATGACAGCGCGGCATCGGAGCCAGATCTGCGAGTGGTTAGTGCCGGGCTTGATGAGATTGCCGATGATTTCTGGGACGCCTTTGATGGACTGGACCGAGACGCCTTGATTAATGAAACGCTGGCTACGCTGCGTGAGCAGGGTAAACCTCTGAGTCTGGGCGAGCTGGCAGCCTTATTGCCGCCAAGCCATGACCTTGAAACCTTTGCATTGTGGATAGGTATGGCGCGGGAGGCGGGAATCGAGGTGATGGATGAGCAACGTGAGAAAATTGAAGTGGTGGACCAGGAACAGCGGCCGTGGCGCTTTGATTTACCATACGCAGCGATGGATGGCGAAGCACTTGCCAAAGTTGATTGGGAGCTTTAAGCATGGCAGGCATTTTTGATCGAATCACCGGTGCCGCGGATCAAGGGGCTCGTGTCGATGAAACGCCGGAAAGCGGTTCGACCGACGATGCCGCGCTGCCAGAGGAGGCTGCGCAATCCGTATCGACAGCTTCCGCATCCCAGGAGGAAGAGCGCACGCCGCAAGGTATACGGGGTGCCGCCCAGGAGTTACTTAAGTATGGACTCCTGGAGCAGGCGCAGAAGCCGAATCTGTATCGCCATGCGCTGAATCATCCAGATGCGTTGAACAAAATACTGGAACCGCTGGATTTGCAGATGGCGGTTGATGACGTGCGTGGCCTGGCTTTTGTTGTTGTTCGCCATGAAGATGCCGCGGATGAAGACGAATGGTCACACCCGCTGGTACGCCGACAACGTCTCAATCTGGAACAATCCTTACTGGTCGCTATCCTGCGTCGGCAGTTTATCGCTCATGAACAGTCCAGTGGTACCGGCGCCAGTGACGCGCGAGTGGCGCTGGATGAGCTCATCCCGGAACTACAGGTGTACCTGGGCGACATGGGAAGTGACGCGCGCGAACGGAACCGGGTCATGGCGCTGCTGGATGCATTAAAGGGACATGGTCTGGTCAGTGCACCTGACGCGCATGACCGTGTACTGATTCGGCCAATCATTGCTCATCTCGCCAATCCCGAGAATTTGCAGGTAATGCTGGCGTGGTTGCGCACACAGGCAGGTATGCCAGGTCATAATGATTACAGAGGCGATGATGGGCAAACCGGAGCGGAGGCAGGCGAATGACTCAGGCCGGATTTGCATTTGATGATCAGACACACGTGCTGACGCAGTTGGAGCTCTTCAATTGGGGCGGATTTCAGGGGCGACACCAGGCCATTATTGACGGTGCAGGCACGGCGGTGATTGGCCCAACAGGCAGTGGTAAAACCACCCTGGTTGACGCACTGATGACATTGTTATGTGCCAATCCAAGATACAACCTGGCGTCGACCGGTGGGCATGAAAGTGATCGCGATCTGGTGTCTTATGTCCGAGGCATTTCCGGTCCGGGCGATGGAGGCGCGGCTCAGTCACACATCGCCCGACAGGGCAAAACCATCACTGCTATTTCGGCAACGCTGGCCAGTCAGGAGCATACAGTGCGACTGGGCGCCCTGTTCTGGTTTGACGACAGCAGTTCAGCTGCGACGGACATGAAGCGTCTTTGGCTGTTTGCTGTATCGCCGGAGCAGACAATTGAACACTGGTTGATGTTGCATCATGAGGGCGGTATGCGCGCCTTGCGACAACAGGAAAAACAGTCAACTGGTATCTGGGTGTATCCCAGCAAAAAAGCATTCCTGGCACGGCTGCGGGATTATTTTGATGTCGGTGAAAATGCGTTCACACTGCTTAACCGGGCGGCAGGCTTGAAACAGCTCAACAGCATCGATGATATCTTCCGCGAGCTGGTGCTGGACGATCATTCTGCTTTTGATCGTGCCGCTGAGGTTGCCAATAGCTTTGACGATCTGACAGAGATTCATCAGGAGCTGGAAACAGCGCGCAGGCAGCAGCGATCGCTGCAGCCAATTGCCACTGCCTGGCAGCGTTATCAGACGCTGCAGCAGGAGTTGTCTGAAAAGCAGGAGATCAGCAGGCTGATGCCTGTCTGGTTTGCGGAGCAGGCATATCGATTATGGCGCGCAGAAGCAGACAGATTAAGTGACGCGCATGGGCATGCTGAGCAGACTCAGCAACAATTACAAATTGAGCTGACGCAGCACCGGAAACGCGTTGACGACTTGCGTCAAGCCTATTTGCAGATCGGTGGGGCCAGCATCGATGATCTGAATGACCGTATCGGCGACTGGCAGAAGAACTGTGGTAGTCGGCAATTGGCTGCTGATCAGTATCAAAGGCTCGTCCGTAATCTAGATCTGAGCGAGGACTTGCGTGCTGAGGTGTTGGATGCCAATAAGCGGGAGGCCAGGACACGTCTGGATATCCTGGAGCAGGAGATAAAGGCCGCCGAAAATAATGCCTACCGCCAGGGCGCGGATGAGCAGGCTATCAAGACCGAGCTGGAACAATTAAAGACAGAAGAAGCGGAGGTCATCAAACGACCGGGCTCGAATCTGCCTGCTCAGTTCCAGACCTTTAGAACTGCGCTTGCGGAACAATTGAATTTGCCAGAGGCTGCTATACCGTTTGTGGCCGAACTGGTGCAGATCAAGGCTGATCAGCAAAGCTGGCGGGGTGCTATCGAGCGTGCCCTGGGCAGCCATCGCCTGCGTGTCCTGGTGCCGCCAGCGTCTGCAAAAGAAGCATTGCGCTGGGTCAATGCGCGAGACAATCGCCTGCATGTGCGCTTGCTTGAAGTCAAAGAGCCAGAGAAGACGCCGCGTTTTTTTGACGACGGATATACCCGAAAACTGGATTTTAAACAGCACCCCTACCGGGAAGCGGTGAAGGCTTTATTGGCGGACAACGACCGCCACTGTGTAAGTTCTCCGGACCAACTTCGTGAAACCCCGCACGCAATGACCGCACAAGGCTTGATGTCGGGCAAGGCGCGATTTTTCGACAAGCAGGATCAGAAGCGACTGCATGAAGACTGGATGACGGGCTTTGATAACAAAGATCGCCTGGCTTTTTTGCGGACCGAGATATCGCGTGTAACAGAAGAGTTGAACCAGGCCACGCAGGCGTTTGAGCAGGCCAAGGGCGTTGTAACAACGCTGCAAGGTCAGGCAAAAGCACTGGAGCAACTGCTTTCAATTGTTTTCGATACCATCGACCTTCCGGGAGCAGAGCGCGAACTGAAACAGTTGCAACGCAAGCTGGCGGCATTGAGTCAGCCGGATTCTGATCTTGCCGCGGCGAAAAATGCACTGCAGCAAGCGCAGAACGAACAAACTCAGCTTGAAGAGCAGCACAAGGCTGCTATTGGTGACGCAGCCAGAGTCAAAAAAGACCTTGAGTGGGCCGAAACATCCAAACTGAGAGCTTTCAAGGTCTGTGAGAGCGGTATGACGAATGCTGAACGAGAGCTGGCGGGCTCGCATCTGCCAACGATCGCTGTCAGGCAACTGGTTGATATCCACGATATCGAGCGTGACTACCGGGATCGCGTGCAGGAGGCAGTTAAAAGCCTGAGCACTGCCGTTGCCGACACCGTCCAGAATCTGACGAAATTGATGTCCGATGCCAAGAAGGAAGACACAGGTGCGCTGGCCGAGGTGGGCCGAGACCTGGAAGACATTCCCCAATATCTGGAGCGGCTGAACGTCCTGACTGAAGAAGCCTTGCCAGAAAAACTGAAGCGCTTCCTTGATTACCTGAATCGCTCGTCCGATGAGGGGGTAACACAATTGTTGAGTCACGTTGAGAATGAGGTCTCGATAATTGAAGAGCGGCTGGAAGATCTGAACAGTACGATGCGGCGAGTAGATTTTCAGCCCGGACAGTATTTGCGACTGGTGGCGAAAAAAGTTGTGCATGAAAGTCTACGGAGCTTGCAACGGGCTCAGCGAGCGCTCAATTCTGCACGCCTGACAGACGATGCCGGTGAAAGCCACTATAAGGCGCTCAAAGAACTGGTGCTCTTGTTGAAAGACGCCTGCGAACGCTCCCGCACGCAAGGTGCGCAGGCACTGCTGGATCCGAGATATCGCCTGGAATTTGCCGTGTCAGTGATAGACCGAGTTTCTGGTCAGGTTGTTGAAACCCGGACCGGATCACAAGGTGGCAGCGGCGGAGAAAAGGAAATCATTGCGTCTTACGTTCTAACTGCGTCCTTGAGCTACGCACTGTGCCCGGACGGGAGCAGTCGCCCCCTGTTCGGAACCATCGTCCTGGATGAAGCGTTTTCTCGAAGCTCACATGCGGTTGCCGGACGAATTATTGCTGCACTCTGCGAATTCGGCTTGCACGCGGTTTTTATTACCCCCAACAAGGAAATGCGTTTGTTGCGACATCACACACGCTCTGCGATTGTTGTGCATCGACGCGGTGTCTCATCCAGCCTTACCTCGTTGAGCTGGGAGGAGCTGGAGGCGCATAAACAGAGTCGGGCTGCGAACCGTCATGAAATCGCCGACTGATTTGTCCCTGCGTTTGGCGAAGCAGTGGCGTCGCAACTCGATACGCTCTGAGCGATTACTTGATCCAGATGCCTGGCCGATCAGGCTTGCAATTGGTAAACCTGCACCCGGTAATTTCTCACAAGAGACGAATGCGGTTCAGCGACATGTAGAACAGTGGCGCCAGGTCAGTGTCGGGGAAGTTGTCTGGGAAACGGTCAGATATCGGGCTGGCAGCACGCCGGTAACCGTTCCCATTACCTGGATATTGGAGTCGCCCTCGGAGTGGATTGCTGCAACTGAAAACAAGGAAATCAAGAATGAGTACAGCCAGCTTGAACGGTTGATCGAAGGCGTTGATGAACTTTTCCACCCCTTGTTGGTTGCCAGGCAATCATTGTGGCTCAACAAAGACATTGACGAAATTATTGCGGTTGCAACGCTGGCGATGCAATTGGAGCCGGGTTGTGCAGCGGGTCGACCACTTCGCTTGATGTCCGAGTACGGCGTTGATACCAAGTTTATCGAGCGCAATGTCAGTTTGATCACCCGATTGCTTGATGAACGCTTCGGCAATGAAACTTCGAAGTTGGGACTTGCGACGTTTCTGGATGCATTAGACGAAAGTAATCACTGGGTGCTAGTGGCCCCGCTGGGCACCGAAATTCTGCCGTTTCGGCGGTTGCGGCTGACAACTGCCGAGTTGAGTGAGACGGAACTACCGTGCGCTCGAGTCCTTGTTGTGGAGAACGAACAATGTGTGCACCTTCTGCCGGAACTGCCAGACACGATTGCCGTGTTGGGGGCAGGATTGGACTTGCGGTGGCTCGCCTCTGCGTGCCTTGCTGGTAAATCGATAGCGTATTGGGGGGATATGGATACCTGGGGGATGCTTATGCTGAGCAGGGCGCGTCAGTACAATCCGGAGATTTATCCTCTGCTAATGACTCGGGAACTTTTTGAACGATATGCTCCGGGTTCGGCTGTTGCAGAGCCTAAAATTGCTCAACTCAGTGTTCCTGATTTTTTGCGTGGCGAGGAAGCTGACTTTTACAGATATTTGCTGTTGCAAGAGCTGGGACGTTTGGAGCAAGAATTTTTACCTGGCTATGAGGTAAAAAATGCTTTGGACAAGTGGGTGAATTGTTCACATTGACCTCATGGTGGTAAGCGTCGCTTATGGCGCATGATTTCGGACATCCGGGCATTGTCCATAATATGCCAGGCGCCGCAACTCAGGCGACATAAAAGTACACCGCCACAAAATGGCAGCAACTGCCGAGCAATACAAACAGGTGAAATATGGCGTGATTAAGCGGCAGGCGCCGGATGCTGTAAAGTACCGCGCCCAGGGTGTAGGAAACACCACCAGCGATCAGCCAGCTGAGACCTGGACCGCCAAAGCTGGCCAGTAAGGGTTGGATCGCGAACAGGATAATCCAGCCCATGAAGACGTAAAGCAATGTTGACAGCAGACTGAACCTGCCGGTGTAAAACAGCTTCAGAACAATGCCTGCCAGCGCCATGGACCAGGAGACTGCAAAAATAGTCCAGCCGATACTGCCTTGCATAACAATAAGTGCAAAAGGGGAATAGGTACCGGCAATCAGCACATAGATGCTGGCGTGGTCGGCTACGCGCAGGCGGCTGCGCAGTCGCGGATTCTGCGTACTGTGGTAAAGAGTGGATATGGCGTAGAGGAGGACCAGGCTGACACCGAAAAGGCCAAAACTCACCAGCACCAGCATCGAATCCAGGGCACTGGCGCGCAGCAGCAGCGCAACCAGTGCCGCCACACTCAGCAAAAAACCGAGTGCGTGCAAACTAACGTTAAGTCGTTCTTCTGTCTGTGAGTATCGCGGATAGCCTGTCATGACAGATCAGCTTTGTTGGTTTCATAGGCTGCTGCACTTTAGCAGATGAAAGCGATCCAGGGTATCTGCCATCACAATCGACAATACCCTGGTCAGGTGACAGGGCGTTGGTGATTTCATCGATGGTTATTGTCTTTCGATGTCCGATTAGATGTGACCCATGATTCCATGTCGTGCATAAACAGGCAATTAATACATGTGTTCGAGACGAGTAGAACCAATCAACAAAATACTGTATATATGAACAGTGGTATTTATACAGCACTTATCCACAGTTATTCAACAGGCTTATGCTTTGACAGGCTTGTATCAATCATTACACTCGGTTCCGTGGCACATACTATGTTGTGACTAGAGTCAGTGCGAGCCTGGTGAGCTTAAAAGGCAATTATGGCTATCAATCATCCTGAGGTGCAAATTGCGAATGCGATACCACCACTGCGTGCCAAGGAAACCCGCAAAGGAACGACTTTCCAGGCTGCGATAAGGGATACCTCCAACGTACGTCGAGAAGCTTTTCTCAAATTATTGAGACTGGAGGATATAGCTCGTGAGGTGTTGTGTGCGGTTCTTGCCCGGATGCTCGGTTTGCCAATTAGGCAGGCGTATTATGTTTACGTGGAACCATCGTATGTCCCAGGGCATCGTGCCGGCAACCGCCATAATCTGGCTTTCGGTTTGGAGCGGGAATTCTACCCGACATTTCGAATAGCGAACGACCAGATTAATGAAGTCGTTAATCGATGGCCCGAAGCGCTGGTCTGTGGCGTATTTGATGAGTGGATTTTTAATACAGATCGTCTGCCGAAAAATTTACTGTATTCCGACATCCGCACGTACTGGATGATCGACCATGACGAGGCGCTACCAAATAGTGCACAACCAGAAGAGGTTTGTTACTCACAGGTTTTGCACGTTTTGGCGGACGGAAGGACTGAGCTGGAATTGCATAGGATCAGACGAGATGCATTGTCTGTAGTTGAGAGGCTGAACAATATTGACTGGAATGATGTCCGAACGTACGTATTGCTACCGGATGTGGCGACTTATGGCATCAATATTCATGTCGAGAAATATATTCGATTTTTGAGTAGTCGAATTAAATATATGCCTGACATATTGACGCAAAGTTTGGGGATAAGACAGTTGAACATGAAACTGGAAAATTACATCAGCTCTACGGAGCTGAAAGAGGAAAAACCATGACATTCAAGTTCCCTACTTTACCGGACTACGCTTTTTCCTGGCGCAGTCTTCAGGTCGAGCCTATTCCCTTTTCCGGAGAGAGGATAACGGTTGGACTCGTACTAAAGGGGCACGACCAGGCGCTGATTGCTGCCAGGTTGGTACCGTCCTCAAGGCTGAAGAGAATATACGGGTTCGAAATGGGGGCGAGGATCGCAGATGCACTGTCCCTGTGCGTGGATGGAGCAGATAAATTCTACTCCAGACAGCCATTGACGGGCGACTGGCTGCCGCCATTGGAAGGATTCTATCTTGGAGACCTGCAGTCGTCATTGGCCGAAAACATCGAGGATGCATTGATAGTGGCGTCCAAAAGCTCGTCTTCAATCAGCCTGGCAATGTCTTTGGAAAACAGCGAAGAACCTGCGAGGCCAGAACGCTCTGCGCCAGAGGATTGGCGCAAGAGTATCTATGATGCAGTGACAGGGCGGCGAGGTGAGCTTGCGGAGTTCTTCGAACGGAGTGTCACGATTAGAGGTTATGGCCTGCCCATGAAATTCGGCTTTATCGCAGGTAATTATGCAGCCCAATTCGATGCAGTATACGGTGAGAAAGGCATTCAACAGGCACTGATCCGAGCCCAAAGTAAACTTTGGCAGCTAGACCGGCTCAGAGATGAAAGCCAGTTGTTTCCGCTTGAAACTTGCGAGTTGGTGCTCAAAGCACCTGCTCAGGAAGCAGGTGCTGAAAGCTCTGTGTTTAGTGACTTTGTGGAAGAATTGAAATTTGAGGCTTCCCGTCGTGATCTGGCGGTTTTCGCTACGGATTCAGCGATTGTAGCTGCGGAGCATGTTATCGAGCGCGCTGCTTAGTGGCGCGATGTAGGCTCTCATAAGTTAAAAACGCCGGCTACATCGGATGCGTCCCTCTTAGATTTATCGCACTCACAGATTGAACTAGTCCTCCCTCTGCGCCGGACACAATCGTCGGTGCAGGCGTAAACGGGCGAATACCAAACTCAGGATAAATATCACTGGGGAAATAGACATTACCATCCTTTATCACCATCGAAATCGTTTTGATGGCTTTAAGGTCTGCTGTCGGGTCGCCCGGAATCAGGAAGAAGTCAGCCAGCTTGCCTGGTGCAATTGAACCCAGTCGATCACCTTCACCCAGGTAAGTTGCCATATCGAGCGTCGCCATTTTAAGCACTTCAGCGGCCGTCATGCCAACCTCCTGGTAGAGTTCCAACTCGCGGTGGTAGCTAAACGAACCACCCAGGTCAGTTCCCGGAATAATGATCACACCCTGATCCCGCATTTCGCGCACAGTCTCCAGAATTTTGGCAAAACCCGCGCGATAGGCGATGTCATCCTCGGGTGAGGCGATTTCAGAACGCGCGGTTCTGGCGTTGCGCTGAATACCCACGGGCATGTGATCGATGTAGTCCACCATGCCGGGTGCAACCTCGCCATTGCGGGACAGCATCAGATTTTCATGGATGGCCAGCGTCGGGTCGACACCCATGCCGCGTTCGGCCATGCTTGAAATGGTCTGTTGCACAGCGTCGGAGTTGATGTCGATGGCGGGGAATCGCTTCATGGCAGTCAGCCGCAGCAGGGTGCGGGTATCTTCGTCAGGCGCCAACACCCAGCCCAGCATGACCTGGTTGATGTGCGTCAGTTCGTCGTAGCCGGCCGCAATCATGGCGTCCGCATTGGAGAAGGCGGGCACATGACCAGCCACGCGCATGCCGCGCGCGTGCGCCTCAGTCACCATGGCCGGCACCCATTCTGGGTTCATGCTGTTGTAGATTTTGATCTGATGAAAGTCGCCCTGATCGGCATACCATCTGACGGCGTCAAGCGCCTCTTCCTGTGTCGCCACCAGGATGCCACTGTTGGAGTTGAATGGGCTTCTGCCTTCGATAAAACCGCTGCGATGAATGCGCGGTCCGACCAGCCGGCCCGACTCGATTTTGTTAATCAGGTCGTCAAGTACGGCGTTGTTGTTGCCCATATCACGAAAGCTGGTGACCCCTGCCGCAATATTCAGCAGCGCACTGCCCTGGCCCGCGTGCGCATGCATCTCAAACATGCCGGCAACCAGGGTGCCGCCCGCGCCGTCAATCAGAATCTCATCGGCGTCAGCCGTCTCTACCACGTCATCCATTGAGACGATCTGGTTGTCTTCAACCAGCACAGAGACTGGATCAGTCAGGCTCAGGCTATCGGGATCGAATACCCTGACGTTATTGATGCGCACCGGTTTATCAAAAACAAGGGTGACATTCTCCTGAATGGATTCAAAGCGGCGGGTTGCGTATTCGGCTGCCAGATCGCGCAGGCGCTGCTCTTCCTGCTCAAAGCCCGTACGCACCAGCGCGAAGCGTTCATTCATGGAAGCGAACAGCATGCCGGCCTCATCCAGAGCGAAATAACTCGGATTCAGGTCAATGCCCGACAGCGCATAGGTGGTGACGGCCATGGAAGCGCCACCGCTGTCAGTGACATCCAGTGTATCGATAGCCTCCAGTTTCAGCTCGCCGGCGGGCAGCACCGCCAGGGTATTATCCTCAGCAGCCAGCAACAGTCGTGCATAAACCCACAAGGCATAGGGGCTGGATTCCTGGGCCACATACAGATTGGCTTCCGCCATGTCGGACGCGCTGGTGCCGGTGGTATCAGTCCAGTTTGCTGTGCCGCCCTGCACCTCAAACTGCTCATCGATGATGTTGCCAAACGTGGTTGCGCCGGTAATGCGCCAGCTTCGCGGTACACCCTCATCGGTAAACTCAATGACTTCTTCAACAGAAGGGCCACGGCCGTTGTTGCGGTACTCATAACCCACCTCGGTGACGTCGCCGTGCTGAACCTCCATCTGCCCAACCCGCGTGCCTGAGATTATCGCGGTAAACGCCTCTGTTCCGGCAAGCCGCGCAAACGCAGCTTCGTCCGTCACGACCGCAACGGGTGTTGATTGTTCAGGCTGGCCGCAGGCGGCCAGTGACAGGACGGCAAATATCAGCACCAGTGCTGTGCTGTGGCGGGCTTGAGAATTCATCCGGGGCTCCGTGATCTGGCGGCCCAGCCTTCTGGGGCGCTGCTATGTAAAGGGGCAGGATACCGCAAATTACGTTAGGGCAGTATTGTCGTGGTCAACGAAAACCGGTTGGAGCGAGAAGTTTGACCCGCCACCGTTAATAGGATATCAGTGCGTCTGGACATTCCAATAACAATAGCGGCGTCTAAGTGGAAAACGGTGATCTTTTAGCAACCTTACTCAGTTGTGCATTCTTTATGGCCCTGGTCGCGTGGATTTCCTACCGGCAGACGCGGGGCGAAGTCAGTACGCAGGATGGTTATTTCCTGGCCGGCAGGGGGCTCAGTGCCGTTTTTATTGCGGGCTCCCTGTTGCTGACCAACCTGTCCGCGGAGCAGTTGATCGGGCTTAACGGCTCCGCCTATGGTTTTAATCTCAGCAGTATGGCCTGGGAAGTCACGGCTGCATTTGCCACTATCTGCATGGCGTTTATCTTTTTGCCGCGCTACCTCGCTGGTGCTTTCAGTACCCTGCCAGAGTTTCTTAATAATCGCTTCGATGATGGTGTGCGGCGTCTGTCCGTCATTCTGTTCATGCTTGGCTATGGCCTGGTCACCATTCCTTCTGTGTTATATGCGGGCTCTATCGCGGTCATGCAGCTGTTTGATGTGCCGGGCCTGCTCGGCATCAGTTACAGCCAGGCGCTGCTGCTGACGATTGTTGCCATTGGTTTCACGGGCAGCCTGTATGCCGTCTTCGGGGGGCTGAAAGCAGTGGCTGTGTCAGACACCCTTAATGGGGCTGGGCTGATGATCATCGGTATCGCAGTCCCGCTGCTTGGTTTGTCCATGCTGGGCGAGGGCAGCATCAGCGCTGGTCTGTCGATTATTGTCAGTACCGACACCGACAAGCTTAATGCCATTGGCGGGCCGACTGACCCGACGCCGTTTGGCACCCTGTTTACCGGCATGGTCCTGGCCAACCTGTTTTACTGGTGCACCAATCAGTATGTGATTCAGCGTACTCTTGGAGCCCGGAATCTGGCAGAAGGGCAGAAAGGTGTGCTTTTTACTGGCTTCTTTAAGGTAATGGTGCCTTTCCTGATGATGATCCCTGGTGTGATCGCCTTTCATCTTTACGGCCCGGGGCTGGCCACCATTGATCTGGCCTATCCGCAGCTGGTACGCGATGTATTGCCGGTTTACGCATCGGGCTTTTTTCTGGCGGTGTTGCTGGGTGCGGTCTTCAGCTCCTTCAATTCTTTGCTGAACAGTGCCGCCACTCTGTTCTGTCTGGATGTTTACGCGCCACTTAAAAAGCAGCCAGTTGACGATAAAACCATACTGCGAGTTGCGCGGATCGCCAGTATTGTCATAGCACTTCTCTCGTTTTCCATTGCGCCTTTGCTGCAGTATGCGCCGGAAGGGCTATGGCAGCTTATTCGCATGTTTACCGGGTTTTACAATATCCCGGTGATTGCGGTGGTCATGGTTGGCCTGTTTACCACCCGTGTGCCCGCACTGGGTGCCAAGGTAGCCATCATTTTCCACGTGATTGCCTACGGTTTGCTGCGCTTTGTGTTTGACGAGGATGTGACTATCCATTTCCTGCATGTCTACGCGATACTGTTTGTTATTGAGGTAGCCATCATGCTGCTGTTTGGCCGGCTGCAGCCGCGCCAGGAAGACTGGTCGTATCAGCCGCGCCGCCTGATGGATCTGACACCCTGGCGATTCGCTGTTCCCTGTGCAGTGACGCTGATGTCCTGCGTGGTGGCGCTTTACCTGTTGTTCTCGCCGATAGGCCTGGTGGGTGGACTGAGCAGCGCCTTCTGGCCATTGATGTTGCTGCTGATTCTGGTCAACATGGTCATCTGGTGGCGTGGTGCCCGGATGCTTGAGAGCTGAAATTTTGTCCGTACGGAAGTCATAATGAGCAAAGCCCGTTTACGATTTTTTGAAAACTCTGTGAATCAGCGGCATATCACTGATGCTGACCGCTACCTCTACAGACAGGACCCACCCCGATACAAACTGGTTGTCATCGGCACGGGCACCATGGGGCAGGAGCATATGCGGGTAGCAGCGCTGCTGGGCCGGGCCAGTGTCCTGGGCATCCATGATGCGCAGACGCACAGCATGGACGCGGCAGAACAGGCCTACCGTCTCATCAGCAGCGAGCCACTGCGGCGCTATGAAGATCTGGAGTCGGCCTGCAACGATCCTGAGGCCGATGTGCTGATGATCTGCACGCCCAATCATACGCATCTCTCAGTGCTGAAGACCGCGCTGGCCAGCGGCAAGCCCATTTTTTTAGAGAAACCCATGGCAACCACCCTGGCCGATGCCGCTGCCCTGATGGAGGCGGCGCAGTCTCACAGCGCGTTTGTGCAGATTGGTCTGCAGTACCGCTACAAGGCGCAGTACCGGGAAGCTTTTCATGAGGTGCAGGCACGTCGCAGTCTGGGGCGCGTTCACACCATCAGCATGAGTGAGTATCGCCCGCCATTTCTGGATAAAGTGGGGCAGTGGAACAAGTTCAACAGCAACACCGGCGGCACACTGGTCGAGAAATGCTGCCACTACTTTGACCTGATCAATCTGATGGCTGATTCGACGGCGGTTCGGGTTTATGCCAGTGGCGGTCAGGCCGTAAATTTTCTCGATTTTAAAAAAGCGGGTGTGCCAGCCGACATTGACGATCACGCCTTTGTCAGTATCGACTATGCCAACGGCGTGCGCGCCAGTTTCACGCTCAATATGTTCTGCCCGGATTTTACAGAAGAGATGATTGTTGTGGGTGAGCAGGGGCGACTGCTGACCAGTGAGCGCTTTGATTTTCACGCGCAGGTGCCTACCCAGACGTCCATTAGTGTCGAGTTGGGCGAGAACGGGGCGTCGCGGCGCACCGAGCTGTCCTACCCAAAGCTGATTGAGCAAAGTGGGCATCATGGCGCTACCTACTATGAGCATATCGCATTGATGGATCAGCTGGATGGCAAAGCGGCTGATTGTGCCACCGTTCAACAGGGGCTCTGGTCAATGATCGTTGCCAGCGCTGCGCAGGCTTCCATGGCCAGTGGGCAGGCCATCGATATCAAACATTTTCTGCAGGAGCATCGCCTGCAACATATAACAACAGGCAATTCGTAATGAGTGAGTGTATTAAAGTAAAACAGGACCAGATGCCGGCAGTGGGGTTCGGTCTTTGGAAAATAGCCAAACAAGACACCGCGGCCATGGTTTGTCAGGCCATTTCGGCTGGTTACCGACATCTGGACAGCGCAGCTGACTACGGCAACGAGGCCGAGACTGGCGACGGTATCCGTCAGGCCCTTGAGCAGGGATTGTGCACTCGCGATGAGCTCTGGGTGACCTCCAAGTTATGGAACACCTTCCATCGACCAGAGCATGTTCGTGAAGCCTGCGAGAAATCGCTGTCAGACCTGGGCCTTGAATATCTGGATCTGTATTTGGTGCACTTCCCGATTTCTTTAAAGTATGTGCCAATTGATGAAAGGTATCCGCCGGAATGGTTGTTTGACCCTGACGCGGACAATCCCACCATGGAGATTGACCCGGTGGCACTGTCCGATACCTGGCAGGCCATGGAGAAGCTGGTGGATGCTGGCCTGGTACGTCAGATTGGAGTGTGCAACTACAATAGTGCACTGCTGCATGACTTGATGGCCTACGCCAGGATAAAGCCGGCCATGCTGCAGATCGAGTCACACCCTTACCTGACGCAGGAAAGGCTGTTACGACTGGCCGCGAACTACGATATGGCGGTGACTGCTTTCTCGCCGCTGGGTGCCGGTTCATACATTGAACTTGATATGGCCAGCGAGCAGGAATCCGTCTTGAGCCAGCCGGTGATTCTCGCGATAGCAGAACGCCTGCAGCGTTCACCTGCGCAGGTGGTATTGCGCTGGGGTGTGCAGCGAGGTACTGCTGTTATTCCCAAAACCTCGCGAGTCGAGCGTCTGTCAGAGAACCTTGATGTGTTTGATTTTGAGCTTGGCGACGATGACATGGCTGCCATTTCGGCGCTGAATCAGAACCGCCGCTTTAACGATCCGGGCGCTTTTTGTGAACAGGCGTTTGGATATTTTTATCCCATTTATGACTGAGGTCCATGTGCGTACAGATGGCAATAATCCGGCACTAGCGGTCGAGACAATTACGGTCCCTGAACAGCAGCATCACCCGGAGGTTTTTCCACTGGTGTATGCAATGGCAGCTGGTGGTCAGGCGGACTCCAGCGTGGTATCGGCCTGGGTGCAAACCAATCTGGACCGGATAAAACAGGCACTGTCGCAACACGGTGCCATTTTGTTCCGTGGCTTTCCTGTGGCGAACGACCAGCAGTTTGACGCCTTCATTCAGTCGTTTGGCATGAAGAACTTTACCTACACGGATTCGCTGTCCAATGCTGTCAGGCGTAATCGCACGGAACGGGTGTTTACAGCCAATGAAGCGCCCGCCGACGTGGCGATTTACCTGCATCATGAGATGGCGCAGACGCCCGTGTTCCCGTCAGCGCTGTTTTTCTTTTGTGAAAAGGCGGCGGCGGTCGGAGGTGCGACGCCGCTGTGTCGATCGGACGTCCTGCTTGAGCAGATGCAGTTGCAGATGCCGGACTTTGTTCAGGCCTGCGAGTCGAAAGGCGTGAAGTACACCAACACCATGCCCCTCGAAGAGGATCTGAAATCAGGTCAGGGGCGCAGCTGGCGCAGCACGCTGAACGCAGCTGACAAGGCAGGCGCTGAGGCCAAACTCAAAACGCTGGGGTATCAGTGGCAATGGTTGCCTGGTGATGACCTGCGTGTGACAACACCGGTGCTGCCGGCCGTCAGAGTGCTGGACAATGGGAGGCGGGTGTTTTTTAATCAGTTAATCGCGGCCTTCTGGGGCTGGCAGGATGCGCGCAATGTGGCGCAGAAATCCATCAGTTTTGGCGATGGCAGTGTCATTGATCCAGAAGCCATGGCGACGGTGATCGAGATGGCTGATGATCTGACCTATGACCTGAAATGGCAGACTGGCGACGTTGCGCTGGTCGATAATTTTCTGGTGATGCATGGCCGAAGACCTTTTGAGGGCGAACGAAAGGTACTGGCCTCTCTACTGGCATAATCAATATGCGATCATTGGCACGCTACAGAATCATCCTGATACTTGGTGTGCTAGTGGTGCTAAGTCCGGTCGGTGCGCGGCTGCTGGCACAGCAGGTGCGCTTCCCGCCACTTAATGAGTTCGGGCAACCCGATCTGCAGGGTTACTGGAGTTTTGGAACCCTCACGCCGTTACAGCGCCCCGAAAATCTGGCCGACAAAGAATTCATGACGCCTCAGGAAGCTGAGGCGTTCGAGCGGGGTGTGCTGGATAACCGGGAGGCCTACTTTGAACGCGAACCCTCCGGACTGGATATCAGCTACAACGACTTCTGGGATGAGTGGGGTGATGGCGTTGGCGACAATCTGCGCACCTCAATCATTGTCAGTCCCGCTAACGGTCGCATTCCCGAACTGAGTCCCGGTGCCGTTCTGCAGCGCAGTTCCTCTCGCGATGATGTGATGAGCGAGCGCCCCGCGCGTTTTTTGCTCGGTGGCATCAGCAAAGATGGTCCGGAAGACCGGGGTTTGTCTGAGCGCTGCCTGACCGGATTTAACACGGGTCCGCCGATGCTGCCCAGCAAATACAATAATAATATGCAGCTATTGCAGTTCAAGGATCATGTGGTGATTGTGACCGAGATGATTCACGACGCGCGCATTATCCCCTTGGACGGACGTCCCCACATGCCACCGGAAATCACACAATGGGGCGGCAATTCGCGCGGTCACTGGGAAGGCGATACCCTGGTGGTCAATACGCGAAATTTCACCGACAAAATGGCCAGCATTTCCCAGCCCTACGCTGCCTGGGGCTCCGCAGAGCATATGCATCTGGAGGAGCGCTTCAGTCTGAATGACAATGGCTCGCTGGTTTACGAATTCTCCATCAACGACCCCGCCACATTCGTCGAGCCCATCAAGGGCATCCTGCACATGCGCCGATCACCTGACCGCATCTACGAGTATGCCTGTCACGAGGGCAACTACGCCTTGCCCGGCATACTGGCGGGGGCGCGGCAGGCGGAGGCGCTGGCATCAGACCCGGCGCCATAAGACAGGCGCAGCCGGCACGACAAAATAGTGTGAGCCCGCGTTCGCTGGTGTTGCTACTGGTGCTACTAAAATCGGCTCTACATCATTAACGGGGGACACCGGCATTGCATTAAACTGATTTTGCGACGATCACTTTAATGGAGAACACCGATGTCCCTCGCAGGCACCATT
>PALV01000015.1 GCA_002706685.1 Gammaproteobacteria bacterium | reverse complement strand
TGGCTCTGGCTCTGGCTCTGGCTCTGGCTCTGGCTCTGGCTCTGGCTCTGGCTCTGGCTCTGGCTCTGGCTCTGGCTCTGGCTCTGGCTCGACAGCAGCATGAACTGAGACACCGCTCTGCTCAAGCAGTTCATCGAGCACATCATCCAATTCTTCTGGCTCGGGGCGGCGACGCGGCTGTTCTACCGGTGGCTCTTCATCCGCGGCATGCCACGCGTCGGCATCACCAGTGCCATTCTCTTCTGGCTCGTCATCCTCATCTGTCTCGTACAGATTGGACTCAGACCAGTCCGGTTCATCCAGGTCGGTTTCCTGCTCTTCAAGATCAGAGTCCTGCCAATCCTGACCGTCCCAGCTGTCGCTGTTGTCGTCCGAGACATGCGCATCCATGTTCACTTCATCGTCGGCTCCGCGCTGCGCGCCGAACGAGGTTGTTGAGGTAAACTCAAATTCTGTGTCGGAATCAGCTTCTTCACCGTCTTCCGTCGCTTC
The DNA here is from genome assembly GCA_002706685.1 of Gammaproteobacteria bacterium. Taxonomy (GTDB): domain Bacteria; phylum Pseudomonadota; class Gammaproteobacteria; order Pseudomonadales; family Pseudohongiellaceae; genus Pseudohongiella. The sequence continues at coordinate 248,617 of PALV01000015.1, read as the reverse complement.
TTCAGTGGCTGGTTCCATTACGGTATCAAAACCGGTTTCACTCTTTTGCGTGTACTGATGCGCCTGCTCAGGCTCAGAGTCAATTTCCGATTCTGGCTCAAATCGAAGCTCTGGTTCATGCTCTGGCTCTGGCTCTGGCTCTGGCTCAGGCGAGGGCTCTGTCTCAAACTCTGGCTCAAACACATGCTCAGACTCAAAGTCCGACGCCGATTCACTGACAGACTCTGACTCATATTGAAGATCTGACTCTGCATCCACCGCTTCATCTTCAAGCAGTATATCGTCAGCCGAGTCCGCATCAGACTGGACAAATTCAGAATCCCAGTCCTCAGATGCACTGGCGTCGAAAGTCGGTTCTGTTCGTGATGCTGTTTCGTCGGAGTGTCTGTCAGCCGCCACTTTCACTTCCCTTACTGGCGATACATCATCCAGCCAGTCATCATTATCGTCGTCATAACTGTGAGCCGAGGCACGATCGACTGCGGCACCCCACTCCTGATCAGTGTGAGTATCAGTGTCGGCGGCGGCCGGAGTTGTTTCCTCTTCTATTGGTTCTTCTACAGGCTCATCTACTGGTTCAACGTTTGAATCCGTCACTTGTTCCGCAGCGTCGGCGGTTAGATGATCCTGCGTCTGTTCTACAGCAGGCTCTTCAGCCTGCGGCTCAACCGCTAATTCTGGCTCGAGGGAATACGGCTCTGTCGGTTGCCAGCTGCCCTCTTCCTCGACTAACGGAGATGTGGATTCCTGGCTTGCCACGGTGCTGGTGGCAACACCGGCTGCCGCTGCTGCGGTATTTTTTGGCTGACCTTCTTTTAAATGCCCTTTTGCCCGCGCAAAGGTATCCGTTGTCTTTTTTGGGAAGGTTTTGGTGGGCGATGACAGGCTGCCGGGGCCGCGTGCAGCGGGAATACGGTCATTGGGCAGACCGTGCTGACGCATCACCTCGGCAAAGGAACGCTCTACAACCCGGGCACCACCGCTGGGCAGCTCGCGCAGTTCGAGTTCTTCGAGATCATACTCGGGAATGTTTTTTTCCAGCTGGAATTTGATTTTGTTTTTGCGACGACGCATGGCCACGTAAATGCCACGCAGCAGCACGACGATGATCGCTAGAATCAAAATCAGAATGAGAAATTCCCGTAACATCATTGTTCTGCGGTTCCTTTAAGCGCACGGGCCTTACATCGCAGCCAGTTCGGCTGCTTCTTCTATATCCACCGCCACGATTCGGCTGACACCGGGTTCGTGCATGGTGACACCCAGCAGCTGATTGGCGGTTTCCATGGTCAGCTTGTTGTGCGTGATAAACACGAACTGTACCGTGTCGGACATCTCTTTGACCAGCCGGCTGTAGCGTCCGACGTTGGCGTCATCCAATGGCGCATCAACCTCGTCCAGCATACAGAATGGCGATGGATTCAGACGGAAGATCGAGAATACCAGCGCGATGGCCGTCATGGCCTTTTCACCACCAGACAGCAAATGAATGGTGCTGTTACGCTTGCCTGGCGGGCGCGCCATGATGGCGACACCAGTATCCAGCAGATCGTCACCGGTCATGTCCAGGTAGGCATGGCCGCCGCCGAAGACTTTCGGGAACAGCTCCTGCAAGCCGGCATTGATCTTGTCGAAGGTCTCTTTAAACCGGGTGCGCGTTTCGCGGTCGATCTTGCGGATGGCATTTTCCAGCGTGAGCAGCGCCTTTTCCAGATCTTCGTTCTGCGCGTCCAGGTAGACTTTACGTTCGGACTGCTGCTGGTATTCCTCGATCGCGGCCAGGTTGATGGCACCGAGACGACTGATGCGCTGACCCAGCGCTTCCAGTTCCTGCTCACAGCCACTGGCGGTCAGATCTTCGGGCAGATTGGCCAGGACGGTATCCAAGTCGTAGCGCGCTTCACGCAGTTGTTCCGACAGGGCTTCGCGCTTGACCAGGTCGCCTTCTGTTTTCAGGCGGTTTTCCATCAGTTTTTCACGGAGGCCAGCAGCCTGGCGCTCAAAGCCGGCACGCTGCTGTTCCATGGCGCGCAGCTGGTGTTCGTTGTCGTCGGCTGCAGCTTTGGCAGTGTTCATCTGCTCTTCCACTTCCAGACGTTTTTGCAGCAGTTCTTCCAGTTCGGCTCGCTTGCCTTCCAGCGGCGAGTCGGACTCGGACAGCTGTCGCTCAATGGATTCAATACGTTCGCGGGAACGCTGCACCTGGGTGTTCATACGCGCCATGGTGTCTTTCAGCGAGCTGATCTGTGAGTTCAGCAGCTGCGCGCGCATGCTGATCTGGTGATGATGATCCTTGTCGTGGCGGGCCTTCTGGCGCACCTGATCCAGGGTCTGGCGCAGGTCATCACGCTGCTGCAGCAACTGCTCGCGACGTTCGACGTCCTGCTCCATGGTGTCCAGCGCGGCCTGCAGGCGCTCGCGCGACTGGGTGATATTGTCCTGTTCAAGCTCCAGCTGTTTTTGCAGTTCTTCCAGCTCGTGCTGCACGCGCTGGCGGCGCTGGTTGGTCTGCTCTTCTTTCATGATCTTGGCGCTGAGACGTGATTTCAGGTCACTGTATTCTCGGCTCAGCTGTGCGATCTGGCGCTGCACGTCTTCACGCTGCGCTTCCAGGTCGCGCAGTGCGTCGCGGCTCTGTTGCTGCTGCTCTACCAGATCATCGACCCGCGCCTGCAGTTCTTCCATTTGCTCGCTCAGTCGGGCCATCTCACCTTTACGGGCCAAAAGACCCTCACTGGCATCCACAGTTTTACGTACACGAATCCAGTTGCGACCCAGCCAGACACCATCGCGTGTAACAATGGATTGCTCATCGCGCAGACTGGCGCGCTGCGCCATGGCCTGTTCCAGCGTATCGGCCGCCAGAATACCCGCCAGCATCGGGCCGACGTCGATCTTGCCGCTGATTTTGCTGGCCAGGCTGGCGACATCAGACGACGACTGGGAGCCAGCTCCCTCGCCAACCAGCGTAACGCTCGGCACATCCGAGACATCCGATCCCAGCGCTCCGCCGAGATCCTCTACACAGACAGCCTGCAATGTGTCGCCCAGCACCGCTTCAACCGCTTTTTCCCAGCCCTCGGCGACGCGAACCAGCTCGCCAAGACGCGGACGTTCAGAAAGTCCGCGCTGATCCAGCCACTTGTTCAGTTTGTCATTCTTCTGGCCCAGTGCAGCCTGTTGCAGCGCCTCCAGTGAGGCAAACTGCCCTTTGTATTTCTGCAATTCAGAGCGGGTCTGATCCAGCGACTGCGACAGCTGCTGACCACGGCCACGCTCCTGTTCGATGCTGCCAGCCAGGTCGGAATTGCGCGTCTGCTCAGCGTCCAGCGTGTCTTCCATCTGAGCCACCTGCATGGACAACTCATCGATGGCGTCCTGCTCGGGGTTTTCACCCAGGGTCTCGCGCTCTTCTTTTAATCGCGCACGCCGCTCTATGCCGCGCTCAACAATCTTTTCCAGCTGCTGGATACGAGACTGTTCAACTTCGGCAGTCTGACGAGGCTCTTCCGAGCGCTGACTGAAGGTGTCCCATTCGTGCTGCCAGTTCTGCATGCGCTCTTCGGCTTCTTCCAGCTGAATGGCAGATTCCTCGGCAGTGCTTTCGGCCATTTCCAGCTCGGGCGCCAGGCCGTCCAGTTCATCCTGCAGCGTGTCCATTTTCTGCACGTCGACATCCATCTCTGCCTGTGATTCGGAGAAATTGCGACGGTTGTCATCAAGATCAGCACGCAGCTGTTTCATGCGTTCGATGTGATGCTCAATGGACTGCTCGATACGGGCTATATCACCACCAATGGAATAGTAGCGGCCCTGCACTTCACTGAGCTTGTCGTTCAGGTCGGTCTGGTTCAGCAACAGCTGTTCATGCTGGGCGTCCAGCGCACGCTGCTCGGCGATGACAGCCTCTATCTGCAGCTCCAGATCCTTGATGACGGTCTGCTTGGACTCCACCTCGTCATTCAGGGCACGCCAGCGAATTGCATTATATTGCGCATTAAGATCGCGCTCTTGAGCCTTGTATTCTTTGTATTTTTCTGCCGCCTGCGCCTGGCGATGCAGGTGCTGCAGCTGACGATCCAGCTCTTCGCGGATGTCGGTCAGACGCTCCAGGTTTTCGCGGGTACGCTTGATGCGGTTTTCGGTATCGCGGCGGCGCTCCTTGTATTTGGAGATACCTGCTGCCTCTTCAATGAAGATACGCAGCTCTTCCGGCTTGGACTCGATCAGACGCGAGACCATGCCCTGTTCGATGATGGAGTAGCTGCGTGGACCCAGGCCGGTGCCGAGGAAAATATCGGTGATGTCACGACGACGACACTTGGTGCCGTTTAGCATATAGACGTTCTGACCGTCGCGGGTCACTTTGCGCTTGATGGAGATCTCGCTGAACTTGGCGTACTCGCCCTTGATGCGGTTGTCGCTGTTATCAAATACCAGTTCGATGCTGGCCTGGCCCACCGGTTTGCGACCGCCCGAGCCGTTGAAAATGACGTCGGTCATATTCTCGCCGCGCAGATTTTTGGCCGAGCTCTCGCCCATCACCCAGCGCACGGCATCGATGATGTTGGATTTGCCGCAGCCATTGGGGCCGACGACGGCACAGAGATTACTGGGAAAGTTGACCGTGGTGGGATCCACAAAAGACTTGAAACCGGCGAGCTTGATACTTTTTAAGCGCATGTTGTGAAGCTTACTCTAACGTCCTGTTGTGTATTTGTTATCAACAGGAGAGTGTAGCTTAAAAAGCCGCGCCGGAGGGATTATTTTTTTAGTGATAACTGCTAAGCTCAGGTAAAGGGGACGGAGGGATTTAGCGCGCTAAATCCCTCCGTCCCCTTTACCGCCATCCCGAATGAGACTGATTTTTTATGGAACGAAAAACACTGCTGGCTACCGCAATCTCCCTTTCTACGCTTTCTCTCTCAGGCCTGGCGCAGGCACAACAGCCCTCCGGCTGGATTGGCAACGGACACACCAGCGCCTACACGCTGGGCGCCGGTGAGTTCGAGTTGAGCGGCAGCCTGCTGCGTGTGGATGACACCATTGACTTCCTGGATTTGCGAGAGGAGGTCCTGGCCAATAACAATCGGCTGACCGACAACAGCGGTGACCTGGAAGGCACGCGTGGCGACCTGCGCGTCGGTATCTGGCGCGGTATGGAGTTATTCTACAGCCGCCAGCAGCAGGATCTGACCCTGAAGGTTGCGCCCAACTCTCGTGTTGATATCGCCAATCTGGATGAAAAACTGCAAACTACCAGCACCTCCTGGGGCGGCAAGTTCGTGTTTTATCAGACAGCAAACCCGGTGCCTCAGCGACCCTGGGCCAGTGCCGCATTGCAGGTGAAATACACAGAAAACGAGAGCGATGATTTTGGTGGTTTTCTGGAAACACTGCGCTTTGACGCCAACATCACCGTCCGCCTGGACCCGCCCCAACGCTTCAGCCTGGATCGACTGAAGGATGACGGCTGGCAGGCACAACTGATTTTCACTCACGGTTTGGGCGATCGCCTGGCGCTGAGTTATTGGGCCGGTTATGGCGAGCAGGACTCCAGCTCCGGCACCAGCACCGAGATTGAACAGACATCGCTGCAAAATGCGTTTCTGCAGACCTTTGATGTGTCGGAGGAATTGCTGACAGCCGGTGTCAGCCTGAATTGGCAGATTACACCGCGCCTGCCGCTTCAGATTGGTTACGAATACATCAACATCCGTAACCGGGACGCCGTGATCAACAGTAGCAGCAGCCCGCTGGTGCCAGGCTTCCTGCGCGGCAGCAATCTGAACAACAGCGCTGACAACAATCATACGCTGTATGGTTCGCTTAACTGGTGGATCAGCCCTCACATTTACGCGGGCGTTGCCGGCAAACTGTTCCGCAATCAGTACACCGGCATCATGCCGCATTTTAACAATCCGCTGAGTGGCAGCTTCTCGGATATCACCTACGGCCACCTGGAATTGACGCTTGGCGTAAAATTTGCAGCGCTTCAGTAGCGGGACGGTTGATTCAGATTTAGACAGATTGGAAGCGGCGAGTCGGAACATTGTTGCACCGTGAGCGTGCACGCATGCATTTAATTGGTGCGCAAGGCGATTAGCCATCTGTCTAATCGAACTTGCAATCAAAAAATGGCAGACTGCCTGTAAATTGACGCTTAAGTCGCGAAAAGTAATTAGAAATATTTCAGAATGCGCTAACATTTTGACACATTTCTATGGCAGAATCCGAATAGTCTAAATCTGTGCTTTCGCCGCTTTCTAAACGACTTTGGTAGGCTTGTGACGTAAGGCATTGAAACACTTTTAAATTCACGAAAAATTTCGATTGCAATCGCATTTTGAGGGACACGCAATGAACAACAATCAACGCTTCGTGAAAAAGCGTCTCGCGCAATATGTAGCAGCCTCGCTCATCGCCGGCATGAGCACACAGGCACTGGCCAACGACTTCACGATTAACAATGGTCAACTGACCATCAGTAACGACAACAGTTTCTCGCAGACCGTCACAGTGGGTGCCAACGGTATCGTGGGATCCGTCGATAATGTACCTGTCAGCAACAATTTTGGCATCCCCAATTTCAGTTTTGATCTGGTGAACTCGGCGACCACACCGACAAACGGCACTTACACGTTTGAAGTGGCCGTGGCCATCCAGTCAGACAGTGTTTCAACTCGCCGCTTTGAGGCTTACCTGGGCAACCTGACTCTGACGGTCAACGGCAGCACAGTGACCGGCACCATTGCCAATCAGGACCTGGTGGTACTGGCCCGCGATGGCGCTGTGAATGCCACCGCGGTGATCAGCAACAATTCCGCGTCCAATGGCGCTGTGACCATCAGCGGCGGCAGCGTGACCTTCAGCGGCTCCAACCTGGTCAACCGCCTGGTAAATGCCAACGCCGCATTCCAGACCATTCTTAATGCCTTTAACGCCGGTGGCTCTTACACCTATACCGTCGCAATTGAGCAGACCACCGGTGCCCAGGCTACCCGGTTCGGTCGCATTGTGAATGGCACATTCTCGCCATTCCCTCGCGTGCAGACTGAGTGCTCGCTGGCCACCAATTCCCAGCTGAGCAACGTCTTTACACTGAATGGAACCGTGAATAACGCGCCCTACGCCATCAGGACGCTGCTGTCGAGCGCCTACGCGGTGCAAGGCAAGTTTGGTGTGCAACAGGCGGCCTCGTCTGGCGCCCTGACGGCGTTCACTGAAGACTGTACTGAGCAGACCACCGGTGGCGGTGGCGGTAATAACGGCGGCGGTGAAGTCGTTGTTCCTGTGGAACAGCTGCAAGAGCAGGCCGAGCAGCTGGATAGCCTGGCTGAACAGATCGCCAACAACCCCGGCAACGTTCCTGAAGCAGTCATTCAGCAAATCGACCAGGCAACAGATAACGCCGTCCAGAACATTGGAAACGTCATAGCGCGGTTCGAACAGGGCACAGAGGTAAATACTGGAAACCTGCTGGCAACACTCGAGGTGGCAGCCAAGGCTAGCAGCACGAGCTCCACTGCCTCAGGCTCAGGCACAGGCAATCAATCACTCGCGCAAAAGTCTTCATCGTTGCTTACAAATAGCGCTGCCGCTTTGACCTCGCTCGCGGCTCAGTCGCAGTCAGGCAACGCTCCGGCGCTGACAGCCACGCAGGTTACGCAGGTTAGAACGGCGACGACCAACCTGCTGAGCACTGCTTCAACGCTTAGTACGCAATCAACCAGCACCACTGACATTGCGTCAGCAGCGCGTGCGGCAGCGGAAGTGATCAATGCCAACCGACGCCTGAACGTGGCAGCTGATGCGGCACTGGTGGCCTCGGTATCCAATGCCAGCGCCCAGATTGCAACCGCCGCCATTCGCGCGGTTGCCGGCGCCAATGTCAGTGACGCCGAAATTACAACGCTGCTGCAGCAGAACCAGGGGCTGGCCGAGCAGGTTCTGAATCTGGCACTGCCGATCCCGCCGAGCCAGGTTACAACCCGGGCGGAAAGAAACAATCAGATCGGCAACACAGCGGCAGGTGCCAATATGAGCGCTGCAGCTCGCGCCCGACTCGCAGATGCGACCCGCGACAATTTTGTTGTACCGACTGCGGTAGTCGTGAACGGCGTTAACGTTCTCGAGAAACTGCGCAACCTGTTCCGTGGATCTGGCACTCAGGGCTTCAGTCTCGCAATTGTTGATGAGACAGGTCGCTTCGGTGGTATTGCAGGCACTTCGCACACAACACAGGCTGACATCATCGTCGACGACGTCACCGGTGCTGTAAAGGTAGTGCTGCCAGGCGAAACCTACGCTGGCGCCATTGTTGCCGTTAAGTCAGTACCGAGCACCGTGCCTAACGGCATCCGGGTTCGTCGTGATGGCAGAACTGTCATCGTCACCGATGGCGTTGCCGTTGAGCTGGCACCCATGGCACTTGACGTGGTTGCCTTCGGTGCAGCCGTTGAATCGGCTGGATACGAATTCTCAACACGAGACAATGGCTCCATTGGCTTGAATCTGGGTTCAGGCAACACCTTCTCAGGCACATTTGCCTACGACAATCTGACAAGTGCCAACATCTCTACCTGTGGTGGCGTCAGCTTTGTGGAACCAACCCAGGAAGTAAACACAGCCGATTACTCGTTCGGCATTAAGTGTTCCAATGGCGCTACCCAGCGCGTTGTGCCCTACCCGAGCAACACTTCGTTCTTCGAAAGTGTGGCTGCAGCGGGGCTGACGGCAAATGCTGATCGCAGCTCTGGCTTTATCACCATCAGTGGTGTCGGCGTACTGAAGCCCAGCTTCTTCGTAAGCCCTCGCACCGCTGCAGAAGTGACCTTCTATGATGCCAACAAGGACAGTTTCGGCCTCGCCTATCAGGCGATGGACGTCAACGCCGATGGCAAAATGGATTACAAAGTGATCTCAGCGACAGGAACGCAACTGTTCTACGGCGTTAATTAAACGTCGACGCTAGAATGCGAACCCGTCAGTCGGCCCCAGGCCGTTGCTGACTGGCGGGTTCCAATTGCAACACCAGATCAGGGATAGCAACAAAAAATGACTTTGGCAGCTCTAACAAGCGTATTTTTCGTGACGGCCTTCTGCCTGGTGGTGCTCCGCCCTCTGGCAGGTCGAATTGGCCTGCTGGATATGCCGGGTGGTCGCAAAAGCCATCAGCAGCCAACACCGATGATTGGTGGCCTGGGTATTTACCTGGGCACTGTCGCCATTTGTCTCCTCTCCCCGGTAGTGATGCAAAACTATCAGATTCTTCTTGCAGTCTCGGGCTTTGTGCTAGTAGTGGGCGTTATTGACGACCTGTATGACATACGTGCATCAGTGCGTATGGCGGTGCATGCCGTAGCCGCCTGGGTCATGGCAGTCAGCGCAGGCGTGCAGATAACGTCTTTTGGTGACATACTGTTTTTGGGGCCTCTGGAATTGGGCCTGCTGGCCGTGCCGGTTACATTGTTTGCGACTGTTGGCGTCATCAATGCGGTGAACATGAGTGATGGCCTGGACGGTCTGTCCGGCGGACTGGTCGTTATTGCCCTGATTCTATTATCAATAGCGGCTATGGGTGCCGGTCAAAGCGCCATGCTCAGCTTCAGCCAGATTTTGATTGTTTCCGTGCTGGCTTTTCTGACCTTTAACTTCCGGCTGATCTGGAAACGCAGCGCCCTGGTTTATCTGGGTGATGCCGGCAGCACACTGCTTGGTTTTATTGTCGCCTGGCTGGTGATTGCCGCGAGTCAGGGCAGCAATGCGTTTATTGCGCCCGTTTACGCACTGTGGTTCCTGGCCATACCTCTGATTGATACAGTGAGCCTGTTGATCCGCCGCCCACTCCAGGGCCGCTCGCCCTTCTCACCCGGTCGCGATCATTTGCACCACCGTCTGCTTAACGCTGGCCTTAGCCCCCGCAAAACCGTGCTGATCATTCATGGCACAGCGCTGGGCATGGGTGGCATCGGCCTGATCGGCCACTTCACTGGCGCGCCCGAGTCCTTGATGTTTGCGCTGTTCCTGGCCGTGTTTGCGATTTATCTGCAGCTGTCCAAACGTGTACTCAAGCTGAACACCGACGAACAACAACGGCACGTTGACACCATTTCCTGACAGAATTTGTGATCTATCTGACCCCAACGCGGTAGCTACTGCTCGTGCCGGCCAGGCAGTCTGATATTGCCTGACAGGCGTCCTGCCCTCCCTCCTTATCATCTTGTAATTAAAGAATTTTGCACACAGGTCGATTGAGATATTGTGGTGCATTTGTTACTTTAGCGCCCTAATTTTTTTCTCAATCCTGCCCGATGTAAAAGGATCCACAATGAAGAACAACCAAGGCTTCGTGAAAAAGCGTCTCGCGCAGTATGTTGCTGCCTCCCTGATCGCCGGCGTGAGCACTCCGGCACTGGCAAACGATTTCACTATTAACAACGGGCAGCTGACCATCAGCAACGGCACGTTCTCACAGACAGTGAACGTGGAATCCAATGGCATTCTTGAGTCAATTAACAACGTACCTGCCAGCAACAGCTTTGGTATTCCAAACTTCAGCTTTGATCTGGTGAATTCGGCATCATCGGCCAGTAACGGAACCTATACCTTTAAAGTGGGCGTTGCGATCTCCAGCGACACGAATGCCAACCGCCGCTTTGAGGCTTATCTGGGCAACCTGACACTGAACGTCAATGGCAGCACTGTGACGGGTACGATTCCCGGCGGCCAGGACCTGATTGTGATTGCCCGCGATGGTGCGGTAAACGCAACCGCGGTGGTCAGCAACAACAGCTCAGCCAATGGCCCGGTCACCATCAGTGGTGGCAGCGTGACCTTTAGCGGCACCAACCTGGTGAACCGACTGACCAGCGCCAATGCCGCCTTCCAGACTATTCTGAATGCCTTTGATGCGGGTGGCCAATACACCTTCCGCGTCATCATTGAGCAGACTTCCGGATCGCCTACTACCCGCTTTGGACGAGTGGTGAACAGTCAGTTCACAGCTTTCCCGCGTGTACAGACGACCTGTTCGGCAGCGCCTTCATCACAGCTGGGTGGCGACGACGGTGTGTTCAGATTGCTGGGCACCGTCAATAACCAGTCCTATGAAATTGAAAACCAGTTCTCGCTGGCCTATGCGGTACAGGGTAAATTTGGTGTTGGTCAGAGCGCTTCTACGGGTGCGCTTTCAACCTTTACCGAAACCTGTGTGGTTGACACTGGCGGCAGTGGTGGCGGCGGTAGCTCGGGTGGCGGCAGCACGGGCGGTGGAGGTACGGGCGGTGGCACCAACCAGCCTGTTAACCCGGTTAATCCCGAAGATATTACCAACCTGGGCAACACGGTCACTCAGGTGACGACTACTGTCGACAATGAGATTTCAACTGGTAACGTTTCTCAGTCCACCGTGACAACCGTTACCCAGACCACAAGTAATGCGAACAACCAGGTCACAACGGTACTGAACGCATTTAACAATCCCGGCACCACGGTGAACACCGACAACGCCCTGAATGCACTGTCAACAGCGTCCAATGCCGTCAGCACTTCGGGCAAAGCGGCGGCCAATACCAATGCGGACACTACCCAGCTGGTAGCGCAGACCAAGACTCTGATCACGGGCACCACGGACGTTATGAGGCAACTTACCCTGAAAGCGGTCCAGGACGCTACTCAGTCGGTGTTAAGCTCCGTTCAGAAAACTCTGGTTGCTAGTACCTTTAAGAATGTCGTTAGCGGCTCTGCCCAGATAACAACCAAACTGACCAATCCTGACGATCTATCGGATATCAACCGATCCCTGAACAACTTCAGCAAGGATCTTATTCGTCTGCAGACGCCTGTGGATAATGATACGGTGACGACGCTGTCAAACGCCTCACGAGATATCCTTAAAAAGGATTTTGAACTTAAGTTTGGCGCCATAGTCACGGATCAGAATATTGTTCAGCAGTTTAACTCTGGAAATAGTCAGGTATACAAAAGCACGCTGACCCTGGCGGGCCTGCCACAAACCAGTTTCCCTACGGACTCAGAGTCTCGCCAGAACATCCAGAATTTTGGAGGTTCTGGTTTTCAGATAACCGATGACACCGTTCGATCGATCGCTTCCCTGAAAAGTAACTCCTCAGACTTTACGCGCACCCAGCGTACACTGCCAAGTGGTCAATTCGTGACGGCATCCAATGACTTTATTGGCTTCGCGCAGATTTTCGGTACGGGTAGTTTTAACCCTGGCAATCTAAGCAGGAGTGGCGGTATCAGTGCGCTGAGCAGCAGCACGCAGACGCCGGGCGTGGACTTTGTTGAGGCAGATAACTCAGCAACGATTAAGTTTGCAACCGAGACCTATCTGGCCACAACGCTGAGTGTGAAATCGATCCCGGCCGGTGCCAACGACTCTGTGACGTTTACTGATGACGGCCGTGCACTGGTCATCCGTAGCACAGGAGCTGCCTTTGAGTTGGCGCCAGCTGCCATTAATACGGTCAGCTTTGTAGCGGGCATTGAAGCGCTGAACTTCCCATTGACGACTCGGGGCGATGATGGCACGTTCTCGCTGGAGCTGGCGGGCGGTCAACGCTTCTCCGGCACGTTTGGGTTTGAGAACCACTTTGGCATTAACCGCACCACGTGTGGCCAGGTAACATTCGCCGAGCCAACCGTAGAAGTGAATCGCCCGGAGTACGCCTTTGTGATGAACTGTGCCAATGGCGCCAGTCAGCGCATTCTTCCGTATGTTTACGAAGCGAACTTCTATAGCAGCCTGACGGCTGCCAACCTGGACGTGACAACAGACCGTAACACCGGTTTTGTCACGGTCACCGGCGTAGGTACGTTTAAGCCGAGCTTCTTCGTCAACACGTCGACAGCAGCCGAAGCGGCCTATCGCACGGCTAATCAGGACGCCAACGGCATCGCTTTCCAGGCCATGGACGTTAACGCGGATGGCAAAATGGACTACAAGGTGATCTCAGCCGCCGGAACCCAGGTGCTGTACAGCGCTAACTAATCACAATGCTGTACCGCGATTCTGTCAGGCGGCGATGACTGTTCGTCGCCTGACACGAATTCCGGCCTCCCTTACTGATAGCCTTGTGTTAATAGAACTTCTCAAGCAGGCCGATTGTGGAAAACTGGGGCGTCTGATATTTTAATCACCGCGTTGACTACTCCAGCATTCCTCATGACAAGGGTCTCCAATGAAGAAGAATAAAGGCTTCGTGAAAAATCGTCTTGCGCAGTACGTTGCAGCCTCGCTGATTGCCGTTGCAGGCAGCCAGGCGTTGGCTAACGACTTCAGCATCAATAACGGTCAGCTGACCATCAGCAACGGCACGTTCTCTCAGACAGTCACGGTCGGATCGAACGGCATCCTGGAATCGGTCAACAACGTCCCTGCCAGCAACAGTTTTGGTATCCCCAACTTCAGCTTTGATCTGGTCAACTCGGCGACCACGCCGACTAATGGCACCTACACCTTTAAAGTGGGTGTGGCGATCTCCAGCGATACCAACAGCAACCGCCGCTTTGAGGCCTTCATTGGCAATCTGACACTGAATATCAATGGCAGCACCGTCACCGGTACGATCCCTGCCAACCAGAATCTGATTGTGATTGCCCGTGATGGCGCGGTGAATGCCACCGCCGTGGTCAGCAATAACAGTGCTGCCAACGGCCCGGTCTCCATCAGTGGTGGCAGCGTGACCTTCAGTGGTTCCAATCTGGTGAATCGACTGACGAGTGCTAACGCGGCGTTTCAGACCATACTGAACGCCTTCGATGCTGGCGGGCAATACACTTTCCGTGTGGTCATGGAGCAAACCTCCGGGTCGCCTTCCAACCGTTTTGGGCGCGTGGTTAACAACACCTTCAATGCGTTCCCGCGCGTACAGACCAGCTGTGAAGCTGCACCGTCCTCCCAGCTCGGTGGAGACAGCGGCGTATTCCGTCTGTTGGGCACCGTAAATAACAGCAACTACCGCATCAACGAACAGTTTTCACTGGCTTACGCGGTACAGGGTAAATTTGGTGTCGGACAGAGCGCCTCTACGGCTACGTTGTCAACCTTTACAGAGACCTGTGCAGTAGACACCGGCGGCAGTGGTGGTGGCAATACCGGAGGCGGTAATACAGGTGGCGGCACAGTCGTTGTTGATGAACAGACCCTGAATCAACAGAATGAGGTGGTAGACAATCTGTCCAATGCAATTGACCAGGTCATCAACACCGGTGGCGAGGCATCGCAGGATGTGATTAATCAGGCCAGAGTCGCGACCAATGCCGCAACTAACAATATAATTAGTATCGGCTCCAACCTGGCACAAGGTGGCACGGTCGACACCAGCAATTTGCTGAACACGGTTCTGGTAGCCTCCAAAGCAGGCAGCACTGGTGCAACCGTTGCCACGGCAACGCCCAATGGCGATGCCAAACAGGAACAGCTCGCCTCTTCCCGTTTCGTTTTAAGCGCCACGGCCAACGTCCTGGCAACACTGGCCAGCCAGACACAGAGTGGCAGCACTCCGGCACTTTCTGCGACTCAGGTGACTCAGGTAAAAACGGCAACGACGAACCTGCTGTCCACAGCATCAACTCTGAGCACGCAGTCCAGTTCTACATCAGACATCCGCGCCGCCGCAGCCGCCGCAGCCCAGGCCATCAATGCCAACCGGCGCCTTAACGTAGCTGCCGATACGGCACTGGTGACTGCGGTTTCCAACGCGAGCGCGCAAATCGCGACTGCTGCGATTCGTGCCGTGGCAGGCGCCAATGTGTCAGAGGCTGAAATCACCACCCTGCTTCAGCAGAACCAGGGTCTGGCCGAGCAGGTATTAAACCTGGCCCTGCCAATTCCACCAGCCGTGGTTGAAACGTCAGCTGAACGACAGCAAAAAGTTAATAACGCCCAGGCGACTGCCAGCCTGAATGCTGTGCAGCGCGCACGACTTGCCGATGCCACCCGTGACAACTTTGTGGTGCCGACTTCGGTGGTTGTTAACGGCGTCAACATTCTCGACAGACTGCGCAATCTGTTCCGTGGCAGCGGCACTCAAGGCTTTAGCCTGGCCATTACCGACGAAACCGGTCGCTTTGGCGGTATCGCCGGCACTACCCACACCACCCAGGCAGACATTGAAGTGGATAACGTGACCGGTGCGGTGAAAGTCATCCTGCCCGGCGAAACCTATGCAGGCGCGATCGTGGCTGTTAAGTCGGTTCCTGCAACTGTGCCCAACGGTATCCGGGTGCGTCGCAACGGCAACACCGTGATTGTGACGGATGGTGTTGCGGTAGAGCTGGCGCCGATGGCAGTTGATGTGCTCTCCTTCGGTGCAGCGGCTGAAACCGCCGGTTATCAGTTCTCGGGACGAGACAATGGCTCATTTGGCCTGAATCTGGGCGCCGGCAATACCTTCTCCGGTACCTTCGCTTACGACAACCTGAGCGGCAAGACGATCACTAACTGTGGCGCAGTCAGCTTTACTGAACCGACGACTGAGGTTAACAAAGCCGAGTATGCGTTTGGTGTGAAATGCGCCAATGGCACCACTCAGCGCGTGGTGCCCTATCCGGACAACACCTCGTTCATTGACAGTGTGACGGCCGCCGGCCTGACCGTGAATGCAGACCGTAGCTCTGGCTTCATCACGGTCAGCGGCGTGGGTGTCCTGAAGCCCAGTTTCTTTGTCAGCCCGCGCACCGCTGCCGAAGTGACTTACTTTGATGCCAACAAGGACAGCTTTGGCCTGGCCTACCAGGCCATGGATGTGAATGGCGACGGTAAAATGGACTACAAAGTGATCTCAGCCACTGGAACCCAGTTGTTCTATGGCGTGAACTGATGGCAGTGCTGGCTGGAGACTCTTCCGGCCAGCCCACCCCCCCCGGTCCGCCTCAGAAACAAAAAGCCCCCGACAGTTTCAGCTGACGGGGGCTTTTTTTCAGCAGAATTTCCCAGGCATTAGATACTGATGCTGTACCGCACGTAGAAGTCCTGCTCTGAACGCTTGCGCACAGCAGTGCGCTGCTGAATCAGATCTTCGCGCTGACGGATACGTGCTTCCAGCAGGTGGCCGGACATTGGACGCCGGGCGTAACGTACTTCGGTCAGCGAGGCGTTGTTGCCGAAGTCGGTGGACAGCAACCAGCCAGCATCGTTTTCACCGTGCACAAATCCCACACTGTGACCCGGAACGATGTCCATCAGATTGATGGAAACCTGCCATGCAAAACCGTCAACATCACCGCTGCCCGGCAGATTCATGACTGCCTTGGCCGGAGTGTCCGGTGCGTAGGCCAGCTCTACACCACTGACCAGCTTCATTTCATTGCGAATCGTCACCTGTGTCGCCAGACGACCGGTGATACCGAGGTAATCCTCTGTCATACCTGCTGCGTAGCCGTTGTAGTACAGAGACGAAGGAATGTAGGTAATGTCTACTGAACGCTGCGCCCAGAGGCCATCAGTCTCGCGGCTGTCCAGTGCCAGGTAGTAAGTGGCACGGCTTTCTGACTTGTCAAAACCAAGCGGCGCACGACGCAGGTTGCTTGGCCCCTCTTCCTTATCGTTGCGCTCGATGATGCCGGTCAGGTTCCAGCCGTTCGGGCCGCGCCAGGTGCTCTGGATGCCGTCGGTCCAGCCCACATCCCAGCTGGTGGAGTTGGTACGGCTGAATGACTTGGCCGCCACGCCCACCAGACGATTGTTACTCTGGAAGCGACCGATGCGATGATCCCAGTTGCCGTAACGGGCACGCACATAGAGCTCATCCAGTGTGCTCTGACCCGGGCCGATACTGCTGCCGCCATTCAGGCCTCGATACAGGCGGAATTCGCTGTCGTTATCTTCATGGTGGACACGCGCGGCGTAACGGCCTTTGACGCTGTAGGTGTCGTTGATGGTCCACAGCAGACCGGCGCGGGCGCGCAGACGCCACTGCCCATCGTCCGGGTTGGTGCCGTTGCGCTCTTCCCGGTCGAAAGAATAGTAACCAAAGCGCAGGTCGCCGGAAAATTCGGTGGATTGTGCCAGCGCCGATGAACTGATGGCAGCTGCCACCGCGGCACTCAGTGCCCAACAGGTATACTTCACGTAGGATCTCCCCTTATTAACTTGGTAAACAATCCCGACTCAGCGCGCACGCTGAACGCAGGATTCTTGACCGAATGGCTGCATGTCACAAACTCGTTAAATATTCGTCACACGACAGTTGCGTGACGCATTATCTACATTTAGATGACATTACTGTGACAAATACCAAATACACTCAGATCAGACACTCAAGCCCGCGTATGCCACAGTAGCCAGCGGGGTTCTTGTCCAGATATTGCTGATGATATTCTTCGGCATAATAGAAATCGGCCAGTGGCTTGATTTCTGTAGTGATGGCGTCATGACCGGCAGCACTGAGACGTTGCTGAGCCACGTCCAGACTGGCTTTGGCAGCTTCGAGCTGTTTGTCACTGACGGTATAGATGGCGGAGCGATACTGCGTGCCACGGTCATTGCCCTGGCGCATACCTTCGGTTGGATTGTGAGAGCGCCAGAACAAAGTAAGCAATTCTTCATAACTGACTTTGGCCGGATCAAAAAACACCCGGACCACCTCAGCATGCCCGGTCTGTCCGCTGCACACTTCTTCGTAGGTAGGGTTAGGTGTGAAGCCCCCGGCATAACCAACAGCGGTGCTGAAAACACCCGGCTGGCGCCAGAAAACCCGCTCAGCTCCCCAGAAGCAGCCTAGGCCGAACACGGCCTCTTCCAATGATTCCGGCAGCGGTGGCACCATGGAATTGCCAGTGACGGTGTGACGCCCCGAAATATCCAGTGGCTTATCGCGACCCGGCAGCGCCGCATCGGCCGTTACCATTCTGGTTTTGTCATTGAACCACATGATTACATACTCCCGGGGTGTGCACCCCTGCTATACATCTGAAGGCAGGCTGCCTAGAATACCATACTCAGGTGCCCAGCCATGAGTTGAACCGAACACAAGATCCAGTGAATGGGTCTGAAAACAGGAATCGATTACAGGACAAACAGCGAATGACCTCAGCTATGCAGAATCAATCTGCCTTGATGGCCAACTACGGACACCCCGACCTGCAGTTCAGCCGGGGTCAGGGGTGCTATCTTTATACCGAAGCCGGCGATGCCTATCTGGATTTCACCGCTGGTATTGCTGTGAACTGTCTGGGGCATTGTCACCCTCACCTGGTATCCACGCTGCAAACCCAGGCCGAAACCCTGTGGCATACGTCCAATCTGTTCAGCAATATTCCCACTGAGCGGCTGGCGAAGCGCCTGGTTGAAAAAAGTTTTGCCGATCGCGTGTTTTTCGCCAACTCTGGCACCGAAGCGGTTGAGTGTGGTTTCAAGATGATGCGCCGCTTTCACTACCATCATGGCCGCAAGGAACGCGTGCGCATCATTACGCTGGCGCAGTCTTTTCATGGCCGCACACTGGCACCGGTGGCCGCCTGCCGCAACCCGCTGCACACTGAGGGATTCCTGGTCGGCGACGGTGGTTTTGATCAGGTGCCCTTTGGTGACCTGGAGGCCCTGCGTCAGGCCGTGACAGAACAAACAGCCGGCGTGATTCTGGAGCCGGTGCAGGGTGAAGGTGGCATTCGCCCCGTCACCGCCGAATACCTGAAAGCAGTCCGGGCACTGTGTGACGAGCATGGCATTCTGTTGATGTTTGATGAAGTACAGTCCGGCATGGGCCGCACCGGCTATCTGTTTGCCCACGAGGCGCTGGGCGTGACACCCGACGTACTGGCCTCCGCCAAGGGGCTGGGCGGCGGATTTCCAATTGGCGCCTGCCTGTCGACCGAGCGGGTAGCCGAGGTCATGACGGCCGGCACCCACGGCAGCACCTTCGGCGGTAACCCACTGGCAACTTCTGTGGGTAATGCAGTGATGGATGTGCTGACTGACCAGGGTTTTCTGGAGACGGTCACCGAGCGATCCACCCAGCTGCGCGCCGGGCTGGATGAGCTGATTAAACGTTATCCCAAAGTGCTGGCCGAACACACCGGCCTGGGCCTGATGGTGGGCCTGCGCTGCGTGGCCAGCAACGCCGATCTGATCAAGGCCATGCAGAAAAATCACCTGCTGGCGGTGAAAGCCGGCGGCAACTCCATACGCCTGTTGCCACCTCTGGTGGTCAGCCCTCGGGAGATCGATGAGGCCTTGAATTCACTGGATAAAGCCTGCTCCAGCCTGCCTGCTTAAATATCGAACGAACGCTTGGCATATCAATATTTCCCTGCTAGATTAGCGGCCTTGTCACAATCTGTGACAAGGCCCATCTGTCTGTTACATGTAATGTGGTCGACAGTACAGGAATAAACCAACAACATAAAAATAAGACCTGATGCCCCCTGCCCTGCAACCGCAGCATACCCTGCTTTCTCTTTGCACCGACCTCTACTGGTGCCAGGAGGCCGACGGCCGTTGCCATCAGGTGGCCAGTTTTTCTGCCAGTACAGACGCAGTTGCCAGACAGTTGCGACAGCACAGCTTTGACCAGTTGATCGCCCTTGAAGACCGGGACGCCTGGCTCAAACAGCTGCAGGGCGGCAATACCTTCAGGCGCTGGCAATGCCGCGTCAATACAGACGAGGGTCACCGCTATCTGCAGATCGCCGCTACGCCGGTGATGGATCAGCGTGGCAAGTTCAGCCATTACGAATGCATGGCTGTCGACATTACCAGTGTGCGCAGCCACGATGCCGACCTGGAGCGCTTTCGTGCCGCCATGGACATGTCGCTGGACATGATTTTTCTGGTCGATCGCGAATCACTCACCTTCATTGACGCCAATGACACTGCCTGTCTGAGTCTGGAAGTCAGCCGCGACGAGCTTATCTCTCAAAGCCCGGGCAAAATAATGGGTTTCTCTGAAGCCGAACTGACAGAGCGTTATGACCGGCTAATCAAACAGGGTGTCAGCAGCCGTATCGAGCGCCGACTGCGGCGCTCTGACGGCAGCGAAGCCATTATCGAGATTTACAGCCGCGCCACGGAGATTCAGGGGCGCTGGGTGATCATTGGTGTAGGCCGTGACATCACTGCCCGTAAGCAGGCAGAAAATCGCGCCCTGAGGCTGCAGCGTATTTTCTCGGCGCTGAGCCTGACCAACGAGGCCATTCTGCGCGCCGAAAGCCGCCAGGATCTGTTTGAGGATGTCTGTGCAGCGGCCGTGTCATCAGGCCTGTTCACGACTGCATCAATACTGGCTCCCCTCAAAAGCGGTCGCTTCAAGGCCATTGCCAACGCCGGCAACTATACCCGCCAGCCCGAAAAGGTACTGGTTACCACGACCCCCGACATACCAGAGGGCCGCGGCCTGACCAGTGAGGCTTTTCGTAGCGGCAAGGCGCAAAGCAGCAACGATTTCAAAAATGATCCGCGCACCAGTCCATGGCATGACCTGGCTCGCCAGTTCGACATCGGCAGTGCCGCCGCCTACCCACTGTTCGAGCGCAAGCAGTGCATCGCAGTGATGCTGTTCTACGCCGGGCCGGTTGACACTTTTGACGCGCAGAACCAGTCCATCCTGCAGAGCATGGCCGACAATATTTCCTTTGCGCTGGACAGTTTTGCCGCCGACGAAGAACAGCAGCGGGCAGCAGAAGCCATCCGACGCAATGAACAGCGCTTTCGCAGCCTGACCAGCCTGACCTCCGATTTCTACTGGGAGATGGATGCCGGCCTGCACTTCATCCAGTACGAGGGGCGCATTATTGGTGAAAGCAACCAGAAGGCGGTGCGCACACTGATAGGACGGCATTTATGGAATATGCCGGGCGTGCGGGCAGATACCATGAACTGGCGACGTTTCCGTCGCCTGTTGCGCCAGGAAAAAGCCTTCCGCGACTTTGAATTTTCGTTCACCAATTCGGAGGGCCAGGTTTATCACCTGTCACTGGCTGGTGAACCCATTTTTGATGATCAGCAGAAGTTCTCCGGTTATCGCGGAATATCCCGCGACATCTCCGACAAAAAGCGCGCTGACAACCGCATTCGTCATCTGGCCACTCACGACACCCTGACAGGCCTGCCCAATCGCGTGATGTTCACCGAGCTGCTGCGCAACGCAACCCGCACCGCCAGCCGCTACAAAGATAATGCCTTTGCCGTGCTGTTCATCGATCTGGATCGCTTTAAAACTGTCAATGACACCTACGGGCATCATGCGGGCGACCGGCTGCTGGTGGAAGTTGCCAAGCGACTTCGCCAACCACTGCGCAGCAGCGACATAGTAGCCCGACTGGGCGGCGACGAATTTGTGGTCCTGCTGCACAAGGTCAGCGCACGTGGACTGGCGCTGACCACTGCCAACCATATTCTTGAAACCTTCTCACAGCCCGTGAAAGTGGATGACCGTGAATTCATGGTCGGCTGCAGCATTGGTGTCAGCCTGTTTGGCATTGATGCGTTTAATGAAGAAGAACTGATGAATCATGCAGACACAGCCATGTATGCCGCCAAAGAAGATGGCCGCAACAACGTGCACTGCTATTCCGCCGAGCTGCATCAGCACACCCAGCGCCGAGCCGGGCTGTCACTGCAATTGCGCCAGGCGCTGCAGCACGATCAGCTGAGTCTGAACTACCAGGCCAAACTGGACATGAACACTGGCCAGGCGGTCGGGGTTGAAGCGCTGCTGCGCTGGCATCACCCAGAGCTGGGCGATGTGTCACCCAGTCAGTTCATCCCGATTGCCGAAGATAACGGACTGATCATTCCCATCGGCGAATGGGCCATCACGCAGGCCATAAAACAGCTTCACGAGTGGGACACACTGAATCTGCCGCCGCTGAATCTGGCGGTCAATCTGTCGGCCAGACAATTTAATTACCCGGAGCTTGGCAAGTTCATCATCAATGCTTTACGCGCCGCCAGTATTGACCCGCAGCGCCTGGAGCTGGAGATCACCGAAAGCCTGATGATACAGAATCCGGAGCATGCCATTGCTGTGATCAAGGCTATCAAGGACACTGGCGTACGTTTCGCCCTGGATGATTTTGGAACAGGCTATTCATCGCTGGGCCAGTTGCGCCACTACCCTATCGACACTCTGAAGATCGATCGCGCCTTTGTCCGCGACCTGGCCAACAGCCGGGAAGACCAGGCAATCAGCAAGGCCATCATCTCCATGGGCAAGACACTGGGAATGGCGGTAGTTGCCGAAGGAGTGGAAACACCGGATCAGCTGGCACTGCTAAGCCGGTACCAGTGCGATCAGATTCAGGGCTTCTTCTATCATCGACCAGTGCCGTCTGATGAGTTTGCAAGCTGGCACCTGAAACAAACACAAAATTTGTAGGGATATTATTCAAGTTTTGCAGGCCATTGCCGTTAGCTATTTTGACAATCCCTGTCATAGAGCGAGACACGCAAAATGGCCGAACGCAAGTTATTCTCCACTAACGAAAAGCTGGTTTCCACGACCGACCTGAACAGCTATATTCGTTACGCAAACCCAGAATTCATAAAAATATCAGGCTATTCCGAGAAGGAGCTGATCGGCTCTCCGCACAACATCGTGCGCCATCCGGATATGCCCAAAGAAGCATTCAAATCCCTGTGGGGAACCGTTCAGCGCGGCAAGCCGTGGATGGGCATGGTCAAAAACGCCTGCAAGAACGGTGACTATTACTGGGTGGATGCCTACGTCACGCCAGTTTTTGAAAACGGCAAGGTGACTGGCTACCAGTCTGTCCGCTCAGTGCCAGACGAGAAACACGTGAAAGCTGCCAGCAGCCTTTACGCCCGCCTGCGCAGTGGCGCATCCGTTAGCCTGAATGCACCCATTGGATGGCGTCAAAGCATACTTGCGGCCCAGGTTCTCAGCCTGCTGGTCGTGATTGCCGCATTGACCGTGCCAGCGCTCAGTGGCGCTCTGGGCTGGACCCTGGCAGCCCTTGGTGCTGTGGGTGGTGTGGCAGCGGGCGCAGTCCTGCTTGCCCAGATGAACCCGCTGATCGAAGCTGCCGAAAAAATCGCCAGTGACAGACTCTCGCGCGCCGTCTACACCGGCCACAAGAATGAGCTTGGCACCGTAGAACTGGCCATGAAAAAGCTCAGTTCGGAAGTCACGACAATTCTTAAACGTGTCGACGAATCGGCCGCCAGCCTCGACCGCCTTGCAGACCAGGCGAGCAAGGCAGTCGCTGCCACCGATCAGGCCATTGGACAGCAGCAGGCGGAAATCGACTCTGTTTCCTCAGCTGTAACAGAAATGTCCAGCGCCATTCATGAAGTGGCCAGTAATACCGCCAACACCTCCACAGCCGCAGAACAGGCTGACCAGAGCGTTGGAGACGGCCGTCACTCGATTGATGAAAGTCTGTCGGCAACGACACAACTGGCAGCGAATATTGATGACATTACCCGCATGATTCAGGAGCTGGGCAATGACAGCAACGCGATTGGCTCTGTCATCGAGGTGATCAACGGTATCGCCGAGCAGACCAACCTGCTGGCTCTGAACGCGGCGATTGAGGCTGCTCGCGCCGGCGAACAGGGCCGGGGCTTCGCAGTGGTAGCCGATGAAGTCCGCACTCTGGCGCAGCGTACCCAGAACTCCACAGTGCAGATCAAGGACATCATTAACCGCATCCAGGGCAGCACGCAAAGCTGCGTGGACTCGATTGCCAGCGCCCAGGACAAGGCCAAGCACTGCGTCAAGTTCAACCAGGACGCCGGCAATGCCTACAGCGCAATCAGCCGGGCCGTCTCGGAAATCCGCAACATGACCTTCCAGGTGGCAACTGCTGTGGAAGAGCAGAGCGCGGTGGCTGAAGAGGTGAACCGCAATATCGTTAATATTCAGACGCAGTCGGAGCGCACCAGTGAGGCCTCGCGTTCGACTGCGGACTCCAGCAAGCGTCTGGCGCAGGATATCTCTGCCATGCATGAGCTTGTTCGTCAGTTTTCATCGCGTTGATCGCTCCTCAAGCCGGTCGGCAGGCACGATGTACCGCCTGCTCACCGGCTTCTTTTTCGCATAATTGAACAGCGGTCCGGCAAGGGGGTATCAGCGCTTGCCCGGATCGCATCCTTTCACCGGTCACCCGGCGGGGGGGAACTCGACTTCGCGGCTACGCCGCTCAGGACTCGGACAGTCCCGCCCGCTTATCGGGTGACCGGCAAAAGGATAAACGCGCCCTGATTGGGCAAGCGCTGATACCCCCTCACCTGCCCTAGTGCCATCTTTGAGCTATGTGGAAATCGCTAACCATTACCTGTTTTCGGTGTTTGTCTGCGAATAGAGCTTGGTACAAATGACGCTGATTGACCTGTCGCCTGCGCCAAAGCATGCTTCAACGCTCACGAAACCGTCCGATTCCCTCTTTCAAAAGTAAACTGATTCGCTGCAACAATGCAGAGGGAGAGCGGTGGCGGCAGCTGACAGATCGACGTTGGCACAAGGGACGGGAGGTGGGTGTCAGAATATCAATCAGACAGGTTTTTGCTCCTGCAAAACCTGCATTCCCGCCATCCATGGTGGTTGGCGCGCTTTATCCTTTTGCATGGCGCCCGATCAGCGGGTAGGACTGTTCGAGTCCCGAGCCCGCGCAGCGAGCGAGGTCGAGACCCGCACCGCCGGGCGCCAGGTGAAAGGATGCGATCCGGGCGAGATCTGACACCCGCCTCCCGTCCCGCTTCCAAAAGATGCTGGCCTGCCTACGCGATCCCGGTGGGTGTTGTGTGAATCCGTTCAGTTTTGGTTTAGAATCGGGTCAAGCCCGAACTAAAATTAGAATGAGAGCGCACCCATGCACTACCCCCAACTAAGCTTCGACTTCGACGAAAGCCTGCGCATGCTGCAGGAACAGGTGCAGCAGTTTGCAGCACGTGAGATTGCGCCCCTTGCAGCCGAAATTGATCGCAGTAATCAGTTTCCTGCCGAGCTGTGGCGCAAAATGGGTGACCTGGGTTTACTGGGTATTACCGTGTCTGAGGAATATGGCGGCGCTGATATGGGTTATCTGGCGCATGTGGTGGTGCAGGAAGAAATCAGCCGTGCATCTGCCAGTGTCGGGCTGAGCTACGGCGCGCACTCAAACCTTTGTGTCAATCAGATCTATCGTAATGGCACTGACGAGCAGCGGGCAAAGTATCTACCGGGTCTGATCAGCGGCGAGCATGTGGGCGCACTGGCCATGAGTGAGCACAATGCCGGGTCCGATGTGGTGAGCATGCAGCTGTCAGCCAAACGCGATGGCGATCATTTTGTGCTGAATGGCAGCAAGATGTGGATCACCAATGGTCCGGATGCAAACGTTTACGTCATCTACGCCAAAACCGACGCCAGCGCCGGGCCGCACGGCATCACTGCGTTCATTGTAGAGCGCGACGCGCCGGGTTTCAGCCGCTCCCCCAAACTCGACAAACTGGGCATGCGTGGGTCCAACACCTGCGAGCTTGTGTTCGCCGATTGCCGGGTGCCAGCGACCAATATTCTGGGCGGCGAAAACCGTGGTGTGCAGGTGCTGATGAGTGGCCTGGACTACGAGCGTGTAGTGCTGTCCGGCGGCCCTCTGGGCATCATGCAGGCCTGTCTGGATGTCGTCGTACCTTACGTGCATGACCGCAAGCAGTTCGGTCAGGCGATCGGTGAATTTCAGTTCATACAGGGCAAGGTCGCCGATATGTATACTGCGCTGAATGCCTCGCGCGCCTATGTGTACGCTGTGGCACGCGCCTGCGACCGCGGCGAAACCACACGCAAAGACGCCGCCGGCGCCATCCTGTTCAGCGCCGACCACGCCACTAAACTTTCGCTCGATGCCATCCAGATCCTCGGCGGCAACGGCTACATCAACGACTACCCCACCGGCCGCCTGCTCCGCGACGCCAAGCTCTACGAAATCGGCGCCGGCACCCAGGAGATCCGACGCATGCTGATCGGACGGGAGCTCTTCCGTGAAACCGCTTAACTACACACTGCCCGCATCTGATTCTTGCGACACTATCCAATCGAGGCATTGGGAACAGTGGGGCAAGGAGCGAGGAAAACCTGACGAGGACTGCCACACTGGTTCCAATGCCGGAAGCGCTGAACTCAGAGCCGCAGCAAAAGGAGTGCTGAACGCGTGAACAAGATTCAGAGCAAGATCAGCCCACAGTCGGATGAATTCAAACGCAACCACGCCCACCACACCGCGCTGCGCGACGAACTGCAGGCGCTGACGGCCAAATTGGCTCTGGGCGGCGACGAGAAAGCCAGAGAGCGCCATGTGTCTCGCGGAAAACTATTGCCTCGCGAACGCGTTGAAGCACTGCTGGATACCGGCTCGCCGTTCCTGGAGCTGTCGCAGCTGGCCGCCTACCAGGTCTACGAAGACAATATACCCGGCGCGGGCATGATCAGCGGTATCGGCATGGTCTCAGGTCAGGCGTGCATGATCGTGGCCAATGACGCTACGGTAAAAGGGGGCACGTATTATCCATTGACGGTCAAGAAACATCTGCGCGCGCAGCAGATCGCCATGGAGAACCACCTGCCCTGCATTTATCTGGTGGACTCCGGTGGTGCCAACCTGCCGCATCAGGCAGAAGTGTTTCCGGACCGGGATCATTTTGGTCGTATTTTTTACAATCAGTCGCGCATGTCCGCCGCCGGAATCGCCCAGATAGCCGCGGTGATGGGCTCCTGCACAGCGGGTGGTGCGTATGTACCGGCGATGGCCGATGAATCGATCATCGTACGCGACCAGGGCACCATCTTCCTGGGCGGTCCGCCGCTGGTAAAAGCCGCCACTGGCGAGGAAGTCACTGCCGAGGAACTGGGTGGCGGCCGTGTTCACGCGGAAATTTCCGGCGTTGCCGATCACCTGGCGGACAATGACGTGCACGCGCTGGCACTGGTGCGCCGCAGTATCGCCAGGCTGGGACGCCGCTCACCTGCTATTGATGTGTCAGCAGCTGCACCCGCCTACGACCCGGACGAAATCTACGGCATCGTGTCAGCGGATGTTCGCAGCCCCTATGATGTGCGTGAAGTCATCGCGCGTATCGTGGATGGTTCTTACTTCGATGAGTTTAAACCGCTGTACGGTGCCACGCTGGTCTGTGGCTTTGCAGAAATTTTCGGTCAGACCGTCGGCATTCTGGCCAACAACGGCATACTGTTTTCTGAAAGCGCCCTTAAGGGCACTCACTTTATTCAGCTGTGCTGCCAGCGCAACATTCCGCTGGTGTTTCTGCAGAACATCACCGGTTTTATGGTCGGTCGCAAATACGAGCATGAAGGCATCGCCAAGAACGGTGCCAAGCTGGTCAACGCGGTGTCCACCGCAGGCGTACCAAAGATTACCACGCTGATTGGCGGCAGTTTTGGCGCCGGCAACTACGGTATGGCGGGACGCGCATTTGATCCGCGCTTTTTGTGGAGCTGGCCAAACGCACGCATCTCCGTGATGGGCGGCGCGCAGGCTGCAGGTGTACTCGGACAGTTGCGTGGAGACATGCTCAAGGCAAAGGGACAGGCCTGGACCGCGGAAGAGGAGCAGGCCTACAAGGCGCCGATAGAAGCAAAATACGAGCGTGAGGGACACCCCTACTACGCCAGCGCCCGAATCTGGGACGACGGCATTGTGGTACCGGCTGACACGCGTCAGATTCTGGGACTCTCTCTGTTTGCGTCGCGTCATGCGCCACAGAACAAAACTGACTTTGGCATTTTCCGTATGTAACAGAGTTGCATTCGGATAGCGGATCAGAACAGGCTAAACACTATGACTACAGCAAAGAAAAACACGGACACAGTATCGCAGACAGTCGGCACGGACACTGACATTCTGGAAGTTGTGCGCCCTGCCCCCGGCATTACAGAAATGTGGCTTAACCGGCCGGATAAACATAACGCGTTCAACCCCGAGCTGATTGCGCGCATCCATCAGACCATCACACGACTGGCAGCTGATGCGGACACACGTGTTTTGATCATCGCTGGCCGTGGCAAGAGTTTTTGTTCCGGCGCTGACCTGAAGTACATGAAGTCCATGGTGAACTACAGCCATGCAGAGAATGTGGCCGATGCGGCCCGGCTGGCGGCCATGCTAAGGGCGCTGCACGACTTCCCCAAACCAATCATCGCGGCGGTGCATGGCAATGTATTTGCCGGCGCCACCGGGATGATCTGTTGCTCGGATCTGGTGGTCGCAGCCGAGAATACGCGCTTCAGTATCAGCGAGGTTAAACTTGGACTGGTACCTGCAGTGATCAGCCCTTTTGTGATCAGCCGGATGGGACCGCATCTGGCGCGTCGTTATTTCCTGACCGCAGAAGTGTTTGATACAGACGCGGCGTCGGCAGCCCATCTGATCCACGAAACCGTAGCGGCTGATTCTCTGATGACACGCGCGCACGAGTTGGCAGCCCAATTGCTGCGCAATGCACCTGGCGCGATGGCCGACACCAAAAACCTGATCCGTTATCTGGTGCCGGTACCCAAAGATGCGGCAGTGACTGAATACACCTGCGAGCTGATCGCGCGGGTACGTGCAGCTGAAGAGGCTCAGGGTGGTCTGCAGGCATTCTTCGACAAAGCTGACGCGCCCTGGATTACAAGCAGCCAGAAACAGTCCACTGGCAAGGGTGGGAATTGACCATGATCAAATCCCTGCTGATTGCGAACCGCGGCGAAATAGCATGCCACATCATTCGTACCGCCCGTCGGCTGAACATTCGCACCATCGCCATATATTCGGCGGCCGATCGTCAGGCCCTGCATGCGCAGTTGGCCGACAAAGCAGTGCCACTTTATTCGGTCGGCAAGGAGGCATTCAGTGCCACTGACACCTATCTTAATCATGCGCTGATACTCGAAATCGCTAAAGCCGAAGGCGCCGAGGCGATCCATCCAGGCTACGGCTTTCTTTCAGAAAACGCCGGGTTTGCACGCAAAGTAAGCGACGCCGGATTGATCTTTGTGGGCCCCTCCGCTGATGCAATCGCCGCCATGGGATCGAAGTCGCAGGCCAAACAGCTGATGAGCGAGGCAGGTGTCCCGCAATTGCCGGGTTACCATGGCGCTGATCAGAGTGTTGCGACCCTCCAGAAGCATGCTGACGAAATAGCCTATCCGGTACTGATCAAGGCCAGTGCTGGTGGAGGCGGCCGGGGCATGCGTGTGGTCCAGTCCAGCAGTGAATTTGCCGAGGCATTGGCCAGCGTCAAACGTGAAGCCAAAGCGGCTTTCTCTGATGACCAGGTGTTGCTGGAAAAATATCTGCCCAATGCCCGGCACGTGGAGATTCAGGTATTTTCCGACTCACAGGGCAACTGTATTCACCTGCATGAGCGTGACTGTTCCATCCAGCGACGTCACCAGAAGCTGATTGAAGAAGCGCCGGCACCCGGGCTGACGGAGGAGACACGTCAGGCTATGGGCGAGGCGGCTGTGAACGCTGCAAAGGCCATTAACTACAGCGGCGCTGGTACGGTTGAGTTTCTTTATCAGGACGGTGAATTCTACTTTCTGGAGATGAACACCCGACTGCAGGTGGAGCACCCGGTCACCGAGTTCATTACCGGACTGGATCTGGTTGAATGGCAATTGCGCGTGGCCAGTGGCGAAGCTTTACCCGCGCAGCAGGATGACATCAAACGTCAGGGCTGGGCGATGGAAGCACGCATCAATGCAGAGTCTGGTGCTCCGGATTTTCTGCCATCAACGGGTACCATCACACACCTGGCCTGGCCGCAGGACGAGCAGGTTCGCGTCGACGCAGGTTTTCGCAGCGGCGACCGTATCAGCGTCTATTACGACAGTCTGCTGGGCAAGGTCATTTGTCATGGCAGTTGTCGTGAAGAAGCTGCCGCCCGGCTGTCGGCAGCACTGGCGCAGCTAAAAATTGTTGGCATTGATCACAACGCCAGTTATCTGGGTGCCATCGTTGATACTGCTGCCTTCCGTCGTGGTGATGTCACTACGGCGTTTTTGCAAAAACACCACGAAGCCATTGCGGCTTCTCTGGCAACGCGTGCGATGTCGCAGCCACAAACCCGCGCTGCCGCTTCAGATACTGCCAGTCTGACGAGCCATGCGGGACACCATGCCGGAGACTGGGGTGCACTGAACGCCTGGCGCACGCAGCAGTCAGAAGCTTCGCGTCGTTACCATCTGGATGCCCTTTATCTGTCACCGCGTTTTGCTGGTGGCACACCCTCCCCGGCCACTTTGCCAGAGGCACTGTCCGGTGCCGGCCACGCAGGCGAGGCTCAGCGGCATATCAGGGCGCCCCTGCCCGGCCGCGTGATTGCCCTGCAAGTTAAAGCGGGTGACAAAGTGGAAGCCGGCTCAGCACTGCTGGTGATGGAAGCCATGAAGATGGAACACACCTTGCGTGCCTCTCACGATGGCGTCATTGCCGAGCTGCACTGCAATGAGGGCGACATGGTACAGCCCGACCAGTTACTGATGGAGCTGGACGCATGATTACACTGTATGAGATGGGAGCACGCGACGGGCTGCAGAACGAACCGGTCATGGTGCCAGCTGCAGTCAAGGCCGAGTTGATTGATCGACTGGCGCAGTGTGGTCTGCAGCATATTGAAGCAGGCAGTTTTGTATCACCACGCTGGATCCCGCAGATGGCTGACTCGGAAGCCGTGTTTGGTCTGATCAAGCGGCAGGCAGGAGTGACCTATTCTGCGCTGACCCCGAACATGCAGGGTTTTGAGCGGGCCATGGCCGCGGGCGCTGATGAAGTTGCAGTGTTTGCCGCGGCATCAGAGGCCTTCAGTCAGAAGAATATCAATTGCAGCATCCGCGAGAGCATTCAGCGTTTTACCCAGGTCTGCGAAGCGGCCCGCGATAAAAACATTCCGGTACGCGGTTATGTGTCCACTGTCATGGGTTGCCCCTACCAGGGCAAAGTACCCGAGGCTGATGTGGTCATGGCCATCGAAGAACTGCTGGCACTGGGTTGTTATCAGGTCTCACTGGGCGACACGATTGGTGTCGGTACACCCAGACAGGTCAGTCAGGTTCTCAAGACCTGCCTGTCGGTTGCATCACCGGCACAGTTGGCCATGCATTTCCACGACACCTACGGCCAGGCGCTGGCAAATCTGCTCAGCGGGCTGGAACTGGATATCACCACCATTGACGCCTCAGTGGCGGGTCTTGGTGGCTGCCCCTACGCCAAAGGTGCCAGTGGTAACGTAGCCACAGAAGATGTGATTTACATGCTGCACGGCATGGGCATGGACACCGGTGTGGACCTCCCGCAACTGGTCGCCGTCAGTCACTGGATCTGCGGGCAGCTGGAGTGTCAGAACCGCGCCAAAGTTGCGCAGGCAATGGAGACATAGTCATGAGCACTGACATCGATTTCCAGCAGCTTCTTGAACAACTTCACAATACGCCATCACACAGCCCGGAACCGGACAGCGATCACAACAGGCGGCTCGCTGCGTTTACCCCGCCCACTCCTTTCAGCACGCTGCACACGCACAGCATCACTCAACGCGAGGCCTTCTGGCGCGCCTGCCTGGCCGCCACTGGCATCATCACTCACACGCAGGGAGATCAGACGCTACAGCGTGGCGATCACATCTGGCAGGATCGCTGGTTTCCCGGCACGCAGCTCAACTTCGCCGAAAATCTGCTGCGCTACCGCGATGACCATGCGGCGCTGATATTCGCTGACGAGCGCGGCAATCGCCAGACGCTGAGCTACGCGCAACTTGCAGAACAGGTGACACATGTCGCCGCCTGGCTGCGGGATCAGGGTGTGCAGCCCGGTGACCGGGTTGCCGGTTTTGCCGCGAATCGAATAGAGACCGTGGTGGCGATGCTGGCGGCCACCTCTCTGGGCGCGATCTGGAGCTCATGCTCCCCGGATTTTGGTGTTAATGGTGTGCTGGACCGTTTTTCTCAGATCGAGCCCGTAGCACTGTTTGCTGTTAACAGCCATGTTTACGCCGGCAAGCAGCACAGTCACCACCACACTCTGGACAGACTCGCCACCGCTCTCCCCTCACTGAAAGCCTTGATCGTACTGCCCGAGCTCTACGATGCCAGCGAACAACCCAAAGGATCGGACAACTGCAAAGTTCACGACTGGCAAAGCTGTGTGGAGTTCAGCAAAGGCAGTAGCGCGAGCAGCCAGACCGACAAACTGGCTACAGAAGTCGAAGCTTTAAGCTTTTACCCCGCCGACTTTGATCACCCGCTTTTTATCATGTACTCATCGGGTACCACGGGTGTACCCAAATGCATCGTTCATGGGACAGGCGGCACGCTTCTGCAACTACGCAAGGAACACCACCTGCACCTGCAGCTGACTCGCGACGACACCCTGTTTTTCTTCACCACCTGTGGCTGGATGATGTGGAACTGGCTGGTGACAGGACTTGCATCCGGCGCGACGCTGGTGCTGTTTGATGGCTCGCCGTTTCATCCGCGACCGGACATACTGTTTGATCTGTGCGACGAGCTGGACATCACCTTGCTGGGCGTCTCTGCAAGGTATCTGGCTGCCGCCGAGAAAGCCGGTGTTAAGCCACTGACAACACATCGCCTGAGCGCACTGCGGGCACTGATGTCGACTGGCTCGCCACTGAGCGAAGAAGGCTTTGACTATGTCTGGCGCGACATCAAACCCGGCATCCATCTGCAATCAATGTCAGGTGGCACTGATATCATTTCCTGCTTCGTACTGGGCAACCCCTGGCAGCCAGTGAACCGCGGCGAGATTCAGGGCGCGGGTCTTGGCATGGACGTGGCCGTCTATAACGAGGCGGGCCAGCCGGTTGTTGGCGAAAAAGGTGAACTGGTGTGCCGACAGTCCTTTCCCAGCATGCCGGTCGGCTTCTGGAATGACACCGAGGATCAGCAGAAATACCGCGCCGCCTACTTTGAAGGTTTTGACAATGTCTGGACGCACGGCGACTACGCCGAGCAGACAGCCAATGGCGGCTGGATCATTTACGGTCGCTCGGACACGGTACTGAACCCGGGCGGCGTGAGGATCGGCACGGCCGAGATCTACCGTCAGGTGGAGCAGGTGGATGAAGTACTGGAATGCGTTGCGGTCGGTCAGGAATGGGATGGGGATATCCGCATCGTGCTGTTTGTGCGACTGCGCGACGAAGCCACGCTGGACGAGGCACTGCAGGCACGCATCCGCCAGATCATCCGACACGGTGCATCGCCCCGGCACGTGCCGGCGCTGATGGAGCAGGTATTGGATATTCCGCGCACGCTGAACGGCAAGATCGCTGAGACGGCAGTGCGGGAGGCGATTCACGGTCGGCCCGTCAAAAACCAGGACTCACTTGCAAATCCGCAGTCCCTGCGCGAGTACGAAGCCTTTGCCGAACGCCACCGCTAGTGATTCGGTTCTGGATCGGTCCGGAAGGCGGGTGTTACTTGTCGCCCGGATCGCATCCTTTCACCGGACACCCGGCGGGGCGGAACTCGACTTCGCGGCTTCGCCGCTCAGGACTCAGACAGTCCTCCCGCTGATCGGGTGTCCGGCAAAAGGATAAACGCGCCCTGATGGGGCGACAAGTAACACCCGCCTCCCTCCCCTCGTGCCGGCGTCAGTTAGATGCGGCACCAACGTCCAATCGAGGCGGCGGGGACAGGGTAGCAAGGAGCGACGAAAACCTGAGGAGGACTGCTACCCTGGTTCCGACGCCGGAAGCGCTAAAGCTGACAGCCGTCAATCAAATGTGATTTCCGCAAATGAGTGAACCACCCGGTGCTTGGAATCCACCTCAGCGTCACCCTCCTGCGGGCGGACCACGCGGATCGTTTGAATCCCGATCTCCGCCGCCGCATCCAGCTCACCCTCGATGTCTGACAGAAACAGAATGTCTTTCGGCGGCAGGGCTATCCAGTCAGCGATATGCTGGTAGGACTCGACCTCCTGCTTGGCGCCGATGGTGGTATCGAAGTAGCCGGCAAACAGCAGACGCAGGTCACCGTGGGTGGTGTATCGGAAGAACAGGCGCTGGGCTTTTTCCGACCCCGATGAGTAGACATACAGATTGATGCCCTGCTCCTGCCATTCGCGCAGTTTCTCGGGGACATCAGGGTACAGGTGCGCCTGGTATTCACCACGCTGGTAGCCCTGCTCCCAGACCATGCCCTGCAGCGCTTTGAGCTCTGTCACCTTCTTGTCCTGCCGCATCCACTCCTGCAACTGAGCGATCAGTGCTTCGGTGTTGCGCAGCGGGATGCCGGTGCTCTCGGACATGGCGCGCAGCTGGCGGGCCACATCACGCTCTTCCTTGTGCTTGCGAACGAAGTCGGGCAGAAACTGCTCGGCGTACACAAACAGAATGTCTTTGACGAAACGGATAGAGCTGGTGGTACCTTCGATATCGGTAACGATCGCGATTGGCTTCATTGTCCTTTTATGACTCCAGTCTGGAGAACGACTCGGCGATCGCACTCCCGGTGTAGTTGGCTACCCAGCCTTCGGGGTTGTTAAAAAACCGGATCGCTACAAAACGGGGCTTTGGCCCCATGTCGAACCAGTGCGGAGTGTTGGCGGGCACTGAAATCAGGTCGCCTTTCTGGCACAGCACTTCGTACACTTTATCGTTGAGGTGCAGGCTGAATAAACCCTGCCCATCGACAAAAAAGCGCACTTCGTCCTCACTGTGACGGTGTTCGCTTAAAAACTTCTGGCGCAGCTCAGGCACTTTGGCCTGCACGTCCGGATTATCGGTGGCATCCAGACTGATCACGTCGACTGTCTGATAGCCTTCCTCTTCGATCAGCTTGTCGATATCAGCTTTATAGGCGGCCAGCACCTGCTCGCTGCTGTCGCCCGCCTTGACGTCCTGACCAGCCTGCCACTGCTCAAAACGGATACCGACCCTGGCCAGCTCCTGCGCGATCTCGCTGGCATCGACGCTGTGCAACAGTTCGTGATCGGGCTTGTTGTCGGCAAAGATACTCAGTTCACTCATCGGTCGACCTCGCGTGCTTCGGCTGGCTGCCAGCGGCTGGCATGCCAGTAATAATCCAGTAAAAATTCCAGCGCTTCAAGGTGGCGCAGTGTTGTCGGCAAATCCGGCCCCCAGGTATAGAGACCATGGCCCCGTATAAGATAACCGTGACCGGTACCTGTCTCATTCATATGGTCATCGACCTGTTTTGCAAGGGCGGCAATGTCCTGGGTGTTATCAAACACCGGCAGCGACAGGCTTGACTCATGCGTGGCCGTGCCGGTAAAGGCTTTTAACAGTTCCAGCCCCTTGAACTCCACCGGCCCATCAGCATGCATGGAGACCAGCGTCGCCTTGACCGAATGAGTATGCAGCACCGCTCCAATACCAGGGTCACGACGGTACAGTGTGGTGTGCAGCAGGGTTTCGGCCGACGGCTTTTTGCCATCCAGTGACCTGCCATCAAGGTCCACGCGCATGATGTCATCGGCGCTCAACTGCCCCTTGTCTCGACCGGATACAGTGATCGCGCAGCTGCTGTCATCCAGGCGCTGTGAGAAATTGCTGCTTGTGGCCGGACACCAGCCTTGTTGCCATATACGCTGGCCAGCGCTGATCAGGCCATTCACGGCGTGCTGGAAGGAGTCTGCTTGGGTCATGGGGCGCGATTATAAACTGAAAAAAGGTGTGGCATAAGCGCTGTGGCCGGTAAAGTGACACGACGTTGTCGTCCTGAGTCTGGCTGCCGGCTCTCGATCAGTCGACATGGCAAATCAGACCTTTCAGATACAGTGCCTCGGGGAACGGCAAGGCCACCGGATGATCGGAGGACTGATGCAAATGGTGCGTGATTCGTCCCTGTCTTCCGGCATCCAGCAGTGCATCTGCGGTGATTTTTTGAAACAGCGGTGGATCGATGGCTCCCGAGCAGGAAAAACTGACCAGCCAGCCGCCAGGGTTCAACAGCGCGCCGGCCTGCAGGGCTATGTCTTTGTAGGCGCGGGACGCCCGTTTGAACTGATGACGGGTCTCGGCAAATTTGGGCGGATCCAGAATGATCATGTCGTAGCGGCTGCCGGACTGCTGTTTGAGATCGCGCAGGTAATCAAACACATTGGCCTGCACCAGCTCAGCCTGATCAGGGTCAAAACCGTTAAGCTCCAGATTGCGGCCCGCCAGCTCCAGTGCAGGCCCGGATGAGTCCACGTTGGTGACGTGTGCAGCGCCGCCCTTGAGCGCAGCGATACCAAAACCACCTGTGTAGGAAAAGCAGTTCAGTACCTTCAGTGGGCGTCCTGCCTGTGTGCAAAGCTGCTGAAGCAGACTGCGATTGTCGTACTGGTCCAGGTAATAACCGGTTTTGTGGCCTTCGGTGATGCTGACATCCAGCAACCGGCCGGCCTCATTGATCGTAATGAACTCTGGCGGTTCCTCACCACTGATCAGCCCTTTACGTGACTCCAGCCCCTCGTGCTTGCGCACCGTGACGTCTGAACGTTCGTAAATGCCACGATTGGGCGAGTGCTCATTGAGTGCCGCGATGATAGTGTCACGCCAGAATTCAGCACCGACGCTGAGGAACTGGCAGGACAGATAGTCACCATAACGGTCCACGATCAGGCCAGGCAGATCATCGGATTCTGCATAGATCAGGCGGATCGCCGTGCGATGCTCACCCAGCAGGTGCTGACGCCGTTGCACCGCACGCTGGACACGCGACGCAATATTGGTCGCATCCACCTGAAAATTGTCACCCACAATGCCATTAAATGCCCACATCCGCGCGCGAATCTGCGATTCCGGTGAGTACGCAGCCCAGCCCAGCGGTTTGCCATCAGCCGCCACAACCTGCACGGTGCTGCCGGGCGCCGGGTTACCTGTGACACGCGCCACGGCACCGGAAAATACCCAGGGGTGATGACGCAACAGCGACGCTTCGCGCCCTTTACTGAGTTGTAAGGTATTCATGGCAGTGGAATGTGCTCTTCGTCGTCACCGGGGATGGCCGGGAACTCACCTGCGTCCCAACGTTGGCGAGCCTCATCGATGGTCGCGCGCTCGTAGGCAACGAAGTTCCAGTGGATGTGCGGGATACGTTCAAAGCGTTTGCCGCCGATGATGACATAACGGCAGTTTTCCAGCGCTGTGAACGACGTATCATCACTGTCGAGCAGGACAAAATCGCCCTTCTCGTAACGTTTACCAGAAATCTCCAGGGCGCCAGATATGATACAGATGGCAGCCTCCTGATCACGCGCCGGGTGCTCCAGCTGGCTGCCCTTGTCGGCCAGCACGTCCAGATAAAACATCGGCGAGAAGGTCCGCACCGGCGAGCTTCGACCATAGGCAGCCCCCACAATCAGACGCATCATCAAACCAGGACGGTAAATGCAGGGCAGATCGTTTTTGTTTACATGCAGAAAATCAGGGTCGATTCGTTCGTGATCCGGCGGCAGCGCCACCCACAGCTGCAGACCGTGCAGCGGATGCTCGGTCGCACGGACCTCGTGGGTTTCACGCTCGGAATGCACAATGCCATTGCCGGCAATCATCCAGTTGACGTCACCGGGGAATATCTCCTGAACCGAGCCCAGGCTGTCGCGATGCAGCATGCTGCCGGCAAACAGGTAGGTGACAGTGGCAAGGCCGATGTGGGGGTGCGGTCGCACATTGATGCCCTTGCCTGCCGGAAATTTTGCGGGACCGATGTTGTCGAAGAAGATGAATGGACCCACCATCTTCTTTTCAAAATGGGGCAGTACACGCGAGACGGAGAATCCGCCCAGATCCTTATCGTCGCCCTTGAGTACTTTTGCCATGATGATTCTCCGTTGAGTTGTGCCGGGACTGACTGGGGCACTCTACCGCGCCCCTGGCGCCGCTTAGCGTATCACAACTTCAGACAGAGGTTTGCGTGGCGAGGGCTTTTCCTTGGCCGCGACCTCATCCGGCAATACTGAAGGTTCAGCCGCCACGCCGATGGCCAGTCCACAGACAACCTTGTAATCGTCATCGAGTTTCAGATAACGGGCAACCTCATCATGTTTGATGCCCCCCATGCCGTGGGTATACAGCCCCATCTGACGCGCCTGCAGTGTCATTGCCATCCATGCGGCACCGGCGTCGAACTCAGCGTAGGCATTAGGCTTGCCGTTACTGGTGAATGTTTTTTTAACCACGATGAACCCTAGTAAGGAAGCGTTTTTTGCCCACACCTGATTGCCATCGAGCAACAGGCCCAGGAAGTCGTCAAAATTGTCATCGTTGGACACATAGAACTGCCAGGGCTGTTCGTTAAAACAGGACGGCGCCCAACGTGCAGCTTCGAACAGCGTTTTGATATCGGCCTCGGCAATCTCCGTCCGGGCAAACGCTCTGGGTGACCAGCGCCGGGCTATCAGATCGTCGACACCGGGCAACACATCGCGTGCAGAAAAATCCGGATTGATCGTATCGGGGTATTGTCTGATTTTTTCCATGAAGTACTCCAGGCTCGTTTTACCGCGCCGCTTATAAACTTGATTCATTAAGGACTATGATGACATACGACGGCAGCCGCAGAGCAGACTACCGTCGTCCATGGAAAAACAGGGTGAGCCCGATGATCGCTACATCAGCTGTCGTTGACTTGCTGTTCATGAAGCGCGTTGGTCATCTGCAGATAGCCCTGCAACTGCGGCAGCTTGTCACTGGCGAATGTCGCGATATCCTGATTGGCGGAGCGCGAAGCGTCACGGTACAGCTCGATAGCCTCTTCATGCGCATCAATTTGATGGCTGATATAGGCATCGTCGAAGGATTCGCCCTCACGTATTTCCAGCAGGACATTCTGAATGCTGTCGACCAGGCTGGGGTCGTCTGACATTTCCAGGTCGTATCGATTGGCGATGACCGCCAGCTCCGCATTTAACTCGGCAAAACCTTCCGACATTTCGTTGGCGTAACCATGGAGCTCGCGACTACCGTCCTCCAGCGCGGCATTCGCTGCTGCAACCTGTGCGATGTGATTGGCAGAGGCGATTTCGACGAATTCGCTTGGCGGAATCATGTCGCGCTCGTTTTCATCCTCGAACAGTCTTTCAACCGCTGACTGTTCGTCGTTGCCCGTCTGTCGCTCCGGATCCGGCCCTGTGGTCAAACCCTGACTTAAGGCAGCAGGTGCAGAAAAGCTTGCCACCGACGCAATCACGGCGGTGATTAAAAGATGGCGTTGCATAAGATCACTCCCTGAGCGTCTTTGCGCTGGCGTGCTGACTGATCGCCAAGCGCCGCGCTTCGCTTACGGAATTTCAAATATTTAAGCCACATTAAATGTGACAACAGGCTTGGCCTGAAGTTCACCTTTTGTGGTGCCTTGCCGATCACACTACTGCAACTCCACACACAAATCAAAGTCGACTATTTTCAACACCTTTCAGTCAATTATGGGTAAAGATGAAATCCCTTCTCACATGAAATGGTGTTAAAGAAATGTTAGGGTAAAGCGCATGGAACGCAAGAAAGAGGGCAAAAAAGGAGGACAGGCCATGGCCAAACAGGCGAAGCCGCTGGTACTGATTACCGGGTCAAACGGCAATATTGGTGCTGCGCTCGGAAAGTCACTCTCATCTGATTATCATGTGATAGGGCTCGATCGTGATGCGCCTGCCGATGTCGTGGCTGATCTGACATCGGATGAATCCATGACGGAAGCCTTCAATCAGCTTCGCAGGAAACACGGCAAAAAAATCGCCGCCGTCATTCATCTGGCCGCCTACTTTGACTTCAGCGGCGACAAATCGCCACTCTATGACGAGGTTAATGTGCGCGGCTCCGAAAGGCTGCTCAATGCGCTCAGAGATTTTGACGTCGAAAGGTTTATATACTCCGGCACCATGCTGGTCCATCAGCCCTGCTCGCCGGGTGAATCCATCAACGAACTCACCCCCCTGAAGCCCGGCTGGGCCTACCCGCAGTCGAAAGCGGATACCGAAGCAAAAATACGTGAACAACGTGGCAAGATCCCCTGCACTTTTCTGCACCTGGCGGGTCTGTATGACGATGGCAGCGCCGTACCTACACTGGCACATCAAATCGCCTGGATTTATGAGCGCCATCCCAAATCACACCTGTATGCCGGAGATACCGAAGCCGGCCAGTCCTTCATCCATCTGGATGACATGCTCGATCTGTTCAAACGCTGCGTTGATCGCCGCAAAAAGATGCCGGATGACTGCGTCATTCTGGCCGGCGAACCCGAGGTGATGAGCTACTCGGAGTTGCAGGACACACTGGGCAAATTGATGCATGGTGAAGACAAATGGACGACTGTCAATCTGCCGCAGCCGCTTGCCAAGGCTGGCGCCTGGCTGCAGGAAAAGAGTGAGCCGGTAGTACCCGATGCCATTGACCATGGTGAAAAGCCTTTCGTGCGACCCTTCCTGATCGATCTGGCAGCCGATCACTACGAACTTGATATCAGCAAAGCACAGGACCTGCTGGGCTGGAAACCGAAGCACTCCATCCGCAAAAAGCTACCGGCCATGATCAAAAATCTGGAGAAAGATCCAGTTGGCTGGTACCAGCGCAATGGCATGCGGCCGCCGGATACGCTTGCAGTTGCCGATGAACAGGTGGATGACCCAAACAAACTGCTGAAGGAACATGAAGCCTGGTACCGGGACGAACATGCACGCAATTTATGGGGCAGCATGATCAATGTGTTTCTGGGTTGCTGGCTGATATTCTCGGTGCCGCGCCTCGCCTACGATTCACAGGCCATGGTGATCAGCGACATGATCTCCGGCGCCGCCATTATCGTGCTGTCGTTATTATCGATGTCCTGGCGCTTACCTGCTGCCAGATGGGCCACGGCCATTGTTGGCCTTTGGGTGATGTCGGCACCGCTGGTGTTCTGGAGTACATCCCCTGCGGCCTACCTTAACGGCTGCATTGTGGGTACGCTGGTTGCCGGTTTTGCAGTCGCTCTGCGCCCTGCCCCCGGCGTTTCGCCTGTTGCGGTGATGACCGGTCCGACGGTTCCGCCGGGCTGGGAGTACTCGCCGTCGACCTGGTCACAGCGCCTGCCGATTATCATCCTGGCGCTGATCGGTTTTTTCATTTCCGCCTACATGACAGCCTACCAGCTGGAGCACATCGACACTATCTGGGATCCGTTTTTTGCCGGCGCGATTGAGGGGGATGGCAAAAACGGGACTGGTGAAATCATCACCTCCTACGTTTCCGAGGCATGGCCAGTGCCTGATGCCGGCGCTGGCGCCCTGGTTTATCTGCTGGAGATTCTGGTCGGCCTGATTGGTTCGTCGAAACGTTGGCGCACCATGCCCTGGTTGACGATTCTATTTGGTATCCTGATTGTGCCACTTGGCGCAGTGTCGATCACGTTTATCATTATTCAGCCGATTCTGCTGGACACCTGGTGCACACTCTGCCTGATGGCAGCCGCGGCCATGCTGCTGCAGATTCCTTTCTCACTGGATGAGATCATTGCGACCTGTCAGTTCCTGGCGCGCCGCAAGCGGCAGGGGCACTCACTGCTGCGCACATTCATATTTGGTGATACCGACGACATGCCGGACAAGAAGACTGCTTACGAGGAAGAGCACTTTGAACGACCTCCTCTGCAAATCGTGCAGGAATTCTTCACTGGTGGTGTGCGCTGGTGCACGGGCCTGTGGATTTGCGTCGCGCTGGGCGTAGTGCTGATGTTCACCCGCCTTTTGCTTGGAGCCGAAGGTGCCATGGCAGATACACACCATTTGATCGGCTCGCTGATGATCACTGTCTCTATCTCGGCCCTGGCTGAAGTGGGCCGGCCGTTGCGCTTCTTGAACATGATCATGGCGATGGCATTGGCGATCTGTGCGTTTGTGCTGGAGGGCACGCTGACGATTCAGTTGTTCACACTGGCCATGGCCGTGGCGATTATCGTGGCATCGATTCCGCGTGGGCCGGTGAGCAGCAAGTATGGGGACTGGTCGCCGTTAATACGGTGAGCAGTGAAGTGCTAACCGCTTCATGCAGGTGTAGCTGCCCATTTACATTCTGTCAGCATGCACTGATACGACACTGCTCGAAAGCTTCCTGTTAAGGTGATCGTCATAGGGAATAACTTATTTTGCAGTAACAATCTAAAAATAAACTTCTGGTGCCCGTTAGCTTAGGTGTGAAGAAAAAATTTCACATCTCTGGAATGTCTCCAAAAAATAACAAGTACGGCACAAAAGGAGTTAGTCATGCGTAGGAATCTGCCAGTAACAGGCAAACAGCTGGACCTGCCACAGAATGCAAACATTCTCTCTACAACGAGCACGCAAAGTCACATCACCTACGTTAATCCAGATTTTATTCAGATCAGCGGCTTCGAAGAGCATGAACTTTTAAAGCAGCCCCACAATATAGTTCGTCACCCGGATATGCCGCCGGCAGCGTTCGAGCACATGTGGGCAACTTTAAAAAAAGGCAAATCCTGGATGGGTCTGGTAAAGAATCGCTGTAAAAACGGCGACCACTACTGGGTCAGTGCTTACGTCACTCCGATTCAAAAAAACGGAACAGTTGTTGAATATCAATCTGTTCGCACCAAACCAGAAACCTCCCAGGTAAATGCAGCCGAAAAACTTTATGCAAAACTGCGCTTGAATGGAAAGCTGGCGAACAAGAAGCTGTCCCTTTCTTTTCAGAACAAGTTATACCTGGCAGCCGCAGCAGCTATAGCAGGAACCTTTGCTGTTGTGTTGCCTTTCACCACTATCGAATTCTACGGTGCACTCCTGGCACTAATCTCCAGCGTATTGTTCAGCTGCGTGGGAATATATCTGGTCATGACTCCGCTACGAAAACTGGCCAGCGATGCGGTTAGCATCGCGGACAATCCCTTGAGTCAGCTGCTTTACACGGGCCGCCGCGACGAACTTGGCCAAATTGAATTTGCCTTGCGCATGCGCGAAGCTGAAACCGGGGCTGTCATCGGCCGCATAAGCGATGCTTCGCGCCTGCTTAAGAAACTTGCGGAAGACCTTTTAGTGGAAATTGATAGCAGTGGTGAACTCTCCAGGACACAGCAGACTGAAACCGAACAGATCGCAACTGCAGTCAACCAGATGGTAGCCAGCATTCAGGAGGTTGCCCGTAGTGCGCAAAACGCCGCGTCGGCTGCAGAGCATGCTGACCAGGAAACCAGCAAAGGCCAAGGATTGGTGACTGGTGCCAG
This sequence comes from Gammaproteobacteria bacterium, assembly GCA_002706685.1. Lineage (GTDB taxonomy): Bacteria > Pseudomonadota > Gammaproteobacteria > Pseudomonadales > Pseudohongiellaceae > Pseudohongiella. The sequence goes on along the minus strand of PALV01000015.1, from coordinate 205,466 downwards.
CGAAGCAATCGGTGTTCTGGAGAATGAAATCACACAGGCGACCAGTGTCATTACCCAACTTGAAACACATAGCACTGAGATATCACAGGTACTTGATGTCATCAGAGGCATCGCCGATCAAACCAACCTGCTCGCGCTCAATGCTGCAATCGAAGCCGCGCGTGCCGGCGAACAGGGTCGGGGCTTCGCAGTCGTGGCGGATGAAGTAAGAAGTCTTGCTGCACGAACACAGCAATCAACTTCTGATATTCAGAATATGATAACTGTGCTGCAGGATGCGGCGAGATCTGCAGTGCTTGTCATGGAGAAGAGCAATGCGCAAACACAGGCTACCGTAGAACAGGCGCAGCAAGCCGCCAGCGCGCTGGCAGACATAGGTCAAAGGGTCAATGAAATAACTGACATGAACATGCAGATCGCCGGCGCGGTTGAGGAACAAAGCATGGTGAGCGAGGAGATCAACCGCAGTATCGTTCGTATTCAGAACACATCTGAGAAAAACGTGGACAGCAGCAAGACCAACCGGTCGCGGGCTCACGACGTATCACAGCTGACAGGATCATTACACGAGCTGGCTGCTCAATTCTGGGCCGGGCGGGGCTGAGTGAGGTAATGGTTTTACTTTGAGTAGTAAGCTCTTCGTCCCAACGGCCAGGGCGAAGGTACCATTGCACTTGATCGGCAATGGCACCCGGGCTATGACGATAGGAAACTTCGACCTTAGAAGCTGTAGGCGACGCGCATCAGGAAGATATTGACGTTCTCGTCGCCAAACCGGCCATCGGTGACATCGGAGAAGATCAGATTGCCCATGAAGCGCAGGTTGGATGAAACATAATAGTTCACCCCCAAAGTGACGTTGTCCATACCTCCGCCGACGATGCCGCTGTCATCCAGGTCTGCGCTGCTGTAGCGGGCTGCCACTTCCCATGCACCGTTACTGCCCGACGGGCTGATGCCCCCGAAAACGCCGCCTGAATAGCTGCGGGATTCACCAGTCAGCACATAACTGGCCTGTACGTGGTAACCACCAAAGCTTGGGCTGCCAACACCATCGCGATCCAGATTCACATTGAGGTACTCTGCCTCGGCTGAAAAAGGACCAGCCTGATAGGCCAGTTCCAGCCCCAGCTTGGCCGTGGAACTGACATTGCTGATGGAGCCCGTGTCGATGACTCGGACGCCATTGGCAGGACGAGACTCGGGACGCTCGCGAAGGCGAATGCTGCCGTTGGTCCCCAGATCCTCAACCGCAGCCGACAGGCCCAAGTGGACCACATTGCCGCCTTCGTTGACTGGATTAAAGACCACACGCCCGGCTACGCCCACCGGGTCGTTGCCATTGGTAGACTGATTGATGGCTTTGGTATAGACCATGCTCTGCAAGGTGACTGGCCCCTGCGACATGTGATAACTGAGCCCCAGACGTCGTGAATCCACCACCAGGTTACTGGGGGCTGATCGCTCGATGAAAGTGATATTGTTGGAGCTGGCAAGTTCGTTCAGTCCCATTGGAACCTTCACCTGACCGATAATCAATCGGCCGGGCCCCAACGAACGGCGCAGGCGCACGTCATTTGCCGTGGCGCTGCCGCCTGCAAAATCGTATTCAGCCAGGAAATCCCAGTCATCGGTGAGGTCACCAGTGACGCCGAGACGGCCACGGCGCAGCAAAGAGCCGCTGCCCAGTTCCGGGTTTTGGTCGGCGTCAACGAAGGCGGCATCGAAATGAGCCCGGCCGCGAACGTCGAACTCAGGCTGTGCCTGAGCGGTCCCGGCTGTCGCGACGCTGATTGCTGTGATTAGCGAAAGATTTTTCCAGGTAGGTTTTATAGCCACGTTTATCTCCAGATTGCTGGTTTGAATCGGATTTGGTTATAGGTTTCCGTCCCCATTCCCTCATGCGGCGCCACATTATTACAGTAACATGACAATTTCGTGACAATAAGACAGTTTAACGACATTTTCGTGACAATAGGCGCTGGGCGAAGCCCGAGCCCGAAGGGCGAGCTCATCGAACCGGTAGTACCACTGAAAGCTTAGAATGCGAAGAAATTCGAATACGTATGGTGCCCGGGACCGGAATCGAACCGGTACGACCTTACGGTCGAGAGATTTTAAGTCTCTTGCGTCTACCAATTTCGCCACCCGGGCGTGGGAGGCATTCTATCTACTGTTTGCCTTTGGGGAGGCTGTCCCTTGCGGCCGCTCTCGGACGTCCTGTCCTACGCGGCACTTGTGCATCCTGCACATCGTCTACCAATTTCGCCACCCGGGCGTGGGAGGCATTCTATCTACTGTTTGCCTTTGGGGAGGCTGTCCCTTGCGGCCGCTCTCGGACTTCCTGTCCTTTGCGGAGCCGCGCATTGTATATCAAGCTGGCTGAAATTCATAACCTTGATGGGCCTGGTTTATGGTGCTTCGGCAGGCCTGAGGTGCTCGTAAATGATACGGGCTACGTCAGCAACGACCGGATTTACAGTGGCCTGCACGGTATCAAAATCATCCGTTTCCTGTGACTGGGCGAATATGGCTAATGCCACTTCATTGCCCGGCCACAGAATGTAACCCAGATCGTGCGTGACAGAGGCGTTCTCCCCTGTTTTGTGAGCAATTGGCACGTCTTCCGGAATGCCTGCGCCGATTTTTGTTTTCACCGTCTGCGCTGACATCCAGTCGATGATGGTCTGCCGTGATGACTCACTTAAAAACTCACCGTCGTAGATTGCCCTGAGTAACTTGATACTGTCCGCCGCGGTTATGTAGTTTTCTTTGGCGGGCGGCGTGGCTGCTTCAAACATCTTGCGGCCAAACTGCATGTCGTGCAGCTCCAGCGAATCAGCCAGAGCCCGCATGGCGTCATAACCCACAAGATCGACCAGCACATTGGTGGCCGTATTGTCACTGACAGTGACGGTCAGCTGGGCCAGGCGCCTTAAAGTCACTTCGTTGGGGACTGGTTCGTTTTGTATCTCGCCGTAACCGCCAACGATGTCGCTCTGTTCAACAGTTGTGGTGTCGTCCAGCGACAACATCCCGGCATCGACCTGCTGCATCAGCGTGGCGATTAGCAACATCTTAATGGTGGACGCTGGCGGGTAGGACTCCGGTGAACCCAACAGCACCAGCGAGTCATCGTTAACGCCAGCCAGACTGGCGACGCCGACCGACATGCGGATATTGTTGTCCTGGGCCTCAGCTACCCTGGTTTCCAGAGCCTGAGTCATTCTCTGCCAGGCGTCGGATGATTGTGATAAGGCCGAACCTGAAATCGACATCATTAAGGCTATTGTCAAAGTCACTTTTTTCATAATTATTGTTCCGGGCGCAAGCACAGATACTGAATATAAACGCCTGCTTGAAGTGTGTCACCCGGCAAAAGCCAGACCGGAACACTGGCGCGGCTGAGACAGGGAAACTGGTTGTGCTAGACTCCCTGACCATGATTGAGGATCACATCGGGAACCATACACAGGAAAAACTGCATGTCTGATGCAGAGTACGAGATTATTGCCTACCCGACAGCCACCAAACGCGAGCTGCCTGGACTGATTCCAGCGAAGCGACTGCGTGACTGGCAATTGGCAACCACCAATTCGTTTGCGACGCAGTGCCTGCCACTGAACATCGCCAACAACAATGGGTGGGAGCTGACTCTGCCGGGTGGATTTGACGTGATTTACCACGGCGGCGATCAATTGTCTGCCATCGAGATATTTCCACACCATGACGGGCCGTGCATTGCATCGAGCCATTTTGGTTTTGGTGTGCTGACATTTTTTCTTCACTATCTGTTCAGAACATCACCTGGCATCAGTCTCCAGATACAGGGCCCGGTGAACGAACTGAAACATGGCATTCAGGCATTGAGCGGGATTCTGGAGACAGACTGGTCGCCCTATACCAGCACCATGAACTGGAAGTTCACACAGCCGGGCCGGGCGCGGTTTTGCAAAGGTGACAGTTTCGCCCAGATATCGCCCATTCCCGCGCGCTTTGTTAACAATTTCTCGGCGCGAATTGGACACTTGCAGCAGGAACGTCCTGATATCCACGCGGATATGGCATTGTGGAGTCAATTGCGCGGTGACTTCCTGGAAAAGTTGCGGAGCAGGGATCCCGACACCGTGAAAGCCGGCTGGCAAAAACTGTATTACCAGGGTTATTACCCGGACGGCGTACGCAAGCACTGTGAACACGCGATTCGACTGAAACCCCAGGAATTCGCGCCACCTGCAGTACATGCAGAACCTGAGGACGTAGAACTAAACGATAACAATCTGGCAGAGATAAGCTGTCTGGTTCGCATGGACGATATCGACTGGCGTTTTTACCGGACGCTGGACGAACTCAGTTCGCGCGCCGCCCAGATTATTGTTTACTTTCCGACTGACCGCATCGACGAAAGCAGTATTCGCTCGGAGATTTATTACAGCAATGTCGAGTTTCTCCCTGTCGAACCGGAAACTGAACTTGAGTCGCAATTAGAAACCGCAGCTCGTTATCAGACCCTGCTGATAATGGAGCCTGAAAAAATGTTGCTGAGCGATTTCTGGAGTCGATTGCCCGCGTATCAGCAAATGTTGGCGCATGACTACGATCGGGTTTTACTGAGCAGCTACAAATGCCAGTACGACTATGCGTCGCGCTCCATAATCGAAGCTGCGTTGACGTCGGACAATGCCCTGTTGTCGCCGCTGAATCAACGTGATGTCGTGCTGATCAATAAAGCGAGCTTGAGGAGCAATTGGGATCCACGCGACTATGCGGGAGATGAGACTCTGATCATCAACTGATAAGCGTGCTGTGGGACTTTCAGGATGCTAATTTTACGAGGGAGTTTGGAGGCTGGGGTCGGAATCGAACCGGCGTACGCGGAGTTGCAGTCCGCTGCATGACCACTCTGCCACCCAGCCTTGATTGTTTCGGGACCTACCTGGCAGACAGATAACACCCGGACTGGCCAGTGGCCTAAAGTTTGGAGCGGGAAACGAGACTCGAACTCGCGACCCCGACCTTGGCAAGGTCGTGCTCTACCAACTGAGCTATTCCCGCTTTAACTGGTTTTACTGCGTCTTTTGCATCACTGCGAAAGAGGCGCTTATTCTAATGCCATTCGTTACGATGTCAAGCACCGAAACCGTAAATTTTTATCTAATTTACTTCAGTGATGGCCATGCATTCTTCACATAAATCACCATCGACCACAGGCTCAGAGCGGCGGCAAGATATATCAATCCGTACCCGATTTGCAAGAGCCAATACGGGTATTCTGGTGAGTAGGCCAGCAGCACGATGATGGCGATCATCTGCACGGTTGTCTTCAATTTGCCAACATAGGCTACAGCCACCGCATCACGCTGATTGCGACTCGCCATCCACTCTCGCAGCGCCGATATGAACACCTCGCGGCCAATGATGACAGCGGTCGGCAGCACAAACCAGGGGCTGGGGAAGTTGGCGGTCAGCAGAACCAGCGCCATGACCACCAGCAGCTTGTCCGCCACCGGATCCAGGAATGCACCGAAGGCTGATGTCTGATTCAGTCGTCGGGCCAGATAACCATCCAGCCAGTCGCTAAGGCTTGCAACCGTGAAAAGCACGGCAGCGGCAAGCTGGCTCCACGGCTGTCCGCTGTAGTACACCATCACAATCACTGGTACCAGCAGCACGCGTGACATGGTTACCAGATTGGCAGCATTCATGGCTTATTCCTTGTCATCTGTAACACCTTCTTCCCGGAGACGCCGCATTCTACTCATTATGCAGTGACTCATAAATAACAGCGGCCAGTTTTTTACTGATGCCGGGCGTTCGCGCCAGATCGGCCTCGCTCGCGCGCATTACCTCCTGTTGACCACCAAAATACTTCAATAGCTCCCGACGCCGTGCCGGGCCCAGGCCCGGAATCTGCTCCAGCGGTGATTGCGTGCGGGTTTTTGCGCGGCGCTGACGATGACCGGTGATGGCAAAGCGATGGGCTTCATCGCGCACCTGCTGCAGCAGATGCAGGGCGGGTGAGTGCGCCGGGATGGCAATCTCCTGATAGCTGTCGCCGACGGCCAGAAACAGCGTCTCCTGCCCTGCCCGCCGACTGATGCCCTTGGCGATACCAATCAGCAGCATCTGACCCAGCAGCTCGGGCGAGAGCTGGCGATTGAGCACGTCCACCGCCTGGGCAAGCTGGCCCTTGCCGCCGTCAATCAGCAGAATGTCTGGGGTTAAAGGGGACGGAGTTTTTTTGCGCTCGCGCAAAATTACTCCGTCCCCTTTAACGTCCGTATCCCCTACTTCAGGAGCCTGCTCGCCCGCAGCGGCCTGCTCACTCCCTTCAGGCGCATCTTCGAGCAGGCTCTCGGCCACTACCCGGAACCGACGTGACAGCGCCTGCTCCATGGCTGCGTAATCATCGCCAGCCTGGATGTCCTTGATATTGTAGCGGCGGTAGTCGGATTTAAGCGGACCGTTGTGGTCAAAGGCCACACAGGAGGCGACCGTGCTTTCACCCATGGTGTGGCTGATGTCAAAGCATTCTATGCGCCGCGGGATAAAATCCAGCTCCAGTTCGGCCTGCAGTCGCTCAAAGCGCTGCAGCATGGTCTGGCGGTTATTGATATGGCTTTGAATGGCCTGTTCGGCGTTACCGGTGGCCATGGCCAGCCAGCGGGCGCGATGACCCCGTACCGAGGCGGTCAATCGGATCTGTTTGCCAGCAGCGGTGCCAAGCGCCTCCTGCAGGCTCTGACTGCCCTTGATGGCAGGTGCAATAATGATTTCCGCCGGGATCAGACCCGAGCCGGTGGTGACACCATCCCGCAGGTAGTACTGCGCGATAAATGATGCCAGCAGATCAGCCGCCGTTTCTGCGAGCTTGTCCTTGGGAAAAAAGTTGCGGCTGCCGATGATGCGCCCACCACGAATAGTGATCACATGAACGCAGGTATAGGCGCCCTCCAGCACGGCAGACATGACATCGGCATCACTGCCGCCACCGGAGACAACCTGCTCGCTCTGGATACGACGCAGGTCACTGATGCGGTCGCGCAGTCTGGCGGCACTCTCGAACTCCAGTGCCGCAGATTTCTGCTCCATGCGCCGTCCCAGTTCCTGCACCAGTGAATCGCTTTTGCCCTGCAGAAACTGTGTGGCATCGCGGACATCCTGCGCGTAGTCCGTCGGTGAAATATACCCCACGCAGGGCGCGGTACAGCGGCCAATCTGGTACTGCAGACAGGGCCGGCTGCGATTGCGGAAATAGCTGTCCTCGCACTGGCGCACGCGGAACACTTTCTGCAGCAACGCCAGACTTTCGCGTACTGCACTGGCACTGGGAAATGGCCCGAAAAACGTAGCGTCACGTTTGCGGCTGCCACGGTAGAACGCCAGTCTTGGATAGGCATCCTTGTGCGTCAGCATGATGTAGGGATAGGTCTTGTCGTCGCGCAGCTGGATATTGTATGGCGGACGATACTTCTTGATCAGATTCTGTTCAAGCAGCAGCGCTTCGGCTTCACTGTTGGTGATCGTGACATCTATATTGGCAATGTGTGAGACCAGCGCCATGGTCTTGGCATCCAGACCACTGGCACGGAAATAATTGCTGACCCGTTTTTTCAGATTGCGGGCTTTGCCTACGTAAAGAACTTCACCTTTCTCATCCAGCATGCGGTAGACGCCGGGCCGCTGGCTCATCACCGCCAGTGCGGCCTTGGCATCGAAACCACTGGTATTTTGATTGATGATATCGCTCATGAGATTCCGTTGATGATCTGAACTTCTGGCTCAAGATGCACGGCAAAACGTTGCCAGACATCCTGTGCAATCTGAGCGGCCAGCTCCATCAGCGCCTGACCTGGCTGAACAGGACCGGCATCGGCACGGAAATCATGCACCAGCACCAGCGCCTGCTGATCATGGACGCCGATATTGCCGCGGCGCAGACCTTTCCAGCCGGCCTTTTCAATCAACCAGGCCGCAGGAAGTTTGACATGCAATGGATCGCCGGGGATCTCGAACAGTGGCAGCTGTGGCCACTGCTGGCTCAGCTCATGATAGTGCTGCCGGTTGACAACAGGATTGCGAAAAAAACTGCCCGCGTTACCCAGCACTGTCGGATCCGGCAGTTTGCTACGGCGCACTGCACAGACCGCATCGAAAACCTGTTGTGCGCTGATTTCTTCGTGTGACTCTGCAATGCTGCTGTTGTCCGAATCAAGGCCAGCCACCTGTAAGGCATTGCGTAAAGCAGGATACGTCAGCACCGGGGTAAACTGCTGAGACAGCCTGAAAGTACAGGAAAGAATAATGGCTTTGTCGCGTAGACGGTTTTTGAAGATGCTGTCACGATAGGCGAACTCGCACTGCTCTGCTGTGAGCGTTTCTACCTGACCACCGTCGCGATCGAGATAGCGCAGGCTGTGAAAACGCTGTGCCAGCTCAACGCCGTAGGCACCGATATTCTGCACCGGGGCAGCTCCGACGCGACCTGGAATCAAGGCCAGATTCTCAAGCCCGAACCAGCCCCGGGAAAGCGTGTACTCCACAAACTGGTGCCAGTTCTCCCCCGCAGCGGCGGTCACCAGCATATCTTTGCCATCGGCACACGCCTGCACGCCCATCAGGTCCATGACAATGACCACACCAGGGTAGTCTCTGGCGAACAGCACATTGCTGCCGCCGCCCAAAACCATGACTGGGAGGTCCATGCGCGAGGCGTGCGCCAGGACACCAGGCAGCTCATCTTCCTGCTCAACTCGCACCAGCCAGCGGGCGCGCGCCGGCAGGGCCAGCGTCGTCAGTCCGGCTAGATCAGCATTGGCTCGCCAGTGAGCTGGTGCGCTCATCAGATCTCTGTATCCGACAGGAAGCGACGGACCGCTTCCAGGTCTTCGGGCGTGTCAACACCGGCGGGAACATGCTGCACGGCTTTGTCCATGATAATTCGGACTCCGTGGTGCATGGCACGCAACTGTTCAAGCCGCTCGCTGATTTCCAGCCAGGCACGTGGCCAGCCAACAAACTGATTCAATGTTGCAACCCGGTATGCGTAGACGCCGATATGACGTTTGGCCTGAATATTTTCACCGTCCTGCCAGGGAATCGGGGAGCGACTGAAGTACTGCGCATAACCCTCGCCATCGGTGACAACTTTCACGGCATTGGGATTGCGCCATTCATGCGCATCCTCTATCTCGTGGTACAGACTGCTGATGCCCGCATCAGCGTTGTTCTGAAGATTTTCTGCGACCTGATTGATCGTGGCTGCAGGAATCAATGGTTCATCACCCTGCACATTGACGACAATCGCCGAGGCATCCAGGCCCAGCAGTGAGGCAACCTCCTGTATACGATCAGTACCGGATTGATGGTCGGCGCGTGTCATCACCACCTCGCCACCAAAACCGCGCACAACCTCAGCAATACGCTCATCGTCAGTGGCAATGTAAACCGCACTGGCCGCACTCTCGCAGGCGCGCTCGTACACATGCTGAATCATTGGTTTGCCCACGATGTCCAGCAGTGGTTTTCCCGGCAGTCGTGTCGACGCAAACCGTGCTGGAATCACAACTACAAAACTCATTGTCTTACCCCCGCTTTCCTGAATCCTGCGACCGCATGTCTGCACGCTTAATGTCAGCGATCTTCGCGTTCCTGCTCGGTCAGTGTCCGCGCTTCGCTTTCCAGCATCACCGGGATGTCGTCGCGAATCGGGTAAGCCAGCGCGTCTGCGTAACAGATCAGTTCGGCCTGCTCGCGTTTGTAGTCCAGCGGCCCTTTGCAGACGGGACAGACCAGTATGCTCAACAGTTTTTTATCCATGTTCCTTGTCTCCCATGTTCGCAGACGTGCTGCGAATGGTGTTCAGTCTGTTTATCACGGCAGTCAGCACATCCTTGTCCAGTTGTGGTTCAATGGCCAGATACCACCAGTTGTCCTGGGCAAAGCGTTCACATTTGACCGCATCTTTTTCTGTCATCAACAGCAGGTCTTTGCCAGCGAAGGACAGATCGGCTGCCCGGTAGGCGTAATGATCCGGAAAACCCTCGCAGTGAGCGGTGATCCCCATCGCCGACAGAGAATCAAAAAAGCGTTGCGGATGGCCTATTCCTGCTATTGCATACACCTGGCGCTTATCACTCTCGTCGGAGAGTTTCACCATCTGAAAATTCTGCAGGCTGACGCGCTGCCCGGTTTTTACATTGATCCACGCGGCTGGCTGCAAGTGCACGGAACCGATCGTTGTGGATTGTTGTTCTAAAGTCGTAGCCAGCTGAGCCTCTGCCTGCTTGCCATTCAACACGATAACATCCACTCCGGCAAGTCGCTGCGCGGGCTCGCGCATCGGGCCGGCGGGCAGCGTCAGGCCGTTACCAAAACCACGCTCGGCGTCGACTACTACGACCTCGATATCCCGCCCCAGTCGATAGTGCTGCAGACCATCATCACACACAACGACATCACACAGCCCGCTTTCCTCCAGTGCACGCAGCCCCCGGCAACGGTCGGGATCGACGACCAGTGGGCCACGATGATGGCGACGCAGCAGTCGTGCTTCATCACCACTGGCGCGCACATCTGTGTCTGCCTCGACAAACAGTGGATAGTGGCGGGACTGACCACCGTAACCCCGGCTCAGTACGCCGACCCGCCATCCCTGCTGCCGCAGGGCACCACCGAGCGCCAGTACAACGGGTGTTTTGCCAGCGCCGCCCACTGTCAGATTACCAACGATAATGACGGGCAAGGCTGATGTGCATTGCTGTGCTGTCAGACGTCCCCTGCGTGCCGCGGCAAGCAAGTTAAACAACCAGGATAACGGGCGAAGCAGCTGCAGCCACCAGGCACCACGATACCAGGCATCGACCAGCCACATCAGCCCGCAGACTCGCTGGCTTGACTTTCACTGTCACTGTCGAGCGGATTCATGAGGCCCGACTCACTGAACTGCATGCGGTGCAAACGTGCATAGTGTTTATCAAGCGCCAGCAGCTCTTTATGCGTGCCACTTTCAACGATGCGCCCCTGATCCATGACGACAATCAGATCGGCGTTCTCGATGGTGGACAGGCGGTGTGCGATGACAAAGGTAGTGCGGCCGCGAATCAGCTCTGCCAGTGCCTGCTGGATATGCTGCTCGGACTCGGTATCCAGTGCCGAGGTTGCTTCGTCCAGTATCAATACCGGTGAGTCTTTCAGGAAGGCGCGTGCAATTGCCAGCCGCTGTCTTTGCCCACCCGACAGCAGTCCGCCACCATCACCGACCTGGGCATCATAGCCACCCGGCAGTTTCTGAATGAACTCGTCGGCATGTGCATTGCGCGCCGCCTGCTGTACCTTTTCCAGCGTGACTTCTTCGCCCAGACCGTAGGCAATATTCTCGGCGACAGAGCCCTCAAACAGCACGACGTCCTGCGTCACCATGGCCATTTGCTGACGCAGATTATTCAGGGCGTATTCTGTTATTGGAACGCCATCGAGACGGATCTCACCCTGTTGATAGTCATAGAAGCGCGGCAGCATATTCACCAGCGTGGACTTGCCACTGCCAGAGCGGCCCACCAGCGCGACAGTGGTACCCGGTTCGACACGCAGCGTGATGCCGTTCAGCACGGGTTTGGCCGACTCGTAGGCAAACTGCAACTGATCAAACTCCACCAGACCTTTGACCCGGCCCGCTGTATGCGTGCCAGTGTCACGTTCGCGCTCATTGTCGAGCAGCTCAAAAATACTGCTGGCAGCAGATATGCCACGCTGGATGATGGCATTGACGCCGGACAGTTGTCGCAGTGGTTTGCTGAGCATGCCGGCCAGTGTCAGGAAGGTCACCACCTCCCCTGCTGATGCCCCGCCGAGAAATTCCGGCGCCAGCGCCAGCCAGATCAGAATGGCCATGGCCATCGCGACGATCAACTGGATCAGTGGTGTGGCGGTGGCTTCGGTAACCACCATCTTCATGTTCTGGCGACGGTTGCGCTCGCTGGAGCGCAGAAAGCGCTCCGAAACATATTCACCAGCGTTAAAGGTGCGAATCACTTTCTGGCCCTTGATGGACTCATTGGCAATCTGTGTGACGTCACCCATGGAGTCCTGCATCTGGCGACTGTAGCGGCGATAGCGTTTGGTGGCCATGTGAACGATGAGTGCCATGCACGGCGCCACCAGCAGGAAAACCAGGCTGAGGCGCCAGTTAACCCAGAAAAGCCAGGCCAGCAGGCCAATCACGGTAAGGCCTTCGCGAAGCACAACGGTAATAGCGTTTGTGGCCGCACCCTTGATCTGCATGACGTCGTAGGTGACTTTGGATACCAGACGGCCGATGGTGTTGCGATCGTAATAGGCTATCGGCACATTCAACAGCTGGTCGAGCACCTCGCAGCGCAGTTTGTGCACCACGTGATTGGCAGTATGTTCAAGCGAATAGTGTCCCAGAAACCCGCCAACACCGCGCGCCAGCACAATCAGCACACAAAGAATGGGACTGATGATACGCGCGTCGGCGTTATTGGCTTCGATCTGATCGATGGTCCAGCCCAGCCAGGCAGCAGTAGCCGGCGTGGTGACCGCAAAAATGATGTAACCCAGCAGGCTGATCGCAAAATAGCCCAGGAAGGGTCGGATGTAACGCAGCAGCCGGGCGTATACCTGTGCCCCGGTCATCAGGGCAGCGGCTTCGGGGCCGGATGTAGGCGACTGGCCTGGTGCCTGTTGTGGTTGGGTATCACTCATTGACACCGCCCCCCTCGACCGTACTGTCGGCACCCTGCTCTTCACCGGGTTCGCGGGTTGCGATACTGAAGCCACTGAATCCTGCCTGGCCTATTGCATCCATGGCGGTAATTACGGCCTGGTGGCTGGCTTCTGCATCAGCCACCAGCAGGATGGTCTGCTGCCGGTTGCCGGCAGCAACTTCCAGCAGTTGTGCCTGCAATGTGGCGCTGGTGTTATCGGCCAGCAACACATTATTGATGCTGTAGCGTCCTGTCTGGCTGACCATCACTTCGATCTGGTCGGGTGCAGGTTCGGCGGCCGTCGCTTCCGCCTCTGGCAGATTGACAGCCAGCCGGGTCTCTCGAGTAAACGTTGTGGTCACCATAAAAAAGATCAGCAGCAGGAAAACAACATCAATCAGTGGTGTCAGATTGATGACGGGGTCTTCCAGCGTGCGACGCGGAAACTTCACGAGCCAGTTGCCTCAACACTGGCAGCCGCCTGCTGCTGTGCATTATCGCGGGCAGCGCTGGTTTCGGGCAGTGTCACAAAGTCCTTGATGTCTACGCGGCGATCACCGTGCAGCGCTTCTACCAGTTTGGCAGACTCCTGCTCCAGCGACAGCACCAGCGAATCCACTTTGCGGACAAAGTAGCGATGGCAGGCATATGCCGGGATGGCCACCGTCAGGCCGGCGGCGGTGGTAATCAGGGCTTCGGAGATACCACCGGCCAGCGCATTGGCGTTGCCGGTGCCCTGAATCATGATTTCAGTAAACACCCGGATCATGCCAACTACCGTGCCAAGCAGGCCCAGCAGCGGGGTGATGGCGGCGATGGTGCCGAGCGTGCTCAGATAACGCTCCAGTTCATGGATGACAGCGGCGGCGCTCTGTTCGATGGCATCGTTCATCGCCTGTCGGCCCTGGCGGGCATGCAGCAGACCGGCTGCCAGAATCTGACCCAGCGGAGAGCCCATGCGCAGTTCGCGCATTTTGTTGGAGTCCAGCTCGCCGTTTTTGATCCAGGTCCAGACCTGGCCAACCGCATAACGCGGCGCAATGCGATTGCTGCTGAGTGTCCAGAAACGTTCGATGACGATGGCGATTGCCAGAATCGAACACAGGATAATTGGCAGCATCAACCAGCCACCGGCCATTACGATTTCTACCACAAGCTTAATCTCCCGCTGATTTGCCGGCTACTTTACCATATTCGCCAGACGGGTTGTTATGCCAGAAACGCCGCTGCTCGCGTCTGTGCAGGCCTTTTAATTCTGCTTCGCCCGGCCCACCCAGCATCATCGTGACTGCGCCATGGTGATCGGTACGCAGCACCTCAATGCCCAATGCCCGGGCCCGCTGCAGCACTGCCGGATCCGGATGACCGAATCGATTGCGATAACCGGCCGACACCAGCAGCCAGTCTGGCGCTACCTGCCGCAGCCAGGCCTCGGTGCTGGAGCTGTCACTGCCGTGATGGGCCGCAAGCAGGACATCGGCAGCCAGCAAATCACCCTGCTGTATGAGCAACCTGCGTTCGACCGGCGCTTCTATGTCGCCAGTCAGCAGCAGCGCATGTGAGCCTGCCGATACATGAACGACGCAGGAAGTGTTGTTGGGGTTGTCACCACCGCCGCCCCGCTCGGTCGGGTCAGGATGCAGCACCCGGAACGCGACAGAATCCCACTGCCAATAATGGCCGCTGCGACAAGGCTGCATTGAGGCGTCTGACACGCCGTTAAAATCCCGGAACCGTTCCGGGGCGCTGCTGACCAGTTGCCTCACCCTTACTGAACCGAGTATTGAGCTCAGGCCTCCGTAGTGATCCTGATGCCAGTGACTGATGATCAATATGTCCAGCTGCTGTATCCCTGCCTGTTTTAGTGCCGGCAGAATCGCCGCGCGTCCGGCATCGTAGTCTGGACCCAGTGCCGTCCCGGTATCGAACAGCATGCTGTGGTGACTGGTCTGCAACAGCACGGCCAGGCCCTGCCCCACATCCAGCATCTGCAACCACAGTTCTCCCGGGCCCGGTCTATCGGGTCGCGGCGGCGCCAGCAGTGGCAGCATCAGCAGCAGGGCCGGCCAGCGCGGCAACAGACCACGCGGCAGCAGTAACAATAAACAGCCAACTGAAACACACAGCACTGTCAGTGCTGAAATCACCGGCCCCTGCCATAGTGGCTGCCAGCTGGCAACAGACTCCAGCCCCCGCATCAGTATGACCAGTCCTGTGTCGGCGCCCACAAGCGTCCACTGCGCAGCTGCGCTCGACACGGGAAGCAGCACGATGCCGACAAGCGCCAGCGGTACAACCCAGAAGCTGACAACGGGAATTGCCAGCAGGTTCACCAGCGGTGATATCCATGACACCTGCCCCGTCCATAACAGCAGCGGGACCAGCAGCGCGATGCTGACGGCAATTTGCGGTTTGAGCCATAGCAGACTGGCATGTTCTCCCCAGCGCAGCCGATTGGATTGAGCACTGGCCGGCGGTCCCATTTGCTGCGGGCCGGCAAACAACAGTAGCAGAGCACCAACGGCCACAAACGACAGCCAGAAACCGGCCTGTGTGACTGCCAGTGGATCGAAACCCAGCACTGCAGCCATGGCCAGCAATATTCGATAGCCAGGCAAGACCTGCCGGCCCAATAGCTGCGCCAGCATCAGCATCGAGACCATTATCACCGCACGCTGAGTTGGCAGTGAAAAACCGGCCATGGCACTGTAAAGCCAGGCGCCAAGCACCGCCGCCAGCCCAGCGAGACGCTGTGCCGGTATGCGCTCCAGCATGGACGCGGACATTCGCGCCAGCAGATTGATAATCCAGTAGCAGGCAGTGGCGACCAGACCCACATGCAGTCCGGAGATGACCATCAGATGGTTGGTCCCAGTGGCAGTCAGCGTGTCCCACTGCCCGTTGCTGATGCCGCTGCGCAGACCCGTCGTCAGCGCTGTCAGCAAGCCCGGAAACTGCAAGGTGTCTGTGGCGTAAACCTGCTTACGGATCTGTATGCGCCACTGATCAATCGACCAGGCCGCCGGTCGCAGCCGCTGATTGAAGGTGGTCGCCCGCACATAACCGCGGGCCACGATCCCCTGCTGGGCCTGAGCCGCCTCGAAGTCATATCCGCCCGGATTTGCGAACCCGTGCACACGATTGAGCCGGACGCGCAGGCGCCATGTCTCTCCGCTTTGTGGAACAGCAGCAACGCCACCATCAAACTCACCGGTGACTGAACCGTAGGCGTTCAGGGCGATCAGATGACCAGTCAGAACCGGCGCACTCTCCTCACAGTTCTCTGGCAACAACCGCAGACAGCTGTGTTCCACGCGCAACTGAAAACGAGTCTGCTGCCCGCCAGAACGGTATGTAACAGACCCAGCCGATGCGCCTTCTGGCAGGCCTTCAACCTGTCCCTCTACCCAGATATCACGGCCTTCAAGCGCGGCAGGCAAACGACTTTCTGTGATAATCAGTCCGTGATAAACCGCACGCCCGGCACCCAGGCTCAGGCATAACAACAGGCAGGCAAAGGTTTTCCAGGTGCTGGTAGGGGCGCGCCACCAGATGGCCGTCAGCGCAAAAAGCAGAAGTATAGTCAGCAGCGCTGCGATGCCAGAACCGATGTCGGGCAGTCGCGGCATAAAACTGATGGCATAAATACCCAGGCAGAACAGGGCCAGTGCTGAGCGCATCCCTGCTCACCCCAAGAATTGCTGACGTCCATGCTGGGGTTATAGCTGCTCTTGGGTCAGTCTGCTGCGCGCAGTGCTTCGGCTGGCAATACTCGCGCAGCACGCCAGGCCGGATAGACGCTGGCCAGCAGGCACAGCACCAGCACGCCAATACACACGGCGACAATATCAGACAGCATCAGCTGGGAGGGCAGGAAGTCGACTGGATAAACGTCTGCACTCAACAGCTGGGTGCCACTCCACTGCTCAAACAGCGCGAACAAGGATGACACATTCAGCGCCAGCAGTGAGCCGGCAAACAGGCCAATGCCGGCGCCGACCAGTCCGATCAGACAACCCTGCAGCAGGAATATGCGGGCAATGGTTCCCGGTGAGGCACCCATGGTGCGCAGGATCGCGATGTCACTGCGTTTGTCGCGCACGATCATGATCAGGCTGACAACCAGATTAAAGGCGGCCACAGCCACCAGCAGCCACAGCAGAAACCCAACGATGGTGCGAGACAGCTGTATGTTCTCGTAGATGGCACCGAACCACTGCGTCCAGGTCTGTAGATAAAAACCCTGTGGCAGCTGTTCCTGGACAGGTGCTCGCAATGAATTCACCGCCAGTACATCATTCGTGCGCAGACGCAAGCCGTTGAATCTTTGTGGCTCCCGATACAGCGCCTGGGCATCCGGCAGCGCAATCATCACCAGTCGCTCATCCAGCTCCTGCGTGCCCACCCGATAGATACCGGCCACCGTAAAGCGGCGCTGCACAGGCAAAGGTGCGATCGGGTTGATGGAAATGTCCAGGCTGTAGAGATTGACGTCGTCTCCGAGTCCAACGCCAAGCTGCTGAGCCAGCGTATGCCCCATCACAATCTGGAAACGACGCTCGGTCAGTGCCTGCAGCGAACCCTGTTGCATGAAGCTGCCCAGCGCGGATGTCTGAAGCTCCTGCTCTACGTCGATACCATTGACCAGCACTGCACGACTGTTGTTGTCCCTCGCCAGCACGCCATTGACCTCCAGCACCGGTGAAGTGGCAATCACCCCGTCAATAGCTGCGATCTGCTGTGCCAGCAACTGCCAGCGCTCGGCGCTGACGCTGTCCTCGGTCTGCACCGCTGCATGCGGCAGCACGCCCAATACATTTTCCCTGACTTCGCGATCAAAACCGTTCATCACCGACAGTACAGTGATCAGGATGGCAACACTCAGGGCAAGGCCACTGATGGTCAGCCGCGACATGAAGTTGACCAGCTGGCCACTCTGCCCGCCTGCATCTCCTGCCTGCCGTCGGCGTGCGCCCACATAACGCAGCGCAATACGTGCGGCCAGCTTCATAGACGCAAGAAAACCAGCCCGTGCTGAATCGCCCTGCTCAAGCATGCTCAGCTTCCAGAGTGCCCTGGTTCAGCACCAGCACACGATCCAGACTCGCTGCAAAACGCTCGTCATGCGTCACAACCACAAAACTGGTCTGAAGTGATTTATTCAGTGTCTGCATCAGCGTGTGGATGCCTTCAGCCGTGCGACGGTCAAGATTACCGGTGGGTTCGTCCATCAGTACACAGCGTGGCGAGGCGACCAGTGCCCGGGCAATGGCAACCCGCTGCCGTTCACCGCCGGACAGCTCCGAGGGTTTGTGATTCAGACGGTGACTCAGACCCACTTCACCCAGCAACTCCGACGCGCGCGGATAGGCCTCGCGGCTGCTTTGCCCGCCAATAAGCAAAGGCATGGCAACGTTCTCCAGCGCACTGAACTCACCCAGCAGGTGATGGAATTGATAAACAAATCCCAGATAACGGTTGCGCAGCTGACCGCGCTCGGACTCTGACAGTCTGGACAGATCCTGCCCGGCAACGTAAATCTCACCGCCACTGGGCGCATCCAGCCCGCCCAGCAGATTAAGCAGCGTTGTTTTACCGGAGCCGGAGCTGCCAACAATAGCCACACATTCGGCGGGACGGACATTCAGGTTGATGTCCAGCAGCACGTCCACCTGTTGAGGTCCCTGGGTGTAGGACTTGCGCAGGTGACGACAACTGATGACGTTAGCGGTTTGCTCCAAAACGACTCTCTCCATTAATGTTTGGTGGCGACACCTTATTCATAGCGCAGTACGTCCGCCGGCTGCACACGGGAAGCCCGCCACGCCGGATACAGGGTGGCCATTAGACTGACACCCAGAGCACACAGACAGACCAGCACGACATCAGACCAAAGAATCAGCGCATCCAGATGGGCAATCATGTAGACATCACCTGGCGCCAGCATCGCATTCAGTGCGCCCTGGAATGCGCGCGTGATCTGCCCCAGATTCATTGCCAGCAACACACCACCGGCGGCGCCGAGCAGCGTGCCCAGCACCCCCGCGGCAAAGCCCTGAATCACAAACACTGACATTACGGTTGCCCGGCTGGCCCCCATGGTACGCAGGATGGCGATATCGGCGTTTTTGTCAGCCACCGCCATCACCAGTGTTGCAACGATGTTGACGGCGCCAATGACCACAATCATCAGCAGCATGAAGCCGGTCAGGATTTTCTCCATGCGCAGTGCATCAAACAGGCTGCGACGGGTTTCGTTCCAGCTTGCTACCGGCCACCGGCCAGCAACTGCTTCACGCGCGATGACGCCAGCATTGAGGACATCGTCCACCCGCAGCCGTAATTGCGGAACCGCGTCGTCGCGGCCGGTAAGTAACTGGCTGGCGACTGGCAGGTTGACCAGTGCCATGGCGTCATTGTCATAGAAACCAAAATCAGCAACACCCACCATCTGGAAACTGCGGGCATCCTCGGTACGCCGCTGCAGCAGGCTGTTGAGCGGCGTGACCGACATCTGCATGCCCGGGTAGAGGCCCAGCTGACCGGCAAGCCGGGTGCCCAGGATAATGCCATCGGGTGTTTCCGCCAGGAAATCCAGCATCGCCTGCAGCTGACTGTCTGGCGATTGCAGAATCTGTTTTTCTGTCTCCGGTGTTACGCCACGAACATTAACAAACTCACCGCGGCCATCAAACTGCAGCCAGGCTTCACTTTCCAGAAATGGCGCCACCGCAATCACTCCTGGCGCGGCTGCAAGGCTGTCAGCTGCCTCCCGCCAGTCAAGCAGATCGTCTGGCAACGTAACCGCTGCATGCGGCACTGCCTTGAGTGTTTCCTCACGCATGGTGCCTGTAGAGGCATTAATCACAGAAAGCACGGCAATCAGCGCCAGTACACCCAGCGCAATGCCCAGCATGGAGATAAGTGATACAAAGGAAACCAGCTGATTTTTCTTGCGAGCGCGAACGAAGCGTAAACCAATGAACAGCGCCAGGGGTTTGCGCATGATCAGTCCTGCTCCTGCTGTTCACGCTGCAGCACACGCTGAACCGTCTTGAAGCTGACCGGTGCGATTGGCGTGCTGACACGGCTGGCGATCGCCCGCAGCGAAAGCCCCTGTGAGCGCAACTGGCGAATCTGTTTCAACACACGTTGCTCCAGCGGGTTTTCGATGAGTTTGCCATTGCTGTGAATCATATATCCAAAAGGTTTGCTGCCTCCCAGGAAGCGCCCCTTGCTGCGCTGCTCATGTTTGACCTTGAGCATACGCTGGGCTCCGCGCCGGCCTTCAATGACGGCCAGCTCTGCCAGGATCGCATCAAAATCCACCCGCGTACGCTTTAATGTCCGGGTCTGGCTAAGCTCGGCATCAAGACTGACGACATGCAGGCAGATATCATTGCCGCGCAGCCACTCCAGCGTCTGTTCCAGGTCCTGCGCACCATTGACCAGTCGGCGCAGACTGGCCACCAGCAGATCGCTGCCCGGTGGGGGTCGCCAGCCATCGTGCGTACCCTCCGAATCGGGCAACAGACGCTGACTGAAGCCCTCTCTCCAGTCATGGCTGACCTCGCGCACCCAGCGCGGCTCCGGCCAGCCCTGCCGACGACAGTAGTCCAGCAGTTGCTCGCGCTCGCGCGGATCACTGAATCCGACTGCGTCGTCATCCTGCTCGAAACTGCTGAGTCTCTGGTAGGCAAAAATTTTCATGCCCGGATTCTAGTCGAGCCGGAAATTTAAAACAAACCAGACGTTTAGGGCTGCCCAGCGACCGTTCGATAAAAACATAATGTTTGAACAATGCAAATCTTACTGCTATAGTCGCGGAGCTGCTTGTTCTGCATGTAAGGCCAGCAGCCAGATTTTAAAGTATTCCGCCATTGCGATGGCGATGAACTGTTAAGATTTTTGTACGCAAGTTTTTACAGTAAGACTGTGTTAAAGGGGACGGAGGGATTTAGAGTGCTAAATCCCTCCGTCCCCTTTAACCCAACAACCTAACTTAAGTAACCGGATCCGGAACCCGCGTGACAACACAGCGGGCGGAGTCCAGAAAGCGATTTTTTGCTGGTGGCAACCGTTAACAACGAGCGCGCACCACAGCCCTTACCCGACTGGCTTCCAACAACAACTGAGCCGGGGTTCGGGCAGGCCGGGGCTTGACCGCGGCACGAACAAACGTATCGCGCGCCAAATTGCGCAGCGATGGGATACATGGTTAATGACGGTTATGCATTGTCGCCTGAGGCTGACTGAATACCGTAGCACAGCAGCCGCACAACAACTGCAAGCCATTGTTCCAAAAGGATTTCTGATTCACTAGCTGAATCAGGCAGTTCCCCGCGTTGGTTCCTGCCCGCCACAGGTCCCTGTCAGTTTCGCACCTGGATTCACCGATCTGGTTCAACAGAGATGTGAATTCACTATGAAAAGAATGCTAATAAACGCGACGCAGGAAGAAGAACTGCGCGTTGCGCTGGTCGATGGCCAGAAACTGTACGACCTTGATATCGAAAACCGCACCCGCATTCAGAAAAAGGCCAGCATTTTCAAAGGCCGCATCACCCGCGTAGAACCCAGTCTTGAAGCCGCCTTCGTCGATTTTGGCGCTGAGCGTCATGGCTTTCTGCCCCTCAAGGAAATCGCTCCCGAATACTTCACCGGCAAATCTGACGGCGGCCGCGTCAACATCAAGGAAGCCGTTGCCGAAGGCACCGAAGTCATCATTCAGGTTGAGAAGGAAGAGCGTGGCAACAAGGGCGCAGCGCTGACCACATTTATCAGTCTGGCCGGCCGCTATCTGGTTCTTATGCCGAACAACCCACGCGCTGGCGGCATTTCACGTCGCATTGAGGGCGATGAGCGCTCCGAGATTCGTGAAGCCATCAACAGCCTGAACATCCCGGACGGCATGGGCATCATCGTGCGCACCGCCGGCGTTGGCAAAAACCAGGAAGATCTGCAGTGGGACCTCGATTACCTGCTGTCGCTGTGGCAGTCCATCAAGGATGCCTCCGACCAGAAAAAAGCCCCCTTCCTGATCTACCAGGAAAGCAATGTCATCATCCGCTGCATCCGTGACTACCTGCGCCAGGACATCGGCGAAGTGCTTTTTGACACCCAGGAAGCCTACGAAGAAGCCCTGAACTTTGTGCGTCAGGTGATGCCGCACTACGAAGCGCGTATCAAGCACTATCAGGATCCGCTGCCGCTGTTCAATCGCTACCAGATCGAAAACCAGATCGAATCCGCCTTCCAGCGTGAAGTTAAGCTGCCCTCCGGTGGTTCCATTGTCATTGATCCCACCGAAGCCCTGATCTCCATCGATATCAACTCCTCGCGTGCCACACGCGGTTCTGACATCGAAGAAACGGCGCTGAATACCAACCTGGAAGCGGCCGATGAAATTGCCCGTCAGTTGCGCCTGCGCGACATGGGCGGCCTGGTGGTCATCGATTTTATCGACATGGCATCCACCAAGAATCAGAAAGAAGTTGAAAACCGCGTCCGCGATGCGCTGGAAGCCGACCGTGCACGCGTTCAGGTCGGCCGAATCTCCCGCTTTGGCCTGCTGGAGATGTCACGTCAGCGCCTGCGCCCGTCGCTGGAAGAAACCAATGCTGTCGTCTGCCCGCGTTGTAGCGGCCAGGGCACGATCCGTGACGTGAAATCGCTGTGTCTGTCCATCCTGCGTATTCTGCAGGAAGAGGCAAACAAGAAGAAAAGCGCCGAGATTCGTGCGATTGTGCCATTGAATGTGGCCTCTTATCTGCTGAATGAAAAGCGTAATGCCGTGGCTGCCATTGAACAGCAGAGCAAGACCCGCCTGCTGATCATCCCCAGCCCCTCGCTGGAGACCCCCCACTACGAAATCCAGAGCCTGAGCGCCCAGGATGGCGGCGTGGCGCTGGCCAGCTTTGAAATCGAAACCGAACACGATCACGTCGAAGAAATCGGCCAGACGCAGAAGCCGCTGCCCGTTCAGCAGGCTGCCGTTCAGGCACCCACAGTGCCAGCCGCACCGGCACCACGCGCCACCGAGTCACGTGACAAGCCGGCAGGCAAGTCAGCACCCGCCAAAAAAGGTTTCCTTGGTTCACTGTTGTCAGTGTTTGGCGAGCTGTTTGGCGCTGCCAACGACGAAGAAGAGGAAGAAAACAAAACCGAACAGCGCGGCAATGGCAACAACCGCAACCGCTCGCGCAGCGGTGGCAATGACCGCAATCGCAATCGCGGCAATCGCGGCCGCGGTGGCGACTCACGCGGCCGGGACGATTCACGCGCACCACGTGACGACCAGAAGCGCGATGAACAGAAATCAGACGAACGTGGCGGCAAAGCCCAGGCCGACAAGAGCCAGGACAGAAGCCAGGACAAGAGCAACGACAAGGACGGAGACAACAAGCCTCAGCGCAGCCGTCGTCGTGGCGGTCGCGGCCGCAACCGCTCTGATGATGACAGCCAGGGCGGCAACCGTCAGGATCGTGGCAGTGCTGACAAGTCATCGTCTGACAGCAGTGACGAGCAGTCTGGCGATCAGCAGGACAACAGCAATCGTCGGCCCAAGGGCGAGCGCAAGCCGCGTAACACAACCAAGCGCAAGCGCGGCCCGCATCCCGACGGTCAGACCGAAAGCACTGACGATCAGCAGGTCGCTGCTGAGGCACAGGCGACAGAAACTGCCGGCAATGAAGCAGAAACTGCTGGCAATGCAACACCCGACAAGCAGGACAAGCAGGTTGCTGCTGCCGCTGAGCAGGCTGCAGACGCAGCAACAAGCGACTCAACCAATGCTGCGCAGGGCTCTGACGAGCAGGCTCAGAATACCGATGAACAGTCTGAAAAACCCAAACGACGCCGCAGTCGTGGCGGTCGTTCGCGTCGTGGCAAGTCCAGCGCAGACAAGGCAGGCGCTGACAAGTCCACAGGTGACGACAACTCGACCGATTCAGCTGATTCTGAGAAAGCATCCGATGTGACTGAATCTGCAACAGTCGCAGAACAAGCAGCTACCGAGAAACCAGCCAAAAAGACTGAGCCAAAAGCAAAAACTGAGGACAAGGCTGTCCGGCCGGCAGAGACTGCAGAGCCTAAAGAGACGGACTCTGCCGAGAAGAAACCGCAGGCCGCCAAGCCGGAGGCAGCCAGCGCTGACGCAGAGCCCAAAGCAGCAGCCGACAACAAGCCTGCCAAGGCAACCGTTGCAGCGGAGAAAGCCGAGAAGTCCGAGAAAGCACAGAAAGCTGAGAACGCTGAGAAGGCCGAAGAAGCAAAGCCAACTCAACAATCTGAGACCAAGACTGCGGAGCCGGCTAAATCAGAACCTGAAAAAGCCAAAACTGTGCAGGCTGAACCGGCGCAAGCCGCTGCTCCAGAGCAGCAGCCTGAATCAAAGCCTGCTGAGTCCAGCACCCAGGCTGCGGCAGCGAGCGGCGGACGTGCGCCTAACGACCCACGCGAAATTCGTCGCCGTCGCCTGGAAGAAGAGAAAGCCCGCAAGCAGGCTGAATCTGACAACCAGACTGACTCAGACGACAACAATAAGCAGTAAGTTATTGGGGCCTAAAGGGGACGGAGGGATTTACGATTGTAAATCCCTCCGTCCCCTTTACAGCCAGACAACAAAAAAAGGCAGTGGTTAAAAAACCACTGCCTTTTTTGTGAGCGCTTAAAGCGTGTGAGACTTACAGCTTCTCTTCGAGCTCAGGTATCGCCTTGAACAGATCGGCGACCAGACCGTAGTCTGCTACCTGGAAGATTGGCGCTTCTTCGTCCTTGTTGATCGCCACGATCACCTTACTGTCCTTCATGCCGGCAAGGTGCTGAATGGCACCAGAGATGCCAACAGCAATGTACAACTCGGGGGCAACGATTTTACCAGTCTGCCCGACCTGCATGTCGTTCGGCACAAAGCCCGCATCTACCGCAGCGCGTGATGCGCCGATGGCTGCGCCCAGCTTGTCTGCAACCTTTTCCAGCATGGCGAAGTTTTCACCATTCTGCATGCCGCGACCACCAGAGATGACAATCTTGGCGCCGGTCAATTCAGGACGCTCAGACTTGGTCAGCTCTTCGCTGATGAACTCAGCGACTTCCTGGGTCTTGACCACGTCAGTCGTCTCCACGCTGGCTGAGCCGCCTTCAGCAGCTGCCGCATCAAAGGCTGTACCACGTACGGTGATCACCTTCACATTGTCAGAAGACTGCACAGTAGCCAGCGCATTACCGGCGTAGATCGGGCGCACAAATGTGTCTTCTGATTTTACAGCGGTGATGTCGGAAATCTGCGCAACACCCAGCAGGGCTGCAACGCGTGGCATGAAGTTTTTGCCGCTGGTCGTGGCCGGGGCCAGAATGTGGCTGGCATCTTTACCAACTTCAGCCACCAGCTCGGCCAGATTTTCCGGCAGCTGGTTTTTGTAGGCTTCGTTGTCGGCCACCAGTACTTTGCTGACACCATCAATGGCTGCAGCGGCCTTGGCTACTGCGTCACATCCGGAGCCCGCTACCAGCACAGTGATATCAGAGCCAATTTCTTTGGCGGCTGTGACTGTGTTCAGGGTCGCCGGTTTCAGGGCGGCGTTATCGTGATCTGCTATTACCAAAATGCTCATGTTCTGCCCTACCCCTTAGATAACTTTTGCTTCGGTTTTCAGTTTGCTGATCAGCTCGTCCACACTTTCCACCTTGATACCGGCAGAGCGAGCGGGTGGTGGCTCAACAGAGATAACCTTCAATCCAGAGCTGACGTCGACACCAAGCTCCTCAGGTGTGAGGGAGTCAATCGTCTTTTTCTTGGCTTTCATGATATTTGGCAGAGAAGCGTAGCGCGGCTCGTTCAGACGCAGGTCAGTGGTTACGATGGCCGGCAGCTTCAGTGAAACGGTCTGTTCGCCACCATCGATTTCACGGGTGACCTTCGCTTTGCCGTCAGCAACTTCCAGTTTGCAGGCGAATGTGCCCTGTGGCATGCCAGTCAACGCACCCAGCATCTGACCAACCTGGTTGTTGTCCGAATCGACGGACTGCTTGCCCAGGATGACCATTTCAACGCCTTCTTTCTCCACGATCTTCTGCAGCATGCGCGCCACCGGCAGTGGCTGCACATCAACGGGTGCCTCTACGTGAATGCCGCGGTCAGCGCCCAGCGCCAGTGCAGTACGGATCTGTTCCTGACAGTTCTTCTCGCCAATGGAGACAACAATAATTTCTTCGGCGATGCCTTTCTCTTTCAGACGCACTGCCTCTTCCACGGCAATTTCGCAGAAAGGATTGACCGCCATTTTGGCATTGGCCAGATCCACACCACTGTTATCAGCTTTAACACGAACCTTCACATATGGATCAACTACACGTTTGATCGCTACCAGAATCTTCATGGATTCTCCAACTTTTACTGATTAGAAAAATGGCTTGTGGGTGCCAGTGGTAAATGCCTGCGGCCCCAAAAAGGCTGACAATGATGCCGTTTTTGAGCGCGCGCGTCAATAAAACTGCGGCCCGGGTTTACCCCTGGAAGCGTCCCAGTTCAAACTTGCAGCCCTGACTGGACACGGCCAGAATCTTTTCCATATATTTGTTTTTATTATCATTTTTATCATCTTCCGGACTCGTCTCGGCGATTTCTACAAGCGAATAAAAAACCGAACGGATGATCAGTGCCTTGAGTCCATGACGTACTTCCAGCACTGGATGAGGCTGCTGATCAGCGTCGGTAGTGACTTCGATCGGGTTATCAGGCCCGGCTTCGACAACTTCATCCGTATTCAGGGTAAACCGCAGCACCTGCTGCCCGTCGCGCTCGACGACATCAACGAGCTGCGCTACAAACGGGCAATCGTCAACCTTGATGCGCACTTTCTCCACCGGCGTCACCAGATAATGAAAGCCATCCGGATCCAGCCGCAGAATCGAAGAAAATAATTGCACCAGGCGCTTGCGCCCGATCGGCGAACCTTCATGATACCAGCGTCCGTCGGCGGCAATGCGCATGTCCATCTCGCCGCAGTACGGCGGATCCCAGTCGTGCACCGGTGCCGGGCCCCGATTGGTTTTGATGTGCTTCAACAGATTATCAGTCTTGATCTCGGCGCTGCTCATCTGACCTCCTGGCTAAGGTAGTGTCCTGTCTGACTAGTCGACCGCAAAAATACCCGGTGCATTCCTCCAGAAACCCTTGTAATCCATACCGTAGCCAAACAGGTATTTGTCCTCGGCATACAGGGCGGTAAAGTCAGCCTTTTTCAGATCGGCGGTCTTGCGATCGTGCTGTTTGTCGACCAGTACAGCGCTGTAGACTTCCGCTGCACCCTGCTCCCGGCACCAGCTGACGATGGCTGCCAGCGTTTCGCCCTCGTCAAAGATATCGTCAAGCACCAGTACGACCCGGCCCTGCAGGGATGAGACAGGTGTCACACGCCAGTGCAGTTGACTGCCGGTCAGTTGCTCACGGTAGCGAGTCGCGTGGATATAGTCCAGGTTCAGTGGAAACTTCAGGCGTGGTGCCAGATGTCCCGTCAAGACGATGCCGCCGTTCATGACACAAAGCACCAGTGGTGTCTTGTCACCGACAGCTGCTGTGATTTCGCTGGCCAGGCTGTCCAGCGCAGTGGCAATTTCGGATTCGCTGAACAGGCACTGGGCATTGTTCAGCACATCCTGCATGTTTTCGGTCTGCATAGCGTTTAAAACCCTGATTCTTTACAGCATGGAAATTCGGTTACGGATATCGATCACGCGGGCATCTGATTGCAGCGCTACCAGGTCTGGCTGCTGCGCACATCGGCGTCGCATCCCTTGCAGGCGCGGCGATGGAGCCGGCTTCGCTTCGTCCAGCGCTCGCAATGCGTCCAGTGCGGCTGCCCTGTCATTGCAAACCAGCAGCATATCGCAGCCGGCCTTGAGTGCCTGGTTAACCCGTTGCGACATATCACCTGCCGCACCGGCCGCCGCCATCACCAGGTCATCGCTGAAAATGACGCCATCAAACCCAAGTCGCTCACGTAGCACCGTCTGCAGCCAGTACCTTGAGAAGCCTGCGCAGTGCGCATCGGCCGCCGGATAAACGACATGCGCCGGCATCACAGCATCCAGTGACGGGATGCATCGTACAAAAGCCTGCAGATCCTGCTCTTCAATCTGCGACAGCGGTCGATCGTCGACAGGCAGATCCAGGTGCGAATCGGCGGCCACACTGCCATGCCCGGGGAAGTGTTTACCCGTCGTCGCCATACCGGCTTCGTGCATGCCCGCCATGAATGCTGTCGCCAGTTCCACCAGCGTATCGAGACGCGAGGAAAATGCGCGATCGCCGATCACTTCGCTGATCCCGGTATGCAGATCCAGAACCGGCGCAAAGCTGATATCAAAGCCTGCGGCCAGCACCTCGGAAGCCATCAGCCAACCCAGGTCATGGGACATGACACGCGCCTGCTCAGGCTCCTTGCTGAACAGCGTATGCAGGGCATACATCGGCGGCAGCCTGGTAAATCCATCACGCAGGCGCTGAACGCGGCCGCCCTCCTGATCCACAGCCAGCAGAATGTCCGGGCGGCAGGCACGGATGTCTGCGGTTAATGCCTGAACCTGGGCCGGACCAGCAATATTGCGTGAAAACAAAATCACGCCGCCGACCTGCGGATGTTGCAGCAGCGCACGTTCATCATCGGTGAGTGTCTGACCTGACAGGTCCAGCATCAGCACACCTGGGCCTTGCTTGGCGGGGGTCATCGGGGCCTCTCGAATCCAGGGATTATTAATGTGTGACATTATCACCTATAGCCAGCGATCCCACAAAAGGCTTGTTCAGATCGCACAACTGTATATAATCACAGGCTGAATGGATCAACAGGATGGGTACCATGCAGGCACTGACCCCAAGACAGGCACAGATTCTTGAGTTTATCCGCGAATATCAGCAGGATACCGGCTATCCGCCGACGCGCTCGGAGATAGCCCAGAAAATGGGTTTCAAATCGGCCAATGCCGCCGAGGAACACCTCAAGGCGCTGGCCCGCAAAAAGGCCATTGAAATCGTGCCTGGCGCCTCGCGCGGCATCCGCCTGCCAGACCTTGCCGATCAGGACGAAGCCGCCAATCAGGGTCTGCCGGTTGTTGGCCAGGTTGCCGCCGGCAGCCCGATACTGGCCCAGGAGTGCATTGACGAATACGTCAATGTGCCCGCCGCCATGTTCAGCCCCGCCGCTGACTACCTGCTCACCGTCAAAGGCACCAGCATGATCAATGTCGGCATTTTCGAAGGCGACCTGCTGGCCGTGCACAAGACCAGCAAAGCCCGCCACGGCGACATCATCGTCGCCCGCCTGGAAGAAGACGTCACCGTCAAACGCCTGGAAGAAACCAGCGAACGCCACCGCCTGCGCCTTATGCCCGAAAACGACGACTACGAACCGATCGAAGTGGATTTGCGCAGAGATGCTTTCACGATTGAGGGCATAAGTGTCGGCGTCATTCGCCGCCACAGCTAAAAGCGCATCAGCCTTGGCATTACGTCGTTGAAAAGCCGGCTCGGAAGGATCATTTACGTAATTGTAAACTCACCTCCCTCGCCGGCTTTTCGCCTAGTACTGCCGGCGGCTGCTACGCTTTTGAATTATTTGCGGGAAGTAATGGGGTTCAACTGATACTAATCTTGACGGCACCTATGAGTGAAAGGTGCAGGGTCGTGTCAGTGCGAGGCAAAAGCCCGCGCAGAAGCGGACGACTGCATGGATGCAGGAGGTAGAGCGACGCAGGATGCCAAAGCCGAGTTTACAAATTGTAAATGAGCATTCTAAGCGGGCTTTTAACGAAGCAATGGCGCGGCACTGCGCCTTTCACAGACTATTTCTCTACGACCCACTTACCATTCTTGTAGACAGCCTTCCAGCCGGTTGCTTTTTTATCCACTTCCGTCAGCAGATAATGCTCCTTCGCCTTGCGACTAAAGCGCACGATGGTCGGATTACCATCGCCGTCGACCAGCGGTCCTTTGAACAGGTAGCTGTACTTGCTGTCGATCTCATCTTTATGCGGCAGTAATTCCTTCAGCAGCGGCGCACGTGTTTCGCGGTTCTTGGGGAACTTGCTGGCAGCCAGAAATATACCGGCCGCGCCATCGCGCAGCACGTAGTGATCGTCGACCTTTTCGCAGGCCAGCTCGGGCATGGGCACCGGATCCATCTTGGGTGGCGCCGGTTCGCCGCTGCGCAGCAGCTTGCGGGTGTTTTTACACTCGGTACTGGTGCACCCAAAATATTTGCCGAAACGGCCTGTCTTCAGCTGCATGTCAGAGCCGCACTTGTCACACTCAATGACCGGACCATCGTAGCCCTTGATTTTGAAGCTGCCCTGCTCTACTTCGTAACCCGGGCAGTCCGGATTGTTGCCGCACACATGCAGCTTGCGTGTGCTGTCGATCAGATAGCTGTCCATGCTGGTATTGCACAACTTGCAGCGGTGCCGTTCGCGCAGGCGGCGGTTCTCCAGCGCTTCAGCCTCTTCCTCGTCATCAATATTGATGGCTTCTTCGCCGGGCGTCAGGTTGATGGTTGTTTTGCAGCGCTCCTTGGGCGGCAGTGCATAACCAGAACATCCCAGGAACACACCGGTTGATGCGGTACGAATCTGCATGGGACGGCCACAGTCCGGACACTTGATGTCAGTATCGGTGGGCGTATTGGCACGCATGCCTTCGTCATCAGATGACGAGGCTTTGGTCAGCTGGCCGGTGAAATCCTGATAGAAATCGTCCAGCAAGTGTTTCCAGTCTTTATCGCCGTTGGCGACTTCATCCAGCGAGTCTTCCATTCGCGCTGTGAAGTCGTAGTCCATCAGCTCGGTGAAACTTTCATGCAGGCGTTCGGTGACAATGTCACCCATCTTCTGCGCAAAGAAACGACGGCCTTCCACCTTGACGTAACCACGCTCCTGAATGGTGGAAATGATAGAAGCATAGGTTGACGGCCTGCCAATACCACGCTTCTCCAGCTCTTTGACAAGGCTGGCTTCCGTGAAGCGCGCGGGCGGCTTGGTAAAGTTCTGCTTGGGATCCAGCGCCTTGAGCTTGAGCTCCTCGCCCTTGCTGACATCTGGAAGTACCACGTCTTCTTCTTTGGACGGCAGCACTTTCAGATAACCATCGAACTGCATGATGCGACCCTTGGTGCGCAGCTCGAAGTCACCTGCTGTAACTGTGATGACTGAACTCAGATAGCGCGCAGGCGGCATCTGACAGGCCACAAAATGCGCCCAGATCAGTGCGTAAAGGCGTTCTGCATCACGCTCCATATTGGAGAGCTGAGTGGGTGCTGTGTTGACATCAGTCGGGCGGATGGCTTCGTGTGCCTCCTGCGCCCCTTCGCGCGCGCTGTACTGCACCGGTTTTTCGGTCAGGTAGCGTTTGCCAAAATTATCTTCGATATAGTCACGACACATGGTCAGCGCATCGGCGCTCAGGTGTGTCGAGTCAGTACGCATGTAGGTGATATAACCCGCCTCGTACAGTCGTTGCGCCAGCGTCATGGTTTTCTTGACACCGAAACCCAGTCGCGTACTCGCCGCCTGTTGCAGTGTCGAGGTGATCAGTGGTGGACGTGGTTTGGAACTGGTCGGCTTGTCTTCGCGCCCACTGACAATGAACCTGGCCTGTTCCAGCGCTTTCTCGGCGCGGGCGGACTCATCGGCACTGCCCGGGCGGTAGTTTTCACCTGCCTGCTTGTTAACCTGCAGCCGCAGCTCGTCCTTGTGGGTCGTCAGCGTGTCGGCATACATCTCCCAGAATTCTTCCGGGATGAACTTGCGAATTTCGCGTTCGCGCTCAACAATCAGGCGCACTGCAACCGATTGCACACGTCCGGCAGACAGGCCTCTGGCGACCTTGCTCCACAGCAGCGGCGACACCATAAACCCGACCACACGGTCAAGAAAACGTCGCGCCTGCTGTGCTTCGACATAACGCATGTCCAGATCGCCGGGATGCGAAAATGCCTCGTTGATGGCCTTCTTGGTAATCTCATTAAAAACGACACGGCGGTAGCGGCTGTCGTCACCCCCAATGGCTTCGCGGAGGTGCCAGGCAATGGCCTCCCCCTCTCTGTCCAAGTCCGTTGCGAGGTAGATGGTGTCGGCGTTTTTGGCCAGCTTTTTGAGCTCGGCTACCACTTTTTCCTTGCCGGGCAGAATCTCATAACGCGCCTTCCAGCCGTGTTCCGGATCCACACCCATGCGCGCGATCAACTGCTCCCGCGCTTTTTTCTGTTTGTGTGCCGCTTTCTTCTCCGGGCTCATGGCACGCGTCTTGGCGGCCTCTTTGGCCCGTTCGGCAGGGTCAGTATTATTGCCGCTGCCTGATACCGGCAGGTCCCGAATATGGCCAACACTGGACTTTACAACAAACTCGCTGCCCAGATATTTGTTGATGGTTTTGGCCTTGGCGGGGGACTCGACTATGACTAGAGATTTACTCATTAAAATACTGATTTCCTGAAATTGATATACATCGGCGCCGTGGCTTATGGGGTGCGCTGGCTATGCAGCACACCCGCAATGAAGCCGACATATATAAAGATTCGGTCGCTGGGGGTCAAGCTTTACTGCGAATTCAGTCAGATGCTGACTTCGTGTGTCCAGTGGTATTTGTCAGCGATTTCACCGCGCTGAATACCCACCAGCAGCTCGTAAAGTTTCTGGGTGATCGGGCCCGGCTCTTCGCCGTTGGCGTAGAAGCTGTGCCAGTTTCCATCCACCAGGATCTTGCCAACCGGGGAAATGACCGCAGCGGTTCCGCAGGCTGCCACCTCTTCAAAATCGGCAATCTCACCGCGCAGATCGATACCTCGCTGCTCGGTTTTCAGGCCCAGCTCTTTTTCAGCCAGCGCCATGATGGAACGGCGTGTGACACTGGGCAGCACTGCGCTGGAGCCAGGCGTCACAAAGCGGCCGCCGGTCATGGCAACCACGATATTGGCCGATCCGGCCTCATCAATGTAGCGGCGTTCGCGCGCGTCCAGGAACAGCGCTTCGTTGGCGCCAAGCTCCTGCGCCTGACGGGTAGCCAGCAGACCACCCGCGTAGTTGGCGCCGATTTTGTAATTACCGGTACCCGCCGGTGCGGCGCGATCCAGATCAGACACCGCCAGTGAAATCGTCGCCAGACCAGCGCTCTTGTAGTAGGGTCCGACCGGCGATACAAACACGCGGAATTCAAACTCTTTGGCGGTTTTTAGTCCCAGGTTCTCGCCCACACCAATCAGCATCGGGCGAATATACAGGGCAGCACCGGAGCCATGTGGCGGGATCCATGCATAATTGGCGCGCACGGCTGATTCCACACCTTTTATAAACAGCTCTTCAGGCACATGCGGCATCAGCAGGCGACCGGCAGCCTGTCGCATACGTTCTGCATTCAGGTCTGGACGGAACAACAACACACGGCCATCGGGAGCCGTTTGCGCCTTCAAGCCCTCAAAACACTGCTGGGCGTAATGCAATGCCGGTGCACCCTCATGCACACTGATCATTTTATCGGTGATCAGTTCGCCCTCGGACCACTCACCGTTGCGGTGCACGGCCCGAAACCGGTACTCGGTAGATTGATACTGAAATCCCAGTTCGGCCCAGTTGAGTGCTTTTTTCTCTGGCAGGTGTTGCTGATTCATGTGCTGCTATCCAATGCTATTCGGTGTGTTTCGCGGTCAAGCGGCCTGACTTGCGCGCCATTATCCTAGATAGCCGCTTAATCTGCCAGCATACCACTGCTATAATCGCGCGCCATGAATTTACAGCTAATCGACATCGGCGCCAACCTGGGCCACGAATCATTCGACCACGACCTGGAAGACGTGTTGCAACGCGCACATGCTGCCGGGCTTGTTCATTACCTGGTGACAGGCACCACGCTGCCAGCCTCTCAGAAAGCGCTGGCCTTGTGTAAAAAGTGGCCTGACATGTCAGCCACGGCCGGTATTCACCCGCACGAAGCACAGCATGCCGACGCAGATGTCCTTGCCGGCATCCGTGAGCTGCTTGGTGACCCACTGGTCAAGGCCGTTGGTGAGACAGGGCTGGATTTTAATCGGGACTTCTCACCGCGCCCGGCACAGGAACGGGTGTTTGCTGAACACCTGGCCATGGCCGTCGACACCGGCAAACCGGTATTTCTGCACCAGCGTGACGCCCATGATCGATTCCTGCCCATTCTCAAGGAGTTTCGCGATCAACTGAGCGGCGGCGTGGTGCACTGCTTTACTGACCAGCGCCAGGCCCTGTATGACTACCTGGACCTGGACATGCATATCGGCATTACCGGCTGGATATGTGATGAGCGGCGCGGCGCGCACCTGCATGAGTTCGTCAGGGATATTCCGGCGGACCGACTGCTGCTGGAAACTGATGCGCCCTATCTGCTGCCGCGCAGCCTGCGGCCGCGACCCAAAACGCGGCGCAATGAACCCGCCTGGCTGCCAGAGGTACTGCGAGTGGTGGCAGAGCATTGCCAGCGCCCCGTTGAACAGGTGGCAGCTGAGACCACCGCCAACGCCCGGCGCCTGTTTAAACTGTCGGGTTGATCGCCAGCGTTCTCAAAGGTGACGTGACAGGTAGTCCAGCAATTGCGGCTCATCAAAGGGCCAGCCCAGATCCTGACTGGCACCGTCGACGCGAATGACGGGAATACGCAGGCCATAGCGCTCCACAAGCTCTTCGGACTCTGCGATATCCACCGGACGCCAGTGCAGCCTGTTAAGCGTGACTACAGGCTCCAGCAAGGCTTCGGCCTGCTCGCACAAATGACATCCGGCGGTGGTATACAAAAGTATCGCCGGTGTCTCGGCGTTACTGTCAGACTGCTGGCTCATAGTCCCTCAACAATCTCGCGCACCAGTGCCGGTCCGCGATAAATAAATCCACTGTATATCTGCACAAGCGATGCACCGGCTGCCAGCTTCTGCTGCGCGTCCTGCAGCGAGCCAATACCACCGATGCCTATGATCGGCAGTCGGCCATCGAGTTCACGGTGCAGGCCGGCAATCACCTGTGTGGATTTATCGCGCAATGGCGTACCACTCAAACCGCCTGCCTCGGCATGGCGCGGATTGTCCTGCACGCCATCGCGCGACAGCGTGGTATTGGTGGCGCTGACGCCATCGACCGCAAACTCCAGCAAGGTCCGTGCAATCAAACCCAGTTCTTCGTCATTGAGGTCCGGTGCAATTTTGATGACCAGCGGGACCTGGCGACCGTCGGCACTGGCCAGACGATGCTGTTCTTCCTTCAACAGCGTCAGCAGTCGTCGCAGCTCTTCACCATACTGCAGCGTGCGCAGGCCCGGCGTATTGGGTGAGGACAGATTAACCACAATGTAGCTGGCCAGTGGCCATGCCTTGCGCAGGCCAATCAGATAATCTTCGGCAGCCTGTTCGACCGGCGTGTCAAAATTCTTGCCGATGTTGATACCCAGCACGCCCTTGAAGCGGCTGTTTTGAATACGCGACAGCGCGTAGTCGATACCTTTATTGTTGAAACCCATGCGGTTGATGATGGCCTGTTGCGCCGGCAGTCGAAACAGGCGTGGCTTCGGGTTGCCGGGTTGCGGGCGCGGTGTCACGGTACCAATTTCAACAAAACCGAAACCCAGCGCCGCCAGCCCGTCGATATGATCGGCGTTCTTGTCCAGTCCTGCCGCCAGCCCAAGCGCATTGGGAAACTCCAGACCCATGACCCTGACCGGCTTGCCCCTGCCGGCGCGGGCGCCTCCGAGCAGCGTGCTCAAATGCAGTGAATTGGCAAGATCCAGGCTGCCCAGGGCAACGCTGTGAGATGTTTCTTCCGGCAGCGCGAATAGCGCAGACCGCATCAATGAGTACATCGGCTTGTCACTCCAGGGGAACGCAAATCACCATTATAAACCAGCCAGGCGCCTCAAGCCGATGCCAATTGCCGTCACATGGCTGCCACACTCTGCGACAAACTCACTGGCCGGGCTGCTAGACATAAACTTTGAATTGGTTACAATCGCTGACTTCCGCCAAGTTTAAGCAGCAGCACGTTACAGGAAAATTTATGAGCCACCACAATACAATAACAGCATTGAAGACCTGGTTGACGCAGCAGATCATCGGACAGGAGAAGTTGGTTGACCGTCTGTTGATCGCTCTGCTGGCGGATGGCCACTTGCTGGTAGAGGGGGCTCCTGGCCTGGCCAAGACCAAGGCAATTAAAGATCTTTCCCGCGCCGTTGAAGGCGACTTCCACCGCATCCAGTTTACTCCTGACCTGCTGCCGAGCGACATCACCGGTACCGAAATCTTCCGCCCTGAAGATGGATCTTTCCGATTCCAGCCCGGCCCGATTTTCCACAACCTGGTTCTGGCTGACGAAATCAACCGTGCTCCGGCCAAAGTGCAGTCAGCACTGCTGGAGGCCATGGCCGAGCATCAGGTATCTGTCGGACGTGAATCCTTCCAGCTGCCACCGCTGTTCCTGGTCATGGCGACCCAGAACCCGATCGAGCAGGAAGGTACCTATCCGCTGCCGGAAGCCCAGCTTGACCGCTTCCTGATGCATGTCTCCATTGGTTACCCCAACACCGAAGCAGAGCGTGACATTCTGCACCTGGTACGCGAGGAGGCTCGCCACGTCGCGCCGGAAGCGCCCCAGGTGATGAGCCAGGAAGATCTGTTTGCTGCACGCCAGGAGATCCTGGCCATGCACATGACGCCGGCTGTTGAGGAATACATCATTCAATTGATCATGGCGACGCGTAACCCGGCCACCTACGGCGACGACCTGGCCGGCTGGATTGACTTCGGTGCCAGCCCACGCGGCACGATCTCTCTGGATCGCTGTGCCCGCGCCCACGCCTGGATCAAGGGCAAGGATTTTGTCAGCCCCGACGACGTGCAGGCAGTCATGTTCGACGTGCTGCGACACCGGGTACTGCTCAGCTTTGAGGCGGAAGCCAGCGGCATTACACCCGATAAGGTTCTCAGCACGATTCTGGAGCGAGTTCCGTCGGCTTGAACGCAGTCATGATCTGTCTGACTGACGCTGCATCTGCCGATCTGTCTCTGGAGACCTTATGAGTCCAACAGCCAGCACTCTGCCGCACCAGGAGCTGTATCAGGCTCACGGCGCTGTGATCACGCTGCAGGATCTGCTGCTGCAGCGCTACGCGGCACGTACCATAGAATATGCCTCGCACAAACGCTCAGTGGCGGGCATCTCGGGCCTGCATATGTCCAAGATGCGCGGCCGCGGCATCGACTTCGAAGAATTTCGCCCCTATCAGCCTGGTGACGACATCCGTACTATCGACTGGCGTGTCACCGCCCGCATCGGCAAGCCTTTTACCAAGGTCTACCGAGAAGAGCGCGAACGCCCGGTGCTGGTTGCGATCGACCAGTCCAGCACCATGTTTTTTGGCAGCAAGACCGCCTTTAAATCAGTTGTTGCTGCCCAGGCGGCAGCCATTTTCTGCTGGATGGCCATCGACAACGGCGACCGTGTCGGCGGCCTGGTATACGGAGACGATGATTTCAGTCTGGTGCGCCCCAAGCGCAGCCGGCGTTCTGCCCTGCACCTGCTCAACCAGGTGCATCTGTTTAATATGGAACTGGCAGCCTCGGCGACACGCCGCGCCGCCAATACTGACCCTGAGGCAGGCAGTC
This sequence comes from Gammaproteobacteria bacterium, assembly GCA_002706685.1. Taxonomy (GTDB): domain Bacteria; phylum Pseudomonadota; class Gammaproteobacteria; order Pseudomonadales; family Pseudohongiellaceae; genus Pseudohongiella. The sequence goes on along the minus strand of PALV01000015.1, from coordinate 168,073 downwards.
TGGCGACCACGCTGGGCCGAATCCGCCGGATCACGAAACCGGGCAGCACGCTTTACATCATCAGTGATTTCACCAGCATCGATGATGCAGGTTTTCAGTATCTGTCGCAGATTTCCCGCCATAACAATGTTGTCTGCTGCTTTGTCTACGATCCACTGGAAGAGAACCTGCCCGTGCCCGGTTACTACAGTATTACCGATGGCCAGGACAAAGGTACACTCAACACATTCAATAAAAAGGCACGGGAAAGCTATCGCAGCGTGTTTCAGCAGCGGCTGGACTTTCTGCAGGGTGAAATGAACAAACTGCAGATACCACTGCTGACATTCAGAACTGACGAGCCAGTCGTCGAACGGATACATCAATGGACATCGCAGAAGCTTTAAGCCAGTTGGCAGACATACACAACCCGCAACCGGTTGGCTGGTGGCCGCTGGCTCCGGGCTGGTGGGTGCTGATTGTGCTGCTGGCGGCACTGGCACTGTATGGACTGTGGCGCCTGATGCTGAGAATGCAGCGCGCTCGCCGCCTGAAACAGGCCGAGCAGGCACTGAACGAGTATCACCAGCAACTGCAGAGCGCTGGTAGTGATGACATGCAGCAACGGCTGCTATACGTAAACAACGTCAACAGCGTACTGCGCCGTGTGGCACTGGCGCACTTCCCGCATGACCAGGTAGCTGGTCTGAGCGGCGATGCCTGGGTCGACTTCCTGCGCCGCCATGACTCACGCGGACTGCTGACACCACAACTGGCCACGGCACTGGCGCAGGGGCGTTTTGCACCGCGCTGTGACGTGGATATCGACGCGCTGCACGAGATGGCCGCCCATTGGATAAAGGGCATGTATATGGCTAGAATCGAAAGCAGCAAGCAACCAACAAGCACGGCGAGCGCACATCATGCTTGAATTTTCCTGGCCCTGGGTTTTTCTGGCCCTGCCACTGCCACTGCTGATCTACTGGTTCATGCCTCGGGCACCACGCCAGGACGCAGCGCTGCGCGTGCCCTTCTATCGCCAGCTGGTCCAACTGCACACTGACACAACACATGACTACACACGCAATCTGCTGACGCTGATTTTCTGCGGTCTGATCTGGACGCTGGTTGTGATTGCCGCCAGCCGCCCACAGTGGGTCGGCGAACCGATCGAGATTCCCACGACCGGGCGTGACATGATGCTGACCCTGGACATGTCGGGCAGTATGGAAGCGCGGGACATGTTCCTGAACAACACCCAGCTGTCGCGATTCCAGGTCATGAAAGCCGTTATTGGCGACTTTGTGGAAAAGCGCACCGGTGACCGGCTCGGCCTGACCCTGTTTGCTGCACACGCCTACATGCTGACACCGATGACCTATGATCTGGCAACCGTTCAGCAGATGGTCGAGGAGCTGGAGATCGGCATGATCGACGAATCAGCCACGGCCATTGGCGATGCCATCGGTCTCAGCGTTAAACAGCTGCGCCAACAGCCAGAGAACAACCGCGTTCTGATCCTGCTGACTGACGGCATCAACAATGCCGGTGAACTGGCTCCACTGCAGGCCGCACAACTGGCGCGCACCGAAGGCATCAAGATGCACATTGTGGGTGTCGCCTCTGATCAGTTTGCGCAGCGCTCCATGTTTGGCGGCAGCCGGCCCGGCGCCCTGGTCTCCGAGATCGACGATGAAGCCATGGCCGAGGCAGCTGAGCTGACCGGAGGGTTGTATTTCCGTGCCCGCACGCTGGAAGACATGGTAGAGATCTACGACGAACTCGATGCCATGGAACCGATCGAGCAGGACGAGCAGACTTACCGACCGGAAACGCAGCTTTTCCACTGGCCGCTGGGTGCGGCACTGCTGCTCAGCTTCCTGCTGGCGCTGCGTGCCATGCCGCCAGCAATGAACGCGGGACAGAGCCGTGACTCAGTCCCCGGTGGAGAGTCTGCATGAACGAATCTGTGACACTCGCACAGGCGATCGCCGATTTCCATTTCCTGCGCCCCTTGTGGCTGCTGGCCCTGATTCCGGCTCTGTTTTTTTTCCGTCGCCTGTGGAAACTGGACGCGCAGGGTTCAGCCTGGCACAAGGTCATTGATCAGAGCCTGCTTCCCTACCTGCTCAATGCCAGCAAAAACACCTCGCAGCGACTGCCACTGTACCTGCTGCTGGCAGTATGGGTACTGGGCATTGTTGCCCTGTCTGGACCTACCTGGTCGAAACAGACCCAGCCAGTACAGCAGCGCCAGGACGCACTGGTTATTGTGCTGGATCTGAGCCTGGGCATGTTCGCCAATGATTTCGAACCCAACCGAATCACCGTGGCGCGCCGCAAGATCATGGATATCCTTGATATCCGCCGTGAAGGCCAGACGGCATTGCTGGTCTACGCCGGCGAAGCTCACCTGGTGACACCGCTGACGGACGACAGTGTCAGTATCCGCGCCATGGTACCCGCCCTTAACCCCAATATCATGCCCGTGATTGGCAACAATCCGGCGATGGCCGTCTCGATGGCCAACGATCTTATGCGCGAAGCCGGTACCACCAATGGCCGAATTCTGCTGATAAGCTCGGGTGTTCCGGCTGACGAAGTCGGCGCGCTGCGTGACGCCGGTACCGGTGGCTACCCCGTTCATATCATCGGCGTAGGCACCCGTCAGGGCGCACCAATTCCAGCCGCTGGCGGTGAATTCCTGCGTGACAGCAATGGTCAGGTAGTGATCAGCGCCATGGATCGCGGTGCTTTGCAGGATGTCGCCGCGACACTGGGTGGCCGTTATCATGACATCACCGTTGACGGTAACGATCTGGAAACCGTGCTGGCAGAGAGCCTGCGTCGTGGCGAAAACGATACTTTCCTGGAAACTGAAGAAGAAGTTGAGCTGTGGCGCGATGCCGGGCCCTGGCTGCTGCTGTTGATGCTGCCACTTTGCGCGCTGTGCTTCCGTCGCGGCTGGGTGTTGCAAGTGGCGCTTACTGCCGGCCTGCTGGCCACCCTGGCGCAGCCCACGCCTGTCATGGCACAGCAGAATGATCAGGAACCGGATAGCACCGACCCTCTGACCCAGGTGCAGACTCAGACGCAAAACCAGACTCAGCTACCGACGCCTGACGAGGTGCAGGGCCTGACACAGGAAATGGGTATTGGCGGTGCTCCACAGGACATGCAGATGCCGGTTGGCCCGCCCGAGTTTGACTGGCGTGCCATCTATCTGAACAGCGATCAGCGCGCCGCCCGCGCGCTGGAAGAAGACAACCCGGCCGTGGCAGCCATGCTGTTCGAGAATGAGGCCTGGCGTGCAGCGGCTAACTATAAAGCCGGTAACTACCAGGCAGCCATTGAAGGCTTCAGCCAGTCAGACGACGTACGCTCTCTTTACAACCTCGGCAATGCCCTGGCACACGCGGAGCGCTTTGAAGAATCCATCGCCGCCTATGATCGCGTCCTGGCCCAGGAACCTGATCACGCCGATGCACTGCACAACAAAGAAATTGTAGAACAACTGTTGCAACAACAGCAGGAGCAACAGGAGCAGGAACAGCAGGAACAGGAACAGCAGGAGCAGTCCGAGGCTGAGGCTGAGAGCGAAGAGAACGAGGAAGAAGCGGAGCCTGCGCTGGAGGATGAACAGGAACCTCAGGAGCAGGAGCCTCAGGAACCCCAGGAGCAGGAAACGCCGCCTCAGGAAACTGAAGACGCCCAGACTGACGATTCCCAGAAGAATCAGCGCAGCGAGAATACCGAGTTTGAGGAAGACCAGGAGTCTCTTGAACAGTTCCTGCGGCGCATTGAAGACAACCCTGGTGAACTGCTGCAGCGCAAGTTTCAATTCGAGTCGCGACGTCGCATGCTGGAGCGTCGCCAGGCAAGCCAGTGAGACGCCTGCAACAATACGATACACATGACACGGTGAACTATGAAACGTCTGCTTAGCCTGACAAGCCTACTGACCGTCCTGATGACGGTTCTGCTGTTCAGTGCCACTGCACTGGGGCAACAGGCGCGGGTAGAAACCCAGCTTGACCGCACCGAGCTCGTGCGCGGCGAAACCGTCACCTTGACCGTTCGCGTGCATGGCCAGCAAGGCGGCGTGCAGATTGACCTGGAGCCACTGCGCGATTCCTTTGAAGTCGTATCCACGCGCTCTGCCAGCCATCTGCGCTCGGTCAATAACCGCATCGAATCCTGGACTGACTACCGACTGGTACTGTTTCCCCGCAACCTGGGTGAGCAGGAAATACCCCCTATCGCTGTCGCGGGCGAACAGACCCCTTCCTACACAATCACTGTAACCGAGCCAACCGGCACCGGCCCTGGCAACGGCCAGGATGTGTTTATGGAGACAGTGCTAAGTAAAGACTCCATTTATGTTCAGGAGCAGTTGCTCTACACAATCCGCCTGTATTACACGATTGCCGGCATCCGCAATCCCAACTTTACGGAAGTCGCTCCGGAGGGTGCTGTGGTCCAGACGCTGGGTCCACCCCATCAATATGAGCGGCTGATCGATGGCACGCGTTACGGCGTTTACGAAATCAACTATGTGATCTTCCCACAGCGCAGTGGCGAACTGGAAATCCCCGATATTGTCTTCCGCGGCGAGCTGACCGACGGCTCCAGTAACTTTGTGTTCCGCAACCCCAATATGCGCCCGATCACCGCCTTCGCCGATGGCTACACGGTGGAAGTGAAAGAAAGGCCTGCCGGCTTCCCGGAGAACACCTGGCTGCCCGCCCAGAACATACAGATTACCGAAAACTGGAGTCGCGACATCACCACCATGCAGCCCGGTGATTCAGTTCGGCGTACCATCACCGTGGTCGCCAGTGGCCTCGATGGTGCCGCCCTGCCGCCACTGTCGCAAAACGAAATCGAAGGCATGAATGTCTACCCGGAACCGGCTGACATCGAGCGCACGGTTATCGACGGCAATGTTGTTGGTACTCGGGTAGAGAGCTACGAGCTGGTAGCAACCGAGGCCGGTTCAGTGGTCATTCCGGAAATCAATCTGCCCTGGTGGGATACAGACGAAGATGAACAGCGCGAGGCCGTCATACCGTCGTCGTTTATCCGCATCGCGCCCGTGGGCGGTGTTACAGAAGAGGCCGTTGAAGCCGGCCAGGAAGGCAGCGATCTGACCCTGGCCTCTCTCGACTCGCTGCAGGATGAACTGATCAGCGAAGTTCAGACGCCGGCCTGGATACTGAATCTGATGGCTCTGGTGATTGTTGTGGTACTGGGCATGATGTGGTGGCTGTGGCGACGTCAGCAGCAGCGCAATGAGCAGACAGAAGTACCTGTCATTCACAAGACTGAAGCCTACGCCAGCGATATCGAAGACGGTCAGGAAAAGCAGGCCTTCACTGAGCTGAGCAGCCGGTTGAAAAATGCCGATGCGCAGCAGATCCGCCTGCAGCTGATTGCCTGGGGCCGTCAGTACTTTATGGATGCCGGCCTCTACAACCTGGACGACCTGGCGGCACGGCTAAACAGTGCTGACATTCGTGATGCCTTTACGCAGCTGCAGGCATCCCTGTACAGCGGCAACAGTGGCAAAGACGCCTATACCAGCGAACAGCGACAGCAACTGCAGGATCTGCTGACACGTTACCGTGACCAGCATGCACAGCAACGCCGCGCGGAGCGCCAGGCCGCACCCTACGCTTTGCCCCCGCTCTACCGCAACTGACAAGCTGCCATGAAGAAGACGCTGCAGGAACAACTTGCTGGCCTCTCCACGCGCTCGGTCTACAGCACCGACAAGGGACGCCTCTGCCCTGAGTGCCAGATGCCATTCGACGACTGCCGCTGTGCCGAAACCGCCTCCCAACAGATACTGGGCGACGGCAAGGTCAGAATCCGCCGCGAAACCAAAGGCCGTAAGGGCAAGGGTGTCTCCATTATCGAAGGTCTGGCGATGAATGCATCAGATCTGGAGAAGCTGGCTAAAGACCTGAAAACGCGCTGTGGCTGCGGTGGCGCAGTCAAGGGCGGCACAATCGAAATCCAGGGCGACCAGCGCACACTGATCCAGCAACTCCTGGCCGAACGCGGCATATCCGCCAAACTTGCCGGCGGCTGAGCGGCACTCAAACTCGAACGCGTCCGGCGTCGGAACTTGGGTGGCAGTCCTCCTCAGGTTTTCGTCGCTCCTTGCCACCCAATCCCCGACACCTCGATTGGACTGATGTGCCACATCCGGCCGGCGTTTCATTCAACAGCGGTCCGGAAGGTGGGTGTCAGATCACGCCCGGATCGCATCCTTTCACCTGGCGCCCGGCGGTGCGGGTCTCGACCTCGCGCGCTACGCGGGCTCGGGACTCGAACAGTCCTACCCGCTGATCGGGCGCCATGCAAAAGGATAAAGCGCGCCCTGATTGGGCGAGACCTGACACCCACCTCCCTGCCCTTGTGCCAACGTCGGCCACTCAATCGATTTGCACACTCACTTTGGCGCGTCCGGCATCGAAACCAGAGACGCAGACCTCGTCAGGTTTTGCTCGCAACTCGCTCCCCTGCCTGTCCCCGGCAGCTTGATTAAACCGCAGAACGGAAACACTCGTCAGCTGATCGTATCCGTCCCGTACGCACTGAATGTACAGCGACGTTGGGTCGAATAAGTGTCGAGCTACAAGTGTGGCACGAGGGGAGGATTTCGGGTGTTGATTGTCGCCCAATCAGGGCGCGTTTATCCTTTTGCCGGACACCCGATCAGCGGGCGGGACTGTCCGAGTCCTGAGCGACGCAGTCGCGAAGTCGAGTTCCCCCCCGCCGGGTGTCCGGTGAAAGGATGCGATCCGGGCGACAATCAACACCCGCAATCCGGACCGCTCTCCGATCCGGGCGTGATCTGACACCCACCTCCCGGCCCGATGCGGCACAGCGGCACAGCGGCTCAATCGAGGTGTCGGAGTAGCGGGAAAAGGAGCGACGAAAACTTGAGGAGGACTTTCCCGCTGATCCGGCGCCGGGTGCTCTTAAGTCGACGCAGCGCGACGGAGCGGCTGCAGCTGACGGTAGGTGAGCGAGCGCCAGAGCCACTCCAGCGGACCGAACCGGAAATGACGCAACCAGAAGGGCGAGTACCACAGCTGCAGCGCCCAGACACCAAACACAATACTCAACTGCCCCCAGCGCTCCACCTGCCCGATCAAACCTAGCCCGTGGCCGTAAAAAATGAAGCCACAAATCAGCGTCTGCATAATGTAGTTGGTGAAAGCCATCCGGCCGGTGGCTGCCAGCCTGTTGGTCAAAGCGGTCATTTTGTGTGACTTGAGCAGTAGCACGATGATGGCCATCCACATCAGGCTGACCAGCACGCTGCCCCAGTAATTGAACTGGGAGCCGATGAACATGGACGTGAGCTGCCAGTTGTTGTTGAAGTTCCAGAAAATACCGAACATGACCAGCGGCATGCCGACGGCCAGCCCCAGCCACATCAGGCGCAGGTAGACGACCCGCTCTGCTCTGCCCGTTATGATGTCAGTCCTGAACAGCGCCATGCCCAGCAACATCAGGCCGCCCGCCCGCCAGAAGCCCCACATCAGCATGGCCAGCCCCTGCATTTCCTGCGTCATGGGGACGCGCACGCTCATCTGAGTGAGCCAGTCTCCCCGATAGGCAGCCAGTTCCTCGCTCATCTGTTCTGCTGTGGGACGCCATTGCGGCATGATTTCGGCAGCGATTTCTTCTCCTGACATGGACTGCAGGCCGAGTCCCGTCAATAGATACAGACAGGACGAGACCGCCAGGAAAAACACGGACAGCTTGATCAAAGTGCGAACCGGTTTGTTACGCAGGGGGTATAGCAGGCAGGCACAGACGGCATATAAAAAGAGGATGTCGCCAGACCACAGCAGATAGCCGTGCAGCAGGCCAAAAACCAGCAGCCAGAGGTTTCTACGGTAATAGTATTTGGCTACTGATCGACCTGCAGCGTCGGCGCGCTCACAAAACAGGACGATGCCGGCGCCGAACAGCATGGAAAACAGCGCCATCATCTTCTGGTCGGTCAACAGATGACTGACACCCCAGACCATGCCATTGAGGCCATCCAGTGAGCCATAAGCGGAGGGATTGAGATAGGCAGCCATGGGCATGGCAAAGAACTGGATATTCATGACCAGAATACCCAGAACCGCCAGGCCCCGCAGGACATCAAGTGTGTCTATGCGTTGCGCCGTTGGTTGCATCGACTAGAGTCCCTTTTTCCTCGAGTCTCTGTCTTATAGCACAAACGGCGCTGTTGTCACGACTCTTCGTTAGCTGGCTCGGCCTTGGTGTTGGCGCGGGCTTTCTTGGCAGCGTCATTACGGGCGGCTTCGAGGGCCTTGAGGTACTGCTCGTCGACGTCGCCAGTGATGTATTCACCGTTGAAGACTGCGCATTCAAACTGCTTGATCTTGGGGTTGCCTTCGTGGGCAGCAGCGATCAGGTCAGGCAGATCCTGGAAGACCAGCCAGTCGGCGCCGATCAATTCCTGTACCTGCAGTTCGGTACGATCATGAGCGATCAGCTCGGAGGCTGCTGGCATGTCGATACCGTAAACGTTGGGGTAACGCACGGGTGGTGCTGCAGAGGCAAAATAGACTTTACGGGCACCGGCTTCACGGGCCATCTGAATGATCTGGCGGCAGGTAGTACCGCGGACGATGGAGTCATCGACCAGCAGCACGTTCTTGCCGCGGAATTCGAGTTCGATGGCATTGAGTTTCTGGCGCACGGATTTACGACGCTCACTCTGACCCGGCATGATGAAGGTGCGGCCGATATAGCGGTTCTTGACGAAGCCTTCGCGGTATTTCACGCCCAGATGGTTGGCCAGCTCCAGCGCGGAGGTGCGGCTGGTGTCGGGAATCGGAATGACCACGTCGATGTCGTGGTCCGGACGCAGGCGTTTGACCTTGTCGGCGAGGCGCTCACCCATTCTCAGTCGAGCCTTGTAAACCGAGATTCCGTCCATCAGGGAGTCAGGTCGCGCAAAATAGACATGTTCGAAGATACAGGGCGCATAAGGCGCTGGCTCGGAGCAGATACGGGTGTGCAGATTGCCCTTGGAGTCGATGTACACGGCCTCACCAGGTGCCACGTCTCTCACCAGGTCAAAACCCTGCGAGTCCAGCGCGACGCTCTCTGAGGCAAGCATGTATTCGGTCTGGCCGCCTGCCACTTCTTTCTTGCCAAACACCAGTGGACGAATGCCGTTTTTGTCACGGAAACCAACAATGCCGTAACCGGTGATCATGACCAGCGCGACGTAACCACCCCGACAGCGACGGTGCACACCTTCCACTGCCTGGAAAACATCTTCAGCAGTCGGCGCAACGCGGCCAACCTGCTGCAGTTCGTGGGCAAAAATGTTGAGCAGGACTTCGGAGTCGGAATCGGTGTTGATGTGACGCAGGTCTTCGGAATACAGTTCTTCGGAGAGTTTGGCGGAGTTGGTCAGGTTGCCGTTATGGGCCAGGCAGAGGCCGTAGGGAGAGTTTACATAAAACGGTTGCGCCAGCGCCGGACTGGAGCTGCCGGCGGTGGGATAGCGGACATGGCCAATACCCATCTTGCCGGTCAGGCGCCGCATATGTCGGGTTCGAAAGACATCTTTAACCAGGCCGTTGTCTTTGCGCAAATTCAGCTTGCCGTTATCGCAGGTTGCAATACCTGCCGCATCCTGACCGCGATGCTGCAACACCGTCAGTGTATCGTAGAGTGAAACGGCCACATCTGAGTTGCCAACGATGCCAACTAAACCACACATGCAAAATACTCCATAAACCAGCGTAAAAAATCAGACTGCGGCAGGATCGCTGCCGAGCATGGATTGTCCCCATTCGATAACACGTTCAATGTAAGGAATGGCAACAGACTCCTGCCACCAGAGCTCCAGGCTGTAGGAGCTGGCAGCAAAATAGACAACAATGGCAACAATGATCACACCGCGCGCCACCCCAAACAGAGTGCCCAGCAACCGGTCGGTCATCTGCAGACCCACCATGCTGACCAGTCGCGCCATGAAATGATTGATGATGCCGCCGACGATCAGAGTAAGCAGACACAGCACGGCAAAGGCCAGCGCGTAACGGGCGGTTTCATTGTCAGTAACTGTAAAAAACGGTGCCAGATGCGGGCTGTAAAGCCGCGCCACGACGATGGCGGCGATCCATGCCAGCACGGACAGTACTTCGCGCACAAATCCGCGCGAGATACCAAAGACTGCGGAGATGCTCACCACGATCAGGATTGCTACATCGACCCAGTTCAGCATCTGTTACTCCTCAATCTGGTAGCGCACCACCAGCCCATTGAGCTCGTAATCGGAGCGCAGCATTTCCAGCAGACTCTGGGCTGCGGCACGGTCTACCAGTGGCCCGACAAACACAGCTGTCAACGGCCCCTGACTTGAATCGATCTGCCGTGTGTAGGCACGATGCCCATCTCCCACCAGGCGGTTCAACAGATTGCTGGCATTAGCCTGGCTGGAAAACGATGCCAGTCGCACACTCCACGCTTCGGGCAGTCCTCGATAATCAAGCGCCGACGTCACTTCTGCCTGCTGATCGGCCGGTGTCGCTTGTGTAGTTTCAGCAGCGGCCTGTGCAGTTTCTGGAGCGGCTTCAGCAGTCTGCGGCTCGGCTTCGGCGGTGTCGCTCGTTGTTGAGCCGGAGTCAGCCTGCGCGAGGCCTGCGTTGTCAGTGCCCGCTTCAGTCTGTTCGCTGACTGAAGCTGGCTCGTCCGTTGCTTGGGCGGGTTCTTGTTCAGGCTCGGTCTGTGGCCTTATGCGGATGGCATCCGTATCGGCTGTAATCACCGGTCGAGTCGGCATCTCCCGGGTAACATCGGGACGAGCTGGCTCTGCAGGAATATTGGTTTGCAGTGGTGGTTGGTAACTGCCTTCGCCGTCGAAAATCATCGGCAGTAATATCAGGGCGAGCAGGCCCAGTACCAGCGTGCCAATCAGTCGTTGACGGGTGTTCTGATTCAAAGCGGCAGGGCCTCTTTTTTAACAGTTGCTGTCACTGTCTGTCTCTGTGTTCCGGGCGACGCTGATCAGGTCTTCGGCGATAACCAGTGCAGCGCATCGGATACGGTGAAAAAAGAACCACATACAACAAGCAGATCATGCGGCGACGCTTCACGACAGGCTGAGTCGAGTGCACTGCCGACATCCGTAAAGGCACGAATGCTGGCGGTATCAGCGGTCTCACCAATACCCGCTTCGCGCAGCCGCCCGGCGAGTTGTTCGGCACCGATGCAGCGCGGCATATCGACGTGCGCAATATACCAGAAATCGACATGCTTTTCTAAAGGCGTAACGTATCCAATGTGATCTTTGTCCTGCATCATAGCCAGAATCACCCGGATGCGGGGGCTGTGCCCGACCGCTGGTGTCTCGCTACCCTGCCCCGCCTGCCCGTCCCGTTTGCGCCACCTCGCCAGCTCTACTGCCAGCGACAGTACCGCCTGGGGGTTGTGGGACACATCCAGCAGTACTGTTCTGCTTTTGCTTTGTGTGGAATCCGCGGCGTGATCACAGGCAACTGTCAGGTACTGCAGTCGTCCGGCCAGCTGCAGCGAGGGCAACATGGACGGCAGGACTGAGTTCAGCCGTTCCTGGTCAGTAATCAAGCCGCTCAGCACCGCGGCCTGCAGAGCACCAGCAACATTGCGCGTCTGCAGACGTGGCATGGGCAGATTGTTCAGTTGCCAACGGGACCCGCTTACGCGGCTGTCACCACTCGCACTCGTCAGGGAATCGGCCGCCACGCCGGACTGCGTGCTGGCAGCCGTCAATTCACAGCGCCACACGGGACCGTCGGCGATGGCATTAAATTCCCGGCCAATCAAATAAAGCGGGCTGGCCAGCGATTCGGCTATCTCCAGCAGATTGGCTGGCGGATTGGCATCAACACACACGACCGGCTTGCCGGCGCGCATGATGCCGGCTTTTTCGCGTGCCACTGACTCTCGGCTGTTACCAAGGTATTCCTGATGATCAAGGCCGATGCTGCTGATGATGGCGACGTCAGCATCGATGATGTTCACGGCATCGAGTCGACCACCCAGACCGACCTCCAATACCACGACATCCAGCGGGGTCTGCTGAAAAATTATCAGAGCTGCCAGCGTGCCAAACTCAAAATAGCTGAGAGATATATCACCGCGCGCCTGTTCGATGCGTTCGAAAGCATCAACCAAAGGCTGGTCGGAGATGTCCTGACCGTCAAGTCGCACACGCTCGTTGTAGCTCAGGATATGGGGTGAGGTATAGGCGCCAACACGGAGGTTCAGGGCCAGCGACAGTGCCTCCAGCGCTGCCACGTGACTGCCCTTGCCGTTGGTGCCAGTGACGGTGATAACAACAGGCGCCGGACGGGTGATGCCCAGTCGCTGCGCGACCTGCTTCACCCGATCCAGGCCCATGTCGATTTCAGAAGGGTGTAAGCGCTGGATATAGTCCAGCCATTGCGCCAGGGTGGCGGCCTGCGTCATTTATCAGGCAGCCGGCGGCAGTTGCATCAGCTTGGAAACCAGACCTGCGACGGTGCGGCGCATATCTTTGCGATGCACGATCATATCTATGGCGCCATGCTCCAGCAGAAATTCGCTGCGCTGGAAACCTTCTGGCAGTTTGACGCGGACCGTCTGACGAATCACGTCGGGACCTGTGAAACCTACCAGAGCGCGTGGTTCGGCGACGTTAATGTCACCCAGCATTGCCAGACTGGCTGAGACACCACCGTAAACCGGGTCTACCAGTACGGAGATGAACGGCAGGCCTTCGCTACGCAGACGCTCCAGCGCAGCAGAGGTTTTTGCCATCTGCATCAGGGATACCAGTGCTTCCTGCATACGGGCGCCACCACTGGTGGAGAAACAGATCAGCGGCAGGCGCTGCTGAATGCAGGTGTTGATCGCCTGCACAAATTTCTCACCCACCACGGCACCCATGGAACCACCAATAAAGCCGAACTCGAAGGCTGCTACAACCGCCTCCACATCGCAGACCTTGCCCTGCACAACCACCAGGGCATCCTTCTCGCCGGTGCTTTTCTGCGCGGCGGACAGACGATCTTTGTACTTTTTGAGATCCTTGAACTTCAGGATATCTACCGGCTCGATATCCTCGAACAGCTCCTGTGCGCTGTCATCGTCCAGAAACAGGTCCAGACGACGGCGTGCCGTAATACGCATGTGATGGTCGCACTTGGGGCAGACATCGTGATTACGCTCGAGATCGGGACGATACAGGACTGCCTCACAGCGTGGGCATTTCTTCCAGAGCCCCTCGGGCACACTGGATTTCTGTTTGGCACCATCGGGCGCCGCACTGCTGTTACGAATGGAGGGAAGGATTTTGTTAATCCAGCTCATACCTGATTCCTGTCAATCGATTCCTGATGTTTAAAGCCCAAGTTATGGCCTCGGGTCGAGTACTATAACATTTTCCGCCAATCTATGCGTCAAGCGCCTTGCGCAGACGCCCGATCAGCTCGCAGGCCTGCGCCACAGCGGCCTCATCACGAGCGCCAGAGTCAGTCAGCTCGCCGATTTTCTGGACCAGCGCACTACCTACGATAACCCCGTCACTGATCGCTGCCATTGATGTTGCGCTGGCCTCATCCTTGATGCCAAAGCCCACCACGACGGGCAGCTCAGTGCGCTCACGAAGCGCTTTAACACGCTCGGCAATTGAGTCTGCATCCGTGATGGCAGCTCCGGTGACGCCCTTCAGCGACACGTAGTACAGGTAACCTGAACTGTGCTCACAGATACCCTGGAGACGCTTTTCGGTTGTCGTGGGCGCCACCAGGAAAATGATGTCCATCTGGGCCGGTTGCGTCAGTGCCAGCAGTTCTTTCGCCTCGCTGACTGGCAGATCCACCACCAGCACGCCGTCCACGCCTGCCGAACTGGCCTGGCTGACAAAGTTGTCGTATCCCATGACTTCCAGTGGATTCAGATAACCCATCAGCACAATTGGCGTTTTGTCATCTTTCTTACGAAACTCGCTGACAATGGACAGCACTGTCTTCATGCCCACACCCTGGCGCAGCGCGCGCTCGGCGCCCAGCTGTATCACCGGGCCGTCAGAGGACGGGTCGCTGAATGGCACACCCAGCTCGATGATGTCAGCGCCGTTGCTGACCAGCTGGTGCATCAGGGCCACCGTGGTGTCCCGGTCGGGGTCACCAGCCACCAGATAAGGTACCAGTACCTTGCGGCCCGCCTGTTTGGCGGCCGCAATCGTTTTGCTGATTCTACTCATGTTCGCTTGCCTCTCCCTGTGCTCTGCTAGACGGTAATGCCATCGATGCTTGCAACCGTATGGATATCCTTGTCGCCACGACCGGACAGATTGACCAGTACCGTCTGATCAGGCGACATGGTCGCTGCCAGCTTGATGGCATAGGCTATCGCATGCGCCGACTCGAGAGCCGGAATGATGCCTTCCTTGCGTGTCAGCAAGCGGAATGCATCCAGGGCTTCAGTATCAGTGACCGACACATAGTTGGCGCGACCGGCATCTTTCAGCCAGGCGTGTTCAGGGCCCACACCCGGGTAGTCCAGACCGGCTGAAACCGAATGCGTCTCCAGAATCTGACCGTTGTCATCGCTCATGATGTAGGTACGGTTGCCGTGCAATACGCCGGGCTTGCCCGCCGACAGCGGCGCCGCATGACGGCCGGTCTCGACGCCGTCACCACCAGCTTCGACACCATAAATCGCCACGTCTTTGTCGCGCAGGAAGGGATGGAACAGACCAATGGCATTGGATCCACCACCCACACAGGCGACCAGCGCATCCGGCAATTTACCGTACTCGGCCAGCGACTGCTCACGGGCTTCGCGACCGATGATGGCCTGAAAATCACGGACCAGCATGGGATAAGGGTGTGGGCCGGCCACGGTACCAATAATGTAGTAGGTGTTATCTACGTTGGTTGCCCAGTCGCGCAGCGCCTCATTCATGGCGTCCTTCAAAGTGCGGGACCCTGAGGTCACAGACACCACATTGGCACCCAGCAGTTTCATGCGGTAGACGTTGGCTGCCTGACGTTTGACGTCCTCGGCTCCCATGTAGACATGACACTCCAACCCCAGCCGGGCCGCTACCGTGGCGCTGGCCACTCCGTGCTGACCGGCACCGGTTTCGGCGATGATGCGCGGCTTGCCCATGTATTTGGCCAGCAGTGCCTGCCCGATAGTGTTGTTGATCTTGTGCGCACCGGTGTGATTGAGATCCTCCCGCTTGAGAATGATCTTTGCGCCGCCGGCATGTTCGCTCAGT
The DNA here is from genome assembly GCA_002706685.1 of Gammaproteobacteria bacterium. Taxonomy (GTDB): domain Bacteria; phylum Pseudomonadota; class Gammaproteobacteria; order Pseudomonadales; family Pseudohongiellaceae; genus Pseudohongiella. The sequence goes on along the minus strand of PALV01000015.1, from coordinate 152,793 downwards.
CTCTCAGCGTGATACAGCGGCGATGGCCGGCCAACGTAATGCGCCATGTCGTAGTCGAAGTCACGCCAGAACTGCGGATCGCCAGACAGTTGACGATAGACGCGATCGAGCTCTTCTACAGCTGCCATCAGCGTTTCGCCAACAAAGATCCCGCCAAATCGACCAAAATGGCCGGTCAGGTCGGGACCACTGAACGGATCCTGCGCGGTTGCCGTAGTGGCAACATGTTCTGACTCAGATACGGACACGGTTAACCTCTTCAAAAAATGCCTGCAGTTTATCCGGGTCTTTGATACCCGGCTCGCTTTCCACCCCGGAGCTGAGATCCAGCGCCCAGGGTCGAACTTCGTTGATGGCACGGGCGGCATTGTCAGCGCTCAGCCCCCCGGCCAGGACAATCGGTGCGGCAAGCTGCTCTACACAGCGCCGCGCCAGCGTCCAGTCAAATTGTTTACCTGTCCCGCCGCGCTGCTGCGGGTCGTAGGTGTCCAGCAATATGGCACTGGCCCCGGAAAATTGCGCAGCCTGCTCTTCGACCTGCTGCAGAAGCTTCCCGTGGCCGCTGTCGTCAGCTTCTGCCGGCACGCGCACAACCTTGATGTAGGGTATGGCAAATGACTCACAGAACGCGGGGTCCTCATCGCCATGAAATTGCAGACAGTCCAGATGAACCGCCTGCAGGGTGGACTCCACATCAATACGCTGCGGGTTAACAAACAGACCCACAACACTGACAAATGCTGGCACTGCGGCGCGAATTTCGGCAGCCTGCCTCAGTGTGATGGCGCGTTTACTGCCGGCATAGAACATCAGACCCAGTGCATCCGCACCCAGTCTGGCGGCCAGCACGGCATCCTGAGGACGGGTTATGCCGCAGATTTTTACGCGTGTTCGCAATGTCATGCTCATCCTGAGGGTCGTTCAGTTGTTTTTCCGGGAGCAAATCGACGCTGCCATGCGCCGTCATTCAGGTCCTGCCCGATTGCATCAAGCTCTGTTTCGACACAAGGCAGGGGCCCGGATTTTACCAGAGAACACGCGTTTATGTGTGAGTATAACCGGGACTGAGGGGAAAAATGCTCAAGGGATGTTGCTGTGTACACTTTGCGTCAGCGCAATTGCAGCCAGCGCCACAGGAGAGAATCTACAGAAAGCATGGCCCCAGCGGCAACTGCGGCAGATCCGGATAATCGGGATAGCCAACATGAACCAGGAACAGCCCATCGGGACGCGCCGTATCGCCACCCTTCTTGCGGTCCCGGCTCATCAGCACGTCGCGCACCCAGTCTGTGGGCTGTCTGGCGAAGCCCACCTGCAACAATGTACCCGTGATGTTGCGAACCATATGCAGCAGAAAGGCGTTTGCCTCGACTTCAACAATGATAAAACGGTTGTGCCGGTAAACCGCGATTGAGCGAATCTCCCGGAACGGTGAATTGGCCTGACAACCAGAGCCCCGAAACGAACTGAAATCATGTTCGCCCAGCAGATGCTGGGCCGCCTCATGCATCATCGCAACATTCAGAGGCTGACGCACGTGTGTCAGCTGACCCACCAGTACAGTTGGTTTGACTGGCTGATCATAGATGACATAACGATAGCGGCGACTGCGGGCCGAATGACGGGCATGGAAATTATCATCAACCGGCGTGGCCCACTGCACGCGAATCTCAGGCGGCAGATGGGTATTGGTGCCCATTACCCAGGCCTTGGCGCCCCGGTCTATGGCTGTATCGAAATGGATGACCTGGCCCGTGGCATGGACACCGGCGTCAGTGCGGCCCGCGCAGCTGATCGCCACTTGCTGGTTTGCGATACGCGAGAGCGCCGTTTCCAGTTGGCCCTGGACTGTCGGCAGTGGTGGCGAGGCCTGGCGCTGCCAGCCGGAAAAGCGGGCGCCATTATATTCAACGCCCAGAGCAATACGGGTAGTCAATTCGATTCCTGCAGATTATTCCAGACGGTCAAGCAATGACTGGGCTTCCTGGCGCTGGGTCTCGGTTCCCTCTTCCAGCACTTCACCCAGAATTTCTCTGGCACCCGCTTCATCGCCCATGTCGATGTAGGCACGCGCCAGATCAAGCTTGGTTGCAGCTTCATCGCTGTCCGACAGCAGCGGGAAGTCGTCTTCGTCTTCCGCCGCATCGTCTTCAGTCATTTCTTCACTGGGTATGAAGGCCAGATCATCAAACTCATCGGTACTGGTGGAGCTGGCATCAGCCTTGACGTCCGGCTCACTGAGGTCGTAGTCATCTGCAATGGCAGTTGTTTCTGGCTCTGGTTCGGGCTCTGGCTCTGGTTCGGGCTCTGGTTCGGGCTCTGGCTCTGGTTCGGGCTCTGGTTCGGGCTCTGGCTCTGGCTCTGGCTCCATGACAGTTTCGGGTTCCGGTTCTGGCTCAGCGAAAGGCTCCGGCTCGGACTCAAACGACTGCTCCTGCTCCCGCTCCTGCCCCGGCCACTCCAGCTCGGCATCAAGTTCTGACTCGAAGTCGGACTCCGACGGCGACGCCGGCTCGGCCTCAACTGTCGACTCATCAGGCTGGTTGAGGTCGAATTCATCATCGAGGTCATAGGCAGACGCATCAGTATCATCCCAGGCGCTGTCCGCATCACTCAGGTCGTCGCCACTGAAAACCTGGGTTTCTGAACTCTGTGACTGGGCGATGGCGTCTTCTGGTGCCGATTCGTCATCGAAGACCATAGCCTCGTCGGTGTCTTCTTCTGGGGTCTGCCACGGGTCGCTGTCAGCCTGGTCAGTTTCCTGCTGTTCCGACTCGACCTCTTCATAGGCCTGCGCCATGGTTGCCGCGGCGGTACTGGGCGTGTAGACAACACCATCGTCATCATCATCGCTGTCTTCCTGTTCGGCTGCCGCTTCGCCATCAGCGTCAACAACTGAGTCGGCCTGCCGGCTGGCATCCGCCTCGGCTGCCGCGGCGGCGACACCGGCAAACAGCATTTCATCGGAATCCTCATCGCCCAGCTTCATCTCGTCATTGCTGCGCTGTGATTCCTGCTCAGCTGCCCTTGCGGCCCGGTTGCGCCATACCAGGAAGGCCACAATCGACAGCACCAGTGCCGCCAGCAGGCTCAACAGCAACCAGGTGTTGCTGATCATCATATTAAGGAACTGCTGAACCGGTCCGCCCTCTGGCGCCATGGTGACAACCGTATCCGGCTGATCCGCCTGATCGGCTCGTGCAGAGTCCTGATCGGCCAGTGACTCCTGTAATTGCGCCAGTTCCAGGTCGCGCAGGCGAATGATTTCCTGGGCGGAGGCAATCTGTTGCTGCAGCAAGTCCAGGCGCGCGTTCAGCTCGCGATTCTCTGAGTCCAGTTCGTCAAGCTCTTCCTGACGAACGGCGAGTCGATCTTCCAGCTCATTCAGACGACGTTCCCGCTCAGCATCCTGGTTTCCGGCGGCACTGGTGTCAGGTTGATCATCGGATTCTTCATCTTCATCGACGGCGACCACGCGCAGTTCACCCTGATTGGTGCTGCCGCTGGCCGTTGACGTAGCCGGCTGCGTCGGCTGAGGCGCGGTTCCCCGATTGGCAAACGCCTGATTCTGGCGCTGAACTTCCTGCACCGCCTCGGCATTGGCAAGACGACGTATCTCGTCCAGCTCGGGCACGCGCAACACGGCGCCACGTTGCACCTGATTGATATTGCCGCCAATGAAGGCTTCAGGATTCAGTCGCTGCAGTGCCAGCATGGTCTGCTGCACGCTGACCGAACTGTCAGGACGCGCTCGCAGTGCCAGCTCCCACAGGGTATCGCCCGCATTGACCGTCAAGGTGCTGGCGTTGGCCAGTAGTTCCGGATCGGGTGTGCTGGCCGCATTCGATGTGGGTGTCGATGGCTCTGGGCTTACGTTGTTGGCAGATGTCTGCTCGTCTGGCTGTGCGACAGTATCAGTGGGAGCAGCGGTCTCTACGGTGCCGGATGTCTCAGCAAGGGTTTGGGCCGGCGCGGTCTCGGCCAGCTCCGCGGAGTCGTCAACGGGAGCTTCTGGCTCCTCTTCCGGCACATCCAGCACCACGGAACGGACTGGTGAAAACTCGGAAATATTGCCGGTCTGGGCGGTGAACGCCGGGGCTTCCAGTCGAAGGGTATATTCAGTCAGCACACGGCCGCTGGGCCAGCGGGTGTCCAGCAGGAGGCTGATGAAGGGTTCATCAATCGTAACTGGGGCGCTCAGCGTGACGATTGGTCCGCCAGCAGCGTTAAGATTGACAGCAAACTGAAGATTGTCCAGGACCGGGTCGCGTTCCAGGGACAGACGTTCGAAATCCTCGGATTCCGCCACCATGACCCGGATGGCCTCTGCATCCAGACCTTCTACATCCAGCAGACTGATGGTGGCGACCAGCGGTTCGTCACTGTTACTGGTCAGTGTCAGATCACCCAGCTCAACGGCTGCCGCCCGCCCGCCTGCCAGCAGTGCCAGCGCGGTAATTAGTGGGAGCAGCCGTTTTACCATCATTGCATCCTTTTCGACAGCGTGCTGAGAAACAGGCTCAAGTATTTATGATAAATAGTCTTTTATCAACACTTCAGCAATCTGGATGGAGTTCAGTGCCGCGCCTTTGCGGACATTGTCACCCACCACCCACAGATCGATACCGTTAGGGTGTGAGATATCTTTGCGGATGCGACCGACCAGAACTTCGTCCTTGCCGGCTGAGTCGCCTACCGCTGTCGGGTAACCACCATCCTTGCGCTCATCCATCAGTTTGGCGCCAGGTGCCTTGCTGATCAGTTCACGCACTTCCTCGACAGTGATGGGCTCGCGAGTCTCCAGATGCACGGCTTCGGAATGGCTGAAGAACACTGGAACGCGGACGCAGGTTGCGTTCACTTCAACGCTTTTGTCGAGGATCTTTTTGGTTTCCCAGGACATCTTCATTTCTTCTTTGGTGTAGCCGTTTTCCAGGAACACATCGATGTGCGGCAGCGCGTTGAAGGCGATCTGCTTTGGATACACATTGCATTCGGCTTCTTTGCCATTCAGCAGCGCAGCGGTCTGGGCCGCCAGCTCTTCAATGGCTTCTTTGCCGGTTCCGGAAACTGCCTGATAGGTCGACACGTTGATACGTGTAATGCCCACTTTATCGTGAATCGGCTTTAATGCCACCAGCATCTGAATGGTGGAGCAGTTGGGATTGGCAATGATATTGCGGTTGGTGTAGTTCGCGATCGCCTCCGGATTGACTTCCGGTACCACCAAAGGAATGTCGTCGTCATAACGGAACTGCGAGGTATTATCGATCACAATACAGCCTGCTGCGCCTGCCTTGGGGGCGTAGACTTCGGAGATGCTGCCGCCAGCCGAGAACAGGCCAATATCCGCCTTGCTGAAATCAAACTCGGCCAGGTTCTGAACTGTCACAGGCTTGCCATGGAACATGACCGTGCTGCCCGCAGAGCGCTCGCTGGCCAATGGGAACAGTTCGTTTACCGGAAAATTACGCTCTTCCAGAATGCTGATCAGAGTTTCGCCGACGGCGCCAGTGGCTCCGACCACGGCCACATTGAACTTTTTCATATCATCTCCCTTCAGTGGTGAGGATCATTGCTGTCAGGTCTGCGTTTGCCAGAGTGCCAGCTGTCAGCGGCTGGCACTTCGGCTATCACTTGTACGCTCAGGACTTCGCTGGTGTACCAAAGTACCAGGGCGATTTCTCGCGCCACTGGGATTCAAACGCGCTGATGGCGTCGGCATCTTCCAGCGTCAGTCCGATGTCATCCAGACCGTTCAGCAGGCAGTGCTTGCGAAACGCATCAACTTCAAAACTGATGGTGCTGCCATCAGGCTTGGTGATGGTTTGCGCAGGCAGATCAACCGTCAGCTGATAACCTTCATTGGTCTCAACTTCCTTGAACAATTGATCGACAGTTTGTTTATCTAAAACAATGGGTAATATGCCATTTTTAAAGCAATTATTGAAAAATATATCGGCAAAGCTGGGTGCAATCAGCACGCGAAATCCATAGTCATCCAGCGCCCATGGAGCATGTTCGCGGCTTGATCCGCAGCCAAAATTGTCGCGGGCCAACAGCACGCTGGCACCCTTGTAGCGCGGCTGGTTCAGTACAAAGTCGTGGTTGATCGGACGCTTGCTGTTGTCCGCATCAGGCTCGCCTTTGTCCAGGTAGCGGTGTTCGTCAAACAGGTTGATACCAAAACCGCTGCGCTTGATGGACTTCAGAAACTGCTTCGGGATGATGAAGTCAGTGTCTACGTTGGCCCGATCCAGTGGCATGGCCACTCCGGTGTGTACAGTAAATGCTCTCATGATCAGTGCTCCAGCAGAATATCACGCACGTCGACAAAATGGCCGTGGATGGCCGCCGCAGCCGCCATCGCCGGGCTGACCAGGTGGGTTCGCCCACCGAAGCCCTGACGACCTTCGAAGTTACGATTGGAGGTAGACGCGCAATGTTTGCCAGCAGGCAGCTGGTCGGCATTCATGGCCAGGCACATGGAACAGCCCGGCTCACGCCATTCGAGGCCTGCTTCGATGAATATCTTGTCCAGGCCTTCCGCTTCCGCCTGCTGCTTGACCAGACCAGAGCCCGGTACAACCATTGCCAGCTCGATGTTGCTGGCGACTTTGCGGCCTTTGACCACAGCCGCCGCGGCGCGCAGATCTTCGATACGTGAGTTGGTGCAGGAGCCAATGAAGACGTACTCCAGCTTGATATCACGAATCGGTGTGCGCGGTTTCAGACCCATGTACTTTAGCGCCTGACGAATATTGCTGGCACGTGAGCTGTCTGTTTCCAGATCCGGGTCTGGCACCTCGCCAGTAACCGGGGCAACCATCTCAGGTGAGGTTCCCCAGGTGACCTGAGGGATGATGTCAGCAGCGTCCAGCACCACCACACGGTCGAAGTGCGCATCAGCATCACTGACCAGTGTGCGCCAGTAGTCGGCGGCACGATCAAACATCTCACCCTGCGGGGCAAACGGACGTCCCTTGATGTAGTTGACGGTGGTCTCATCAACCGCGATCAGACCGGCACGCGCACCCGCTTCGATAGCCATGTTGCAGACTGTCATGCGGCCTTCCATGCTCAGTGACTGAATCGCTTCGCCACCAAATTCAATGGTGTAACCCGTGCCACCGGCCGTACCAATTTCACCAATGATGGCCAGCACGATGTCTTTGGCAGTCACGCCCGGGTTGAGCTGACCGTCAACACGGATCAGCATGTTCTTCATTTTGCGCTGTATCAGGCACTGGGTTGCCATGACGTGCTCGACTTCCGAGGTCCCGATACCGTGTGCCAATGCACCCAGCGCGCCATGCGTTGAAGTGTGCGAATCACCACAGACAATGGTCATGCCAGGCAGGGTTGCACCCTGCTCCGGGCCCACGACGTGCACGATGCCCTGACGGATATCGTTCATGTCCAGTTCGGTAATACCAAACTCCAGGCAGTTGGCGTCCAGGGTTTTTACCTGAATACGCGATACCGGATCGATGATGCCTTCCAGACCACGGCTGCGCTCCGCCTTGGTGGTCGGGATATTGTGATCCGGCGTTGCCAGATTGGCATCGGCACGCCAGGGCTTACGGCCAGCCAGGCGCAGCCCCTCGAAGGCCTGCGGCGAGGTCACTTCGTGTATCAGTTGCCGGTCAATATAGATCAGCGCCGTACCATCATCGCGCTGCTTGACCAGGTGCGAATCCCAGAGCTTGTCGTACAGAGTTTTTCCAGCCATGAATCATTCCCGCCTTGCATGCTTCCCGGTTCAGGAAGCCTTGTTAAGATCTGCCTACAATTATATGAATTTACTAAATTTTTGGAGTCGTGCAACGCACATCGGCGTTTTGTGCACGATGCCGCATCAGGTGGTCCATCAACACGATGGCCAGCATGGCCTCGGCGATGGGCACTGCACGGATTCCCACACAGGGATCATGCCTGCCGGTTGTCACCACCTCGACTTCATTGCCATCCACGTCAATGGAGCGGCCCGGTAATCGCAGGCTGGACGTTGGTTTCAGCGCGATATGCGCAACAATGTCCTGCCCGCTGGAGATACCGCCCAGCACGCCGCCAGCGTTGTTGGAGAGGAACCCACCGGGTGTCATCTCGTCACGGTGTTCGGTGCCCTTCTGGGTGACCGATTCAAAGCCGGCACCGATCTCGATGCCCTTGACGGCATTGATGCTCATCAGCGCATGAGCGATGTCCGCGTCGAGTCGGTCGAAAACCGGCTCACCCAGACCTACTGGCACACCGCTGGCAACCACAGAGATGCGGGCACCAATAGAGTTACCTTCCTTGTTCAGAGCCGACATGTACGCTTCCATCTCCGCCACCTTGCTGGCATCCGGACAGAAGAATGCATTCTGTTCGACCTGATCCCAGTCCAGGGTCTCTGCCTTGATGGGACCGAGCTGGCTGAGATAGGCACGCACCTGCACACCGCAGTGCTGCTGCAAATACTTTTTCGCTATCGCTCCAGCCGCCACGCGCATCGCAGTTTCCCGTGCCGAGGAGCGACCACCGCCACGATAATCGCGCATGCCGTACTTCTGCTGATAGGTATAATCAGCGTGAGCAGGTCGGAATATATCTTTGATTTTGCTGTAATCTTTTGAGCGCTGATCGGTATTTTCAATCAGCAGACCAATAGGTGTGCCAGTGGTCCTGCCCTCAAATACGCCCGACAGAATTTTAACCTCATCGGCCTCTCTGCGCTGCGTTGTGAAACGCGATTGACCCGGTTTGCGGCGATCCAGATCGCGCTGCAGATCCTCGGCGGACAGCTCCAGGCCCGGCGGACAGCCATCAACGATGCAACCCAGGGCCAGGCCATGGCTTTCGCCAAAACTGGTCACAGTAAACAGACTTCCCAGGGTGTTGCCGGCCATTGTTCAGGTTTCCATTACCTAGTAAAAAGGCGAGCATTATACACGAATCACATCCATGGCACGAATCAGGCTGGCGCGATCGATTGCCAGTACCCCTTCACCGCCATTGTCGAACTCAAGCCAGGTCACGGGCAGTTGCGGGTAACGTTCGGCCAGCACTGACCAACTGTAACCCAGCTCCAGAATCAGCACTCCCTGCTCAGAAAGAAAGTCAGGTGCCTGCCTCAGAATCTGCAGCGGAATGGCCAAACCGTCGTCTTCGGACAACAAACCCAGCGCGGGCTCCTGATGATATTCGGCTGGCAGCTCGGCCACTTCCTCCGCGGATACATAGGGTGGATTGCTGACAATCAGATCGTAGCGCACTCCCTCATCTGCCAATCCCTGAAACAGGTCGGACTGAATCACACGGACACGACCTTCAACTCCGTGGCGCCTGATATTACTGTCAGCCACGGCCAGTGCATCCTGACTGATATCAGCCAGGTCGACCTGACAGTCCGGAAAGGCCAGAGCAGTGGCGATACCGATACAGCCGCTACCGGTGCACAGATCAAGCGCGCGACGCGGCGGTGCATCCAGCATGGGCTGAAACTCGTTTTGAATTAACTCGGCAATCGGCGAGCGCGGCACCAGCACTCTTTCATCAACGTTAAACGGCAGACCGGCAAACCAGGCCTCGCCGACCAGGTAGGCCACGGGTGTCCGCTGTTCGATCCGACGCGCCACAAGCTGCTCGATCTGTTGCTGCTGCGCTGCGCTGAGCTCCTGTTCAGGGTCAATGTCTTCGCGATCAAAGGGCAGCCCCAGCACCGAAAATATCAGGTACACGGCCTCATCCCAGGCGTTATCTGTCCCGTGTCCGTAAAACAGCTCGGCACCATCAAACTGCTCGGCCGCATAGGCCACACAATCACCCAAAGTCACTCAACACTCCTTTATCTATCGTTTTCAGCCTATGTGTCTGGAATTTCGCTTTACGCCCGCCTACCAATATCGTACCGTAGCGGTCCTTTTTTGAGCGTCCCTTTTTAGCTTATCCAGACGAGAGTACCCCGTTATGAGCAAAGCCCCCCTGGAAAACATGGAGCAGGCCTTCCGTGACATCATCCAGTCCGTCGGTGAAGACCTTAATCGCGACGGACTACGGGATACTCCGCTGCGTGCAGCCAAAGCCATGCAATTCCTGACGCGGGGTTATCAGCAGAATATTGATGAAGTCATCAACAATGCCATGTTTCCGTCGTCATCCGAAGAGATGGTGATTGTCAAAAACATCGAATTATATTCCATGTGTGAGCATCATATGCTGCCGTTTATCGGCAAATGTCACGTGGCCTATCTGCCCAAGGGCAAAGTCATTGGTCTGTCAAAGATCGCCCGCATCGTCGACATGTACGCCAGACGACTGCAGATTCAGGAAAATCTGACCAAGGAAATTGCAGAGGTGATCATCCAGAAAACGGGTGCTGCTGGTGCTGCCGTCATCATTGAAGCTCAGCACATGTGCATGATGATGCGCGGAGTTGAGAAGCAGAATTCGGTGATGACAACATCGTGCATGCTGGGTGGCTTCCGGACCAGTCAAAGCACCCGCAATGAATTCCTGTCACTGGTGCACCGCTAGTAGGCCCGGATTTAACGCACTACGGCTTCGATACGCTGCTGACAGGGCCCCGGTCGGCAGTAGGGTGCCAGTGGCCCCACGCCGTGCGCCTCAAGGCGATCCTCGTCCACACCCAACTCAACAAGTCTCTGTCGCACTGCTTCGGCACGCTGTAATGAGCGCTGCTGCAACAACTGTAGCTGCCCCTGCCCGTCTCCTTCCTCCTGCATGTGTCCCACCAGGTGGAGTTCCAGCAGTGCGTCTCGCTGTAGCACATCGGCCAGCAGGGTCAATCCCTGATCTTCTGTCAGTACATCGTTGTCATCAAAGCTGATGCCCGGAATCACAATGACGCCACTGTCTTCGAGTCGCAACTGCATGGCCTGTGCGGTGGTCAGCACATCGGCGCGTTGCTGTTCGGCCTGAGCTCCCGCCAGTTCCAGAAAATCCAGGTGTGCATACAGGCGGCGGTTACCGCGCCTCACCACGTACAGCGCAGCGTAACCCAGCACCTCCTCACCGTTGCTCTGGCTTTGAAACGTGCTGGCCATGTAGTACTGACCGGCCTCCGGCCCGTACAGTATGCGATTATTGAAGTGATCGTTGGCCCAGTAGTTGCTGCTGCCGCAGCCCCGCCCCTGGCATGCAAACAGCTCGCGCTGACCAACGCTCAGCAATTGACTGCGAAAGTGATTATAGACTTCCTCGGCGCCAAATCCGTCCGGAATGGCATAGGTTATCCGGCGCAAATGCCCCTGCAGCCGCTCAGATTCGCTGGCAGACACAGAACCGGTCACTCGCTGCATGCGGCCGAGCGCCAGTGGATAGATTGTGCTGTTCTCGGTTCGGTAATCAACGATTTCCGAACCTGGAAACCGCTGAAAACCTGCGTAGTCGGAGGAACCGGCAACATCGGCAGTCAGCGAACCGCTGCACAGAATCAGCAGCGAGGCAACAAGCCATAAACATCTATGCCGGACAACACGCATGTCAGCTATCACTGTTTGGCGTGTCCGGCGTGGCGCTTGTTTCGGAGCTTGACTGGGCTGCTGCGGCAGTGCTGGTGGATTGTGCCGCAGTCTTTTTGCTGCGCGGCTTTTTGGTGGCCCTGGATTTGCTGCTGGTTTTGGCCTGACCACTGGCTGCCGCTGTTTTGTCAGCCTTGACCGTCTTACTGGTTTTTGTTGAGCTGGCGGCTTTGCTGGCTTTGGCCGGCGCGGCTGAATCAGGTGCAGACGCTGGCTTGGCGGCATCGGCTGCCTTGGCGGCTTTTACCGTTTTGGTCAACGCAGATTCGTCACCATTCACAGGGGCTGCGTCCACAGGGGCTGCGTCCACCGGAGCTGCGTCGTCAGTTTTCTTGTCTGCTGCCGTAGTAGTGGAGTTTTCTGCAGTACTGGTTTTTTCTGAAGGTGATGAGGACCCGGCCGGGCTGGCGGCTGGCGGCTCACTGCCGGTGAACTCGGTAGCTGGCATGTCCGCATCGTCAGACTCGGGATCATTGACCTCTTGATCATTGATTTGGGGAAACTCGGCGAACGGAAACGGCCGTAGTTCAGAGTTATAGGTCAGAAAGGCAAGAATCTGTGCCACGTATTCGGAGAGACTGGCACCTACCCGACGGAGATTGGCATTGCTGTCACCGGTGATCAGCGAGAAGAGTATCTGTGCCAGTGTGATCACCAGCAGCACGACACCGGTCACGTAAAGGGCCACTGCGAATCCCGCCATCAGCAGAATGCGCACCCAGGTGGATGATTCTTTCAGGTTATCTACGACGTCGTCGGACATGCTCGCGCTCCTGTCAGCTTCTTGCTCTGGTTGGCTTCATATTCGACATCCAGGGCACCTTCGCCGTGCATCAGTGCAGCAATGACCTGCTCTACGGCCATGCCCTCGTACACGATGCGATAAAGCCCCGTGGCCAGTGGCATGTAGATACCCAACTGGTCGGCCTTTTCCTTGACCTGTTTAAGCGTGTTGACACCCTCGGCAACTTGACCCAGTTCTGCCACCGCCTCTTTCAGCGATTTTCCCTGCCCAAGCGCAAAGCCTACACGAAAATTGCGGCTCAGCGAAGAAGAACAGGTCACGATAAGATCGCCCACTCCCGCCAGACCAAGAAATGTCATGGGATCGGCACCCAGTTCACGGCCGAACCGCGCCATCTCGGTGAGACTGCGGGTGATCAGCATGCTGTTGGTGTTCTGCCCCATACCCATGGCCGCCGCCAGCCCTGCGATGATGGCATAGATGTTTTTCAGGGAGCCGCCCAGTTCCACACCAAACATGTCGTCATTGGTGTATACACGGAAGTACTCTGATCGCAGCACTTCGCGCACACGTTCACGCACGGCCTCACTGGCGCTGGCGATCACGGTACCCGTCAGGCTTTTCTTGGCAATCTCCCCCGCCAGGTTGGGGCCGCTGAGCACGCCTATGCGGGCGTCTGGCAACTCCTCTCTCATCACCTGACTCATCAGCAGGAAACTGCCCGCCTCAATGCCTTTGGTGGTGCTGACCAGCATGGTGTCATCGGTGACCGCGTGTTTCATTTTGCGGACCACCGTGCGGAAGTAGGCACTGGGTACGGCTACAAACACCAGACGACTGCCGGCCACAGCAGCTTCAATATCATGGGTCGCGGTGACCTGGTCATGCAGTCGGTAGCCGGGCAGATACTGGGGGTTTTCGCGCTGGATATTGACCTGCTCGACCAGAGCCTCATTGCGCATCCAGAAGTTCACCCGGAATCCATTGCCGGCAACGATATTTGCCAGCACGGTGCCGAAACTGCCGCCACCAAGCACACATACTGTCTGGGTTGGCACAAACACTCTCCTTGCTATCTGTCAGCGGGTCAAAATACCCGGTTCAGGCCGTCCAGGGCGGCGATTCGATACGCTTCCGCCATGGTGGGGTAGTTGAATGTCGTATTCAGAAAATACTTCATGGTATTGGCCGAGCCCTGCTGCTCCATGATGGCCTGACCAATGTGAACAATCTCAGAGGCCTGGTCACCAAAACAGTGGATGCCCAGGATCTCCAGCGTATCAAAGTGGAAGATCAGCTTGAGCATGCCCACCTGCTCGCCCGTGATCTGGCCGCGGGCGGTATTCTGGAAAAAGGCTTTGCCGACTTCGTAGGGCACCTGCTCTGCCGTCAGCTCCTGCTCGGTCTTGCCCAGCGTGCTGATCTCGGGGATCGTGTAGATACCGGACGCGACACGGTTGATGGCAACAAACTCTTCAGGGTCAACAATCGCGTTGCAGGCGGCACGGCCCTGATCATAGGAGGCACTCGCCAGAGACGGCCAGCCAATGATATCGCCAGCTGCGTAGATATTCTCGATGGCGGTCTGGTAACGCTCATTGACTTCAATCTGGCCACGGCTGTTGGCTTTTACGCCCAGCTCAATCAATCCGAGACCGTCTGAGTTGCCCGTGCGGCCGTTGGCCCAGAGTATGATGTCGCTTTTTATTTTTTTACCTGACTCCAGGTGCGTGATCACATAGTCATCGTGGTATTCGATCTTGGCAAATGATTCTTTGTGGCGGCTGCGAACACCGATATCTTTCAGGTGGTAGCTCAGGGCATCGGAAATTTCCCAATCCAGGAATGACAGCAGGGACTCCGCCGGATTGATCAGCTCGACCTTGCAGCCCAGGCCACCAAAGATCGAGGCGTACTCACAACCGATCACACCGGCACCGATTACCGTGACTTTTTTGGGTGTGTGGTCAAGGCTCAGAATCTTGTCGCTGTCAAACAGACGCGGGTGATCGAAGTCCACTTCTTCCGGACGATAGGGGCGTGAGCCAGTTGCTACGACAAAATAGTCTGCGGTCAGTGTTGGGCCCTTGGTGCCCAGCTTGATGGTGTGCGGGTCGAGAAAACGTGCACGCCCGTGTATGACCTCAACATCATTTTTTTCGTAGTAATTGGCGCGCAGGTAGACCTGTTCTTCGATCACGCGATTGGCGTGACACATGATCTCCTGAAAGCCGGGTTTGTGCAGTGACGCAAACTCGCGAAGCAGCGGGTTGGAGCGAAACTGCATGACCTGTTTGACATAATGCCTCAGTGCCTTGGACGGGATGGTGCCAAGGTGTGTGCAGTTACCGCCTACCTTGTCGCGGTCGGCGATCAATGCTACCCGCTTTCCATGCTTGGCAGCGTTAATTGCGGCCGACTCGCCCGCCGGACCACTGCCAACCACTATAATATCGTATCGATTGGCAGCCTTGCTCATCGGGCGGTCTCTTCACACTTGTTGGGATTGCCACCGCACAGCTCACAGGTTTCATCAACACCTGCTTTATTGAGGCCGCCACAGGAGCCCTTGATCGGCTCGCGACCGAAAATAACGCCAATGGCCATGCCGGCGACCACCAGTAATAAAATTACGAAACTTGCCAGCACTGTACTCATGGTGTTTCCTCCAGATATTGGGCAAACTGCGACGAATGAACCTGTTCAAATCCGTCCTCGTCTGCCGATTTTACTATAAAGTAGGCCGCCAGTCCGAGCTGTTCGGCCAATGCCAGTGACCGCGCCTGGCCCATGACCATAAACGCCGTGGCCAGCGCATCTGCAGTCAGCGCATCGTCCGCAATCACATAGGCTGCAGCCAGGTTATGAGTGATGGGCCGACCGGTAAACGGATCAATCTCATGCGAATAACGCATGCCGTCTTCCACAAAATAGTTGCGGTAGTCACCCGAGCCGGCCAGGGCGATTGATTCGCCCTGCGTATCAATGATGGCCCACACTTCAGGTGAACCATCAGTGGGTTTTTCAATGGCCGGTACCCAGGGCGAACCATCGGGCTTTTGTCCCTGAATCCGCAGCTCACCGCCAATCTCAATAAAATAGTCAACCTGACCCACATCTGCAAAATAGTCTGCGATGACATCGGCGGCATATCCCTTGGCTATGCCACTCAGGTCCACTCTGACAGGCGCTGTCTTCAAAAGACGCGGTGGCTGCAATGAAGTCTGTAGGTGTTGATACCCCATTTGCGCCTGCAAGGATTCGATCTCTGACTGATCCGGCACCCGTGACCAGTGCATCGCTCCATCCTGATCCGGCCCGAAACCCCAGCGGTCAACCAAGGGTCCCACGGTGACATCAAAATAGCCATCCGTCATCTGGCTGAAGTCGATCGCCCTGCTGACCACAAATGCCAGTTCCGGGGACACATCAAACCAGGCGCCCGGCTCGCTGCGATTGAAGCGGGACAATTCTGAATCCGGCGCATAGGTGGACATCAGCTCCCTGTCCAGCCTGTACAGACGCTGCTCAATACCCTGAGCCAGCTCGGCATCCGAAAGGCCCTCCGGAAATCCGGCCACCATTACCTGATAGGTGGTGCCCATGGTGGCGCCAGTAAGCTGATAGACCTGGGCAACCGGTTCCGGACGCAGCCAGACCCACAAAAAAAATA
The DNA here is from genome assembly GCA_002706685.1 of Gammaproteobacteria bacterium. Taxonomy (GTDB): domain Bacteria; phylum Pseudomonadota; class Gammaproteobacteria; order Pseudomonadales; family Pseudohongiellaceae; genus Pseudohongiella. The sequence goes on along the minus strand of PALV01000015.1, from coordinate 136,850 downwards.
ATGCCAGGAATCCCAGCGTGAAGCTGTAACGAGACAACCATCCAGCGAGTTTTGCCATCAACTACCCCGATGTCACTCCAGAAAAGCCGAACCAGAAACTAACAGGGGAGCCCATGCCGACAGTCGGCATCGTGGCTCCCCTTTTGTTTTGCTTATTGCTGAAACCTTTATCCAGGAATCAGGAGAACTCGTCCAGTGCGATGTTCTCGTCTTCGACACCCAGATCCTTGAGCATCTTGATCACAGAGGCGTTCATGATGGGCGGGCCGCACATGTAGTATTCACAGTCTTCAGGCGCCGGATGATCCTTGAGGTAATGGTCATGCACAACGTTATGAATGAAGCCTGTGTAGCCTTCCCAGTTGTCTTCAGGCTGCGGCTCTGACAGGGCCACATGCCACTCGAAGTTGTCGTGCTCTTTGGCAAGCATGTCGAAATCTTCTACGTAGAACATTTCTTTTTTGCTTCGTGCACCATACCAGAAAGTGATCTTGCGCTTGCTGTTCAGACGACACAGCTGATCGAAGATGTGCGAGCGCATTGGCGCCATACCGGCACCACCACCGATAAACACCATCTCGTTCTCGGTTTCTTTGGCGAAGAACTCACCAAAGGGACCAAATACCTTGATCTTGTCACCTGGCTTCATGTTGAAGACGTAGGATGACATGATGCCCGGCGGATGATTGGTGCGGGGCGGAGGCGTGGCAATACGGATGTTGAACTTGATGATACCCTTTTCATCCGGATAGTTTGCCATTGAGTAGGCACGAACGGTTGTCTCGCTGACTTTCGATTTCAGATCGAACAGCCCGAATCGTTCCCAGTCACCGCGGAATCGCTCTTCGATATCAAAGTTCTTGAACTCGACTTCGTGAGGGCCGACTTCCAGCTGCACATAACCACCAGCGCGGAAATCTACACTCTCGCCCTCAGGGATCTTCAGCACCAGCTCTTTGATGAAGGTCGCAACGTTGTGATTGGAGATGACCTCGCACTCCCATTGCTTGACGCCGAAGAACTCCGGATCAACCTCAATTTTCATATCCTGTTTGACAGCCACCTGGCACGACAGACGCCAGTGCTCTTTGGCCTCACCCATGGTGAAGTGACCCGCTTCTGTTGGCAGCATGGAACCACCGCCATCAACAACCTTACACTTGCACTGCGCACAGGTACCGCCACCGCCGCAGGCGGAGGACAGGTAAATGCCGGCATCAGCCAGCGTGTTGAGCAACTTGCCGCCTGCCGGCACGGTGATTGATTTTTCCGGATCACCGTTGATTTCGATTTTCACATCACCAGTACTGACCAGACGCGAACGGGCAGCCAGGATCAACACGACCAGCAGCATGACCACGACGGTAAACATCAATGCGCCGGCAACAATCGTTGTGATATCCATTATTTCTGAAACCTTCTCACTTTAAAGTGGTGAATTAACGTCGGTTAAAGTGTCAGACCGCTGAAGGACATAAAGCCAAGCGACATCAGACCAGTGGTCATGAACGTGATACCCAGTCCACGTAGACCGGCTGGCACGTCGCTATACTTCATTTTTTCGCGGATGGCTGCCAGCAGCACGATGGCCAGTGCCCAGCCTGCGCCCGCACCTACACCGTAGGCCAGACTCTCCGGGAAGGTGTAGCTGCGCTCAACCATGAACAGTGAGGCACCCAGAATCGCACAGTTCACAGTGATCAGAGGCAGGAATACACCCAGTGCGTTGTAGAGCGCCGGGACAAACTTGTCCAGGAACATCTCCAGAATCTGCACCATCGCTGCAATCACACCGATGTAACACAGGAAACCCAGGAAGCTCAGATCCACATCAGGCATGCCAGCCCAGGCCAGCGCGCCATCTTTGAGCAGGTAGTTATAGATCAGGTTGTTGACCGGTACCGTGATGGTCTGCACCACAATAACGGCAATACCCAGACCGATCGCTGTATCCACCTTTTTGGATACCGCCAGGAAGGTACACATCCCCAGGAACAGCATCAATGCCATGTTTTCGACAAAAACGGCACTGATGAAAAGGCTCAGATAATGTTCCATTAGTGGGCCCCCTTCTCGATGGTGTGCGGCTTCATTTCGAATTCGTTCTTCTCAACCTGCTCATCGTACTTGTTGCGCAGTATCCAGATGAAAAAGGCAATGATGAAGAAGGCGCTTGGCGCGAGCAGCATCAGACCGTTGGGCTGATACCAGCCGCCATTGGCCACTGATGGCAGGATGGTGATACCCAGCAGGGTGCCCGATCCGAACAGCTCGCGCAGCGTACCCACTACAATCAGGACCACGCTGTAACCCAGGCCGTTACCGATACCATCCATGAATGACGGTATGGGCGGGTTCTTCATGGCGAAGGCTTCCGCCCGACCCATGACGATACAGTTGGTGATGATCAGACCCACAAACACGCTGAGCTGCTTGCTGATCTCAAAGGCGTAAGCCTTCAGGACCTGGTCAACCAGAATTACCAGCGAGGCGATGATCGTCATTTGAATGATGATCCGGATGCTGCTGGGCATGTAGTTGCGGATCATCGAGATAAACAGGTTGGAGAATGCTGTCACGGTGGTCAGCGCCACACACATGACCAGCGTTACCTGCAGACTCGTGGTAACCGCCAGCGCCGAACAGACCCCGAGGATCTGCAGCGCAATCGGGTTATCCATGAAGATCGGTTTGATCAGAATCGTTTTAGTGCTTGCCGTTGCCATAATAAACCTCGTCAGCCCCGTACTTCGTTATCCAGATAGGGCCCGAAACCGTTCTCCCCCAGCCAGAATCGCATCATGTTTTCTACACCACGGCTGGTGAGCGTTGCGCCAGACAGCGCATCGACCTGGCTCTCGCCAGAACCACCGCCTTTAACTACCTGGAAAGCAACATCACCATCGTCGCCATACACTTCCTTGCCAGGCCACTGCGCCTGCCAGCGCGGGTTGCTGATCTCGCCGCCCAGACCGGGTGTTTCCTGGTGGTCGTAAAAACCGATACCGCGAATGGTGTTGCCGTCACTCTCGAGCGCCAGGTATCCGTACATGATGCCCCACAGACCGTAACCGCTTACCGGAATCACAACGCTCTCGTAACCGCCGGTCTCGTTCTGGATGACATAGACGGTTGCGTAGTCAGCACGACGACGAATGGAAGCGACATCGTCAGCACCACTCAGTGCTATCGACATGCTTGGGTCATTGCGCGCGGTCTGCTGATCGTAGGTTTGTGGGTCAATGCCCAGCTGCTGCTGCTCTTCCTCGGTCAGGTAGCGACCTTCATCCAGATCGACCAGACGTGGTGTGAATTGCTCAAACATGGCATCCACGTCGGCGTTGGTGTGGGCCTCCGGGTCGAACATGCCTGCTGCAATCAGAATATTCTTGTTGCGATCCAGCAGTTCGTTAGCGGTCTGCATCGGTTTCAGCATGACAGCCGCGCTGGAGATCACGATAGAGCAGACCACACACAGGCCCAGAGCCACCTTGATGGTATTGGCAACGGAGTTGATGTTAGACGACATTGCGAGCGATCCTCCGTTTGATATTGGCTTTCACGACAAAGTAGTCGATCAGCGGAGCACACAGGTTAGCAAACAGGATGGCCAGCATGATGCCCTCAGGATAGGCCGGGTTGAGAACCCGGATCATGACCGTCAGCATGCCAATCAGTATGCCGAATATCCACTTGCCGGTATTGGTCATCGACGCGGAAACCGGATCAGTCGCCATGAACACCATACCGAAGGCGAAACCACCCAGCACCAGGTGCCAGTACCAGGGCGTTGCGAACGCCGGGTTGGTATCAGAGCCTACCAGGTTCAGGAAGGTCGAGAAAATCACCATACCCAGGAACACACCCGAGATGATGCGCCATGAGGCGATGCGGGTAATCAGCAGAATGGCTGCCCCGATCAGGATAGCCAGGGTCGACACCTCTCCCACGGATCCCTGCATGCGGCCGAAGAATGCATCCAGCCAGGTCAGCTGTTCGCCGGTCGCCGCCATCATTGCCGGCAGGCCGTTAGACGCAACCTGACTCAGCGCAGTGGCGCCACTGAAGCCATCGACCGCTGTCCATACGGAGTCGCCGGAGATCTGCGGTGCGTAGGCGAAATAAAGGAAGGCCCGACCGGTCAGCGCCGGGTTCAGGAAGTTCTTGCCGGTTCCACCAAACACTTCCTTGCCAAGAATTACACCAAAACTGATACCCAGTGCTGCCTGCCACAGTGGCAGTGTCGGCGGCACGATCAATGAGAACAGGATGGAGGTAACGAAGAAACCTTCGTTAATCTCGTGTCCACGCTTGACGGCGAACAGTACTTCCCAGAAACCACCCACAATAAACACAGTGGCGTAAATCGGGAGGAAGTAGGCAGCGCCGTGCCAGAAGTTGTCCCAGATGCTGCTCGGGTCATGCCCGGCCAGCAGGCCAATCAGCGCTCCACGCCAGCCTTCGACTGACTCGATACCCATGCTGGCCATCGCCATGTTCGCCTGGTATCCCACGTTGTACATACCGTAGAACATGGCAGGGAATGTAGCGAACCAGACGGTGATCATGATGCGCTTGAGGTCAATACCATCGCGCACATGCGAACCGGAGACGGTCACTTTGCTGGGGGAATAGAAAATGGTGTCCACGGCTTCATACAGTGGATACATCTTTTCGTATTTGCCGCCTTTTTCGAAATGAGGCGCCAGATCATCTAAATATTTACGCAGACTCATGTTTCAGCTTTCCATCAAGTCTCTTTTTCGATACGCGTAAGGTTGCTACGCAGAATCGGACCATATTCGTATTTACCCGGACACACGTAGGTGCACAGTGCCAGGTCCTCTTCGTCCAGTTCCAGTGCGCCGAGACTCATGGCAGTTTCGATGTCTCCGACGATCAGCGAGCGCAGTAATTGTGTCGGCAGAATATCCAGAGGCATTATTGTTTCATAGGACCCGACTGGCACCATTGCGCGTTCACTACCATTGGTAGTTGTGGTCATGTCCAGCTTTTTGCCCTTGAACAGACTGGTCAGGTAGATGCCCAGGTTCGAGTGGCGATTGGTACCTGGCGACAGGTAGCCAAACAGCGGACGCTCGCGGCCTTCTTTCAACACAGTAATCTGCTGATGGTAACGGCCCAGAAAATTTTCAGGATCTGCGACCTTGCGACCGGCCAGCACCGAACCGGACACTACCCGGTTCTCACCGTCATGCAGCTCGTCGGCCAGCAGTTCGTTCAGGTTGGCACCAACACGGGTGCGCAGCAGACGCGGCTGCTTGGCCTGCGGACCGCCCAGCGCCACTACGCGCTCGTTCCAGATTTTGCCGGTGGCAAACAGCTTGCCATAGGCGATGACGTCCTGAAAGCCTGCAGTCCAGACCCATTTGTTAAGGCTGACCGGATCCAGGAAGTGGATATGCGTTCCAGTCAAACCGGAGGGATGCGGACCGGCGAAATCATTGACAGACACATTGCTGGCGAAGGCTTCATTTTCCAGGCCCTGGAAGCTGCCTGCACGGCGGCAAAGGTAAACATTGCGCTGGGTCAGACGGGCCAACAGATTGACACCTCGCACCAGGTCCTGAGAGTGCTCGCGGGCCACCAGCTCCGGATCCATGGCCAGCGGATTGCTATCCATCAGATTGACGAAGATCGCAGCGGGTGTTTGCTCGGGACTGGGCACACGACTGAAGGGACGCGTACGCAGGGTCGTCCAGAGACCTGATTCAACCAGATTCTCGACAATCTTTTCGCGATCCAGGGTTGCGATATCGGCATCGCTGTAGCTGGCGAAGGTTTCCTGGTCTGACTGATCTTCATCCAGATCGATGACCAGAGACAGGAAAACGCGCTTCTCGCCACGATTGATGGCGCGCACAGTGCCTGTGCCGGGCGCAGTGTATTTTACGCCTTCAGTTTTCTTGTCTGTGAAAAGTAGCTGTCCGAGGCGCACTTTGTCGCCCTCGCTGACTTCCATGGTGGGCTTCATGCCCACGTAGTCTCTCCCCAGAATCGCCACCGAGCTTACGGCCCGGCCTTCTGCGATTGTCTGCTCAGGAGCGCCACTGATGGGTAGGTCCAAACCGCGCTTAATTCTGATCATTCATCAGGCCTAGTCTTAGATTTCAGGATAAACGTTTGTTTGTTACGTATTTCACGCCATTCTGATTCAGCGTACGCTTACAGCACCACTGCGGCCTCGCGCCGCTTTTGAGAGATGTTACCTGCACTGTCGATCTTGCGCCTTCAAGCTGGCTAAATCGTGATTCTGGACATGACGCCCAGGCTGGTCAGCGCTGGCAACCCGGTGTGGCAGCCTGGTATCGGCTGGCGCCGTGAAAACGCGCACAATTATAGAGATAAGCGGTCTGATTTACCACCGGTTTTTGAATTTTTATGAAGGCGTTCAGAAGTGCAACAGACTGGCGCGAACAGCGCTGAAAGGTCGGGAACGGCGGGCTTTCGCCGACGGCTGGAATCAGGGAACGGAGTCGTGACTCCGCCCCCTGAATCATCAGCCCTCTACCGGATAGGTCCGATAGTTGACGCCGGCCATGCGGTAAACCATGCGTACGACCTGGTTGCAGTAGCCGAACTCGTTGTCGTACCACAGGTACAGGACGCAGCGATTACCTTCAACAATCGTGGCAGTCGAGTCGACAGTGGCCGCTTCCCGGGTGCCCACGAAGTCGCTGGACACAGCATCGGGATCCTGGGTATAGCTGATCTGGTTCTGCAGTGGTGAGTGCAGTGCCAGCAGTCGCAGGAACTCGTTGATTTCTTCCTTGGTCGTGCTTTTCTCCAGATTAAGCATCAGGATGGCCATGGAGACGTTGGGGACCGGCACACGAACCGCATTACCGGTCAGTTTGCCAGCCAGTTCCGGAACCGCCTTGACTACAGCCTTGGCCGCACCCGTTTCAGTCAGCACCATGTTCAGCGCCGCACTGCGGCCACGACGGTTGCCTGAATGGTAATTGTCGATCAGGTTCTGGTCGTTGGTATAAGCGTGGACGGTCTCCACGTGACCACTGACCACGCCGAACTCGTCATTCAAAACCTTCAGCACTGGTGCAATGGCGTTGGTCGTGCACGATGCCGCCGTGATGATCTTGTCATCAGGCGTGATCTGCCGGTCGTTGATACCGTAAACGATGTTCTTGAGGTTGCCCTTGCCGGGCGCTGTCAACATGACCTTGCTGGCACCCTTTGATTTCAGGTGTCGCGACAGGCCGGCTTCGTCGCGCCAGCTGCCCGTATTGTCGATAATCAGCGCGTCATCGATGCCGTACTGCGTGTAGTCGATCTCATCCGGGTTGCTGGCGTAGATGAACTGAACCTTGTTGCCGTTGCAGATCAGGCAGTTGTTCTCTTCATCGATCCGGACCGTGCCCTGGAATGTGCCGTGCACCGAGTCAGAAGTGAACAGACTGGCGCGCTTTATCAGGTCGCCTTCCTTGCCGGGTCTGACGACAACAGCGCGCAGCCGCATGACTTCACCGGTACTGGTGCGCTCAATCATCAGACGCGCGATCAGACGACCAATACGGCCGAAACCGTAAAGCACCACATCCTGGGACTTCTTGCTGGGTGGGGTCTTGTCACCTACCAGCGAACCCAGTTCGGCAGCGACGTACTCATCCACAGAAGGCGCCTTGTTGGCCTGCTGAAGCTCCATGTATTTGACGGTGAGCTTGCCGAGGTCGATCTGGCAATGCCACAGATCCAGCTTGGCCAGTGCCATCAGCACGGGATGGGCTTCAAATTCTGACATTTCATTGCGGCCTACCTGACGCACAAATCGATGTGACTTCATGATATTGGTCACAGAGCGGTTGTGCAGAGGACGACCGTATATGAACACACCAACATTGCGCTCACTGTACAGCCGTCCTACCACAGGAATCATCTCCTGGGCCAGGGCTTCCCTTGCTTTCCAATCGCTGAAATAGTCATCCGGGCTGGGTCGGTTCACGTAAGTTACCTGTCTGTCATGTGGATTGAGTAAAGTGTGAGGGCGCATATTATCTTGTGATTGGCGCGTCGGTGCAACTTTATCCGGACTATGCCAGAATACGCCCCCAACAATCGCGCGATAAACACGTCCACAGCTATCCAACCTGACTCACATGGCTCCAACTCCGGTTCGTAATCCACCCATACCAGATATTGCCCATTCCCTGCAGTGGCGCGACCTGTCAGACAGCCAGTTGTCGCTGGCTCTGGTGCATGCCGCCCGCGAACTGGCAAAGCAGCGCTCAGCCCCCCTGGTGATGTTGACCAACAGCAGCGAAGAAGCCGAGCAATTGCGCCGCGAGCTGGTATTTTTTGCAGGCAGCGATGCCGCACTGCCAATCTACACTTTCCCCGACTGGGAAACGCTGCCCTACGACAGCTTCTCGCCGCATCAGGACATTGTCTCCGAACGATTGAGCGCGCTCTATCATTTGCCGGCCATGCGCGCCGGCATTGTCATCGTGCCGATCAACAGCGTCATGCACCGACTGCCGCCAGCCGAATATGTACTGGGCAACAGCCTGATGGTGAAGACAGGCGAAACGCTGGATACCGAATCGCTGCGGGAGCGGCTGATAGCCGCCGGCTACCAGCACGTGGACTCGGTTTACGAACACGGTGAGTTTGCGGTGCGCGGGGCGATCCTGGATATTTTTCCGATGGGCAGCAAACATCCCTACCGGATTGACCTGTTCGACGATGAGATAGAGTCACTTCGGGTTTTTGACCCGGAGACACAATTGTCTCTGGACAAAGTTGACGAAGTGCGGGTGCTGCCGGGCAAGGAGTTTCCGCTGAACGAAGCTGGCCGCACCCAGTTCCGCAAGCGCTTTCGCGAAACCTTCGACGTCGATACGCGCAACTGCAGCCTTTATCAGGACATCAGCGACGGCATCGCGGCGACCGGAGCCGAATATTATCTGCCGCTGTTCTTCGACACGCTCAGCGACCTGTTTGACTACCTGCCCGAGCAATCTGTCATCGTCCGCAGCCGCCAGCTTGAGCAACCTGCGCAGCGCTTCTGGCAGGACATCGAAACGCGCTATGAGGATAGACGTTACGACAGGCAGCGCCCGGTTCTGGCGCCGGCCGAGGTGTTTCTGACACCGGAGGAAGTTTTCCGGCACATCAAGCCATTCGCCACCATAACGCTGGAAGCGACTGCTCCGTCGATGTTTCCTGAGCTGGACAACAATCCGCAGGCATCCCACCCGATGCAGGCGCTGCAACACTTTCTGGCGGATCATCCCAAACACAGAGTGCTGTTCTGTGCCGAAACAGCTGGCCGACGCGAGGTCTTGACCGAACTGCTGCGCACTATTCCGCTGCCAGTGCAGGAGGTCGACGGCTGGCAGGCATTCGCCGACAGTCAGATATCGCCCGCCATTACCGTCGCCTCGCTGGACAAAGGCCTGATCCTGCCGGATCAGCAGCTGATCATGATCACCGAGACGCAGCTGCTGGGCCGCAAGATCGCTCAGCGCCGGCGACGTCAGCGCAAAGCGCAGGACAACACCGATTTTATTATCAAGAGTCTGACCGAGCTGCGCCCGGGCGCGGCGGTGGTGCATCTCGATCATGGTGTTGGCCGCTATGTGGGCCTGCAGAACCTGACCATTGAAAATGAGCAGACTGAGTTCCTGACGCTGGAATATGCCAACGCCGCCAAGCTGTATGTGCCTGTCGCCAACCTGCACCTGATCAGTCGCTACGGCGGCACTGATCCGGAGCTGGCACCACTGGATACACTGGGCAGTGACACCTGGCAGAAAAACAAACGCAAGGCGGCTGAAAAGATTCGCGATGCGGCAGCCGAGCTATTGGATATCTACGCCAAACGTGAGTCCAAAAAAGGCTTCCCCTACCGGGTCGATGATATCGACTATCAGCAGTTTGCCGACACCTTCCCGTTTGAAGAAACGCCAGATCAGCTGGATGCCATCAACGGTGTGATTGCGGACATGCAATCGGCTCGCGCCATGGATCGCCTGGTCTGTGGTGATGTGGGTTTTGGTAAAACAGAAGTTGCCATGCGCGCCGCGTTTATTGCCGTACAGAACAACAAACAGGTAGTGATGCTGGTCCCCACCACCCTGCTGGCACAGCAGCACTTTGAAAGTTTCCGCGACCGTTTTGCCGACTGGCCTGTCACCATTGAACTGATCTCACGATTTCGCAGCGGCAAGCAACAGGAAGAGACCCTGAAACGCATCGCCGATGGCAAGGCCGACATCATCGTTGGTACACACAAGCTGTTGCAGAACTCGATCAAGTATAAAGACCTGGGCCTGCTCATTATCGATGAAGAGCACCGCTTTGGTGTGCAACAAAAAGAGCGCATCAAGGCACTGCGTGCCGAGGTCGACATTCTGACCATGACGGCAACGCCCATTCCGCGCACATTGAATCTTGCGATGTCTGGTGTGCGCGACCTGTCGCTGATCGTGACACCGCCCGCCAAACGCCTGTCAGTCAAAACCTTTGTGCGCGAACACCAGGACAGTCTGGTCAAGGAAGCCATTCTGCGCGAGCTGCTGCGTGGCGGTCAGGTGTTCTACCTGCATAACGAAGTGAAAACCATTGAGCGTACCGCAGAGCAGCTGCGTGAACTGGTGCCAGAAGCGCGTGTGTCAGTGGCGCACGGCCAGTTGCCCGAGCGCGAACTGGAAAGCATCATGGCCGACTTTTACCACAAGCGGCACAATATTCTGGTTTGTTCGACCATCATCGAAACCGGCATCGACATACCCAATGCCAACACCATCATTATTGACCGTGCAGACAAATTGGGCCTTGCGCAGCTGCATCAGTTACGCGGCCGCGTCGGACGTTCACACCACCAGGCCTACGCCTATCTGTTGACGCCGCCTCCCAAGGCTCTGAGCACCGACGCCCAAAAGCGCCTGGAAGCCATCATCGCCGCCAGCACGCTGGGCGCCGGCTTTACGCTGGCCAGTCACGACCTGGAGATACGTGGTGCGGGTGAAATACTGGGCGAAGAACAGACCGGTCATATGCAGAAAATCGGTTTTACGCTGTACACCGAAATGCTGGACGAGGCCGTCAAGGCCATGCGGGAAGGACGCACACCCAATATTGATCTGGTGCTGCAAAGTGGCAGCGAAATCAATCTGCGCGTCCCGGCACTGATACCGGACGACTACCTGCCGGACATCCATACCCGGCTGATCATGTACAAGCGTATTGCCGGCGCCGAGGATGATGATGAGCTGCGGGATCTGCAGATCGAAATGATCGACCGCTTTGGTCTGCTGCCGGAGCCGGTAAAGATTCTGTTGTCGGTGACACAGCTGAAATTGCGGGCCGAGGCTTATGGTATCAGCAAGATCGACGCCAGCGCCCAGACCGGCCGCATCGTGTTCGGCCAGCACACGAAAGTCGACCCCTTGTCTATCGTTCAGCTGATCCAGAAACAGAGCCGCATCTACAAAATGTCAGGACCGACCCAGTTGGGATTCACGCACGGTCAGGAAAAAGCTGCCGCGCGTATTGAGTTCATCAACAAGACACTGGATCAGCTGCGGCTCAGCGCAGACAAACGCTGAGCCCTGCTCCGCTGAGCACCTATGCAGAGCGTTCGGTTGGCTGATCAGCGTCTTTGTTCATACCCGCAAAGTAGATGCGTGCGGCGGCCACTACCCTGGGTGCCAGAATGAAGGTTGAGACCATTGTCGGTATCGCCATCAATGCATAGGCACTGTCAATAAGTCCGAAGACTGCCTCCAGTGGCGCGATGGCGCCAAGCACCACAAGCAGTATGTAGAAATAGCGGTAGTGATGCTGATGCCGGGCACCAATCAGGAAACCAAGACACTTGGCGCCGTAATACCAGAATGTGAACATGGTGCTGGATGCGAATATCAACACAACAAACGAAACCACATAGGCACCCAGTCGACCCGGCAGTACTTCGGCAAATGCCATGGCAGTCAGACTGACGCCATCGGCATCTCCACTTTCCCAGACACCGGTCAGCAATATCACCAGCGCAGTGCAGGTGCACACAATCAGTGTATCTATCACCGGCCCCATCATGGCGACCAGCCCCTCCCGCACAGGTTCTGTGGTCTTGGCTGCGCCGTGCGCCATTGATTCAGTACCAATACCCGCCTCATTGGAGAACGCGCCACGCATCACACCAATGGTGATGACGCCGACGAGACCACCGCCAACCGATGCCGCACTGAAAGCGTCGGTGACAATCAGCAGCAGGTACCGCGGCAGCTCAGTGATATTGGCGACCAGCACCAGCAAGGTCATGCTCATGTAAAGCAGAACCATGGCCGGCACCAGGCGCACTGCCGTGTACCCCACGCGCTGAATGCCACCAAAGATCACGCCGCCGACCAGTGCTGCGGCGAGCAGGCCAAAGACAAGATTGAAGACAAAAGGCTCTGCCGGATCGACCAGCCCTGCGGGCACAAAGACCATCTCGCGCACCACCTGGGTCAACTGATTGATCTGTACCGAAGGCAGTGTTCCGAACAGCCCGGCCAGTGCGAACATTACCGCCAGCCAGCGCCAGCGCGGCCCCAGACCTTCGCGGATGACATACATCGGCCCACCCTGAATGTGGCCCTGACTGTCAGGTCCGCGGTACATGACGGCGAGTGTGCAGGTGAAGAACTTGGTAGCCACGCCTACCACCGCCGTGACCCACATCCAGAACACGGCACCTGGCCCACCGATGCCAATGGCCAGCGCAACACCCGCGATGTTGCCCATACCCAGCGTTCCGGACAGCGCGGCTGCCAGTGCCTGGGCATGGCTCAGGTCACCAGGATCATCGTCTTTGTCGTATTTGCCGCGCAGGATGGCAATCGCGTGGCCAAAATAACGGTAGGGTTGAAAGCGACTGTAAAAGGCAAAGAACAGTCCACCACCCACGACCAGGAAAATCAGCGGCATTCCCCACAGGAATCCGGACAGGGTCTGCAGGCTCTGTGCAAGTGCGTCCATGTTGTTCTCCGTTTTATGTTCGGGCACTGCTATCGGAGCTTAACAGCTCGCCACAGCTCTGTCCTGCCCGATTGTTCCTGGCCCGGCGCTTTACATTGACTCCGCCAGGGGCCTGCGCAAGAATACCGGATTCTACGTTACGGCACCTGCTTCTGGATCCCGACGCATGTCTCACGCATTAAACTTATTACGACTGCCAATTGTGACAATGGCCTTGCTGACCCTTGCACTGCTGGCATCACCCTCTGACTCAATCGCGCAGAGCGGTGAACGTTGGTATCAGGTGGAAGTGACGCTGTTCCTGCACGAAACTGGCAATTTTGATGAGGAGAACTGGCTGCAGGAAGAAGCGTACTTTGCTGTGCCGGCGAACGCCCGCGCCCTGTCATCCATGCTTGACGTGCTTACACTGACAGACTGGGAGCAGCTGGCCGATGCGCCATTGGCGCTGGCGAACAGTGAAGGTGCGGAAGCACCGGTACAGCAGCGCACTGCAGATGAGACATTTCGCCTGCCCGACCTTAGCCGTGACGCGTTTCTGCAATTACCCGTTGAACAGCACGATTTCCGGCAGACCAATCAGGCGCTGGAGCGCGCGTCGGGATACAGAGTGCTTTATCATGCCGCCTGGCGTCAGCCGATGACGCAGGCCAGTCGCGCAACGCCCATCATCATAAATGGTGGTCGGCAGTTTGGTGAAACCGCGCATGAACTGCAGGGCAGCCTGAGGCTTTTCTTCAATCGCAATGAGACACGTGTCGTGTTGGAATCGGCTCTCTGGTTTAATCAGTTTGCCGGCGAGAACATCACCCGCCGTATCCCGGTGCAAAGTTCACGCGACATGCGAAGCAATGAATTTCACTATCTGGATCATCCGGTGGTAGGCATTCTTGTTCAGGTGTTTCCTTACGAAGTGCCGCCGGCCGTTTCGCTGGCGAATCCTCAGTTCTGAGCAGCACCCTTCTTCGTTTGACAGGCAGCGTCAGTTTTCTGCAGCAACAGCCAGAACGATTTGCTGGATACGATCCATCCCCTCGGAAAGTACCTGCCGAATCCCGTCCATGGTAATGACTTCATCCGTAATACCCGCTGCCCAGTTGACTGACAGCGCCAGGCACGCGTACGGCAGGCCAATTTCTCTGGCCAGCGCCGCTTCCGGCATGCCGGTCATTCCCACCAGGTCACAACCATCCTGTGCAAGGCGCCTGACTTCTGCCGGCGTCTCCAGTCGTGGCCCCTGGGTAGCACCGTAAACACCACCGGCTATTGCTGACAGGCGCAGCTTGCCCGCAGCATGCAGAATCAGTGTCTGCAAGTCGTCGTCATAGGGTCGGGTGAAATCAATATGCGCTACGGTCGACGTAAACTGGTCGGGTGACAGCAGACCCGTCTGATCGCCGTCAAAAAAGGTATGATCACGCCCCCATGTGTAATCGATGATCTGGTCGGGAAGTACAATAACACCTGGCGCCATTTTTTCTGAGATGCCACCCACCGCGTTAACGGCAATGACGCCTGACACATTCAACTTGTGCAGGGCGAATATATTCGCCCTGTAATTAATTCTGTGCGGTGGCAGCACATGGCCTTCACCATGACGGGGAAGAAACACCAGCTCCCTGCCATTTTCCAGTATTGCCACTGATACAGAGACCGGCGCCTGTTGATAGGGTGTCGTTACCTGTTCGCGGCGAAGCTCCCGCAACCCTGTCAGGGAATTTAGCCCACTCCCGCCAATAACCGCCAGCATGCCCCTGCACTCCTCACTAAATTTGTCGGCAAGTATACCCGCAGACAGGCAATTGTGGCGACCACCGGCAGCTACTGAGTGGCATGGCGGCATTGTCAATCCAAATCAGTAGTGCCACTATTTGCGCACTACGGCTTCGCGACAGACAACTCAGGCTTCCTATACTGTGTCACATCGTTTTACCAAACCATTCTGGTCTGTGTTCTGCAGCATCATCGACAATTTTGGTGATATTGGTGTGAGCTGGCGGTTAAGTCAGCAGCTGGCAACTGAGCACGGGATTGCCGTTACGCTGTGGGTCGATGATTGGCAGGCGGCGCTGCGATTTCTGGATCCATTGCTGAGCAATGAACCCAATCCCACATCTCAGGCATTGCAATTGCAGGGTGTCTGCGTTCGACGCTGGCCACAAGATGGGCAATCTTGTATCGAAGCAGCCCAGGCGGCGGTCATTGTTGAAATGTTTGGCTGTGAGCTGCCAGAAATCACTTTGCGGAGCATGGCTGCGCAGCAACCCCACCCCTGTTGGGTGAATCTTGAGTATCTTAGCGCCGAAGACTGGGTTGCGGAATTCCATGGCCTGCCTTCGCCACAGACCATCCAGGGCGCCGATCAGACAGTCACGCTGCAAAAGCAGTTTTTCCTGCCCGGCTTCGGTAAAAATACTGGCGGTTTGCTGCGCGAGCGTACACTGATTGCCCGGCATCAGACATGGCAGAACGAACAGAACCCGCTCCGCCATCAGCTTGTCAACGCCTACGGCCTCAACGATGAGCCAAAGCTGTGGCTTTCGTTGTTCTGTTATCCTGGCCCGGTGCTTAAGAACCTCATTGGCGCGCTGAAGCAGGACACGCAGCCCACGGTCTGTATCATCCCGGCAGGTGGGCTGGCGAATCAGCTGGCGAGCCAGCTTGGCCGTCCCCAAGAGCCGACCCCCGGAGACTGCCTGACTCTGGGCAACATCCAATTCCTGGTTCACCCCTTCGTCAGCCAGCCAGACTATGACCGACTGCTGAGCATCTGCGACATCAACATCGTTCGCGGCGAAGACTCATTTGTCCGCGCCCAGTGGGCCGGCAAACCCATGCTGTGGCATATCTATCCGCAGGATGATGGCGTGCACCTGGATAAATTGCAGGCTTTTCATTCCCTCTACGCTGGCACGGCCAAATCAGGCTCCGAAGCCGCGGCACTTGCCTGCTGGCAGGAGCTGAATTATCGATGGAATTGTGGTGACGGAATTGAAAATTTGTGGCATGATCTGCGCCCCCACCTTCCGGCGCTACACAGCCATGCCCGGAACTGGCAGCAAAAGCTGGCAGAGTTGCCCGATCTGACCTCAAGTCTCGTGCGCGCTACAGGCTTTGCAACTTAACCCGATTGTTTTGCCTTACAGAGTGTTTAACTATGAAAACCGCTCAGGAAATCCGTGCCGGACAGGTCATCATGATTGACGGCTCACCCTGGAAAGTTCAGAAGAACGACTTTCATCGCGCTGGCCGCGGCTCTGCCGTCAACAAGATGAAACTGAAGAACCTGCTCAACGGTGTTGCCACCGAGACAGCGTTCAAATCTGACGACAAACTGGAACAGATCGTCCTGGAACAAAAGGAAGTTACCTACTCCTACTTCGCTGACCCTATGTATGTTTTCGTGGACAGCGACTACGAGCAGATCGAGATCGAGAAAGACGATCTGGAAAACGTCATCGACTTCATTGAAGATGGCATGGAAGATGTCTGCCAGGCCGTATTCTACAATGGCAAGGTGATCTCCATTGATCTGCCTAAAACCATTGTTCGCGAGATCGCCTACACTGAGCCTTCTGCGCGCGGTGATACAACAGGCAAAGTCATGAAGACTGCTCGCCTGAAGTCCGGCTACGAGCTGAAAGTTTCCGAGTTCTGCGACATCGGCGACCTGATCGAAATCGACACCATCGCCTGCGAATACAAGGCTCGCGTCAAGCGTTGATCTTTATGCAGAATTGAGGGGCCCGATGGGCCCCTCAATTCTAATCCTCTGGCAATAACTTCTTACTGTTGCCAATCGGGCGCCAGGTAGATGGCCTGTCGATTGGTGTCGCAACCAGCGGCGCGCGCAATTTGGGCTCCAGCAGACAGCGAAACTGCTCAACATCTTTTTCTCCTCTATCCAGCCAGGGGTCCATCACATCAGTTTGTGTTGGCAGCAGCAAAGGCATGGACTTAGGATGCACATGCGTTTTCCAGTAGGCGTCGTGCAATGGCGGCAAGGTAATAATGCTGACTGACAGCGCCGTTTCTCCAGTGTCTTTGTTCACCCACTCGCGACACAGTCCCCCGAACGCCAGCGCCCCTTCCGCGGGTTCCAGCTTGTGGTAAGTCTTGCTGTCTCCCAGCCCCTCCACAAAGGCGGAAGCAGGGATTATGCAGCGTGACTCGCGGTAGGGTTTAAAGCCGGCCGCGCGGGGCTCATCAAGTTTGTCAGAGCGGGTATTAAAAGACGCGTACTTGTAGTTGGGCTTCAAGGTCGCGGGATCCAGCAGCAGCCACCAGGTGGCGTCGCTGACGATACGTTCACCATCCACTTCGCGGATGATGCTGACGGTTGCGCCTGGAGCAATGTCTGGAGAGAAGCGGAAGCCTTTGCCGAGATCAACGCCTAGTAGCGTGAGAAGAGCTCTTACTTCGAGGCTGTCGACGATGTTGTAGCGTCCGCACATGGGTGGGGTCCTGTGGTGGGTTAAAGGGGACGGAGGGATTTAGCGGGCTAAATTCCTCCGTCCCCTTTAGGCTACCGCTTCCGGCGCCCGCCGTCACGGGACAGATCTCGGTTCCCTCGCTCTTTGTCCCATGGCGCCGGGTGCCTCGATTGGGGGGGGTGGTGTTTGTTGGAGGTGGGGACGGACAGTGGTTGCGGAGATGGTAGAGGCAGGACTGATTCGGGCCATCCATGACCCTCACCCCTGCGGGGCGCACTTTGGGCGTCCAAAACGGCTGTCCTGCATTTAGTGACTCGGGTCATCCATGACCCTCGCCCCTGCGGGGCGCACTAAAGTGCGTCCAAAACGGCTGTCCTGCCGTTTTGTCGAACGGCAGGTTCTCGTCTGCCGCCGAGCGGCAAATAAAAAAGGGCCACCCTTCGGGTGACCCTTTTGTATTTGGCGCGCCCGGCAGGACTCGAACCTGCAACCCTCGGCTTAGAAGGCCGATGCTCTATCCGGTTGAGCTACGGGCGCGGAACTGGTCCTGCCGCGGCAGATACTGGTTTGCTGGGGCAGCACAGGCGGATAAGTTATCCGCAAGGCTTTTGAATATGGGGTGGCTGATGGGGCTCGAACCCACGACAACCGGAGTCACAGTCCGGGGCTCTACCAACTGAGCTACAGCCACCATAAATCCGCGGTAAAAAAGTGGTCGGGGTAGAGAGATTTGAACTCCCGACATCCTGCACCCAAAGCAGGCGCGCTACCAGACTGCGCTATACCCCGACAATCGCTTATTGTCAGAACGTCGTTTTACAGACGTCCCCCAACCGCGAGGACGGCATAATACTCATGCGGGCCGTCTCCGTCAACGATTGATTGCAGTGAATCTACCTTTCTATGCGCCAGCGGCTGCCATCGGTCCCGTCTTCGACAACCACCTTCATTTCATTGAGCCGATCGCGGATTTCATCGGCCAGCGCCCAGTCCTTGTCCGCACGGGCCTGCTTGCGTTGAGCGATAAGCGATTTGATCAATTGGGCGTCAACCTGATCCTCGCCGCGACGCAGGAACTGCTCGGCAGAGCCCTGCATCAGCCCCATCACTCCGGCCAGTTTCAGCATCAGTTTGCCCAGCCTGGCAGCCTGCGCCGGCTCGGTCTCCTTGACCCGGTTTATCTCTCTGGCAATGTCAAACAGCACACTGATTGCCTCAGCAGTGTTGAAGTCGTCATTCATCGCCTCCCGGAACGATTTCTCGAACTGGCTGTTGACGAGATCATTGGCATGGTCGGTGTCCAGACCCCGCACCGCCAGATACAGGCGCTCCAAAGCAGAGGCAGCCTGATCAAGCCCTTTATCCGAGTAATTGATCGGACTGCGATAGTGGCTGGCAACCAGCAGATATCGGACAACATCCGCCGGGTAGCGCTGCAGGACATCACGAATAGTGAAAAAATTGCCCAGCGATTTGGACATTTTTTCATTATCGACACGAACCGCACCGTTGTGCATCCAGTAACTGGCGAAATGTTTGCCTGTCGCGGCCTCTGACTGAGCGATTTCGTTTTCGTGATGGGGGAACATCAGATCACTGCCACCGCCGTGAATGTCAAAGCTGTCGCCGAGGCAGCAGGTGGACATGGCAGAGCACTCGATGTGCCAGCCTGGACGGCCATAACCCCATGGCGAGTCCCAGCCCACCTCTTCATCGCTGGCGGCTTTCCAGAGCGCAAAGTCACGTGGGTCACGCTTCAGCTCACCCACTTCGATTCGCGCGCCGGCCAGCAGCTCTTCCGGATTCTTGTTGGAGAGTTTGCCGTAACCCTTAAACTGACTGATTGCATAATACACATCGCCATTCTCCGCCCGATACGCGTAGTCAGCGGCAATCAGACGTTCGATCATGCTGATGATCTCGCCAATGTGTGCAGTCGCCCTGGGCTCCTGATCGGGAGGCTGGATAAACAGCGCGGTTTCGTCCTCATGCGTCGCTTCGATAAAGCGCTCAGTCAAATCCGCAAAGTATTCTCCGTTCTCTTTCGCGCGTCTGAGAATCTTGTCGTCAATATCGGTGATATTGCGGACATAGGTCACCTGATAACCGCAGTAACGGAAATAACGCTGGATTACGTCAAAGGCCACCAGCATTCGCGCATGACCAATATGTGCATAGTCGTAGGTGGTCAGACCACAGACATACATGCGGACCTTTCCGGCTTCGGCCGGATTGAACACTTCCTTGCGTCGGGTCAGCGTGTTGTAAAGCGTAATCTCAGGTAAAGTCATCCGTTCTGTTTTCCCCATGAGTCCCGAAGGCTCACTGTCCGATTGAATACCAGTCTGTCAGGCCGGCTGTCGTGGCGATCCACACAGAAATACCCTTCCCGTTCAAACTGAAAACTGGCTTCCGGTGCCGCAGACGCCAGTGACGGCTCCACGAGGCAGCCGGTCAGGATCTGCAGTGAGTCAGGGTTCAGGCTGTTCTTGAAGTCTCCGAGCGATTTATCGTCAGGGTTTTCATTATTGAACAGTCTGTCATAAATTCTGACTTCAGCGGCTAACGCGGATTCCGCCGGCACCCAGTGAATCACACCCTTGACCTTGCGTCCTTCCGGGTTTTTGCCAAGCGTATCCAGATCCGCATGGCAGCGAAGCTCTACAACCTCACCACTGTCATCGGTAATGACTTCGTCGCAGCGGATGACATAGGCACCGCGCAGACGGACTTCGCGCTCGGGGCTCAGACGCTTGAACCCAGGCGGCGGCACCTGCTCAAAATCACTGCGATCAATGTAAAGCGTTTTACCAAACGGAATTTCACGGTGCCCCATGTCATTTTTGGGATGACATGGCAACGACAGCATTTCCTGTTTATCGTCTGGATAATTGGTCAGTGTCACTTTTAACGGCCGCAGTACACACATGGCCCGCGGTGCATTGGTATCAAGATCGTCGCGAATGCTGTGCTCCAGCATGCCAACATCAACAATACTCTCACTGCGACTCATGCCGATAATGTCACAGAAATGACGAATGGCTGCCGGCGTGTAACCGCGGCGGCGCAGCCCTGAAAGCGTGGGCATACGCGGGTCATCCCAGCCTGAAACCAGACCCAGCTCTACCATTTCCTTCAGTTTACGCTTGCTCATCACGGTGTAGTTGATGTTCAGGCGTGCGAATTCGGTCTGCTGAGGCAGCACATAGGGCTCATCAGCGCCCATGTTGCCAAGCGCATGGCAGGCCTGACGCAGTGAATCCGGTTCCAGATTAAGCAGAATCCAGTCGTACAGCGGACGATGATCCTCAAACTCAAGCGTGCACAAGGAATGTGTGATGTGCTCCAGCGCATCGGAAATACAGTGCGCGTAGTCGTACATCGGATAGACATTCCAGCTGTCTGCCGTCTGGTGGTGGCGCAGTTTGCGGATTCGGTAGATCACCGGGTCACGCATGTTGATATTCGGCGATGCCATATCAATCTTCGCGCGCAGGCTGTGCTCGCCATCCGCGAACTCGCCTGCCTGCATGCGCTGAAACAGGTCCAGGTTTTCGTCAACACTGCGCTCGCGATAAGGGCTGTTGCGACCCGGTTCGGTCAGGGTGCCGCGATACTCGCGAGCCTCATCGGGTGTCAGGCTGCACACATAGGCCTTGCCATTGCGAATCAACTGCAAAGCAAAATCATACAGGTGCTGAAAATAAGATGAGGTGTAACGTACTTCGCCGTTCCACTCAAATCCAAGCCACTCAATGTCAGCCTTGATGGCATCGATGAACTCCTGGCTTTCCTTGGCCGGGTTGGTATCGTCAAAACGCAGGTTACAGGCCGCTCGCGCGCGCTCCTGAAACTGCTGAGCCAGACCAAAGTTCAGACAGATGGACTTGGCATGTCCGATATGCAGAAAGCCGTTGGGTTCAGGAGGAAAACGCGTCTGCACCCGGCCATTGTGTTTGTCCAATCCCAGATCCTGCTCGATCATGTGGCGAATGAAGTGCGACGGCGACTTTCCGGCGGCTTCTGCGGAATTGTGGCTCTTGTCAGCGTTTCCGTGCTTAGCGTTTGGCGGGCTGCTTGCGGTCATAGTGGCGAATCTGCTTTCTCGAAGGACATAAAGTCATTATTATAGCGGCTCTGACCATTAAGCAGAACCGACGAGTAGCGTGAATTATGATTGTTTTTAAGACCAACTACGGTGATATTCAGATCGAACTGGATTTCGACAAGGCCCCTGCCTCCGCCGCCAATTTCCTGAAGTACGCCCGCGACGGCTTTTATGACGGTACCATCTTCCATCGCGTCATCGACAACTTCATGATTCAGGGTGGTGGATTCACCTCAGGCATGAGCCAGAAGGATAACGGCAGCCCCATTCAGAACGAAGCTGATAACGGCCTGAGCAACGATGTTGGAACAATCGCCATGGCGCGCACTTCCGACCCCCACTCTGCCACATCCCAGTTTTTTATCAACGTCGCTGACAACGGGTTTCTGAATCACAAGAACAAGACACCGCAAGGCTGGGGTTATGCTGTCTTCGGCAAGGTGACTGACGGTATGGATGTGGTCAATCGCATCAAGGCCTGCCGCACTGGTTATGTTGCCGGTCATCAGGATGTGCCGCTGGACGAAGTAATCATCACCAGCACCGAGGTGACCTACCCGGAGTCGTGATACGCTCGACCAGGAAATAATAATTATCCCAGGGAACGCTATGACTGACGTACAGGCAAGCCATGAGCAGCCAAACGGTGACCAGCCCGGCAAAAAAACGCTGTTCATCTCGGATCTGCACATAGAAACCCCGGAAGGTCCCATCATCAATACCTTTCTGCAGCTGCTGAAAACGCGGGCAGAAGGTTGCGATGCCGTCTATATTCTGGGGGATCTGTTTGAAGCCTGGATAGGCGACGACGACGAAAACCCGGCCGCCGACAAGGTGGCCAGCGCCCTGAGCGCCCTGGCGGGCGGCGGTACCCGGATATTCCTGATGCACGGTAACCGCGACTTCCTCATCGGTGAGGATTATGCACGTCGCTGTGGCGCCAGCATCCTGCCGGATCCCACCATCATAGATTGTTATGGCCACAAAGTGGCATTGATGCATGGCGACAGTCTGTGTACACGCGACACCGCCTATATCAAGTTTCGCGAACAGTTGCGTGATCCCAAATGGCAGCAGAGTTTTCTGGCGCGACCGCTGCTGGAGCGCCTGATGGTCGCGCAGCAGATGCGCCAGCAAAGCAAGGAGGCCAACAGCAACAAGGCCTCCGACATCATGGATGTCACCCATGAGGAAGTGGTCCGTCAACTGGATAAACTTCAGGTCAACCTGCTGATACACGGGCACACTCACCGCCCCGGCATCCACACCATCCGTTTACCTGATCCGATAAATGGCCGCGATGAAGCACACCGCATTGTGCTTGGCGCCTGGGACCAGAAAGCCTGGGTACTCGAATTTACGCCGGACGGTTATGAGCTGAAGCCACTGCCTCACGTCACCAGCTCAGGGAAATAGCGCATTTGATGCGCCTCGCAAAGCAGCAATAGCTGGCTGTCCATCTCCTCAGCCAGCTGCGCTGGCGACATGTGGCTGAAGTCATCGCGCACTTCCACTCCAAATTCGGCGAAGTCAGTCACTGCCTGATGACGCTTTTTCAGCAGGTTGTGCAGCCAGCAGCTGGGTGACAGCGCCGGATTGTAGGGCACACCGTGGCGTTTCAGTCCCGTGGCCAGCGTGCTGGGCGAGCGGATAATGAATCGCGTTTCCACGATGGGCTGAATCAATTGCTCCAGCCGATCAACAACAGCCTGCTTCTGACTTTGCGTGAAGGCATTCCATTCAATGACCTCGAAGGCAAAACGCTTGCAGCCGCGGCAGATTGTATCGCCCACTGATGTTGTGGAGCAGATGCCAATACATGGGGTTTTAACGGGCTGTTCAGGCATTAAGTGATCCTGTCATCGACTTGTGCGGTATCCTGCAAGGGACTGCGAACTGGAAATTTTCTGCATTTTACACTAAAATCGTGGCCCATTTTTCACCGCTTACCCTATTTGTTTCACCATTACCTGAAGGGGATTACTGTGTTAGAAGCCTATCGTAAACACGTGGCCGAACGGGCTGAACTGGGTATCGTGCCCAAACCTCTGGATGCAGCGCAGGTTGCCGAGCTGGTTGAACTGCTGAAAGCCCCACCAGCTGGCGAGGAAGAATTTATCCTCGACCTTATCACCAATCGCGTACCGGCCGGTGTCGACGAGGCAGCCTACGTCAAGGCAGGTTTTCTGTCTGCTATCGCGCAAGGCGAGGCCAGCTCTCCCCTGATCGACAAGTTGCATGCAGTAAAACTGCTGGGCACCATGCTCGGCGGCTACAACATCACCACGCTGGTGAAGCTGCTGGATGACAAAGAGCTGGGTGCCGCCGCCGCTGAAGAACTCAAGCACACCCTGCTGATGTTTGACGCCTTCCACGATGTGGAAGAGAAAATGCAGGCTGGCAATGTACACGCCAAGGAACTGATTGAATCATGGGCAGAAGCCGAATGGTTCCTGGAACGCCCGGAAGTGCCCAAGAAGATGACCATCACTGTCTTCAAGGTACCTGGCGAAACCAATACTGACGATCTGTCGCCTGCGCCGGATGCCTGGTCACGACCCGACATTCCTCTGCACGCTCTGGCCATGTACAAGATGCCACGCGAAGGTGTGACCAATGCAGCCCAGCAGATTGCCGACCTGAAAGAACAGGGCCACCCGGTGGCGCTGGCTGGTGACGTTGTGGGCACCGGTTCCTCGCGCAAATCAGCGACCAACTCGGTGCTGTGGTACATCGGCGATGACATCCCCCACATTCCCAACAAGCGTAATGGCGGTGTCTGCCTGGGCGGCAAAATTGCCCCTATCTTCTTCAACACCATGGAAGATGCTGGCGCCCTGCCCATCGAGTGCGATGTCGACAAAATGGAAACCGGTGATGTCATCGACATTTACCCCTATGAAGGCAAAATCCTCAGACACGGCACCGACGAGCTGGTCTGCGAATTCGAATTGAAAACCGACGTGTTGCTGGATGAAGTCCGCGCTGGTGGCCGAATTCCGTTGATCATTGGTCGCGGCCTGACTGACAAGGCACGTATATCACTGGGTCTGGAACACTCCAAAGTATTCCGCAAGCCGTTTACCGTTGAAGAAAGCGGCAAAGGCTTCACGCTGGCGCAGAAAATGGTTGGCCGCGCCTGTGGCGTTACCGGTGTTCGCCCGGGCAGCTATTGTGAGCCCAAGATGACGACCGTTGGCTCACAGGACACCACTGGCCCGATGACCCGCGACGAGTTGAAAGATCTGGCCTGCCTGGGCTTCTCTGCCGACCTGGTCATGCAGTCTTTCTGTCACACGGCCGCTTATCCAAAGCCCGTCGACATCGACACCCAGCACACCCTTCCCGACTTTATCCAGACCCGTGGTGGTGTGGCGCTGCGTCCGGGTGACGGCATCATCCACAGCTGGCTCAACCGTATGCTGCTGCCCGATACTGTCGGCACCGGCGGTGACTCACACACCCGTTTCCCGATCGGTATTTCCTTCCCGGCCGGCTCCGGCCTGGTGGCTTTTGCTGCCGCCACAGGGGTAATGCCACTGGATATGCCAGAATCGGTGCTGGTGCGCTTCAAGGGCGAAATGCAGCCTGGCATCACACTGCGTGACCTGGTCAACGCCATTCCTTACGCAGCCATCCAGAGCGGTGATCTGACGGTTGCCAAAAAAGGCAAAAAGAACATCTTCTCTGGCCGCATCCTGGAAATCGAAGGTCTGCCCGACCTGAAAGTGGAACAGGCATTTGAACTGTCTGACGCCTCGGCCGAACGCTCTGCTGCAGGCTGTACAATTCGTCTGGGCAAAGAGCCGATCATTGAGTACTTCAAGTCCAACATCGCCCTGCTGCGCTGGATGATCAGTGAAGGTTATGGCGACGCCCGAACCCTGGAGCGCCGTGCACAGGCCATGGAAGCATGGCTGGAAAATCCGGAGCTGATGGAACCGGATGCCGATGCCGAGTACCACAAGATCATCGAAATCGATCTGAACGAAATCAAGGAGCCTCTGCTGGCCTGCCCGAATGATCCGGACGACATCAAGCCGCTGTCTGAAGTTCAGGGCACCAAGATTGATGAGGTATTCATCGGCTCATGCATGACCAATATCGGTCACTTCCGTGCTGCAGGTGAAGTCCTGAAACAGGTCAAAGGTTCACTGCCAACACGTCTGTGGGTGTCGCCACCGACCAAGATGGACCAGCACCAGCTGACCGAAGAAGGCATCTACAGCATTTTCGGCACCTCAGGTGCCCGTACCGAGATGCCCGGCTGTTCTCTGTGCATGGGTAACCAGGCGCGGGTGGCACCCAACTCGACGGTGGTATCAACCTCAACGCGTAACTTCCCGAACCGTCTGGGCGACGGCGCCAACGTTTTCCTGGCCTCGTCTGAACTTGCCGCGGTGGCATCCGCGCTGGGCAAGATCCCGACCATGGATGAGTACATGTCATACATGGGTGAGGTGAAGACAATGGCGGACAACATCTACCGTTATCTGAACTTCAACGAGATCAAGCAGTACATGGAAGCGGCTGAACGTCAGAAGCAGATCCCGGTGACCAACGTCGCCGACGTAGCCTGAACTTAGCGTTATATCCGCATCGCGGGCCGGGGAGCGCAGGAATGTTGTGCCCCGGCCCGATCCTTTCCCTGCGAGCATCTGTTAACGTCATTGTGAATCAGCATCAGGGGGCAATATGGTTGCTGTAACGGTTTCCGACTACCGCCGGGCTGCCCGGCGGCGATTGCCACCTCTGTTCTTTGAGTATCTGGATGGCGGCTCCTACAGCGAACTGACGCTGGCACGCAATGTCGCCGACATGCAGGCGCTGGCCCTGCGTCAGCGTGTCATGTGTGATGTCTCCGAACTCTCCACTGAAGTTGAACTGTTTGGCCAGAAACTGGCCCTGCCACTGGCGCTCGGGCCTATCGGGTTTGCCGGTATGTTTGCGCGGCGCGGAGAAGTGCAGGCTGCAAAAGCAGCGGCTCGCGCCGGCGTGCCATTCTGTCTCTCGACAGTGGGAATCTGCAGTGTGGAAGAGGTTACCCGGGAGGCCCCCGTACCGCCCTGGTATCAGCTATACATGATCCGTGATCGCGGTTACATGGAGCAGCTTCTGCAACGGGTTGCCGCCTGTGGTTGCCCGGTTCTGGTGTTTACCGTGGATCTGCCGGTTGCCGGTGCCCGCTACCGTGATGTGCATTCCGGCATGTCATCCGCGCCCGGTCTGATGACCAGTCTGCGGCGGGTCTGGCAAGGCGTCACGCACCCGCGTTGGCTCTGGGACGTGCAGCTCAATGGTCGCCCTCACGTATTTGGCAACATCGTTGATGCGGTGCCCGACAACAGCGGCTTCGGCTCGTTCGCTGGCTGGGTGCAACGCAACTTCGATCCGACAGTTACCTGGGATGACATTGCCTGGGTTCGCGAGCGCTGGAAAGGCCCGATCGTGATCAAGGGAATTCTGGACCCGGAAGATGCACGATCTGCTATCGCGGCTGGAGTCGACGGGCTGGTTGTGTCCAATCACGGCGGACGGCAACTGGACGGCGTACCCGCCAGTGTCACTGCCCTTCCCGATATTGTCGAAATTGTTGATGGCAAAGTGCCCGTCCTGATGGACGGTGGCGTCCGGTCCGGGCTGGATGTCCTGCGCGCTTTGGCGCTGGGCGCCGATGCATGCCTGCTGGGTAGAGCCTGGGCCTATCCGCTGGCAGCTGGTGGTGAACAGGCGGTGGCGAAGATGCTTGGTCTGCTGCGCGCCGAACTCAAGGTCGCCATGTCACTGACCGGTTGTACCGATGTGCGCAAAGCCGGCCGCGAGCTGCTGGTTCAGCGATAACCCTGATGTAATGCACGACACCGTGTCTGGAAACCTGTTGCTCTGCAGACTTACCCAGACAGCGGTGCCGCGCATAACCCTGTCAGCGGCGCTCGACCCAGTGATCGACCACGACACCATCCCTGATTTCCAGCGCCAGTGTTTCGGTTTCTTCGCGCTCCACATCAATGTGGAACAGCAGAAACAGACCCATCTCTGACTCGGACGACTGCGTATTGCGATAACGCCACACTTCCGAACCGTCGTCGTAGCGGGAAACGCGATCAGGGCTGCCAAATGTCTGCCTGATCCATTCGCTTTCTGTTTCACCTGTCACCAATCGTTCCCGGTCCGTCGAATGCCACTGTGTCTGTGACTGGCTCTGTTTGGAATCCACTACAAACAGGCATCCCATCAGCCCCGAACACAGTACTGCCACGCCCAATAATTTCCACATAGTCCCTCCAGAATCCCTGTTCTTTTTTCACTGTTGCCAACAGCCTTATTGCTGCCCAGGCCATGGCGGATAAAGCAGATTTCATGCCAGCGCAAAAAAAAACATAGGTCATTGTTATTTATTAATATTTTTCTTCCAACCCCAAAACGTCATATGGCCAATTTCACAACTTGATCGTTTTAGCCACCATCTGTTGGTGATAAATGCCACCAGGTTATTGCCAATTGCGCGACAGAACCTAGCGCTCAGCAGTCCTGCCAATGCCAGCAGACAGGACACGGCGTGCAATAGACACGTCAGATGGACATGACGCTCTGGCTGACTGATCCTATACTTGCTGCGATGAACGCCGCCTTAACCGGCAATTCAAGGACCCGTCCTTTAAAGCAGGAAATTTTTATGACGCGAATAGCCAGCCTACTTAAACAAACCATAGCGCCGTCCGTAATGGCTTGCGCACTGATGACTGCATCACTGCATGTCACCGCCCAAAACGAAATCATCCGTGGCGAAATCCCCGCCATGCCTGAGATGACCTGGGTCGAGTCACCCGAGGGTTACCTGGTCGAAGAGTTTGCCAGCGACCTTCAGGTAGTCTGGACCATTCGTTTTACACCGGATGGCGAGCGTATATTCGTCACAGAGCGCCCCGGCCGTGTCCGCATCCTGTCAGCCGATGGCAGCATGCAGCCTGAGCCCTGGCTTTCTCTGGAAGATCAGATTTTTTTCCAGGGCGAGAGTGGCCTGACTGGCCTGGCCCTGCATCCGGACTACCCTGACGTGCCCTGGGTATACATCATGTATACCTATATGAGCGATGAAGGCCCGTATAACCGCATCAGCCGTTTTACAGAAGTCGACGGCAAGGCCGGTGAAGAAACCATCCTGTATGACAAGCTGGCCGCGCAGGCACGAGGCGGCAGTCACAGCGGCGGCACACTGCAGTTTGGTTCCGATGGCATGTTGTATGTGGCTACCGGTGATGCTTTCGAACGACAGCGCTCGAATGATCTGGAAGACCTGAGCGGCGCGGTGTTAAGGATTACACCAGAAGGTGAAGTGCCTGCGGATAATCCCTGGCCGGACAACCCCATCTGGGCACATGGCATGCGCAATCCACACGGCCTCAGCTGGCAGCCTGGTACCGGCAATCTGTTTACTGGCGACCATGGTCCAACCGGTGAAGACCAGCTGATGGCACATGACCGCATCGTGGTTCTGGAAGGCGGACGCCATCACGGCTGGCCTGTGGGTGTCGGTGCGATGAACTCGCCAGACTACGTGGATCCCATCCTGACCTTTATTCCCTCTTCACCACCGGGCGACGTGCTGTTCTATACTGGTGATCTGATGCCGGAGCTGAAGAACGATCTGTTTGTGTCGGTCCTCGGCTTCCAGCCCCAGGACCGCCAGAACCTGATGCGCATCAAGTTTGAGGACCCGCAGGACCCGACACGTCCGACCGCAATTGAACGCTGGTTCAATGATGGTGCCGGCAACAGTGTCTATGGTCGCTTGCGCGCGCTGGCAATTGGCCCCGATGGCGCGCTTTACGTGGGCACCAGCAATCACGATGGACGGCAGATGACGGCAGAACAACGTGAGCAGCCCGACCGCATTCTGCGTATCACGCCTGCCAACTAAGCGCAGCCCCTACCTTCCCACTGCGTGTGGCTGGCGTCACACGCAGTGAAATTTCACAAAGCCCCTATTGACCTCCTGTCGCACGAATTGTTATCCATGAACTGTGGAATTCATTCTATGCGTATTTAACAGGAGGTTAGCCATGAAATTCCATTCACCTGTCATTGCATCCGCTGTTCTTGGCCTGGGGGTCGCCTGTGCGGCCAGCGCAGCCGATCGACCCGTGCCATTTTATGCTGAAGGAACCGGTGAGCTGACCGTCCCACTGGCAGATGTGAGCGGAACGCCGGGCCACTTTCAGGACATCAAACTGGTGCCCGCTGGTGAAGATCTTTGGGAGCTTACTGAGTTCAAGGAAGGCAAATTGCTGGACGTCATCACCGAGGTGACGGCCGTTCAGAGTAATGAAACTCCTGCGCAGGTGCTGCTGCGTATTGATGGTCAGTTTCCCACTGGTTGCGGTCAGATTGGTTACGTCCGCGAGACGCGCTCTGATGATCAGATCGACGTCAGCATCTTTTACCTGAACGACCTGTGGCTGGAGAACCCGGCCGTTGTGCTGTGTACCCAGGCCGTCAGACCCTTTACAGAAGTTATACCACTGTCCGTTTACGGCCTTGAAGCCGGCACCTATACCTATGAGGTTAACGGTGAGTTCAGCGGGCAGTTCACCTTGCAGCAAGACAACGTCATCCCGGCCGACACAACCACGCCCTGATCATGACATTGTCTGACTGTGCCGAAAATTGCCGGTTACCAAAAGCCTGTTAAAGGCTTTTGGTAACCACTTCGTACACATCCTTGGACAAGTTGGCCTGACTGGCAATGCGTTGCAGCTGGGCCTTCATCAATGGCTGACGATCCGAGTCGTATCGGCGCCAGCGCGTCAGCGGAGTCAACAGTCGCGAAGCAATCTGGGGATTGAGCCTGTCCAGAGTGATGACCTGATCAGCAAGGAATCGATAGCCTTCACCATCAATCTGATGGAAATTGACCGGATTGCCGTTGCAGAACGCGCCAATGACTGCGCGCACCTTGTTTGGGTTGCGGATATCAAACGCGGAATGCTTCATCAGCGCTTCAACCCGCTGCAGTGCGCCAGCACGGGTGGCCGTAGCCTGTATGGTGAACCACTGATTCACGACCAGCGACTCATGGCGCCACTTGTCATAGAACGCGGCAAGCGCCTGCTCACGAATCTCATCAATACCAGACTGTTCGCCGTTGACCAGCAGCCGCAGCGCCATATCGATATCCGTCATATTGCTGCTCTGTTCAAACTGCGCGTGACAGATCCGCAGGGCTTCTTCACCTTTGTCACCCTGCAGGCGCATCAGATATGCCAGGCACAGGTTCTTCAGTGCACGGCGGGCGATGGCATCTGCTGTTGGCTGATACGGCTCATCAGACTGACACAAATGATAAAGCCGGGCGAAGGAAGCGGCATGTTCTACCGCCAGTGTATCGGCAAGCGCCTCACGGACAGCATGGATACCGTCCACATCGATCGTTTCATACTGTTCGGCAAGATAGGCCTCAGAGGGTAGCGCGAGAATCCTGGCAACCATGGCCTGGTCCAGCTCCCTGACACTTTCCGCATCGCTGATGGCAGCCGCAAGAATATCTCCATAGGCCTTGATCAGACGCTGGTCGGGTGTGGCTGACTGCCCCTCTTGCCGGGCAGACAACAGATCATCAATTACACCCGTGGCCAGTTCCTGCGCAGCATTCCAGCGATTGAAGCCATCGGTATCGCGTGTCATCTGAAACAGCAGCTGATCACGCGTGTATTCAAATTTCATTTTGACCGGCGCTGAAAATCCGCGCAGCAGAGACGGGAAAGGCTGCTGCGAGAGGCCCACAAATTCAAAGGTCTGCTCTGCCTCTGTGACATCGAGTACAAGCTCGTCTGCTGGCTGCTGTTTGGTGGCTTTCAGGCGCAGCGGCAGGTGCTGTCCCTGATCGTCCAACAGTGCAATACGCAATGGAATGTGGAATGCCGGTTTGTCTGCACATTCGGGGGTTGGCGGGCAGCTCTGCCGCACGGTCAGGCTATAGACCTCACTGTCTGCATCATAGGCACCAGAGACATTCAGCACCGGTGTACCGGCGTAACTGTACCAGCGCCTGAACTGCGTAAGGTCGACGCCGCTGGCGTCTTCCATGGCTTTGACAAAATCTTCGGTCGTGACTGCCTGACCGTCGTGACGCTCGAAGTAAAGATCAGAGCCTTTACGGAACATCTCCGGCCCCAGCAGCTCACGTATCATACGCACCACTTCTGCGCCTTTTTCGTAAATGGTCAGCGTATAGAAATTGGAAATCTCCATATAAGAGTCGGGTCTCACAGGATGTGCCATCGGGCTGGCATCTTCAGCAAACTGCAAGGTACGCAGGAAGCTGACATCCTCGACCCGTTTGACGGTCCGCGATCCCATGTCTGCAGAGAACTCGGCATCCCGGAAAACAGTAAAGCCTTCTTTCAGACTCAACTGGAACCAGTCGCGGCAGGTGACGCGATTGCCTGACCAGTTATGAAAATACTCGTGGGCGACAACGGCTTCCACACGCTGGAATGCAGTGTCAGTTGTGGTCGATGCATTGGCCAGCACGCAGGAGGTATTAAAGATGTTCAGTCCCTTGTTCTCCATGGCCCCCATATTGAAGTCGTCGACGGCAACAATCATGAAAATGTCCAGATCGTATTCGCGGCCATACACGTCCTCATCCCAGCGCATGGCATTCTTCAGCGACTGCATGGCGTGGTCACACTTGTCCAGATCCTTTTCTTCAACAAAGATCCGCAGGTCTATCGTGCGGCCGGAGCAGGTAGTGAACGTATCATCAATTGACTTGAGGTCACCGGCTACCAGCGCGAACAGATAGCAGGGTTTACGGAACGGATCTTCCCAGGTCACCCAGTGACGACCATCCGGCAATTCTCCGCGCGCTATATCGTTGCCGTTCGACAACAGCACCGGATACTTTGTCCTGTCCGCAACGATAGTTGTGACAAAGCTGGACATCACATCAGGGCGGTCCAGGTAATAGGTAATCTTGCGAAAACCCTCGGCCTCGCACTGTGTGCAGAACATACTGCTGGACCGATAAAGCCCTTCCAGACTGGTGTTCTCCTGCGGCCTGATGCGGGTTTCGATGGCCAGCTCAAATGACGCATCGCTGTCCCCTTCCAGGAGTCTGTCCAGTGACAGCAGCGTCAGTGTCTCGTCTTCCAGTTGATAGGCATCCTGGGTCAGCTGCCGGCCATTAATGGCGACCTTCAGCAGCTCCATGTCCTGCCCGTTCAATGTCAGGTTCTGCACATTGCTGTCACCACATTCTGGATTTCTGCGCATGGTCAGCTGTGACTTTACCAGCGTCTCATTATCACCCAGTTCGAATCGCAGTTCGGTTCTGTCAATCAGAAACGGCGGGAGCTGATAGTCCTTCAGATAGACGGTACGCGACTGTGCATCTCTCATGGTGTTTCAAACCTCTTTTGTTTACTGGGCCACTTCAATTTCGTAGCCACCAAAGCGGCGCATGTTGATGACGCCATTGTCGAACATCAGGTATTGACCGCGAATACCCAGCAACCTGCCTTCGACCAGTGGGTCCTTGTCAAAATTGAAGGACACAATCTTTTCAGGATGACCGGATATCGGATATTTAATTTCTATTGGATCCACACCGTTGATGGTACTGATGGCGTGAAAGCCAAAACGCTGCTGCGCTTCGTCGATGTCTTTTTTGCACAGTTCCAGCAGGTGATCGCGTTCTGCGGGCAGGTCAATGATCTGGTCACCTTCCCGCAACATGTCACGCCAGTTTGTCTTGTCGGCGACATGCTGTTTGAACATCACTTCCAGAACACCACTTTGCAGGCGGCTGCGCACGCGCAGAATCGGCAGCGCCTGCACGGCACCCTGATCTATCCAGCGTGTCGGAATCTGCGTGGCACGTGTAATACCCACTTTAATGCCAGAGGAATTGGCCAGATACACAATATGATCCTGCATGCAGAATGCCTCGCCCCACCAGGGCTCGCGGCAGGTACCCTGATCGTAATGGCACTTTTCCGGGTGAATGATGCAGCTGTCACACTGTGCCAGACTCTGGAAACAGGGATAACAATAGCCCTGGTTGAAACTCTTGTTGCTGTTGCGACCACAATGCACACAGTTGATGGTGCCGGTAAACCGCAAACGCAAAGACGAACCAATCAGTGGATTCAGCGCCAGGCGAGTATCGCCCACCGGCAGGCTGTATTGGACCGGCTGTTCCAGCCGGCTATGTAGTTTTTGTATATTGCCGCAGGCCAGGATTTGCACTGTCGCGATTCTCCGCAGGGGTTTGGGTTTGGAACTGTCGTGAGATCAGTGCCGCGTTGTACCTGGCGGCAGAATGGTGACTGGCGCTGGTTTGGAAGCGTCGTCGTCATCACAATGGGACTTCTTCAGGCCAGTGCGATCGATATAACCGACGCGAGCCTCTTCCGGCAGGTGCTGCTCGTAAGCAATGATGGCCTGCAGGCAATACTCAAGCTGCTCGGCAGTAAGTTTACGCCCGTCCGGCCACTTGCCCAGCTCGACAGCTGTTTTCAGATTTTCGTGAACTTCCGGCGTCATCATCGCCAGAATGTCCTGTATCGATTGAATCGAATTGTCCGACATTCCCCTACCTCGTGGATCTGTATATTAAGGCAGCCAGAGCACCAGCCAGCATACCTGACACCAGGCCACCGGCATGGGCGGCTGATGCGATATATCCGGACGCCAGCACTTCCATCAGTACCAGCGCTACCAGAAACAACATTATCATGCCCAGTGGCAATCGCAATTGCGAGTTGGGCAACAGACTCTGCCATACCCAGATAAACCCAAGCTGGCCGTACACCACACCTGACATGCCTCCAAAGTTCGAGGCACCGGTCCACATATACTGGGCTACATTGCCAGCCACAGCCATCCAGACCATTATCAGCAAATAGCGCCAGGAGCGTAGCTCAGGCTCCATGACACGACCGAAATACCAGAGCCACAGGGTGTTAAAAATCAGGTGCACGGCACCGAAATGCAACAGCGCCGGCGTAAACAGCTGCAGTACTGACAGCGGACCGGACAGGCCGCCGGACTGATTCAGTTCGGGAAAAAACAGGCCGCGTACTGCGTAGGCATCGGCGCCCAGATTACTGATCACCGCCACCACCAGACAGGCAGCGATCAGAATCACTGTCACCGGCGCCAGCCATGCCGCATTGACCAGATTCTGCAACATTCCTTTGACTGGCAGCAGCTCCGATGGCGCAATCGCAGCACCCTCTGGCGGCTGCAGACGGCCTTGCTGCCAGGCGTCGAAATACTCGCTGATCAACTCGGCTTCGGGCTCAGAGCGGGCCCAGACAACAAGCTTGCCGGACTCCTCTGTGATGTGATGTGGCACAGCGCGCGCAGACAGAATGGCCACCAGCGGACGCAGATCCAGGCTTGCAGAGACCGAAACCGCTCTATGCATCGTCACGAACCAGCCGATTGCCCCAGCCGAGTTTACTGCGACAGATTTCGTAATAATTGTAATCAAGCGGGTGAATCAGTCGCAGCGCGCTGCTCTTTTTCCTGACAATGATTTCATCGCCAGGTTCGGTGTGAAAACGCACAGCTCCGTCGCAACTGACCAGGGGCGATATGGCACGCTGCTTTACCACCACAATTCGGATTTCCAGATCAGCATCCACCACCAGCGGGCGACTGCTGAGCGTATGGGGATACATGGGCACCAGCACCAGTGCATTGAGACTGGGGTGCATGATGGGCCCGCCAGCGGACAGCGAGTAAGCAGTTGAGCCAGTCGGAGTTGCCACAATCAGACCGTCCGACTGCTGTGAGTTGACGAACTGTCCGTCGATGAACAGTTCAAACTCAATCATCTGCGCCGCGGTGCCTGGGTGCAGCACAACATCGTTCAGGGCGGTTCCACCGGGAAGCGTCTCATCATCCCGAAGTACCGAGAATTCCAGCATGAACCGGCTTTCTTCCCGATAATTGCCGGCCAGCACGGCATCCAGCGCGGACTCCAGCTCCTCTGGCAGAATATCGGTGAGAAAACCGAGTCTGCCGCGGTTGATACCGAGCACCGGCACATCGTGATTGATCAGCGCCCGGGCCGCATTGAGCATGCTGCCATCGCCCCCCACAACCACCACCAGGTCACACTCGCCGCCCAGCTCATGTCGGCGGCACTCCGGCAGCGACAGTTCCGGCACCAGTTCAGCGGTTCGCTGCTCAAGCACAATCTGCAGGCCGCGAGCCTGAAGAAACTCGATCAGCCGATGCAGCGTTGACACCACGCCGGCGTGACCGGGACGTCCCATCAGACCCAGCTTGGTAAAGGTTGGCATAAGTTGGATTCCGCGCTAAGTGTAATCTGCGCGGGAGTATAACACGGGATACAGGACACACACGTGACCGGCGGTGGGCGTGAGCTCAGGGCGCCGGATCAATATGGACGACAAGCGGCTCCTCGGTATAGATGACCTCACCGGTGTCCAGCAGTTGATAGGCCATAAAAATTACCAGCGGGTGGCCAACCAGCTCCGGCAGCGGCTGAAAGTCCTGCAGAACACGCAGGTACTCTACCGGCTTGAGAGTCTCGGCTTCACGATAGGCAACCAGATCTGCAGCACTGCCATCCCAGTCGAATATTTCGCCCTTCTGGTTCAATTGCACAATACCAAAACCGGCCGAACTCAGATCAGCCACCATGTGGAACTGGCCGGCACGCCCGACGTGAGCCGGATCAATATAAAAATCAGCAGTGACATCCATGCGCTGGCTGGGCGTCACACGATAGGTGTAATTCAGACCTTTGTCCACGGTGGCTGCCAGGGCAATCCGGGCTGAGGTCTGGCGACCGCTGAGATTGGCAACCAGCCTGGATGGCAGCTCCGGTACGGTAACCGGCATGTAGTCGGCAATCTGGTAGCGAACCAGATTCAGGGCTCGAACGGCATCGGCGCCGCGCTGCCGGTCACGATGGTCAACACCGCAGGGCTGCCCGCCGCCACAATCAAGAGTCGGACTGGAGAACAGCGACACCCGTCTGGCGCTGCCGAAAAGTGACGGATTGGCCATGACAGTCGCAAACTGGTTGTCTACCGCGTGCCCGGTGGCATAGGGGAAAGTGCCGCCCTCACCATCCTGCCGGTGCGAATGTGTCAGCCCCATGTTATGCCCTATTTCATGTACCAGCACACTGCTGACCGGGCAATCAATGCCCACCAGGGAAAATGCGTAGTCACGATCCGCGAAAGCTGTCATATCACCATAGCTTCGGTAGCCACCCAGGTTCGCCAGACCACAGAGCTCGCCACGTGAGGTCATTGGCCGAAACAGAACTACCAGGTCAGCGCCGTAGCGCTGCCGCAACTGTGGTACCTCAGCAAATGCAGAATGACTGCCGTTCGTCAGTTGTTCCAGCTGGGTATGGAAGTCCACTTCGCGTCCCGGGTAGTTGACCTGCCCGTGGTAAACCGGGCGCAGCGTGATGCCAACGCCGCTGTTCTGGTAAATCTGATTGGCAACGCTGATCATCTGATTGATTCGAGTAGCCGCATTGGCGCCGTACTGGGCAACCACATCCGGGGTAAACAGGGCCATGACATCAACCACGACGTGCCCCAGCGGGTCTTCGGGCACGCGGCCAGCAACGGCGGCGTTAAATGCACTCTGACCATTACCGCTGCCAGTGACATCGTTGACCACATTAATCCAGCTATCCTGACGCGTCTGTCCTACATAGACAGTGCTGAGCAGGCGCATTGGCTGCGGTTTGGCGTCAACGCGCACCACATAACTGAGTGAGCGCGACGCACCGGGTGCCAGCGCGTCCGGCAGGCGGCAATTCAGGATGTGCTGGCTGGGCGATGCGCGGGTCCAGATGTCCTGACAGGCCGGCGCACGCACAAGTTGTGCATCTTCCAGAATAAAATAGACGTCGGCTTCCAGGCCATTGAGGCTGCGGTTGCTGCGATTGGTGAGCGTTAATGTCACTTCCAGCTCCGCCGACTGCCCGACAAAAACAACATCACGGCTGAACTGCTGGGAGATTTCGACCTGCTGTGTGCTATAGGCCTGTGTGGGTCCGGTGCCGCCACCTGCATTGGTCATTGGTTTGGGATTTGCCTGCGGCTCGCGGGCAACCCGGTGCACCGGCGCCAGATCGTGTCTGCCCGGCACCACAAAGTCACTGTGCGTGGCTGCCAGTCGCGCCTCATCCGGTTGGTAAAAGCGCCCTGTTACGACATCGTTGTCCCGTTCGCCGTCAAACAGCCAGCGTTCGTCATTAATCTGGATCTCGGCGAATGCCACCTCGCGATTCAGCGTGATGATCAGGCTGGCATTATTACCGGCATCGTGTCCGCTGATGACGCGGTCGCCATTGATGTAGTGCTGGTCCTGTTCAATAAGCACTGCCAGTGATTGTTCATGTGTTGGCAGTCGAAATTCGAGAGTACTTCCTTCTCTGAGCAGTTCCAGATCAGCAACCGGAAAAGTAAGGCTGTGATCCGCTGGACTGGTGTCCGCCAGGGCCGGCGTCATGGGTGTCAGCATCAGGCACGCGATCAGCAGAGACAGACCGCGAATAAAAAGCACAGCGCGACGGAACCCTGTCTTGCACTGGTCCGAAACGCTGAGCGTCCTGCCTGAAACTGATTGGGGGTGGCTGATTGCCATAATTCACACGCCATTTCGCTTATCTGGGGCAGCTTAACCCGGCGTGGGAAAATTTTCCACTAATCTGTCGAGCGGGGCACATTGGCAGCCAGCAGACCACCCGTATGCAGGGCCAGCAGGCGCGTACCAGGCGGATATTCACCCCGCTCCAGCCTGGTGAATATGGCTGCCAGCAGCCGTCCGGAGTAGACAGGCTCCAGAGGAACGTCATGTTGTGCAGAAAAGTCCGCAATGAAGTCCAGTAGCGACTGAGGCTGTTTGGCATATCCACCAAAATGAGCATCCTGCGTATCGAGCCACCAGTTCGCGTCATGAGGATCGACACCCAGTTGCTGCAACCAGCCAGCAACCTCGGCGGTCAGCGGTTCGCCACCTTTGAGCACCACGTGCCCGGTGACCTTTGGAGCCGGCGACAGACTGCTGCTCTGCAGGCCGGCTACCAGTCCCGCCAGCGTAGTTGCCGTACCGCAGGCCAGACAGATTTCACTGCCAGCGAGATCGGCGACCTGTTCAAGCAGCAGACTCGCGAGGCGCTGGCAGCCTTCGACGCCCGCCAGATTGGCGCCACCCTCGGGTATCACCCAGGCGGGGCCATGCTGATCAAGCAGTTGTTTTATGAAGACAGGATCATGGCGCTGCCGGTAGTCTGTGCGGCTGACAGGCACAAGGTGCATGCCTCTGGAAATGACAAACTGCAGAGCCGGATTGAGTGAGTCGGGCAACTCGCCCCTGATAATGCCAATCGTCCTGAACCCGTAACGCTGACCCGCCTCGGCAAGCGCACAAAGGTGATTGGACCAGGCGCCACCAAAACTCAGCAGCGTCGTCGCACCGGCCTGACGGGCCTGCATCAGATTCTGATACAGCTTGAACCATTTGTTGCCACCGAGAACCG
The DNA here is from genome assembly GCA_002706685.1 of Gammaproteobacteria bacterium. Taxonomy (GTDB): domain Bacteria; phylum Pseudomonadota; class Gammaproteobacteria; order Pseudomonadales; family Pseudohongiellaceae; genus Pseudohongiella. The sequence continues at coordinate 97,759 of PALV01000015.1, read as the reverse complement.
GGTCGACCAGATCCAGTCTGAACAGGCGCAACTGCACATCGCGACGCAGCAATCGTGCATCGTTTATCTGGGTAACAGGAACCTGGCTGAAATCGGGGGAGTCAATCATGGCTGACCGGCAAAATGTTAATGGACCGGCAATAAAAAAGCCGTTGGCAGGCAACGGCTTTTTGGGAATTCAATGGCGGACCGGACGGGACTCGAACCCGCGACCTCCGGCGTGACAGGCCGGCATTCTAACCAGCTGAACTACCGGTCCGCGACACACAACACTGCGAATGATCAGACAACGTCACTGTTTGTCTGGTGGGTGGTGAGGGATTTGAACCCCCGACATTCGCCTTGTAAGGGCGACGCTCTACCAACTGAGCTAACCACCCGCTGTGTTGAGTGACGCGCATTTTACCGACTTGAGCTGGCATGTCAAATAAAATTTAAGATTTTCTGTCTATCAATTCCGGGCGGTTAACGGTACCATTTTGGCCCTCGAAAATTTTACATCAATCGGCCATACCCGACCCATGGAAATCTACAAAGAGTTCAACTTCGAAGCTGCCCATCGGCTGCCCAATGTCCCCGAAGGACACAAGTGCGCGCGCCTGCATGGGCACTCATTTCAGGTCAGGCTGGTCGTCGCCGGGCCGGTTGGTGAGCGCAGTGGCTGGGTCATGGACTTTGGTGATATCAAGTCGGCATTCAAACCCGTCTGGGAACAACTCGATCATCATTATCTGAACGACATTCCTGGTCTCGACAATCCGACCAGTGAAAACATTGCACGCTGGATCTGGCAGAAACTTCGCCCGACGCTACCACAACTGGTGCGTGTGGAAATACGCGAAACCTGCACCAGCGGCTGCATCTATGATGGCGCTGACCAGTAAAGATCAAAGTCCCGAGGACTCACTGGCGCATCAAGGCTGAATTGTCTCATCGCTTTAAAGTGCGACCCTGAGTTCAGACCATTTCCTTTTTGATAGCCATAAAGTCGCGCGCGCGATTGATGCAATCCGCAGCAATCAGCTTGCCTTCTCTGAAGTACCTGACCACCATCCCCTCTTCCACTGCGGTTTCCGGCGAGCCATCGGTTTGCACCTCATCATGGCCATGGCACAGACCTACTGACTGAAGCTTCACATCATACTGATCTGACCAGAACCATGGGGTCACGTGATACACATCAGAGCCGCCACAGATATTGGCAGCGGCCACGCGCGACTGATCATTGGCATTCTGTACCGACTCCAGCCGGACACGACGTTGATAAAAGTCACTGGGATGCGAAGTGCAATCGCCCGCAGCAAAAATATCAGGATCACTGGTGCGCGCCTGTTCATCAACATAAATACCATTTTCTATGCGCAGCTCGGCAGACTCGGCCAGAGACGTCTCGGGCACCACTCCTACACCAACGATTACCATCTGCGCCTTGATCGTGCGGCCATCGGCACAACTGACGGAATCAACCTGGCCACGCCCGTTGATGGCTACAACTTCGGCATTGCAGTACAGCTGCACGCCATGTTGTTCATGCAGCCTGGCAAAAAAGTCTGACATCTGCTCGCCTGTCACCCGCTTGAGCACACGACTCTCGCGTTCCAGCACAGTTACCTGCTTACCCAGTTTGCGCAGCACTGCGGCCGCTTCCAGTCCGATATAGCCAGCTCCGATCACCACGACATCGGTCACCTGGTCCAGCCTGGCGCGAATCGCCTCAACGTCGGCCAGCGTGCGAAGGTAAAAGACACCATCCAGCGCATCTCCCAGGGGCAGATGAATGGGTCTTGCGCCGGTGCACAGGGCCAGCTTGTCGTAAGCCAGTGACTCACCCGTTGTCAGTTGTACACGCTTTTCCTGAGGCAGGATGGCCGCCACTCGAGTGTTCAATCGCAGGTCGATATTCTGCGCCTGATACATCTGCTCGGGCCGCAAAAGAATCTGCTCTGCACTTTTTTCTCCGGACATGACAGCCTTGGACAGCGGCGGACGGTGATACGGCAGCTGGGGCTCATCCCCGATCAATGTGATCTTTCCAGTCCAGCCACTTTTACGCAGATGAACGGCGAGTTGTGATCCCGCATGACTGGCACCAATGACGATACAGTGATTGCTGGCGAGTGCTTCTGACATAAGGATCTCCGTTCTGGCTTAGCGAATCTGCCAGTCGATACTGGCCAACTGTTGTTGTTGCAGGTACTGGTTGGTTTTTGAGAAGTGTCGATTCCCCAGAAAGCCGCGATGCGCCGAAAGCGGCGACGGGTGTGGCGAGCTAAGTACCAAATGTCTTCTCCTGTCGATCATCGCACCTTTGCGCTGCGCGTAACTGCCCCACAGCATGAATACCAGGTGCTCGCGGCGCTCATTCAATAGCTCAACAATACGATCCGTGAAGTGCTCCCAGCCTTTGCCCTGATGCGAATTCGCCTGACCGGCGCGCACTGTCAGAACCGCATTAAGCAGTAGCACACCCTGCTCTGCCCATTGCATGAGATTACCGTGGGAAGGCACTGGCAAACCCAGGTCCGCATGCAGCTCTTTGTAGATGTTCTGCAGAGACGGCGGCACCGCAACATCCTGCTGGACCGAGAAACACAGACCATGCGCCTGGCCAGGTCCATGATAGGGGTCCTGACCAAGAATCACCACGCGGACTTTATCAAACGGCGTGGTGTTCAACGCATTAAAAATCTGGTTGCCGGGTGGAAATATCTGCTGCCCCTGCTGCTTTTCCTGCAGCAGAAACTGCCGCAGGGATTGCATATAGGGTTTGTCGAACTCACCTGCCAGCTCGGCCTTCCAACTGGGCTCCAGCTGAATGTCGCGAGTCTGTTCAGTCATGCCAGTCATCAGTCCTTGGCAGGTCGCATGTGAGGGAACAGCAGCACATCTCGGATGGATGGTGCGTCAGTAAACAGCATGACCAGTCGATCGACACCGATGCCCTCACCCGCTGTTGGTGGCAGTCCGTACTCCAGCGCCGTAATGTAGTCCGCATCGTAGTGCATGGCTTCGTCATCACCAGCATCTTTCTGTTCAACCTGCTCACGGAAGCGTGCGGCCTGGTCCTCGGCATCATTAAGCTCGGAGAAACCATTGGCGAGCTCGCGACCACCGATGATCAGTTCAAAACGATCGGTGACGTCGGGGTTCTCATCATTGCGACGCGCCAGTGGTGACACCTCAGTGGGGTATTCGGTGATAAAGGTTGGCTGCAGCAGATGGTGTTCAACTTTCTCGTCGAATATTTCCATCATGATGCGACCCAGCCCCCAGCCATCATCGACTTTGATGCCAAATGATTTCGCCAGCTCGACGGCCGCTGGACGGGACTCCAGCTGCTCGGCCGTAACGCCCTGGCAATGCTTGAGGATTGAGTCTTTTACTGGCAGCCGCGCAAATGGCTCGCCCAGATTGATCTTGAGGCCCTGGTACTCGATTTCGGTTGTACCCAGCACTTCGACAGCCAGCGTACGCAGCATGTCTTCAGTAAAATCCATCAGATCGTGATAGTCGGCATAGGCCTGATAGAACTCGACCATCGTGAACTCTGGGTTGTGGCGTGTCGACAGACCTTCATTACGGAAGTTCCGGTTGATTTCAAAAACCCGCTCAAAACCGCCAACGACCAGTCGCTTCAGATAAAGCTCCGGTGCAATTCGCAGGTACATGGTCTGATCCAGCGCATTGTGATGGGTGACAAAGGGCTTGGCCGTGGCGCCACCGGGGATCACCTGCATCATTGGAGTTTCCACTTCCATGAAGTTGTGCTTCTGGAAGTAGTTGCGCATGCTGTTGATCAGCTTTGAGCGCAACATGAATGTGCGACGCGACTCTTCGTTGGCAATCAGGTCAACGTAACGCTGGCGATAACGGACTTCGGTATCCGTCAGGCCCTTCCACTTGTCAGGCAGGGGGCGCAGCGCCTTGGTCAGCAGCTGCAGCGACTCAACGTTCACTGTCAGCTCACCTTTGCCGGTACGAAACATTTCGCCGCTCACACCAACAATATCACCCAGATCCAGATCCTTGATTTCGGCCATCATTTCTGCCGGCAGGGCCTTGTGATTGACATAAAGCTGAATGGCATCACTGGCGTCCTGAATCACCAGGAAAGGTCCACGCTGGCGAATCAACCTGCCTGCAACCTTGACCTTGCGGGCCAGTGATTCAAGCTCTTCGCGGGTATTCTCGGCGTACTGCTGGTGCAGGTCGGCGGCCATTGCATCGCGACGGAAGGTGTTTGGAAACGCATTGCGGCTGCGCTGAATGGCGTGCAGTTTGTCACGGCGCTGCGCAATCAGTTTGTTTTCTTCCTGTGCAGCCTGAGCCTGGCTGGCGGCATTGTTTTGATCGTTGCTATCACTCATCTGTTTACAGTCCCATTTTCAGGCTGGCTTCAATAAAGCGGTCCAGGTCACCGTCCAGAACGGCACCGGTGTTGGTGTTCTCCACGTTGGTACGCAGGTCCTTGATACGTGACTGATCAAGAACATAGGATCGGATCTGACTGCCCCAGCCAATGTCGGCTTTTTCGGCTTCTACCGCCTGCGCCTCTTCACGACGTTTCAGCTCTTCCATCTCATAGAGCTTGGCTTTCAGTTGTTTGATCGCCTGATCCTTGTTCTTGTGCTGCGAACGCTGGTTCTGACACTGCACCACGATGCCGCTCGGCAGGTGCGTCAGTCGAATCGCGGAGTCAGTGGTATTAACGTGCTGGCCACCGGCGCCACTGGAGCGGTAGGTATCGACACGGACCTGCGACATGTCCAGATCAATCTCGATGTCATCGTCGATTTCCGGCGACACAAACACTGACGAGAAGGAAGTATGGCGTCGGTTACCCGAGTCAAACGGCGACTTGCGAACCAGGCGATGCACGCCGGTTTCCGTGCGCAGCCAGCCAAAGGCGTATTCACCACCAAAAAACAGCGTCGCGCCCTTGATACCAGCCACTTCACCCGGGGAGACTTCCATGACTTCCACGTTAAAGCCCTTGTCTTCACCCCAGCGCATATACATGCGCATGAGCATCTCGGCCCAGTCCTGAGCTTCGGTACCACCAGAGCCAGCCTGAATTTCCAGGAAGGCACTGTTGGGATCCATTTTGCCAGAGAACATGCGGCGGAATTCCAGCGCATTGAGTTCTGTTTCCAGCCGGCCCAGTTCATTACCAACTTCAGTAAAGAGGTCCTGGTCTCCCTCTTCCTGGGCAAGCTGTAAAAGTTCTTTATTGTCAGACAGACCCGTGTACAGCGAATCTATGGTACCTACAACACGTTCCAGATTGGCGCGCTCGCGCCCCAGCTCCTGTGCGTATTCCGGCTTGTCCCAGACAGCCGATTCACCCAGCTCCAGCTCAACCTCTGTCAGGCGTTCTTTCTTGGTATCGTAGTCAAAGATACCCCCTGAGCGTATTGGTCCGCTCGGTGAAGTCTTTGATTTTCTGGAGCAAGGGGTTGATTTCCATTGGTCATCCTGTCGCTGAATCGTAAGTGCGGGTCGTGTATCTTGGGAAAGAGGCGCATTTTACACCACTGAGCCCCTGTTTACACACTTCAGCGTCAACCTAATTGTCGGCCAATCGTGCCTGTTTCCAGTACAATAGCCCCCTTTACCGCAATCACCCGACAAAAATCCTCACGCGACCGCCCATGTCTGACCAGTCCACAACCGATAACAGCGCGCTTTCCAACGCACAGCTTCAGTGGCAGGAAGATGGCGCTCCCTACTCTCCTGAGTACGCTGACGTTTATTTTTCCCGCGAGGGCGGACTGGCCGAAACCCATCACGTATTCCTGCAGGCCAATGACCTGCTCGGGCGCTGGCAGCGGCTGGATGCAGAGCTGCAGCGCAGCGGACAAAAAGCAGTATTTGTCATCGCAGAGCTGGGCTTTGGCACTGGCCTGAACTTTCTGTGTACCTGGCGACTCTGGCAACAGGCAGCCTGCCAGCATCTGCGCCTTCACTACATCAGCTGCGAGAAACACCCACTGACTCTGTCCGCATTAAAAAAGGCCCTACAACAGTGGCCCGAGCTAGCGGAGTGGCGCGATAAATTGCTGCCACTTTACCCCGATCACACTGCCGGGTATCACCGGCTTCCGCTGACTGATATCACACTTGACCTGTACTACGGTGACGCACTGACAGCGCTTAACGCGCAGAGCAACCAGAACGCCAGCGTCGACGCCTGGTTCCTGGACGGTTTTACCCCCGCACGCAATCCGGAACTGTGGAGCGACTCGCTGCTCGACACGATAGGCAGACTGTGCCGTCCCGGATCAACGCTCAGCAGCTACAGTGTCACCGGACGCGTTGTGCGCTATCTGCGGGAATTGGGTTTTGATGTGGATAAACGCCCCGGTTTTGGCCGCAAGCGGCAAATGCTGTTTGCCACGTATCAGGGTCAGGCGGACAGCGTCGAAGCCAGGCAGGTCAAGGGATCAAGCATGCCCGCTTCAGCGCTCGTAATTGGAAGTGGGCTGGCCGGCGCCACCGTTGCCCGCGCGCTGGTCACGCGCGGAATCAAAGTAACTGTGCTGGAAAAACAGTCACAAGCCGCCAGCGGCGCATCAGGCAACCGGCAGGCTGTAGTGCAACTGCGGCGCAACAAGCAGCAGGATCAATTGTGGGCATTCAATACACACAGCTATCTCTTTGCTCTGCGCTTCTATCAGTCACTGGCAAACACCAGCAATAACGCGGTGCAATGGAATCCCTGCGGCGTGCTGACGCTGGACAGTGCCTACAGGAATACACGCAGCTCCGAGAGCAGCAGCGACACTTACCAACACTATTCGCCCCAGATCCTGCAGACCGTGACGGCAGCACAGACACAACAACTTGGCGGTGTCTCGCTTGATGAGGGCGGAACCTGGCTGCCTGGCGGCGGCTGGATCAACCCGGCAGCCAGCTGTCGGATCTGCATGGATCATCCCTTGATCAACGTAAAAACAGATACCTCAGTAGCAGCGCTGCAGTTTTCAGAAAATACGCAGCGCTGGCAACTGTATGACGACCAGAACAATCTGATTGCCGAAAGCGCCTGCGTGGTCGTCGCCAACAGTTATTCCGCCACTGCACTGCAACAGACTGAGCTTTATCCTGTCCAGCCATTAAGGGGCCAGGTCAGCCATATTCCGGCAAGCAGTACAAGCAGCCAGTTGAACAGTGTTGTCTGCTCAGAACGTTATCTTGCTCCCGCGTTTGACGGCGTGCATTGCGTTGGCGCCAGCTACGTCAAGAACAGCGACTCGGCAGAACTGTCAGAAACCGAACATCAGGAAAACCTGGAGAAACTGGGTGTCATCGCCAGCGAGCTGGATCTCGATAAGGGCTCACCTCTCGCGGGCCGGGTGGCATTTCGTGGCAGCTCACTGGACTTCATGCCGCTGATCGGCCAGGTGCCCGATCCGGTTCTACCCGAGGAGCAGTACGGCAGTACGCGGCATCTGCAGGCAAACGTACCGGAGCAGCGATTACCGGGTCTTTATATGAGCATCGGTCATGGGTCACATGGTACGGTCAGCTGCCCGATGGCGGCGGAACACCTGGCAGCACTGATCTGCAACGAGCCCAGCCCACTCCCAAAAGACGCCGCCGACTGCGTAGACCCCATCCGCTTCATCCGCCGCCTCCGCAAACGCCGCAGCTGAACCCAGCGCTGTGATTGCGCTTCGGTCCGGGAGGGAAGTATCAGATCACGCCCGGATCGCATCCTTTCACCTGGCGCCCGGCGGTGCGGAACTCGACCTCGCTCGCTACGCGGGCTCGGGACTCGAACAGTCCTACCCGCTGATCGGGCGCCAGGCAAAAGGATAAAACGCGCCCTGATTGGGCGAGATGCAGATACTCCCCTCCCTGCCCTTGTGCCTACGTTGACCATGGCGAACAGTCAGCGGCTGAGTTAACGTATTTCGATTTGCAAGAATGCCCTAATCAATAAGCGTAAGACATCGTATCGCAATTTCGGGGGCAGCAGTTCAGACCTAGGGCCAGGACTTAGCCGACTTGCCGCATGCGGTTCTGAGATTTCATGATCGGAGTTGATGAAGCTGACGTTTGGTACAAGGGCCGGGTAGCGGGTGGCAGAATCATGCCCAATCAGGGCGCGCTTATCCTTTTGCCGCACACCCGATCAGCGGGAGGACTGTCTGAGTCCCGAGCGGCATAGCCGCGAGGTCGAGTTCCGCCACGCCGGGTGTGCGGTGAAAGGATGCGATCCGGGCATGATCTGCCACCCGCTACCCGGACCGCTCCCAACAGATACAAGATCTCAGTAACTCAGGCGAGGGCGAAAGCGACGATCAACGAACGAAGAAGCGACGCAGGGCCCGGGCGAGGTGCCAGCCGTCATCGCTGCCAGCCAGCTCCCGGATCGAGTGCATCCCATACGTAGGCACACCTACATCAACCGTCTCCACCCCAATACCAGACGCCGTAATCGGCCCGATCGTGCTGCCGCAACCCATGTCGCTGCGGACAACAAAGCGCTGCACCGGCGCATCGACCTCATCACACAACTGCGTGAATCTGGCCTGCGTGCGACTGTTGGTAGCGTAGCGCTGGTTGGCGTTGATTTTGATCACTGGCCCCTTGTTAAGGACGGGACCGTGGTTGGCGTCGTGTTTCTCTGTGAAATTGGGATGCAGACCGTGTGCGTTGTCTATAGACAGGAACAGTGAGCGACGAATCATGCGTTCGATGCTTTCAGCACTGCCCGCGGTTTCGCCGTCACGGTCACTGAAGCGGGCTGACAGTCTTGCCAGCACGGATCGCAGGAAGGGACCCTGCGCGCCGCAGGCTGACGCACTGCCAACTTCTTCGTGATCGTTGCAGACCATCAATGCAAAACCATTGCCCGATTTTTTTGCTTCCATGATTGCATCCAGACACACATAGCAACTGAGCAAATTGTCCAGTCGCGCCGAGGCGATAAACTCATTGTGCAGGCCAATCTGGGCAGGCGGCTGCGTGTCGTAAAAGAACAGCTCATGTGCCAGCACAGCGTCTACGTCGTTGATGCCCTGCTGCTCAGCCAGTGCATCAACAAGAAACGCGTCAAAGTCAAAATCCTTGATGGATTTGCCGTCACCGGCTGACAGAGCGAGCACCGGTGGCATTTCTTTTTGCGGATTGATGCTGCGGTTCTGATTTGCTTCGCGATCCAGATGGATGGCCAGACTGGGAACCGTTGCTATCGGTCGTTGCCAGTTCAATGTTGCCGCGTCCAGTGTGCCGTCCCTGCGTCTGAATTCAACCCGGCCAGCCAGAGACAGGTCACGGTCAAACCATGGCGCCAAAAGCACACCACCGTACACCTCTACTGCAAACTGCAGAACCGAGGCATTGCGCATCACTGCGTTAGGTTTTACTTTCAGACAGGGGCTGTCGGTGTGAGCACCGGCCATCATGACGCCTGACTCAGCAGGATCGCCGTCGCCCGTCACGAAGGCAATAATCGACGAATCGTTGCGGGTCAGTACATAGGCACGATTTGGCTGCAACTGCCAGGCGTCTTCCTCTTTGAGGCGTTCGAACCCGGCTTCCTGCAATGCCGCCAGCATGGTCTCGACGGCATGAAAGGGACTTGGCGAGTGCTGCAGAAAACGCAGCAAGCCGTCATTGAATCGCTGTTTATCCACTTACTGACCGTTAACCTCTAACAGTTCGACATCAAACACCAGTGTGGCGAACGGTGGGATTGGGCCTGAACCACCCGGACCGTAGCCAAGATCGCTAGGAATATAAAGACGATAGGTGTCGCCTGTCTGCATCAGCTGCAAGCCTTCGGTCCAGCCAGGTATGACCTGGTTCAGGGCAAACTCAGCGGGCTCGCCACGCGCGATGGAGCTGTCGAATACTTCACCATCGATAAAGCGGCCTTCGTAGTGGGCGGTCACAGTGTCAGTTGCAGTGGGAGATACGCCACTGCCATCACCGCGCTCCAGTACTTCGTACTGCAGACCCGATTCAGTGGTCATCACACCTTCGCGCTGGGCGTTTTCAGCCAGGAAGGCTTCAGATTCTGCACGCGATGCTTCGACCTGCGCCTGCTGTTCGTCCATCAGCTGCTGCTGGAAGGTCATCAGTGCGTTCATCATTTCATCTTCGGTCATCTGCGGTTCGCCATTGACCATGTCACGCAGACCCGCGATAAAAGCGTCGATATCAATCTGGTCGGTCAGACCCTGCATCATCAGGTTTTGGCCAATGTTGACGCCAACGCTGTAACTGATCTGGGTATCCTGGTCGGTCAGGTCAATGTCCTGCGCGTGCACTGGTGCGTTGAACATCAGCAGCGATACTGCCAGCCCCAGGCTGGAGGCGCGTAAAGTTTGCATAAAACGATTCCTGTTGCGGTGATTAAAGTACGCCGAGCAGTCTAAACTGACTATGAATGGATTACCAGTGTGCTTTCGCGGGGGCTGGGCATGCGTTAAGCTTGTGCACTTGTCCCGGTTTACAGCGCACCGAAAGCGCTCAACATCTGACCCAGGAGTCGGCCGTTATGGTCTCAACGTTATCCAGCTGTTTGCGGGCGGCCAAATCTCCTTTGCTATTGACCTCGATGGCTATTGGCGTCCTGTTGCTCGGCGCCTGCAGCAGGCAGTTTTCGGTCAGCGTGAATCAGCAGACGCTGTACGACCCCCGACCCTACAGTGGCGTGGTTCGAGTCGCGGACCCGGGCCTGCAAAGCTGTATCAATGTCACCATGCGACAGAATGAGTACAACGACCCAGAGCAGATCAGTGTGATCGCCTGCCCGCTACTGGAGATTGCCAGCCTGGAAGGTATAGAAGCTCTGGAGGGTCTGCGCTTTATCGACCTTTCTGGCAATGAGCTGGAAACGCTTGATGCTTTGCAGCGGCTGCCACGGCTGACCTCTGTCAACGCGCCCGACAACCAGTTGAAGGATATTTCCGGCCTGCTTGTCATTGATACGCTGACCAGCGCAGTGCTGACTGGCAACCCCGCAATTCCCTGCGACCAGCTTGAAACATTAAGAGAAAGACTGGCGCAGAACCTGATCAGCCCGGAGAATTGCCAGTCGTGACAGCCGGCACGCCACTGTGGAAACGAAACTGATCGTCGACTGATTCAATCAGCTGTTTTTCAACCGCCAGAAATCTTTCCACGTGTTCATCAATCGGTGTATCACTGTATTGCTGAGCCAGAGACAGATAATCCCGGAAGTGACGTGCCTCGGACCGCAACAGGCTGCGGTAAAATTTCGCCAGCGTGTCATCGAGCAATGGCGCCAGACTGGCGAAGCGCTCGCAGGAGCGTGCCTCGACAATCGCGCCAACAATCAGTCCGTCGATCAGTGTGCCGTCGCGATCTGTCCGCATATGTTCCCGCAATCCGGCCGCATAGCGTGACGGGCCTATGCGTTGATAGGCTATATCACGCTGCGCCATGATGTTGACCACCTGTTCGAAGTGCAGCAACTCCTCACGTGCCAGTTGTGACATTTTAGTCAGCAGCTCGGTATGGCTGACATAACGGTACATAAGGGTCATGGCGTTGGAGGCTGCCTTTTTCTCACAATTGGCATGATCAATCAGCAGCAGGTCCTGATTCTGCAGCGCCCAGTCCAGCCAGGCCTGAGGTGTTCGGCACGGTAAAAATGCAATCAGTTCTTCGGTGGCACTCATTTCAATTCTCATCATCATCCAGGGCGGGCAACTGCTCGTCGGCCTCGGCCAATCGCTCCGCGTCAATCTGCTTGCTGGCTCTGGCGCCCAGGGTTTTTAATCGCTCGACGCGCCCGATCAGATTGCCCTTGCCAGTCTGGAGTTTGCCGACTACCGATTCGTAGCTCTTCTGCCCCGCCTCCAGCTTGCGGCCAAGATCATCCAGATCGCTCAGCAAACCAACAAATTTGTCATACAGCGCACCCGCCTGCCGCGCGATCTCCTGCGCATTGCGGCTTTGATATTCATAGCGCCAGATATTGTGAATCGTGCGCAACGTGGCCAGCAATGTGCTTGGACTGACCAGCACAATGTTGCGTTCGAAGGCCTGATTAAATATCTCTGGTTCCTGCTGAAGGGCGGCGGAGAACGCAGGTTCAATCGGCATGAACAGCAACACAAAGTCCAGTGATTGAATACCGGGCAGATCCTGATAGCGCTTGTCACTCAACTGACGAATATGATTTCGCAGTGACTGCACATGAAGTTTGAGTGCGCTGTTTCGCTCGGCATCATCATCAGCGCTACAGTAGCGCTCATAGGCAGTCAGTGAGACTTTGGCGTCTATGACAATCTGCCGGTTATCGGGCAGCTGCACAATGACATCGGGCTGACTGCGTTGCCGCCCGGCGTCAACATCAGTCTGGCGAAAACTCTGCTGAACCTGATACTCGCGTCCCTCTGTCAGGCCGGATGCCTGCAGGATGGAACTGAGGATATATTCACCCCAGGCGCCCTGGGTTTTGTTCTCACCACGCAGCGCTTTGGTCAGGTTGACGGCATCATCGCTGATGCGTGTATTGAGCTGCTGCAGCTGGCGAATTTCTTTCTCCAGCGCAAAGCGCTCTCTGGCCTCGCGATTGTAGGTCTCTTCAACCCGCTTCTCGAAACCGCTGATTTTTTCCTGCAGTGGACGCAGTATTTCACCCAGACTTTGACGACTTGCTTCGGCAAGACGCCGGCTCTTGTCATCCAGCACATCATTGGCCAGCAGTTTGAACTGTTGACGAAGCTCTTCGCGGGATTGCTGCAGAAGCTGAATTTTTTCCAGGGTTTGACGCTGCTCTTCGTCCAGGCGAGTTTGCAAATGGACGATGTGCTCCCGGTAGGCGGCCGCGCGGCGCGAACTCCAGAGCAGGCTCAGCAGCACACCGCCAAACAGACCAATGCCGCCGGCAGTCAATGCATACCAAAGCGGCACCAGCTCCGTCATCACGAGGGTCAGATCAGATTGTCGTTGATCGTACGCACCAGCAGATCCTGCTGATAAGGCGCCGGGGCTCCGTCGGATACTCTTGCCTCAACCAGAATCCCATCGGCAGTGTCGCTGAGCGTAACATCAAACTGGCGGGCCTCCACTTCTTCGTCGCGGCCAAACAGTCGCCCGAAAAAGCCTGGCTCTTCCTGATTCTCTGTGCCAGTGAACGACACGATGTAGCGTCGCTCGTCGCGATCAGAGCTCAGCAGCTCGATTTCAGCATTGCCGATCGCCTGACCGACCTGGCTCCAGGCACGATCAAAATCGATGCGCAGCTCCAGTTTGGTACTGCCCGATTCACTGTCATCCAGTCGCGCCTTGCCCTGCGCCTCGATACTGCCCGCGAGCATTGACACGGATGAGCCACGATAAATATCGGTGCGGTCAGCCAGGTACATGGACAGTGAGGCCAGCATGGTAGCTTCACGCTCCAGGTTTTCGGAATCAGAAGGCCATGTAACCGCCTGACCCTCGGCAGTCTCACCCTCATCATCAACCTGCAGGATATATACCTCAGAGTTGCCGGCGTGCAGACCAGGCTCGACGCGGACACGATAGCGATTGCGGACATCGCTATCGTCCTGCGGCACCCATTCGGTCTCAACAACACCAGCGACAGCGTCTTCGCTGGCGACAGGCAGGCCCTCGGTCGCAAAATAGTCCCGCAGCGTCGGCCACACCTGACCCGGAGTGGCTCCCACCACAATCCAGGCACGGTCGCCGAAGCGCTGAATCACAACACCCTCGCGGACCCGCGTGTCGATGGGTTTTGGTGCAGGAGGCACGACGTAGACTTCACGTTCGCCTGGCGCTTCCGGCGGAATATAGTAAAGCTGGTCGATCGTGTAGCTGTCGAGCTCAGCGGGTATGTCCATGACCGGTGTTATCCGGGCTTCCAGATATTCACCCTCGCGATCTCTGAGCCAGCCTTCATCCCCGCCGATTCCCAACCAGGAACAGCCCTGAACCAGCATTGCCATACTCAGTACTACTGCAGGTTTCAGGATAACACCTCGCTTGAACGTGTTTGATTGGAAAGCACCGGGAGTTCCGCACCCAGGCGAAATCTGCCGAGATGCGTTAAAGAACTGACTGCGTATTGGAAGCATACTCTTTCGACCTTGCCTGTATTAGTCCAGTCCCGCGTGGCGAATCGCCTCACGCAACGGAATGTGGTATGCCTTGTTAAGTGGCACCAGGGGCAGGCGAATGCCCGCTTTGATATGTCCGAGTTCACTCAGCGCCCATTTAACCGGAATCGGATTAGCTTCCAGGAACAGTGAGTTGTGCAGACCCGCCAGACGCGCGTTAAGCAGGCTGGCTTTTTCGTATTCACCGGCCAGCGCAAGCCGACACATCTCGTGCATCTGTGCCGGCGCAACATTGGCTGTCACGGAAATATTGCCTTTACCGCCGGCGAGGATCAGATCCAGTGCAGTAGCGTCGTCACCACTGTAAATGGCAATGCGATCACCACACAGGCTGATGACCTGCTGGCCACGATCCAGATCGCCAGTCGCTTCCTTGATACCCACAATATTCTTGATATCCGCCAGCCGTGACACGGTTTCCGGCAACAGGTCACAGCCTGTTCTGGAAGGCACATTATAAAGAATCTGCGGGATATCGACTTCTTCAGCGATCTTCTTGAAATGCTGATAGAGGCCTTCCTGCGGCGGCTTGTTGTAATAAGGTGTCACCAGCAGACAGGCATCGGCACCCTCTTCCTTGGCGGCGTGGGTGTAATAAATTGCCTCAGTGGTAGAGTTTGAGCCAGTACCGGCAATGACAGGGATGCGCCCGGCAACCGTTTTGACAGCACGCGCAATGACTGCACAATGCTCTTCCATGGTCAGCGTTGGCGACTCACCAGTCGTACCAACAACAACCACGGCGTCTGTGCCGCTCTCAATATGCCACTCCAGCAGGCGATCAAACGCTTCAAAATCGATGTCGCCATTTGGCAACATGGGAGTGACGATGGCAACAATACTGCCCTGTATCATGCATAACCTCTATAGTTTTCGGACTTGCTCAGGCTGCAGACTCTATCACACTGCAACCTTCTGACAAAAACCGCATTATACCCTGTGACCGGTATTAATCGTTGTGTATGATCCTGGCTGCTTCGTGATCCGACCCGACAGCCTCATCATCCGGTGGCGCGTGGGTGGGCCAGGTGTTGACAATGGCCTTGATCAAGGTGGCCAGTGGGATGGCAAAAAACACCCCAGCCAGTCCCCACAGACCGCCAAACACCAACACGGCGGCAATGATCGCAACCGGGTGCAGGTTGACGGTTTCCGAGAAAATGATCGGCACAAGCACATTGGCATCCAGCAGCTGGATCACGGTGTAGACCGCAAGAACGGTAAAAAATTCACTGCCCAGACCCCACTGCACATAGGCAACTGCCATCACCGGAAACACCACCACCGCCACACCTATAAAAGGTACGATGACAGAGAGACCCATCAGCACAGCCAGCAACAGGGTATAGTTCATGCCCAGTATCGTGAAGGCCAGATAACTGGTGCCGCCCACAATGAGGATCTCAAGCGACTTGCCGCGCACATAGTTGGCTACCTGAACATCCATCTCCTGCCAGATCTTGCGCATCAGCGGTCTGTGTCGTGGCAACAGGTTGGCCACCCAGTGCACCAGGGTCGTTTTGTCCTTCATCATGAAAAACACCAGCACTGGCACCAGAATCAGGAACATGATCCAGGAGAAAATATTGGGCAGGCTGGAGATGGAATAAGACAGCACATACTGGCCAAACATGGCCAGCTCACCCCGCAGCGTGCGGATGATGTCCTGAACCTGTTGTTGCGTCATCAGATCCGGATAGTTTTCCGGCAGCAGCATCAATAAGTTCTGACCCTCGCCGATCAGGCGCGGCAGCTCATTGATCAGCCTGGCCAGCTGACTCCACGCCTGAGGCAGGATCCACAGCAGCAAAGCCATGAAACCACTGATGAAAAGTGTATAAACAAGCACCACTGCCAACAGGTAGGATACGTTCAGTCGCAGCAGGGTGTTGACCATACCCTGTAACAGATAGGCGATGATCAGGGCAGCAATAAGCGGGGCTATGAAGGAGCCGATCGTCAGTAGAACCACCAGCGCTGATATCAGGATCAGCGTGAAAATGATGGCTTCTTCATCGTGAAAATAGCGATCCAGGAAAGCCCGGAAAAATCTTCGCATGGGAACTCAGCCTTTTTTTATCCAGTAACAGTAGGATTGCTGCTGTTTTTCAAATGCCAGTATTTCGTGGCGACTTTGCTGGACAAACGCAAAAAAGTCACGCTCCGAGCCAGGGTCCGTGGCAACGACTTTCAGCACTTGCTGTGATGTCAGGGCATTCAGTGCCAGCTTGGCCTTCAGTAAAGGCATGGGGCACTGTAATCCGCTAACGTCCAACTCTTGATCTGCGACAGGTTCCATGCGGGGCATTTTATCAAGCATTGCCAGGCACTGCATAGCAAAAGCACATTTACTCCCGGAGACATCCCCCGGTTTGCGGAATTATTTGTGTTAATATCGGTCTATTATCGGGAATGCAATCAGTGGAATTCTATGCGCAGCATCCTTAAAAGTACCGCCCTCTCGGTGGCGATTGCCCTGAGCTGTCAAAGCCCGGCAGCACTGGCTCAAAGTCAGTTGCCGACTCTCGGGGATCGCATTTCCGGCATTTTTTCTCTGGATGAGGAATATAAGCTGGGGCGTGACTTTCTGCGCTCGGTTCGACGCACGACACCCACCATCAGCGATCCGCTGATCAACGATTATGTCGTTAATTTTACGCATAATCTCGCTGTCCACAGTGATCTGCAGGACTATCGGCTCGCCTTTATTGTCGTGGACAGCCCTGCCCTTAACGCTTTCGCAACACCAGGTGGCGTCATCGGCGTCAACGGCGGCCTGTTTCTGAATGCACACACCGAAGGCGAGTTTGCCTCGGTGATGGCTCACGAAATCGCCCATGTCAGCCAGCGCCATTTTGCGCGCAGCGTGGAAGACGCGCAGCGCCGACGCATTCCGGAACTGGCAACACTGCTGGCAAGCATCGTGCTGATGGGTTCTGGCAGCTCGGCGGGGCCGGCGGCAGTCATGGCAGCGCAGGGTCGCTCTATCGAGAACCAGCTGCGCTTCTCCCGCCAGAACGAGGCAGAGGCTGACCGCATTGGCCTGCGGACCATGGTGGAGGCAGGCTACGATCCGGCCGACATGGCCAGCCTGTTTGAGCGACTGATGGATATGAGCCGTTTCAGCAGCCGCCCACCCGAATTTCTGTTGAGCCACCCGGTGACCGAAGCCCGTATCGCCGACGCACGCAGTCGCGCCAATCGTATTCCCTATCGTCCTTCTGCGACCGGCGACACCCTGGAATACCACCTGATTCGCGCACGCATCGAGGTGCACTATGCGAACTCCCCCGAAGCAGCGCTTGAAGAATTCAACAAGCGTTCGCGTAGTGCACGCTCAGAACAGGAGCGCAAAACTGCCACCTACGGCCTGGCGCTGGCGCAGCTGAAAGCTGAACAATATGGTCAGGCGCTGGAATCCATTGATTTGCTCCTGGCCAGTGACCCGAACCGTATCACCTACGTGGTCACGCGCGCCGACATTCTGACTCAGAGCGGTGAGCCACAACAGGCGCTGGACTTTCTGGATCGACATATCCGTATCAACCCGGAAAACCACCCGCTGACGATGACACGTGTTGACGCCCTGATCGAACAGCGCAATTACGCCGAGGCGGCGCGAATCATGGAACGACATGCCATCAATCGACCGGAAGATCACAACCTCTGGTATCAGATTGCGGAGACCCAGGGTCAGGTTGGCGATATCAGCAAAGTGCATCAGGCACGAGCTGAATACTTTATTCTGGTCGGGGATTTCCGCAGCGCACGCGAACAGCTCAATTACGCTCTGCGGATTGAAACCGATCGTGAACAGAATATTCCGCTAATCAGTCGTCTGCGTCAGCGGCTTGGGGAAGTGGAACGGATGCAGCGCGAACTGCAGGAGCGCTAGCTCGCGCAGTCAATCAAGAATCAGGCTTTACCTTTCACGGCCAGCTTATGCTGGGCAGAAAAATCCAGCATACGTTGCAATGGAATCATCGCCTTACGCGCCAGATCAGCACTGACTTTGATTTCGTTACTGCCGTCTTTCAGCGACTGGTACATCGCCTGCAATGAATTCATTCCCATCCAGGGACAACTGGCACAACTCTTACAGGTCGCATCGTTGCCGGCAGTCGGGGCGATAATAAAATTCTTTTCGGGGGCCAGTTGCTGCATCTTGTAAAAGATGCCCTGATCGGTCGCCACAATAAACGTGTCGTCCGGCAGGTCGCAGGCGGCCTTGATCAACTGACTGGTTGAACCCACCACATCAGCCATCGCAAGTACGGATGACGGCGACTCCGGGTGCGCCAGAATCTTCGCTGTCGGGTAAAGGGTTTTCATGTCGAACAGACCCTTTGCCTTGAACTCCTCATGCACGATACAGGCAGCGTCCCACAGCAACATGTCGGCGCCGGTTTTCTGCTCGATATAGTGCCCCAGGTGTTTGTCGGGCGCCCACAGAATTTTTTCGCCTTTTGCTTTCAGGTGCTCAACAACATCCAGCGCAATACTGGAGGTCACCACCCAGTCGGCACGCGCCTTTACAGCAGCCGAGGTATTGGCGTAAACCACCACGGTGTGGTCGGGATGCTGATCGCAGAACGGTGCGAACTTTTCGATGGGACAGGCGATGTCCAGTGAGCAGGTTGCTTCCGTGGTTGGCATCAGGACGGTTTTTTCCGGGCTCAGAATACTGGCCGTCTCGCCCATGAAACGTACACCGGCGACCACCAGCACATCGGCGTCACAGTCGCGACCGAAACGCGCCATCTCGAGAGAGTCGGCTACAATACCATTAGTCTCTTCGGCCAGCGCCTGTATTTCCGGGTCGGTGTAATAATGTGCGACCAGAGTGGCGTTTTTCTCGCGCAATAATGCCTTGATCGCATCGCGATACTCGACACGTTGGGATTCACTCAGATCTGCTTTATGAGGGAGGTTTTCCAGATACTCCCTAACCAGCAGAGTATCGGACATCAGCTTGTCATCTGGCTGTGACGATTGGCTCATAATGCTCGCACAGATGAAGTGGTGGGGCGTGATGGATTCGAACCATCGACCAATTGGTTAAAAGCCAACTGCTCTACCACTGAGCTAACGCCCCAAAAGAGAGTGCGCATCATACTACGCGTGACAGAAAACTCAAGTATTTTTGCAAAAAAATTGCCCCATAAAGCATCACGCATAATGTGTCGGATCTGCAACACCTGCGTCGTCAAATCCTTTGCGGCGCAGTCGGCAACTGTCACAGCGGCCACAGGCGCGACCCTGCGCATCAGCCTGATAGCAGGAGACAGTCAGGGCGTAATCAACACCCAGGCGGTTCCCTGTTTCAATGATCTGCGCCTTACTCAGGGAGATCAGTGGTGTCTCGATTTTTATCGACTGACCTTCAACGCCAGCGCGAGTTGCCAGATTTGCCAATGCTTCAAATGCTGCTATGAATTCGGGCCGACAGTCTGGATATCCAGAGTAATCCAGCGCATTGACGCCGATAAAAATTGCCCTGGCTTCCAGCACTTCAGCCCAGCCAAGCGCATAGGACAGAAATATGGTGTTGCGGGCAGGCACATAGGTGATGGGAATGATATTGTCTTTAACACCATCTTCAGGCATGGCTACGGAGTGATCTGTCAGGGCTGAGCCACCCATCTGCCCCATACCGATCGGTATCACCAGATGACGGGCCACACCGGCCGCCTCCGCCAGGCGTCTGGCAGCCTCCAGCTCACTGCTGGCGCGCTGACCATAATCAAAGCTCATGGCATAACACTCGTAACCCTGCTCGGCGGCCAGCGCCAGACAGGTCGCCGAATCCAGCCCACCAGAGACCAGAATGACTGCTTTTTTCGTTGTCGGATGCTGTTCCACTAGCCTGCTCCGCTGCTGCCTGTCTGAAGGCTGTAAGTACCGGGTGATGTTATCGACCGGGCTCTTCACCCCAGATAATCTTGTGCAATTGTACCTGCATCCGGACCGCGAGTTTGTCCTCGAGTATCCACTGTGCCAGCTCGGCGTATTTCACCTGCTCATAGGATGGCGACAGCAGAATTTCGCGTACGCGATGACGCAGATCATACTGATCAATCTTGGCTTTGGCCCATTCGTAATCGCGCCGGTCACAGATCACGAATTTGACTTCGTCGCTTGATTTAAGATGAGCAATATTGGATTCGAGATTGCGGTCACATTCGTCTGAGCCCGGAGTTTTGAGGTCCATGACGATATTAACGCGCTGATCGACCGCAGATATGTCCATGGCGCCGCTGGTTTCCAGCGATACTGTGAAGCCATTATCACAAAGCAGCGTCAGCAGAGGCAGACAATTTGGCTGCGCCAGAGGTTCACCGCCAGTTACACAAACATGTTTGGCGCGATTGGCACTCACCTGCTCAAGTATGTCGCTCAGGCTCTTCTGCTGCCCCTCATGGAAGGCGTATTCGGTATCACAGTACCCGCATCGAAGCGGACAACCGGTCAGACGGACAAAGGTGGTTGGCAAACCCACAGTGCTGCTTTCACCCTGCAAGGAGTGAAATATTTCATTAATTCGCAGGTTCACTGTATCAGTTCAGTGTGCGCAGATAGATATCTGCCAGATTGGCTGCTGAGGTATTCGGGAAGCGGGTTCTCACATCCTGCAGCATCTGACGGGCGCGTGTTATATCGCCCAGTTGATGGTAGACCGTACCGAGTGAATACATCGCATCTTCGATCTTGCGACCATCCGGGTAGTCATTGATGATGGTTTCAAATGCGCCACGCGCTTCTTGAAACATGGACAGGTTCACATAGGCCTGCCCTTTCCAGTAATGCGCATTGGTCACAAAGCGGCCACTGGGATACTGCTGGAGATACTGGTCAAACTGGGTGATCGATTGCTGATAGGCCTGTTGCTGCAGCAATGCATCCAGCGCCAGTTCGTATAGCTGTTGCTCAGTCAACAAACCCGGCTGCATTGTGGGTGCCGCCGGGTTCGCAGAGGTCGATGATGAAACACCTGCAGCAGGTGATTGGGTCGCAGGCATTGATGAGGAACTGACAACTGTCGGATCATTCGCGATAGGTGATATGCTGGAAATATTACCTGCCACGCCTGAATCGGCTGCCGTATTACCGCCAGCCGCTGTTGCAGTGCCTGGGACGGACATCGGAGCACTGCTGCTCACACCATCCAGTTCTTCGAACAATGTACTGATGCGGGAATCCAGGTCCGTATATCTGTCCAGAGAGTCCTGCTGCATTCGCTGAATATCATAGCCGTGCTCTTCCACCATGCCACGCAGCGTCTGGACCTCAGCTCGCAGTTCGCGAATCTGGTCAAGTAACAGCGACATGGCATCGTTGGATTGTGCCAAAGCCCCCGTGCTAAGCACGGAGGCAAGGGATGCACCAGCTATAATGGTCAGCAGTGGTTTCATTTTTTATTAACCGGCTGGTTTGATTTCCACGCGACGGTTCTGGCTGTAAGCCTGTTCAGTCTGACCGCGGACGGCGGGCTGTTCTTCACCGTAGCTTACTGTTTCGATCTGGTTGCGTGATGCACCATTTACGATCAGGAAGTCACGGATGCTGTTGGCACGACGCTCACCCAGAGCCAGGTTGTACTCACGGGTACCGCGCTCGTCAGCATGGCCTTCCAGACGAATACGGCTATTCGGGTTGGAAGCCAGGTTGCGTGCGTGTACAACCAGAGTTTCACGATCTGAAGGCTGGAACTCAGCCACGTCAAAATCAAAGTAGAAAACAGTTGTGTTCAGGGCAGCCTGCTCGCGGCGCTGCTGTTCCTGACGCTCACGCTCCAGACGCTCCTGCTCCAGGCGGGCTGCACGTGCTGCAGCTGATTCACCTTGAGACTCCTGGGCGACCGGGGTCATGTCTTCTGTTTCACTTGTAGAGCTACAGGCTGCCAGACCGAAAATGGTCAGGGCCAGAGCGGTTGTTCTTAAAATTGTGTTCATCTGCGTACCCAATGTAGTGTCCTCCAATAGACAAGCTAGCAAGATAGTGTGTGCAAAGCCTCAATTCAGGTACGGGGACCAGGACGGCTCCCGTACATCGCCCTGCGGGGATGGTAAACGGAACTTCACACGTCCGTCAATGGAGACGGCATCCAGCACGCCGCGCCCATTGTAGGTAGTACCGAACATGATCATGCTTCCGTTTGGAGCCACGCTGGGAGATTCATCTAGCGCCGTATCCGTCAGGGTTATAACCCGAGACGTTTCCACATTCATGATGGCCACACTGTAGGTATTATCCTGCCGTGTTTCCCGACGAATATGGACCAGGTTCACACCGTCTGGGAGGAACTGGCCCTTGGCGCAATAAAAACAGTCGAATGTCAGGCGTTCGGGGAAACCACCGCCATTAACATCCACCTTATATATCTGTGGCTGACCGGTACGGTCAGACGAAAAAAGTACACTCTGGCTGTCCCGCGACCAGGCCGGCTCGGTCTCCGCGCGCGGATGATCGGTCAGGCGGCGCAGCTGGTCGGTTGCCAGGTCCAGCACGTAAACGTCTGGACTGCCGTCTTTGGACAGCACCATGGCCAGCTTGCTGCCATCCGGTGACCAGACTGGCGAACTGTTGATGCCAGAGAAATTGGTAACCTGACGGCGCTCCCCGGTCGCCAGCGTCTGTATATAGATGCGCGGCAGGTCGGTCTCGAATGACACATAAGCGATCTGACTGGCATCAGGTGACCATGCCGGCGACATGATGGGTTCGGGAGATTCCAGCAGAATCTGTGAACGACGGCCGTCGTAGTCGGCCATGTGCAGACGATAGGTCATATCGCCAATATTGCCTTCTGCCGATACGTACATGATTTTTGTCGAGAAAGCGCCGCGGCGCGCAGTGATCTGCTCGTAAATCACATCACTGATCTCATGGGCTATATCACGCAGCTGGGTAATGCTGCCAGTCAGCACTTCACCCATGACTTTACGTTCACGGTTAATATCAAAGAATTCCCACTGCACTTCCACCATCTGGCCACCAGGCACCGGATTGATCTTGCCAATCACCAGGTACTGTTGCGCAAGAATACGCCAGTCCCGGTAAAACACTTCAGCCTCTTCATCCGGAAGGCTGAGCATATTAGCTCTTGGCAAAGGCCTGAACTCACCCACCTGGGCGAGGTTATTGGCAATAGTCTGTGCAACATCTTCATCAGGTGGCAGGCCGCCACCCCATGTAAATGGCACAACAGCGATGGGGATTGGGTTATCCACACCACGGGTAATTTCGATATTCAGCTCGGCGGCCTGTGCAGCATTCCACACCAGCAGGCCAAGCACCAGAGTCATCACTTTGCGCATCATCAATTTAATAAGTCCTCCGGTCTGAATGTTAGTAGCAGCGTACGGAAGCTGCGCTCAAACATGCGCGGCGGCATCCCCTGCAATTGCTCAAAACGTCGTACAGCCCTCACCGCGTTTTCTGCCGAGCGATCAAACGCTGCATCTCCACTGGATCGGACGATCTCCACATCCACTATCTCACCCGTCGGTACCAGCCGAATTCGTAGTACGGCCGTCATATTGTTTCGTGCACTTGGCGGTCGAGACCAGTTGCGCTGGACCAGGTCGTGAATAATGGCGGTATATGCCATGACCTGCTCTGCTTCTGTTTCCGCGACTTCCTGCGCTGCGGCTGCCTGGGCCGCCTGTTCCTGCTGACGCTGCTGCTCCAGTCGCTGCTGTTCCTCGCGCCGCTGCTGTTCCAGACGCTCCTGTTCCAGCCTTTCGCGTTCCTGTCTTTCGCGCTCCAGACGCTCCCGTTCCTGCTGCTCGCGTTCCTGCTGTTCGCGCTCGCGCCGCAATTGCGCCTGTCGCTCCTGCTCCTGACGTGCCGCCTCCTGCCGGGCTTCTTCCTGCCTGGCTTGCTCCTGACGTCTGGCCTCTTCCTGACGCGCCTGCTCTTGCCGCTGCTGCTCCAGGCGGCGCTGTTCTGCCAGCTGTTGCTGCTGCACCTGCTGATTCCGCGTCTGTGGATTCTCCTCCACCAACAGCGCCTTGACGGCGGGCGGCCGCACAACATCCAGCACTTCCGAGTCGGCGCGCTGCATAATAAACAGCGAGCCGAGGATCAGGCCATGCAACAGCACCGCCAGTAGAACCGAAATTGGATAACCGTTAAACGCAGTCACAGCATCATTCCACGGGTTTGGTTACCAGATTGGGGCTGTTAACCCCAGCGGCGCGCAACTCCTCCATCAAACTGATGAACGGGCCGTATCCAGCCTGCGCATCGCCTTCCACAAAAATCTGAATGCCCGGATTAACCTCGACAATCTGTGCCACCTGTCGACCTATCATGGCCAGCTCAACTGCCTGCTGCTCGCCCTCCGCGGTCACGCCCAGACTGATGAAGTACTGGTTATCAGCGGTCAGTTCAATGACCAGCGTTTCCGCTTCTTCATCCAGTTCCAGCGGCTCTGAATTCGCCTCCGGCAAGTCGACCCGCAAGCCCTGGGTCAGCAGCGGCGCGGTCACCATGAACACAATGAGCAATACCAGCATCACATCAATGTATGGCACCACATTGATGTCTGACATGGGTTTGCGTTTTTTGCGTACGATTTCCATTAGCCGCTCCGGCTGAACGAATTATTTGCTGACGCTGACGACTTGCCGATGCAGAATACCGGCGAATTCTTCAGTGAATGTGATGTAGTTGCCGGCGATGGCATCCACCCGCGCAGAGTAACGGTTGTAGGCCACCACTGCCGGGATCGCTGCGAACAGACCCATCGCGGTCGCGATCAGGGCTTCGGCAATACCGGGAGCTACCACCTGGAGTGTCGCCTGGCTCTGCTGTGCCAGACCGATAAACGAATTCATGATACCAATGACGGTACCGAACAGACCGATATAGGGCGTTACTGAACCTACTGTGGCCAGAAACGGCAGATGTTTTTCCAGCTTTTCCTCTTCACGCGAATAGGCTACGCGCATGGCACGCTGGGAACCGGCCATGATGCCTTCCGAGCTGACGCCACCCTGCTGTCGCAGGCGCATGAACTCCTTGAAGCCGGCACGGAAGATATTCTCCATGCCACCGGTGGGATTGTTCTCTTTTTGCTGACTGCTGCCGTCACGATAAAGCTGGCTCAGATCCATGCCGGACCAGAAGCGCTTTTCAAAACTCCACATACTTTGTTCGGCGTTATTGAGGACCAGATAACGCTGTATGATCATCACCCAGGAAATGATTGAGGCGAGCAGCAATGTGAGCATGACCAGCTTCACCGTCAAGGTGGCATCCAGGATCAGGCTCCAGACATTCATTGTTTCGTGCACCAGTAGCTCTCCGAGCAGGTTTTACAGATGTAAAACGCGCGTATTATAAAGTAAGTTCTCAAGTTCTTATACAGCCCCCGATGTCATAAGGCTGATAAAATATGGCTAAATTGTGGCTTGCGAGCCGTTCCTCGTTTCTTTGCTAACGTTCTTCCGGCACAGGTATTCCAAACTGCAGGTAAGCATGAGGTGTAACCATGCGTCCGCGGGCCGTTCGCATCATGTATCCCTGCTGAATAAGATAGGGCTCAAGCACATCCTCAATGGTGTCCCGCTCCTCGCTGATGGCTGCTGCCAGACTGTCAACGCCGACCGGTCCACCACCAAACTTTTCGATCATGGTGAGGAGCAGGCGGCGATCCATGTGATCAAATCCATTGTCGTCAATACTGAGCATATCCAGCGCCTGACCGGCAATCTCGCGGCTTATCTCGCCAGCATGTTTGACATCACTGAAGTCGCGCACGCGCCTTAACAGGCGATTGGCAATTCTCGGCGTGCCGCGGGAGCGCCGGGCGATTTCATAGGCGCCCTCCCGGTCGATGACACAACCCAGGATTCGTGCCGAGCGGCTGACAATTTCACTGAGCTGTTCGTGGTTATAGAATTCCAGGCGCTGGATAATGCCAAAGCGATCCCGCAGCGGCGAGGTCAGCAGGCCGGCGCGCGTTGTGGCACCGACCAGGGTGAACGGGGGCAGCTCCAGCTTGATGGAGCGGGCCGCCGGCCCCTCTCCAATCATGATATCAAGCTGATAGTCTTCCATCGCCGGATACAGTATCTCCTCGATGGCCGGACTCAGCCGGTGAATCTCATCGATGAACAGCACATCGCCCTGCTCCAGGTTGGTCAGCAGCGCTGCCAGGTCACCTGCCTTTTCAAGCACAGGGCCAGATGTCGTTTTTATGGACACATTCAGTTCATTGGCAATGATATTGGCGAGGGTCGTCTTGCCCAGACCGGGCGGGCCAAAAATGAGCGTGTGGTCGAGCGGTTCGTTGCGGTTACGGGCAGCGCTGATGAATATCTCCATTTGCTGCTTGACGTCCGTCTGGCCGATATAGTCGGTCAAAGCCAGTGGCCTGATGGCACGATCAACCGATTGTTCCTGTGGCGCCAGGTCGGGTGAGATCAAACGGTCATTATCCATCATTGCGTGCGCTTGTCCTGTCAGTAATCAATCGTCTGTTAATTCAGTGGCCAGTTTCTAGAGCATCGCACGCAGCGCCAATCTGATGATCTCTTCACTCCGCTCAGCAGCCGGATTGTCCTTGAGCGCCCGGACGACCATTCTCGCCGCCTCGGCCGGTTTGTAACCCAGTGCTATCAATGCGGTTTCCGCTTCTTCGCTGACCGAGGCGCTGTCATCCTGCAGCGAAGCCTGCAGAGACTCGGTCGCACCGGCCCCGTCATCCTGCCACCCGCCAAGACGGTCGCGCATATCGAGAACCAGTCGCTCAGCTGTTTTTTTACCGATACCGGGCACCCGGGTCAAGGCAGTGACATCATTATTGTGAATCAGTCGTACAAAGTCACTGACAGACACCCCTGACAGAATGGCCAGTGCGACTTTGGGACCTACGCCATTAACCTTGATCAGCGCACGAAACAACTCACGCTCACGCCCTTCAGCGAATCCATACAGCTGATGGGCATCTTCGCGCACGACCAGATGCGTGTGCAGAATGACGCCCTGCCCGGGGGCTGGCAACTGATAGAACGTACTCATCGGCGCCAGCACCTCGTAACCAACGCCACCAACATCAATCAATAAATCTGGAGCTTTTTTCTCGATAAGTGTTCCAGCAATGCGACCAATCACGTTTTACGTCCTGTTTGCGGTATTTGGGTAATGTCTGCGCCGATAAAGAAGTCAGCGGTTTGGCGGGGTAATCTTCACGCTTAGTCAGACTGCGATCCTGTCACAGCAGCACTATGCCATGCTATTGCTGCTACTGGAACCTGCGCCTGCTGAAAGATTTTGCCGCTCCAACGCGAATCATACTACTGCGCGTGTTGGCGTGACAGATGGCAATTGCGAGCGCATCGGCCGCATCGGCCTGCAGACGTCCCTGCAGGCCCAGCAGCACTTTGATCATGTGTTGAACCTGGGTCTTGTCGGCGGCGCCGGAACCGGTTACCGACTGTTTGACGGTACGCGCAGGATATTCCGCCACGGGCAGATCAAACTGCAGGCAGGCCACCATGGCGGCACCGCGTGCCTGCCCCAGCTTCAGTGCAGAGCCTGCACTTTTACCCATGAACACTTCTTCGATGGCGCACTCCTGTGGGGAGTACATCTCAACCACTTCGGTAATGCCACGAAAAATTTCTCGCAGACGATCAGGATGGTCACCGGGCGTCGGGCGCACACAGCCACATGCCACGTAACGCAGGCGATTGCCCACTGACTCAATAACACCGAAACCGGTGACTCTTGAGCCAGGGTCAATCCCCAGGATCAGCGTCATCAGTCGGTGCTTGCAGTGCCCGGCTGCTCACGCAGTCGGATATTCAGCTCGCGCAATTGTTTTGCTGCGACCGGCCCAGGCGCATCGGTCAGCGGACAGGCGGCCGACTGTGTTTTCGGGAAGGCGATGACTTCACGAATCGAGCTGGCACCCGTCATCAACATGATCAGACGATCCAGGCCGAAGGCCAGACCGCCGTGCGGAGGACAGCCCGAGGACAGCGCGTTGAGCAGGAAGCCAAATTTTTCCTGGGCCTCCTCTTCACCGATACCCAGCAGATCGAATACGGCCTGCTGCATCTGCGGCTGGTTGATACGAATGGAGCCACCACCCAGTTCGGTACCATTCAGCACCATGTCATAGGCGCGCGACAGCGCCTTGTCCGGGCTGTCACGCAGCGCCTCCGGTGTACATGACGGGGCGGTAAACGGATGGTGCAGCGAGTTGAGATTGCCTTCCTTGTCGCGTTCGAACATTGGGAAGTCGACGACCCAAAGCGGTGCCCAGCCCGGTTTGACCTGACCCAGGTCGGCGGCCACTTTCAGGCGCAACGCGCCAATTGCCTCATTAACAATACCGGCTTTGTCTGCGCCGAAGAAAATGATGTCGCCACTGGCTACCTGCAGGCGGTCAAGCACCTGCTTCACCACATCTTCAGGCATGAATTTGATGATAGGTGACTGCAGGCCTTCAATGCCAGCATCCAGGTCGTTGACCTTGATCCAGGCCAGACCCTTCGCGCCATAAATACCGACAAACCTGGTGTAGTCGTCGATTTCCTTGCGGCTGAGGGAGGCACCACCGGGGACGCGCAGAGCCACGACACGGCTGTCAGGATCATTGGCCGGGCCAGCGAACACTTTGAAGTCAACGCCCTGCATCAGATCAGCAATGTCAGTGAATTCCAGATCGATACGCAGATCAGGCTTGTCGGATCCAAAGCGACGCATCGCTTCACCCCAGGTCATGCGGGGGAACTCACCCAGGTCCACATCCAGATGGCGCTGGAATATCTGGCGAATCATATTTTCTGCCACGGCCATGATGCCGGCTTCATCCATAAAGGATGTCTCGATATCGATCTGGGTGAACTCCGGCTGCCGATCAGCACGCAGATCTTCGTCGCGGAAACATTTGGCGATCTGGTAGTAGCGATCCATGCCTGCCACCATCAGAATCTGTTTGAACAGCTGCGGTGATTGCGGCAATGCGAAAAATTCGCCCGGGTGTGTGCGGCTGGGGACCAGATAGTCGCGTGCGCCCTCAGGGGTGGCACGTGTCAGAATCGGGGTTTCGATATCCAGGAAACCATTGTCGTCCAGATAGTTGCGGATAGAATTACAGACCTTGGAGCGGAAACGCAGTCGGTCGATCATTTCCGGGCGACGCAGATCGATGTAACGGTGCCGCAGGCGCACGTCTTCACTGACGGAGGCATGCTCATCCAACTGGAAGGCAGGTGTGCGAGCCACACTCAGAATTTCCAGCTCATGAGCCAGTACTTCGATCGCGCCGCTGGGCAGATCAGGATTGACAGTGCCTTCCGGGCGGGCCCGAACCAGACCTTTGACGCGAACAACAAACTCATTGCGCAGTGTTTCAGCCTGCGCAAAGGTGTCGGCGCGATCGGGATCGAACACGACCTGACACAGTCCATCGCGGTCGCGCAGGTCCACGAAAATAACGCCCCCGTGGTCACGGCGACGGTGGACCCATCCACAAAGACTGACGGTTTCGTCAATCCGGGCTTCATTCAATTGTCCGCAATAATGACTGCGCATATTCAATCCTGTTGTCTTACTCTAATGTGGCTGTGACTCATTAATCTGCTCGGCCCCGGCGCCACCGGGGCTTCTGCTACAGGCCGATCAGGCCGCGGGTGTTTTCGCGTCTCCCCCACCACTGCTGGAGGATTCCTGGGTACCATGCTTGCGCTTACCGGTTTTGAAGTCGGTCTCGTACCAGCCTTTGCCCTTCAAACGAAAGCTGGCAGCAGTCACCTGCTTGCTCAGCGCCGGCTGATGACAGGCGGGACAATCGGTCAGCGGCGCATCGCTCATTCGCTGAATTGCCTCCATTTGGTGGCCGCAGGCTTTACACTGATAATCATAAATCGGCATAAACGGTTAAACCTCACTACACCAGAAAAAAATAGACCGTGACAAAAGCAGATCAATAAAAGGGCGCTGATTATAACCGCTTTATACTATTTCATCACCTGCAGCCAGGATTTTTTGTGGTAAATCAAACCAGGCACGTGAACCCTTGGCGGCGCAGGATGTCAATACTTGCGAGAGCGCGACCAATCCTTTATAAATAGCGGCTTGTAAGCCGTTTCAGATTATCTGGGCAATCACCGCAAGACGGTTCAAATTCATTGACATAAACAAGAAGGGAAACAGCATGGCAGCGACCCGATCCACGAGCAAGAAACCAGCGGCAGCCAAAGCAGCCAGCAAGCCCGCCAAAAAAACCACTGCAATCAGCGAAAAATACACCAAAACAGCCATTCTGGCTGAAATTGCCCAGAATACAGATCTGAGCAAAAAGCAGGTGGATGCAGTGCTGAATGAGCTGGGCGATCTGATTGAGCGACATATCAAGAAGCGCGGCTGCGGTGAATTCACACTGCCCGGCCTGCTGAAGATCAAGGCCGTCAAGAAGCCAGCACAACCAGCTCGCAAGAACGTGCCCAACCCGTTCCGTCCGGGCGAGTTCATGGACATTCCGAAGAAGCCGGCCAGCACGCGCGTCAAAGTGCTGCCGCTGAAAAAACTCAAAGAGTTTGCTCAGTAAGTACTGTACTGACCTGACAGTTGCCCCAAGACAGACTCAGTGCCCGCGACGCCATCGGGTGTCGCGGGCATTTTCATCGATACCCGACCACTGCCTGATTACTGGAAGTTCCATGCGCACCAGCCAATACCTGATTGCAACCCTCAGAGAAACCCCTGCCGACGCCGAAGTCATCAGCCACCAGTTGATGCTGCGCGCCGGCATGATACGCAAGCTGGCCAGCGGCATGTATACATGGCTGCCAATGGGATTGCGGGTATTGCAGAAAGTCACTCGCATTGTGCGCGAGGAAATGGACCGGTCTGGTGCCATGGAAGTATCCATGCCGGTCGTGCAGTCGGCCGAACTGTGGCAGGAGTCTGGCCGCTGGGACCAGATGGGCCCTGAGCTGCTGCGTTTTGTTGACCGTCACAACCGCGATTTTTGCCTGGGACCGACCCATGAAGAAGTCATCACGGACCTGATTCGCAATGAGTTCAACAGCTACAAACAACTGCCAGCCAATTTCTACCAGATCCAGATGAAGTTCCGCGACGAGCGACGCCCGCGTTTTGGTGTCATGCGAGCCCGCGAGTTTCTGATGAAGGATGCATATTCCTTCCATATCGATGAGGCATCTCTGGCAGAGACTTACGAAGTGATGTACCAGACTTACAGCAGTATTTTCACTCGGCTGGGCCTGGACTTTCGTGCCGTACTGGCAGACACAGGCAACATCGGCGGCAGCACCTCACACGAGTTCCACGTACTGGCAGATTCCGGTGAAGATGACATTGTATTCAGCTCCAGCGGAGAATATGCGGCCAATATCGAGCTGGCAGACGGCACCATACCCGACCTGAGTTACGCCAGTGACTGGACACCAGCCGAGAAGTCCGAGCTTGTTGATACGGGCACGGCGCACACGATTGAAGACGTCGCAGTAATGCTGCAGGTAGATGCTCGCCAGCTTATCAAGACCCTGATCGTCAAGGCCGAAGTATCAGACAGCAACCCACAGGGGCTGATGGCCTTGGTACTGCGCGGCGACCAGTCACTCAATGACATCAAGGCTGAAAAAGTGGAAGGAATTCAGCTTCCGCTGACCTTTGCATCGGATGAAGAGGTAAAGCAGGCAGTGGGGTGTCAGCCCGGCTGCCTAGGCCCGATCAAACTGCCCTTCCCGGTAATTGCTGACCGCAGTGCGGCGGCCCTGCGCAATTTCATCTGTGGCGCCAACCAGAATGGCAAACACCTGCGTGATGCCAACTGGCAGACAGACTGCACGTACACTGCGGTGGCCGACATCCGCAAGGTTAAGGAAGGCGATATCAGCCCTGATGGCAATGGCACACTCTCCATCAAACGCGGCATCGAAGTCGGTCACATCTTTCAACTGGGTACCAAATACAGCCGGGCCATGAATGCAGCCGTGCTGGACGAGAATGGCAAGTCGGTACTGATGACCATGGGCTGTTATGGTATTGGTGTCAGCCGAATCGTCGCTTCCGCGATAGAGCAGAATCATGATGACAATGGCATCATCTGGCCAGACGCCATTGCGCCGTTCCAGGTCGCCATTATTCCGCTCAACGCTCATAAATCGCAGCAGGTGGTCGACGTCAGTGAACAATTAATGAGCGAACTCGAAGCCGCCGGCTACGAGGTACTGCTCGATGATCGCGACAAAAAGACCAGCCCGGGCGTCAAGTTCGCCGACATGGAGCTGATGGGCATACCACATCGCCTGGTGGTTTCCGATCGTGGCCTGGAAGCCGGCCAGATAGAATACAAGTCTCGACGCGCCAGCGACCCGGAACTTGTGCCACGTGACTCAATTATAGAGTTCCTGAGCACCCGTATCGCACGCTGAGCTCGATCAGTCAGGCAACACAGACAGGAGAAGTCATGCAGGTTCGATCACTGGACGACCTGAAGCAGTATCTTGATGATGTGTTGTGGCAGGATGATCCGGCCGCCAACTCCTCGTGGCGTGGGCACGCCATGCGCGCCTTGCGTATCGGCTACGCTGTGGTTCGGGATATAGCCGAAGGTCACTTGTCCCTGCGCGCCATGAGTCTGGTTTACTACACGGTTATTGCCATGGTTCCGTTGCTGGCACTGACCTTCGCAGTGCTTAAGGGTCTGGGCGTGCACAACGCCATGGAGCCCATGCTGCTCGGCATTCTGCAACCGTTTCTGGGTGACTACGGCCAGCAGATAACCAGCAATGTTGTAAGCTTTGTCGACAACGTTCGTGTCGATGTGCTCAGCTTTGTCAGTCTTGGCGTACTGTTGTACACGGTGCTCACCATGATGCAGCGCATCGAACTGGCCTTTAATGACATCTGGGCTGTTTCGCAGGCACGCAGCCTCGCCAGTCGCGTCAGCGAATACCTGTTTGCAGTCATTGTCGCACCACTGCTGATACTGCTGTCGGTGGGCATTGCCTCCTACGTAAATACCAACCTGTTCATGCGCCTGCTCGAAGGGCTGGCGTTTGGTGCCCTGATCCTGCAGGCGCTTGGCGCAGTCATGCCGCTGGTGTTCATGTCGCTGGCTTTCGCGCTGGCCTTCAGTTTTATTCCCAACACGCGGGTCCAGTTCAGCTCGGCACTGACTGGCGGCATTGTGACCACGCTGGCCTGGAAAACCATGGGCTGGGTGTTCCAGAACTTCATCACCGAATACTCAGCCAATGCAATCATCTACGCGGCATTTTTTGCTGTCATTCTGTTGATGCTGTTTATTTATCTGGGCTGGTTGATGCTGCTGATTGGCTCATCGGTCGCCTTTTATCACCAGCATCCGTCCAAAGCACGTACTGGTCGCAAACCCCTGCACCTGAGCCTGCAGGCACAGGAAGAACTGAACCTGACGGTTGCCTACCTGATCATCAAGCGCTTCCAGCAAAATGAACCGCCGTGGACGCTTGACGAACTGCTGTCCTACACACAACTGGGCGCGCCGGTACTGGAATCGAGCCTGGCAACGCTGGCAGCTATCGACTTCATTCGCTGCACCGATCAGAATCCTCCCCGATATCTGCCTTCTCACAGCGTTGATTCGACACGCATCGCTGACCTGCGACTACAGTTGCGCACCTGGTCGCGCGACCAGCTGAACACGCGCAGTGTGGTTGCCGAACAGATACAGATACGACGCTTTCTTGAGTCCGTGGAGCATGAAGGGAATCGCCACTGTGGAGGTCAGACGTTTACCGAGCTGATGCAGGAACAACATCAACGTCCGCGGCTGTCACAGCATTCACAGACAAGCCCAACAGAAACCGAATCAGAAGAGAAACCATGAGCCAGTATTTTATTTATCACAACCCGCGATGCTCAAAATCGCGCCAGACTCTGGCCCTGCTCCAGGAGAATCAGATAGAAACGGAACAGATCCTGTATCTGGAAAATCCTCCCACTGTCGACACGCTCTCAGATCTGTGTGAAGCGCTCGGTATCACGCCGCGCCAGCTGCTTCGAAAAGGTGAAACTGAATACCGCGAACTTTCGCTGGGCAATGAAACGCTTGGCGATACGGAGGTGCTGAAAGCCATGCAGCAGCATCCACGCCTGATCGAACGGCCCATCGTGGTCCGACGTGACGGCAAAAAAGTCCGCGCGGTGCTTGGACGACCGCCCGAGAATGTCATTGACCTGATCAAGTAACAGAGACTGCACTGACAATGAGCAATTCGATCCCCTATGTGCTGGTGCTGTATTACAGCCGCTCCGGTGCCACCGAAAAAATGGCTGCCCTGATCGCGCGCGGAGTCGAGCAGGCGGGCGATGTCGAGGCACGCCTGCGCACCGTGCCGTCAGTCTCTCCGGATCACAAAGCGTCGCAGCCGGCGGTGCCGCCCCAGGGTGCGGTATACTGCACAGAGGATGACCTGCGCAATTGTGCTGGACTGGCGCTGGGCAGTCCGACTCGATTCGGCAACATGGCAGCAGCCATGAAATACTTTCTCGATGGCACCGGCGCACTTTGGGCCACGGGTGCACTAATCAATAAACCAGCGGCGCTGTTCACGTCCACGTCCAGCCTGCACGGCGGACAGGAAAGCACCCTGCTGAGCATGATGCTGCCGTTGTTACATCACGGCATGGTGATCTGCGGACTGCCTTACAGCGAGCCGGCGTTGATGCGCACCAGCAGTGGCGGCACACCTTACGGCGCAAGCCACCTGGCCGGACCAGACAGCGATCTGCCGCTTAGCGATGACGAAACCAGACTATGTCTGGCGCTGGGCAAGCGACTGGGCGAACTGGCACTTCAACTGTCAGAATAATTCTGGAGAGAACAACTATGACTGACACCTGGCAACCTGTGCCGGCAATCGTCAAGCGAACCCGCATGGCAGCCATGGCCAGCTATTTTGGCCTGATCGGGCTTTTTACCGGCGATGCGCTGGTCAGCATGTTCCAGGGCGCGCCCTGGTATGTCGCCCTGATTCTGTGGCTGGTGCGTGTTGCGCCGCTGTTTATTTTTCTGCCGGGACTGCGCCGCAACCACTTGCGCACCTATGCCTGGCTGAGCTTTGCAATCATGCTTTATTTCATGCATGCGGTGAATGTCGCGTTTATCCCCGGGGACCGACTGTATGGCCTGCTTTACAGTCTGCTGTGCGTGTCAGTTTTCTGCACGTTGGTGCTGTACATTCGCGCTGCGCGCAAACACCTGGGCATGACGCTGCAGTGACTGGCTGAAGCGGCCTTACCAGCCCATCAGAGATTTCAATAGCGGTATGGTCACCCGGCGGCCGGTTTCAAGCGAATGTCTGTCCAGCGCCTGCAGCACACCAAACAGCGCAGCCATGCTGCGCTGATTTCGCCTGACCAGAAATTCGGCAACATCATCACCCAGATTGAATCCACGCAATTTTGCGCGCATCTGCAAAGCTGCCACTTTATCGGTGTCTTCCAGTACCGGAAGCTGAAATACGGCTGCTGACTGTAGCCGCGAATGCAGATCCGGCAAGGAAACCTGCACGTGCTGCGGACTGTTATCTGCTGCGACCAGCAGAGCACCGCCGTTATGTGCAAGGCGATTGTAGAGGTGAAACAGCGCTTCATCCCACGCCGGCTTTCCAACAACCTGTTGCAGATGATCCAGACACAGAATGTCCTGAAACTCCAGGCCGTCGAGAATATCAGGATGCAGGTCGCTCAGGCTCAGATCCAGGTAAAACGCGGATAGCGCATGCTGGTCCGAAACGGTTTCTTCACTGCTGGCTGCGTGACAGACTGCCTGGAGGAGATGACTGCAGCCCGCACCCTCACTGCCCCATAACCAGCAAAAATCTTTGACTCGTGTGCTGCCGGAAGGCGCACGCCCGGACTGACGCCAGCGCAGGATATTTGCTTGCAGGTAATCGCGTACGCGCGCCGCTGTGGACTCGGCGTCAGGTACAAAGAAGTTATCCAGCCTGGCATCGTCGTCCATGCCGACGCGCAGCGAGAGTTGCCGTGGCGTTGCCGCCTGTGAACGTTGCGGGTCAGTCATGCGGTTTATCTGGTCCAACGAAAGCGTAAGGTTCCAGACACCTGATCGCCGGGATTGAAATTCACCGGCTGCAGGTCCCGACCCAGGCTGATGAACTCACTGAGCATCTGTTGGCCGCCAACGACATGCAGCGAAAGCTCGACACTATCCGGCCGCAGCACTCTTACCTGTACGTCCTGAACCACCGACAGCGAGCGCAGATACTGAACAAGTTGCGTGTGGCTGTTGAGATCAGTAATTTCATCCACCCGGATATTCACGTCACTCTCTCTGGCAAACGCACTTGGCAGCAGTCCAAAATGGCTGGCCAGCTGAGCAGTAACACGGTCCAGCGGCAGGTCCATGTAGTCGCCCTCTTCCGTGGCCAGGTGGTCGAAAATGTCTTCGGTATCACGAAACAGAAATTTCCACAGCCCGACCAGCTGACCATCACCGACCTCAAGCACTCGGGCGGCCAGAACACTGTCAGCCGCGTAACGATCTCCAAGTGCCTGCAGTGCCGAACTGTCCAGCGACCAGGCCTGGGCTGGCGAGATCAGCTGGCGATCGGTCAGGTCAAGAATCGGATAAAGCACCGGGACTGCGCGTTGCTCGGCAAACATGCGCGACTGGTCAAGCAGCGGATGCTCTGTGCTCGACCCAAGCATCCGGCGCCTGCCGTCCGGGCCCTGCACAGTAATCAGAACCAGAATCGATGGCCGGTTATTGTCCCAGACCGGAATATTCTCTCTATTCAGCAGACCATTGAGCATCGACTGATCGATGTCCACCTGAATGAATGCAGCGCCGGCTGCTGCGCGATAACTGACTTCGGAGATGTAGTCGCCTGCGCGCGCAATCGCGGACTGAATGGCTGGCTGCTGCAGCCAGCGGCGCTCACCAGTGACTTTGACAATAACGTCGGTCAGCGCCTCCCGATAGGCCCGCTGCCGCTCGGCCTCACTTTGGTTTTCAACCTCTATCTGGCGCTGGTATAGACCACTGACTGGCAGGCTCCAGGCCTGTGTGCTCCACAATGCCAGTAACAGCACGCCCACCCATGTCGCGACATAGGGGGACGGGCACTGAAGAATACGCATTTCAGATAATGAATCGAGGGCATTTTTCATGGCGCAATCATAACCGATCGCCCCGGCGTTTGACATAATCGACTGACGAAGTGTTTACCAGCTGTTAAAATGCGCAGCTATCCGGCAGGCAACCGATGATTGCCGCCATTTTCGGTCACTATCTCTACCCTAGAGCAAGGACATTGCGACGCTTATCATGAACACAAAGACACCCAGCTCAGACTCCCAACACACTGGCCTCAGCTACAAGGATGCCGGTGTCGACATTGATGCCGGCGATGCTCTGGTTGAGAAAATCAAATCCGTCACCCAGTCTACCCGTCGTCCGGAGGTGCTTTCCGGTCTGGGCGGTTTTGGCGCATTGTGCGAGCTGCCCGAGGGTTATCGCAAGCCAGTGCTGGTGTCTGCCACTGATGGTGTCGGTACCAAACTCAAGCTGGCGATCGACATGGGCAAACACGATACCATCGGCATCGACCTAGTGGCCATGTGCGTCAATGACCTGATTGTCTGTGGTGCCGAGCCGCTGTTTTTCCTCGATTACTACGCGACAGGCGGCCTGAATGTGGAAATCGCTGCGCAGGTCGTGGCAGGCATTGGCGAGGGCTGCCGCCAGTCCAACTGCTCACTGATTGGTGGAGAAACGGCAGAAATGCCCGGCATGTATCAGAAAGGTGACTATGACCTGGCTGGTTTTGCCGTCGGTGTTGTGGAAAAAGATGAAATCATCACCAATGAGCAGGTAGCCGTTGGTGACTGCCTGATCGGTATCGCTTCCTCTGGCCCGCACTCCAATGGCTACTCATTGATTCGCAAAGTCCTGGAAGTCAGCGGCGCAAAACTGGATGACCCGTTTGCCGACAGCACCCTGGGCGAAGTCCTGCTGACCCCCACGGAAATCTATGTTAAAGCCATGCAGGCGCTGCAGCAGAAAGTGTCCGTACATGGCATGGCACACATCACTGGCGGTGGCATCCTGGAAAATCTGCCACGCGTCATGCCTGACTACACCGAAGCGCATATCGACACTGATAGCTGGCAGCGTCCGGCCATCTTTGACTGGCTGCAGAAGGAAGGCAATATCGCGTCTCGCGAAATGTTGCGCACCTTCAACTGCGGTATTGGCATGATTGTCTGCGTGCCAGCGGAGCAGGCGGATACCGCTGTAGAGCTGCTGAACACAATGACGCGCGGTGCAACCATCATCGGCAAAATCACAAAGGCCGAGGCAGAAAAACCCGCAGTTATCGCCAGCGGCCAATATGCATGAGCCAGCAGCACAACTCTGAACAGGTCTGCCGCGTCGTTGTCCTGATATCAGGCAATGGCAGCAATCTGCAGGCCTTGATCGATCAGCAATTAGAACACGGTTACCGGATTGCTGGCGTCATCAGCAATCGGGCCGATGCTTACGGCCTGCAGCGCGCAGCCGATGCCGGCCTCGCATCGCATGTTATTGATCACAAACAGTTTGACAGCCGCGAAGCCTTTGACCAGGAGATGATCAGGGTCATCGACGCGATGGACATCAATCTTGTTGTTCTTGCCGGTTTCATGCGAATTCTCAGTTCAGCCTTTGTTCAGCATTATCAAGGCAGACTACTGAATATTCACCCGTCGCTACTGCCAGCCTATAAAGGCACGCAGACGCATCAGCGTGTATTGGAGGCAGGCGACCGGGAGCATGGCGTCAGTGTCCATTTTGTAACCGAGGAACTGGATGGCGGACCTGTCGTGCGACAGGCAGTCATCGCGGTCGACGCTCAGGATACCGTCGAGACGCTGAAGCAGCGCATCGCCGAGCAGGAGCACCGTATTTATCCTGAGGTTGTTGGCTGGTATGCAAGTGGACGCCTGACAATGACAGATTCCTGCGCCACACTGGATGGCAACACGCTGCCGCCACAGGGAGTTCGTCAGTAATTCGACCCAATTAGTCTGAGGGAGCTAGATCTATGCGATTCGACGGCCCGGAACAACATCTGTCCCCAGCACATCTCAAGGCTGGCGGCGTCAAATGGTGCTTGCGTTTATCGGCCATCCTGTCAGGCCTGTTGCTGACATCTTCGCTGGCCCTGGCCCAGGCGCCGTTGCCCGCGCCGACACCCTACACCGCCGAATACCGGGCCCGCTCCATGGGTCTTAGCACGGATGCCTACCGGGAGCTCAGACAGCTTGAGAACGGCAATTACAACCTGCGCCACGGGCTGGATCTGTCTGTGCTTGGTGCAACTCTGATCAGCGTTGAAGAAAGCACATTGTTCGAATGGTCAGATCAGGGCGCCGTGCCGCTGGCTTATGGTTACCAGCAGGGCGGCATCCGCGACCGCGACGAAAGCATCAGCTTCGATTGGGCGGCAGGATCTGCCGAACTGCGCCGCGATGAAAATCGCCAGCAGCTGAGTCTGCCGCCCGGCATTCAGGATAATCTTAGCGTGACCGCACAAATGAGTGCCGAGCTGCAGCGCCTGGCTGAAAACGATGGCATCGAATCCGCGCTGGGCACATCATTGCATTTCACCATGATCGACAGCCGTGAGATCGACCAGCACGAATATGCCCTGTTATCTCTGGAAACCATGACAACACCGGTGGGAGATCTGCAGACCCTGAAACTGGAACGGGTGCGTGAACCCGACAGTGATCGAAGCACTGTTCTTTGGCTGGCTGTTGATTATGAGTTTGCCCTGGCCAGGCTGGAGCAGGTTGAGGATGGTACGCGAACTGAGCTGGCCCTGACATCAATTACCATGGATCCCTGAACCCTTGTGGCTGCCCGAAAGGGCGGCCTCAGTCAGGCAGAGTTACCGGGTGTCAGCGTTGCAGGTCATATTTGCGCATTTTTTCGACCAGGGTCGTGCGCCGGATATTCAGTCTGTCTGCTGCACGTGCAACCACCCCGCCACTATCATCAAGTGCCTGCTCTATCAGGCTGCGCTCAAGATTGTTCAGGTACTCTTTCAGGTCCATGCCGTTAAGCGGCAACAGATGCGTATCGGCGCCGTTGATGCTGGGGATCGCCGCAATTTCTTCTGACACCGCCTCCGCAACTGAGATTTTGTGCTCGTCGGACAGCGCCGCTTCCTCAGCCAGCACCTCATCCATCAGTTGACTGTCACGGAACTGGTGAGGCAGATCATGAACGCCAACTACACCATGCGGGTGCAATATCGCCATGCGCTCTACCAGGTTGGCAAGTTCACGCACATTGCCCGGCCAGGCATAGGAAGACAGCACCTTGATGGCAGCCGAATTAAAACGGACCGAGCCTCGCTTGCTGTTCTCCAGGCGCGAGATAAGTTCATTTAACAGATAGGGGATGTCGGCGGAACGTTCGCGCAGCGAGGGCATTTCGATCGGGAATACATTCAGACGATAAAACAGATCCTGGCGGAACGTCCCCTCACTGATCATCGTTTCAAGATTACGATGGGTGGCCGCCAGAATGCGCACGTCAGTCTGCATGGTCTTGGTGCCACCGACACGCTCGAAACACTGCTCCTGGATAACGCGCAACAGCTTGACCTGCATCGGCAAGGGCATATCGCCAATTTCATCAAGGAACAGGGTGCCGCCCTGAGCCAGTTCAAACCGGCCAACCCGTGTCGAAATTGCGCCGGTAAATGCCCCTTTTTCATGACCAAACAATTCACTTTCCAGGAGATCAGGCGGGATGGCACCACAGTTGATCGGCACAAAAGGCTTGCTGGAACGCCGGGAATTGGCATGCAGATTCCTGGCAACAACCTCTTTACCAGTACCCGATTCGCCGGTGATCAGGACCGTGACCTCTGTGTTGGCCACCTGCGACATGATCTGCCGAATTCGTTGCACAGCCGGACTGCTGCCTACCAGGCTGCGGAACATGTTGTAGTCGCGTACGTTGCCTATCTCGCGCAGTCGATTGTAGTGGTCGCCGTAAACCTGAGCCTTGTGGAGGGCGTCCAGCATGGGCTGGTAACTGAGGGGCATGGGTATGGTGGCGACGACCCGGTTTGACACCGATTCGGTCAGATCAGGCATGGTCTGGTCACCCAGCAGCACAATTGGCAAACCTTCATGCCAATCAATCAGCTCCTGAAGCAGTACCTCCATCAGGGTCGGCTTGTAATGCCCGACCAGCACCAGCTTCAGCGCTTCTGGTCTGACCTGCAACTGTTCTACCTGTTGGGTCCAGCCAGCCCGCTGCACGTGAACGGGCTGCTCACCCAGAAACTCCAGCACGATGCCCAGATCGTGGCCGAGTTTCTTGCTATCTTCTATTAATAATATTTGAGTCATGCGTGCACCGGCCCGGCTGCCGCAACCAAGAGCAAAAAGATCAGTACTCTTTGTACTTTGGCAAGGGCCTTGTAGATCATCTCATGTGTGGATTGCTCTCCCAGAGCAATTAGACACTGAGCGATTACTCGACGTCAAACATCATAACGGGTCGATTGGGGGATCAATATGCAGTTTTGCGAACTGGATCAATCTCTTCCCATGTTGTTTTGACATTTCGCATCAGGTCACTGACCTCATCGATGATGGAGATGTCGTTCTTGATGTTGGCTTCCAGCAGACGGCGCTGCATGTAGTCATAGAGTCTATCCATGTTTTCTGCAAACTCCGGCGCCTGGTTGCGGTCCAGACTGCCCTGCAAGCCGCCGATGATATTGATTGCCTTGCCCAGCTGGCCTCCCTTAAGGGCTGCATCATGCCGCTCAATCGCGCCACGGGCCTTGCCAAGCCGTTCCAGTGCACCGTTCATCAACATCAGAATCAGCTGATGGGGGCTGGCCCCCTCAACGGAGCCAACATTGTTGACGCGCTGGTACTGGGCGATTGCGCTATTGGGTGAATACATTATTCCATCCTCGTCGGGTCAGATCAGGTTATTTTTTGCGGTTTGGGGTCACCAAAGCTTCCAGCATTGGCAGCTGAGACTCCAGAAAACTGGCGGTGCTGTTGAAATTCGAGATAATGATTTCGTTGGCCAGGAACGAGGATTGCAGTCGTCGTTCGGTCAGTGCCAGTCGCTCCGCAAGATCAACGCGTTTTTCGGCGATGCGCTCAAGCTCGGCATTCAGCGAATCACTTCGACCTGTCAGCACACCATCACTACCCAACATGGAATCGATCAGTGCTGTCAGTCGACTGGCGACGCCTCTGAAGTAGTCAACCGTGCCGCGGTTGCCAACATCACCATCGGTTATGCGGATACGCAGCCCGGAGGCAGGATCGGCGTCACCGCTGGCTGCTGAGCCACTTTGACCGGCAGCCCCGGCCCCGGCTGCGAAGCCGAATACTGCCGCAGCATTTCCCTCCAGCGACGAGATCGTCACCGAGGAACTGGCACCGCGGCTGCCCGATGTCATTTT
The DNA here is from genome assembly GCA_002706685.1 of Gammaproteobacteria bacterium. GTDB lineage: Bacteria > Pseudomonadota > Gammaproteobacteria > Pseudomonadales > Pseudohongiellaceae > Pseudohongiella. Next base: position 55,167 of record PALV01000015.1, on the reverse strand, counting down.
GAAGCCGCCGCTATCTGCGTCATAGGCGACGGTGACCGACTTGCCGGCAGCAATCAGCGCGGGATCGTTGTTAATGGCTGTCTGCAGGGTATTGGCCACCGCTGTGCTGCTGGTGTTGGCCAGAACGCCCAGGGTAATCTGCCCGGAGAGTACACCATCGACTCGCAGACGGAATTTGTCGGCAGCGGTGCTGGTGGACAGATCTCCATGGGCAGCATTGAGATAGTAGCCTGCGGTTTCAGGGTTCTCGCCCGTCGATGCGACCAGCACCTGACCCGTGCCGCGAGCCTCGACACCATTGATCAGACCAGCGACGTCGGTGCCGCGGATCGATGTAACCGGTTCACCTCGGCCCTCAAAAAGCCCCAGGCGCGTGGCGCTGGCAAGATTGATATCGCTGAAACTGATTTCATCGCCAGCATTGGCCGTCGAAAATACCAGTCGGGCCGTGTCGTCATCACTGTTGTAAACGTAGTCGACATTGACCGTGATACCGTCCCCGGCAAGCGCCGCGTCTATCTGAGACTTCAGTGCAGCGGTCAATTCATCGGGGGTGTTATAGGTAACGGGTGTGCCGGCGTCGCCGGGCAGCGTCAGCACACCAGTGGTGGCACCATTGATGGTCAGGCTGTACTGGGTATCACTGTCTACCAGTAGTGGTGTATTAAACAGCGAGCTGCTTTGCCCATCCGAGGTGGCCAGCGTGCCAAGCTCCAGCCCCTGGTAAGGCCCCTGCCCTTCTTTCACGAGCCCCAGGGTCGCAGCCGTGGCTGAATCAACCTCGATAATGCGAATGGCCGATTCACTGCCGAATCGGTTGGAGGTCATTTCAAAGCGCGACTCATCACTGTTGTAAGTCACGGTTACCGAGTTTGCCGTCTCAATCAGTTCGCTGCTGCTGTTTACCTGCCGTTGAATTTCCTCAGCCAACAGTTCGGCCGTGGCATAAGTACCCTCGGTCAGATCGATACTGACTTCTCGGCTGTTCACAAAAATATTGAAGCTGTTGTTGGCATCAGTAATGTCGATATTGCCTGCCGCCAGAGCCGATACGCCTATGCCCTGATAGCGTCCGGCCTCTGCCATGCGCGTAATTTCCAGGCTGTAACTACCCGGCTGGGTGGCACTGCTGGCAGAGACATAGGAGACGTTTTCATCACTCGGAATGCCAGTGGTGGCAAACAGGGCAGTAATCGCCTTCGGATCTGCCTGAAACGCCTCCTGGAAGGCGGAGCGGTCAAACTCCATCATGTAGTCATTGAACTGGTTGGTCGTCACACCGACTTCTGCCAGCGAGCCATAGGTGGAACCCAGCGAAAAAGAGCGCAGCGCAGAGTTAACCTGGTTCATGATCGTGCGAATACCACGATCACCTGTCAGTACGCTGCCCTGGCCGTTTTCTCCGGCATCCGGGTTAAAGGCGGTCAGCACATCGGTCATGGTTTTCAGCGCGTTGTAGCTATCAACAACGCCCTGCACCTTATCCATCAGGTCTGACGGATCCTTGCTGATGGTCAGGCTTGCGGGACCTGCAGACACGCCTTTCAGATTCAGTGTCACACCGGGGATGACACCACCCACCAGGTTGCTGTTACGGGTGATGGCCAGACCGTTTACTGTGAATTCAGCGTTCTGAGCCAGCTGGGTCTGCTGCATGTCCTGGTTGCCCAGGTTGTAATTGAAGGCACCCAGCGATGCAGACCCTGTGGCAGTGATCTCCATACTGTTGTTGGCGCCACCGTCGGCTGAGGTAAACAGCAGGCGAAACCCGGTGCCATCATCAACAATTGTGGCCTGCACACCAATCTTGGCCTTGTTGACGGCATCGCGGATGCCCGCGAGCGTGTTGTTGCTGCTGTCGATGGTGATCGATCTCGACTGCTTGCCCGTGTTGACCGTAAAGCCCTGATAGGCGTTCGACCCATCAAATTCTGTAGTGCCAAACCGGAATGTCAGACTGCCGACGCCGATGGCCTCGGTCGTAGACTCATAACTCTGGGTTGCCAGGGTATGTTGCTGAGCCAGCTTTTGAACATTGATACTGTAGTTGCCGTCAGCCGCAACGCTACTGGCTGTTGCGGTGAGCACCGAGTCATTGCTGCTATTGGCCTGACTCGCATTAAACGCAGACACACTGTTGAGCTGTTTAATCGAGGTATTGAAGGTCGCCAGCATGCTTCTGACTTCGCCAAAGGCCGACAGCCGGGCTTCAGCAATATCCTGATCACGATCCAGTCGTGCAGTGGCAGGCGCGCGCTCTGCCTCGACCAGCTGCTCAAGCAGATCGCTGGTAAGTAGTCCAGAACCGATACCCAGAGACTGAATTGTTGCCATATGTATGAAGCCGTTTTGATTGCGGTGCGATTGTTGATCCTGAGTCCTGCAAAGCAAGTTTCACGCCAACAGCCTCAGGCCCGCCAACACAGGCGATTCAGTACTTATGTCGACCCGCTGCGGAGAATCTTGAACTTTGTGGCGGCAAAACCTTGCCGCCGGCTGACTGCAAACGGGCAGGGATTGTGACTGTATCCACATAAGGCTAGAATCGCAGGCTCGACCTAGGAGAAGAAGCTATGTTCAATAGACCCTACACCCTCGCCTGCACTGCGGTGTTGTGCGCTGCGCTGCTGCCCTTCGGCGCATTGGCGCAGGAAGATGATTATGTGGTGCCTCGCACCTGGGATGGCGCACCTGATTTGCAGGGTGTCTGGCGTAACGCCACCGTCACACCGCTGACACGCCCCCGCGAGCTGGGCGAACGTCGCGCCTATACCCGCGAGGAAGCCTTCCAGCTGGAGCGCGCTGCGCAGCAGGAAGTTGAAGAAGATAACGAACCGCTGGATCCAAATCGCCCGCCGCCTCCGGCCGAGGACCTGCCGCCAGTGGGCAATTACGACCTGTTCTGGACGGATCGTGGCATGTTCATGCCGACTATCGACGGCGAGTACCGCACCTCCATCATCATTGATCCACCCGATGGTCAACTGCCCGGTTATACCGAAGAGTTTCTGGCTGCGCGTGCAGAGGAACGGGCGACCGGCCCCGATCCCTTTGACGGCCCTGAGGGTCGTGGCGTTGGAGAACGCTGCCTGCTGGCTTTCGGCTCCAACTCCGGACCGCCCATGCTGCCTGTGATGTACAACAGCCACTATCAGATCGTTCAGTCCCCGGGCTACGTGGTGATTGTTGTAGAAATGGTCCACGATGCGCGCATCATCCCCATCCAGGATGAGCATGACCCGCATGCTGACATAATGAACAAATGGATGGGCGACTCAATCGGTCGCTGGGAGGGTGACACGCTGGTGGTAGAAACCCGGCACTTTAACCCCTGGCAGAGCTTCAGAGGGGCGTCAGAGAACCTGATGGTCACTGAACGCTTCAGACGCGTCGCAGACGGCAAGATCATCTATTCGTTCACAGTGGACGATCCGACGGTGTTTGAGTCCAGCTTCACTGGTGAGCTTGCTCTGACAGCCTACGACGACCCTTTGTATGAATATGCCTGCCACGAAGGCAACTACGCCCTGGCCGGTACGCTGGCTGGCGCCCGCCTGGCAGAACAGGAAGAACGCGAGGCTGCGCAGGAGGACTGAGGTCCCCTGCCGCCGCCCCGGCGCATTAATCAGGATCCCAGCCAGGATCAGATGAAAATCAAACCTGGGTCTTAAACAGCGAGATGGACTCTTCGGAGTCCAGCTTGCGTGCCAGCTCCAGCGCTTCCTGCGAATCAAACTGCCGCAGCACCTGTCGTGACTCACGATCAACCACTGTCACCGAGGGCTCCAGGCTCTCTGCATCGATGTCAAATATCAAATCGCGCTTTACCGTCTGCACATACTCATTCAGGCGCGTGACAGCACGCTCCAGCGCCTCATCGTCGGCAAGTGGCTCGTCAGCTGCAGATGGGTCTGTCGACCTCGCTGGACGGCTCTGGGCGCGATTGTCGCTGTCTCTTGAGGCATTGTGCTGCTGGCCGGACGGATTCTCCTGTTGACGTTTGTGCTGACCAGAAGATTCTTCGTCGTATTTGTCCTGCAACGGGTTGTGGGAAGGGTTGGCATCAAGGTCGTTGTCCACCGATTCCACGGACTTGACCTTATCCCTGGCCACCAAAGCGGGCTGGAATCGGGTAATACTGATCTCACTCACAGCACATCTCCCAAACTCGCTCCACGTCCTTTACGTTACCCGGGCACAAAAAAGTCCGCCCGGCTTCTACCGTATTATCGGTAGTCACCGGGCGGACTTTAGGGTCTCAGCTTACTTTTTGAGAATTAACCCAGAAGCTGCAGAACCTGCTGGCTGGAGGCGTTAGCCTGGGCCAGCATGGAAACACCAGCCTGCTGCAGAGCCTGGTTACGAGCCAGGTTGGCTGCTTCAGCAGCGAAGTCCGCGTCCTGGATACGAGAGTTGGCAGCTGAGAACTTCTCGGAAGTCGCTGACAGGTTCTCGATGGTAGCAGAGAAACGGTTCTGTACCGCACCCAGCTCGGAACGCGCCTGAGTGATTGAATCCAGCGCGTTATCAATGGCTGCCAGCGCGTCAGTTGAACCCTGCTGTGTAGACAGGTCAATTTCATTCAGGAACTGACCCGCTTCGGCACCACCGAAGGAACCAGCTTCAAAGCCCAGAGACTCCAGAGCCGCATTACCGTTGGTACCGCCAGCGACGGTAAACTCACCAGCAGATTTCAGAGTTACAGTGCTGTAGGTAGTATAACCGTCAGTTGTCGCCGCAGTCAGATCACTTACGCCCTCTGCATTAGCCGTGTCGATACCGAATACGTCGATACCTACGCCAGTGTCGTTGTCGTAAGCCATCACAATATTGCGACCATCAGCAGCTGTCAGAGTCAGACCAGAGCCGTTATCCTCTGCGACTACGCCTGTGGATCCAGCGACAGAGTTAATGGCACTGACGGCGTTCGCACGGTTAGCCTCAGCGGTACCACCATCGGTCAGAGTAATGGAAACTCCGTTAAGCTCCATTGTGGCGTTGCCGGCACTATAGGACGCACTTGTACCTTTGATGACGTTCGCGTTTGCTTCTGCAGTTACACCAGTCTCGGCTGAAGACCTGTTGATCGCAGCGGCGATCGCAATAGCCGACCCTTCTTTGGCGCTGGAACCAGCAGCAGCAACCGAGGACGTATCATCGGTGGCAACAGCAGCGCCAATACCAACACCATTAATGACCAGGTCACCAGCTTCCAGTGTGGTGGCAGTACTGGTAGCACCTGTCTGAAGACGCGTCTCTGAGCTTGTTGCAGCCACAGATGCATCGTAAGAGCCTGCCTTCAGACCGGCATTGGCTGCTGCGTTGTTTCCACCGATGGTGATTTCATTCACACCAGCGTTAGCTACCAGTGTGTATCCACCTTCGTAAACACCAGTCGCACTAAGACCGGTAGCTGCTGCACTCACAGTATTGAGCGTCAAAGCAATGTTACGACCATCGTCGGCGATCAGTTGGACACCTTCGGCATCTTCGCCAGTATCAACAGCGCGCACACCCGTCAGACCGGACTGAGCGTTGATGGCTTCTACGACGGAAGCACGCGTCGCAGTTGTGTCTGTTGTTGTGGTCACGCTGATGGTGGTGCCGTTGATAACGACACTGCCAGAGGCGTTGGCACCGGTCATGGAAGTACCCGCAACCAGGTTTTCGTCGACCACCGCAGTAACACCAGACTGTTCAGAAACTGCATTAATCGCAGCAGCTTTGGAGATGGCACTGGCAGAATTTCCTGATGTTGACAGAGAGTCGTCAGACGCTTTGCTGGCGCCAACGGCCACACCGTTGATGGTGAGATCGCCAACAGCCAATGCGTTGTCGGTTGCTGTCGCGGTCACACCATTCTTGTCCGATACACCCAGAGTGTCAGTAGTCAGTTTGCCGATGGAAACGTTGATTGTTTCGCCAGCATTGGCACCAACCTGGAAGTTGGAGTTGTAAGAGCCGTCCAGCAGTTTAACACCGTTGAAATTTGCAGTGTCAGCAACACGGCCTACTTCAGCGATCAGCGCCTGGGCTTCTTCGTTCAGAAGCTGACGGTCAGCGTCTGAATAGGAACCGTTAGCTGACTGTACTGCCAGTTCACGCAGACGCTGAAGTGAGTCAGTCATGGAGCCCATGCTGGCTTCTGCAGTTTCTGCCAGAGAGATGCCGTCGTTAGCGTTGCGGACCGCAACGTTCAGACCGTTGATCTGAGAAGTGAAACGCGTTGAGATCGCCAGACCAGCGGCGTCGTCTTTTGCGCTGTTGATACGCAGACCTGAAGAAAGACGCTCGAGAGCCTGGTTGGTACCAGCCTGTGAGCTATTCAGGTTTCGCTGCGCGTTAAGTGAAGCAATGTTGGTATTGATGACTTGAGCCATGCTTGTTTACTCCTGAGTTTACACATTAAAACCGGACCGCATATCACCGCGTTCAAACCGCTCACTGCTATGCGTTACCCGGTTTAACGACACGGAAAAACAAAGCTTTAGGCGCTTTTCAACAATTTTTTGGGGTTCGTCAGAAATTTTTTTTCTTTAGAATTTTTTTCTGTTATTGTGAATATTATTGAAGACATCACAATCTTCCCGCTCCACACTCGACGATCCCACACACTCAAAGTGCAGCTTCACTCATGGCCAGTCAGTATCAAATAGATCTTGAAAAACAGCAGCTTGCATGGAAAGACATACTTGATATGTCTGGCCGGTTGCTGTCGCTTGCCGAACAGAACAACTGGCAACAACTTGATACATTACACGCACTGAGAGACAAAAAACTTGAACAGTTTTTTAACCAGGCGATTGCTGTCGAACTGGTGGAGATCATTCAACAGGACATCAAAAAAATTCAGGAACAGGATCGCCACATCGTGCAGTTACTGGCATCACAACGTGATGCACTGGGTAACGAAGCGCGCAATCTCAAACAGATGAAACGACGCCTTAACGAATATTTATCGGCTGATAACAGAAAACTTTAGCACCCGATCCATTCAGTCAGACAACAGTCGGGTACCAAAGCAAATGAAGTGAAAATACAGAGCCTTCGTGCGCGGCCTTACAGCATGTTAAACAGCGATAGCCGCGTGATCTTGGTAAAAGTGGCCTGGGCTGCCTCAAGCACAAAGGTCTGCTGTGTCAGCTGACTGATTGCCTCTGCGTAGTCCAGATCGGACAGCTCCGACAACGTTGTGCGAACCACCAGTTCAAAATCTGCATTGCTGGCTTTTGCCGCATCAACCTGATTCAGTCGCGAGCCAACTGCCGCGCGCGTGTTCAGAAGTTTCTCCTGCGCGTTACCGAGATTGGCAACGGTGTTTTCGATGGAGCTTGCCAGTAATTCGCGATCACTTTTACTATCGCTCAGTCTTCTCAGATCCTCGACAAAGTCTTCAAGCCCTTCCAACAAACCTTTGCGGTTAGTTGACTCAAGCAGAAAAGTATCACCAACCGACGGTCGGCCTTCGACAATTACCTGAGCACCTTTAATGTTGATGGCCTGGCCTGGCTGAAACCGCACGTTCTGGCTTAATACACGTCCATCAGAAATCTGCTTTACGGTGAAGTTCATGCCAGGTGGCACTACTTCACTATTGGGGCGAAATTCAATAGTGACACTTTCTGGATAAAAACTGTTGAACTGTTCCTGATCAATAATCAAAGGTTTGCTGATGGAGGCGGGTGGTTGAGCCTGGTTACCCTCACCCGCTCGGGAGACTGCAGATGGAGTTGCCCCCGGCACATCCATAAATACTTGATAACCGGAATCATTGGCAGCTATTGAAGTAACCGGACCAGCCTGGATAAATCGCTGCCCCTGATCACCCTTGTAGTCAAACCGCCCGTCTGGACCTTTAACAAAGGGTTGTGTCTTGCCCTGGTAGCCGGCAAATAAAAACTCACCGTTGGCATCTCGTGCATTCATCTCCTGAGCCATGGCGTCAATCACGGACTGAAGCTCAGTTGCGATATAACCACGCTCATTCGCGCTTATGGCGCCATTTCCGGCTGACGCTACCAGTTCCTGGGCCCGCTGAATCATGTTACTGACACTTCCCAGTGCGACTTCTTCACGCTCCAGTCGGCTTTTTAAGGTCGAAAGGCTGTTGTTGTATTTGTCCAGACCCGCCAGTTCCTGATTGAGCTGAAGTATTCGAGTCGAGGCGATAGGGTCGTCGGCTGGCGTCAAAACACGTTTTTGCGTGGCGATCTGCTCCTGCGTTTTACTCACCGCCTTCTGCACATCCAGCATCGGGTTGAGCGCTCGCGTAAACAACTGACCGGTTGATAATTGATAGCTCATGATTACATTCCCAACAAGGTATCAAAGAGATCTCGCGCCAGAGTGATCAGGCGTGCTGATGCATTGTAATGTTGTTCCAGCTGAATCAATCGGGCAGCCTCTTCCTCAAGGTTGACGCCGGAAACCGATAGAGATGCATCCATGGACTGACGCAGCATGGACTCACTGGCATCTACATTGACACGTGCCTGACTGGTCAGAATACCTACCCGCTCCGCAAGCTGACCATACACGTCCTGATAGTTCTGTGTGCCATTTCCCAGCACACTGCTGTCCTGAAGCGCCAGCATCTGTGAGCCGTTGCGATTGTCTGCGGTACCATCAGTGTTGTAGGCAATCATGAAACGATCGCCAGCCTTGGGCTGCCCGCCAGGACCATTACCACTGGTCATGACCAGTTGAATGCCGGTGTAGTTGGACTTGGCTTCCGGTGCCTGACCAAAGACACCGTTGGCCTGGTTCGATGTAATGTCTGTATTGGCAGCAAGCCGGACCTCGACGGTACCGCCAATGGTAACTGCCACCGGTGTTCCGGCCGGAGCTACCAGATCAGCAGCCTCGCCCATGCGTACCGAACCACCACCATCAAGGTTGAAGTCAAAATCTTCACCACTGGTGCCGTAGATGCGCAGGTTTGTGCCATCGCTTTTCGCATAGATGCCCTGAGCCTGCAGGGCTGGATCATTGTTGATGCGATCACGCAGAAAATCTGGTGTCAGCGGATCGGGAATTGCTGAGGGCTGAGCTTCACCCGGCGCGGTCCAGTTCACATCGGTCAGGTTGGCACCGTTGAAACTGATCTGCAGTGGATTACCAGGCGCACCCGGCTGGAAATCCGTCAGCTCAATGAAAGTGTGTGCGGATGCATCCACGCCATTCAGACTTGATAGACGTGAAGCGATGCTGGCTGCAGACTCGTTCACCGCCAGTGCCAATTGTTGTTCTTTAATGAACCCGGTATCTGGATCCGTAGTCTGGATGCGCAGTGTTTCCCCCGGATAGCCATTAGTGGTGCTGCCAATCTGTAGTTGTGCTACCGCAGCGCCCTGTGAAACAACAGTGGTGCCTCCCGGAGTCGCCGGCAACATCACATTATTGGCACCCGGCGTAAACGTCAGGTTGGTCAATGGCGGATCCAGCGGCACCGGGTTGGCCGGATCCGAGTAATCCAGAACATCATAGGTCGTTGCAGAAGTGAACCTGACAATCATCGGCGGACTCAGCGCACCACCGTCACTGAAGGCAGGTGTGTCGATGGTATCGACACGTGTTGAGACTACTTCAGCCCCGCCCTGGTTTGCCACCGATGCGCTCGTTTTCACGGGCGAGGCAAAGGCAAACTCCTCTGCTCGTGCAATCTGCACATTAAAAGAGGCAACTGCGCTGCTGACAGGCCGGATCAGGAAGCTGTCGCGCTGCTGGAAGGTTCCACCATCAACATTAATGCTGAACCCGTCATCCACTTTTAGAACCTGCGGAAATTCCGTACCCAGCATCCCCGACATCATCACCTTGTCGTCGGAAAGTCTTTTCAGGATGTACTGCCGACCGGAACCGGGGAAACTCAGCTCGTAATTACTGCTGTTGAGTTTGCTGACGTCATCTATGGTGACGCTGAGTTCACGATCCGCGGGTGGGCGATTATCAGGAGACGCCACAACACGTCCAGCTGCAACAGTCGGGTGATTAATATCGGTAAAAATATTGCCACCGAGACTTCCCTCCAGATCCATACCAAGCTGGTTCTGCTCATTCAGTTTCGCCGCCAGACCGGTCGCCAGCAAGCCTACTGAACCCAGCGCTGGCTGCAGCGCGTCCTCACGAAAACGCAATAACCCACCAACACTGCCTCCGCTCAACAGATAGGTAATGTTCTGGGAATCGACTTTATTAGATATAGCCAGGTCGAACTGAGTCGGATCAGGTTCACCAGGTATTGTTCGCAGCTGAAAACTGTTGGTTCCGGCCACCAGTGGCTGCCCCTGACCTATGTAAATATCGAGACCGCCTCCCTGTCTGGCCGAGGTTGTCACATTGACATAGGAGCCCAGCTCGCGCACCAGCAGGTCCAACTTGTCCAATAGATCATTGGGTGCACCGGATTCAAAAGTGGCATCACCAATTGACTGGTTCAGGGCCGCGATCTGACGTCCAAGGGCGGTAATGTTTTCGGCGGCGCCCTGCAGCTGTTTGTTCACGGCAATCTTCTGCTCTTGAAGTCGCGCGTCAACTGACTTGAAGCCCGCTGACAACTGTTGCGCCTGCGTCAACAATAGCTCACGTCCGAGCATGGAACCGGGCTCATTGACTGACTCATTCAAGGCATCAAAGAATTGATTCACGTAGCTGGACAGATTGGTCTGTTCGGAAGCCAGCAGATTGTTGATCTGGGTCACATTGGTCAGATAGGTTTCTGAGTCGCTCAGGCTGCCAACATCACGCAGCACCTGATCCACCAGATACTTTTGCGAATTACGCACGATCTCATCGACTGAGACACCTGTGCCAATAAAACCGGCAGCCGTACGAATGGCCTGATTCGTCGACTGATTGACCGACTGTCGGCTGTAGCCTTCCGTATTGGCATTAACAATATTTTGACCGGTGACCGACATGGCGGTCTGGTTCAGGCGAATACCGGTAATGGCCGTATTCAGCAGCGTACTCATCGGACATTCACCTCAACTAACGACGAACCACGGTTTGAAGCCACATTGAGCACCGGACTTTGCATGACGCGATTAATTTTGTCAGCGTACAGAGGATCTGTAGCATACCCGGCTTCCTGCAGGTGATGCACAAAGCGTTCTGGCTGGGCAGCATGTTCAACCGCCTGACGATAGCGTGGCTGGTCCTGAAGCAACTGTACGTAGTCGTCAAAACTATCCTGATACGAGTTGTAGGCGCGGAATCCGGCATTCTCCCGCTGCATGACACCGTCTCGGAACTCCAGAGTGCTGACCGACACTGAGTCACCAGACCAGCTGCCACCTGATTTGATACCAAACAGGTTAAAGCTGGGCTTGCCATCAGCGCCAGTTATCATCTTCTGGCCCCAGCCTGTTTCCAGAGCCGCCTGGGCGATCAGCGCACGCGGGTCGGCACCCAGCTGGGCAGCTGCTTTGCGCGCCATCGGCATCAGTGTCTCAACGAAGTGGGCCGGGCTGTCAAATCGGGCCGGCACACTTGGAACCTTGACGGTAGCGGCGCTCACCGCTGGTTTGAGTTCTCGAACAGACATAGCTGTTGGCGCCTGGAACTCACGATTAGTGGCAGCCGCCGCTGGGGGCTCAACAGTGGCGCGGCGGCGCCAGTCGTCATTCATCGGCTGCTCAGTGGTCCTGGCTGCGTCAGGAATATATCGTTCCATCATTTGACGGTGCAGTGCGTCAGCCAGACCAACACCACCGCTGGTTGCCATATGCAGTGCCACCTGCTGGTCCATGTTTTCGCGGTGAAACTTCATTTCGTTACTGTTCATGAAGTTGTCAGAGAACAACGCGTCCTCTCCTGCCCGCATGCCCTTGAGCATCATGCCAAGGAACATGGCCTCAAACTGCTGCGCGACCGCACGCAGGGCCTCGGGAGAATCCTCCCTGCCCACGCGATTGATGGCATTCAGCCCGTTGAGGTTGGTGAAAACCGATGCATCTGACAGGTTCATGGCGGTCATGTCAGGTCCTCAGATCACGACCAGTTCGGCGCGCAGCGAGCCGGATTGTTTCAGGGCTTCCAGAATGGCCGCCAGATCTCCTGGCGCCGCACCCACGGCGTTGATGGCCTGCACGATGTCTGACAGCGTAGTGCCGGCATCAAACAGGAACATGCGGTTGTTTTCCTGCTCAACGGTAATGTCCGACTGGGGTAAAACAACTGTTTCGCCATCACCAAAGGGAGCGGGCTGACTGACGGCAAAACCTTCAGAAATAGTGACGCTCAGGCTACCGTGTGTGATAGCGGCAGGTGACACACGTACATGCTCACCAATCACGATAGTACCTGTACGCGAATTGACAATCACACGCGCCGGCGCGTCGCCCTGATCCACCTGAATATTCTCCAGCTCTGACATGTAGGCCACACGAGACTGACTGTCGGCAGGTGCACGTACCTGAATCGATACAGCGTCGATTGCAGAGGCTGTGCCCTCGCCCATGAAGTCGTTGATCGCCCTGGATACACGTCGCGCCGTGGTGAAATCAGCACGCTTGAGATTAAAGGTGATGTGATCGCCACTGTTGAATGCGGTCTGCACTTCTTTGACCGTCATGGCGCCACCAGGAATTCGTCCAACACTGGGGATATTGATGGAGATGCGTGAACCATCAGCACCCTCGACACCAAGACCACCAACGATCAGATTGCCCTGAGCAGTGGCATACACTTCACCATCCATACCCATCAGGAAGGTGCGCTCCAGCGTGCCACCACGGAGACTGTCGGCATTGGCCAGGGACGAAACAGTGACATCAATCTGCTGACCTGGCTTGGCGAACGGTGGCAGCTCTGCCTGAACGGAAACGACCGCAACATTGCCCAGCTGAAAGTTCTGACCCTGGGGAATCGGAATACCGAACTGATCAAGGTAGGCGCGAAACGATTCGGCAGTGAACGGTGCCTGTGTAGTCTGGTCGCCCGTACCATCAAGGCCAGTCACCAGACCGACACCTACCAGCTGGTTGGACTGCACGCCCTGCAGGTCGGCAATATCCTTGAGCCTGTCGGCCTGCGCCGGCGCTACCAGAACTGTCTGCAGCACAATCACCAGGCTCAGCGCAACATGGCTGACACGAGCCAGAGTATTTTTAGTACGTTTTGTCTGCACAGCTTCCTTCCTGTCTGTAAAAATCTGTGTGAGCAACATGGTCTGTTAAGTCCTGTAGAGTCTGTTTCAGGCGCCGCTTACAGCGGCCACCACTTGCTGACAAAAAACTTGCTCAGAATGCCCGGTTCATTCGCATCGGCCAGTGTGCCTGTGCCACTGTAGGCAATGCGCACATCGGCGATACGGGTTGAGGGCACGCTGTTGTCTGAAGCGATATCTTCTTTGCGAACCAGGCCGCTGATGCGGATGTATTCAGCGCCGCGGTTCAGTTGCAGCCACTTTTCACCACGCACTTCCAGCAAACCATTTGGCAGCACATCAGTCACTGTGACTGTGATATTGCCGAACAGCTGGTTGCTCTGATCGCTGTTTGAAGATCCATCAAACTCAGCACTGCCACCAAGCGATGAGTTAGTGTCTATATTGGTGCCAAACAGGGTCATGTCTGCCACTGTATTGCTGCTGTCACGGCTGAAGGACGTGCCGGCAGATTTACTGGCAGTGGTTGATTCGTTCAGGTTGATAGTCAGTACATCACCCAGTCGGTAGGCGCGGCGCTGATACAGGTTAGTCGCGGTGGCAGCCTGATAAATTGACCCGTTGACAGGTGCCTGCTCACGATGCTCGCCTACCCAGACAGGCGCGTAGCGTGGATCGTCCGGTGCCGGTGGTTGTGGCATTTGAACCACGCAGGCGTTCAGTGCCATCAAAGCGAACAGTGCAACTATCAGACGATGTGTTTTCATAGCGTTTCTCTCAAGCTCTGAACATTAACGGTTTACAGATTCTGCGTGACGAACTGCAGCATCTGATCAGCAGTAGAAATAACCTTTGAGTTCATTTCGTAAGCTCGCTGCGTCGTGATCATGTCGACCAGCTCTTCAACCACTTCCACATTGGAGCTTTCCAGTGAGCCCTGCTCAAGCGTACCCATGCCGTTCTGGCCTGGTGCTGCCTGCTGCGGGTTTCCGCTGGATACAGTCTCTGCATACAGGTTGCCGCCCAGCGCCTGCAGGCCAGCCGGATTAACAAAGTCCACCAGATTCATGTTGCCGATATTTGAAGTGGTAGCCTGCCCCGGCAGTCGCACACTGATCACGCCATCGTCACCAATGGTCAGGCTTTGCGCATCCTGCGGAATGGTGATTCCCGGCGCTACCAGGAAGCCCTGTGACGTCACCAGTTCACCGTTACCATTCATATGAAACTGGCCATCACGGGTGTAGGACGAGCTGCCGTCAGGCATGATCACTTCGAAAAATCCACGCCCATTGATGCCCACGTCCAACGACTCACCAGTAGTCTGCAGGGAACCCTGGCTGAACAGCTTCTGCGTGCCGGCAACCTTGACACCCGTACCGATCTGCAGGCCAGATGGCAGTTCGGTGTTCTGCGTAGAGTTGGCGCCTGGCTGACGCTGGATCTGATACAGCAGGTCTTCAAAAACCACACGATCCTTTTTGAAACCATTGGTCGCAACGTTGGCCAGGTTGTTCGATACAGTGGCCAGGCGGGTGTCTTGGGCACTGAGGCCGGTCTTGGAAACATAAAGTGCTGCGTGCATGTTGTTTACTCCTGAGCTGTCGCCCCTGTGGGCCCGTTGTGCTCGTATCTGTCGCTGACGTTACTGCCGTTTCTTGCCGTGTTTAGATCTTTGTTACTACTCTCGATTACTGCTCTCTATTACTGTATCTGCAAAAGCCGTGCCGAACTTTCAGAGTTCTGCTGAACTGTCTGCATGAACTTCACATTCATCTCGTAGTTGCGCGCCAGGCTGATCATCTCAACCATGGAATCAACCACATTGACGTTGCTGCCTTCCAGATAGCCTGAGGCCAGCTCAACCTGCGCATCTGCAGGCGTTTCGCCGCCATCGATGCGGCGCATCAGACCATCGGTACCCTTGACCAGCTCCTGGGGCTGGGGGTTAACCAGCTTGATGCGATCGATCGCAGCAAGAACCTGTGCACCCTGTCCCAGCTCACGAACCGAGACCGTACCATCGGCACCAAACTCAACATTCTCATGCGGCGGCAATACTACGGGACCATTGTTGCCCAGCACCGGCAAACCACTGCCGGTCAGCAGCTCTCCGAACACACCCAGTTGCAGGTCGCCAGCGCGTGTGTAGGCTTCACTGCCATCTGGCGCCAGCACGGCAATGTAGCCTTCTCCTTTCACTGCCATGTCCAGCGAATTGCCAGTCTGCTGCAGTGGCCCGCGGGTAAAGTCAGTGCCAGGATTTTCAGTCATGCTGTAAACCCGTGACGGCATGCCAGGCCCGTAGACTGCCATGGAGCGCGCCTGCGCCAGATCTGCCTGAAAACCGGTGGTGCTGGCGTTAGCCAGGTTGTTGGCATGAATGGTCTGCGCCTGCATTGCCTGCGAGGCGCCAGTCATACTCAGATAAAGTGCTCTGTCCATGTCAATCTCCGGTTTTCAGGCTTTACTGCCAGTAATTACAGGTTGATGATGGTCTGGGTTGCGTCATCAGTGGCAGAGATGATCTGCGCGGCCGCCTGGTAGTTGCGCTGAGAGATAATCAGCTGTACCAGCTCGGTCGGCAGGTCAACGTTGGAGTCTTCCAACGCGCCTGACTGAATCGCACCCAGACCTGCTGTGCCGGCACCCGACACTGAAGCGGCTCCAGACTCACTAGTCTCAGCAAACTTCGTGCCACCCAGGTTTGCCAGGCCGCTGGCGTTGGCAAAGTTGGCCAGCGCCACCTCACCCAGTACCTGTGATTGACCATTGGAGAATCGTGCAGACACCAGACCCCGCGTGTTGACTTCCAGACCCGTCAACTGACCTTTGGAGAAACCGTCCTGGTTGTTGGACTGAACCGAGAAGTCACCACCGAAAGCTGTCATGGAGGACAGGTCAATCCGGAAGTTGGAGTTGGTGGTCTGGTCGGACACGTTGGCGTTACCAGGGACCGGGCCGGCACCAATACGACGACCTGATGTGTCAACCGGGTACCAGTTGGTGATTTCGATAGACTGCTGGTTGGGGTCAAAACGACCGGTGTCATCAAATCGCAGATCAAAACGCGCCAGTACCGGGTCACCGGTGGAAGAGTTCGGATCGTAGCCAATGTTGCGGCCATCAATCTGGAAGTAGACGCTCCACAGGTTAGTGTCACCGGTGTCGTCCGGCCGTTCTTTGACGAAGTACATGGCCAGCGAGTGCTGAGTACCTACCGAGTCATAGATGGAGATAGCGGTGGAACGATAGTAGGTTTCCGGGTTGCGTGGATCAAACTGGTTGGATTCGAAGGCGGTGCCTGCCAGAGCGTCTTCCGCAGAGATGTCTCCAAATATAGTAAATGCATCCGATGGATCTACTGGATTGCCATCCAGGTCTTCATCGGTGGTGCGCAGGGATACGTTTTCATCCAGTGTGAACTCCACAAAACCACCCATGGTCATGATGTCGTTGGCATCCAGGTTTACCACTGTAGGCACGCCAACCGGCGAGAATGCACCGGTCGTTGCATCACGTGTGGAACCTTCAAAACTCAGCGCACCGCTGGGGTTGCCACCGGTATTGATGCGTATATCCGCACCGGTGGAATGGGTGATTCGAACCCGCGTGCCGTCAACAGTCGCATTGAGGTTGTTAAGCAGCGCATTGATCTTGTTGGCCAGATCCTGCAGCGGGTTGGTCGCCGTCAGGTCGACCACGATGTCCCGACCATTGATGGCAAATCGCAGTTGATCGTCAGCATCCGCGCCGTCCTGCAGGTTACTGATGTAGCCTACTGTAGTGCCCACCGCAGCCACACCTTCGACACCGGCAAACTGCTGGGCTACCGCGTTGGCAGAGGCACCCGCCGCGATATCCAGCTGCTGCGTTTCACCACTGGGTGTACGGACAACAAGACTGGTGGCCGTATACGGGTTAAGCTGATCACTGGGATCGCTGTCCGGGGAGATGAGGGCACCATTCAAACGCGGCTGGCTGCTGTTTCCGCCATTGGAGATGTAGGTAGACCCGATAACGGCAGACGGCATGGCCGCCGCATCAAGGTTGATTTCACTTTCAACCAGTGTCGTTGCGCGCGGCTGCAGTTCGCCAGTTGTTACGCGCAGATCGGTCAGCGGACCACCGCCAGTTGCCTGACCGGATTCAGAGGGCGCGAAGCCCTGCAGACGCTCACCAGTATTGGTCACAACGTAACCAAAACGGTCAGTACCGAAAGCACCGGCACGCGTGTACGCAGCACCTGACTCACCTGACAGAATAAAAAAGCCTTCGCCGTTGATGGCCAGGTCAAGTGTGTTTTCGGTAAAGCTGATGTTGCCCTGGTTGAAGCTCTGCTGGATACCCTGCAAGGTAACACCACTACCCTGCTGAGTGCCGCCGCCACCCAGAACCGATGCTGCGTATACGTCACCAAATACCGCCTTGGAACTCTTGAAGCCGTTGGTTCCGGCGTTGGCGATATTGTTACCGGTGACGTTGATTTCCTGCTGTGCTGCGTTAAGCGCACTCAAACCGATAATAAAGCTCATCTGACACCTCGCTGATTAATTACTTTTCGTTTAGTTGATTTGCAAAATTTCGGACATCGACCGCGGGCCGACGCCGGCCAGGTTCAATGTCAGTGAACCGGATTTTTCTATCGTGACACTGTTGACGTTGGCACTCAGATAGGTGGGCACCTGCTCTGTTATGCCGTTTCGGCTGACACTTAGTTCAAAGCTGTATTTGCCAGGCGGATAACGCTCGTCATTCGCATCTGTGCCCGTCCAGAAAAACTCCTGACGGCCATCGGTCTGCTCGCCCAGACCGAACTGATCAACAACTTTGCCGCTGGCATCGTAGACACGTAATGTCGCCGACTGAGCGCCGCCATCGAAGTCAGCCAACACACTGATCGCCCCGCTTTCACCCAACTGCGTCGTGTTTGTTTTGACATGCACAGGACGACCCACCAGCGACGTTGCCTGCAGGTGCTGGGCGGACTGGAAAGCAGACGAGAACTGCTCGAAACTCTGTGTCATCTTCTGGGCTTCTTCCAGAGAGGAAAATTGCGCCAGCTGGGAAATAAATTCGCCATTATCCTGGGGGTTGGTAGGATCCTGATTCTCCAGCTGCGCTATCAGCAGTCGCAGAAACTCGTCGCGGCCCATTTCGTTTTTGGTTTTCTTTTCTTCCTGATTACCATAGTCCGACAGGATTTTACTGAGTGCATTGCCGCCTGCGCCGTTGATTTCCATCATCGTCTCCTTATGCCTGACCCAGTGTCATCACTCGCTGCATCATCGTGCGCGCGGCTGACATCACTTCAACGTTAAGCTGGAAGGAGCGCGAGGAGGAGATCATGTTGGTCATCTCCTCAACGATGTCTACATTGGGGTAGTAGACATAGCCGTCTTCGTTGGCCATCGGGTGACCGGGCTCGTGGCGGGCCTGCAGCGGACGGGCGTCTTCGACCACACCCGCGACACGAACACCGACAGCTGCCTGCTGACTGTTCATCGGACCAAACGGGTCCTGCATGGCGGCAGTCATCATCGGTGCAAAAACGGCATGGCGCGCCCGATAGGTCTGGTCGGCACTGCTGGCGGCGCTGTTGGCATTGGCCATGTTGCTGGCCGTTGTGTTCAGTCGCAGCGACTGCGCGCTCATGCCTGAGCCGGCGATATCAAACACCTGCGTCAGATTCATGCTTATTCTCCTTTCAGGGCTTTCTGCAGCCCGGTGAATTTACTGTTCAAAAACTGGAATGAAGCCTGGTGCTCCAGAGCGTTGCGGGCGAATGCCGCATTTTCGACCTGCTCATCAACGGTGTTGCCGTCCAGTGAAGGCTGTGATGGAACGCGGTACATCTGCTCAGCAGAAGCCATGGCGGGCAGCCCACTGATGTGGCGGCTGTGAGTGCGGGTAATGTCCACGCTACGCCCGGCGCCACTGGCTTCGGCCAGCAGTGCGGAAAAATCCATGTCACGCGCTTTGTATCCGGGCGTGTTGGCATTGGCGATGTTGTTGGCAAGCAGCGCCGTACGCTGGCTGCGCAAGGTCAGCGCCTGTTCGTGCATGCCGAGGGCATTTGAAAAATTGATGGCCATGGGTCGCTCCACTGATTGCATTTGGCTTTTCTGGAGCTAGTGTGAGCAAATCCCGTGCCAGAGATTATTGTCTAATATTTACAAATACTTACGAGAATATTGCCGAGACAACGGCAAAACATTGCCCAACAGCTTTGCCGGTTGGCGGCAAGATGTCGGCCAGGAAGAGGAAATCGGGGAGTTGGTGAATTAAATCACTGAGTGACGATCAACTGCGGTAAACACTGATATTGGTGCTGACACGTTCCATCGTGTAGAGACCGGCCAGAGCACCAGGCAGCGATTCGGAAGCACCGAGCATAAGATAGGAATTGGGATTCAGCGACCCGTGCATACGCCGCAGGATGTCAGCCTTGAAGTCAGCCGCGAAGTAGATAAGCACGTTGCGACAGAAAATGATGTCAAAGCGCCCCAGGCCCGCATAGTTGTCCTGCAGATTGAGCTGCTTGAAGGAGACGCGCTGTCGAATTGAATCCTTCAATTTGTAACGCCCGCCCGCCAGCTCATCGAAGAACTGCCGCCTGCGCGCCTCGCTCAATCCACGACTGACACTCAAACCGTCGTATTCAGCCAGGCGGGCACTGTTCAGCACGGTCATGGAGATATCAGTAGCGATAATTTCGGGCTCGCGCATCAGTGCACCCGGATTCCTTGCCTTGAATTCATCAATAATCATGCTGATTGAATACGGCTCCTGCCCGGACGAGCACGCGGCCGACCAGATTCGCAGACTGGGGCGCTTCTCTTCAAGGACCAGCCGGGGCAGGATGACATCACGAAGCGTGTCAAATGGGGCGATGTCGCGAAACCAGAAGGTTTCGTTGGTGGTCATCGCATCAATAACGGCTTCCTTGAGGTGTGGCACGGTGCCCTGATGGATGCGTGATATCAGCGAAGTCAGATTGGCGAAACCATGCTGCTCCATGATGCGGCGCATGCGATTGGCGACCAGGTACTGTTTGTTTTCGCCCAGCACGATGCCGCAGGCCTGACTCAGAAAGGTCCTGAAAGCCTGGTAGTCGGCATCACTGAACTGTGGTGACTCGTGCGTCATCGTGTCTCAGGCGGCTGGCTGGCGCAGCTCCAGTTGCTTCAGAACTCGCTTGGCAAGCTCATCCGGGTGGAATTTAGCCAGAAAATCGTCGGCGCCTACCTTCTCCACCATGGCCTGGTTGAACACACCACTCAGTGATGTATGCAGCATGACATGCAGCTTGCCCATATCCGGATGGTTCTTGATCGAGGCTGTCAGCGTATAGCCATCCATCTCTGGCATCTCGATATCGGAAATAACCAGGATGTACTTGTCGATGGGATTAATCCCCTCGTTGATCAAACCGCGCAGATGATTAAGCGCCTGCTTGCCATCGTTGAGTACCACCGTCTGCAGACCCAGCGCTTCGCAGCATTTGCGGATCTGTGCGCGGGCAACGCTTGAGTCGTCAACAATCAGAACCGTGTTCAGTTCGGTTCCACGCTTGCCACTGTCGATCAGGGCATCGCTAAGACCCACGGTGGCAGGCGATACCTCGGCAAGGATACGCTCTACGTCAAGAATCTCGACCAGTTTGCCTTCCACCTCGGTGACCGCCGTCAGGTAGTGCGCCCGACCGGAGCCCTTGGGGGGTGAACTGATGGCTTCCCAGTTGAGATTGACGATACGGTCGACTCCCTGGACGAGGAAGCCCTGCACGGAGTTGTTGTATTCAGTGATGATAATGAAGCACTTGTCCACATCCTGCAGCGGCCGACCGCCGGTGGCCGCATTAAGATCCATGATGGAAATGGTGCGGCCACGCACGTAGGCAACGCCCCGCACCACATGACTGCTGTGCGGCAGCACGCTCAGCGGTGGGCAAGGCAGTACCTCTTTGACTTTGAATACGTTGATGCCGTAGACCTGTCTGCCGTTGAGTCGGAACATCAGCAGCTCCAGACGGTTCTGGCCAACCAGCTGGGTTCGTTGGTTAACACTGTCCAATACGCCTGCCATCTCAGTCTCCTGCGGTATAGATTCGCTAGTGTAGCGGGCCTGAGCCCTGTCTTTTCTTTATATCGACAGGATGTCGCGTTTCATAAGTGCAAAAATTAATGCACGCCATACCCACGCTAACCGCCCCACTTTCCCCGGCAATGCTTAGCGGCATGTTTTTTGCTTTCTTTACTAAAGAAATCAATAACAGACCAATTTCGGCCTATTCCTGGCCGTCGATGACAAAAAAGCGTCAGGGTTTTGACAGTATGAAGCTTGTTAGCACTAATATTTTCTCGCATACTGCCGTTATTAACGCGGTGGCGCGGCACTTATTTGCCGCCATGATGCTGCTTTGGGTGCCAGTTTCGGCATTGGCGCAGACATCATCGGGCGCGCAGCAGCTGCTGGACGCTGCCTATCAGGCACTACAGTCAAACTGGTCGGATCAGGGCGATCGTGTAGAAATCGAAATGGCGTCCATTGATCCCAGGCTGCAGATTCCAGTGTGTCAGGTACCTCTGGAGAGTAGCCTCAACTCGCTGGGTTCCGGAAACACCGGGGGCCGGGTGACCGTCAGGGTTAGTTGTAGTGACAACGCCCCCTGGACGCGCCATGTGGCGGCACAGGTAAAGGTTTATAGAGAAATCGCTGTAAGCTCGAGAGCTCTGGAGCGCGGCGCGCGCATCAATCCGCCGGACGTCGTGCTGGAAGAGCGGGATGTCAGCCAGATTCGCGGCCAGATACTCGAATCGACCGAACCTGTAGTTGGACAGGTATTGCGGCGTTCATTGCGCCCGGGCGATGCCTTGACGCTGGACATATTAGAGGCCCCGACGCTGGTCAGGCGCGGCGACACAGTAGTCCTCACGGCAAGCCGGGGTAGCGTCAGCATTCGTCACACTGGCACGGCGATGCAGGATGGTCAGCAGGGGCGGCAGATACCCGTCCGCAATGACCGCTCGGGACGTGTCGTACAGGCCATCGTGATCGCTGAAGGCGAGGCAGAGGTGGTTTTTTGACGCAACACGACAAAAACACATCAAAAACACTAAAGTTAGACATTTATCGGCCGTTACATTGGTCAGGAAGGTAATACTCTTTTTGAGAAGCTCGTTAAACGCTGTCTCCTGACAGCATCTGACAGCATCTGACAGCTAATTACAGGTATTTGATTATGGCTATTTCATCGATCGGCAATTCTTCATCTGCTCCGGACAGTCGTTCAACTGTCAAGCAGACTGACGGTCAGGCAGCCACTGGCGCCAACACCAGCCACAGCCGTACCGACTCTCAGGGCGAAGCTCAAAGCCAGGCAGTGGATGCTGTCTCGATCAGCAGCCGTGCCACTGACCTGCAGGCGCTGGAAAGCAGCGTTCGTGCACTGCCAGATACTGACGCGGCGCGTGTCAGTGAACTGCGTGACAAGATACAGTCCGGTAACTATTCAGTTGACAGCCTTCGGCTTGCTGACAAGATCCTGGCGTTCGAGAAAAACCTGTAAACGGATTGCATGAGCGACAACGAACTGCAGCACCTGCTGCAAGATGACCGCGAAAAACTGGATGCCTTGTACGAAGTACTGCAGGCGGAGCGTAGTTGTCTGGAAAAGCGGGACCTGGATCAGCTCAACAGCCTGCTGCAAAAAAAACAAACGCTGCTGGGTGCCATCGAAAACAATGATTTCCGACGCCGGCAACTTCTACAGAAGGCTGGCCTGCCTGCCAGCCAGACCAGCCTGACCCAGCTTAAAGCACTGCTCAAACAGAACAGTTCTCACGCGGTTGACCTGCTTGATGCAATTGAGCACCGGCTGCAACAATGCCGCGAGTTGAGTGAAACCAACAAAATAATCGTGCACCGCAGCAAGCTTAACACCCAGCGTGCACTGGCGATTCTTCATGGTTCCCAACCGCTGGAGAATGTTTACAATAGCCATGGCACCACCGGTTCTAGCACCATCAAACGCGATCTTGGCAATGCCTGAATAACAACGGACATACCATGACAGGCAGTGAACGATACTACACCTCGGCGGGCGATATTTTTAGTGTGCTCAGGACATTACAGGCTGACCGCTCTCCCATCAATATCCAGTTCCAGTCACTGACGACTCCGTTCAGCACTATCGTACTGCACGTCAATCTGCGCGAAAAAGTGTTTCACCTCGATGAATTTTCACTGCCGGTTGCACACAAGCGGGCAATTGAGGGAGACCCATTTGCAATCTACGCTTCCATCAATGGAATTCGTGTTCACGCCAAGGACCTGGTGGTTAAGCGGGTTGGCGTCGATCGCGATGGTGAATTCTACGAAGTCGCATTTCCGGAACGATTGCTTTATCTGCAGCGACGTGATGCATTCCGTGCCTGGGTCCCGACAACGATGTCAACAGACGTCGTTTTGACTCGTAAAAATGAACTTCCCAAGGTCAAAGGGCGGTTACAGAACATGTCGGCCACCGGATTCCGGGTTGTCGTGGAAGGAAGGCTTAAGCCAGACTTCGAAATGCTGGAGTCGATGCAGGCAAAAATGGAATTGGCTCTGGTTGAACATACCCTTGATTGCCCCGTCGAGGCGGTTTACTCACAATTCGCGCAGGAAACCAATCAGACTATCTGTGGATTCCAGTTCGGGAATCTGGGCCGCCAGGATCAGGTCAGCATTAACCGCTTTGTCACCCAGCTGCAACGCAACAGTATCGTCGATTAGCTTTCAGCCAGCAGCGCCTCCAACCTCGTCAGATCCTCAGGGCGATCGACATCCCAGCGCGGTTCCAGCTCGGCCCAGGATATCCCTGCCGACTTCAATCGCTGCCGGGTCTGCTCCATAACCTGACCGCTTCCCCATGTGATTTCTGAAAATAGAGCAGTCAGCGTCTCACTCGCAAGCGGTGCCGACAAGCCGATAAGGACATAACCTCCGTCCTCGGCGGGTCCCAGCACAACCGGCACACCCTGCCTCAGGCAGTCCAGTGCCTGCCTGACATATGGCAGGTCAACCGACGGACAATCCGAACCCACGATCACCACTGCTTCCATGTGCGCCAGCGTGTGCTGCGCAGCGTGTGCCATTCTCTCGCCCAGACTCGCGCCGGATTGATAAAAAACAAATCCCGCAGCTCCCAGCCCCTCAAAGAACGCCTCTTGCCCCGGTTCAGACGCCCACAATTGCGCCGGCAGCAGGGTTTGATGGCCCAGCTCCCGCCATGCCCGTGCTATCAGCTGCTGATGCAGACGCAGCGCCCCTTCTTCCCCCAGTAATGGCTGCAGGCGTGTTTTAACCTGGCCCTGGCGTGGCGTCTTGGCAAATAACAACAACCTGGCGCGATCGCATTCGTGTCGGCGCATCTGCCCGTAATATCGCTGATGCAGTCTTGCGGGCGAGACACCCAATACGTACATCAGGCGCAGCCACCACATCAATCCGATAGTTTTCCAGAGCCCATGCCGGTCCCATCGGCGCCCTGAGCTGATGGCTCTGACCTTGATATTCAAGGGCCTGCCAGATCGGCGCAGCCGCTTGCTCAGGGCAATGTCTTCCATCAAGGGCATATCCGGCATGCCTCCGACACGATCCAACAGCTCGCGACTCACAAAGATGGCCTGGTCGCCCGTTGCCACTGATGTCAGCCGCGACCGCAAGTTCATCAGCCAGGCGACCATAGGCAAGCCCCTGGACTCACCATCGAGATGCACGTCAAACCGGCCCCAAAGCCGGCCGCTGCTCTGCAGCCCCAAGGTAATCAGCTGCGCTGCCGCTTCCGGCAAAATTGTATCGATATGGAGGAACAGCAGGATGTCGTGGCTGGCTAATTCGATGCCTGCGGCCATCTGTCGGGCACGACCTGGCGGTGTAGTGACAATTATATGGTCAGCGACATCGCCCGCCACTTGCAAGGAGTCGTCATGACTGCCACCATCGGCAATTATCAACTCATGACCCGCCTGTTTCAGCCGATACAAAGCAGGAAGCTGGCGACGTATAGCCAGTGACTCGTTGAATACCGGAATGATGATACTGATCGCAGACACGCCGCGCAGATTACTCTGCCACGCGGCGGCTGTAAATGGTGATTTCCGTCAGGTGATTCAGCCTGTGTTCAGGACCGGATGCTGATAATCGGTGTTGTAAAGGAAATCAGCAAAAAAGTGTGTAACAGGGCTATGCGAAGGCAAAATAAAGGCGGATAATACCGCGCCATTATCGGTCGCCGGCCACAAGCCAGCCACACCGAAATAAATTGGCTTTGCAGCCGTTCTCTTCATGAAAGACAACGTGTAGTAGCGATGAATCTGGAAAATTTTTATATCGTAGCGACTGACCCCGAAGAACCCGCACTTCAGGTCAACATCTCCGGCCCCTATCTGACCCGCAGAGCGGCACAGGCCGACCTGGAAGCGGCTATCGATGAAGCCAGCGAGCTCGATCCCAGCGCCCGACAGTACCAGTACCGCATTTGCAAACTGGCCTGTCAGAAGCCTGGCGTCATACAGCACATGGCCTGCCACGCAGCCGCCCGCTAGCTCCGGATTTACACCCTGCGCAATTCAGATTAGTCTGAGCCTTTTTCCTCCAGATTAAACTTTGCGATACGTCTGCCGACGTACTTTATATTCTATCGTGTGAGTTTTGTTTCTGGACCATCCGGAGCCTGTTTTGCTCAGTCTGTTTTCCATCCCTACCGATCAGCGGTCACAACTATTGATGGGTCACCATCAATTTGGCCTGATGCTGCTGTCTCTGGTAGTTGCGATACTGGCTTCGGGCTTCGCATTACAACTCGCCAGTATGAGTCGTAACGCACCCAGTCCAGCCAGTGCGCGCATAGCCCTGCTGTCAGGTGCAGTTACACTCGCCTTTGGCATTTGGGCAATGCATTTCATCGGTATGCTGTCTTTCCAGCTGCCAATAGCCGTCAGCTACGATCCATATCTGACGCTCGCCTCCGTGTTACCCGCTTTGCTCGCCTCAGCCATAGCTTTGTCCATACTCTCCGCTTCACGGCAGACGCTGCCCGTCATCCTGCTCGGCGGCCTGCTGGTTGGAGCGGGCATTGGCGCAATGCACTACGTCGGCATGTTCGCTATGCGCATGGAGGCAGACCTGCGCTACGACCCGGTTCTGTTCGGCGTATCAATCGTTGTAGCCGTGGTGATGGCCATGCTGGCACTGTGGCTGCATTATGGCCTGCGCCGGCTCTTGAATCTTGCGACCAGCACATCACTGGTCCTGGGCGGCATTGGCATGGGCTTTGCCATTACCAGCATGCACTACACCGGAATGCTGGCAGCCCGTTTTGTTGGCCATGAGCAACTGACACTTGGCGTATCGGCAGACAACACCCCACTGGCGCTGGGCATTGGCTTTGCCGTGCTGGCACTGACCGTTGTTGTAGCCGCCACCAATGGTGCCCTTCGTTATCGCGACCTGTTGAATCAGGTACAGGACAGCGAGGCCCGGCTGCTGGCGGATATTGATGAGCGCAAGATCCTCGAACAGCATCTGCGCAGCGCACGCGATCAGGCCGAGCGAGCTGCAGAGGCAAAAAGCACCTTTCTTGCCAATATGAGTCACGAAATCCGCACCCCGATGAATGCCATCATCGGCTTCAGCGAATTGCTGCTGGATACGCCCCTGGACGAGCAGCAGTATCGCCATGCCAGCACCGTGCATCGCTCGGCACGATCCCTGTTGCGTCTGCTCAATGACATCCTGGACACCGCTAAACTTGAACGCGGCGCCATTGAACTGGAAGCTCAGGCATTTTCTCTGAGACAGCTGTGTGAGGACACGACAGAGGTCCTTGCGCTGCAGGCAGAGAACAAGGGCATCACACTGGAGCTGCAGTATCAGGCGAACAACGACGTCTACCTGGGCGACCCGCTGCGTGTTCGGCAGGTGCTGCTTAATTTGTTGAGCAACGCGGTCAAATTCACGGAGCAAGGCGGCGTGGTCCTGCTTGTAAGTGGCTCGGATAAAGAAGTGTCGCTTTGTGTCATGGATACCGGAATCGGCATAGCCGCTGATAGACTGGAAGCGATATTCGATCCATTTGCGCAGGCCGACGCCACCATGAGCCGCCGCTTTGGTGGCACCGGTCTGGGCACAACCATTGCTCTACAGCTTGCACAATTGATGGGAGGCGACATCTTTGCCGAGAGCACACCGGGTACTGGTTCTACGTTCACAGTCAAACTGCCTCTGCCAAAGGCCCGCCTGCCCGAAGCTCCGGTCCGCAATGCCGACAGCCAGAATCAGTTCCTGCGAGTGCTGGCTGTTGACGACGTGCCCGAAAATCTTGAGCTGTTAAAAATTACGCTGCGCAATGCCGGGCACGAAGTGGTCCTGGCCAGTAATGGCGAAGAAGCTGTTGAAGCGTACAAACAGACTAAATTCGACCTGGTATTGATGGACGTGCAGATGCCGGTGATGGACGGTCTGCAGGCCACAAAAGCCATTCGGGAATATGAACGTGAAACGGGTCAACAGCCCACTGCTGTTATCGCCCTCACTGCCAGCGTCATGGACCGCGATCGCCAGGCAGCCCGCAACGCAGGCATGAACGGGTTCGCTTCCAAACCGCTGGATCGTGCACAACTGAACGATGAAATCGAAAAAGTAATGGGTCTCGGAACTGACGCCGGCCTTAACAACAATCAGCAACGTCGATCAGCTGAAAAGACAAACAGCGATGCCCTTGAGGCCAGCAACAAACCTGAGATGCGTCACTTCAACAGAGAAGCGGCGTGGCAGCGCTGGGGCTCCGATGAAGCACTGGGCAAAGCCTTGCAATCGTTTGTCAGTAACCACCAGTCAGTCAGTAAAATGCTGCGACACCTGCTCCAGCACCGCGATCAAAAAAAGCTCTCGATGCTGCTGCACAAGCTTAAAGGCAGCGCAGGCAATCTTGGTCTGGAGACCTTGGCCGCTCTGTGCCACAAGCTGGAATTCTCAGCAGCGCAGTCCGCGCCTGAAGGCGACCAGCAAAAGGTCATGGACCAGATTGCAGACGAGCTGGAAAAAGTTGCCGCAACGGCGCAGAGCGAAGCCGCTACATCACCGGAGGCCGCTGAAAAATCCGAACCAGACGCTCCGGTTAAAGACGCCCGGAAATCTACCACGGACACCGCCTCACACCTTGGGGCAATCAACACGCTTCTCGACGATCTGCGTCGAGGCGAGTTGAATGAAAGCAGCGTGCAGCAAGTCACCAAGGGATTAAATGCGTCGCTGCAACGTCAGTTAACTACTGCTCTGGACAACTTTGATTTCGACAAGGCCGTTGAAATTCTGGACACCGAAAAGAATCAGCACGGTACTACATCATGACTATTTCTGCCGATCGACCGACCCTGCTGCTGGTTGACGATGAACCCGTCAACTTGCAGGTCCTCAGACAGGTTCTGCAGCAGGATTATCGATTACTGTTTGCCCGCGATGGCCGCAAGGCGCTGGAGCTGGCTGAAAGCGAGCAGCCTGAGCTTATTCTGCTGGATGTGATGATGCCCGGACTGACCGGCTTCGATACCTGTCGGCAATTGAAGGCCAATTCGCGGACCCACCGAATTCCCGTCATTTTTGTGACCGCGTTGAACGACGAAGCCGACGAAACACAAGGCTTTGACTGTGGCGCTGTGGACTACATCACCAAACCCATCAGCGCGGCTATAGTCCGGGCCCGTGTAAAAACTCATTTGTCACTGGTACACACCAATGAGCTGCGCGAGACACGCCTGCAGATCGTGCAGCGTCTGGGCCTGGCAGCCGAGTACAAAGACAACGAAACTGGCCTGCACGTCATCCGCATGAGCCACTTCTCCCGAGTGCTGGCCAGAGCGGCTGGCTTCTCTGAGGCGGCTCAGGAAGAGCTGCTGCACGCTGCCCCCATGCATGACATCGGCAAAATCGGCATACCTGACGCTATTCTGGCCAAACCAGGCAAACTGGATGCAGCCGAGTGGGACGTCATGAAGCAGCACCCCGTTATTGGCGCCCACATTATTGGCGAACAATCCACCGGCCTGCTGCACACAGCGCGCCAGATCGCCCTGTATCATCATGAAAAATGGGACGGATCAGGATATCCACACGGCCTGAAAGGCGAAGAAATACCCGTCGAAGCCCGTATCGTTGCGATTGCTGATGTGTTCGACGCACTCGTTAGCGCCCGCCCCTACAAACCGGCCTGGCCAGTGGAAAAAGCTATCGCGCTGATTCAGGAAGAAGCTGGACGGCACTTCGACCCTGAGCTGGTGGAACTGTTCCTGCAGCAGCTGCCAGAACTGCTGGAAATCAAAGAGCGCTGGGCCGAACCGGAAACACCTGAGCCCGCCGCCGCCTCCATGTAGCCCAACGCGCCCGAACACCATGTTATACTTCGCCCGCTATCAAAACCCGCCGACCGAACTAATCATGCCCCGGTGGCACAGCTGGATAGCGCGGCCCCCTCCTAAGGGGCAGGTCGCAGGTTCGAATCCTGCCCGGGGCACCAATTAAATCAATGGGTTACGAGAAAACTTGGTCACTTTCACAATTGGCTGTGCCCAAAATGTGCCCAAACCGTGACGACTCATTGAGCCCCACTCTTCTCTTCAGTCAGCTCTAACAACTCACTGATGTCGCAATTCAAATAGCGACACAGAGTCTCCAATACGTCGAACTCAACTCTAACTGCAGTTTCCTGATACAGGCGCGTAATGGTGCCCCTATTGATACCTGTATCACGCGCAACGTCAGCAATCTTTAATTTCTTCTCACCCAGTATCCTGGATAGATTGCACTTAATCATCTTCTAAAGACCTTTTTTATCTATAGGAGATCAAAATAGCTTGCAAAAGATCTTCTACGGTGTATTATGTTCTTCAGGAGATCATTTTGATCTTTCTGAAACCAACATAGTCTACTAAAGGAAGGTGTTTATGTCACAGACATATTTGACAACGGATGAGTTGTCTCGACGGATCAAATATGACGCAAGAACTATCCGCGAGCGTTTGAAAGACTCTGTATTGATTGAAGGAGTTCATTACATCAGACCATTCGGTGGGCGAAAGATCCTATACATCTGGGAATCCATCGAAACAGACATGGCAATGACCTCTGCTGCCGCATTTGGCATCCCAATAGCGCAAGGAGGTCTGCGACGTGGCTAAGATCAGAACCCGCCTTGGCAGCAATACTTTGTTTATTGACTTCTACTACATGAAGAAGCGCTGCCGCGAACAAACATCCCTGCCGGATACGCCAGCCAACCGAAAGAAGCTGGAAGCACTGGCGAGTCGGATCAACGCCGAGATTCTGCTGGATCAGTTCGACTATGCGCGCTACTTCCCCAACAGTCCGCGCGTTGAGGAGTTCGAGCGACTGAAACGCCATCGCTCCATGGCCGTCGCCTCTGTGCTCAACAATGGGGAGAACATCACGTTCGAGTCATTCGCCAACACCTGGTATGAAGAAATGAACGTAGCCTGGCGCGACTCATATCGTCGCAACGTCAAGGCCTTGCTGTTCGGACGAATCGTGGAGCGCTTTGGCAGCCTGCCAATAACAGCAATCACCAAATCCGATCTGTTGAGTTTTCGTGCCCATCTGGCGAACGTGCGCAAAAAAAACGGCAAAGCTTTATCTCCGGATCATATCAACCGGCATCTGAAAATTATGCGGATGATCCTGCAGGAAGCCGCCGAACGGTTTGAGTTTGTATCACCGGCAAGCAGTCTAAAACTGCTGAAAGTACCCAAGTCAGACATCGACCCCTTCAGCCTGGAGGAGATTCAGAAAATCATTGAAACTGTGCGGCCAGATTTCAAAGACTATCTGATTACCCGCTTTTTCACCGGCATGCGTCCAGCTGAGATCGATGGTTTGCGGTGGCGATACGTTGATCTGGATAAAAAACTGATTTCCGTGCGTGAGACGCTGGTGAAGAACAAGGTCAATTACACAAAAACGGACAGTAGTCAGCGCGATATTGAAATGTCAGAAATCGTTCTCCAGGCACTCAAACGCCAGAAGGCGAATACCGGTGAAAACGATTATGTGTTCTGCACGAATACAGGGACACCGCTGTGTCAGCGCAACTTTTCTCGACGCGTCTGGTATCCACTGCTGCGTCACTTGGGGCTGCGACTGCGCAACCCTTATCAAACCAGACATACCGCAGCCACACTCTGGTTGGCGGCTGGGGAAAGTCCGGAATGGATTGCGCGGCAATTAGGACATGCCAGTACAGAGATGTTATTTCGGGTTTACTCACGCTACGTGCCGAACCTGACACGGCGTGATGGAAGCGCATTTGAAAATCTAATTAACGCATCAATGACAATACAGGGA
This sequence comes from Gammaproteobacteria bacterium, assembly GCA_002706685.1. Lineage (GTDB taxonomy): Bacteria > Pseudomonadota > Gammaproteobacteria > Pseudomonadales > Pseudohongiellaceae > Pseudohongiella. The sequence goes on along the minus strand of PALV01000015.1, from coordinate 23,657 downwards.
GTTTAATGACATGCAGCACTTACTATTCAAAAAAATGAACGAAAACAGTGAACTGACTCGCTCTACACAGATCCTCAGAGTATCCGATGTCCGGGTTGTCATGCACCGATTTGTACCGGCACTCTGGTGTGTCAGCGCAACCACTGATGACCAGACCTGCATAAACTCCTATTTTCTACGGATGGAAAACGGCGACCAGGAACCACCTCAGCCAGGCGCGTTGATTGTCGCGGACCTGCTGACCATGACAGATTTGGCTGGAGATTTTAACGAAATCGTCAGCATGCAAAATTTGTCCGCCCTCTGACAAAACCCTGCGGTGACTCTGAATTGGCCATCGAAAAAAATTCGGTGGCCAATTCTTCTGGCGTCTACGCCGACGTGGCGTCTGGCAGCAAAATCCCCAGCATGTGAAAAATAAACTGCAGGGTATGTGACGCAAATTCCTCGTAACCCAAACCCTGCTCTGACGCCATACGTAACCTGATTTCCTCATCCGGATGCCGCAATACCAGCAACGCCCTCCCCTGTGGAAATCTATTGGCGTTCTTTACCCTCTCAGTTCCAAGCCTGCCGAGTGCCCCACGCGCGTTTTCCTGCCAAACGTCGAGCTGCTGTTGCGGGTCTGCATCAATCAGGGGATGCAGCGTAACCCGAAATCGACTGGCCTCAAAATATCGCACCATCAAATTCATAAAACGACTCAGATCATCCGGAGATGAGAATCGCAAACCTGTGTTTTCCACCGATACTCTGGATAACACGTAATCAACCGCCCAATACAGCAGTTCACGGTGGCTGCTATAAACCTGACGAAATGCGGCAATGGCTTCAACGGCTTCTGACAACTCAATCTGTGTATTCGGCAAACCCGGTGCCAACACGAGACGTCCGGGTTTAACGCGATTCGAATCAATTAACCGGCTACGACGTCGAACGGTGTTGTAGTGTTGCAGCAGGCGCTTGGCAGATTTTACCCATTGGGCAACCGATTTTTTACTGGCATAGGTTGCGTTAGACGCTTGCTGAATCGTTCGTCCGGCCTCAATTTGCTGTAGCGCCCGGTAGCAGGTCAGAACATCCGATTTGTTTTTAGTCGTGATACTCTGCGGTATCGGAGATTGAGGCTCCTGAGTGCGCAGCAACTGCACAGAATGTTTCACGTAGGGAGCGACCATTTTGTTTACAATACGGCATACGGCATCGTAATGCAGCACCGGTTGGTCGCTCTTAATGCCCGAATTTCGGGTAATCAGCGTTTGCGTTACACCGAGCATTATTTTTAAAAAATCCACAGGCAATTCACGGTCATACTGAGCCAGCACCCGATAAAACAGGAGCGGCGTCGTGTGCAGGTAATTTTCGAGCGTAGACCTGGGATTGATGTGCCCGGCAAACCCGGCCAATTGCCAGTATGTATCATACGTACGACTACCACCGACACGGCTACGGATAAAATCGATCTGTTGCTGGCTGTAGCCTGTAATCGTCGCCGCAAATCCATCATGACGTCCATCCAAAATCACCTCTAGCGCCGTTAACGCAGTATGTCGCAGGCTGTGAAATACCAGCCTGCGCCCATAGATCTCAGACATCAAATCGGAAATCACCCTGCTGACAAATCCTTGATCAAACATCCCTGTCGCTGAACCATCAGCGGAGAACAACAGTACCCGGCGCTGGTTATTATCATCAAACAGCACGTTCCGATAGGACAGAATATCCTCAAAAAGCGACATCTCCGTTTCGGTCAGTAGCGCCCCGAATGGAATTTTGCGTTTTGCACTGGCGGTTTTGTGGCCCCCGAATTCGCTTTCGCGTACAAAAACCCACATTGCGTTACTATTTTCGACGTCATATAACCGGATTTTCAGGATCTCTGAAATACGCATACCTGTCCTATGCGCGATCACCAAAATTAGCGCCAGCTGCCGGCGAACCACTAGCTCTATAGTTGAGCCACTACTCAGCAGGTAGCTCACGGCCCCGTTTACGACCCATAGTGGAATGACATCCGCCCGAATAAACGAGGGGGCGCCGATACGCTGCGTCAGGGCGTGAGGCATAGCAAAATCCCATTGGTATATCTGCTTCATATACCGAAACAGATCCTGCGCACGCTCGAGCACATAATCGTGATGACGATTTGAAACCGGCAGATCATCAAACAGTTCATCAAACAGGTCATTGATTCTGGACTCATCACAAGAGTCGAGCCTGGTGAAACCGCAGGCGCCCAACCAGCGCTGAGCCAAAACGCTGTGATACGTCGCCACGGAAGAAGTTTTTAGACCACGATCTTCCAGCAAATGGCGGTACCAGCCTATGAGCACACTTCGCCCTGAGGTGTCTGCACCTTTGGCCAGGTTATTGAGATCATCCAGTAAATCCTCTGAGTGATTCACAATGTCCAGGAGCGAACCCAAAAATTCCTTGTCCAGTGATTGCCGTTCATCTATATGGCGTGTTTGCCTCCTGGTATCAATCCGAAATCGCTCATCACCCATATCGTAATTAATAGAATCGATGCGGGTGACCTTGTCCTGGGTAACGCCCACAAAATCGGAGAGGATTATCGAGGCACTCGCGTAACCACCAACAGCGGTTTTCAGCATCGGTTGGGAGACAGGTAGATACTGACGAGATTCGAGGGCAAAAACACCGATTTTACATAGACGATTGATTCGGATAGTCCTGGTAGTTCCAGATTGTGTCCAAACCTCAATTGAACGCAGTACCGATTCCCGATCAACAGGATTTTTATTTGAATCGTTTTTCACATCACGCAGGTATGACAACAACAACACCAATGTCGTCGCATCGATACGCCATAAACGTGTAGAAACCTCTGAATTTTCGTCACGTTTGTTACGTGGAACCGAGGAGCTATCAGTCTGCAGATCAACCCAATATTGCGGGTTGTCACCGTCCGCCAAGAGGATGAATTCAACTCGAGGCGACAAAATCGTATCCAGAAATGCGGATATCCAGACATCACTGCCAATCGCCCCGTTAAAAACTGCGGACATGGCTATGTGGAATATCTGGTTGAGAGGGTCAGCATTCTGGCTTGATGTGTATGCAACTGAAAATTCATCACGCCAACGTCTACATAACCGCAGACCTAGCTGAGTCTCATTCCACCAGGCAAAATCGTGTGTTGTTCGTAAACCCTCATATACAGACAAATCAAATATTTTTTTAATTTTCTGTTTCTGTTTTGGATAGTCACGAATCGCTAAATCAGTAGCGTATCTAAATGCTATAGCACGTTCATTTCGTGCAGAATACGTTTCTATCAAAATCGCACTCAATTTATCGAGACGCCGAAGCGATTGCGGATTAGGTAATCTAGAGCCCTCATCAGAACCGCTTAGCATCTCCTCATACAGTATGGATGTCCTGGACTCTACCAGCAGTGCGCGTCTATTTCGCGCTGCCATTCTTGCTTCCGCTCCGAACAGGACTGTATTTTTTGGCATGCTACTCACCCAAAACTGATGCAGAGTTTGGTATTCTTAGGCGATATTCCATTGTGCTGTTAACGACCCTGGAAATTTTCCGCAAATCATTAATCGACAATCCGGAAAATTCGTGCAGCGGATCACTCCCTGCTATATCGTGCCCCATCCAGAGGTCCACCAGGTCACCACTGATGCCAGACCGTCGCAGCGCTGAACGGATATAATGGCGATGCCAGTTTGGTGGTAGAGCAGCTAGCTCTGCCATATAATCTCGGTTCAACCTTGGCCGTACTGAGCTAGGATAACCATTAATAATATAAAAAAGCACTGGCCTTTTATTTTCAAATACTAAATTTCTATGACTTCTCAGCGCAGTATTGTATGCGGAAACATACAAACTGGAACGCAAATAATCTAAATACGCAGACAGATAGGCTAAACAGAATTCTGGCAAAATAATTATTCGTCCCGTTATAGAACTAACAGACGAATCTTTGTCTGATATGTGCATAATTCCTGTTTCGAGATCAACGTTATTCAGGCGCCACCACGGGTGATTCACAGAACGATAACCGCTCGACAATCTCAATACCTGATCCGTTAACAGCGTCAGCAAATTGTGATGCTCTGCTGGATCTGAATATCGATGACTCGCAACTCTCGCACAGAGCCAGTTAAAAATGGCGGGAATTTTAGCATCCAGCATAACAACAGAGGACCCAACATTTTCAGACTGACCGTCATGTTCAGCACGTTGGTTCAATTCCTCTATCCCGTGTCCGATATACTGCTCATATCTGTCGTGGATTTGCTGTAACTGCTGGGAGGATATATGATGATAATGAACGCCTGCGGCATCCGGATTAGCCTCACCGTGCAGTAATGATATTTCTGCATAATCCACGTTTCTGTTGGCCATCCATGCGGCGCGATATTTAGACAGACCTGATGAGGTTATGTAGAAACCGGCGGCTCTGACAGATTTTAAAATCAACCCCACATCGTGAACAATTGACTCTCTGTCATCGGATATAAAATCCTGTAGGCCCCATACAGAGTCCAGACATTCCAGAATATTGGATTTTATCCTAACCCCATTATGCTGAGTGGACGAATTGAATATATTCTCAAATTTATCACCTGGCTGGGCTTTCAACTGACATCGAGTTGTGGCTGACCTATTCTGGATATCAACAACTATTGAAATAAACTCGTTCGATTGAGCATCGAACATTTTTCGTAGCGATGCGCCGTATACCAGACTGTATGCAATCGCCGTGTATGCTGACCTCTTTTCCATCGGTGGCGGCACTACCAATATTTTTAACAGCTCCTGAACCGCCATATCGCTGGGTATAGACGCATTTGTTGTTAGCGATTTTGATTTTTTTTCGAGATGTTGTAGTCTTCCGTGGGCGCTTTTTTTAGTTTCCTAATTCGTCGAGACTTTTTATTTCCTATTGTTTTATAGCCAGTTCCGCCAGACGCTATAGATGGCGTTTCTGATTTCTTGTGCTTTCCCTTCTTATATATTGGGTTTTTTTTCTTCCTGAATGATGGGCGCGGGTTTTCGAGCCTGTCGACCGCATCATACTCTAGCATCAGTCGGTATGGTGATATTTTGCGCAGATAGGACTGATCCTCATCTGTATTACCACAGGAATTTTCACTCAATTTTATGTTATGCAGCTCATCGCCAATTCCACGAGTCAGGTATAGATGATTTTTTAAATTAATAACGTCATCTCGTTCTATGATCAACCGAACTGAATCGAGCATGCGCAACAATAGGCCTATAAAACCAAATCGTTTTCTGTACCTTTTGTATAAATACCAGGCTCGTGATTTTGTTAGCCACAACTGATAATATATTTCGCTACTCAGATTAGGACAGGAACTGAGGAATGCCTCAACCGGACATTCCCCTATTCTGCGTCGTTTTTTTATCGCCCTATGCACCGCTTTTAGAGTTTTTTTATCAAATTCATTGACATGAGATTCCATAAATTCAATATCCAGAATTTGGCCCGCATAATACTCAGCGTCCTCACATAAATCGATTAATTGTGTGGCGTGCGTATTTAGGGCTCGCACCTGTTGCTCAGTCAGCGTATCGGATAATTTTTCTATCAACTCATAATCTCCTCGAATTGAAATTTAATTTGCTCCATTTGGCGACGTTTACGTGCACGTAGCGACCTGACCTGTGATCTGACCGTGCTTTTTGAGGACTGACATGCATTTGCTACTGCCGTTTCAGCTGATGAATTTTTTCGTGCAGTCGAACCCTTCAGCGCAGTCAAAAAATCCGGACTTTTTTTTGCCAACTCAACGCAGTGTGCGAGTCCTGTGGAAATGCGGGGCATCCTCATCAATCGACCTGCCACATATGCCGCGGCAATCGTTTCAATTCCAGAATCATCGATTTCAGACGACAACCGCAGACAGATGATCTGCGTTTCTGTGCAGTTGTTCAAAATGTGCCAGTTTCCCAAAAACCCATAAAGACCTGAATTTTTTTCACCCTGCAGTGCTGAAACCACCAGGTACACCCCTATGTCTGCGAGAACCCTGAATGCGTGATCTACAAATTCCCCGGCCATTTCGGTCTCAATGCGCTGATCCAGATCGAACGCTTCCCGCGCTGCAGGATGCAAAATCAACCGCGATCGTTGCAGCGTGACGAACTCTGTCGACTGGAAATCCATGAACTAACTGGCGCCCGTTTTTTGGTCTGGAGTAGCCAGTTTAGTGGTTCGGATCAAAAGCAATGTCGCGTTTGGAGCCCTTGAAGGGCGCCAAATCGAACTAAATTACATTTTTTTGATTTAATTTGGCGTCTTGTTGCGAATGATTATCGTTAATGGCTCATGCCTTGACCGGATAACACGCCTCGCCCCAGTGCTGTTTAGCGTTGTCCATCATGATATTGATAATGGCTGGCACAACATCGCCCAGTATTCGCGCGCCGTCATGGAGCTGTTTGCGGTTAACCGATCCGCCAAAGGTTGCACCACCATGAATCAGCTGGTTACGCAGGGTATACAACCTGCTAAAAACAATGCTCAACACCGTTGCAGTGTCGTGGTTAGCCAACGCCCGATGGGATGCGCGTTTATCCGTCTCAAACCGTTGTTGCCAGTCATCCGAATCTGGCAGGCCATTTTGGTGATCCCAGTAAGGCGCATAAACGAACTGGTTATCCAGCAGCAATCGTATGCTGCCTGAGTAATTATTCCAGACTATATTTGCCAGGTCTTGGTTGGTATCGAGATCAACCAGGCGAGCCAGAAAATCTGAAACACGCCGCCCTTCTGTGATCCTGATCTCGCCGGTTTCATTCGCATATGCTGCATTAAACGCGATCCATAAAAAGATGAAACGACCGTCGTCGTCCTCACATTGTTCTACGCGGTTCAGCCAGCTCAGGGCGCGGTGTACCCGGAGGCTTAGGTGCTCGGGGTAATTGTCGCGCTCGGCGCGCTGGCGGGTTTTGAGCTGGTGATATCGCATACCTGCTCAACGGCATCAGTATAGTGCTGACGCTCTTCGCTTCCCTGAGTTCCTTTATATTCGCCTATGCGAGCCTTTGGACCGACGACCTGGAATAGGATCTCAACGAAACCACCGTCACTGACGTAAGTCTTTAGAAGGCGTGGCTGGGCATCCGCGACGAGCCCCCTCTCGACAAGGGTCTTGGCAACTTCCTTCGGCACGTAGCCAATCTGCGTACGCTTCGTAAGAAAGATGCCTTTGTGGCAACCGATTAGTCTGATCGCGTTCTTATCGTATCGATTTCCGGGCTCCGGCTCCCATTCCAGAGCTTTCTGCTTCCCGCGCGCAAACTGCGCCGCATCCGCCTTCCGGTGGGCTAGGCCAGCCACCTCAAGTCGTTCTTCGTAGATCTGGAAGCCTTCTGGTATCGGCGGTAGACGATAGTCTGCTCTGGTCATACCCTCTCCCTGAAGCCTAACGCTCTGGCTTTGCGGCGTACCGGAGCGCCAGCGTAGGTGCGTCCGACAACAGCCATTTGTTATGCATTTTCAAAGCAAACCGCAGTCAATATCATCTAATAGGAAATCACCGACCACTTGATTCTTAAATTGAAAATTGAAAGTCCAATAACCACCTCCATCAGGGGCAGTGACTTTATAGTCATGCCCTGCCACCCCCATCAGCTCATCACAAAACTCCCTGCGGAAATATTTGTATGCGCCCAAGCAATATTGATTGATTTTTGACCGCCTTTCATTGTTATCCATCTCTTCAGGTAAATTACTTACGTACTCCTGAGGACTATAAAGGAAGTGGTGCGTATGCCTACTTGCTTCTCCATATTCATTGCAAGAAGTACATATTTTCATCACCAACTGATCATTGCTCCACTGCGACTCTCCACGATCATTGAAATTTTCACCCATTAATAGCAAAAAAGGTATTTTATAACCACCGCAACTGCATTGCTCAAACGCCAGCGAAACAATGTCTGAGACTTCATTGCTGGCTTTGTCCATCACCACAATTTTATATTTCGGCCCATCAGAGAAAAATGGCTCATAATCTTGATACTTTTTATATGCAAGATTGGTTGTTACGTCAAAACGGCAAACTTCCTGCCCCATAGATCCGCTGAAGTCTGCGTGTTCGCCCATATCTCCAGCAACCGTCAGATTGAACTCTTTCTTGTTTTTTTCGTAGAATTTTAACTCAGCTAACAGACCGGCATAACCCTGCGGACTGAGTTGTTTTTTGTATGTCTTCTCTAGCCATTCATACGAAACTGAAAATCCTTTTTTGCGATCGTTAGCAGTACTAAATAAAATTCGCCGAATTTTGTTGTAGTTTTCTGCACTCACTCTAATTCTCTCCCGAATGCATAACGCCTGGCACACGTGCCAGTTTGGAGCTGCGAAGCAGCGGAAAATTGGTCACTGTGGTGCCACTGGTTATGGGCCAGCGCTCGGTGCCCAATACAGCGCACATTGCGGAGCAACAGCGGAGCCAGTGGCAAAACGAAGCGACGAAAAAGTGTGACAGCGCTTAGGTACGCACTGAACTTGTAAATCCCACTGAGAACGAAACTACCGGAATCCATGTTCACTCCCTGACTTGATGGCGGCACTGAGAACGGAGCCACCTATCTTGTTGTTGCCCACCAAGCTAGCCGACCAAACAGCTGCGTTGAACGAAGCCGCTAAAACGACCGCAATCAACTGCACTGGTAAGTACCAAAGTCTGACGCTACCAATTCCTTGCTACTGGCACCAGCCCTCTGCCCAAATTTATCCAAAGGCTACAATTTCGTGGTACGTCCTGGCCTCATAACGCCCGTATTCACGCGCCAGCGCAGCTGGTCGCGTGGAATTGATGGTTAGGGTGGATTGACAAGCCAGCAAGCCAAAACCATAATGAAACCGTTTTGGAACCATACGAGACTTGAGCATGGCCACCGTCACCTTTAAAAACATACCTGATGATCTTTACGAGCATCTGAAGCAGGCCGCCAATGCGCACCACAGAAGCGTCAATAGCGAACTGATTCATTGCCTGGAAAAGACATATAAACCAACTCGGCTCTCTGCGGATGAGCTTGCCAACAGAGCAGGCGAGTTGCGCCGCCGCGTGGCAGTCAGACTGGATACTGACGAAATCACAGCAGCCAAAAACCCGGGCAGAGAATGATTGTAGCGGACACCAACACCATCGCATATCTGTATTTGCCGACTGCACAAACCAATGATGTAGTCTCGTTGTTGCACAAAGATCCCCACTGGGCTGCACCTTTGTTATGGCGAAGCGAATTCCGGAACGTACTGGCATTGTATGTCAGAAAAGGCATTATTGATTTGAGCACCGGTATCGCTATGCAATCGCAGGCGGAGCAACAGCTTGCTGAAAACGAATACTCCGTCAACTCTACGGATGTCCTTGCCCTTGCATCCGAGAGCGGCAGTTCAGCCTATGACTGCGAGTTTGTATCTCTGGCAAAATCGCTGGACCTTAAACTGATCACAGGCGATAAAAAGCTGATCCAGATGTTCCCGGAAATCGCAATGACGGCTGGCGATTACCTACGTACAGAACCCTAACGCCCACAGCAGGCGCATTTATGTAGGTGATTGTTTTGTGCCAGGCTTTTTCTGGCACAAAACGAGCGCCGGAATAAATGTCGCACTGGCTGTGTTTGTTAGCCATTTTGGATCGCCGCCAGAATTTTTTTATGAACTAAATCAAGATCCTTTACGCTGGCTGGCTTGGCTCGCTCGGGGTTTAGCTCGTTTCCGGAGTATACGGGGACTAAGTGAATATGGGCGTGATCGACGCCGAAGCCCTCAACCGCTATGCCAACTTTCGGCGCGCCGAACGCGCTCTGCAACGCACGGCGAAGGTGTTTTACAGCTCTCCATAACTCGTGATAGCGCTCATCAGTTAGGTCATCAATATCCGACACCTCCTCATAGGGAATGACAAGTAGGTGACCAGGGTTAATCGGGCAAATATCAAGAATGGCTATGATGCGATTCGAATTCCACACCACGTGAGCGCGCTCTTCCATCCGGATAATTTTAGTGAAAATAGATTTCATAATATTGGCTAACGCGAAGCGCACCGGCGGCCTTTACAGAGCGAAGCGGCGTAAAGGGCGTCCGCGTGACGCGTATTGTTAGCACTACTTTTTAGCGTGCTGATAGCTGTAAGTATCAAATATAAAGTTCGACACAGTTTTTGCCGCGTTACAGATCAACAGCGCATGATGTCTTGAAGGCCGGTATGATCGTGCATGTCGGTCGCCCATTTTGTTGCTCAACCCCGAAAGGCCTTGGATGATATTCACTAAGCCAGAAAGCACCTGCCTGAGCGGTTGATCAATGTCTGGCCGATTTGGGTCCAAGTTCAGCAGTTTTTGCACACGTTTATATAATTTTGGCAGATCGCCGTCATATCGAGGTGCCTCACTATCTAGCTTATCCTCAACCTCTTTCAGTACCGCCTCTAGGAGGGATCGCGCATTGGTGATTGCGCCATCATAGTCTTCCTCCTGGATCTTCTTTTCTGACTTCTTGATTTGCTCATCGATGAACAGGTGAGCATGCTCTTTCGAGCCTTCGAAGGGATGAATTGCCTTTACCTGAACCCCTTTTAGATTTCGAATTTTGGCCAGTCCACTTTCCAGAACCACCTCATAGCCGTCATAGGATAAGCGTTTGTTGAGGTAGTCAACCGCAGGTTCTGGTTCTTTATCACAGCCCATAAACTCACGCGGGTCCAATACCTCACAAATGAGTGCGACCAATGCCTCTGTGCCGTTTAGCTCTCGTAACTTTTCCTCGGCGTACTGCCATCTAGAGGGAAAGCCCTGACCATAAACATCGTCAGAACCATAATCATTGAACAAGCGAACTAAATCAGGGCCACTACGGTACCTTGAGATCATCTCATCCCCAGTAACGATTCGACCCAGAGCTGTAATAGTTCTAGCTGCCAATTTCATGGTCTACCTTTGGTGCTAACGTCCGCATTTGGGGCGGCTGAAGCAACGCGCAAGCCGTCCCAGCAGCGCGGAATTTTCGCGCTGCGACAACATGTCGCTTGTTAGTGGGCTTGCATACCATACTATTTACCAGCGTTACCGCCTTTGATTGTGCCACGGTTAGTGATGTTGATTTTGACGCCCTCCGTAACATGAATAGCGTCTCCGCCATTACCACCAGAACCGCCTTCGCCACCTTCTACCTGGCCATAATTCTCCATTTCAAAAGACGAACCTTTTCCTGTGGTTATGGCGTTACCCCCACGACCTTTTACTTTCTCTTTCATGACAAAAGTACCGTAGCCGAATAATGCTGTTAATAAAGCCGACGCCGATATAAAGTTGAAATCAACGACACACCAAATAGCGGACAACACTGCCAAAGATAAACCCGAAATATGTACCAACGCTCGAATCATGGATTAGCCCACTAACATTATATCTGTGTGCTTGCGTGATCAAAAAACAATTCAGCACGATTAATCAACATTACGCGACTCGCCAAACTCTCCTTGATGGCAAATAGCACTAAATGGTCCGCCGCAGACTAGCTTGATGCCAGCGGGCACGGATAAATGGATCAATATGCCGCCGCGCATAACAGACTTTGTTTTATAGCAAAACTTTTGTAAAGGCAATTGCCTCGATAGCTTAGTATTGATTGCTTATCGTGGTTTCTCAGTGTTTGAACATTATTGGCCATTCATAACTGACCAAGATTATTGACCCTTGGAACTAACCTTCATCAAAACGCCTAATTTTCAGAGCTCATCAAAGACCACCTCCTCCACTCAACGTACCAACGGCAACTCACCCCCTGCCGTCGTATATCGCGGCGACAAACGCTCCCTAGTCATAGTCCACGCATGCTTGGTCCCCTGCCCTGCCAACCAGACCTTACCAACCTTGGCGTCGATGGTATCCATCAAAGTCATAACAGCAGCACTTTTATCGTCAGATACTGACTGAGCAAACAGGTCCGATTGCTGAATGCCCTCTTCGGTAATGTCCTGTCGTTCCACTCCAGCTTTGGCGTATCGATATCCATCCCGCCAGATGGCGTCGAGTAGTCGCATGGCATGACGCGAAATAATGCGGATGTCGTTTGTTGACGGTGTGAGCCGGATTGCTGATGAGTTGCTGTAATTGGGTTCATTCTGGTTAAAGCCACCGGTGCGGATAAACACACTCAGATAACCGGCAAGCTGACCTTCTGCCCTGAGCTTTTGGCGGCTCTGGCGACATACAGGCGGACCGCCTCTCGCATCTGTGTGATTCCGGTGATGCGCACGCCAAAACTTCGCGAGCAGATGATCTGCTTTTTTGACTGTTCGACATCCTCAAGTGCAAGGCAGCTGACACCTCGTAATTCGCTAATCGTTCTTTCCAGCATCGCCGATAAATTGGCTCTCAAGACTTTGGGCTACGATTGATGTTGTTGCAGTCCACCAGCGCAATGCGGGGCCGGGCGACCAGTGTCTTCACAGTGAATTCACCATCCATTGATGCGACCATAATATCGTCATGTTTGGCATTCAATGATCTATCCACCAACAAGACGTCACCAGGTGGAATCTCGGCATCTATCATGGAGCTCCCATCAACACGGACTAAAAACGTTGCCGCGTGATGTCGATGCATTACTCATTTAAGTCCAGGGTTTTCTCATCATAATCCCGGGCAGATGACGGGAACCCGACCTGCACCCGTTCCAAGAACAACGGAATTCGTAATCGAACAGGCAGGACTGCGCTGTAACCGAGTAATTTGGCTTGCATAATCGAATCAGGAAACTGTATAAATACACAGCACAGTGACCGAATTGAGCGCCTGACAAGATATTTTTCGAAATGACGGAACTGAACGATATCAACAATCAGCCAGCCCCAAACCCGTCTCCACAGGAGCGCGATGCTCTGACACAGATGGTGATGGCATTGTTCGATCACTGGGGCCTGGATGAGGAAGTACGGTTCTCGCTACTAGGTCTGCCTGACGCAACTCCGGAACAACTTCTTCAGTATAGGGCTGGCCACCCTCTCCAGGCCGGCGAGCCTCTCAGCCGGGCATCACTGCTGCTTTCCATTCACAAGAACGTACGCTTGCTGTACCCAGACAACAGTGATCTGGCATACACGTGGATGTCGAAGAAGAATAAGGCCTTTGATAACAGGACGCCCATTGACTGGGCTGCAGAAAAAGGACTGGGTGGTCTTATATACGTGAGAGAATATCTGGTCGACGTTGTCGAGGCTCGATTTCGCGGTGCACCCTTCAAGAGAAACTGATCAGATTTGTTAGTGTATTCTGGCGCTGGCTTTCGGGCTAACCAATTACCGCTTTGGTGCACTGCTTGGCGATTCACATCGGCCTGGTCAATGCGGAGTGAAATCCAGCTTCAGTCAGCGGTCGTTAGAATTTTGCAAGGAATTATAAGCATGTGTGGGCGTTTCAACGTCATTGACTCCCCTGAAGTACGAGCACTTCTCGACGTGCTCGGTGTACAACTCGGGTCATTCCGGTTCACGCCCGATGCGGCGCCCGGCTCAACGATTTCGATTGTTATAGATGGGCAAGAAGGACACCAACTGACAGACGCCATTTGGTGGCTACTGCTGGATGCAAACACGCTCAAACCCAACTACCAATATGCCACCTTCAACAGCCGCTGGGATAAACTGAACGCCAAGGGTTCGCTGGCCTATCACCCGTACAGAAATGGTCGCTGTATTATTCCTGCCAGCGCATTTGTGGAAGGGCTCGGAGATAGTGAAACCTATCACAAGATAGAGCTGGAAGGCTCAGCGATTGCCTTCGGCGGGCTGTACAAACATTACGTCCACCGCGACACGGGCGAATCAGTATATGCCGCCAGTATCATCACGCTAGGCCCGGTGCCGCAATGGCAACACGTACATCCAAAGTCACACCCGTTAATACTGCCTACTGATCAACCTGATGTCCTGAATGCGTGGCTGGATAAAGACAACTCTGAGGTCAGTCAATTTGATCCTTTGTTGGAATCACGCATCAGAACAGCTGAGCGAATTACGCCCATTGGGCGCCCAAGCAAGTGGAACGCTGTCGGTGAGTCGTGGGTCATTCCGGCTGATACGGCTGGCTAAGGGATCCCAAGGGCAGACTAATTCCGGTAAATACAATTACTGGAAATCTCAACATGGTCATGGTTGTAAATTTGGGGGTAAGGTCAGCACGAAGTCCCTGGTTGGTTGTTGTCCACCTGTTGGCCTCCAAGTGTTGTCATCCATGAGGGCTGAGGGTGCCGAGTACCGCTACGCTTACCAGAATCAGGAGCGCGATCGTTGCCTCAATGGTCACACTCAGTCGCAGGTGCTGTGCAGAGTGCGAAGGGACGCCGGTATGGATGTCACGTTCGAGCCGGGGCACCAACCACCAGCGATGCAAGGCGGCGAGGCCCAGCATCGCAGCGAACAGCGCCAGCTTGAGCAGCATCAGGTTGCCGTGCCGGCTGTGGAACAGCGGTGCGATGGACCAGCCGACCAGATCCCCGTAGTGTAAGATGCCGGTCACCACCAGGACGCCGACGAAGACCGTGCCCGGCCGCGAAAAGGTGTGCAGTGCCCGCCACAGCATGTGCAAGCCCTCACCCGCGGCGGGCTTGCCGTGACGAACGAACAAAATCAGCAAGGCGAAGATGGCCCCGATCCAGCCGCCGGCAGCGAGCAGGTGCGCCATACCAGCCACCAGCCGCACCGTACCACTCACACCCTCGCCACTGGCAGCATGTCCATTCCACGCCAGGCTGACCAGCGCCACGCCGGCCAGTAGGGTCACTCGCCGAATGGGGAATGGGCGCTCGGCGCGCTGCGACTGCCAGCCGAGTACAGCAAGCAGCAGAACCAGCAGGAATGCTCGCGTCAGCCCGGCGCGCCCAGCGGGGGTGTCGAACAGATACCAGGCCAAGTCGTCCCGCGCCAGATCGGAAACCGCGACCCCCATGATGCCAGCCGTGCTGCGCACAATCTCAATGCCCGCCAGCGCCAAGCCGAGCACCCCACAGATCAGGAGCCACTGGGTCAAGGCCCATCTGGGCAGGGGTGGGTGCTTATCGCCGCTGGTCGTTGAGGCGGCCGGACCGTACCACGCGAATAGCGGCAATCCGAACAGCAGCATCAAGTCCAGGTACTGCATGAACCGAAGCGTGTAGTCGGGAAGACTGGACATGATGTTGGCGCCCGCTCATTTGATGGTGAAGCTGTATTCGCCAGTCATCGGATGGTTGTCATCACCGACGGCGCGCCATTGCACCTGGTAGACGCCTACTCCGAGGGGGTTATGCAACGTAGCGCGCAGCGTCTTGCCGTCGTTGATGAGTTCAACGTCGATGTGCTCGACTTTCTCCGCGGCCCCACCGTCCTTTATGACGCTCAGCTCCAAGCGCGAGGCGCGAAGTACAAGCTGTTCACTGAAGACGAGATCGATCTGCTGCGGTGTCGTGACAACAGCATCGGCCGTCGGTATGGATTTGACGAGGGAGATATGGGCCTGAGCGACCGATGTGATCAGTAAGCCGGTCGCAAGACAGGCACCAACAATCAGAGAGCGAAATTGAGTAGTACGGTTCATGTGCATTACACCTCTTCCTATGTTTAAGAATTTCGGCTGCAGCAACTTCGGCCGCCGCCTTCTGTTGATTGGCTGGACAGGGTGTCGCCGCTTGCCAGACGCGCGGGATACCCGGCCTGTTGCAACGTCGACAGCAGCGGATCATTGCCTTGATCGAAGTTGCCTCGAACTTGAACGCGGCCGGTGGCCAAATGCACTTCCACGGCATCGACTCCCGGCAGCTCTTTCAGCGCATCGGTGACTTTCGCGATACATGAGCCGCAGCTCATGCCCTGGACGTCGAGATCCACTGTGTTCATGATTGTGTTCTCCTCTTGATCCCGAAGCGGGACATTGGCCGTTTCATCGCATCGATCAGCGATAGGCTTGATAGACGCTGGTGCTGCCATCGACATGGATCAGCAGAACGTCGTAGGGGTCTTTGCGGTCGCCATAGAGCGGGCCGTCCATGCCAGGTGACCCGATCGGCATACCTGGTACGGCCAGGCCGATCGCCTCAGGTTTTTCTTTCAGGAGACGCTTGATATCGGTAGCCGGCACATGGCCTTCGATGGCATAGCCGCCGATTCTGGCGGTATGACAGGAGCCAAACTGTCTTGCGATGCCAAACTGTTCCCGTATAGCGGTGTTGCCGATATTGAAAGTGCGGACTTGGATGCCGGCTTCTTCAAGATGCTGGATCCATTCGTTGCAGCAACCGCAGTCGGGGTCTTTCCAGACTTCAGCGACCAACTCCGATGCGGTTGCCGTGCCAGCGCCGATCACGGAAAGCAAAAATAAACCCGCCAACCAGGAACCGCCTTTAATATTGGAATGCATCATATTTGCCTCGGTAATTCTTTAACTATCGACACAGAGATCTTATGGTGTTCAATCATGATTCAGTCCCCTGAATGCCGCACATTCTTTTATTCCGATGATAGGCGGCGCCGCTGTCACGCGGATGACTCTATCGTTACATTCATGTAATCCTCGTGTCATATATCCGATTTTATTGACCAGATTTACCTCGGCAGTTGAGAGCGTGACAGTAGAGATCTCAGCCATCAAAAAACGACGGGGCACGCCGATCTAGAAAATGACAATCAATTACATGTTATCGCCGGCCTCGTCGTTCCATGCTTCTTCCGAAAGGTTCCTGTTAGGTGCGCAGACTTCTGGTTTCTTCATCCAATGGGTTAAAGTGATGCTGCAAAGAAGTAAATGTATGCAATCATGAGGCTATACGCACGCGTATACGGAATTTGGCACATACCTCGAGAGGATTAGTTGTTATGGGGCAGAATCAATCAGAACATCCACACCACGTGGATCCGTCGTACACAGATGCACCGCTCTCAGATCCCGTGTGCGGCATGCGAGTTACAGAGAATTCCTCCCATCACATGGAGCATGAGGGTAAGTCTTTCTATTTTTGCAGCACCAAGTGTTTGGGTAGATTCCGTGATGACCCGGAAAAGTACCTCGATCCCACCAAGTCGGAGGAACATACAACGCCGCATGAGCCCGGCACGACGTACACTTGCCCTATGCATCCGGAGATCCTGCAAGATCACCCGGGAACCTGTCCAAAGTGTGGCATGGCTCTTGAGCCATTGATGCCCAGTCTGGATGATGATAACAATCCAGAGTTGAAAGATTTTTCACGCAGGTTCTGGTGGACGCTGCCGTTTACTGTCATCGTGACAATACTTGCTATGTTCGGCCCGCAGCTTGGCTGGTTCAGCATGGGCGTGCAAACATGGATCGAACTCGTTCTTTCAATACCTGTAGTGTTGTGGGCAGGGCAGCCATTTTTTGTACGGGGCTGGCAATCAATAGTGAACCGCAGCCCGAACATGTGGACGCTGATAGGCCTTGGTACTGGAGCGGCGTTTATCTATAGCACTGTCGCAACGATAGCACCGGGCATATTCCCCGAAACTTTCATGTCGATGGGCCGCGTTTCAGTCTATTTTGAAGCAGCAGTTGTCATCATTTCGCTGACATTGTTGGGTCAGATGCTTGAGTTGAGGGCACGCTCGCAAACATCAGCTGCCATCAAGTCCTTGCTCGGTCTGGCGCCTAAGACAGCACGGCGGATCAACAAGGATGGCACTGAGGAAGATGTGCCTTTGAATCACGTACATGAAGGTGATCGCTTGCGCGTTCGCCCTGGTGAAAAAGTCCCGGTTGACGGCACGGTAGAGGAAGGTAATAGCTCATTGGATGAGTCGATGCTGACCGGAGAGCCACTCCCCGTAAGCAAGCGACCCGGAGACAAGGTGATTGGCGCGACGATGAATACTTCAGGCGCGCTTGTGATTCGGGCAGAGAAAGTGGGTTCTGCCACAGTGCTCTCTCAGATTGTGCAGCTCGTAGCGCAGGCGCAGCGTTCGCGCGCTCCCATGCAGCGCATGGCTGACTTGGTTGCCGGTTACTTCGTTATGGCTGTAGTGGTCATCGCCATAACAACTCTGTTCGTTTGGGGGTTCTTCGGTCCGCAACCGAGCTGGGTGTACGGTTTGATAAATGCTGTTGCGGTGCTGATTATCGCTTGCCCGTGTGCGTTGGGGCTGGCCACACCCATGTCCATCATGGTGGCAACCGGCAAAGCCGCTACGCAAGGCGTGCTGTTTCGCGATGCCGCCGCGATTGAGAACTTCCGCAAAGTCGATACTCTGATTGTTGATAAAACCGGCACATTGACTGAAGGACGTCCGGCTTTTGAACAAGCAATTCCGGCAGGTGACATAACTGCCGATGAAGTACTACGTCTTGCAGCGAGCCTCGATCAAGGCAGTGAACATCCACTTGCCGACGCTATTGTGAACGCGGCGCGCGAGCGCGGCCTCACACTCAGTGCAGTCGACGATTTTGAATCAGGTAGCGGCATCGGCGTTCGTGGCCAAGTCGATAGTAAGTCGCTGGTCCTGGGCAATACTGCTCTGATGCAGCAAGACGGGATTGATGTTACCCACCTGACAAACATCGCCGACTCATTGCGCGAAAAAGGTGCGAGTGTCATGTATCTCGCCTCGGATGGCCAACTTGCAGGCCTGTTGGCTGTCTCCGACCCGATCAAACAGAGCACGCTGGAAGCAGTGCGAGATCTCCAGCAAGCGGGGATTCGTATCATCATGGCAACCGGCGATGGTATTGCAACGGCTAACGCTGTTGCCAAGGAATTGGGAATCGACGAAGTGCACGGCGAAGTCAAACCTGCTGACAAGCTTGACCTCGTCACACAGCTTCAAGCTGAAGGTTGTATTGTAGCTATGGCTGGGGACGGGATTAACGATGCCCCGGCTCTCGCAAAGGCTAACGTAGGTATCGCCATGGGGACGGGTACAGACGTTGCCATGAACAGCGCTCAGGTAACCCTGGTCAAAGGCGACTTGCGTGGAATCTCCACCGCACGGCACCTTTCCGATAGTACCGTCGCTAATATGAAGCAAAATCTGGGTTTCGCGTTTATCTACAATGCGCTTGGCGTCCCGATCGCAGCCGGTGTGTTGTATCCCCTCACGGGTATTCTGCTCTCACCCATGTTCGCCGCACTCGCAATGAGTCTCAGCTCGGCATCGGTGGTTTTCAACGCTCTCCGGCTTCGTGGCTCACGCGATTGAATGGGGCGATAACCCACGGAATGATGCTCTGATAACACAAGCTGCTGAAGAACAGATGTTTCAGCAGCTTGTGCCCCCTCATCCACCATCCGTTGATTAACGAGGCCTTAATCGATGCTGTTTCACCAGCGTATAGAATACTGTAGTGGTCTAATAAAACCGGACACCATTTAAGGTGATAACATTACCACATTAAAAGAGGTGCCCAATGGCAAGGCAACGACGTTCGTTTACAACAGAATTCAAACTGGAAGCGGCACAACTGGTCACCCAACAAGGGTACTCGATTGTAGAGGAAAGCCGCTTAGTTGAGTATCGGTAAGCCAGCGATGCACAAGCATCACGCACTGCTATGGGCAGCCCTGCTGACCTGTTCAGGATTATAACCCCGAGTTTACTTGTTTCAAGCATTCCGAACGTCACTATTTATAGATACTTGTAGTTGATCCACACTGAACTGACGACCCAGGACGCTGCGGATATGCTGAACGTATCGCGTCCCTTCCTAGGACAGTTGCTCGAGCGCGGGGAGATCCCGCTCCATAAGATCGGCACACACCGTCGTGTTCGATACCAGAACGTGATCGCGTACACGGAGCGGATCGATGCTGACCGCTGCAAAGCCCTCGATACGCTGGCCGAGTAAGCACAGGCTCTCAAGATGAGATTCAGCTGATTGTAGCCGCACCGGCTATTAGGCTTAGGCACAACTTCACCACTCAATTTCCGGCCAATCTCACGAGTCATGCAGCTCATACGGGGAGCACCCTGCCTTTTTCGCCTCCCGCTCCAACATTTCCGCAAACGCCTGGTACTCCGCTGACATCGGGAAAAGAGACCTGAGCAGCACTGGCAAACGTCGGAAGCGCATCTTGACTGATCCAGACTCATACAGAAGTGTGTAAATCACTTACTCATATCAAACCGGCTTACAGACGAATCCGGATTCAGCGCTTGAATTGCCAGCTCTTTGACTACCGACTGCACATAGATCCAATAGTCTGGATTGTCGATGGTTCTCACCTTGATTTGGTTAGGCACGAACCGAACGATCTCTGCTTTAAAATCGTTATACACTTCACCGTCATGCACAAGCTTTTCAACCTGAAGCCAAAGTGCCTGTCCAAAATCTGAAGGCTCCTTGCCTCTGGCGTCTAACTTATTATCAACAAGTGGTCGTGACAGTTCTATGCCGCGCTGTTTGATCCAGACAATATCCCAAAGATCTCTTGGTTTGATTCGTCTGGATCGATAGGCCAGCGCTATCAGCTTATCGGCAAGTGTTTCTGACAGCGATTGAACAGGAAACAGCAATCCCTCGGTTGGCACAGGCATGTTGTAATGATTTAACAAACCTCTCATGTTCACATCAAAAGAGGGGATTGCGCAGACATCAATGTGCATTTTCTGGCGTGGCAAATCTGGCCGATTGGCCTCCTTCTCTATACTGATCTTCCAGGAGGAGGTATCGCCTTGTTTGTCGGCTGCAGGTTTGGTCACCCAGACCGGAATCTCGTACTTGTTTTGAATGTAGTCCTGAATATCCACCTCAAGCCCATCAAAGTCTGACGGCTTGAAATTATAGCCACCATTAAAATCCAGATCCTCGGACAAGCGCGGGCTGTTATAACAAAGCCTGAGCGATGTGCCACCAATAAAAGTCAGCGACTGCATCGCTCCAAATCTGACCAGAGCATCCATGATGTCGTGATGGAGAATTTCCTTCTCAATAACGGGTGCGATGGCCGCGTAATCCGGATCAGAATTCACGATCTGCTGAATCTGCCTGCTTAGCATATCAACCCTCCAGCATCTGTACGTTTCTGTTGCAGTCTTTTAGGTCTGCAATGGCTTGTTCTGTTGTTGCGCGGTACATCCCGATGTCGGCATCGAAGTACAAACAAGGAGCAATGCTGCCAACAGACTTTTTGGTGTGAATACATTCAATCACGCCGTAGGGTGTGACAAAGATACCGCTGCGCCCCTTGGTCATCACCGTCACTCGGTCCATCACCAACTGAGAAATGTCCCCGGTGAAACTCAGCTGGCTTTCAAGACTGATGTAACTGAGCACGGAGCCGCGCAACTTCCGTATTATTTTATAGAGAGCTGTCGAGGGTTCCGGTGGCGTCAGCACGCTTTCAAAAACACCTTTGGCAACACGCCGAATGACCCCCTTCCTGGCGCAGTCTGACAAAAACTTGGTAAAGGCCGGTCCTGGCGGTTCACCCATCATAAAGGCCAGTTCCGATGTGGTGTGAACACCACCGCCAGCCTTGACGGTATTCGCAAATATCGACAGCAACTTTTCAGACCGGGTCATTTGGTTTACACATTATTACTTCTAAGGTAATGTATCGTAGATCAATAAGGGCTTTCCATCAAGAATGGTTAGCAATACATCTCATAATTGGTAATATTTTGTATACCTTTTACCCGTCAGGTACCAAGACTGACCCTACGTGGTCTTCCGGCAAATGCTCATATCAGGTTTATCTTGAGCGCTGCCGCCAGGTGGTGCAAAACGAGGTCAGGTTTGACTCATCCAGATCAAGGGGATGGACTATACGGTTACGGTCGGCGCGGAACTTTAGGTTGGCCTAGAAAAAAGAACCCCCCGGGGTGCGCAGAGCTTACGGGGTGCGTGGGGGGTGTTGTTACGGTCAAGTGTAGGAGTACCGACCATATGATTCAAGTACGTATACAAAAACTCAATAATCTAAATCGCCCCGGGTTTTGTGGAGGCCATTTGGTTTAAGTTACGCCGCCTGAGCCATTGGCGCACTCAGTTAACGGCAGTAGTTTGCCTCAGCTTCTGCCGGAGGTACATACCCGATACTTTCCAGTAATCTGTGTTGATTGAACCAGGTCACCCATTCCAGCGTTGCCAGCTCCACTGCTTCACGACTTTTCCACGGCGCCCTGCGGTGGATCAATTCGGTTTTGTACAAACCACTGATCATGTCCGCCAGTGCGTTGTCATAGCTGTCACCGCGACGGCCAACGGACGGTTCAATGCCCGCCTCAACCAGTCGTTTGGTGTAACGGATAGAGACGTACTGCGAGCCTCGGTCGCTGTAATGAATCAGCGCATCGATTGAATGTCGCGCATATAAGGCCTGCTCCAATGCGTCCAGTACGAAGTCTGTGCGTATGCTGGTGCTGACACGCCCGCCGACGAAGTAACGTGCAAATACATCAATCACAAACGCCACATAGATCCAGCCCTGCCAGGTCGAGACATACGTAAAACCTGACATCCACAGCTGGTTGGGTTGACATAGCGTACGCATAGGCGTACGCTATGCAGAAATGGAGGTTTGCTATGTCTACATTAAATGCTACCGAAGCACGCTCGAAGCTATACGCTCTGATCGATGAAACCAAACAAACGCACAAGCCTATCGTTATTACAGGAAAACGAGGCAACGCCGTATTGCTGGCCGAAGAAGACTGGAATGCCATCAGTGAAACACTCTATCTGGTGTCTATTCCCGGCATGCGTGAGTCTATTCGCGAGGGTCTGGCGACAGATTTAGCTGATACTGATCAATCGTTGGATTGGTGATGTGGGAGCTTTACTTCACAAAGCAAGCGCAGAAGGATGCGAGAAAGCTTGCCTCCTCTGGGCTCAAGCCCAAGGCGCAAGATCTTCTGGAAATACTCAAGAAGGATCCTTTTACCAGTCCGCCTCCTTACGAAAAACTTATCGGCGACTTGTCTGGCGCTTACTCACGTCGAATAAATATCCAGCATCGACTGGTGTACCAAGTGCTAGAGAAAGAGCATGCCGTTAAGGTACTGCGGCTATGGACGCATTACGAATGACCCGTACCAGTTAGAATATCCATGTTGATATTCGACAAATCCGATAATGATCCGTTTTGCTGAATTAGCGCAATCCACTCATCCAGATTCACCGCATCCCAGAAAATCGTAACCGATCAATAAACCACGGGTCACTCTAACGTCAGCGGATCAATCTGCCAAGGCAATAACTTTTCAACCTCGGCGTCCGTTATGGCTTTGGGCAGCTCCGTCAACAGATGCCGCAGATATTGATACGGCTCGAGTCCATTGGCTTTGGCAGTCTCGATAACTGAGCACAACCTGGCGCTGGCGTGAGCGCCGTTGACCGTATCACAGAACATCCAGTTCTTTCAGAGCCAGATCAACAGCCTTACGCACCTTTCTGATCGGATGATCGGTTGGAGTCCGCGATTCCAGTACGCGGCAACTGAACAAAACGTCATGGGGAGAAATTTCACAGCGCATCGGATTGACCCCATTAAGTCGATGACGCTATTTTCTCACAATCCCGCCTTTTCAACAGATTGCTAAAACTCTCTCCGTGTAAGCGTTGGTGACGGGCATGTCCGTCTCGAAGTAGGTCATGGTCTCTTCGCGCCAGTTTCCCACTGCCCTGACCAGATCGCTCCAGACTTC
>PALV01000014.1 GCA_002706685.1 Gammaproteobacteria bacterium | reverse complement strand
GCTGACTACAGCCCCCGCTGCCACTCCTCACGCAAGGGAATTCGCCCTGGCTGATGAATCGCCGTTCGCACTGTCTGCAGCAAGGTGTCTTTGTCCTTGCCGAGCACACCTTTCAGAACCAGATAGTTGGATGCATGGTCGCTGCGGAAGATGGTGCTGTTAAGTTCCAGGTGTTCCAGAAAGACTTCCATTTCGCGGAACAGTTCCAGCTTGCCCAGCTTACGCCAGCGATCACCAAAGTGTTTTGTAAAGCGCTGTGTACCATTGGGCAGCTCCACCACCAGCGTGGATAGATAATCCGGCTGGGCGGCGTTCATCAGCCGGGCGCTGTTGATAGCGTGGCGCTCACTCAGTTCAGGGCCACCCAGGCCGTTGAGAACCATGACGGAGCTCTTGATGTCGGCCGCTTTCATTTTTTGCAGGGCGTCCAGTGAGCTGTCGAAAGTTTCGCCTTTTTCGATCAGTTCCAGCAATTCGTCGTCGCCGGTTTCGCAGCCCACATACAGCAGGCTAAGTCCTTTTGCGCGCAGCTCGCGCAGATCATCCACCGTCTTGTTGCGCAGATTGCGCGGCAGGCAGTAAGCACTGATTCTAGGCTTGTGTGGCAACCAACGATTGAGCATGTCCAGTATTTCGTTCAGGCGGCGCATTGACAGCGTCATTGCGTCACCATCAGCCAGAAAGACCCGGTAGACTGGCAGGCCGCGCTCGACGATGTCACGCAGCTGCGCCTCAAGAGCCTCGATTGATTGGGGCTGAAAGCGTTTCTGCGGGGCGGTATACATGTCGCAGAAAGTGCACTTATTCCAGGAGCAGCCGTTGGTCACCTGCAGAATCAGGGACTTCCATTCACTGGGTGGGCGAAAAACCGGTTCGATATAGGACATTGGATACATGGGCCGGGATTATAGCAGAGGCGGTGCAACAGTCGTAGAATACGCGGTTTTTCTTATGCACAGTGACGTCTGTAGCTGAACTGAGCCAGATTCTGGAATCCCTATGGAAATACTGATAGCAATCGCGCTGGTTTTTGTCGGCGCCTATGTACAGACCGCCGTTGGTTTCGGCCTGGCGGTGATTGCTGCGCCAGTGCTGTTTTTTGTGAATCCCGCCTATGTCCCGGCGCCCGTGACGGTCTGCGCCCTGGTACTGTCGCTGATCAACGCCTGGTATTTCCGTGAGGGGGTGTCTCTGAGCGGATTGAAAGCGGCTGTGGTCGGGCGAGTTCCTGGATCACTGGCCGGCGCCGGGCTGCTGTTATGGATGGATAAAAACATGCTGGCGTTGTGGATCGGGCTTTCGGTGCTGTTTGCTGTGGCGGTCAGTTTGAGCTCCCTGCGCTGGAGCCCTACCAATGGCCGTATGGTGGCTGCTGGCTTTCTGTCGGGCTTTATGGGTACCTCCACCTCCATCGGTGGACCTCCGATGGCGCTGTTGTGGCAGCATCAGAATGTCGCATTGATTCGGGCCAACCTGGCGGCATTTTTTGTTGTCAGCTGCCTGATTTCCCTTTTAGTGCTCGCGCCGGTTGGGCATTTCGGCTGGTCACATATAATGCTGTCCTTACCTTTGATTCCCGCGACCATAGGCGGGTTCTGGGTCGCAAGACAGACCATGGGCCGCCTGTCGCCCCAGGTCATCCGCGGTGGGTCGCTGATATTGTGTGCGATATCCGGACTCTATGCCGTGATCAGTGCGTTGGTGAACGGTGGCAGCTTGGTGTAAACTGCTGTGCTATCCATTCCAGATGGCCTCGCGGGCCGGAAATAACAATAAACCAGGGCAGCGCATCGAAAGCGCGAGTTGACTGGCACTGAACCTCGAACAGAGGGTGCCCAACGACAGCAGCGTTGCCTGCATTGATCAAGGAGTGACTGCGCATGTCAGGCGTGTCAGAAGACAAGCTTAAAGCTGAGTGGCCGCACAATACTTCGCTAAAAGCGTTCAAGCAGGCTTGGGTGCTGGAAGGCGAGCCATTGTGGGAACGAGTATTCGCTGTTCACCACGAACGCATGCAGATTAAAAATGGCAAGACTGCTCTGCGTAATCTCCAGAAGATTTTTACCTGCACATTCCGACTGGCCAACAGCCAGGGTTTTCATTCCATGAGCCTGCGTGACCTGAGCCGAGAGACTCAGATCAGCATGGGTGGTCTGTACGCCTATATCGGCAGCAAAAGTGATCTGGCGTCTGCAATTGAATCGGTGGTGCGGCAGTCTATTGATGACGTCATGTCGGATATTCACAGCCACAAACTGCCGCCTTACGAACACCTCCGGGCCGTACTGTTTGCAGACCTGTACATGAACGACATCATGCATCAGTGGTACTACTTCTGCTTTATCGAAGCCAAAGGTCTTGATCGCAGCCAGCGGGAAGCGGCCATGCAGATGGAACTGAAGTTTGACCAACGGCTGCAATCTATTTTCCAGGATGGCATTGATGCGGGTGTGTTCCGTTATCAGGGCGACACGGCACTGCTGTCGGCAGCAACCACCGCAATACTGCAACAATGGTATCTCAAGCGCTGGAAGTTCCAGCACCTGAAATCAGACATCAATGTTTTTGCCAATTTTGCGTTTTCACATGTGCTGAGTGCTCTGGATTACCAGGCACCTGCCAGTCAAAACTCAGACCAGGCGGAGGCCTCTGACTCGGTCAGTCAGCATTCTCTGGCCTGATGCCTTTTTTGGTGGCGTAGAACTTTCGAATTTCAGCCATATCGACCGACAGATCTCCGGTCGGATAAAAGAAGTCGGCCAGGCCGGCTTCTTTTTTATCTGCGTCCAGATAACCCATCAAAATCGGAACTCCGGCGTTATTGGCGATATGGTAAAACCCGGTCTTCCAGTCCTTGACCTTGGCCCGAGTGCCTTCAGGCGGGATCAGAACCACCAGTTCCGGGTTATCTCTGTACTGCTGAACAACCTGATCAACCATGCCGTTGTGGCGGGAACGATCAATCGGGATGCCGCCCAGCCAACGCATCAGCCCACCAAATGGAAACTTGAACAGTGAGTTTTTGCCCATCCAGTGCAGGCGCAGCTTCAACTTCAGGACAACCAGCAGCATGATGGGGAAATCCCAATTGCTGGTGTGCGGTGCGCCAATAAGAACAAAGCGCTGATCATTGAGCGGTTTGCCAATCGGCCGCCAGCCAATTATCCACAGAATGATAGTCGCCAGGCCGCGTAACAGAGCTGTCAGTAAGGGCGTGCAGAAGACTGTGGTCTTGCGAATCTGCATCGTGTGAGCTTCGGTGGCTTGAGTCATTTACCACTCCTGGAAAAAGTCGGTCAGCGCCTCTTCGCGCACGCTGCGCATGGGGCCATCAATGCTGCCGAGATATAAAAAACCGATAATCGATTCGTGGGCTTGAAGGCCTAGCCCCTCGCGCATCACAGGGTGGGTCGCCATTGGCCCGGTGCGCCAGATTGCGCCGACATCCAGTGCGTACGCCGCATTAAGCATATTCTGCATGGCCGCTCCGGCGGCTAGGTGCTGTTCTGCCTCGGGGACTTTGGGGTGCGCTTTTGGGCTCACAATGCCGACTACAATCATTGGCGCCCGCAGCACTTTCTTTTGCGCGGACAACACATCTGCTTCCGTCATCCCAGGATTGTCAGCCTTGCTCGCTTTACCCCACAACTCGCCCAGGCGGTGCCGGGACTCACCTTCAATGATCAGAAACCGCCAGGGTCGCAAAAGGCCATGATCGGCGGCCCGCAGCGCGGCACGAAATATCGCTTCACGCGTGGCCTGATCCGGAGCCGGATCGCTGACCCGTGATACTGAAACCCGCTGATGTAACACCTGCAGGGCATCTTTGTAGCTGGAGGTAATCTTGGTCATCGGGTGGACCAGAACTGCCGCACTGCTGCATCAGCAGTATTGGCCATGCGACTGGTGTGGCTGACTGCCATTGTCTGTTTAGTCATGCGGAATCCCCTTTTATATGTTTTTCCGAAGCATAAAACAAAAGCCGCAGCGGGCAAAGGGAGGAAATGCCTGCCGGGGTTCAGCTGGCCGGTTGCATGTGGGCCTGCTCAGCGGCCAGTACACGCTGGAATGTAAGCCAGGAAACAATGGCCATCAACAGGTTGCCTGTGAATGCGCCTATAAAGAACCCCGGTAAACCATAGAGTTGACTGCCAACCCAGGCGAGTGGGACATAAAACACAAAAAAGCGGGCGAAGCTCAGATACAGCGCTACCATGGGTTTGTGCAGGGCATTCAGCGCAGAGTTACAGAGGATGATCACGCCCTGCATGCCATAGCTTAACGGCATGATCCACAGGTAGAGACGAATGATCCCGGCAACTTCGGCGTCGCGGGTAAACACCCAGGCAATCAGCGATGCACCCAGTGCCATGACTATGTAAATCAGTAACTGCCAGCCCTGCACGAAACGCATGGAAAGCCGGCATGCCTCGCGAATGCGCTCGAGCTTGCCGGCCCCCAGATTCTGGCTGACAAACGGCGGCAACGTACTCGACAGCGCCAGTATGACCAGGCAGGCAATGGATTCCAGGCGTGAGCCGACACCAAACGCAGCAACTGCGGTTTCTCCGTATGAGGCTACGATGGCGGTCATGATGCCGGCAGCCAGCGGCGTCATCATATTGGCGCCCGAGGCGGGAATACCAATGCGAAGCATTTCGCGCGCTGAGTTCTTGAACACCGGACCCGTGGGCAGGCCGCGATAGATCAGTTCATGGCGAATGGCCAGGTAATAGAACAGGAAGCAGACACCGGCTATCCATGAGGCCAGCGTTGCATAAGCGGCACCCTGAATGCCCATGGCAGGAATTGGTCCCAGACCGAAAATGAAAAGAGGGTCCAGTGCCGCATTGATCAGACCGGCCGCCGCCATCAGGATGCTGGGCGTTCGCGTGTCGCCATTGGCTCGCAGCACGGCGTTGGCACAAATGATGGCGACCAGCAGCACACTGGTGGGTAGCCAGATGTCCATATACTCGCGAATCGCTGGCAGCATGGATTCTGGTGCACCCATCAGCAGAAAAATGCTGTCCATGAAAACATAACCGACAATGGCCAGCACGCCGGCCAGTGCCATGGCGACGTAGTTTGTCACTGTCGACGCCTGCTTGGCCTTTTCTGTTTCACCGCGACCAATGTATTTGGCGACCACGGCGGATGTGCCGATGCTTAGACCGATGGCCAGACTCATGATGGTGAAGGTGACGGGGAAGGTAAAACTGATGGCAGACAGTGGCTCGGTGCCGAGCATACTGATGAAAAATGTATCAACCAGATTGAAGCTGAACATCATGACCATGCCAACAATCATGGGCATGGTCATATTGATGAGGGTTTGACCGATGGGGCCTTCTGTCAGTTTGTGGCGATTACTGCGTCTGGGTTCTGCCATGTCCGACCATCGGTTCTGATGAGTTGTTTTGTTGTTTTAGCTTGTCAGGGTCTGGCGTATTTTGAGGAGTTGCTTAAAGCATTTTGGGTTGCTGAACAGCAGCTCTTTGCTCTGTTGCACCTGCGGATTGCCCTGAGGGTCTCCCAGCAGGGCACCTGACTCAAGAAGAATCAGACGGGCAGCAGCAATGGCGGTTTCCGGCTGCTGTGCGCACCAGGCCGCATCCAGTCGTCCGGATGCAACATGCGCCATGTCCAGCGCTGGACATCCGCTGATCTGAACCCAGGCCGGCAGCGCCTGCAGGCTGGCCAACAGTTTCTGCATGATGACGGTCTCGCCCTGAGGGTCACCATCCAGCGCGATCATGGACTGCTCAAGCTCACTGGCCTTGCCAACCCGGATACGTGTCGCATTCAGCTGGGCACCGTCGCCCTTGCTGGCAGTGAATTCCTGGTTGGTAGCCGGATTCACGAGCACGCCCTGTGTGATGCCTTTGCTGGTTCTCAGTGCGACGGAAACGCAGAATGCCCCCACGCCGCGATAAAAATTGCGGTTGCCCACGATGGGGTCGATCAGCCAGGTGTTGGCACGATCGGCACCCTCGGTATAACCACTGATGCGCGATTCGACGCTGAAATCAGGGTAGGCCTTGCGCAGGTGATACAGAATGGTTCGCTCCGCATCCAGGTCCATGCTGGTTACCAGGTTGCCGCCATGGTCTTCAACAACATTGACGCGATCCAGGCGGTCGCTGACATGGGCGATTTGTTCGGCGGCGCTGCGGGCGGCGCGGAGGGCTATATTGATAACTGGGTGCATAGTCTCGACAATCGGGAGTGAATCAGCCGCCAATGATAGCAAAACGAGAGCAACGCAGATAGTTTGTTATCAGGCTGTTATAATCCGGACCCATTTTATAAACATCGACAGACGCGGAGAGATCTTTGAGCCTGCCCGAATTTTCCAATATCCAGGTCGTGCTGGTTAATACCTCACATCCCGGCAACATCGGCGCCGCCGCGCGCGCCCTTAAAAATATGGGGATTCCCAATCTGCGCCTGGTCGATCCCAGGGACTACCCCAGTGATACCGCAACCTGGCGTGCTGCATCGGCCACCGACGTACTGGATAGGGCAGAGGTGTTTCCCGACCTGCAGACCGCTGTTGCTGATTGCGGCCTGGTTATTGGCGCCAGTGCCCGGTCACGCCGGATGCCGTGGCCGGTGCTCAGCCCCCGTCAGTGCGCGAATCATGTCGTGGCAGACGCCGGTCGCAACAAAGTTGCGTTGGTGTTTGGTCGTGAAGACAGCGGCCTGAACAACGAAGAACTGCAGCTCTGTCATTATCACGTGCAGATCCCCGCCAGTGAAGAGTACAGCTCGCTCAATCTGGCGGCGGCAGTTGTAGTGATCTGTTATGAAGTGCGGGTGGCCATGCTGGATGCGCTGGCAGCAGGTGCTGCGGCACAACCGGTTCACAGTGGTGATTTCTACGATGCCAGCGTTGAAGATGAGTACTGGGACGTCCCCAAGGCGGATAACCACCAGCTGGAACTGTTTTACGAGCATCTTGAACAGGTACTGATCGACATGGACTTCCACGACCCCAAAAATCCTCGGCTGCTGATGCCTCGCATGCGCCGGCTGTTTGGCCGTATCCGGCCGGACGCCATGGAAATCAACATACTGCGCGGTGTGCTGACCTATATTGATGATCACGTCAAACGTGCCAATCGCAATGACGCCGGGGATGACCCCGCTGCGTAGTGAGCTTTTGACTATCGAACCCCTAACACAACAACCCAAAATCAAGTGCAGGAACCCTATTCAGTGTTAACAGCGATGTATGAACAGATTGCCGCGGAGATCGGCGCCAAGGCCCAACAAGTAACCGCCACCGTAGCCATGCTGGATGATGGCGCGACGGTCCCGTTTATCGCCCGCTACCGTAAAGAAGTGACCGGTGGTCTGGATGATACCCAGTTGCGCAAATTGCAAGAGCGTCTGGTCTATCTGCGTGAGATGGAAGATCGACGAGAGGTCATTCTCAAGAGCATCTCCGAGCAGGAAAAGCTGACGCCGGAACTGGAAGCCCAGATCCGCCAGGCGGATACCAAGACTGCGCTGGAAGATCTCTATCTGCCCTACAAGCCCAAGCGCCGCACCAGGGCGCAGATTGCCAGAGAGGCAGGCCTGCAGCCGCTGGCCGACAGTCTTTACGACAACCCGGCGCTGGACCCGGAACTGGAAGCTGAGAAATACATCGATGCCGATCAGGGGGTCGCCGATGCAAAAGCAGCGCTGGACGGCGCCCGTCACATTCTGATCGAACAGTTTGGCGAAGATGCAAATCTGCTGGGCAAGCTGCGGGACTTCTTCTGGGGTCACGCGCATATGATCTCGGAGCTGGTGCCGGGCAAGGAACAGGAGGGTGCCAAGTACCGGGATTATTTTGAATTTTCGGAAGCGGTTACGACCATTCCCTCGCACCGCGTGATGGCCCTGTTCCGTGCCAGAAACGAGGGTATCCTCAATCTGAAGCTGGATATCCCGGTCGACGAAAACGCACCACCAGCGCGTCACGCCTGCGAGGGCATGATTGCCTCGCACTGGAAGATCAATGATCAGGGCAGGGCAGCCGACAAGTGGCTGGCAGATGTCGTGCGCTGGACCTGGCGCGTCAAGGTACATACACACCTGCAGACGGACTTTCTGACCCAGCTGCGTGAGCAGGCGGAAGAGGGCGCCATCGATGTATTTGCCCGCAATATCAAGGATCTGTTGCTGGCCCCACCGGCAGGCAAGAAAGTCACGATCGGTCTTGATCCGGGGCTGCGCACCGGCGTTAAACTCTGTGTTGTGGATCAGACTGGCAAAGTGCTGGACCACGGTGCAATTTTTCCGAACGCGCCTCAGCATCGCAAGGCGGAGGCGGCTGCCGTACTAAAAGCGCTCTGCGATAAATACCCGGTTGAACTGATCAGTATCGGCAATGGTACCGCGTCTCGGGAAACCGACCAGTTTGTTGGTGATTTCTGCAAACAGTTTCCGCAGTTCAAGCTCAAGAAAGTCATGGTCAACGAGGCGGGTGCATCCGTGTATTCAGCTTCAGAGTTTGCCTCCCAGGAACTGCCGGACCTGGACGTCACGATTAGAGGCGCGGTGTCCATTGCCCGCCGCCTGCAGGATCCACTGGCCGAGCTGGTAAAGATCGAACCCAAGTCGATTGGTGTTGGTCAGTACCAGCACGATGTCAGTCAGGTGAAGCTGGCCAGAAGTCTGGACGCGGTGGTCGAGGACTGTGTGAACGCAGTGGGTGTGGATGTCAATTCAGCATCGGCTCCATTGCTGAAAAGGGTGTCCGGTCTCAATCAGTCGCTGGTAAGCAATATTCTGGAATTCAGGGACCAGAATGGTCAGTTCCGGTCGCGTGAACAATTGAAGAAAGTCCCAAGGTTTGGCGACAAGACCTTCGAGCAGGCAGCCGGTTTTCTGCGTATCCACGAAAGTGAGAACCCGCTGGATGGTTCTGCGGTGCATCCTGAGTCCTATCCGCTGGTTGAGGAGATCGCCCGTCGCAACAATCGTGATGTGAAGTCACTGATCGGTGACGCTGCGTTTCTGCGCGGCCTGAAGGCCCAGGATTACGTCAGCGAGAAGTTCGGTCTGCCCACCGTCCAGGATATCCTCAAAGAACTGGAGAAGCCCGGTCGTGATCCGCGTGGTGAATTCAAAACAGCGGAACTGAAAGAAGGTGTTGAGGAAATAAAAGACCTGGTGCCGGGCATGATACTGGAAGGTACTGTCACCAATGTCACCAACTTCGGTGCATTTGTTGATGTGGGGGTCCATCAGGATGGCCTGGTGCATATTTCAGCTCTGTCCGACAAGTTTGTGAAGGATCCGCACGAAGTGGTGAGTGCCGGCCAGATTGTCAAAGTCAAAGTGCTGGAAGTTGATCGAGAAAGAAAACGAATCGCCATGACCATGCGTCTGGATGATCCCTTGCCGCAACCTAGCGAGAAAAGCGATGGCAGTCGTTCCTCGCGTGGTGGTGCCCGGGCTGCAACATCCACCCGTGGCAAGAAGGACTTTGGCAAGGCGGCTGACAACAAGCGTCAGACCGGTACGATGGCGGCGTTGTTTGAGCAGGCTCTCAAGAACAAGAAATAGCTTGTGTCACTTTTTAGACAATGAGTCTGAATAACAAAAAAGGCAGCTCAGTTGAGCTGCCTTTTTTGTTCGGTAAACACCTGGGAGTTGATCAGAACTCGTACAGGAAACCAACTGACGCGGTGCGTGCCTTGTTCGGGCGTGCGCCGTCGGGATCGCGTGAAACGATCTTCTGTTTGTCGAACAGGTTTTCGACTTTTAAGAACAGCTCAACGCCATTGTTGATAGTGTAACGGCTGATCAGGTCAGTGACGAACAGCGTGTCAGTTTTGGCGTAAGGGCTGGCTGAGTTGTTACACCCGATTGACACACACATCTCATGTACCAGCTTGCCGACGATGTAGTTGTTCCAGCCATTGGCCAGCTCCAGGCCACTGCGGACGCTGAAGATGTTACGTGGTACGTCTTTCAGCTCGTCACCCTTGTTCACACCAGCAGTAGCGTCAGTGCGTGTGATCTCGGCATCAGTCAAAGTGTAGCTGAAATCGAAGGGTACGGACGCGTCGCCTACTGCAAAACGGTTGCCAAATTGAACTTCCAGGCCCTGAATCACTGCTTCACCGGTAGTGTAAGAGCCACTGGTTTCGCCGTTGCTGCATGGGCTGGCCAGTGAGCAATTCTCACTCTTGTTCGAGAAATCACTGTAAAAACCGATCAGTTCAGCGAACAGGGTACCGCTCTGGTAACGGAAGCCGGCTTCATAGTTGTCGCTGGTTTCCGGGTCTTCGTTAGGTTGTGCACCTGCGCCCAGTGGAGAAAATCCGCGATGCACGCCAGCCAGTACCTGGAAACTATCGCTGATCTGATAGGTCAGTGACACGCCTGGCAACCATTCGCTGGCTTCGTTGTTGGTAATACGGTTCAGCGAGCTGCGGTCAAGAGTTGCGTAACGATGTTCGCTGGTGGTGACGTTTTCGTGTCGCAATGCCGCGTTGACGGTCAGCGCGTCGGTGACCTGCCAGGTATCAGTCAGCCAGAAGGTTACTGCGTCTGCAGAACCTACACGATTGTCGCCGGAACCTGGCTGGATACGGCGGTCGTAGATCAATCGTGCGCCGGCCTGGTTGTAAACATCAACTGGCTGGAAGCGGTCCGATTCGTCTTCGTGAGTGCGCGCACCGAACTCAATCAGGTGATCGCCCTGGTTATGCGCCAGGTTAACTTCAACACCACGTGATTCGTAACGACGATTGTTGTTCTTGTAACGCAGTCCATTCACGTTACCTGATCCGTCCAGAATTGCCTGGGCACGCGCATCGCCGCGGTTGGCAGCATCAATATACGCACCGCCGCCGTCGAGTTTGAACCAGTTACGTTTGAAATTGTTCTGGTAGGCGTTGGCGCTCAAGGTTGTGTTGTCGCTCAGCGCCAGAGCATAGCTGAGCTGGATCGACGAGTGACGATTGCTCATATCATCAATGGCTGACAGGCCGTATCGACGGTTCGGGTTGGCTTCGAAGTCGGCATCGGTCAGACCCAGATAGGTTTCCAGGGAGGTTTCCTCTGAATACTGCAGTTTTAGCAGCAGGCTTTGCGCCGGTCCTTCAGTGGATTGCCAGCCAAGCTTGGCAACGTAATCCTCGATACGATAGTCGCCGGCATCGTTGCTGCGATCGGTGTCCTTAAAGCTTTCGCCATCGCGTTGCACGGTTTCCAGTAGCCAGCCCATGGATTCGCCCTGGCCACCCGCCCAGGCATGCAGATCGACACTGCCGCGCTCATCAATCACGGTCTGCACGCTGCCCGCACTTTCCTGCGGAATGGGCGTGCTGACCAGGTTGACCACGCCGCCAGTTGTCTGCGGGCCATAGCGAAGCAGCGGCGCGCCTTTCAGGACTTCAACGGTGGACTGTCGGGTAGCAGTAGGGAAGTAATAGGCAGACGGGTCAGCGTAGGGGGCTGGCGCCATCATGATGCCATCTTCCATGATAGTGACTTTGCTGCTGCGCTCGGATGTGGCGCCGCGGATACCGATATTCGGGCGCAGTCCCAGGCCTTCTTCTTCACGGATGTAGACACCCGGCACGGTTTTCAGAAGCTGGTTGATGTCTGTGGCAGCTTCAATGCGAATCTGTTCTCCATCAATCACAGCGCCGGAGCCGGCCACAGTGCGGGCGTCTTCACGGCTGCCAATGATCAGGAATTCCTCGACATTCGAGGCGTGGGCGCCGACAGTTGATCCCATGATGATGGCGGACACAGCAAATTGCAGACGCTTGTTGCGAATCTTCATATAACTCCCCTGAGGATAGTATCGTCCTATGGTGTTGGCGCATCGCCTGCGATTTCTGTGAGCGCATGACGAATGCAAAAAAATTGCGCCAATCATAGTGTTAATCATTCTCGTTTGCAACGTAAATCGCATTTGAGAATGAGCCTCAGAAGGTTTCCAGAATCAGTGTATACGGCGTTTGACGGACTTTCTGCCCGGCTTGCCGCCAGCAGCATGCCGACGTCCACCTGCGCCGTGTTTCGCCGCGGCGCGCGGTGCGGATTTTCCACCTCTCGCGGGTTTGTCGTCCGGCACCAGGCAATGTGGCGCGCTGCCGATCAGATCCTCGCGACCCATCTTGCGCAGAGCCGTGCGCAGCATCGGCCAGTTCTTGGGGTCGTGGTAGCGCAGGAAGGCTTTCTGCAGGCGACGCTGCTCAATGTCCTTGCTGACCGTGACCGATTCACTTTTGTAGGTCACTTTCTTCAGTGGATTCTTGCCGGAATAGTACATCGCCGTCGCCAGCGCCATCGGTGATGGATAGAAGGTCTGCACCTGGTCGGGCTTGAACTTGTACTTCTTCAGCCAGCGCGCCAGATTCATCATGTCTTCATCATCGGAGCCGGGGTGGGCAGCGATGAAATAGGGAATCAGGTACTGTTCCTTGCCAGCCTTGGCCGAAAAATGATCAAACATGCGTTTGAATTCATCGTAGGCACTGATACTGGGTTTCATCATCTTGGACAGCGTCTTGTCTTCGCTGTGCTCCGGCGCGATCTTCAGGTAGCCGCCGACATGGTGTGTCACCAGTTCTTCAACGTATTCCGGATCCTTGATGGCCAGGTCATAACGCAGGCCTGAGGCGATCGCCACACGTTTCACGCCCGGGATGGCGCGCGCCTTGCGATAGAGCTGTGTCGTGGGGCTATGGTCCGTATTCAGATGCTGGCAGATGGTCGGATAGACGCATGACAGGCGCTTGCAGCGTTTCTGAATCTCCTGGGATTTACAGTTGAGCTTGTACATATTGGCAGTCGGACCGCCAAGGTCGGAGATCGTGCCAGTAAATCCAGGCACCTGATCGCGAATTTTTTCGATCTCGCGAAGAATGGACCCCTCTGAGCGGCTCTGGATGATGCGTCCTTCGTGCTCAGTGATTGAGCAGAAGGTACAGCCGCCAAAGCAGCCCCGCATGATATTCACCGAGGTTTTGATCATATCGTAGGCAGGAATTCGTGCATTGCCGTACGATGGATGTGGGCGACGCTGATAGGGCAGATCAAACACCCCATCCATTTCGTCTGTTTCCAGCGGAATGGGTGGTGGATTGACCCATACGTCCAGCGTACCGTGCTTCTGAACCAGTACCTTGGCATTGTAGGGGTTGGATTCCTGGTGCAGTACCCGTGAGGCGTGGGCATACAGTGCAGGGTCTTTTTTCACCTTGTGGTATGGCGGCAACCGAATGTAGGTTCGCTCAGGGTCGCTGTCGAACTGGCGGTGCAGCGGCAGCGGTATTATGCGGACCGTCGTTACGGTGTCAGCGTCAGGCACGGGTGCCTTGACTGCTAAAGCGTCGCCCCCGGTCATGCCCACAGCCTGTTCGGCTTTTGCGAGTTCGCGTGTCTTGGTGTCGGTCGCCTGGTCGTGTGGCACATCGTAAGGGTTCGGAATATTGTCGATGCGGCCTGGCCAGTCGATGCGGGTCGAGTCTATCTCGGTCCATCCAGCCGGTACATCTCTACGCACAATAGCCGTACCACGCACATCGGTCATCGTCGCCAGATCCCTGCCATTTGCGATCTGATGAGCAACCTCAACCAGCGCCCGCTCAGCGTTGCCATAGAGCAGAATATCGGCGTTAGAGTCTATGAGTATGGACTGGCGAACCTGGTCGCTCCAGTAGTCATACTGGGCGATACGGCGCAGGCTTGCCTCTATGCCACCGATGACGATAGGCGTGTCGTAGAAGGCCTCACGGCAGCGCTGACTGTAAACGATCACTGACCGATCGGGACGCTTGCCCGGTTCTGCATTTGGTGTATAGGCATCGTCGCTGCGGATACGCAGGTCCGCGGTGTAGCGGTTGATCAGCGAGTCCATGTTGCCGCCGGTGACCCCGAAAAACAGATTCGGCTTGCCCAGGGCTTTGAACGGCTCTGCACTTTGCCAGTCGGGTTGCGCAATGATGCCCACCCGGAAGCCCTGTGCCTCCAGCAAACGTCCAACCACAGCCATGCCAAAACTGGGGTGGTCGACATAAGCGTCCGCGGTAACGATGATGATATCGCAGCTGTCCCAGCCCAGCGCATCCATCTCCGCCCGTGACATGGGCAGATAAGGAGCGGTGCCAAAGCACTCGGCCCAGTAACGCGGATATGAGAACAGATGTGGCGGTTTGCTTGAGTCGGACATGACGGCGCGGGATACCTGAGAAATTCAGCGCCATTCTACACGATTGTGGCCCTGACATGAATGATAGCCTGAAGCTGGCGCTATGCTGTATTGCGCACCTGACCGGAGAACTGCGTCGCTTATTGCGCTGTGACTAAAATAGATCTTTTGGCGCGGTCATTGTTCGCCATCAGCTTGACCCACACTGAGTCGCAGGGACTGTCCGTTGACCGTGACAGCACCATCAATGACAGAAATATGGCTCAGCGCACGACCGTTACTGATGCGGGTCCAGCCCTGTAACTGAATGATCTGCAGCAGGTCTTTGCCCGCCCCGGCGCCCAGCGCCTCGGCGTCGGCATCCAGGTAGAGCTGAAGGTTGCCGGGCAGAGGTTCGTCTGCCGCCCTGGTCAGCACAGCAGGGAGCGACCACTGGCCACGTGACTCCAGCCAGTGTTCACCACCCAGAGCGCTGAATCCTGCAATACCCCTGAGCGCCGCCACGGTAGGTGATTCCATTGTCAGCACGGCTGATCCGGATAAATGCGGTGTGTCCGGCCCGGTAACCGGATCGAGATTGATCAGTTGAAATTCCGCAATTGCCAAAGGCGTGTCACGCAAGTGCCGGATAATGGGGCCGTGAGTGACGGACAATTGAGTCCGCTGCGTGGCAGTTTGTGAGCCATCAGCTGACAGAACAGGCCCCGCGAGTGTCAGGTAGTAGTTGCTCGTGAACCAGCCCGCTTCGACCCGATCCAGCTGAACAGACAGCAGGGCGCTGTATGGATTGCTGTTGGTCGCCGCAGTCAACAGGGCTGTCATCTGATGGCGCACGCCCAGACCAATCAGTCCGGGCAATGAAGCAGCAATCAGGCCTGCCAGCAATGCGACCGTCAGTATGAAGTTGCGAATTTTTCTCAATAGTTTACTCAATTTTGTTCCCGGTCCGCTCATTGTGTCGCCTGGGCGCAGCGCTTTTTCAGGTCATGTGCACCAGACCGGTTCAACACGCAAAGATCACAAAGGATGATAGGCGATATTCTCAGGTTTTATACAGGATAAAGCGACCATTTTCGCCGTTAATTCGTTTGCAATGCATTGGGGGTTTGGCTATCGTTTAAGCGCTTTTCTCAGTGGTACCGTGTGTCTTTTCTCTGCCTGTTGCTGGCCGAAGACCCGGTTTAGTTCTGAACGGCCTAGTGAAATCAGCAACATGTAACCGCTGTTTAGGTTTTTTACATAACAATAATGAGGAGTAGTCTCTCATGTCCAGATGGCTTGTCAAAAAGAGTCTGGCTTGCGCGATTGCCGGCTTGACAACAGGTGCTGTTGTAATGCCCGCTTTTGCCCAGCAGTCAGATGAAGCACAGGAAGTTGAAGAAGTCGTAGTAACCGGTTCTTATTTGCGCGGCAGCCCACTTGATGCGCCATCCCCCGTGCAGGTCGTCGACAGGACCTCTATAGAATCCCAGGGCGCAGCCCAGATATGGGACGTTGTCAAAAATCTCGAAATCAACTCTGGCTCCATTTCCAATGAAGGCGCAGAAGGCAGTAACGCAGCGCTAGGTACCCTGTCCGGCACCGCCAACATCAACCTTCGCAACCTGGGCGAAAATTCTACTTTGACGTTGATCAACGGTAAGCGCCAGGTCGCTGCTGCAACAACCACTCCGTCAGGTGGCGAATTTGTTGATATCAACACGATTCCACTGGTCATGGTCGAGCGCCTCGAAGTATTGACCGATGGTGGTTCAGCACTCTACGGTTCGGATGCCGTGGCCGGCGCAGTGAACATCATCATGCGCACGGATTTCGAAGGGCTTGAGGTCTACGGTGATATTCAGGGTATCGAAAAAGCCGGGGACAAGTTTGACAAGACCGGCAGTGTGATCTGGGGCTGGGCCAGCGACACTGGCGCCACCAATTTTGTTCTGGCGGGCGAGACATTCCGCCGCGACCCGGTCAGTGTGGAAGATGCCCGCTACTTTGATGAACGCTCTGAGTTCACCGCGACAGTGGGTG
Source organism: Gammaproteobacteria bacterium (assembly GCA_002706685.1). Classification (GTDB taxonomy): domain Bacteria; phylum Pseudomonadota; class Gammaproteobacteria; order Pseudomonadales; family Pseudohongiellaceae; genus Pseudohongiella. The sequence continues at coordinate 32,536 of PALV01000014.1, read as the reverse complement.
GGCTTGGCACCATCATCAATCAGTCGTCTTTTGGCGCCAGGCTGAACAGAGACTATATCAATCAGGCTGCTATCGATCAGGCCGTTGCCGAAGGCGGTGATGCCTCGCTTCGCTACACTGATCCGTTGTGCAGTGAATTGACCTCGGCGGACGGTACACCGTTTTTTGTCGGTACCAATACAGCGCCGCGCGGTGAGCCCAGTTCAAGCTGCCGCGAGTATTCCTACCAGTGGAATCTGCTGGCGGTAGGCATGGAGCGCAACAGCATCGCTGGTGCCTTCAGTCACAGTTTCAGCGAGAAGGCTGAGTTCTATTCATTCATGCAATGGTCACACAGTGATATTGAGCGCTCGGATTCTGGCGCTGTCAGTTCACGTGGCCCGGCAGTGATGCTGGCGCAGCCAGGTGCCCATCAGGGCAACCCGCTGATTCCGCTGGGTGCACCGGCAAACTATTCCATCGGTCGGTATGCCGAGCTGGGCTCCATGGCGCCGCTTATAGGGCTGGACGCACCGGACTTTATTCCCAACGCGCCAATCGCCGGTTACAACGGCGGTCCTAATGTGCCCATGTATGCCAATATCAATATTGGCAATGCTCCGCGTCTTGGCGGAAACAAAAATCGCAACGAAACCGAGACGGTTGGTATTCAGGCCGGGCTCAAAGGTGAGTTCTACGCGCTGGGCGATCGTCGCTTCAACTATGATGTTGGCTTCTCTTGGAGTGGCACCAGTTTTGAGCTGGAGTACCAGACTTTTCAGCGCGACCGTGCCGAGCTGGCAGCGAACGGCCTTGGCGGTCCCAACTGCACACCCAACGGACGTGCAGATTTTGACTTTGCCAGCGCTGGGGCCCAACATCCTGCCGCGTTTCAGGCAGCCAACGCCCTGGCTACCCGGCTTGGCATTGCACCACAGATCCCGACTTTCTGGGGTGCCTATAATGCTGGCCTGACCCAGACCTTCTTCCCGGGTTTTGTGCTGTCGACGCGCGAGAGCCTGTCGCTGGCGTTGACCAGTAACAACCAGGGTCAGGACGGCTGTCAGTTCTACAATCCCTTCCTGACACAGATGACTGACAGTAATCTGGCCAACTCACAGGAACTGGTCGACTGGATGATGCCGACCGTCAAGCGTGCCGACAAGCGCAACAAGCTTGCGGTATTTGATGCGGTAGTATCCGGCGAAATGTTTGAGATGACAGGTGGCACTGCGCAATTCGCGGTGGGTGCGCAGCTGCGCAAGCAGAACAATAAATCCAATGCCCCAGCCATCAATCTGCCCGGTATCCCCAATGCGATTCTGGGATATGACGAGAACGGCGTGCCGGATGAGTTTCACTACGTAAGCAATAACTACGAGTGTTCTCAATGTATTTTCAATTACGACACCGATCGTGATGTCAGTGCCGTATTCACTGAACTTTCACTGCCAATCCTGGCTGATGTTGAAACACAACTGGCACTTCGCTACGAAGATTACGGCGGCTCGATCGGTGGTGAGTTGACGCCGAAAGTGGCAGCCAGCTGGCGCGTCACCGATGAGCTGTTGCTGCGCGGTTCTTTCTCGCAGTCGTTCCGCGCTCCCAATCTGGGTGTTGTCGAGGCGGGGCTGGAGGCTGGCGAAATCACTTTCCGTGATCCGATTCGCAATCAGGCGGTGCGTGCCGGACTGCGGCCGGCTACCAATGAGTTTGCCGAGCCAAACACCACTTACTCGGTTGGTGCACCCGCGCCGGATGTCGGTAATGAGTCGGCCAATACCTACAATATCGGTTTTCAGTGGACACCATTTGGTGCCCTCGATGGCCTGTCGGTAGGCGCTGACTTCTGGCGCTTTGAGGTCAAAGACCGGGTGTTGCCACAGCCAGGTATCTCATCAATTGAAGGCGAAATAGCTGCCTTCGAGCAGGCCGCCCAGAATCCCTCCAACTATGTGTTCAACAGCTCTCTGGGCAGTGATGCCGCGGTGCGCAACGTTGCCTGCGATCCTGCAGCGCTGGAAGCAGAGTGGGGCAGTAATCCGGACAATTCACGCAATGCGGCAGGCGGCGTCATAGAGGGCTCCCGGCTTGACTGCGTGGTCGACCCGGCGACCTACGTTGTACCCAATGTTGTTCGTTCGGTAGGCAGCACCACGGCTGCGCTGATAACCATCCAGAGCTCCACGATCAATGCCGGTGAGATTGAATCGGATGGCGTGGATCTGAAACTGGCCTACGACTGGCAGACTGATTTTGGCCGCTTCCGTGCCAGTTCTGACTTTACCTACGTCAACAGCTACGAGCTTATTGATGTTCCGGGGCTGGAGCTGGGTCTGATGGAAACCGGCGTCTTCGACGCGGCAGGCACCACCGGTGACGGCGTGCTGGTCCGCTCGCTGCCGGACCTGAAGGGCAATGTCACACTGGGCTGGTCAAGCAATAGCCTGGCGCACAGCGTGTCGGTGATAGGCCGATTTATTGGCTCCTACGATGACCTGGCCTATGCAAGCACATTCGAGGCAGGCAATGATTATGTGCGATCGGTTGTGCAGGAAAAAGTGGACAGCTACAGCAGCGTCGACCTGCAGTACAGCTATCGCCATGAATGGGCCAACCCGGATCTGGGCAGCGCCACGCTGACCGTCGGTATGCTGGACGCATTCAATGCAGAGCTGCCATTCCGCTATCAGGGTGCACTAAACTACGACGCCAGTGTCTTTGATGGCCGGGGTCGTAGGTTGTACGCAAGGGCATTGCTGCAGTTCTGATACAGCAGTCTGGCAATCCTGAAAAAACGGGCCTGAGACAAGGCCCGTTTTTTTATGTCCCATGACTCTTATATCAGTCCCGTTAATGACGAATATTGTTCTGCTTTATCAGGGCGGGCCAGGAGTGGCCCAAAAATAATGAAGTGATTCAATTTTGTTTGCATTGCCTATTTCAATTGGCTAAAGTCAGCGGAGATTCCCTGAAGTACCGACCCGTTTTCAAGGAAGTGGGTCGGGGTAGTATCGAATTGACTGCGCAGGATGCGTACAGCGCAACATTCCGATCTAACAATAAGAATCACGGGGGAACAGTCCATGTCTGTAAGACCTGGTTTCCGAAAGAATACTCTACTCCTGGGTATCATCTCTGCAATTTCTTGTGTACCTGCCTTTGCCCAGGATTCCGAACCTGAAGTAGAAGAAGTGGTTGTCACCGGCTCCTATCTGCGTGGCAGTCCACTTGATGCTCCATCACCTGTACAGGTCGTCGACCGAGCGTCCATCGAGGCCCAGGGTGCCGCGCAGATCTGGGATGTTGTGAAAAACCTGGAGGTCAACTCCGGCTCGGTGAGCAACGAAGGTTCCGATGGCGGTAATGCCCTGATGGGTAACGTCTCGGGTATGGCCAACATCAACCTGCGCAACCTGGGTGAAAACTCAACGCTCACATTGATCAACGGCAAGCGCTTTGCGCCAGCTGCGACAGCAACGCCTACCGGTGGCGAATTTGTTGATATCAACACCATTCCACTGGTAATGGTTGAACGCCTTGAGGTCCTGACCGACGGTGGCTCGGCCCTGTATGGCTCTGACGCGGTGGCAGGTGTTGCCAACGTCATCATGCGTACCCAGTTTGAAGGCTTTGAGCTGTATGGCGACGTGCAGGCCATCGAAAAAGAGATGGAAAATCAGGACCAGACACTGAGTGCCATCTGGGGCTGGTCAAACGAAACCGGATCGACGCACTTTGTGCTGTCTGGTGAAATATTCCGTCGTGATCCCGTCTCGGTCAGCGCCGCCCGCTACTTCGATGATCGCTCGGAGTTTACCGGTACGGTAGGTGGGCTGGGTACACCCATCGCCAATGCGGCTTTTGGCACGCGCATTAATCCAGCGTATCTGAATGAGGAGGCGGTGGCGCAGGCCATCGCGGAAGGTGGTACGGCCGATCCGCGTTATACTGATCCCCTTTGTTATTCGCTGACATCAGCTGATGGAACACCTTATTTCACTGGTACCAGGACGTCTGAGCGCGGTGACCCCAACACCAGCTGCCGTGAAAACAGTTTCGAGTGGGACCTGCTGAATGTGGGTATGGAGCGCGACAGTGTTGCGGGTGCCTTTGAGCATGTCTTCAATGATTCCGTGGAGTTCTACTCATTCGCCCAGCACTCCAGCAGCGACATCGAACGTTCTGACTCAGGCACTTATACGAGCCGGGGTCCGACCATGTTTCTGGCCCAGCCTGGCGCACATCAGGGCAATCCGGCCTGGGGCGGCTACTCAATTGGTCAGCCCATGGAACTGGGTTACTTCGCGCCGGCGATAGGTCTGGCACGGCCCACCGCTGCTGACATTACCAACGCACCTACCGATATCCGCAATGGCGGTCTCAATGCGCCAAGCTACGCCAATATGAACATTGGCAGCTCGCCGCGTATGGGCGGTGGCAATCAGATGAGTTACACGGAGGCGACCGGGGTGCAGGCGGGCCTTCGCGGTGAGTTTACCGCGTTCAATAACCGCCGCTTTAACTACGATGTCAGCTACTCGTGGAGTGGTACCAGCTTTGAGCTGGAATACAAAACCTTCCAGCGTGATCGCGCACAGCTGGCGGCCAATGGTCTGGGTGGGCCCAACTGCACGCCCAACGGCGTACCGGACTTTGACTTTATCAGCGCTCGCGGACATATCTCTCCTTTCATACCGACTGGATGGGATTTTGTTGGCAGCAGCATGACGCAGTTGTTCTTCCCCGGTTTCGTATTTAATACCTACGAGTCTCTGTCTTATGCATTGACCAGTAACAATCAGGGTAAGGGTGGTTGTGAATTCTACAACCCTTTCCTGACGCGTCAGTCCAACCCGGACCTGGCCAACTCTCAGGAATTGATTGACTGGATGATGCCGACCATTCGCAGGGCAGACAAACGCAACAAGCTTGCCGTATTTGATGCCGTCGTCTCAGGTGAGATGTTTGAGATGGCCGGTGGCATGGCCCAGTTTGCTGTTGGTGCGCAACACCGGGAGCAAAACGCCAAGTCCATCGCGCCGACCATGAACCAGCCGGGCCTCAATGCTATTGCGGGCTTTGGCCCCAACGGCGAGCCGAACGAATACCGCTATGTTTCCAATAACTTTGAGTGCTCCGAGTGTATTTTTAATTACGACCACACACGCAGTACTCGCGCGGCATTTGTGGAACTCTCACTGCCCTTCCTCGACAGCATTGAGTCACAGATCGCTTTGCGTTACGAGGACTACGGCGGCCGGATTGGCGGCGAGCTGACACCAAAAGTCGCTCTGAGCTGGCGTCCCACCGATGAGCTGTTATTCCGCGGCTCCTTCTCACAGTCCTTCCGGGCGCCGAATATTGGCATTCAGTTGGAAGGTCTGGAGTCGAGCTCGGTGACCTTCCGTGATCCGATCAGCAATCAGGCGGTGCGTGCCAATATGGTGCCTGCCAACAACGACAATGCTGAGCCGGAAACTACCTATACGGTGGGTTCACCCGCACCGGATATCGGCAACGAGTACGCCGATACCTACAGTGCCGGCTTTATCTGGACGCCTGCTGGCGCTCTGCAGGGTCTGAGCATCGGGGCGGATTTCTGGCGCTTCGAGGTGGAAGACAGGGTCATGCCGCAACCAGGTATCTCGGCAATCAGCGACGAAATTGCCGCGTTCGAGGCAGCGGCAGCGGATCCCAATAATTATGTCTTCAACGGCACCGTGTCCAGCAGCCCATCAGCGGCCTACGGTGGCATGAACCCCTACACGTCCTGTGACCCAAATGCACTGGAAGCGCAGTGGGGCAGCAATCCGGACAACTCAAAGACGCCTGCCGGCCAGGTGATTCCGATGTCACGTCTGGATTGTGTGGTGGATCCCCGTCTGTATCAGGTATCCGGTGTGGTTCGCGCGGCAGGCAGCACAACAGCCAACCTGATCACCATCAGTTCTGCTGCCATCAACGCCGGTAAAGTGACTGCTGACGGTGTTGACCTGAAGGCCAGCTATCAGTGGGATACCGATCTGGGCCGCTTCCGCATCGCCTCTGACTTCAGCTATGTACGTCAGTACACATTGTCTGATGTACCGGGCCTGGAGCTGGGTCTGCGCGAAACCGGTATCTTCGATGCCGCTGGCACCACTGGTGATGGTCTGCTTGTGCGCTCTCTGCCCGATGTCAAAGGCAATATCACGCTGTCCTGGAACAGTGCCGATACACGACACTCGGTTGCGGTAATCAACCGCTTTGTAGGTCAGTATCAGAACCTGTCCTACCAGGACACCTTTGACAACGGTAACGACTATGTGCGATCCATTGTCAATCGTGACATCGACAGCTATCACAGCGTCGACATTCAGTACAGCTACGTACATGAGTGGGCCAATCAGAACCTGGGCACCACAACACTGACAGTAGGTGCGCTGGATGCCTTTAACGCAGAGCTGCCGTTCCACTATGCAGGCACACTGAACTACGATGCCTATCAGTTTGACGGTCGTGGCCGTCGACTGTATGCACGTGTTCTGATGCAGTTCTGATCCACGTAACAAAGCCGCCGGACACAAGTTTATGTCCGGCGGCTTTTTTGTGGGTTTTTTCACCAACTTAAGGCTGGCTTGTCGCAGGGGATCAGGCGGAGTTCGGGCGGGGGGTTAATAAAGAGATCTAATCAAAAAGTTCTGCGGGCACCTGCGGCAGCTGTTCAAACCCTGGACGTGCGAAATAGTAACCCTGGAACAGGTCCACGCCGGCTCCTTTCAGCCACTGATACTCTTCACGTCTCTCGACACCCTCAGCCAGTACACCGATGCCAAGCTTGTTGCAGGTATGCAGTACGCCATCAACGATTGCCTGTTTGACGGCGTGCAGATCTATCTGGTCGATCAGTACACGATCGATCTTGATGTAATCCGGCTGAAACTCTGCAAGCAGATTGAGCCCGGAGAAACCGGCGCCAAAGTCATCAATGGCAGTCGTGAATCCGAGCTTTTTATAGTAGGCGAGAATGGTAGTCAGGTGGGCCTTCTCGCGGACCTCCTCGCTTTCAGTGACTTCAAAATGAATGCGCTCGACAGGAAAACCGTATTTCTCAGCTGCTTCCAGCGTCGTGCGTATGCACAATTCCGGACGATATACAGCATTCGGGGAAAAATTAATGTTCAGGTCGACCTGAAGACCAAGTCGTGTCGCCAGTTCGATTGCCCTGACGCGACAACGCTGATCGAAGTGATAAAGATTATCGTCATTCAGTTGCGCAGCCACGTGCGCAAAACCCTGGCCCTTACTTCCTCGCGCTAAAGCCTCGTAAGACACGACCGTTCGTGTGGAGGCTTTTACAATCGGCTGAAAGGCAAAGCTCAGGTCAAATTCTGTAGCACTCTTGCGGCATTGGCCACAACCCGTAGCGCCCTCGTGCTGCTGGGCTCTGACAATTGTTTGCAATGTAATACGTCTCCTATTGCGTAACCCGCAGCCTATCATGCTAAAGAGGGGTGTCAATATAGTCGTCTCTGTCATCGGCTGGCAAAGCAATATGTTTAATAGATTGTATCTATTTGTTAATTCGCCTGGAGGCTCAAGTCATAAATTTGTCATGCACGCATGACAATATCCTGTGTCTTTTCTCAAACGCAGGTCTGTAGTCAATCCATGTCAGTTGCCCAGCAGTTTGAAGCTCTGCAGCAGGTGCTTCGCGATGCCGATATCAGTGTCATGTTCCAACCTATTGTGTCGGGGCTGGAAAAGAAGATCGTTGGGTATGAGGCCCTGAGTCGTGGGCCGTCCAACAGCCCATTGCACTCACCGTTGACACTTTTCTCGACGGCCAGATATTTCGGGCTGTTGACCGAGCTTGAGATGCTGTGCCGTGCCAAGGCCATTTTTGCATTCGCGCAGCATCAGTTCGAAGGGTTGTTGTTTATCAATGTCTCACCGGAGAGTCTGCTGGAACAGCAGCACCCGTCCGGTCGAACGCTGGAGCTGGTCAAACAGGCGGGCATGACCGCCAACCGTCTGGTTATCGAATTGACCGAACATGCGCCAATCGACAATGTGGGTTTGCTGCAGAACGCATTGCATCACTATCGCAGCATGGGTTTTGCCATTGCCATCGACGATCTTGGGGCAGGCTATTCGGGACTTCGTTTGTGGACCGAGCTGAAACCAGAGTACGTCAAAATTGACAGGCACTTTATCAACGGCATCCATAAGGACACCGTCAAGCGTGAATTCGTTGGTTCAATTCTGACCATGGCAAAAGCATCGCGATCCCACATTATTGCAGAGGGTGTAGAGCATTCTGAGGAATTCAATACGCTGGCGGAGATGGGCGTGGAGTGGATGCAGGGCTACTGGTTCGAACGTCCCTCGCACTGCCCTCAATTGACACACGCAGCGCTTGGTCAGCAGCTTGATGCGGTGGAGCGCAGTGACGGCCAGGCCGGCGGTCTTCATAGCCTGGTGATTCCTGTTGCGGGTGTGCATCATCGTGAGAGAGTGGTCGATGTCTTGCAGCGCTTTCAGCGTCAGCCCAGTCTTAACAGTCTGGCGGTGCTGGATGACAATAACGTGCCATTGGGGTCTGTCCACTGCCACGCGCTGAGTCAGGTGATGCTCAAGCCCTACGCGATGGAATTGCATGGTAGAAAACCCATTGCCCAGATGCTTGCGTCAGATTCCCTGATAGTAGATGTCCAGCAGAGTCTGCAGCGCGTCAGTCGGCTGTTGACCAGCCGTGCCCGGCAACGCCTGGAAGAAGATTTTATCATCACCGATGCCGGTCAATATGCCGGACTTGGCCGTGTGATTGATGTTCTTCGACAGATAACCGAACTTCAGGTGAGGCAGGCGCAATCCGCCAACCCCCTGACTTTGCTGCCGGGTAATGTGTCCATTCATGAGTGTCTGGATCGATTGCTAAAAGGAAAGCTGGCGGCGCGACTGTGTTACATCGACATCGACTCATTCAAGCCCTTTAATGATATCTATGGTTACGGCAAAGGAGATGAAATCCTGCTGGGGCTTGCTCAGATACTTAAGTCTATATGTGACCCCGATTGCGACTTTGTGGGTCATATTGGTGGCGACGACTTTATGCTGGTGTTACGTAGCGACGACTGGCATGAAAGACTGGACAAACTGAACGTTCAGTTTCAGCAATTGTGTCGGCGTCTGTATCGCAGTGAACACCTGACAGCAAACGGGTTTGAGGCGCCTGATCGCGACGGAAACTGGCGCACTCATCCGCTACTCAATCTTTCCATTGGTGTACTTGATCTGACGAGTGAAGAAGCGCCAGGTGTAACAGCAGAGTTGCTGGCGGAGTATGCCTCAAACAATAAACACCTTGCCAAAAAGCGTCAGGGCTTCAGTGTAGAGATCAGCCCCCTGCAGGGGGCTGACTCTCACAGGGGGCATGGCATCAGGGTGTCGCATCCGCACCTGGTTTGACCTGCGCCGACTGTACCGTCGTGGCAAGCAATAGCTTTCGTACGGCAAGTATCAACGGCAGCATCACTGCAAAAAAGCTGACCACCAGCATGGCGCCGACAGCATTCAGCGCAAAAGCGACACCGTGATCCTGCGCCAACAGTCCCATCAAGGGACCGGCCACGATAAATCCAAATCGGAATATCAGGCTGTTCAGTGAATTGACTGTTGCGCGGAATCTGCCCGGGATTCGACGATTCAGGGCATTTACCAGGATAACCTGGCTCAGGCCTCTGGATAAAAACAGGACAAATCCGAACAGGATTCCGACCCAGCCACTCAGCCAGGCCATGCCAAATATTCCGATGATCGGCAAGACCCCCAGCGTGCAAAGCGCTGCAACCGGTCCGGCTCGCCTTTCCAGCTCGTAACCCAGTTTGCTGGCGATGGCCACCGTCATGCTCTGTGCAAACCAGAGCATCCCGAACACTGCCAGTGACAGGCCCATGCTGTCCCAGAAGGGTTGCACCAGCCAGGCGACCAGTACCGTAGCCAGGTTGTATACGGGAAGGGCGAAGAAGACCATTTTTAATATCGGATCACCTTTGGCCAGGTGTCGCCAGATATCCGCCAGACTGACGACACGTTTTCCGTTGCCATCTTCTTCAGTGACAGGTGGTTCCGTAATGGTGAGTGCCATCCACAGACAAACCCAGGCTGTCATCGACTGTGCCAGAATCATCACATCGAAGGACACCATGGCCAGGGCGCCGCCCAGCAGCGCTCCCAGTGCTTCGGCGCTAGACTTCATGAAACCCAGATGGGCCACACTGTAGATGTGGTCATTGTCTTCAGCGGCCAGCGCCTTTTCGCTGTCATACAACAGAGCCAGATCGGCGCCTGATATCATACTGACTGCAACCGCCATCAGGATTTCAAAGTACAACAGGCCCCAGAAGTCGGTGGCAAAGTTAAGCCAGATGTATCCCAGTGCATGCGCAGCAGCACCAATGATCAACACCAGTCGGCGACCTAGCAGGTCGGCCAGATACCCCGATGGCGCTTCCATCACCACAATGAATGCAGCATAGATTGCCTGCAGATAAAACACCTCTGCCAGTGTCAATCCGCGACTCTGGAACAATGGCACCAGCACCGGCACAATCAGCATGAACATGTGAAAGAAAGCCAGTGCATACACGACCTTGATGTTTCTTCGTAATTGATTTTCCATCATCAATCTCTTCTTATCCTGAACTACCGTTCATTATTTTGATGGCCAAAAAAAAGGCCCCTGAATCGACTTAACTCAGGGGCCTTTCTGTTGACCGTTGGTCTGAAGTGTTATCAGAACTACGTCGTCGGGCGGACCTCCCGGCTAATCTTCATCGTGCGCACACACGCCTGTGGCATGGACAGCAGATTGCGCTGTGCACGACGAGCATGAATGCGGTTGGAAATCTGGGATTTACTGAACCAGCACGCAGCAGCCAGCAGCAGGACTTCCTGCAGGTGAGCGCTATATTGATTGCGTGTGGTGTTCATGAAAGTTATTACCATGACTGGATCTGTTGATGCTGCGCATTTTATGCCTGTAATTTTTCCTGTCAACAAATGCGTGACGCAAATTTCCATGGCAATTCATTTGTGTGATTCCAATCACTTTCCAGTACAATGCCAGCCTCGATTAATCTGGCAAGAAAGTAGGACTGGGTTTCATGTGGTTTAAAAATATTCGTCTTTATGCACTGGCTGATGACTTCACACTGACGACAGATGCGCTGGCAGAAGCCGTCGCGCAGCATGCCTTTCGCCCCTGCAGTGCCGGTGAGCGCAGCGCCGCTGGCTGGGTAAACCCGGTCACTCCCAACCGTGATGATGATCGGTCGACTGTGCTGACTCATGAACTCGGTAACTACGTGCTGGTCTGTCTTCGCAAGCAGGAGAAGATACTGCCTGCCGCTGTCGTTAATGAGGAAGCCGATAACCGCGTCCAGGAGATTGAAACGCGAGATGATCGCAAGGTCTACCGCAAGGAAAAATTGCAGATCAAGGATGATGTGGTGGCGGATCTGTTGCCGCGAGCTTTCAGCCGGCACCGTGTGCTGCATGCCTATATTGATCTGAAGCAGCGTCTGTTAGTCGTCAACACCAGCAGTGCTGCCCAGGCAGAGGAACTGATTTCCTCGCTGCGTGATGCCCTGGGTTCGTTTCCGGTACGTCTGCTGGATGTTAACGATTCACCAATGGCAGTCATGACCGGCTGGCTGCGGGACGGCCATGGCTCAGACGGTTTTCAGATTGACCAGGACTGCGAGCTTATCAACCCACTTGAAGATGGCAATGTCATACGTTGCAAGTCACAGGACCTGACCGCAGAGGAAGTAACTGTGCATCTTGAGGCAGGCAAACAGGTTAAAAAGCTGGGTGTAGTGTGGAACGAGGCGGTGAGTTGTCATGTATCAGCGGATCTGACCCTCAGTCGAGTCCGGTTTGAGGATATGGTGCTCGAAAAAGCCCGAGAGGCTGATGCCGAGGACGCTGCCCAACAGTTTGATCAGGACTTTGCCGTGATGACCCTGGTTGTCAGCGACCTGAGTCAGTCACTTGTTAAGGCCTTTGGCGGTAGTAAACAGCAGTAATCGCGAGAAGTTTACAATCTGGCGCGCAAAAAAGGTTGTTCATCGACTACAGGACTTTTGGCACTGGTATACGAATAAACAGTGGTTGTAGTGTGTAGCATCAATACTTATGGGTAATAGTCACCCCTGCAGAATTCGCGGTATAAGGGTGTGACATCGCGCAATAACAATTCCAATCGCATCGCTACTCGCAAGTTCGCCGAATTCACTTCTATTAGCTATTCAGTTTTCAGGACCTTGCTCTATGAATGAACCTGCCGTTTCCAATCAATCTTTGTGGCTGCGACGCCTTTTGCCGCCAGTCATCGTGGTGGGAGCTATTGCGCTGGCAGTAGCGCTGGTGTCCTTGCGTCCTCAACCAGAGAGTGTTGCTGCTGAAGAGCGGGTTGTGCCGGTGCAGACCATGACGGTCGCGCGCAGTGACCTGCCAATTGTCATCCAGTCGCAGGGTACGGTCATACCCCGTACCGAAACTACCCTGGTCGCAGAAGTTTCCGGCATGGTGCGTTCGGTGTCGGACAAACTTGTATCAGGTGGCTATGTGCGCCAGGGAGAAGTGCTGGTCATACTGGATGATGCTGACTATCAGGTAACTGTTTCTCAGGCCGAGGCGAATCTGCTCTCGGCTGAAGCGCAGCTGACCCAGGAGCAGGCCCAGGCTGATCAGGCGGCGCGTGAGTGGGACCTGTCAGGCCGCCCGCGTGAAAACGCGCCATTGCTCGCGTTGCGTACCCCATTTCTTAAAGAAGCCCAGGCACGAGTGCTGCTGGCGGAATCCGAACTGGCACGGGCGCAGCGGCAACTGGAACGGACACGGATTCGCGCGCCTTATGATGCGCTGGTACGCGAAAAGCTGGTGGACGTAGGCCAGTACCTCGGCGCGGGTTCTCAGGTGGCCGAGGTATTTGCCACCGACTACGCGGAAATCCGTCTGCCACTAAGTGCAAATGATCTGGCATGGCTGGATTTGCCGATGCCTGGACAATCACTGAGCCGCGAGACCGTTCCCGTTGAACTGCGTGCTGAGGTCGCCGGTGAACAGCAAAAGTGGCGCGCGAGCATCGTGCGGACTGAAGCTGTCGTCGACAGCAGCAGCCGGATGTACTACGCCGTTGCCCGTATTCAGGATCCTTACCGTCTTTCATCGGGTGGCACGAATACCCCGCTGCTTGCAGGTACCTTTGTCAGTGCAAGCCTGCAGGGACGTGTACTCTCCGGAGTCTACCGGGTGCCGCCGGCTGCGATGACCAATGACAACCAGGTGATGGTCATGGATCAGGAGCAGCGTTTGCGTCTGCGCCCGGTTACGATCATTCATGCCGATACCAACTGGTTGTATGTGGAAGAGGGCATTCAGCAGGGTGACCAGGTTATTGTGTCGCCGGTGCGTGTCCCTGTTGATGGTATGCGAGTCAATCCGGTGCAGGTTGCATCATGAAATCAATCCCTGAAACTGAACACAAGGGCATGATTGCCTGGTTCTGCGCCAACAGCGTAGCTGCCAATCTGCTCATGCTGTTTATTCTGTGTGCCGGTGTCGCATCGGTATTTTTTATCAAGATTCAGGTGTTTCCCGAATTTGAAACCCGCACCATCAATGCATCAATGGCCTACCCGGGCGCAGCGCCAGAGGAAGTGGAACTGGCCATTGTCATTCCCATTGAAGAGGCCATCCAGGATCTCAGCGGCGTAAATCGACTGCGCTCCACGGCCCGGGAAGGATCGGGTAATGTCTCGATTGAGGTCGCCAGTGGTTACGACGTGACCGAGCTGCTGAACGAAGTTAAAAGCCGCATTGATCGAATCTCGACTTTCCCCAATGGTGTCGAACGCCCATTCGTCCGCGAAATTGAAATGGTGCAGCCAGTGCTGCAGATTTCCGTATCGGGCGACCTGGGCGATCGCGCGTTGAAAACGCTGACACAATCGATTCGCGACGATGTCCTGCTTTTGCCAGAAGTCAGTCAGGCGCAGATACAGGGTGATCGCGACTATGAAATAGCAATCGAGGTCTCTGAACATACGCTGCGGGAATATGGTCTGACGCTGGCGCAGGTAGCGTCGGCAGTTCGCGCCGGGTCAATCGATGTGCCGGGCGGTGCCATTCGCACCGAAAACGGACGCATTCAGTTGCGGACCCAGCAACAGGCCTACACTGGGCGCGAGTTCGGCGAGATCGTGTTGCGGACCAACCCCGATGGCAGCCGCCTGCTGGTGCGCGATATTGCCACCGTGACGGATGGCTTTGTCGAGACAGAGAACTTTTCGCGCTTCGATGGTGAGCGTGCCCTGAACATTCAGGTCATGGTCACACCCGAGCAGAGCGTACTCGAAGTAGAGCGCGCGGTGATGGAGTACATTGAACGCAACGAAGGGACTTTTCCGCCCGGCGTAAACATCGATACCTGGGGCAGCAATGCCTTTTACCTGAAAGGCCAGCTCAATATGATGCTGGGCAATCTGGTGATGGGTGCCGTACTGGTGTTTCTGGTACTGACTACCTTTCTGCGCCTGAACATAGCCTTGTGGGTAATGGTGGGTATTCCAGTGGCGTTTTTTGGCGCCATCTGGTTGATGCCGCTCGGGCCTTTCCCGGTCGACATCAATATGATCAGTCTGTTTGGTCTGATATTGGTGCTGGGTATTGTTGTTGACGATGCCATCATTACCGCCGAGAGTGTGCATTCCGAGGTGTCGGAGAACGGGCACTCTCTGGACAATGTAGTGGCAGGGGTCAAGCGGGTGGCTGTGCCTGCCACTTTTGGTGTTCTGACGACCATCGCGGCATTTGCGCCCATGCTGCTGGTTGGGGGGCAGGTCGCTCCATTTTTTGAAGCGATTGGCATGGTAGTGATCCTGTGCCTGCTGTTTTCACTGATTGAATCCAAGCTGATTCTGCCGGCCCACCTGGCGCATTCAAAGATCGGTCGCAAACCGAAAAGTAAACGCAGCTGGCTGGAGCGCTATCAGGAGTGGGTGGCAGCCGGCCTGTCCCGGTTCATCAGTAATGTCTATCGTCCGGCTTTGGAGAAAGTGCTTGCAGCGCGCTATGTAGCGGTGGCTGGTTTTCTTGGCCTGCTGATTATCAGCGGCGGAATGATTGCCGGCGGTGTTGTGCGGTTTGAGTTTTTCCCCAATATCCCCAGCGACTTCATTCAGGCAGAGCTCACCATGAATGAAGGTGCCTCGTTCCAGGCGCGTAATGACGCACTGACGCGAATGGAAAGCGGCATACTCGGGCTCAATGACGAGTTTGATGGCGAGCGGCCGGTGGATCACGTCGCTGTGTTTACCAGCGGCGATCTCGGCGGTTCCCTGCTGGTTGAGCTGACCAAGGCGGAAGAACGTTCGGTGTCGCCGATGGAAATTGAGCAGCGCTGGCGTGAGCGGGTAGGTGAGATACCTGGCGCTCAGGAGATCCGTTTCTTCTCCAGTACCAGTGCTGGTGGTGGCACCCCCATCAATCTGCGGCTCACCGGTACCGACTATGAACAGTTGGAGCTGGCAGCCAATGCGCTTCAGCAAAAACTTTCTGAATATGCCGGCGTGTTTGACGTCAACAACTCCTATAGCCGCGGCGGCAATGAAATTAAACTGCAGATCAAACCCGGAGCCGAGCAGCTCGGGCTAACCGCCAATACCATGGGCACACAGGTGCGGCAGGCATTTTACGGCGAGGAGGCTCAGCGCCTGCTGCGTGGCCGTGACGAGCTGAAGGTCATGGTGCGCTACCCGGAAGCGGAGCGTACATCAATCGCGAATCTGGAGAACATGCGGATTCGTACTCAGGACGGTACTGAGGTACCTTTCAGTGAAGTGGCTGAAGTGGATGTCGGTCAGGGTTTTGCCACCATTACCCGAATCGACCGGGAACGCACAGTGACAGTTACCGCTGATGTCGATCCTGAGGTCGCCCAGTCCGGGACCATCATTCGCGACGTCATGAGTAATTACATTCCGGAGTTGCTGCGCACCTATCCGCAGGTCAACTTTGGGCTGGGTGGTGCCAGTGAGGAACAGGCTGAGTTGATTCAGCGTATAGCATTGTTCTTCATGGCAGCAATGTTCCTGATCTTTGCTCTGCTGGCGATTCCGCTGAGGTCCTATGTGCAGCCGCTGATCGTGATGTCAGTGATACCGTTTGGTGTCATCGGTGCGGTGATCGGACACCTGGTATTTGATGTGACGGTCAGCATGATGTCACTGTTTGGGCTGGTAGCGCTGGCAGGTGTGATCGTGAATGACAGTCTGATCATGGTGGACTTTGTGAACCGGGGACGGCGTGATGGTCAGTCAATCATTCAGGCGGTGCTGGATGCTGGTACCAGTCGCTTCCGTGCCATCCTGTTGACGACACTGACGACTTTTTTTGGTCTTTTGCCTATCATGTTCGAAACCAGTATGCAGGCTCAGCTGGTCAAACCCATGACATTGTCACTCGCGTTCGGTATCGCTTTCGGCACCATGCTGACGCTGTTCCTGATTCCGTGTCTGTATCTTATTCTTGATGATCTGACCCGCTGGTACTACGGGCGGCGCGCCTATCGGGAGAAAGTGCTGGGGTACTCGCCCGAGCAGGCCCGGGCGGGTCAATAAGCAGAGGAGTCTGTGCGTCAGGTGTTGTTCCAGCGCTGCCATTCAGCGATGAGCACACCGGCACAGTCCGCCGCCACTCGCTCAGCATCGAATCGACGCGCCGTACTGCCGGCCAGTCGACTCTGTTGCCAGATCAGCCTGTGTGGGCCGGTCGACTCCAGTTGCCAGTATTCCAGTGAGGTCGAGTAGGTCACTTCGTTGTCCTGCTGGCGGGCCTGCAGGGCGCAGACCAGATAGTCGCGGCTGGCTGCCTGGCGACGAATGCCCACCTCAGCAAGCTGCTCCTCGAATTCTTTGAGTGTCGACAGGCGAAAAGTTGTTTCATCCTGTTCGATATCAACCCAGTCCAGTATCTGGACATACATGTCAAAGCGATCAACGTCCGCAAGCGCCAGGCCATTGCCGCGCGGAAACAATTGCGCATTGGCTTGCTGCAATGCTGGCAAAGCAAACAGGCAGGCAGCCAGTGCTGATGTGATGAGGCTTCGATTCATGGTAAGTGGCTCTCACGCTCGTTTTAGAAAACGCGCATCATAGCCCAAAACCAGATAAATCGGTATTTGACATGCAAGCGCCTGTCTCGCCTGTTTGGTCATCGATCGCAATGACATCTCTGCAGTCTGGTTTTAGATTTCTAAAACAATAAGTTAGAAGTCTAAAGTAGTGACAAGCAAAGACTTTTTATAGAACTCATGAATTTTTAACGTCAAAGCTATAAATCTCTTCTATTTCTCGTAACTGCTAGCTACAATCGATCGCAGTTTCACGTAATTCTCTCTATTTTCCGGCACCGTTTTGGTGCAGTAGTAGTGCCGAATTGCTAGAGCTAAAGCGGCGTTAAGCAGCAGTCACGCCTCCCAAAATAAGAATCACAGGGAGATAACCAATGTCCAATTGGCCTGGTTTTAAAAAGAAGTCCCTGGTGCTAATGATTGGTGTAGTGTCAGGTGCCACCTGCCTTCCCGTCATGGCCCAGAGCCAGAACAGCCAGAATAGCGAAGTTGAAGTAGAAGAAGTAATCGTCACAGGCTCCTACCTGCGTGGCAGCCCACTCGATGCGCCTTCACCCGTCACCACTGTAGATCGTACCTCCATCGAAGCCCAGGGCGCCGCCCAGGTCTGGGATGTCATCAAGAATCTGGAGATCAACTCTGGTTCATTCACCAATGAAGGCGCAGGTGAGGGCCAGGCACTGTCCGGTACCGCCAACGTCAACCTGCGCAACCTGGGTGAAAACTCAACACTGACACTGGTCAATGGCAAGCGCCAGGTGTCTGCCGCTACGGTTACCCGCAGCGGTGGCGAATTCGTCGATATCAATACAATCCCACTGGTCATGGTGGAACGGGTAGAAGTTCTGACTGATGGTGGCTCGGCACTCTACGGTTCGGATGCCGTAGCAGGTGTGGTCAACGTCATCATGCGAACCGAGTTCGAAGGCCTGGAGATTTACGGTGATGTGCAGGCTCTGGACAGCGCCACCAATCGTCAGGACCGCACCGGCAGCGCTATCTGGGGCTGGGCCAGCGACAGCGGTGACACTCACTTTGTGATTTCAGGCGAAGTGTTCCGCCGCGATCCCGTGCCGGTTAAATATGGGCGATTCTACAACGAATATGTGGAGTACACTGGTACAGTGGGCGCAATGGCTGGCAACATAAGTGCCACTATGGCCAACCCGGCATTTGGTTCCCGCATCAATACCGCTTATCTGAACCAGGAAATTACACAGCGCAACATTGCTGAAGGCGGTTCTTCAAATACCGTGCTCACCGATCCATTGTGTGATGACCTTACGTCTGCTGACGGCACACCTTTCTTTACAGGTACCCGTACCGACCGTCGTGGTTCAAACAGTGGCACCTGCCGCGAGTTCACCGAGGACTGGGAGTACCTGCAGGTAGGTTCCGAGCGTGACAGTATCGCTGGTGCCTTCAATCACGTGTTCAGTGACAAAGCCGAGTTTTATTCATTCTTCCAGTACTCGGATACTACCATTGAGCGTTCGGACTCAGGTGCCAACGGTTCACGGGGCCCCACCGTCTTCCTGGCTGCACCAGGATCACACGCGGGCAATCCGGCATTCGGAGGCTACGGCATCGGCATGACAGCCGAGCTGGGCTACTATGCAGGAAAGGCTGGACTGACACGTCCGACCAGCATCCCGAATGCACCCAACGCCCTGGCCAATGGCGGTCTGAACGTGCCATTCTATGCCAGCGTACAGCGCGGCAATACACCGCGCATGGGGGGCAACTCCAATATCACTGATACCCAGACCATGGGTGTGCAGGCGGGTGTAAAAGGCGAGTTTTACGCCATGAATGACCGGCGTTTCAACTATGACGTCAGCTACTCCTGGAGCGGTACCAGTTTTGAGCAGGAATATCAGACCTTCCAGCGGGACCGCGCGGAACTGGCTGTGAATGGTCTGGGTGGACCGAACTGTACGCCAAACGGCATCTCTACTTTCAATTTCAGAGATGAGCCGGGCCCCTTCGGCGGCGCAATTCCGACCATGTGGAACGTCAGCAACCAGGCCTATTACAAAGGCTATACACAGACATTCTTCCCGGGCTTTGTGTTCACAACCCGCGAGAGTATCTCGCTGGCACTGACCAGTAACAACCAAGGTCAGGGCGGATGTGAATTCTACAACCCATTCCTGACTTCCATGACCGATCCGTCGCTGGCGAACAGTGATGAATTGATGGAGTGGATGAACCCGACCATCAAACGTGCGGACAAGCGCAACAAACTGGGTGTCATTGACGCAGTGCTGACGGGTGACCTGATGCAACTGAGCGGTGGTATGTCGCAGTTTGCGGTTGGTGGCCAGTACCGCATGCAGAACAACAAATCCAATGCGCCACTGATGAATCAGCCGGGCCTGGCGAATGCGATCCTGGACTGGGGTAGAAACGGTGAACCCAACACTACGCACTACGTAAGTAATAACTTTGAGTGCTCCGAGTGTATCTTCAACTACAGCAATGACCGAAATGTCACTGCGGTGTTTGGTGAATTATCACTGCCCTTGATCGAAAATGTTGAGACGCAAATCGCGCTTAGATATGAAGACTACGGCGGCAACATCGGCAGCGAAATCACACCAAAAATTGCCGCCAGCTGGCGACCACTGGATTCCCTGTTGCTGAGAGGCTCGTTCTCCCAGTCTTTCCGTGCCCCCAACGTGGGAATCGTGGAAGAGGGTCTTGAGTCCTCCAGCAACACCTTCCGTGACCCGCTGCGTAACCAGGCGGTGCGCGCAGGCCTGTTGCCGGTCAGCAATGAACACGCCTTGCCCAACTTCACCTATACACTGGGTGGTCCGGCTCCGGATGTTGGCAATGAGTACGCGGATACCTTCAGTGCCGGTTTTATCTGGACACCGGGTGGCGCCCTGGAAGGCTTGAGTGTCACGACTGACTTCTGGCGCTTTGAGCTGAGCGACAAGGTGCTGCCGCAGCCCGGCATTTCGGCAATTGCTGATGAGCTGGAACTGTTCAAGCAGGCTGCCGCAGATCCGTCCAACTACGTTCTGAACGGCACCATCCCGTCCGGTCGTACCGGTCCATGGGCTAATCTGGAACAGTTGACGCCTTGTGATCCTAACGCTCTGGCGCAGCAGTTCGGCACCGACCCCAATACTCAGGGTAACCCGGGTGGCCAGACTGGTTTCACGGATGTTGTGGCCGGTTCGCGTCTGGACTGTGTGGTCAACCCGGCCGCGTACCAGATTGAGGGTGTCGTGCGTACATTTGGTGTATCCACGGGCGCACTGACAACAACGCAACTGTCGACCATCAATGCGGGAACCATCATCTCTGACGGTGTTGACTTCAAAGCCAGCTACTCCTGGACTAATGACTGGGGTCGCTTCCGCGTTGGAATGGATTACACCTTTGTCAATCAGTACACGCTGAAAGATGTTCCAGGTCTGGAACTGGGTCTGCTGGAGACAGGCGTGTTTGATGCCGCAGGTACAACTGGTGATGGCAACCTGGTTCGTTCGCTGCCAGACCACAAAGGAAACGTGGCTCTGAGCTGGATGAACAACAGCGCCAATCATGGCGTGTCGATCATCACCCGGTTTATCGGGTCGTATGAAGACCTGGCCTACGACAACACCTTTGCTACTGCCAATGATCAGGTTCGTGCTGTCATGAGCCGCACGATCGGCAGCTACAGCAGTGTTGATCTGCAGTACAATTACACCCATGAGTGGGCCAACCAGAACCTGGGAACAACCATCTTCACTGTTGGTATGCTCGATGCATTCAATGCACCGCTGCCGTATCGAGAGTCAGGAGCCATCAATTATGATGCTGGTGTGTTCGATGGCCGCGGTCGTCGCCTGTATGCGCGTGCACTGCTGCAGTTCTAATCGAAGTAAGTGACACGCCTCGGTGTGTCAAATAAAAAAAGGCCCGTTGCGACGGGCCTTTTTTATTGCGGGGCAAGAACGATACGGTCGCGCCCGCTGCGCTTTGCTTCATAGAGTGCGTCGTCTGCGCGCTTCAGCAACTGGTCGCTGGATTCGGATGCACGCCAGGTCGCGATCCCAAAGCTGAGACTGATCTGCAAAGCGTGTGGCAGGGAAGCGTCTGCCGTAGCCGTGCGCAGCTTGTCTATGATCGTGTGCGTGGCGTCAGTGCTGGTGTCCGGGCAGATCAAGAGAAATTCTTCGCCACCCCAACGACCACTGTGGTCAGTTTTTCGCATGCTTTCGCGGATTAGGGCAGCTGTTTCGACAAGCACCTGATCACCTGTCAGGTGTCCGTACTTGTCGTTAATGCGTTTAAAATGATCAAGATCACAAAGCACTACTGACAGAGGCTGTCCGCTGCGTTGATGACGATCGATTTCCTCTTGCAGCACAGTGTCCAGTCGGCTGCGGTTCAAGAGGCCAGTCAGCGGGTCAGTAGTGGATAAATGCTCTAGCTCCGCGAAGGCTTCAGCGCGTGATCTCTCATACAGGCGAAACAGGAACCAGTGCGCGGTCAATACCTCGACAATGTTCAGGAGGCTGCCAATAGTCACTTCGGCAGGCGGCCAGTAAGGCAATCGTAGATACACAAAGGTGCAGACATACGTAAATATCAATCCGCATATCCACGCACCGGCATGACGACCAAGCAGAAAAAAGGTGACAGGCGGCAGCAGCGTCACCCACATCAGCGAATAGGCTCGTCCATCGGCCATATGTACGAAGCTGAGCAGCACGGCAATCAATACCCCGACAACCAGCCAGGAAGCGACTGCGAGTCGTGCACTGCGGTGGAAATACACAAGCACAGCTGTCACTGCGACTGCGCCAGCGTAATCCAGAGTGGCGACAAGATAGTCCTGGAAGACCACTACGTTGAGCGTCCCGATCACGCTGAAGTAGAGTGTCATCAATGTCAGCACAACAAAGATCAGGCGAGCCTGATGACGGCTGGCGCCAGTGAAACGTCCTGTCTGTTTCAACATAATAAATCTACTGCATGTCGAATAAGCCTGTAATGTAACACATTGAGTTGATGAGTCTGCCTCCGTCACGAATTCGTCATGTGGTCTTTGCTAGCATTGCCAGCCATATTTATGGGGCAGGAGCATGCGTGGTGATTATGATTAAAAGGACAGCAGCGGCATTGAAGCCAGATCTTCGCGCCCACGGAGAATCCCAAAAACTGCCCCGACAGCTGGCTCATGCAGTGCTTGCCCTGGTGTGCGCGATTGGCATAAACAGTTGTCAGTACTCATCTTCCCAATCGACAGTAGACGAGCCATCTGCTGAGTTGCGTGTTCTGGCCTCCCGTTATCGAATTGATTTTGATACGCCTCTCAACAGCGATGCCGGCTGGGCTGCGGCAGAGAATCAATCGGCTGAGCTGTTTTACGATTATCCTTTTCGTCTGCGAGTACAAACAGTCGCAGAAACGGCTCCGGATCATGGTCACGAGTTGAGACTGCAGTATCGAAGAGGCAATGGTCAATGGTTGCCAGTCGGCATGGCAGAGTTTCCCTACCCGGCGTTTGCCACGCCCATGGTCTCGACCCTGTCAGCAACCGCCTATCAGGCTGGTGAGGAAACGGAGCGCTTGTTGGGCGACCCTGAGCTTGAATGGGATGAAGCAATTGCATTGAGTGCCACCGCTGTGACGCCGGTCTGGCGTACAACGGGTGACGCACTGGAATGGGAGTGGCCACTGGTCATTCGTCGCTTTTCCGACGGACCCAGCTTTGCAGAGGATGAAGAGCGCTTTGAGTTCAGGCTTGTGGACGGCATGGGGCTGGTGCTGGGAGGCAGGCAGCCGGCGCCGGTCATACTTCGCGCCCGGGCCGGTCATTTAGGCGGTACCTTTGTAGAAACCCCGGCACGTCTTGGACCATACCAGTCTGCAACGGGGCACCTGTACTTCATCATGGAACCATCCGAAACAGACAATCGCTTCATGATGGTCAAGTCGGTCGATGACGGCCGCAGCTGGTTCGAAGTGGACGGCGACTCACGGCCGTCGCTGGGCGATCTGGAGGGGGTTGGTTCCGTGCAGGTCGCCAACACCATTCACATTATTCATCAGACCAGTGATGAAGTTGTTCATCATGCCTTTGAGATGAGCGATGGGCTGGAGCAGTCTGACGCCTGGGTAGTGACAACCGATACCATTGCTCAGCCGTCTGAGCCACCGACGCAGGTCGCAGATGTTGTCGCCCGCAGTGACGGCAGCCTGGTAGCCGTGTACGGGAGCGCCACAGGGCTTTACTGGCAACTTCGCTCGTCTACAGGCGAATGGCAGCCAGCCAACCCTGTCAATCCCGACTCTGTAGGTATGCCTGTTTTCTCGGGTCCTGTCTTGCTGACTACTGCCGACGATTCAGTGGTCCTGGCATACACGTCTGCCGATGGGCAGGCTCTTGTCCGCGTACTGGATAACCAGGGGCAACTATCGGTGCCGCAGCGGCTGTCAGATCAGATTGGCACGCGTGAGCAGGACGTTGGTGCCATCCTGCCGCTGGTCGGCATGCCGGATGGTGACGTTGTTATCGTTTATCGCGAGAGTTCTGGTCTGTTGTACGAACGACGCCTGTCAGCACTGCAAGACCTGGGCCCTGCTGTTCGCGTGACTGAGCGGGCTGTTG
This sequence comes from Gammaproteobacteria bacterium, assembly GCA_002706685.1. Classification (GTDB taxonomy): domain Bacteria; phylum Pseudomonadota; class Gammaproteobacteria; order Pseudomonadales; family Pseudohongiellaceae; genus Pseudohongiella. The sequence continues at coordinate 8,759 of PALV01000014.1, read as the reverse complement.
TCAGCGGCGCAGTAGATTCCGACCAGGTCGGTGCTGATGTGATACAGCATGAAGGCACTCTGCATCTGATTCTTATCGATGAGACAAGCCGGGACATTTATCACACGCGATCATCGCAGCCTGGGGAGTGGAGTGCGCCAGTGCCCATCGTTGAGGGTATCGACGCTGGCTGGCTGCGTGGTTCGGTGCATCGTCAAGGCAGTCAGCAGGCAGTCTACGGCTTTGTCTATGATGCCGGATCGCAGGGCGGATCAGGTTTCAACCGCTATCTGGCGCTGCCACTCTAGGGCTACAGCCATTTGCATGACACGTGTTAGGATGCTGGACAGATGGTCTGGTATCCGATTACGTGCAGCAGAAGCACGTGCCGGGAAGGCAGGTGTTAGAAATTGATCAAAATACGGCCGTTGCAGATTGTCAGTGTGGCAAGTCTGATAACGGTATTCGCACTGGACTCCCAGACACCGCTGGGATTTGCGCACGGTGATCTATATCTGATTGCCGTGCTGCTGGCGGCTTTTACCGGTAGCCTCAGATTCATGTGGACGCTGGCCGGTCTGTCGCTCGCCCTGACCGTGCTGGGTATCTGGTTGTCGCCAGAGGGCCTGCCTATGCGCTTCTGGCTGACCAATCGTCTGATGTCCATCACCGAGCTATTAGCCCTGACTGCGCTGACATCCTACGTCATCATTCGACTGCAGCGCAGTCGTATGGAAAAAATTCAGTGGCGCAGGGAATATCGTAACCTGAAAAAGTTGACGCCATCTCCGGACAATCCACTCTCACCATTTCAGCACAGCTCACAGTTTCAACTGTTTGCCGATGCCATTCCGCAGACCATATGGACGGCTACCGCAGAAGGTGGCATCGATTTTGTGAACCGGGCCTTTGCACGCTACACCGGTCGCCTGCGGGAAGATCTGATCAACCGTGCTGGCTGGCTTGGCAGCGTTCATCCCGACGATAAACCCCTTGTCATGGCAAAGTGGCCGGAAGTCATTGCAGAGGGCAAGGAGTATGAACTGGAGGTTCGCGTCCAGCGACACGACGGCAAGTGGCGCTGGTTATTGGTGCAGGGTACGCCAGTGAAAGATCCGGACGGACGGATCATCAAGTGGTGTGGTTCGGCCATCGATATAGATGATCTCTACCGGCTTGCTGAACGTTTTGAACATGTCGCCAGTACAACTGTTGACGCCATCTCTGACTGGGATATTGTCAATAACGTCATCTGGTGGAATCAGGGTATCAATACGCTGTTCGGTTATGAACGTGAAGACATGATGAGCGATCCCACTGTGTGGACCTCACACCTGCATCCTGAAGACCGGGACAGAGTCCTCGACGCTATATGGGGTGCCATTCGCGGTGATACGGAAGAATTGATGATGAACTACCGGTTCATGCGTCAGGACGGCAGCATTGCGGAGATTGAGGAGCACATGCGCGTTGTGCGGGATCAGAGTGGTCAGGCATTGCGTCTTGTTGGCGGTATGACTGATGTGACTGAGCGCAATGAAATGGCTGAGCAGCTGGGGCACGCACAGCGCCTGCAGACAGTCGGTGAACTGACCGGCGGTATGGCGCATGATTTCAACAATCTGCTGACGGTGATCCAGGGCAATAACGAGCTGCTGACCGAAGCGCTCAAAGATAATCCGGAACTGGCCGATATGAGTGACATGATTCGTCAGGCCAGTGAGAAGGCTGAAGCTCTGGTGCAGCGATTGCTGGCATTCGCGCGCCGCCAATCCCTGGAGCCTCAGGCCACGGATGTGGTGGATTTGATCAACAGCATTCAGCCACTGGTCAGGCGGGTGATCCCCGCGCGCGTCAAGTTGGAGCTGGTTATCGAAGATAAAGTACCAGCGGTGATGATAGATCCTGGCCAGCTTGAACATGCTCTGCTCAACTTATGTCTGAATGCCCGCGACGCGATAGCTGATAATGGGTGTATAAGGATCGTTGCCAGTTCTGCCAGTGCGCAATCACTGACTTTGGTAAACAAAGAACTTGATGCCGAGAATTGGGTCGCAATAGCGGTTGAGGATGATGGCCAGGGTATGACAGAGGATGTGAGGCGTCGTGCGCTCGATCCATTTTTTACAACCAAGAGAAATGGCGAGGGTTCAGGTTTGGGGCTGAGTATGGTCTACGGATTTGTGAAGCAGTCCGGAGGGTATCTGCATATTCAGTCCAGTCCTGGTGCGGGCACCGCGATCCACATGTTGTTACCAGTAGCGGAAATACAGGCAATTGGCCTTGACCAACCGCAAAAAAGGCTACACAGTGGAGACACACCTGTCGTGCTCATTGTTGAGGATGATGAGCTGGTCCTGCAGTACGCCGAGCGTCAGTTTCGCGAACTTGGCTATCAGGTGCTGGCGGCAAATCATGGTGAACAGGCTCTGGACATGTTGCGGCAGCGAGTGACCGCAAATAAACCCGTAGATCTGCTTTTCACTGATGTCAGAATGTCTGATGGGATGAACGGTCCCCAGCTGGCAAGAGAGGCAACCATGATTCAAGCAGATCTGCCCGTGATGTTTACCTCTGGTTATACTGAGGATGCGTTCGATCAGGAGTCTGGGTCCCCGGGACACCTGCCTGCAGGAACATTATTTTTGAGCAAGCCCTGGCGGCGCGCCGATCTGGCGCAAAAGCTCGCAGGGCTAACTAGCTCAGAGGATTAGCAGTTGTGACTAAAAGTATCCGATTACTGATTCTCGACGACGATCCGCTGACTGCGAAAACCATCGTGACCATCGCCAGCTCAGCAGGGGTCGAGACCCGAAGCACGGACAGTCCCGGTGAGTTCTTCGAGATGGTGCAGGATTGGGCGCCTGACTATATTGCTCTGGATCTTGTGATGCCAGATATGGACGGCGTTCAGGTCATGGTCGAACTCGCGCGTATGGGCTGCGATGCGGATATAGTGATCACCAGTGGTGTAGGCGGGCGAGTGCTGGAGGCCGCAGCCCGGTCTGCCTCAGAGCATGGCTTGCATATCGCGGGTGTGCTTCCCAAACCGTTCTCTGCCGCCAGTCTTAAGTCTTTCCTGAAGGCTCCAAAACGCCATGGCTGGTATGAGAATAATGAAACCGTGAGCGATCAGGGTGCTCAGGAGAATCAGGTCGACGTGGACGAACTGCGTCAGGCCATTTCCCAGGGCCAGATTACCGTGGTTTATCAGCCCAAGGTGAATTGCCGCAACAGCACGCTGGCGGGATTTGAAGCACTGGCGCGCTGGCAGCACCCAGATCGTGGAACAGTAGGTCCAAATGAGTTTATTCCACTGGCTGAGCAACATGGTCTTATTGATGAACTGACCGAGACGGTCATGCAGCAGGCGCTCAGCTGGCTGGCTGCACTGCCTGGCACGCTGGAAAAAACGGCTGACAATGATTACCTGCGCCGACGCCTGAAGAACGTTACGCTGTCTCTCAATATTTCTGCCAGTTCCCTGGGTAATCTGAAGTTGTTTGAACAAATGGACGATTATTGCCAGAGTCTGGGTATTGCACCCGAGCGAATAATTCTGGAACTGACCGAAACCTGCGCCATGGACGACCCGATCAGCTCCCTGGATGTTCTTACCCGTTTACGGATGAAGGGTTTTCACCTTTCGATCGATGACTTTGGTACGGGCTATTCATCAATGGTCCAGCTGGCTCGCCTGCCGTTTTCTGAGATCAAGATCGACAAGTCTTTTGTAATGACGGCTGCCAGCTCCAAAGAGTCGCGTACCGTCATCAAGGCAATCATAGAACTGGGTCACGGCCTGGGGCTCTATGCGTCCGCAGAAGGTATTGAAACAGCTGAAACACTTGAATATTTGCGCAATATGGGGTGCGACCTGGCGCAGGGCTTTCATGTCGCGCGCCCGATGCCCGGTGGTGCGGTTCTGGATTGGCTGCGTGAGGGACGTAATGAGGATGAAGCCTATCGTTTGCAGGTTTTGAGGTCACTCAAAATACTGGACAGCGAAGAAGATGAACGAATCGACAGGGTGACGGCATTGGCTGCACGGCTGTTTGATGTGCCGATTGCCCTGTTCAGTCTGGTAGACAGCGAACGCCAGTGGTTCAAATCATCACACGGTCTGGAAACGCGCGAAACTCCCCGAAGCGTGTCGTTTTGCTCACATGCCATCTGTGGAGATGATGTGATGGTGGTTGCCGATGCCACGGACGACGAACGATTCCGGGGGACCGCACTGGTCACCGGCGAGCCTTACATACGCTTTTACGCGGGCAGTCCGATTCATGCAGGCAGTGGTGCCCGGCTGGGCACATTGTGCCTGATCGATCGTAAGCCAAGAACACTCAATGAGGGTGGCAAGTGGAAGCTGGAACGGTTGGCACAAATGCTTGAGAATGAGCTGACCTCAGACTATGTGGCACACCGTGACACTTTGACCGGTCTGTTGAATCGACGCGGCTTTAACGCTCGTGCGCGCGATGTGCTGGCGCTGGCTCAGGACGCTGGCACTCATGCCACGTTGTTTTTGTTTGATCTGGTGAACTTCAAGAAATTCAATGAAGACCATGGCCCAGCGGCAGGTGACCGGGCATTGCTGGAGTTCTGTCGCGTGCTCAGGGACACATTCCGCAAGTCAGACCTGATGGCCCGCTACGGAGATGATGATTTTGTAGTATTGATGGTTGATGTGTCACCGCCGGATCATCATCGACTGTTGGCCCGTGTTGCCATGCATCATAGGGTCAGCGTGCAGGAGCACACCATCGACTACACAGTGGGGTGGTCTGTTCTGGATGGTGCTGATACCGTCCAGGAGTTGGTCCTGCGCGCTTCAGAGGCCGCGCGAGTGATCCGTAGCGAGTAGCGTGATGCTGTTTTACATTCTGGATCTTGTCGGCATTGCAGTCTTCGCCGTCAGCGGTGTCCTCGCAGCTCGGGACCGCGCCCTTGATATCCTGGGTGTGATCGTTGTTGCGACCATGACCGCAGTGGGCGGCGGTACCTTGCGCGACGTCCTGCTTGATCGGCACCCCATCTTCTGGATTGCAGATGTCAGTTATCTGCTGGTCATCATTTTTTCGGCTTTGCTTACCGTTGCTTATGTAAGATTCCGCCCACCACCGGTAATGAGCCTGCGTGTTGCCGACGCCTTTGGGCTCGCGCTGTTTGCACTGTCAGGCGCCAGGCTTGCCGAGCTGGCAGAGGTGCCTCCACTGATTGTCGTGCTGATGGGCACAATGACGGGAGTCGCCGGCGGTGTTCTGAGAGACGTGGTAACCGCGCGTATTCCATTGATCCTGCAACGTGAGATTTATGCATCAGCTGCCATTGCAGGCATAACTCTGTATCTGGTTCTGCAGGCGATTGGTATGTCACAGCAGATTGCGTTTCTGGTCGGGGGTGCGCTGGTAGTTGTGCTTCGTATAGCAGCGCTACGCTGGGATCTGCATTTGCCCACCTTCAGGTGAGGCATTTATTGCATGTTGCCCTTAAACACTACTCACCCCACAACTCTTCAAGCCTCGCATCGCGTCCGCAGTTCCAGCGATAGAACTTGTACCTGATCGGATTTTCCTGATAGTAGTTCTGATGATAATCTTCTGCGCGATAGAAATCGTCAATATCAGCCGCAACAATTTCGGTAACAATAGGCCCGGGGAGTCCAGCCTGAGTATTTAGCTTTTCACGTGAAGCCTCAGCTAACTGCTTCTGCTGATCATTATGATAAAAAATGGCGCTGCGATACTGACTGCCACGGTCACAGAACTGGCCGCCAGCGTCCAGTGGGTCGATATTTCGCCAGAAGACTTCCAATAGACGTTCATAGCTGATCTGACTGGGGTCGTACTCAATCTGCACAGCTTCAGCATGACCAGTGCGCCCGGTTAATACCTGCTCGTAGCTGGGGTCTTTGACTGATCCACCAATGTAGCCTGACGTTGTTGAAATTACACCGTCCAGCTCGTCGTAGGGTGGCTCCATACACCAGAAGCAGCCGCCTGCAAACGTCGCTATGGCCGTATCGGATGACTGGGGATCAGTGTTTTGGGCATGGGCCGTTCCACGGATGCCCAGGGCGAGTATCAGTAATGCCGTGCCAGTAAAGTACGTGAGTGCCTTAATGTGACAATCGCTTTCTCTCATAATGCAATTAAAGGGGTCAATATAAATTTTTGCTTTTTTTATTTGACCGCTTATGAATCGATTTGTTCCAGACAGAGGCTGGCAGGCTGATGGGCGCATTCGATTTGTAATAATATTTTTCGACGATTTGACAATAAAAATATTTCTTGTAAGGCTTTTCATCGACAAACCATTAGTTCCAATAATCGTTTACAGGCGATAGGAGGTTGTCATGAAAAAGTTTAAGCTAATGAGTGCTATTAGTGCCCTTATGTTTTCTGCTGCAGCGGCAGCCCAAACTCAATCCCCTTATCTGCAGCCAGACGACACCTGGATCAGCCTGAGTGGCACGGTCGAGTCGGTCACTGCGGACTCATTTCTGCTGGATTATGGGCGTGCCTCTGTCACGGTAGAAATGGATGATGGTGATCGTGATGCAGATGGGTACAAGTTGATGGAAGGCGACAAAGTTGTGGTCAACGGCCTGATTGATGACGATTTCTTTGAGATGACCACGATCGAGGCAAGTAGCGTTTACGTTGAGTCCATCAACTCCTATTTTTACGCCAGCCCGGTTGATGAGGAGGCATTTGCCTTCTTTGACCCCATTGTTACTGTCGTAGACCCGATCATGGATGGTGACGCGACTATTCAGGGCACCATCACTGCGGTTGAGCCTCTGGAGGAGGAAATTGTCCTGAACTCTGATGGTCGTTTGATGATCGTCGAAGTTGACGAGCTGGGTTATGACGCTCTGGATAATGTGGGTTATCTTCAGCTCGATGTTGGCGATGAAGTTGTCATCAGCGGCACGATGACTGAGGAAATGTTCGAAGATCATTTGTTCGTGGCAGAGAACATCGCTACGATTAATAATTCATAAACTTCAACACCTGCTGTCCGGCGCCCCTTGGCGTTGGGCAGCATGGCCCGCTGAAGTCTTGTCAGGAAATGAATCGCAAGCCCACCAGGGGTAGTAGACATGATGACTGATAATGATGAGGATCGTGATCTTGGCCGCCAGAATTGCGAGCCCTGCGAACGCCAGACGGAAGAGATGGACCTGACTGAAGAGGATGGACTGTTCGGTGCTCTGTCCGGTTGGAGCAGGGAGCCTGAGTCTGGTGTGCGAAAGCTTGTTAAAACCTACCGATTCAGCAATTTTGTTGAGGCGATTCAATTCGCTAACGACGTAAAAGATATCTCAGAGAAAGAAAACCATCATCCTTCCCTGCTGATAGAGTGGGGCAGGGTGACTGTGTCTTGGTGGACGCACACTGCGGGAGGGTTGCGCCGGAATGATTACATTATGGCTGCCAAGACTGATTTGGTTTATGCGGGGGAGTGAGGGTTTAAGGACAGTCAAACCGGCATGTTCTCATCTGCTACCCAAGGCGCAAATAAAAACGGGTCATCCGTCTGGATGACCCGTTTTTATTTGGTGCCCCGGGCAGGATTCGAACCTGCGACCTGCCCCTTAGGAGTGGGTTCCGGTAAAGAATCGTCAGTTTGCGTTAATCGGGATTAATTGTAAAGCATTGATATTAAAAAGAATGCGTACTTTTGATTGAAGGCCCATTTTAAGCCGATTCTCAACTTTGGTCACAGTTTTGGGCACAAAAGTCGGGTCAAAACCGTAGTGAAATTACACAGGTTTTTGTGATTATAAGTATTTCTCGCGCTCAAGTCAGGAACAGACGTACAGCCTTGATGCTAGTACATCAGGCCAGCGACTTTGCCTTGCGATATCCGTATTGGACCTCTGGTGTAAAGATTGCCGTCTGGAAAAGTCGATACCGACTTCGCTCCTGCTTGCTGACAGGACGGTATGCTTGCTTGGGGTTATAATGAGCCTGTTAACAGTGTTCCGGAGTAATCCCTATGGTTCGTAAGAATGACTCAGACAAGGTGTCGGTCTCCCGCGAGCGTATCCTGCGTGCAGTGGCCAGTTCCAGCGCCATCGAAACCGGCGAGCGTACCGAGAATATCGAGAAGCGGCTAAAACATTGTTAAGAAGCGGGTTGCGCTACCAGGTCAGGGCAAACGCGGTGGTGTCAGAACGATTGTAGCAACGAAAATGGCAGGGCGCTGGTTCTTCCTGTTTGGCTTCAAGAAAAGCGAGCGATCCAACATTGATAGGGATGAGCTGAAGGTGTGCCGCCGAGGCAGTTGCTGATGGCCGCATAAAGTTTCTACTAATAATTCGCCCTCAAAATGGGGGGATTACAATCTGGCTTGGCGGTATTGCTCTGGCCGTGGATGCGCTGACAGCCTTGCTCACCTATTCAATGCAGAAAGACAGCGTCAACATCCGTGCGCTGTTTCTGCATAATCTGTCCGATGCGCTCGCATCAGTTGCTGTGATCATTGGCGGTGTTTTCATCCTGCTCTACGACCTGCGCTGGGTTGACCCTGTCATTACCATCGTCATCGCAAGCTATATTCTTTATCTTGGCCTGACAGAAATCGGTGGAAGTATCAGAACATTGATGTTGGGGAGCCCTTTGAATATTGATACGGACGCTGTCATTCAGGTACTCACCAGGATCGAAGGCGTGGTTGATGTTCATCATGTGCATTGCTGGCAAATGGGTGAGCATGAAGCCTCGCTAGACGCTCATGTAGTCATTGATGCCGGCGCCTGGGATCAGTTT
>PALV01000013.1 GCA_002706685.1 Gammaproteobacteria bacterium | reverse complement strand
GGTGAAGGTGGGGGTGTTATCGCTGGTGTAGTTGTCCGTGTTGGACGGTCCAGTGTCGGAGGCATCCGTCAGATCGGGAGCGGCCGGCGTAGCGGGCGCTGTCGTGTCCACAACCAGCTCATTGCTGGAAGAATCGCTTCTGCTATTTCCTGCCAGATCTGTAACTGTCGCCGTGATTTCGTAGGTTCCATCGCTTAGTGCGTGGCCACCGGGAATGACTACCGACCAATTGTTTCCGTTGACTGTCAGATTATCGTCTGTGGTATATACCTGACCATTGATAGTGACGCTGAGGTTTTCGTTGCTGCCCAGATTGACGGTGCCGCTGACGGTCGGTGTCGATGTTGTCACAGTCTGGCTCGTGACCGTCGGTGCCGCAGGCGCTGTGGAATCTATAGTTAGCGCACCAAGTTTGGCCGCCGGGCCTGTGTTGCCTGCCAGGTCAGTTTGACGGACTTGCACCGCCTCATTGGCATAGCTGCCCTCGGCCAGGTTAAAGCTGGTATTTGAGCCAGCTGTCCATGTTTGACCGCCGTCAGTGGAGTATTCCCAGGTGCTGTTCCCTTCCAGATTGGTAACTACAATCTGCCCATTGCTGGTCACGCCGTCATTGCCATCGCTTCCAGTATCGGCAGCGAGCGTCAGCACAGGAGCAGGCGGATCGGTCTGATCCACATTGATTGAGCTCAAGACCGTTTCATTGCTGACGTTTCCGGCTACATCAGTCTGTCGGACACGTACCTGATTGGTGCCATAGGTGGCTTCAGTCAGAGTGAAGCTGGAGCCAGAGCCAGTGGTCCAGTTGCTGCCACCGTTGGTAGTGTATTCCCAGGTCGCACCAGCTTCCAGATTGCCTACATCGATCTGACCGTTGTTGGTGACGCTGTCATTACCGGCCGAGCCGGAGTCAGTATTGAGAGTGGCACTTGGCGCGGCTGGGGCGCTAGTGTCAATCGTGACTTCTAGCGCGCTGCTTTGAGCGCTTTCGTTGCCAGACGTATCGGTAAAGCTGACAGTAATATCGTAGACACCATCGGCCAGTTCGCCGGCAGTGATCGTCCAGTTGCCACTGCCGTCAATAGTGACAGTACCGGAAGCAACCCCGTCAATGTACAGCGTTGCGGTGTCACCAGGGGTGCCGCCGCTGCCGGTAAAAGTAGGTGTGTTATCGCTGGTGTAATTGTCGGTATTTGATGCGCCTGCAGTATCAGAGGCGTCGGTCAGGTCTGGTGCCGCCGGAGTTCCAGGGGGCGTGGCATCGACAATCAATTCATTGCTGGAACTGTCGTTGACAGTGTTTCCGGCAAGGTCGGTGACTGTTGCGGTAACTTCATAGGTGCGATCGCTCAGAGCGTCAGCGCCAGGGATTGTGACGGACCAGTTGTTGCCATTGACTGTCAAACCGTTGCCAACCGTGTAGACATTGCCATCAATCGTTACGCTCAGGGTTTCATTCGCACCCAAAGTGACAGTGCCAGTTACTGTGGGTGTTGCACTGGTCGATGTCTGACTGTTGACAGTCGGCGCAGTCGGCGCGCTGGTATCGATGGTTACTTCCAGTGCTGTACTCTGGGCGCTTTCATTACCAGCCGGATCGGTAAATGACACAGTGACTTCGTACGTGTCGTCAGTCAGCTCACCCGTTGTAATAGTCCAGTTGCCGCTTCCATCAACAGTGGCAGTGCCTGCTGCGACGCCATCAATATAAAGAGTAGCTGTGTCCCCTGGGTTGCCACCGCCACCAGAAAAGCTGGGTGTGCTGTCGCTGGTATAGTTGTCGGAATTTGAAGTGCCTGTGTCTGATGCGTCAGTCAGATCCGGTGCGGCGGGCTGGTTTGGAGCGGTTGTGTCGACAACCAGCTCATTGCTGGATGCATCCGTAGACGTGTTGTCGGCCAGATCTGTGACAGTCGCTGTAACCTCATAGGTGCCGTCATTGAGAGCGTTGCCGCCTGGGATAGTGACAGACCAGGTATTGCCATTAATCGTCAGGCCATTGCCGGTTGTATAAACTTCACCATCGATTGTGACACTCAAGGACTCATTGGCACCCAGAGTGACAGTACCGCTGACAGTTGGCGTGCTGCTATTGCTTGTCTGGGCAGTCACTGTTGGGGTGCCCGGCGCAGTTGTATCGATCACAACGGGGTTCAGGGCCGGGCTATCGCCGCTCTGGTTGCCCAGAGAATTGGTATAACGCGCTGTAATACTATAGGAACCATCTGCCAGGGTGCTGGTGGTAACAGACCAGCTGCCATTGCCCGCAACTGTTGCGCTACCGACGGCGACACCATTGGCGTAAATGGTGACCGTGTCGCCACTGGTACCACCGGTGCCTGTGAACGTCGGTGTATTGTCGGAAGTATAGTCGTCAGTGTCTGAAGAACCAGTGTCAGATTGCGCCTGAAGGTCAGGTGCAGTCGGTGCACTCGGGGCCGATGTGTTGATGACTACTGGATTAAGAGCAGGGCTCAGACCACTCTCGTTACCTGCCGTATCGGTGTATCTGGCCGTCATGCTGTAGGAGCCGTCGGCCAGCGTGGATGTGGTGATTGTCCAGCTACCATCACCGCCTACAGTCGCTGAACCAACGTTTACGCCGTTGGCAAACAGTGTCACCGTGTCTCCCGGATTACCGCCTGTGCCGCTGAAGGTTGGTGTGTTGTCTGCGGTTACGTTGTCAGTGTCGGAATCGCCAGTATCTGAGCTGGCAATCAAATCCGGTGCGCTGGGTGCCGAAGGCGCTGTGGTGTCGATTGTCACAGCCCCAAGTGATGCTGGGTTACCGGTATTGCCGGCCAGGTCAGTCTGCCGGACACGAACGTCACCACTATCGTAGCTGCCCTGTGCCAGTGTGAAGCTGCTGCCGCTGCCACTGGTCCACGAACCGCCACCGTTGGTGGAATACTCCCAGGTGCTGTTGGCTTCAAGGCCGGAAACATTGATCGTATTGTTCTTTGTGATGCCGTCGCTGTTGCTGCTGCCGGTGTCAGCAGCAAGGCCGATGGTCGGTGCATCGGGGTTGACTGTGTCTACCGTAAAACCAGTCAGGCTAGTGGCATCTCCGGTCACGCCGTTACTGCCGGTTTGACGCACCCTTACCTGGTCATTGCTGTAAACGCCAGCGCCTACGGTAAAGCTTGTACCGGTGCCGCTTGTCCAGCTGGAGCCACTATTGGTGGAATACTCCCATGTGCCACCACTTACCAGATTGCTGACATTAATCTGTCCATTGTTGGTAACCCGGTCGCTGTTGGATGACCCCGTGTCAGCGGCCAGGACTGCTCGTGGGACCACTGGCGGCGCGCCAGGGACATCATCTGGCGTGATATCGACGTCGTGGACAATGCCGCCATTGGTGCCAAACTCAATGAAGAAATATGCTGCGCCAGTGCTGAACCCGCCAAGCTTGAACTCAATTGAGCTCAGGAAATCGTAGGACACACTGATGGCGCCAGAGCTGTTGTTGCGCACATTGCCTTGCAGGTTAGTGCTTGATGTGGAGCGGAACTGAATCAGCCCTGAATCAGAGTTGTACGAGACGTTGATATCTGAGCCATTTTTGTAAGTCGCGTTTGTGAACGTCGAAAATTCCTGGTACTGATTGATATCGATATCGTAAGTATAGGCGCGAACCTCTCCAAGGGTGACAGCTGTCCCTTGTTTTGTGCTTGAGTTGTAACTGTCAGCCTCAATAAAATCAATACGATAGGTAACACCTCGCCCTGATGTGCCAACGTTCAATCTGGGGGACAAAAAGTTTGCAGAGTTGCCCTCCGCAAAGCCGGTTGTGGCAGTATTGTCGTAGTCATCAAGCGTTACGTTTGACTCGATATCAACGATTGTCAGCAACGCATCAACGCCGGAAAATACATCAGAATACAGATGTATGGCACCCTCAGCATTGTTGGATGATCCGCTTACCCGTGTGACATTATTGAAGTTGATGGACTGATAGTTTACGTCGACCACATCATCATTTAGTACGCCAACCAGGCCTGAGGCGCTGCTGTCCTGAAACAGGGAGGTGGCTTCAATGGAGGCAGTGGAGTACTCAAGCTGCCAGTTGCCGCCATATGCCTCGTCACCTGTAGCATCAGTGGATGCGGCGACATCACGGCCAGTGAGGCTGGCAAGATTGTCAACGAACAGGCGGCCATCGGTTTCCGCAACATTACAACCATAAATCAGAATGTCGCCGTCATCGGTGATTGATGAACCAATTTCACGCAGGATGTCTGAGAACTCTGAAAGATTGCCTGAGTTCAGTATTGTCTGGCCAATGCGGGCTTCACCCTGGTCGCCGTGCGACAGAATGTGGATGGCATCCACATCGCCACCCATACTCGCCAGCGTCTGAGCGATCTGACCAAGTTCATCGCCGTTTGCCTGGATCATGAAGGCCTCCACCCCGCTGGGGAGGTTGGCCATCAGTTTTTCTGCGCCAGGCAGCGCGGCATCAATAAATACAATTTCTCTCTTGCCGCTGCTGGCGGCAGCATCAATAACTTCCTCGGCCTGCCAGTTGCGTGTGTTGGGGGCGTGTACTTCGAGAGTTGATTCGCCGCTGCTTTGAATCAGCAGGTTGGCTTCTGCCGTGTGTTCCAGATCCTGGCTGTAGACATCCTGAGTTGTTGCTACGTCAGTGACAGTTGTCACCGTGTCAACCATGGTTGCGTCCAGCAGCATGCGTGGCTCAAGTGCCAGCGTAGTCCGTTCTCGGGGTGCTCCTGCTAGCCGGGGTGTGGTTTTAGCTGGGGTAAGAGGCTGCGATTCAGTGACCGGTTGAGAATCCATTTTGTTCGACATGTCTGCTTCCTGACGCAAATGAGCTATAGGCGTAAAACTGGCAATGTCGGGATTATGAGGAAAAAGCAATGCTTAATGTAAGCTGAAGGAAGGCACAATCGGGGGGCAATTTAGGGAAGAAATTACGTGTTAAGCCGGTCTGCGAGCAGCTTACCTTGATCAACCGGCAGTTCGTCGACCGGATTGATATATAGCCATGCTGCCAATAAATGTTTGTTTCTTGGGCGAATTCAGTGCTCTGCTGGATGGCGCCAGAAGGATGTTGTAACACCCATCACTTTTTGCGAATCAAACGCTCCACCACTCGTTCGGCGATAGTGCTCAAGCGCGGCATATACCATTGGTGCGCCCAGTATCAGTATGGGGATATTGAGATACACCATGATGATATTGGTCAGATCCGTGATCGCCCAAAGGTTTCCCAGGTTCAATCCCGCCAGCATGGACAGTACTCCGAAAGGCACAAAGACCAGTGAGCCGGCCACACGAATACCAGTAATGAAATGTGGGGAACGGGAAATGAAGTTGGCTGAAATCTCGGCAAATGTAATCATACCGAGCAGGGTCGTGAAGGCGAACAGGCAATAGCAGACTGCCAGAATGATTGTCACGGCAGCGGTAAGCGCGGCGGGCAGCAAGGTCGCAACGGAGTCCAGATAAGTACCGAAGCGCGACGCACTCATTGCCTGCCAGATGGCGCTATCGTCGGTACCGCTCCACACCTTGGCCAGTACTACGATAAAACCGGTCAGCGTGCAAATGACAATAGTGTCGAAGAAGACACCGAGGCTTTGTACGAAACCCTGTTCGCAGGGGTGTTTGTTGTCTGCGGCTGCAGCTGCCATCGTGATGGTGCCCTGACCGGCTTCGTTGGACATCAATCCACGTCGCACGCCCTCGGCCAATGCGACACCCATGGCACCGCCAAACAAGGCGTCGGGCGCAAACGCACCTTTAACGACCGCTACAAAAAAACTGGGCACCAATGGCGCATTGACCAGAATGATGAGCATTGAAATGCCGCAGAAAATCACAGCCATCACCGGGACCAGCACGTTGGTGTAAGCCGTGACGCGACGAATGCCCCCCATGATCATCCAGGCGCAACTTAGGACCAGTAGTATCGCAATGCCATAATAAAGTGGCGACTGGGGGTCGGACTCCAGCCCGGTCGCCGTCGTTGCGATGGTGCTGACTGCAGAGAATACATTGAAGGTCTGGGCCGGGACGTTGAACAGCGCATAGGTAACAAAGACAACAGTCAACAGTATGCCTGCGGCGCGACTGTTGCCCAGGATATAACGGCCATAGAAGGGCAGGCCACCGACAAACTCATTACCCTTCCGCTCTTTGAATAGTTGAGCCAGTACCGATTCCATGAACGCGGTCGCCATACCAAACAGTGCTGCTACCCACATCCAGAACAGCGCGCCTGGTCCACCGACCGTGATGGCGCCGGTAACACCTACGATATTGCCGGGCCCGGCGCGCATGGCGAGGCCGAGCAGGAAAGACGCCAATGCGCTGATGCCGACGTCGTGATCCTGCTTGCGCAGCATGATCGGAACGGCCTCCCGAAAGCTCAGTATCTGAACCATACCGGTGCGCCAGGTGAACCAGACACCCATGCCCAACAGCAACAGCACAGCAAACGACATTTGCCCCAGTAAAGGAATCTGGCTATAGATGCTGAACTGAGTGGGGAACGCCCA
The DNA here is from genome assembly GCA_002706685.1 of Gammaproteobacteria bacterium. Taxonomy (GTDB): domain Bacteria; phylum Pseudomonadota; class Gammaproteobacteria; order Pseudomonadales; family Pseudohongiellaceae; genus Pseudohongiella. Next base: position 282,342 of record PALV01000013.1, on the reverse strand, counting down.
GACGGCGTCGGAGATGGGGCCTATAAATGAGAAGAACTGGTTTATGCTTTCAAAGAGTCCCTGCACCTAGTCTGGCCCCGGATTTTGTTATTGATTGTGGTCAGACTTTATCACCAATGTGCCGGTTCCTGTAAGGCCTGCGCGCTACAAGCTTTTGCCACGTAGAGTGTTGAGCCAGTGCCCGACCAGCTCGAAGACGCAGCATTTGTTGGACCCAAAAAAAATGGCCGCATCCATGCGGCCAGCCAGTGCGATTCAACTGGACAACCTTCCCTGGTCGAAAACCTTCCAGGCCTTGGACCAAGGCTCTGGAGTCAGGCGAACTGATTCATGGTGTTGTCTTTGCCGGATGCCTTAAGTGCATTGTCTCCAGCGAAGTACTCCTTGTGGTCGTCACCAATATTCGATCCGGCCATGTCCTGGTGTTTGACACAGGCCAGACTGCGGCGAATCTCCTGACGCTGAACTTTCTCAACGTAGGCCAGCATGCCCTGTTCTCCAAAGTAGCCATGTGCCAGGTCATTGGTGGACAGCGCTGCCGTATGATAGGTAGGCAATGTAATCAGGTGATGGAACACGCCTGCCGCGGCTGCGGCATCACGCTGAAACTGCTGTATCAACTTATCTGCCTGCTGTGCCAGATCGGTCTGATCATAGGTGTCTTCCATCAGGCGATCGCGGACATAAGCACTGGTGTCGCGTCCCTCTGCCTGCCATGCATCAAAGACCTGCTGGCGAAAGTTCAGAGTCCAGTTGAACGACGGACTGTTGTTGTAGACAAGTTTCGCCGAAGGCTCAATTTCCCGAATACGGGACACCATGTCAGCAATCTGATCAAGGTTTGGTTTCTCGGTTTCTATCCAGAGCAGGTCAGCGCCATGCTGAAGTGAGGTGACACAATCCAGTACAACACGATCCACACCAGAGCCCGCCTTGAAGCGAACCAGTCCGTTAGGCATGCGATGGGGTTTAATGAAGTTGTCTCCGTGGCGCAATGCAATTTCTCCGGCGGCAAGCTGTTCCAGCGACTCGATGGGCTCTCCGTCAATAAAGGCGTTGTACTGGTCCGCCAGGTCGCCGGGCGTTTTTGACACCGGAATTTTCTGGGTCAGTCCCGCGCCAAGCGAGTCGGTACGCGCCACGATAACCCCGTCATCAACACCCAGTTCCAGGAATGCGTATCTAACCGCATTGATTTTGGCCAGAAAATCTTCGTGAGGCACGGTCACCTTGCCGTCCTGATGACCACACTGTTTTGCATCCGATACCTGGTTCTCAATCTGAATACAGCAGGCCCCGGCTTCAATCATGCGTTTAGCCAGCAAATAAGTAGCTTCTTCGTTACCAAAGCCAGCATCTATGTCAGCGATGATTGGCACGATGTGGGTCTGGAAGTTATCGATTTTCCGGATGGCTGCGTGCTCGGCGACCTGGTCGCCGGACTGACGCGCCTTATCCAGTTCCTTGAACAGATGATTCAGCTCGCGTGCGTCGGCCTGTTTCAGGAAGGTATAAATCTCCTCGATCAGCGCGGGTACGGCAGTCTTTTCGTGCATGGACTGGTCTGGCAATGGGCCGAACTGTGAACGCATGGCTGCCACCATCCATCCAGACAGGTAGAGGTAACGGCCACGTGTTGTGCCGAAATGCTGCTTGACAGCAATCATCTTCTGCTGAGCCACGAATCCGTGCCAGCAGCCGAGAGACTGCGTGTACTCACTGGGGTCTTTATCATAGGCCGCCATGTCTTCGCGCATGATGCCCGCCGTGTAGCGCGCGATGTCCAGGCCGCTGCGAAATCGGTTCTGCAAACGCATGCGCGTGACGTACTCCGGGCTAATAGTGTTCCAGCCGGCGCCTTGCTGGCCGAGAATTTTATTGGACTGTTTCATTTCCTGCTGATAATTCATTGTTGGTCTCTCCTTGTGCGTTAAAAAGATTTGGAGTGTTTATGGGGTTACTTTGGATTCAGGCCCTGCGCAGCTGCTGTTTGGCCAGCTGTCGGTAACGATGAAGGATGGGTTCGGTATAACCGCTGGGTTGATCGGTGCCTCGCATGATCAACTCGCAAGCGGCCTGAAAGGCGAGACTGTTTGCCGGATCCGGTGTCATGGCACGATAGTCGGGGTCGCGATGGTTTTGCTGATCAACCAGCTCCGCCATCTCCTCCATGATGGATAAGACCTGGTCCTGCGTGCACAGCCCATGCAATAGCCAGTTGGCAATATGCTGGCTGGAAATGCGCAGAGTGGCTCTGTCTTCCATCAGGCCAACCTGATGAATATCCGGAACCTTGGAGCAGCCAATGCCCTGATTAACCCATCGTACCACGTAGCCCAGAATACCCTGGATGTTGTTCTGGAGCTGGCTGTGTATCTCTGTTGCGCTCAACTCGCGAGTGGTTCCGAGAAGCGGAGGCGTCAGAATATCGTCCAGTGAAGCACGCGTTCGGGTCGTCAATTGATCTTGTACTGCGGCTACATCCACCTGGTGATAGTGCAATGCATGCAGCGTCGCGGCTGTGGGCGAGGGTACCCAGGCGGTGCTGGCGCCAGCGCGAGGATGGGCCTGCTTGCTGGTCAGCATCTCAGCCATATTGTCTGGTTTTGGCCACATGCCTTTGCCAATCTGACCACAGCGGTTCAGCCCGCTGGCCAGGCCGATATCTACATTGCGGTCCTCGTAGGCCTGAATGCAGCGGCTCGTTTTAATTTCATCCTTGGGCAAAACGGCGCCGGCCTGCATGCAGGTATGTATTTCATCGCCGGTTCGGTCCAGAAACCCCGTGTTGATGAAAACCACGCGATGTTTTGCCTGATCCAGACACGATGCCAGATTGACGGTTGTACGTCGTTCCTCATCCATGATGCCAAGTTTGATGGTGTGGCGTGGCAATCGCAGCAGATCCTCAACCCGGCTCATTAACTGATCGGTAAACGCCACTTCCGCAGGTCCATGCAGTTTGGGTTTGACGATATAAATGTTCCCGCACTGGGAGTTGCGCTTCTGATAAGGGCCACGGATATCAAGTGAGCCAATCAGCGCTGTGACAACCGCGTCAATGATGCCTTCTGGCGCCTCGTTGCCGCCACGATCGCGGACAAGTTCGCTGCTCATCAATAAGCCGACATTACGGATCAGCATCAATGAGCGACCGCGCAGTGTCTGCCGGGCACCATCGCGTGCGGTGATCACACGATCACAGTTGAGCGTGCGTATTTGGCGTACGCCGTCTTTTTCAAAGCTGGCTGTCAAATCGCCCCGCATCAGGCCCAGCCAGTTGCGATACACGTCGATTTTATCCTCAGCATCAACGGCAGCGACGGAATCTTCGCCATCCATGATGGTGGTCAGTGCCGATTCCAGCAAGATGTCCTGTATGCCCGCCAGATCTTCCGCGCCAGGGCTGGTGCTGCGATCAATGCGAATTTCCACATGCAGACCGTGGCTGCGTAGAAAGACTGATCGCAGTGTCGTATCAGCGCCGATCGTGCCTACCCACTGTTCTGGGTATTTCAAGTGAGTAATCCGGCAATGCTGCAGTTTGACGGCCAGCTCTCCATCCTTGACCAGGTAGCGAGTGGCTTCGTGATGAGAGCCTTCCACCAGCGGGAACGTCGAGTCCAGGAAATCCCTTGCCTGCTTGATGACAGCTGCGCCACGTAGAGGGTTGTAGTTTTTGCCAGGTGCCAGATCGCCTGACAAATCAATGGCGTCTGATCCGTACAAGGCATCATAGAGGCTGCCCCAGCGCGCATTGGCGGCGTTAATCGCGAAACGGGCGTTCTTTAGCGGGACTACCAGTTGCGGCCCGGCAATCACGGCCACCTCTTCGTCCACGGGTGTCGGGCAGACTCTGAATTCGGCCGGCTCAGCCTGCAGGTAGCCGATAGCACTGAGGAATTTTCGGTAAGCAGCAGCGTCGTGTGTTTGATTGCGGTGTTGTTGGTGCCAGTCATCAATTTGTCGCTGCAATCGTTCGCGTTCAGCCAACAGTTCCCGGTTCTTTGGTGACAGCTCCTCAATCAACGCCTGAAACTCCTGCCAGAACACCTCTGGCTGGAGCCCCGTCAGCGGCAGAACTTCGTCTGTTAGAAAGGTTTTGAATGCCGGATCGATCGCGCTGAAATCCTGGTCCGCTTGTCGCAATGCATTTTCCATGAGTTATCTCCTGCTTGTATGGAACGGCAGGTAGTGTATAAAATAAAACAATGAAATTTCACAATTAAAATTTCACATTGTGAATTTTACAAAATGAGGGGTTTCACAAACCTCAGGTATTGGCTGTTATAAGGTCAAATTGGGGAGTTTGAAGCCACCGTCATACTTGCTTTGCATGACAGGGAGACGCTCATGGTTACTGGTCAGACACTTAATCGGCGCTCGCACTTTCTGGGCACCAAAATCCGCAATCTGCGTAAACGCAACCGACTGACCATGGAGGATCTGTCAGCACGTTGTGTCAAGGTTGATCCTGAGCTGGCGCCTTCAGTGTCCTACCTGTCGATGATTGAAAGGGGTAAGCGGGTTCCGGCCAGAGATACACTGGCTGTGATTGCCGCGGTGTTCCAGAAGGATCCGCAGTGGTTTATGGATGACGCAGAGGCCGAACAGGAAATAAGGCCCGACAAGTCGGGCCGGGGCGGTATAGCCGGCATCGCGCTGGAGCCTGGATTTCTGTTCTCGCAGGAAATACTTCAGATCGCGATACCGGAGATGCTGGCGCAGACCGGCACCAGTGGCCGACAGCTTGCGCATCTGCTGATAAGAGCGCATCAGGAACACCATCGCAACCATTTTCCGGATATTGAACGCGCCGCAGAGGAAGTAGGGGGCAAGCAGCTGCCCATTCACGTTGACGATATGCTGGCAATCATTCGCAAAACGGGTGTCAAAATAAAATGGTTCTCCCGAGCGCCCAAGGAAGTCAAAGATGAGGCCGGCGTAAAATCTCTTGGAACGGTGCGTTCTTTCTTTGATCCTCCGGGAACCCTGTATCTGAATGAAACGCTAAAAAAGCAGACCGGAAGGTTAAAGTACGACCTGGCGCTACATATTGGACATTTTACATTGCACAACAAGGATGGGTTGAAAAGTGTGCTGCTGGCGGGTAGAAGCCAGAGCAACAACAGTTCTGGACGGCAGACGGGTTCGGATCTGGATGCACAGGATATTCTTAATGCCTGGCGTGATTTCGAGTGCAGTTTTTTCGCAGGTGCGCTGCTGTGTCCCAAAGTGCCCTTCAGGCAATTGCTGGACCGAAACAGCTATGAAGTCAGTGTCCACAAACAACTTGATGTGTCGCCTTCAGTTGTCATGCGCCGGATGACTGCTGTCTCGCCTTATCCACATTGGCACTACTTCGATGCGTATGCACCGGGTACCCTGAAGGCGGTATATCGCGGTAATGGTATTCCGCTACCGTGGGGAAATATGCGGCAGGTTGAGGACCCTTGCCAGCATTGGTCGGTATTCAGAATGCTGGCGGATAGTCAGAGAGGTGCCTCTGCACAGATATCAGTGCTGGACACACGCGACGGTCCGCGGATCTACTGTTGCGAGTCAGTGCCGGACCGCGACATGGCGGATAATCCCCATGTGCTGTGTGCTGGCATAGACCTCAATCCGGCCCTGGATGCAGCGGGAAGCCCTGCCAGAGAGATTGCCCAGGAGCTAAAAGATGCGTGTGCGCAGGGAGGCGGCGACAGTGCTGTGCCCGCCAATGTGCGGCGCGCCATATTGAGTGCCGGGCGAATACTTAATATTGCCTGGGTTGAGCGCGGGCTGGCCAATCCAGCCAGGCTGATCTGTTCACGAGGGTCAATGTGCCCACGAATCCCGACCTGCTATCCGGCAGTGGAGTCAGCCGACACGCTGACGGTTATGGAGCGCATGCAGCAGGAAATAAAAGGGGACGGTAAAAGGGGACGGAGGGGTTTAGCTCGCTAAATCCCTCCGTCCCCTTTTACCGTCCCCTTATAGGCGAGCTTGGTCCTCAGCCTTTGGAGTTAGAGCGATCGTGATGAGTGACCTGGCCCAGGCTGCCCGCACCACTCCAGTTGCCAGCCACGCGCACCTGAATACTTACGCTGCGAGTCTCCGAAATCAACACGCCACCGGGTGTGTAACGCCAGTAGCCACCCATCACGTGGGCCTTGTCATGTGTGGCATGAATCACCAGTGGCTCGTTGGGAATCAAGCGTGTATAACCGTAGTCGCCGACGGTGCCTCCAGCCAGCTCTACAAACTGCTCCAGATTGGTATCGTAGTCGGAGGACGGCGGCTCCACTTCACGAACACTCAAGCGACTGGTTACGCCCTCAGTTACCCAGCCACGCATGGGTTCATTGTTGCGCGCATTGTTGGTTCGGTCACGAGGTCCATATCCAAAGCTGACGCTGGCTACCTTGGTGCCGACTGGCAATGACGGTTCGTATGAGCCGCGGCCTTTGCTTTGATCGTTTAGCAATGCTTCGTCACGATAACCAAATGCAGCCAGGTAACCCTGACTGCCAAGTCGATGCGCCACTTCAGCATCGGGATAGGTGTTCTTTTCATATCCTGCTTCATGGAAGATGGTTGAGATCAGCTGAATCGCCCAGCGGCCGTCGTTGTTGGTCACCGATATCATGCTGTCGCACTCCATCAGTTTATGGCCGTCTGGGGAGAATCGTGTGAATTTCAGCGAGAATGCTCCGCCCACCGGGCAGTAAAGGTGCACATTTACGCCTTCCAGCAGATCATAGGAACCAGGCAACAATGCACGCTGGCCGATTGATCGATTGCCGGTTGGGCTAAAACTGGATGGCGGGTTATTAAGGAATTCGCGGGCATTCTGATACACCAGCGCATCAACGTCTTCATACATGGCAAACGGAAAATGCAGAGTATTTGCGATACCTTGAAGATCGCGTTGATTAAGTGCGGTGAAATATTCCATGACCAGGCGCAGGCCGTTGGTAACGGGTTCTGCAAAGGAAACCGGGAAGCGCGAATCTGACTGGCCGCCGGGCAGGAGTCCTGGGGGTGTTTGAAATGACGTACTGCCCTGCGCGTAGGCTTTCTGGCTGTTCATTGATGCCCCAACTGCGATGCCTACGGCACTGATTGCGCCAATGGCGCCAGCGGAGCGGAAGAATTCACGACGGCTATTGTTAACAGTGTTGTTATTTGACATGACGGGCCTCTCTTATTGTTTGTGTTATGTGCGCGTACTGCTGAATACCTCTGGCTATCGATATCCAGAGTCATTCTGCACTATAAGTTCAATAAGTGGTACGCATTATGCTGCGTGGTGCTGCTGAGGCGGGATGAACGGCGGTCGGTGTGGTGAGGTAAGGCAGTGTAAAGGGCAGTTTAAAGGGGACGGAGGGATTTACGAGCGTAAATCCCTCCGTCCCCTTTACACCCTTTACAGCTTTACTCGTCGAGGAAGCTGCGCAGGTGATCGGAGCGCGTTGGGTGACGCAGCTTGCGCAGCGCCTTGGCTTCGATCTGACGGATGCGCTCACGGGTGACGTCGAACTGTTTGCCGACTTCTTCCAGTGTGTGGTCGGTATTCATATCGATACCAAAGCGCATGCGAAGGACTTTGGCTTCACGCGCGGTCAGGCTGTTCAGCACTTCGCGGGTGGCTTCACGCAGGCCTTCCTCAATGGAGGAGTCAACCGGTGACTCGACAGTAGAGTCTTCGATGAAATCGCCGAGATGCGAATCTTCATCGTCACCAATTGGTGTCTCCATGGAAATGGGTTCTTTGGCGATTTTCAGCACACGACGTACTTTATCTTCTGTCATGTCCATACGCTCACCCAGCTCTTCCGGGGTTGGTTCGCGGCCTTTCTCATGGACCATCTGACGGCTGATACGGTTCAGCTTGTTGATGGTTTCGATCATGTGTACCGGGATACGGATGGTACGCGCCTGGTCCGCAATTGAGCGGGTGATGGCCTGACGGATCCACCATGTCGCATAGGTCGAGAACTTGTAGCCGCGACGGTATTCGAATTTGTCCACGGCCTTCATCAGGCCGATGTTGCCTTCCTGAATCAGGTCAAGGAACTGCAGCCCGCGGTTGGTATATTTCTTGGCAATCGAGATAACCAGACGCAGGTTGGCTTCCACCATCTCTTTCTTGGCACGACGCGACTTGGCTTCGCCGATGGACATGCCACGGTTGATTTCCTTGATCTCGGCGACGGTCAGGCCGCTTTCCTCTTCCATGGTCTGCAGCTTGCGCTGGGCGCGCACAACTTCTTCAGCCACATCCTGCAGTCGGTCAGCCCAGGCTTCTTTGTTCTTGGCAAACTGCTTGATCCACTTTTCGTCAACTTCCGAGCCAGGAAATGTCGTGACAAATGTCTTGCGTGGCATACCAGCATTACGAATGCACAGCGTCATGATGGCGCGTTCGTGGCGACGCACACGGAACAGCGCGACGCGAGCCTGGTTGACCAGGTGATCAAACAGCTTGGGTGTCAGTTTGAATGTTTTGAACATATCGCCCAGCTTGTCCAGCTCGGCGACAGATTTCTTGTGTCCCCGGCCGTGCTTTTTCAGCGCAGCTTCGGTGACTGCATACTGTGCACGCAGTTCTTCAAAGCGCAGGCGCGCCTCTTCCGGATCCGGGCCCGAGGTGGTCTCTTCGTCATCGGTAACACCGCTGACAGTATCATCATCGTCACTGTCGGAGCTGCTGCTGTCGTCATCAGACGATGTATCATCACTGCTGTCTGCAGCGGTCGCCGCCGGTACCGTGTCATCATCAACTTCCAGGTAACCGGTAATAATGTCTGTGAGGCGGCGCTCTTCGGTGGCCACCAGGTCGTATTCAGCGAGAACGTGATCAATGGTGCCAGGGAAGCTGGCCATTGATTTCATCAGCTCGCGCAGACCTTCTTCAATACGCTTGGCAATTACGATTTCGCCTTCGCGGGTCAGCAGTTCAACCGTACCCATCTCGCGCATGTACATACGGACCGGGTCGGTGGTGCGCCCGGCTTCGTTTTCAACAGCCGCAAGTGCTGCTGCAGCCTCGGCAGCGGCAAGTTCGTCGGTGCCACTGTCATCATCACCATCGTTGAGCAGCAGGGCATCGGCGTCTGGTGCTGTTTCAAACACCTTGATGCCCATGTCGTTGATCATCTGGATGATGTCTTCCACCTGATCCGGATCCGAAATAGTATCCGGCAGATGGTCGTTGACCTCAGCATAGGTCAGATAACTCTGTTCCTTGCCTTTGGCGATAAGGGCTTTTAAGCCGGATTGAGTGGCATTCGGACGCGAATCAGACATAGCTTCCCATTCGGTTAGACAGGTGACATTGTGGAAATAAAAATCAGCCGGGCATTATAGCCGTTGAGGCTACTCTATACCAGACAGAAATTTAGTCCATTGGTTCGTTTTTAGCAGACCGCGACAGCGGTTTTAATCGTTCAAGCAGCTGTCGGCGCATGGCCTGTTTCTCTGCTTCTTGCTGTAATGACTTGATAATAAAAGAAAACTCATGCGACCGTCCGGCCTCGGGAGTGATCTTCTCGTTTTTGAGCAACTGCGTCAGGCGATTACCCTGAGGTGTGCCGTAACAGTGTCCCAGCAACGCATAGGTACCTGTATTGGGGTGGCTGCGTGCAAATTCAAGTAACTCCAGCAATAAACTTGTGTCCGGGTCATCCAGTAGACGAAGCTGCTCGACATTTATTTCCGTTGACTGCGCAAGATCCGGCTGGTGCAGCAATAGTTCGAGTGCAGCCAGTGCAGCCGGTTTCTGCACGCGTTGTTTTGGTCTGGTGTTAAGGGCAGGTTCCGCAGCTGACTGTCTGCCTGAGCCTGGCGGCGTGTCCGGCCATTCCGGCGGAGCTGGCGGTACAGGTGACGTCGTCGGCTCAGTTGGTGCGGGCGTGTTGTTCAGCAGCTCATTGATGGTTTCGCGCTGGCTCTGTGTCTGCCGTGCCAGTTCATCCAGCATCAACTGCTGAAACAGCCCGCGCGGCAGCTGTTTGATCAGGGGAATCGCCTGGCTGAACAGTTTGGCGCGTCCGTCCATGCTGGTCGCATCCAGCTCTTCCAGGAGGTGCTCGAAGAAGTAGTCGGAGAGTGAGCGAGCCTTGTCCAGTCGTGCCAGAAAGCCTTTGGAGCCCTCTTTGCGGACCAGTGTGTCAGGGTCTTCGCCTTCAGGCAGAAACAGGAAGCGAATCTGGCGTCCGTCTTCCATCAAGGGCAGGGAGGCGGCAAGAGCCCGCCAGGCGGCAGCACGTCCCGCGTCATCGCCATCAAAACAGAAAACGACCTCTGGCACCAGGCGGAACAAACGGGTCAGATGCGTGGCATTGGTGGCGGTGCCGAGTGTCGCAACGGCAAAGTCGATGCCGTGCTGAGCCAGCGCCACAACATCCATATAGCCTTCAACGATGAGGAAGCGCTCTGGTTTGCGAGACGCCTGGCGGGATTCATAAAGTCCGTACAGTTCCCGGCCCTTGTGGTAGACCGGTGTTTCCGGGGAGTTGAGATATTTGGGTTTGTCGTCACCCAGCACCCGACCGCCGAATCCGATCACCCGGCCGCGCGCGTCACGAATCGGAAACATGATGCGATCGCGAAAGCGATCATAGTGGCTGTCGGTGTCGCTTTTGCGCTTGGCCGCTTCGCGGGCTATCACCAGGCCTGCTTTCTCCATGGTGGCGCGATCAATGCGGTACTTATGTTCAAGTTCCTGCAGCAGATTTTCCCAGCCGGGTGGCGCCAGGCCAATACCAAAACGTTTGGCTATCTGGCCGGTCAGTCCACGGGACTTCAGGTAGGACACTGCGCGCTGCCGTGATGGATGTTGCCGCAGCTGCTGTTGATAGTACTGGTTTGCCTGTTCCAGGGCGGCGACTAAAGCGTCATGTTCGCTCTTGCGGCGGGCATCCTGCTGGCCGGATCCCTGCTCGCGGGGAACAGTCAGGCCCAGGTCATTCGCCAGCGTCTCGACCGCCTCCGGGAAGTCTTTGTGATCAAAGTCCATCACAAAGCCCAGCGCGTTGCCGCCCGCGCCGCAACCAAAGCAATAATAGAACTGTTTGTCGGGCTCAACGCTGAACGACGGAGTTTTTTCCTGGTGGAATGGGCAGCAGGCGGAGTAGTTCTTGCCGGTCTTGCGCAGTTTGACGCGCTTGTCGATAACTTCAACGATATCGACCCGGCTGAGCAGGTCGTCGATGAAGTGTTGGGGAATCAGACCAGCCATGTCAGCCCCCGGAGATGATCAAGCGTTGGAGAGTCTGCTTTTGATGGTCTGGCTGATGGCGGCCATGTCGGCGCGGCCTGCAACCTGGGGTTTAACGGCAGCCATTACTTTGCCCATGTCCTGCATGGTTTTGGCGTCAGTGTCGGCCAAAGCCTGGGTAATGATGGCGTCCACTTCCTGCTCGCTCAGCGCCGCCGGCATGAAAGTCTGCAGCACCTCAATCTCTGCGTGCTCAGTGTCGGCCAGATCGGTTCGTCCTGCGGCTTCATACTGACGGATGGACTCTTTGCGCTGCTTGATCATTTTTTCCAGCAATGACAGCACGCGAGCATCGTCTGGCTCGATACGCTCATCGACCTCAACCTTCTTTACCTCTGCCAGTGCCAGGCGGATGGTGCCCAGGCGGGCTTTGTCCTTGGCGCGCATGGCGTCTTTCATCGCTTCTGTAAGCTGATTTTTCAACGCACAATCGGCCATGACAGATTCCGGTATAGAAGTAGGGGTCTACAGGTTATAGCAAAGCTGTGGCGGCTAGGCCAGATATTGATCAGTCTCGAGACTGATCAATATTAGTACAGGCGCTTGGTGCGCTTGTTGTCGCGAGACAGCTTCTTCAGGTGACGCTTCACGGCTGCAGCGGCTTTGCGCTTACGGGCAGCTGTGGGCTTCTCGTAGAATTCCTTGCGGCGTACTTCAGCCAGGACACCTGCTTTCTCACAGGAGCGCTTGAAGCGACGCAGAGCCACATCAAACGGCTCGTTTTCTTTCAGTTTTACCATTGGCATAGTGTACAGACACCTTTCCATTCAATTCAAAGGGGCGCATATGTTAATGCGAGTTGTCGGCAAATGCAAAAGTTATCTGCATCCAGGCGGGCGCCGGCTGGCTAATCCGCCGGGGCTGCCGTATTATTCACGTCTTTTTCGATAAATCAATGGGTTTTTATGCGAATACTGGGCCTGGAGACCTCCTGTGATGAAACAGGTGTCGCAATCTATGACAGCGAGCAGGGCCTGCTGGGTGACGCACTTTACAGCCAGGTAGAAATGCATGCGCGCTACGGCGGCGTTATTCCGGAACTGGCGTCGCGAGACCATATCCGCAAAACACTGCCGATGATCCGGCAGCTGCTGGACGAGAAAGATATCTCCGTGTCTTCCATTGACGGCATTGCCTACACATCAGGACCTGGACTTGTTGGTGCTTTGCTGGTTGGTGCGGCGCTGGGGCGATCGCTGGCCATGGCGTGGAATGTGCCGGCAGTTGGTGTGCATCACATGGAAGGGCACCTGCTGGCGCCCATGCTGGAGGAGAATCCACCGCAGTATCCGTTCGTGGCACTGCTGGTATCTGGCGGTCATACCCAGCTGGTGGCAGTGCAGGGAATTGGCCAATACACACTGCTGGGTGAATCTCTGGACGATGCTGCTGGTGAAGCCTTTGACAAGGTCGCCAAAATGCTGGGGCTGGCGTATCCAGGCGGTCCCCGCGTGGCTGCACTTGCCCAGCAAGGTCAGGCGGGGCGGTTCAAGTTTCCGCGACCCATGACCAATCGCCCGGGACTGGATTTCAGTTTCAGCGGACTTAAGACCTATGTTCGCAACACACTTGAATCACTGGCGGATGCGCCTGGCGGGCTGACGGAACAGGATCGTGCTGACGTGGCATTGGCCTTTGAGGAGGCGGTAGTGCAGACACTGGTCATCAAGTGTCGCAGAGCCCTTGAGCACACAGGCATGAAGTCACTGATCATCGCTGGCGGTGTCAGTGCCAACATACGTCTGCGCGCTGGCCTGCAAAAGATGGTTGAGTCCCAGCGCAGCAAGCTGTTCTATGCCAAACCCAGATTCTGTACTGATAATGGCGCCATGATTGCCTATGCCGGCTGTCAACGGCTGATGGCCGGGCAGCGCGAGGGGCTCGCCATCCGGGCGCGGGCACGCTGGCCAATGAGCACATTATCGCCTCTGTCGGCATTCAACAGGCTGGTTGATCCAGCATCCGGGCTGTCTGTACCCGTAAATGCTGATCAGCAGGCAGGCAGTAGTCACAATGCGAGGGCGGAATAATGGATATCGTTTATATTAGAGAGCTTGAAATACAGACGGTCATCGGCATCTATGACTGGGAGCGCAAGATCCGTCAAACAGTCAGTCTTGACCTGGACATGGCTACCGATATCAGAGCAGCCGCCAGTACTGAGGATATCAGTAACACGCTGGATTATAAGGCGGTATCCAAACGGCTGATCGCGTATATTGAAGAGGCCGAGTTTTTGTTGATTGAGACAATGGCAGAGCGAGTGGCTGAGCTGGTGCTTGCAGAGTTTCCAGTGAACTGGCTGCGGCTGCGAGTGGGCAAACCAGGCGCGGTCACCGGAGCGCGGGATGTTGGTGTGATCATTGAGCGGGGCGAACAGCCCCAGGCCTGATTCCTGTCAAATTAAATGGGAGCTGACGATGCGGGGTATGCGGATCAGTCAGATAACCCACCAGAAGAAGAAGGATAGTCATGACTTGCCTGACACTTGGACTGGGCAGTAATCAGCAGGCGCATTTTCACATGCGGCAGGCACTTGATGGGCTTCAGCATCATTTTGGCGATCTGTTACTTTCCAGCGTGTTCGAGAGTGAAGCTGTCGGGTTTGATGGCAGTAACTTCCTGAACATGGTCGTGGTCTGTGACACCCGGCTGTCGCTGACCGACATCAATGACATTATCAAGTCACTGGAAGATGCCAATGGCCGTCGCAGGGGCGGTCCCCGCTTCGCATCCAGAACACTGGATATCGATATACTCACCTATGATGATCTGCACGGCGAATATGAGGGTGTTGTTTTGCCGCGTCCGGAGATAACGGCCAATGCCTTTGTGCTCTGGCCAATGGCGCAGGTGTGTGGCAGCAAGGTTGATCCGGACTCAGGTCTCAGCTATCAGCAGTTGTGGGATGCCTATGACAAGAGTCGGCAGCGGCTGTGGCCGATTGATTTTGAGTGGCAGGGGTGTCGCGTGTCCCGCGCTACCCCTGCCTGACTCTCCATGCCTAAGGGCGAGTTATCAACCCGCCCATCACTCATTGATTGCCGGATTCCGCTTCCGGGGCGGGTTCGACAGGACTCGAGGTTTTTCTGAGAAATACATGTGGCCCTACTACGACAGCGATGGTCGCCAGTCCGGCCAGCAGACCTGTCCAGGGGTCAAGCAGTGCAAAGGCCATCGCGGTAAGCACCATGGCGCCACGTTCGGTACTGTCAGTCACCGTGGTCAGTGCCAGAGTCGCGCAGGCAAAGCCGGTCAGCAACAAAGTCACTGCCAGTGCGATGGGCAGCAGTGGCTGCAGTAGCGTCACGATCGGCAGGACAATAAACAGCACCGGGAATCCATAGACATAGTAAGCAGAGATGCCATCAAAAATGGAGTCCATCTTGTCGCGGCCAGATACCCAGCGCTTGAGAACGATGACCTGAATACCTGTCCACAACACGCCCTGTGTTCCGAAGAAAGGTGCGACCACCGCCATTGCCGCGTTGCGAATGCCAGTGGACATATGCAGACGGTTGCTGTTGACGTCCAGCTTCTCATCCTTACGCATGGGCTGGGCGTTCTTGATCATTTCTTCGCCGGTTACGACATCACCAAAGAACAGAATGTAGGTGATAAATGCCAGCGGCAATGCTTCGATGAACATGCTGGGGGCCGGCCAGCCGATTACCAGCGGCGACGCCTTTTGCCACAACGAAGCTGTCAGAGTCGGAACATCCAGGAAACCACTGCGGATATTAAAGTCCATTTCGCCTGTAAAGAAACCCACAAAACCTGCTACCAGGAAGGCCGGCAGCAGACCGAGGCCAGCGATCTTGGCAAGGATTGGCATCTGTGCCGCCTGTCGCTGGAATGGCTTGGAAAAGGTCAGGAACATGCACAGCGCCAGCGATGCGACGGCTGCGATCGGCGTCAGGTTCAGGGCGCTGGCGGCGTCGCTGGGGTCGAAAATTCGGATGAAGGCTGCCACTGCAGCGCCGAGAATGATGCCGCCTTTGAGCACGTTTGGCACCCAGGCGACAAGTTTTGCCCCGAAGCCGGTCACCCCCAGAATAAACAGCAGCGCCGCAAAGTTTAGTGAGAGCGCAGTCATCAACTGGAACTGCTCTTCGGGTGTATTGCCGCCGCCAAGTACAAAGGCAAAGATGAACGGCAGCGCCGGTGTGAGCCAGCCGGGTGCGACCGGGTCGCCAAATATCAGCCAGGCGGCGGAGATGAGCATGGTGTGATACATGGCCATGGTGACCGCTTCTTCAAAGGTCAGGCCAAACGATGCGGTCATGACAGGAACCAGCGCCAGACCAGTTGCTCCGGCGACGCAGATTCCCTGCAAAAACTCCGGCAGCGCAAACCGGGCGTGGATAAATGGAATGCGCAACACAAAGGGGCCCCATTTGATCCCGGGTTGTACATCCCCTTCTCGTCGATTGGTGAGCATAGTTGGAGTCTCTTTATTGTAGATGTTATTAGGTGACCGCCTGATCTTAACGAACTAGTTTGGCCAGGGCAAAGGTATTCGTCGAGAAATTGAATGTATTCATCTAGTGAATGGCTGTCAGAGATGGCAGTGATGCTGAGGGGGTCAGGCCAGCGCGCGACCGCCATCGACGCGGATGTTTTCACCCGTGATGTAGTGACCTTGAGTGGCCAGGAAAAACACAGTAGCCGCGATATCGTCTTCAGTTCCAAGGCGCCCTGCAGGTATGCCAGCCAGAATCTGTTGACGCTTTTCCACATCCTCGTCTGCATCACTGGCATGCTCGGGCCATAGAATCGCGCCAGGTGAAACAGAATTGACACGAACCGCAGGTGCCAGCTCCCGCGCCAGAGACTGGGTCATGGCCAGCAGTGCAGCCTTGGCCATGGTGTAGGGAGTGAAGCCTGCCATACCCCGCTCGGCGTTCATATCGGCCAGATTGACGATACAGCCGCGAGTTTCGGTCAACGCCGGCGCCAGCGCCTGGCTCAGAAACAACGGGGCACAGGCATTGCTGCCCATCAGCTGGTGCCATTGCTGGGTTGTGATTGTACCCAGGGGGGTCGGGAAAAAGCTGCTGGCATTGTTGACCAGTACGTCCAGGCGACCAAAGGCTGCCAGTGCCTGCTCCGCCAGCTTTGTCACTTGTTCAAAGTCATCAAGGTCGGCCTGCAGAGTGACGGCTGACTCTGGTCGAACGCGATTGAACTCGTCACGAAGTGAGTCTGCAGCCTGAAGCGACCGCCGATAATGAATGATCACTCTAAATCCCTGGTCATGAAAATGCCTGGCTGTGCGTGCACCAATACGTTGTGCCGCGCCGGTAATTATCACTACCGGGCTTTGGCCTGCCGGATCACTTACTGTCATGCTTCGGGCTCGCTGCTGGTTTGTTGTGGTACGCCGGCAATGGCGCGCTGACGTGCCTGTTGCAGTCGTTGCCGGATCTGCTCGCCGGTGGGGCGATCCTCGCTGTCCTTCAACAGTTCTGCAACCCTGACAGCATTGGCTGCCTGGAATGCGGCGCGCAGGTAGTCTGTCTGCGGGTAGTCGCGTGTCTCAAAACCGGTGCGCCCGCGGGCATCAGACTCGCAGGCAACCAGGAATGGCTCCAGCCGCTCTGGCCTGCGAAACACATCCAGTGCATTAAACAGTTTCAGGACCGTTGCCGGCTTGAGTTCCAGGGCGCGATGGCAGTGTGTGTGATATTCGCAACAGTGTCGGGCCAGCGCCCGATAATCGTTGGGGACTCGCAGCCGGTCACACAGCTCATCAATCAGCGCCAGTCCGCGGTGTTCGTGGGCGATGTGGCGCGGCCACTCAGTGGCAGGCGTCAGCCCCTTGCCGACGTCGTGAACCAGCACGGCAAACCGGACAACCGGGTCCTCGCTTAGCCGGCAGGCCTGGCGCAGACTCATGAGGGTATGGATGCCGGTGTCGATCTCCGGGTGCCAGGCTTCAGGCTGTGGAATGCCGAACAGAGCGTCGACCTCGGGGAAAATCTGAGAGAGAGCCTGGCAGTCACGCAAAACCTCTACAAACACTGCAGCGCCAGGCTGGGCCATGGCCAACTGGACCTCGCGCCAGACACGCTCCGGGGTCAGCGTTTGCAATTCGCCACTGGCAGCCATGTCACGCATCAGCTGCATGGTGTCGTCGGCGACGCTGAAGCCGAATGGTTGAAAGCGAGCGGCAAAGCGGGCCACGCGCAATACCCGCAGCGGATCCTCACTGAAGGCAGGGGAGACATGGCGTAATTTGCGTTGCTCCAGGTCTCTGGCGCCGCCCCATGGGTCGATCAGATTGCCTTCGGCATCCTGCGCCATGGCGTTGATCGTGAGATCGCGCCGCTGCAGGTCCTGTTCCAGTGTGACATCGGGAGCGGCGTGCACTACAAAGCCTTTGTAGCCCGTGCCGGATTTTCGCTCGGTACGCGCCAGGGCATATTCTTCTTTGCTCTTCGGGTGCAGGAATACCGGGAAATCCTTGCCAACCTGCTGGTAACCCTGTGCCAGCATGTCATCCACAGTGGCACCAACCACAACCCAGTCACGGTCGTAGCCAGTCAGGTTCAGCAGTTGGTCGCGGACGGCGCCGCCGACAAGATAGGTTTGCATGGCGCTGAGTCTATCAGACGCTGTAGAGTTTGTGGTCTTCCAGACACATCATGGTCAATTCGCGGCCCCATACACAGCCGGTGTCGAGCGCAAAGACATGATCCTTGCCCGTAATGCCCTGCAGCGCAGCCCAGTGCCCGAACAGGATATTGACCTCAGGAGTTACCTGCTCGTACTCGAACCAGGGCCGGAAACCCTCTGGTGCGTTATTGGCGCCTTCTTTGATGGTAAAGTCCATCTTGCCTTTGGCATTGCAAAAACGCAGGCGTGTCATGTAGTTGGTGATCAGGCGCAGGCGTCGATAGCCGGTAACCTCATCGCGCCAGCGGGCCGGCTTGTTGCCGTACATCTTGGTGAGGAATTTTTTAAAGTCGCTGCCGCGCAGCACCAGTTCTACTTCTGCGGCAAGATCCAGTGTTTTCTGCAATGTCCAGCCAGGCGCAACGCCTGCGTGTACCATCAGATAATGCTCCACACCCTGCTGCGTCGGGACGCAGTCATAGTGTGCCAGAGGCTTTTGGCGCAACCAGTCGGCCAGCTCGCCGCAATCTGGCGCGGCCAGCAATTGGTCGAGGGTGTGGCGGTTGCTGACATCATCAGGTGCGCAGCCATAAAACAGCGCCAGAAAATGCAGGTCGTGATTTCCCAGCACAATAGTTGCTGACTCACCCATGTCCCGCAGGTAGCGCAGGGTATCCAGAGACTTCGGGCCACGATTGATCAGGTCACCGACGCACCAGAGTTCGTCGGTTCCGATCTTGAAATCCACCGCTTTGAGCAGCTTGCGCAGGGGCTTGTAACAGCCCTGTATGTCACCAATGGCGTAGGTAGCCATCAGCGTCTAGCCCTTTTGTTCGTGTCAGTGCCAGGTGACTTCATTGATCGTCCGCTGCTTTTTGTCTGATCAGTGCATTGCACAGGTTTACGTAGTCTGCCAGCGACAGGTTCTCCGGGCGAAGCCCAAGATCGACGGGCAGATCGCTCACACCAAACTCCTGCATCACGCGCTTGAGTCCATTGCGCAGTGTCTTGCGACGTTGCGAAAATGCGTCACGCACCACGCGCTCGAACAGCGGGATATCCGCCGCCACGCATGGTTTCTCACGCCACGGGCGAAGCCGCACAATGGCTGAGGTTACTTTTGGTGCTGGTCGAAAAGCGCCGGGTGGAACATCAAAAAGATGATCGATCTGGCAGTGATACTGAGCCATGATGGAGAGTCTGCCGTACTGCGGGTCTCCGCTGGTGGCTGCCAGTCGCTGGACCACTTCAAGTTGCAGCATGAACAGCATGTCGTCTATCAGCGGCTCATACTCCAGCAAATGGAATATGCAGGGTGTTGAGATGTTATAGGGCAGGTTGCCAACGATACGCAGACTGCGCGCCTGATCGGAGAGCGTGCCGAGGTCAAATTTAAGTACGTCCTGCTGATGCAGGGAAAAGGTCTGCTGGTCAGCGAACCGCTGCGTCAACCATTGCGCCAGGTCGCGATCAAGTTCGATAGCGTCAACGCGGGCGCCACTTTCAACCAACGGCCCGGTAATGGCAGCCTGGCCCGGACCTATCTCAACAATATGCTGACCAGCCACTGGCGCAATCGCCAGCAGGATGCGCTGAATGACATTCTGGTCATGCAGAAAATTCTGTCCGAACCGCTTGCGTGCGCGGTGCTCCGGCAGAGACATGGCGGGCGTGGTCATAGGCTCGCCGCCGCTGGCTTGGCCTGCGAGGTGGCAGCCACCATTTCGCAGGCGGTCGTAATCGCGGTCAACAGGCTGCCGGTATTCGCCTTGTCTGTGCCAGCCAGATCCAGAGCCGTGCCATGGTCCACTGAAGTACGAATGATTGGCAGCCCCAGGGTGATGTTGCTGGCCTGACCAAAGCCGCGATACTTCAATACGGGCAGGCCCTGATCGTGATACATGGCCAAAACAGCATCGGCATCCTCCAGGTACTTGGGCGTGAATAAGGTGTCGGCCGGAAGTGGGCCGCGCAAATCAATACCCTCTGACTGCAATCGGGCCAGCACCGGTTCAATGATTTCTATTTCCTCACGTCCCAGGTGACCACCTTCTCCTGCATGGGGGTTCAGCCCGCAGACTAAAATGCGCGGATTTCTGATGCCGAACTTCTGTTGCAGGTCCTGATGCAGAATCTTGATCACGCGTGTGAGACGAGGAGCTGTAATGGCTGCAGCCACATCTTTGAGAGGCAGGTGAGTGGTGACAAGTGCCACTCGCAGGCCTGCTGTGGCCAGCATCATCACCGTCTGTTCAACGCCACAGAAGTCAGCCAGGAATTCAGTGTGCCCGGAGAACGCAATGCCGGCATCGTTGATGACACCTTTGTGCACGGGAGCTGTCACCATTGCAGCTGCCTGGCCGTCAAGGCAGGCCTGCGCGGCCGTGCGCAGCGTCGCCAGCACGTAGGAAGCGTTGTCAGTCGTCAGCTGGCCCGGGATGGCCGGGCTGTTTAATGACACGGGCAGCACGTTTAGCGTGCCAGCCTGTGCCAGGGCTGCGTCCTGAGAGGGCGATGAGTCCGGCGTCCAGGTATTCAGTGTCAGGGGGAGCTTCAGCATCGCCGCGCGCTGTTGCAGCAGCAGGGGGTCTGCCACTGCAACCAGCTTTACCCCGGCTGGCAGTGCCTGCGGTTCCTGCATGATGCGGACCAGCAGGTCAGGGCCAATACCGGCGGGCTCACCGGGTGTGATCAACAGGGGAAGGCTCACCATCACCGCCGTTAGTCAATATATTCGACGTAAGCTTCGTCGCGGATTTCCAGAATCCAGTTCTCGAGCTCAAGGTCGAACTTGCGGGCACGCAGTGCATTTTGAGCCTGCTGTCGACGGTAGTCGCGACTCAGATCCTGTTCGCGGCGCCCGGTGACCTCGGCCACGTGCCAGCCAAAGCTGGTACGGAAAGGTTCGCTAAGTTCGCCGACCGGCAGATCCGCTACCTCTGCAGCAAACTCGGGAGGCATGCCACCGTCACTGACCCAGCCCAGGTCACCACCTGCAACGACAGACATGGTGTCATCGGAATATTGGCGGGCCAGTACGTTGAAATCCTCGCCGTCCTGAATGCGCTGGTGGATTTCATTGATCAGTCGGCGGGCCTGCTCTTCGGTGCGGATTTCATTGGGCGCCACCAGAATGTGTCGCGCCTGAGTCTGCTCGACCAGGCGATTTGAATCGCCGCGCACGTCTGACAGTTTGACAATGTGCATGCCGTTGGCGCTCTGCACGGGTTCCTGCACATCACCAATGCTCAGGTCCGGAACAAATTCGGCGAACAGCGAAGGCAGCTCTTCGCGCTTGCGCCATCCCAGCTCGCCGCCGCTGACGGCAAAGCCCAGTTCGCTGGCACGCTGCTGAGCCTCCATGCGCAGCTGGGCGAAGTCCTCACCATCCTCTGCGCGCCGGTAAATATCCTGCACCAGGGCCTGCTTGGCGGCTGTCAGCTGCTGGGGGTCGGTATCGCGAAACGGAACCAGAATCTGATCCACCAGATAATCTGGTGCCATTGCGGTACGTCCAGCTTCGGAGTTGAGGTAGTTGTCGATTTCCTGGTCGGTAATGCTGATGCGACGGTTCACCAGGCCACGCTGCACTTCATTGATCGCCAGTTCACGACGAATGCGTTCGCGGGTTGCCAGGTACATGCCTTGTGACTCCAGCAGGGTCACGTACTGATCAAAGCTCATGTTGTTGGACTGGGCGATGTCTGCGATCACGCGGTTCAGGGTATCGTCATCGAAGCGGATACCAACGCGCTCAGCCATTTGCAGCTGAAGATTCTCTACAATCAGATTTTCCATGACCTGGTTGCGGAGGTCTGCAGGCGGAGGCAACTGCATGCCTGTTTCTGCAGCGCGTTGCTGAATTTCGGCAAGCCGCTCTTCATATTCGCTTTGCAGAATGACACCGTCATCGACGATCGCTATTACTCTGTCCAGGACCTGACGCTCTGCCGCCTGGGACGGGATCGCGGTGGTCATCAGCAACAGGAGCGCGCTGCCCAGCAGGGCGGCACGGCTCAAGTGATCGCGTGACTGCCCTGCCAGTCGGTTCATAAAATCAATCATTAACATCGTACTCCTTAAATCCGGGTATGCCGCGCGTGAGCAGATTGCTCAGGCCGCCTCCGGTCAGATCGCCCAGGCCGAGCAGCGTGAATTGGAAGAAAATGCCACGGTTCTGGCGGCTGTCCTGCGCAAAAAATTCGTATTCGTCCACCCAGTCGCGAGCGACCAGGCGCATCGTGGAACAACAATTACTGTATTCGACCCCTGCAAACGTTTCAAGGTTCCGGCTGTTGCTGTGATCGTAGTTCCAACGACCGAAGACGCGCCAGTTATCGTTCACCGGCCAGACTGCAGAGATGTCCGTCTGCTTGATCACTGGGTCCAGCAGCGGCGGAGCCTGCAGAAACACATCGGTTCGTTCCCGATAACGGAAGGCTGCGTTGATTATGCGGTCGTCGTCCACCCGGAACTGTACAGCAACACTGCCTTCATCCACATTGCTGTTTTCCTGGTCCCACTGCAGGTCGGCCATCATCTGCCAGCGCTGTGCCGGACGATAGCTGCCTTCCAGGATCAGTGCAGAGCGCTCAGTGTTCAGTGGCTGCAACAGCAGCCAGCTTTGCAGCGGGCTGTCCAGCGAGACAGTGCGATCCTCGAAATAAAATATCTGGCCGGCACTGAAGCGCGCCTGCTCAATTCCACCGCTGTCGATAAATCGTGTCGTAACGGCGGCACTGACCTGATTGGCATCACCCACTCGATCAGGCCCGCTGAAACGGTCATGACGAAACAGCTGGTTAAAATTGAGATTGAGCTGGGCGGTGTCAAAGGTTGGCAAAAACTGCTGATCTTCGCGCTCGCTGTAAAGATAGTACAAGCGCGGCTCCAGCGTCTGCGTCATGGTCTGTTCGCCAAACAGAAGGTCTCGCTCAAAGACCAGGCCGCTATCGAGACTGAAGACCCCCACGCCACGGTCCGGGTTGGAGGGCGTCTGCTGGGCCTGCTGGTCCAGTTGCCAGGACGCATAACGGTAGCGGGCCGTGGGCACTACAAAATAACCGGGTGTTCGCAGTGGCAGGCTGACCCAGGGTTCTGCTGTCAGGCGTTCGCCGGTTACCAGGGCGCCCTGATTGACCTGTTCATCGCTGAGCAGCTCGCGACTGAGGGATCGATCGAAGCTGACATGACTGCTGTCAAAGCCATACTCCAGGATGGAGCTTGCCTCGAACCGGCCATTCAGCTGCAGCTCGGGCAGCCGATCAAATGGTTTGTTGATATCTATTGATGCCACATACGGGTCCAGCACTTCGATGCGCTGGACGCGGCTGAGTGCCTGCCATTGACTGCTCTGCCAGGTCACAACACCCTCTTTGTTGAGATGGGTGCGACTTTCCACGTTCAGGTCGCGGCTGCCCAGATCACGAAAATAATCGGCATCGCTGACGGAGCTGTAGTCCACGAAAGTGCGCCAATTCTCGCCCAGCTGACCTTCGTGCTCAAAGCCGGCAAACCAGCGCTTTTCCACCGATGGAGTGTCGCTTCCTGGCTGGGCAGCACGTGCTGCGTCGTAAGTGTTGTCCTTTGGCAGCAGTGCCAGATTGACCGTGTTCATGGACCAGTCTGCCAGGTAGCGAAACTCGCCGCTCAGCATCAGGCCGCGTTCGGTCATCAGGCGGGGCGTCAGGGTGGCGTCATAGTGCGGTGCCAGATTGAAATAGTAGGGCACGGCTATATCCAGCCCGCTGTCGCGACTATTGCTGATGGACGGTGGCAGAATCCCGGAGACCCGCTGGTCGCTGATCGGGAACTGCAGTGTCCATGGATAATAGAAAACGGGTATGTCGCTGATTCTCAGCGTGACATTGCTGGCATAACCAACGCCTGAGGCATTGTCCAGGCGCAGATTGCTGGCCTGCATGACCCAGAATGGGTCCATTGGTTCACAGCGGCTGAACGCACCATTATCCAGAGTCAGCATGCCGCTTTCACTGTTATAGCTAAGCTGGTCAGCGCTGCCGTGAATCTGTGTTTCATGCATCACATAGGCAGCCTGAGAAATCTCATTGTCACCGGTGTTCTGATCAAGCACTGCGCCTTCGCCGGTGATCAGAAAGCCGGGCTCGCGAAACAGCACGTCGCCCTGTAGAGTCAGGATGTTGGTTTCTTCGTTCATGTGCATGCCATCGCTGGCTGTGAGGCTGCGATAGCCCTGCTGCACATTAACGGCGCCGTCCACATAAAGCTGATATGGCTCGGGCTGGCGGACACGGGTCTGTGTCTGCACTTCTGTGGGCGCCTGATCGGGTTCCAGGTCAATGTACTCGCCGGTCAGTTCTGGTTCCACAAACATGCCGCAGCATGCGCTGCGTAACTGCTGCAACAGCTCCGTCGGCAGTTCGCTGCGTGGCGTCCAGTCACGCATAATACCGTTGCCGGTAGCATCTGGAGCGGTATTGGCGGACTCGCTGGTCGGTGTTTGCGCAATGGCCTGGCCAGCGGTCATCATGGCTACCAGGCTGCCGAACGAAAGCGCTGTGACCGTGACGGGTCTGACAGGGCCTGACGGCAGCAAAGTAAACAGGGAAGGGCGTGGCATAGTGTCAGGCAATCCAGTCGGCAAAAAATCCAGTCGGCGAAAACTCGGCGAAAAGGCGATAATAGGGCGGCTTCGTCCGTGCCCGATGGCGTCGGCAGTAGCGCCCGCATGATAATTCATTGGGGTTTTGATATAAAGCCGGGATAGTTTCGGTGGAGACAGAATGACTACAGTACAAGGGGATGTTGACGCCGTTCAGGCCAGGCGTCAGGAGCAGCTCGAGAACTGGGCGCGACAGGCCATGACGGAGCGTGACGGGAAGGATCCCGGGCCATTACATGCCAGGTCTCTGGGCGGCGACGCCAGTTTCCGGCGCTATTTTCGCTGCAGCATCCATGCCGTAACACGCTTGCTGGTCGACGCTCCTCCGGACAAGGAGGATAACCCGGCTTTTGTGCGTGCTGCCGCAGAATTCAGTCGCGCCGGCATGCGCACGCCCGAGATTCTGGCCCAGAATCTTGAGCAGGGTTTTCTAATAGTGGAAGACTTTGGGGATCAGCTTTACTGGCCGGCGCTTCTGGAGGCCCAGCGCGACGGTGATATGGAACGTGTGGAGAAACTATACGGTCAGGCCATGCTGGCGCTGCTTGATCTGCAGGCTGACCGGCATGAAAGCGATTTGCCGCCTTATGATCGTGGTCGGCTTGAGCAGGAAATGCGTCTTTTCGACGACTGGTTCTGCGCTGAAATGCTCAATTGGCCAATATCGGAAAGTGAGCGCACGCTTTTGCAGCAGACGCGGCAGCTGCTGTGTGATGCGGCGCTACAACAGCCGCAGGTCCGCGTTCATCGCGACTACCACTCCAGAAACTTGATGATCCCCGTTGATGCCGGAGGTGTCCATCACGAGGATCAGCCCCCCGGTGTGATTGACTTTCAGGATGCCGTCATTGGTCCGGTGAGCTATGACCTGGTGTCGCTGCTGCGGGACTGTTATGTGGCATGGCCGACCGCTGATGTGCGTCGCTGGGTGAACGGCTACGCGCGGCTGGCCCGACAGCGCGGTATCCTGCCAGCAGGGTACACTGACGCGGATATGCAGCGGGATTTTGATCTGATGGGGCTGCAGCGACATATCAAAGTGCTGGGCATTTTTTGCCGGCTGGCGCTGCGGGATGGCAAACAGCGCTATCTCGCTGATCTGTCGCTGGTCATGCATTATGTTGTAACAGTTGCGTCTGAACATGCCGAGCTGGCGGCATTTGTGGACTGGTTTCGGCGTGGGCCGATGCCGGCAATGCAGCAGAAACTGCGCGATCTGGGACTCTCATGAGTGTGACCGCAACGAGGGCAATGATTCTGGCGGCCGGTCTGGGGCAACGCATGCTGCCATTGACGGAAACGATCCCCAAAGCACTGCTGCCGGCTGGCGACCGCAGGCTTATCGAGTGGCAGATCGCACGTCTGCGTCAGGCCGGTGTACAGGATATCGTCATCAATCTGCATCACCTGGGTTCCCAGATTAAGGAAGCACTTGGCGACGGCAGTCGTCATGGCGTTCGTATCCATTTTTCTGAAGAAGACGAGCGTCTGGAAACGGCCGGGGGGATCATCCGCGCCATGCCCATGCTCGGCGACCAGCCCTTTATTCTTACCAATGCTGATGTCTGGACGAACTTTGACTACCGGCGCCTGTTGCCAATTGCCAGACAGTTGGGTCCTTCGCGCCTGGCGCATCTGGTGCTGATTTGCAATGCACCACACAATCCTGCAGGAGACTTCTGTCTGAGCGACAGCGGCATCGTCTCAGAGCACGGTGAGCGCAAACTGACGTATGCCGGAATCAGCGTGCTACATCCACTGTTGTTTGCGGGTGAGTCTGAACGTTTTCTGCCGCTTGGGCCGATGTTACGCAAAGCCATGCAGGAAGGAGGTGTGACGGGCGAAGTGTTCGAAGGCGACTGGCAGGACATTGGCACACCCGAAAGACTGGCGGCGCTGAACCACCAGCTCTCTGTTGAGAAGTAAGCAGAGAATGGCTCAGTCAATTTATTGCAATAGAGAAGCTAAAGGGGACGGAGGGATTTATGTGTAAATCCCTCCGTCCCCTTTAAGATGCAGATGTGGGTCTGCAGGTGTGTCTTACCAGGATTTGCCGATTGAGAACACAATGCCTTCGCCGGTAGTCGGGCTACCGCTGGAGTTTAATTCGTCAGACAGCTCTTCGCTGTTGATGATGCCCGCGATGCCCATATCGAAGTCGGCAAAGCTGAAGCCGTAACCCACTTCCAGATACTCACCGTCAAACTCGTCACCCCAGATGCCCACTGTGGCGTACAGGCCAGATTCGCCAGTGATGGTCAGGTCGAGGAAGTCGTAGTCTTGGCTGGCGCCGAAACCATCCCATTCACCGACTGAGTAGCCCAGGCTGAACATGCCATAACCCAGACCGAAGTTGATTTCCTGGTAAGTGTCGTCGAACTCACCGGTGTAGAAGTAGCCGGTATATCCGATGCTGGCAGAAACGCCGGATTCAGTTTCGATGCCGTAACCAAAGTAACCATCGACTTCCAGGCCATCGCCCACGTCTGCTGCCCAGCTGCCCACATAGAAACCATCGGCCTCGTAGTCGATGCCAGCGCTGGCAGAGGAGCTCTTTTGCAAAACACCACGGAAGTAGTACTCAGATGCATAACCGATGTTGTAGGAGACTTCGGCTGATGCGCTGGTGGAAGCTACCAGTGCGCTTGATGCCAGTGCCAGGCCTGCTGCGAGTTGGGTCAATCGTTTCATATGTTTTCTCCATGATAAATCTGTGCTTGATGGTAGTCTTTGCTGCGTTATTTTTACGCTTTCGAAAGTAATGACTTTCTTGATTTGATGTTTTGCAAGTAGCGGGCCAATGTTGAAAATTGCGGCCAACTACGCCATTTGACGGACGGAATGAGTGTTTCGGGCACAGGTGTCGCACTGATTTGGTGCGACTCATTATCGGCTTGCACAAAAATGTGACACAATCTAATAAGTGCAATGCGGTTATGGGTCAAACCAACGCCCTTTTACCAGTGCTTGTCGGATAACCTGCCGATTGAGCCGGCTGACAATGACGCGGTAGAAGTTTTCGATGGCGACTGGCAGGATATTGGCAAACTGGGAAGGCTGGCTGCGCTGAACCACCAGCTCTCTGTTGAGAAGAAGGCGGAGAATGGGTCAGGCAATTTGTCGCAATAGACGTTAAAATACTAGTTTTTAACGCGCTGTCCGCAGGGATCATCCATTATGAAAGACTTTCTGATCGCCCCTTCGATTCTCTCCGCTGATTTTGCCCGCCTGGGTCAGGAAGTGGACGATGTGCTCGCCGCCGGAGCCGATGTGGTGCATTTTGATGTGATGGACAATCACTACGTGCCCAATCTGACCATTGGGCCGATGGTTTGCCAGGCGCTGCGCAAGTATGGCGTAACGGCGCCCATCGACGTGCATTTGATGGTTTCACCGGTAGACAGCATGATTCAGGATTTTGCCAAGGCCGGCGCCAGTATCATCAGCTTTCACCCGGAAGCCTCGCAGCACGTTGATCGTTCGCTGCAACTGATCCGTGACAGCGGCTGCAAAGCCGGGCTGGTTTTGAATCCGGCCACCGGCCTGGAATGTCTGGAGTATGTGCTGGACAAGGTGGACCTGATTCTGGTGATGTCCGTCAATCCCGGTTTCGGCGGTCAGAAGTTCATTCCGTCGGCACTCAAAAAGCTGGCGCTGATCCGCAATCTGATTGATGAAAGTGGTTATGACATTCGCCTGGAAGTGGATGGTGGTGTCACGCCGGCCAATATAGGTGAAATCGCACGCGCTGGAGCCGATATGTTTGTTGCCGGTTCGGCCATCTTCAACAGCGATGACTATCGCTCGACGATAACCGCCATGCGCGAGCAGCTGGCACAGACACAGTCCGCGTGACAGGAGATCGATCCGGCATGAGCGCCAAGCCCACCCAACAAGATGTTCCCGCAATATCGGCACGCAGTCTGGATGAAAGCCGCTTCGCACAGCTGGCGGCACAAGGTTACAACCGCATTCCAGTGGTGCGCGAAGTGCTCGCGGATTTTGAGACACCCCTGAGCACCTATCTCAAACTTGCCGGTGGCGAATACACATACCTGTTCGAGTCGGTGCAGGGCGGTGAGAAGTGGGGGCGCTACTCCATGATCGGTCTGCCCTGTCGCACAGTGATCAAGGTGCGCGATCGTCAGGTAGAGGTGGAAACCGACGGCAAGCTGATCAGCAGTGAAAACTACGATGACCCCTTTGTTTTTGTCGAGTCGTTTCAAAAAGAGTATAACGTAGCGCCCATATCCGATGTGCCACGATTCAGCGGCGGCCTGGTCGGTTATTTCAGCTACGACACTGTTCGTTATGTGGAGCCGACACTCGGTGCGGCGCCGGGCAGTGACGAAATCGGCACACCGGAAATTGTCCTGATGGTTTCAGAAGAGGTGGTGGTATTCGACAATCTGCGTGGCACAATCGCCATTGTCTGCAACGTCGACCCCTCACTGCCTAATGCATTCAATAATGCGATGGAGCGCCTCGATGATATCGAGTCCCGGCTCGCGCAGCCGCTCAGCCAGCCGATCATCGAACAGCAGATGCCCGATGCCCAGCTGCAGGAGCAGGATTTCAGATCCAGCTTTCAGCAGGCGCCTTTCGAAAGTGCGGTTGACAGTATCAAGGATTATATTCTGGCCGGCGACGTCATGCAGGTGGTGCTGGCGCAACGTATGTCGGTGCCTTTTGTGGGCGACCCGATACATGCCTACCGCGCATTGCGCTACCTGAACCCATCGCCTTACATGGTGTTCTTCAATATGGGCGACCACCATATTGTCAGCGCTTCGCCCGAGATTCTGGCCAGGGTTGAAGATGGCACGATCACGGTTCGCCCGCTGGCAGGTACACGCAAACGCGGCCAGACAGAAGAAGAGGACAAGGCGCTGGAGCAGGAACTGCTGGCCGATGCCAAGGAAATCGCAGAGCATCTGATGCTGATCGACCTGAGTCGAAACGATTCTGGTCGAGTGTCCAAAACCGGTAGCGTGACGGTGCCGAAAAAAATGTTTGTGGAGCGCTATTCCCACGTTATGCATATCGCCTCGATTGTTGAAAGCGAAATGCGAGACGACAAGACGGCACTGGATGTGCTGAAGGCGACTCTTCCGGTGGGCACACTGAGTGGTGCACCCAAAGTCCGCGCCATGGAGATCATTGACGAACTCGAACCTGTCAAACGAGGGGTTTATGGTGGCGCAATGGGCTACATAGGCTGGAACGGCAATATGGACATGGCAATTGCGATTCGCACTGCGGTGATCAAGGACCAGACGCTGTTTGTGCAGGCCGGAGCCGGTGTGGTGGCTGATTCTGTGCCGCGCTCAGAGTGGGAAGAGACCATGAACAAGGCGCGTGCCATATTCCGTGCAGTAGCCCTTGCGCAGCGCGGGCTGAAACTTGAGCCATCCCGCGGCACATGAAGGTCTGAGACAAATCAGGTATGATTGCGGTCCTGTTTTGTTCCAGGTGCAGCAACACCGTAATCCACAGGATACTCGTCAATGAGCAGTAACAAGCGCCCACCATCCATCCCCAGCGGCAGCAAGTTCCGCAGTGAGCATGGCATTGCTGCCATCAAGGATGGAATCAAGGCATCATCTGGCAAAGCGACGGTCATAGAGCCGACACAGCGCAAGCCTCAGTGGCTGCGCGCCCGGATGCCCGGTGGTGAGCGGTTTGATGCCGTGCGGCAGAACGTTCGCGAGCACAAACTCAGTACTGTCTGCGAAGAATCACATTGCCCGAACATCGGCGAATGCTGGAATAACGGTACGGCCACAATTATGGTCATGGGGTCAGTCTGCACGCGCGCCTGTCGCTTCTGTGCCGTAGACACCGGCAACCCGAATGGCTGGCTGGACAAGGACGAGCCGGCCCACGTGGCGGAATCCGTCGAGTTGATGGGCCTGCGCTATATCGTCCTGACGTCTGTCGATCGTGACGATCTGGACGATGGCGGGGCGGCACACTACGCAGCCTGCGTCGCGGCCATAAAGCAGCGCACACCGCAGGTGGTGGTGGAAGCCCTGACGCCTGATTTTGGCGGCAATCTTGAGGCTGTTGCGCGAGTTGTGGATTCCGGGCTGGAAGTGTTTGCCCAGAATGTCGAGACCGTTGAGAGACTCACACATCCTGTGCGTGACCCCCGCGCGGGATATCAGCGCACGCTTGATGTGCTGGCCTTCGCCAAACAGCACCGCCCCGACGTGTTGACCAAAACCAGCCTGATGCTGGGTTTGGGCGAAACCGATGAGGAGATTCTGCAGACCATGGACGATCTGCGCGCCATCAATGTCGACATCCTGACGCTGGGGCAATACCTGCAGCCCACCCGCAATCACCTGAAAGTGGAACGTTTTGTCACACCCGAGGCGTTTCGTCGTTACCGGGAGATTGGCCTGGAAAAAGGTTTTATGGAAGTAGCGTCCGGCCCGCTGGTGCGTTCAAGTTACCGGGCAGATCGTGTATTCGAGAAAAACAATCTGGGTATTCCATTGCCTGACATGCCGGAAGTTGCCGTGGCTGAGCCGGCTGCTGATGCTACGCAGGCTGACGGCCGCATCCCATTGACGCAGATTGGCTGAGCGATACGCGGCAGCCTCAACGCTGCGGATAAATACTCAGTTCAGGAATGGATCTTCATCGTCTGGATCAACAACGATGATGCAGTTGCGTCCGGCGGCCTTGGCCCGGTAAAGGGCTTCGTCGGCTCGTTTCAGGGTCTGCTCGATTCGCTCGCCCGGATAGTATCTTGTTAATCCCTGCGACACGGTGACCCGTTGACCATTGGGCAACTCTGGTATCTCCAGCGCTGCCACGGCCTCCTGCAATCGCAGAACCGATTGCTCTGCCTGTTCCAGGCTCGACTCTGGCAAAATTACGACAAATTCTTCTCCGCCAAAACGTCCTACAAAGTCACTCTTGCGCAAGGCGTTGCTGAGAGTCTCGCTGATGCGTCGCAAAACCGTGTCGCCGACATCGTGACCCAGCGTGTCATTGATTCGCTTGAAGTGGTCGACATCAAGCATGCTGATACACAGACTGCTCGGCTCAGGCGTGCGGCGCTCAAAACGCGACATCTCGGATGTCAGACGTTCCATCAGGCAACGGCGATTGGGCAGTTCAGTCAGTGGGTCGCGAATGACAAGCTGTTCCAGGCGATGATTCTGCTCGCGCAGCTTGCGGCGCAGGCCTGCAATAAAACTTGTGATATAGGAAATGGTGACAAGCACGGCGAAGTAGGAAAACACCATGACACTTTCCACCGGCCAGTTGATGCGTTGCGGCGCAAACAGGGTCAGCGCGACAAGCAGCAGCAGGTAGGCACCTGCAATCAGCATGCTCAGGATCAGCATGCCGGTGCGTGTCAGCGCGAACATGCCAAATACCAGGCCACTGGTCGCGGTTAACATAAAGGCCGTGCGGGCCTGAGGATCGGTGACAAAAAACATGACAAAAACGCTGGGCAGTAGCGGGACCAGAATCTGCCCAGCCGTCATGCTGGGATCTTTGAAGCGCAGGTTTATATTGGTCTTGAGCAGAATGAGAAAACTGGAGGAGGCAAGGAGGGTTACAGACAGGTAAACGCCTACAACCCATGATGGAAGCATGCCATAAGAGAATAGAGCTACCACGATGAAAATCGTGAGCAACTGCGCCGTAAATCCCCAGAGCATGCGTCTGAGACGTAGCTGCTGGAATGATTTGATAGTCTCGTCCGTGTGAGTGTTGCTCTCCACTCGGGGCCCCGCTTCCGACATATTATTTTTTTAATTGCAAACATCAAGTATATGTCAAATTGTAACGCCCCAGCGAAAGTTTTTTTGTATCGTTAGTCCTATACAGTCTGATTTTGGGAAGGCTGCGCAAAGCGCCGCCGGTAGTGCGCTGTCATGCGGCCTATTGTGATACCCCCTATCACTCCGGGGCCAACCCAGAGCAGGATGCTCAGGCCAGCAAATGAATCCGGTATCCAGGCCTGGAGCAATCGGGCGCCGCCAAACACAAAAAACGCCGTATAAGCGGCTATGCCGGAAGCGGTGAGTGCCGCCAGATGCTCTGTCCACCACTCCCTGGGATGTTGAAGTGTTGTCTTGAATGCATAGTGCAGACAGCCAGCAGCCACCCAGACTTCCAATGCACCGAATGCCAGCAGCAACAGATCGTAGCCTCTCTGCCCCATATACAGCATGACCAGCCCGGCGGCCATCAGCAGGCTGCACAGCGCCACGTGCAGAGGTCTGCGGAGCGGAGCGCGGTCTTCACGCTGAAGAATGGTCAACCATCCATGTCGGGTTGTCACCAATACCAGTATGCTGAGTGACCACAGGAAACCGGCCGTGTAGCGTACTTCTGCGATTCTGCTCTGAGTCTGTGCGTCGCTAAGCGTGGTGCCCGCCGGGTGCATGACCAGCGGCCAGGCAAGGTCCAGGCTCGCCATGATCAGCCCGGACGCTGCCACCGTATACATGATGCGCGCGAACCAGCGCCCTATCTGCTTGTGTCGTGGTGAGCCCTTGCGACTCAGCATGGGCACCCAGAACAGGATCAACCCCGCACAGCCGGCTGTGATGTGAACATAGAACGCAAGTTCGTGAATCAGCACAATAAGGCCCTCTTGAATGTCTTGCTACAGTATGGCCCTGTCAGGTTTAAGCCAGCAGTGCCGGAAGCCACTAAACTGGCGATGACTTAAGACCTATCCCCGGCCAGCCGAAGCCTGTGTCATAATGCGGACCATCAATTGGCGCCAGAAGTTTGCTGTGGTATTGCCTGAACCAGCAGTTGAGCAATAAAGTGTCTTTAAATCAACAATCACAATACTGTGTGGATCAATGACGTCTGAACAGACAAAAATTCGTGTAATGATTGCCGAAGACCAGAACCTGGTTCGCCTCGGTATTTGCAGCCTGCTTGAATTGAGCGAGCGCATTGAGGTTGTCGGGCAGGTTGAAGATGGCAGCCAGGTTGTTGATGGTATCCGGCGATTTACACCGGATGTCTTGCTGATGGATATCCGCATGCCCAAAATGACCGGCATTGACGCCCTTCGCGCGATGGGCGAAGCCGACTGCATGGTGCCAAGCATTATCCTGACGACGTTTGATGACAGTCAGCTAGTGCTGGAGGGTATACAGGCTGGTGCCAAGGGTTACCTGCTGAAAGATGTGTCGCTGGACAGTCTGGTAGACGCCATTGAAAGTGTGCACGCCGGTGGCACGCTGGTCCAGCCGGCAATTACCGAACGCATCCTTAAGGGTCTCTCTTCGATGGAGCCCGGGTTCGACAACTCCACTGCGCCCGATGCCTTAAGTGAAAAAGAGATAGAGGTGTTGCGCTTGATGGCCGGCGGTTTCAGTAACCGTGAAATTTCCCGCACGATTCATAAATCAGAAGGTACCGTAAAGAATCAGGTGTCCTCCATACTCGAGAAGCTGGGTGTGCGGGATCGCACCCAGGCAGTGCTGCGCGCCATCAACCTGGGTCTTCTATAGACTTGAGTGACTTGAACGCGTCCAGGGCAGCGACGCGGGACTCCTTGAGATCGACAATCGCTTCCGGATACGTCTCTCCCAGCACAATACCTGCTTTTTCCAGCTCACTGCGTGGCGCCTGCATTGGGGCATGCAGCCAACGATCCGGCAGCTTGGCGATTTCTGGTACATAGCGACGGATGTATTCACCTGCGGGGTCAAATTTTTCGCTTTGAGTAATCGGATTGAAAACCCTGAAGTACGGCGATGCGTCGGCGCCGCAGCCTGCTATCCATTGCCAGCTGGCGCTGTTATTGGCCAGGTCAGCATCCACCAGGCAATCCCAGAACCATGCCTGTCCGTGATGCCAGTGCAGTCTCAGGTTCTTGACCAGAAACGAGCCAACCACCATGCGTACACGATTATGCATGTAGCCGGTCTGCCATAACTCGCGCATTCCGGCATCGACCAGCGGGAAACCGGTCTGGCCACGCTGCCAGGCCTTCAACAGGTCCTTGCTGGCTTTGCCGCCTGCCCATGGAAAGTGGCGGAATTTCTCCTGAATCGGGTTCTCTGGCAGATCAGGGTTGAAATACAGCAGCGAGTGAGAGAATTCACGCCAGCCCAGCTCACTCAGAAAGGTCTCAAGATCTTTCTCCCAGCGCGCACTCAGGCCGGCGGCCTTGGCCCTGTGCCAGGCCTGTCGTGGCGATATTTCACCAAAATGCAGGTGCGGCGACAATCGAGAGACATGCGCCTGAGCCGGGAAGTTGCGCCCGTCCCGGTAGCCGGGCAGGCCCTCGTCGAGAAACCAGTCCAGACGCTTATCGGCGGCCTGCTCGCCAACTTCCCAGGCATCTGCCATCGATTCGTACCAGGGGATGTCCGGCATCAGTTGCAGGCGATCCAGCGCCCTGTCTCCAGTTTGATCCTGCAGTTTGCCGCTTTCCCAGTCGATTTTTCCAAGCGGCGCAATATCGATGTCCCGCGGCCGGGGGCGGGGCGTTGGTGGTTCGCCGGCTTTCAGGCATCCGTTGCGGAAAAACGGCGTAAAAACCTTGTAGGCTGTGCCGTCGTCTTTCAGCACTTCCCACGGCTCCCAGAGCAGGGACCCGTTAAAGCTTCTGACCTCAATGTCAGAGCTGCGAAGCGCATCCTTGATGTTCTTATCGCGTGTTATGCGCCAGGGCTCGTAACAGCGGTTCCACATGACGTGGGTAGCCTGACACGCACTGGCAAGTTGAGGCAGCAGCGTTTGTGGATCGCCAGCCAGCACCACAAGCTTGCCCTGCAGGTCTTTGGAGAGTGACCGCAGCGACTGGTGCAGCCACCAGCGACTGGCGCCACCCATGGCGGCATCGGCTGAATTGGTGTCGTCAAGAATATACACCGGCACGATTTTTCCCGTCTGACAGGCAACCGCAAGGGCCGGATTATCCGCCAGCCTCAGGTCCTGTCTAAACCAGACCAGGATTTGTGAGTTTTCGGCATGCTGGCTCATTGGATATCACTACTCCCTGTATTGGTTGACTGCACGCCGGTGCGTGCATCTCGCGTATTCATATTAAGCCTAGATACGATACATGCGACGCTCAGGATCAGTCCCGCACTGTGCCAAGTCACATGGAATTCTGATATCTTAAACTGTTCAACTAAGCTGGCCGGGGAGTGGCATCAATGTGAATATCTGGGTGGACGCAGACGCCTGTCCGGTAGTTATCCGGGACATTCTGCTACGAGCTGCAGAACGCACAGGAATTCAGATGACGCTGGTCTCCAATCATGCCTTGAATCTGTCGCGGCGCAAGAATGTGCAGCTTGTGCAGGTCGCCAGCGGCTTTGATGAGGCTGACAACTGGATCGCTGCGCGTGTGCAGCCTGGTGATCTGGTGATCACCAGCGACATCCCGCTGGCTGACGAAATCATTGGCAAAGGTGCACTGGCGCTGAGTACGCGTGGTGAAGAATACACTGCCAGCAACATCAAGGCCCGACTGAATATCAGAGACTTCATGGAAACAATGCGCAGCAGTGGCATTCAGAGCGGCGGGGCAGCACCATTAAATCATGGTGATCGTATGCAGTTCGCCAATGCCCTTGATCGCATACTGGCGAAGTCAAAGCAAAGTCAGAAAAGCCGTGAATCCTGAATGATGCTCAATGGATCCAGAAATGACAGTAAATAGTAGTGATGTGCAGACATTAGACACAAAGCAGCTGCTGTCACCGCGACATGCCGACAGCTGGACCCACACTCGAGCCGGTGAGCCACGCGGTCATATTGACGCGGATCAGTTGCGAGAGTTGTGGATTCACACCGGCACAGCATGCAATCTGGCCTGCCCTTTCTGTCTGGAGGGCTCACACCCAGGTGACAGCCGGATCCCGGCGATGACGCTTGAGCAGCTTAAACCGTTTATTCATGAGGCGGTTGAGATGGGCGTGGAGCAGTTTTCTTTCACTGGCGGGGAACCCTTTGTAATCCGTGAGTTTGTCAGCATTCTGGATTATGCCAGCCGCCATCGGCCCTGTTTTGTGCTGACCAACGGGACACGCGTCGTCATGCAGCGATCGCATCAGATACTGCCGTTGCTTGCCAATCCCAATCCAATACATTTCCGTATCAGCCTGGATTATCCTGACATCAAGCGTCACGACGCCGGCCGTGGCGATGGATCGTTCCAGGAATCTTTGCAAAGCATCAGATGGCTGCATGAAAACGGATTCAAAGTGTCAATCGCGAGGCAGAGCGATCCGGACGAAGATCTTCACCAGGTGGAAAACCGCTTTCGGGAGGTTTTTCGCAAGCACGACGTGCCGGAGAATCTGTTGTTTACTTCCTTTCCTGACCTTGGGACACCTGGCACAGAAAATGGCAGTCCGGAAGTCACCGCCAGCTGCATGGAAAAATACCCGACGCGGGAAAGTCGTGCGCACTTCATGTGCACCTATACGCGCATGCTGATCAATACCAATGCCGGCGTGCGTGTATACGCCTGTACTCTGGTGGATGATGACCCTGATTATGATCTCGGTGCAACGCTTACCGAGAGCCTTGACAGGCGCATCATGCTGCGTCACCCGCGTTGCTTCAGTTGTTACCGGTTTGGCGCCTCATGCAGCGCGCCGGCTGGATGAACGGATTCAGAATAGGTATTCTGGCCTATTGTCAGATCGCTTGGGGCGGCTATACTCAAAAAACAATCACAATAAAAAAGAGGCCGACCGTATGACCGTGCTCAATGGAACACCTCGTAATTTCCTGCGTTTAGCCCTGAGTGGATCGGCAATGCTGGCCTGTACTATTGCCGTTGCCAGCGATTTTGAAGTGCCCAGAACATCCTGGGGAGTGCCTGATGTGCAGGGTATGTGGGATTACTCCTCCCGGACCAGCATGGAACGCTCGCCGGTATTCGAGGGTGCGCTGGTCATCAGTCCGGAGCGCATGGCCGAACTTGTCCCGAGTTTCGAGCAGTGGGCAGAGGCCCTGGAGGCCACCGGTGCAGAGGCGCCGGGCCCTGACAATGTTGGTGCCTACAACTCGTTCTGGATTGATATCCGTGATGGCCTGGGCAGTGTGGACGGCGAGCTGCGCACCTCCTTTGTCATCTATCCAGAAGATGGCCGCATTCCCTGGCGTGAAGATGGCCGGGACAACCGCAATGCCCAGCGCGCCCGCATGAGCTACGATCACATCGAAAAAAACGCAGGTCCGGAAGGTTTTCCACTGTCCGAGCGCTGTCTGATCAGTTTTTCCAGCGTCATCCCGTTTACCCCCTCTCTGTATAACAACAACATGCAGATTGTGCAGTCGCCTACTCACGTGGTGATCATGGCCGAGATGGTCAACGACGCCCGTATTGTGGCGATTGATGCCGAGTTCTCCGAGAACATGATTCCCAAGTGGCATGGCAACTCCGTTGGCTATTATGAAGGCGATGAGCTGGTGGTGGTCACCAAAGGGTTTCATCCACTGCAGGTTGCCCGTGGTGGCGGCTATACCTCGGAAAATGCCACCATCACCGAGCGTTTTCGCATCAGCCGCGAGAACGTGCTGAATTACAAGTTCACCATTGAGGATCCTGACCTGTACCGGGAGGCCTGGACCGGTGAGCTGGAAATGAAGCAGAGTGAGGGTATCTACGAATACGCCTGCCACGAAGGCAATTACGCGATGCCTGGCATTCTGGCCGGGGCGCGGCTGGAAGAGGCGGCTCAGGCCCAGAGTTCCAACTGAGGTTCTGATTCCTGGGGAACTCTCTCGCTCTCGCCGTTAAGAATATACCGCCAGTACTGTAAACTCGCGCTCATATCATGTGTACTTGCACTTGTATGTTGATCAAGGAGTTTTCTGATGAAATCACATGTGGTTCTGTTGCTGATCCTGCTGCTGAGCTCGCTCAATAGCGCATCGGCACAGAGTGACGACGCGGACTGCTCACAGGCACGTCTGTTTACTTTCAGTTGGCAGTTCTCACCGGCCTGTGACATGCAGGCGCGCGGGGGCACAACACAGGGTGCAGAGCTTGAGCTGGCAGAAGCGCCGAGCGATGCATGGCAGGCGCTGCAAAATGACGGGCTGGAAGACTTTGAGCGCGACCGGATGGCCATTCTGTCAATGGCGGGGGGATATCGGGTCAGCTTCGATTTTCTGGAAACCGTTGGCTACACGCCTGGATTCGAGCCCGACCGGCCTTATCAGTCGTGGGCCACTGAATACGTCTATGTGATTGAAGATCGCGATGACTTTATCAGTCTGCAGCACATCATGGTGATGCAGTACGTAGACGAGTCTGGGAATGTGTCAGCGCCTATGGTGCAAAAGCACTGGCGGCAGGACTGGCAGTACGAGCCGTCCAGCATTCGAGTCTTTAATGGTCTTGATGAATTCGTATCGCAGCCGCTGGTCGCGGAGGAGATGGAGGGCGTCTGGTCGCAATCCGTCTATCAGGTCGATGACTCGCCACGATACGCCGCGGTTGGTCGCTGGCAGCACGATCACAATATCTCCTCGTGGCTCAGCTCGACTACATGGAGACCATTGCCGCGCAGGGAATCCAGTGTCCGGCAGGACTATCAGGTTCTGGTGGGAACCAACCGGCATACGATCACGCCCACTGGCTGGGTTCAGGAAGAAGAGAATTTCAAAGTTGCACTGGATGCGCCCGGTCAATTGCGCGAATCGCAACCCTACCTCTCCAAGGAGCTGGGCGTTGCGCGCTATGAGCGTCTGGCGGACTTTGACTTTACGGCTGGCGATGAGTACTGGCAGGCAACCGAGCAATTCTGGCGCGACGTCAGAGCCGTCTGGCAGGAATACATTGATGCTGATGAGGCCTTCGTCTTTTCGGAAACGGCCAATGGCATGCCACTTTTTGTATCTGTGTTCGGGCTTGCTGGTGAGGCGGCAGAAGCGACGGCTTATGACGCCAGCGCCAGTCGGGCACAAATCCGCGCCCTGTTGGCTGATTATGTCACGCTGCAGCCTTGAGTCTGCCTTGTGACGTCTGATGAACTTGCGACATGGCAGTGCCCATCCGTGCAGGCAGCGGCAATTGTGTTTCAATGGTTTATGTTCTGCCCGATTTCAGCGAAAATAGCCGGCTGGAACACTGAGGGCTGCCGCGCATGATATTGATGATCGACAATTACGATTCCTTCACCTGGAACATTGTGCAGTACCTGGGTGAACTGGGAGCGGATGTCCAGGTGTATCGCAACGACGCCATATCGCTGGCTGATATCGAAAAGCTGGCGCCGCAGAAAATCGTCATTTCACCAGGCCCCTGCACCCCCTCTGAGGCGGGTATCTCGATTGATGTCATCAAGAGCTTTGCTGGAAAAATTCCATTGCTCGGCGTTTGCCTGGGTCATCAGGCTATCGGGCAGGCCTACGGCGGTGACGTCATCCGTGCCCGTCAGGTGATGCACGGCAAGCTGTCTCCGGTCTACCACCAGAATGTCGGCGTATTCAGCGGGCTGCCCAGTCCTTTTACAGCGACCCGCTATCATTCACTGGTAATTGACAGTAAAACCCTGCCGGACTGCCTCGAAGTGACAGCATGGACGCAGCTGCCTGATGGCAGTGTCGACGAGATTATGGGTGTGCGTCATAAAACGCTGGACGTGGAAGGCGTGCAATTTCACCCGGAATCCATCCTGAGCGAACACGGTCACCAGTTGCTGCAGAACTTTCTGGAAAGAGGATAACAGCCACATGGATATCAAACAGGCGATACGGCACCTGTCAGCAGGGCAGGATCTGGATGCAGGCCAGACAGCAGGGCTGATTCGCGAGATGATGACCGGTCAGTGCACTGATGCCCAGATCGCTGCCTTCCTCGTCGCCCTGCAGATCAAGGGCATAAAAACAGCTGAGTTGCTGGGTGCGGCACGCGTCATGCGGGAGCTGGCAACGCCTGTTGCAGTGCCACCGGACGCACATCTGGTGGATACCTGCGGTACCGGTGGTACGGGCACAGACACCTTCAATATTTCTACATCGGCGGCCATGGTGGCAGCCTGCGCAGGCGCCCGGGTGGCCAAGCATGGCAACCGTGGAGCCACCAGCAAAAGCGGCAGCGCTGATCTGCTGGAGGCGGCTGGCGTCAACCTTGGTATCAGTCCGGAACAGGTAGCGCAATGTATTCAGACCCTGGGAGTCGGTTTCATGTTTGCGCCCGGACACCACAGCGCCATGAAGCATGTAATTGGCCCGCGCCGTGAAATCGGTGTGCGTACCATCTTTAATATGCTGGGACCATTGACGAATCCAGCGGGTGCTCCGAATCAGGTGATGGGAGTATTTGCTGCGGAATGGATCGAGCCGATACTGGATGTCCTTCAGGAACTTGGCAGCCGGCATGTGCTGGTGCTGGCCGCTGACGACGGACTGGATGAAATCAGCCTGTCCGCGAGTACGCAGATCGGTGAATTGCGAGATGGACATATCACACGGTATACCGTGTCGCCAGCGGACTTCGGCATGCAGCAGCGCAGTGACTATCGTGCCCTGCAGGTGGAGTCTCCACAGCAGAGCCTGGAGCTGGTGAAAAAAGCACTGAGCTACCAGGACGAGGCTGCAGGCGATATTGTGGCTTTGAACGCCGGAGCTGCCATCTACGCGGCTAACCTCTGCGACGATCTGCCGGCAGGTGTGGCACGCGCACAAGAGATACTGAAAAGTGGTGCTGCGCTAGAGAAACTGCAGCAGCTGGCTGAAATGACACAAGGGTTTGCCAAGTGAGCACAAGCACGATTCTGGAAAAAATACTCGACCGCAAGCAGTGGGAGATTCAGCAGAACAGCCAGCAGGTCAGCCTGGCCATGCAGGAAAAGCTGGCGCGCGACACCATGGACGACAGGCGGGGTTTCATAAGCGCACTGCGAGAGCGCATGGATCAGCAGAAGACGGCTGTGATTGCCGAGATCAAAAAAGCGTCTCCGAGCAAAGGCCTGATTCGCGAAGACTTTGACCCGGCACGTATTGCTGCCCAGTATGCGGCAGCTGGCGCCAATTGCCTGTCTGTGCTGACCGACGAACATTTTTTTCAGGGCAGCAATGAATATCTCAAGCAGGCGCGCGCGGCCTGTGACCTGCCTGTTATTCGCAAGGACTTCATCGTTGACCCCTATCAGGTGGCAGAAGCTGGCGCCATCGGGGCTGATTGTATCCTGCTGATTGTAGCGGCCCTGAACCCGGTGCGCCTGAAAGAGCTGTCGCAGTGCGCCGCAGACTTTGCCCTTGATGTGCTTGTTGAAGTTCACAATGAAACCGAGCTGGATGTAGCCCTGTCTGCAGGTTTCGATCTGATAGGTATCAACAATCGAAACCTGCATACCTTTCATACCGATCTGGATACCACGCTGCGCCTGGCAGAGCGGGTGCCCGAAGAAAAACTGATTGTCACCGAAAGTGGTATCAGCACTGCTGCTGATGTCAAACACATGGTGTCACGTGGAATTTATGGATTCCTGATTGGTGAGACATTCATGCGAGCCGACGATCCGGGTGAAAAGCTGCGCGAATTGTTTGACTGACTAAACATTCCCTGCGAACAGCCGATACCAGTCACTATGAGAACGATCTCAATAATGACGACCCGGGCCGTAAATGTTCGTACCCAACCTGCTGACCATCTTCTTTTTGCTGCTTCTACTGTGGGCTGGGTTACTGCTGGCCAAGTGGGCCTTGCATCATCAGTCCGA
The DNA here is from genome assembly GCA_002706685.1 of Gammaproteobacteria bacterium. Taxonomy (GTDB): domain Bacteria; phylum Pseudomonadota; class Gammaproteobacteria; order Pseudomonadales; family Pseudohongiellaceae; genus Pseudohongiella. The sequence continues at coordinate 240,128 of PALV01000013.1, read as the reverse complement.
GCAGTACTGGCGGCTTCGCCAGCTGGCAACGGTGGATGAGCGGCGGCGTCAGATATACGAAGCCAGTCGTGCCCTGCTGCAGATGGACACCGATCCCGAAATCCTGCAGCCGCTCTACGAAACCCTGACCAACGATATAAAAACCATTCAACGCCTCGATCCGTCCCGGCGTGACCTGGATGCTCAGCTAAAAGAAGCGGAGACCTCCGGCCGCAAACGCGGCAGCGGTTCAGCTGGCGGCAGTGCTGCGGTGGCAACCGAGCAGGAGTTGAGTGTTGCCCAGCGACACATACAGCGGGCGTTGCAGATTTTCATGGATTTGTACAAAGGCGAAAAAATCAGTGCCAGTCAGTTTGAGTCAGCCCGTGACAAACTGCGAACACTGGGCCTGCGGGTGGCGGTTAATTCCAGTTTGCTGATGGCTCAGAAAGCAATTGAGCATGAGGACGGCATTCGGGCCATGTCATGCTATCGGCGTGCCGAGAGTCTGTTGGGCATGAGGGGGCTGCCGCAGGATGAAAAGCGCGACAAGCTCGCCTACATCAAGGCCGAACGGGAGAAACTGTTTGCCAATGGTGGGCGCGGCCTGTTGATGCTGGCTTCCGGCGAATAATCAGCGGGTTCCAAAAACCACAATGGTTTGTCCGTGAACCGAAATCAACTGCTGCTCTTCGAGTGTCTTTAAAACACGTCCGGCCATTTCCCGCGAACAATTAACCAGGCTGCCCAGCTCCTGACGGGTAATTTTGATCTGCATGCCATTGGGGTGGGTCATTGCCGCCGGTTCTTTGCTGAGCTCAATCAGCGTGCGTGCGATGCGGCCCGTCACATCATAAAAAGCCAGATCACCCAGTTTTCTTGTCGTATGTCTCAGGCGATTGGCCATCTGCTTGCCGATGGTGAAGAGAATTTCGGGGTGAGCCCGCACATAGCTGTTGAACCTGGCGTACTCTATTTCTGCGATTTCGCAGCCGGTGCGGGCGCGGCAGAATGCGCTGCGTGACTGCAGGGAATCAAACAGGCCCATCTCGCCAAAGAAGTCCCCTGGATTCAGATAGGCGATAATGACCTCCTTGCCTTCCTCTTCTTCCAGGTACACGGACACTGTGCCCTTCATGATGTAGTAGAGCGTGGTCGGTTCATCACCCGCGTAGATGACAGTCTGACCCCGCTCATACTTGCGAATCTGGCAGAAGGCCAGAAAGTTGTGCAGATCATCAATGTGGGGAGTGATGGCCATCAGCGCCATATCGGTGCTCTCCTGGTTGTTGGTCGGAATTCCCTTGTCCGGATATCACTTGATTGTAACGCAAGCCATGAGCTCACGGCTAACTCTGACGCACAGGCTGTGGTAATCTTTCGCACCCGCTGACAGGAGTACAGGAGCAAGTGATGAAAGCAACAGTTCGTTGGGTTAACAACGCGATGTTTTTGGGCGAATCCGGCAGTGGCCATACGGTGGTCATGGATGGCCCGGAGGACAGCGGTGGCCGGAATCTGGGCGTACGACCGATGGAGATGCTGCTGATCGGCACCGGTGGATGTTCTTCATTTGACGTGGTCAATATTCTTCGCAAGTCCCGGCAGCAGGTGACTGATTGTCAGGTCGACATGCAGGCCACGCGCGCAGACGCTGTGCCGGCTGTGTTCGAAAGCATTCACATGCACTTTATCGTGACCGGCAAAGAGCTGAGTGAGAAACAGGTTGAGCGGGCAGTGTCGCTGTCGGCTGAAAAATACTGTTCGGCTTCCATCATGCTGGCTGGCGCTGGCGTAAAGATGACGCATACCTTCGAGATCGTCGAAGCCTGAGCCTCTCTACCGATGCAGCAGCTGCAGCTCAATTGTCTTGAGCAGCAGCTGCAGGCTGAGTGTGGGAATGTCCTCGTCAGGACGCTGACTGTTCAGATAGTCGCAAAGTTCCGCGAAATTAACCCCCTGTTGCAGTCTCTGCAGAAAACCTGCCATCAGTTCGCTGATACGGTGGAACTGCATCCGATAATCTGATCTGCGCACCAGATACCATGCACAATCCGTATCCGTAAACCTCATTGCAGAGAAGCTGGTTTCTCCTGGCACTGGGTCTGCAGAGTTCATGTATTGCTGCATCTGACTCCAGTACTGTTCCAGGTCAAATGCACTGCTCATGATCGCCCAGTCCTGTTTAGGCTGCCAGCGAGTTTCCGGCCACTGATCAGGCGGCAGAGACTGAAGCTGCGCCTGGGTGTAGGCAGGTTCGTCAGCGCGATCGAACAGCTCGATCAGCAGGCTTTCCAACTCGATGATGCTGATCAGGGCTGGCAGCTTTCCGAACTGCTCGTGTTGCCGAACGAAAGCCAGCAGGTTTTCGCCCAGCAGGCCCATAGGCCCGGGGCGCGGGGGTGAGCTTGCCAGGTACTCGATCCAGAGTCGGGTATACACATCCTGACCCAGGGTGTGATAGGTCACTGGAAAAAGCTCGGAGGAAATTTGTATCAGTCGCTGGTGGTAGGCGTTGTTGTAGATCGCCAGCGCTTCGACCTGGCTGATTTCCCGGTGTGGTTTGAAAAGCTGCTGGATATCATCGGCGCTTTCGCGCAGGTCCTGCGGCCGGGTTATCCAGTTCCAGAAAGCTTGCTGTTCCTCTGACCAGGTCATCAGTCTGCTCTCCACGGGCGCGATGATGCGAATGTCATTGAGTGTCCAGCGCCTGCTGCTGAATCGCTCTGGCCTGTGCCAGCTCAGCAATCAGCTCCTGCAGCGGAGGTATATTGTCGTCCCGTTCCAGCAGGGTTGCTGTGGCACCGAACCGTTTGCAGGCGGCGGCATACAGTTCCCACACAGGGTCGCTGACGGCCTGGTCGTGGGTGTCGATTATATGGCTGATGTTATTCGTGTGCCCGGCCAGATGGAACTGGGCAACACAGTCTGGCCTGAGCGCCTGCAGCGACTGATAGGGATCAAGTCCCAGGTTGAAACAACTGACATAGAGATTGTTTACATCCAGCAGTATCCGACAGTCGGTTCTCTCCACCAGGGTGTTGATGAACTCGGCCTCGCTCATACTGGCAGACCGGAACTGAATATAGACTGACGGGTTTTCCAGCACGATGTGATGGCCGAGGTAGTCCTGAATCTGGCTGACCTTGCTGGCAACCTGATCCAGCGTCTCCTGATTGTAGGCGATGGGTAGCAGGTCATGTGAGGTTCTGCCATGCAGCCCTGTCCAGCAGAGATGGTCAGATACCCAGGCCGGTTGTACTTCGTTAACCAGCGTCTTGAGTTGCTTCAGGTAGTCGAAGTCGGGCGCTTCGGCTGTGCCAATGTTGAATGACAGGCCATGTAAAACTACAGGGTAGTGTTCGCGAACCTGGCGTAAAATTGCCCGTGGACGCCCGCCGGGGGCCAGGTAGTTTTCGGTTATCAGTTCAAACCAGTCGACGTCTGGGCGCCCAGTCAGCACGTCATTGTAGTGCTGACTGCGCAGTCCCAATCCGAAGCCAAGCATGGCAGGGGGTGGCTTTACAGTGACGACAGCACCGTGCCGCCAAGCTTCTCGCACAGTGAGTCGGAGATGTCTTTACTATCGCTGTATACGCCAACAAAGCCGATGCCGTGACAGGTGTTCTGACCCGCACAATTGGCGTTGGCATTACCCTTACATGCACTGAGACCTGCGCAGGTGAAAACGTCGTTGCAGTAAGTCACCTGTACGGCGTCCGATGCCAGGTCAGTTCCCGCGGCAGCTGTCAGTGCTTTGGCCTGCGTGCCGCCCATGACCTGACACATGACTGAGGAAAAGTTTTCATTGCCGGTGCTGACGGCGGCAAAGGCAGTGTCCGGAACGTCCTGACACACGCTGACCTTGACCGGCTGGTCCGGGTTGTTATCCAGCGAATCGAAGGCTGAAGCCGCGGCGGTGCCGGACATCAGCAACGCGGCCGCCGCACTGGCGAGTTTCCAACCTTCTGACTTGTTTGCTGCATTCATACTGACTCTCCTGAACATTTCTATAATTCCGGACTGCGTGGACACCGCAACAGTCCGACAACCATATCGTTGTGTGGCAACCATTATGCGCATAGAGCAACTTAATGGCGCCTTAATATTGTTACGAATGGCAACGTTTCCCGGATTATCGCATCTACGGGCGCGCAAACAAGTCACTGCGTCAATATGTCACAGTGGGTTTGATGTCACGATTTTCCAGATGGACCTACTGTTTTTCCAGGAAAAGCCGGGTACGGGCCTCCAGACGGTCAATGCGCAGGCGCAGTTCGTCAACTCTGGACTGAAAACCGGCAACTTCATGGCGGCTGGGCAGCAGCGCGGCCTCCTGTTGCAGGAAGTCAGTGGTGTCCTGCCGCAGTGACGACATCGTCATCTCTGTCTGTTGGCGGGCTTTTGTGAGTGCGGAGGCAGCCAGGTGGAATGCCGGATTGTCGAACAGGTCCTGCCACTGCAGCTCAAGTCGCGTCACCGCGCGGTGCAACGCCTGAATCAGATGCACATCACCACTGAGCTGCAGTTCCGGATGGTACAGTGCAGCAGCCGGGTCATCGCTTTGCAGCAGGCCCAGCAATGCGGCACGGGTGCCACGAATAGTGGCATCAATTGGCTCTTCGGGTTCGACCAGCAGGTGAATGCGATCGGCGCTTATTTGCAGTGCGAGTGACAGACGTGGGGAGCTGGTGCACTCCAGCAGAATCAGCTTGTCGGGCGCAACCCTGTGCAGTGAGGCGATGATATGGGGGTCTCGCTTGAGGAACAGGTTCATTCCCGCCTCAATAGGCTGCAGCATCGCAAACTTCAACAGTGCGCTCATGGCAGGCTGCCTATTTGTAACCAATATGGATGGCGCTGATTCCGCCCAGCAGGTTGTGATACTTGCAATCCCGGAAACCGGCTTCCTGCATCATGGACTTGAGGGTTTCCTGGTCCGGATGCATACGAATCGATTCCACCAGATAACGGTAGCTGTCGGCGTCGCCAGTGACCGCTTTGCCTGCTACCGGCCACAGCGCTGACCAGGCGTCGTAGGCCTTGCCAAGAACGGGGTTGACCGGTTTTGAGAATTCCAGCACCAGCGCGCGGCCGCCAGGTTTGAGTGTCTGGTACATGGAGCGCAGCGCGGCATCCTTGTCAGTGACGTTGCGCAAACCATAGGCAATAACAATGCAGTCAAAACTTTCTGCCTCAAACGGCAGGTGTTCGGCATTGACCTGCGCGATGCTGATATTGCCTGTCAGCCCCCGGTCCAGCAGTCTATCGCGACCCACCTTGAGCATGGAATCATTGATGTCAGCCAGTACCACCTGGCCGCTGGGGCCTACCAGCGGGGAAAATTTCATGGAAAAATCCCCCGTACCACCGGCCAGGTCGAGCACTCGCTGGCCTGTCCGCACGCCGCTGAGCTGTACCGTAAACTGCTTGATGACACGGTGCGTGCCCATGGATATCAGGTCATTCATCACATCATAGCGATTGGCGACTGAGTGAAATACCTGGCCCACACGCCGGGTTTTTTCCGCGGGACTTACAGTCTGGTAGCCGAAGTGGGTACCCGCTTCGCTATCCGCATGTGTGCTGTGGGAATCGTTATGTTGGTGGTTGCTCATGAGTGATTGGTCCTGGTCGGATCTGTAATGGTAATCACTTGTGCATCATCACGCAATCGACCCGCCCGTCTCAGGCGTTCAAGATAGTCCTGCCACAACTGTTCCTGACGGGAGCAGAGGTCGAATAGATAATCCCAGGTAAAGATGCCACTGTCGTGTCCATCATCAAAACTGAGCTGTGTGGCATAGTGGCCGACGCCGCGAACGCCGGTCAGGCGTACATGGCGTTTTCCCCATTGCAGGACGGCCTGTTCTGGGCCATGACCGGTCACTTCAGCAGAGGGGGAGTGCACGCGAAGGAATTCAGCGGGCAGTTGGTAAGCAGCGCCGTCAGCATACGCGAGCTCCAGCACATTGCTGGTTTTGCGCAGTCGGATGCTGACGGGCGTCTTATCCATTACAGGATGAAACGGCTCAGGTCTTCGTTGCGCGCCAGGTCACCCAGTTGTTTTTCAACGTAAGCGGCATCAATGGTCAGGTCGCGGTTTTCGCCAACGCCCAGATCTGCAGCAGTGAATGATACTTCTTCCAGCAAGCGCTCCATGACAGTATGCAGGCGACGGGCGCCGATGTTTTCAGTGCGCTCATTTACTTCCCAGGCCGTCTCGGCCAGCTTGGCAATGCCATCGTCGGTGAAGGTGACATTCAGCCCTTCTGTGGCCAGCAAAGCGCGATACTGTTCCGTCAATGCTGCATTGGGTTCAGTCAGAATGCGCTCGAAATCTTTGGCACTCAGCGCGTCAAGCTCTACACGAATTGGCAGGCGGCCCTGCAGCTCGGGGATCAGGTCCGAAGGTTTGGAAAGGTGAAAGGCGCCAGATGCAATAAACAGAATATGATCAGTTTTCACACTGCCATACTTGGTTGTCACGGTAGAGCCTTCTATCAATGGCAGCAGGTCACGTTGCACACCTTCGCGAGACACGCCGCCGCTGTGTCCGCTCTCACTGCGTTCGGTAACTTTGTCTATCTCATCGATGAATACGATACCGGTCTGTTCTGTGACTTCAATGGCCTGGTTCTTGATTTCTTCCTCATTGACCAGCTTGGCCGCTTCTTCTTCCTTGAGCATGCGGAACGCGACCTTGATGGGCAGTCGACGCGTTTTCTTGCGACCCGTATTCATCGAAGAGAACATGTTCTTTAGCTGGCTGGTCATCTCTTCCAGTCCCGGCGGCGCCATGATCTCGACGCCTGTCGCATTGTCGCTGACGCTAATTTCAATTTCCTTGTCGTCTAGCTGACCTTCGCGCAGTTTTTTGCGGAACATCTGCCGACTGGCAGAGTTGTTGGTCTGAGGCTCTGACTCATCCTGCGCGACACTGCGCGCTGGCGGCAGCAGGGCGTCCAGAATGCGCTCTTCCGCAGCATCTTCGGCACGGTGCTGAACTTTGCGGATCTGTTCTTCACGAAGCATTTTGACAGCAATGTCCACCAGGTCGCGGACAATGGATTCCACATCACGGCCAACGTAGCCCACTTCGGTAAATTTGGTGGCTTCAACTTTGATGAACGGCGCGTTGGCCAGTTTGGCCAGGCGTCGGGCGATTTCAGTTTTGCCGACGCCGGTCGGGCCAATCATCAGAATATTCTTGGGAGTAATTTCCTGGCGGATCTCACTGCCAAGCTGCATACGCCGCCAGCGGTTGCGCAGGGCAATCGCAACTGCGCGTTTGGCCTTGTTCTGGCCAACGATATGGCGGTCAAGTTCGGAGGCGATTTCTCGCGGAGTCATGGTTGTCATGTAATAAAATCCTGTCGCACTAATACTCAAGTTCTTCAATCACGTGCTGCTGGTTGGTGTAGACGCAGATGTCGGCAGCAATGCCCAGACTTTTTTCCACGATGCTGCGGGCGTCCATTTCAGTGTTGTAATAAAGCGCACGAGCAGCTGACAGAGCGAATGAGCCGCCCGAGCCAATTGCCATCAGGCCGTCTTCCGGTTCGATGACATCGCCATTGCCGGTAATGATCAGTGAAGCATCTTTATCTGCAACAACCAGAAGTGCTTCGAGGCGGCGCAGAGAACGCTCTGTGCGCCAGAGTTTGGCCAGTGCCACTGCGGCACGGACCAGCTTGCCCTGGTGCTTCTCCAGCTGTTCCTCGAATCGCTCAAACAGCGTGAATGCATCGGCGGTGCCGCCAGCGAAGCCGGCGATCACCTGGTCTTTGTAAAGCCTTCTGACTTTGCGTGCATTGCCTTTCAGGACGGTGTTGCCCTGAGATACCTGGCCGTCGCCACCGACCACGACAGTGTTGCCACGGCGCACAGACAAAATAGTTGTTCCACGGAATTGCTCCAAACCGCATCTCCTTTAAACAGGCAGGAATATTTAAATAGTTAAGTGGGGATGCAGCTGACCGGTTTCAAGGCCGGTTGAGCGTTATGCGCATGGTATCGATATTATTGCTGCGCAATGTGCTTTCGGCCTGCAGCATCTGCTCGCGGGTGTCATAGGGCCCGGCCTGTACCAGGTAGAGTGTGCGGTTGGGCATGTTCTCCTGGCGGATACGAGCGTCCAGGCCGAGCGCCAGCAGCCGGTTGAGTTGGGCACTGGCAGCTCCCTGCTGCTGGAAGGCTCCAGCCTGCAGGAGGAAGGCACCGTTGGACAGACTGGGCGGGACGGTTTCTGATGTGGCCACTACGGTTGCAGTAGTTGACTCAGCCGTCGCTGGAGCATTTGAAGACTCAGCGGGCGGCTCTGTTGTTGGATCTGGTGTACTGCGCTGGGACGCTGGCACCGGTAGCGGGGTGACATCAACGACTACTTCGTAGTTTGGTAGCTCCTGATAAAACTCGAGCTGAAGTCGGGCTGCTTCCCGCTCCTGCTCAGCGGTCAGACCATCCTCGGCGACTGTGGCGCCATCCTGGGTGAGGAACTCTGAGTCTCGCTGTGTTGCGTCCGCCACTTGCTGGCCCGGTGCCGGCGGCAGCATACCGCTCATATAAATCAGCAGACCGAGGAACAGGCCAATGACAACGCCAGTCACCAGGCCTGTCAGCAATAGCGCGAGTCCCGATGATCGGGGGGGAGGGCTGGGCTCCGCCAGCGGGGTTCGAATACGGCGCTTTGCAAAATCCTGTTCCATGAATCTTATTATCCTGTCGCGGATGAGTCCGGGTCAATTTGTCATTCCCCGATTTTCCAGTGCCTTAAATCATGTCCTGCGGATCAACGTCAATTGACCAGCGCACCCGTCGTTGCCCGGGGTGTTGTTCGAGCTCATTACACAGGTGAGTCAGCACCGATTGCAAGTGCTGTCGCGAATGACTGCGAAGAGTCAGCTGCTGCCGAAAGCGATTAGCCTTGCGTTCCATTGGTGCGGGTAGCGGGCCATTCAATTGAATCTGCAAGCGCCCGGCAGCACTTGATGGCGACTGGTTCATTCGCTCGATCGTCTGCCTGGCGTCGTTCAGAAAACTGGCCGGGGCTGAGGCATTGATTGCTTCTGCCCTGAGCACAGCCATGTAGCTGAACGGAGGCATGTCGCTCAGCTGCCGCTCCTCCAGGAGTGCGCCGGCCAGTGCATGATAACCCTCGGTGACCAGAGTCTGCAGATGCTGATGGCTGCTGTGACGAGTCTGAATCAACACCTGGCCAGGCTGCTCGGCCCGACCCGCACGACCGGATACCTGTGTGAGGAGTTGTGCCATAAATTCCGGCCCACGAAAATCTGCGCTGAACAGCCCGCTGTCGGCATCGAGCACCCCGACCAGTGTCACGTTAGGGAAATGATGCCCCTTGGCCAGCATCTGCGTTCCCACCAGAATACAGGGCTCTCCGGTTGCCACCTGAGCCAGCAGTTTATCAAGATCATCTTTGCGGCGCGTCGCATCGCGATCGACACGAAGTACCGGTGTGTCCGGGAAATGCTGTTGAAGGGCGGCCTCGCATCGTTCTGTGCCGACGCCGGTGGTCGTCAGCGCTTTGCCCTGACAGCTGGGGCAATGACTGTGGACTGGTTCGCGACGATCACAGTGGTGGCAGCGCAAATGTGGAGGATGTCGATGCAGCGTCAGGCGAGCATCGCAGTCTCGGCACTCTGCTGTCCAGCCGCAGTCCTGGCACTGCAGCACAGGCGCATAGCCGCGCCGGTTGATAAAAATAAGTGCCTGATTACCCCGGCGCAGATGATCCTGCAGGCAGCTTAGCAGTTCCTGGGTCAGCCCGTCTGGCGCCGGTGGCTGGCGCTGCGTGTCTATTAGCATGTAATGGGGCATGGTGGCAGATCCCGCCCGTTCAGTCAGGCGAAGATGTTTGTAGCGGCCAGACCTGGCGTTCAACAGGCTTTCCAGTGACGGCGTCGCCGAACCGAGTACAATCGGGATGGACTCGCGACGCGCCCGCATGACGCCCAGGTCCCGGGCTGAATATCGAAACCCATCCTGCTGCTTGAGGGAGTTATCGTGTTCTTCATCGATGACGATCAGACCCGGGTCTGCCATTGGTGTAAAAATCGCCGAGCGGGTGCCAATTGTGATGCGTGCACTGCCCTGAGCTGACTCCAGCCAGGCATTCAGGCGTTGTCGGGGCGTCAGGCCAGAATGCATGATGGCAATCGGGACCTGAAAGCGTTGGCGGAAACGAGACACGGTTTGTGGTGTCAGGCTGATTTCCGGCACCAGGACCAGCACCTGTCTGCCCCGGTCCAAGGTCTGCTGGATAGTCTGCAGATAAACTTCAGTCTTGCCGCTGCCCGTTACCCCATCCAGCAGAAAGCAGTTAAATCTCTGCGGTTCCGCAACAATGGCATCCACCGCCTGTTGCTGCATGGTGTTCAGTGAAAGTGGTTGATCTGATTGATCCTGTCCGTCGCGCAGATCTGATTTGCGCCGTTTGATGGTGGCTACGCCCTTGTTGCGAAGGCCGGCTGGCAAAATGGTGTGCAGCGCTTCACCGATCGGGTGCTGATAGTATTGTGCCGCCCATAACCACAGTGAGAGCAAATGGGGCGGCAACAGAGCCTGCTCGTCCAGTACGTCCAGTACATCCTTGATCTTGTCTGACGACACATCCGAACTCACTGAGACTTCCACCACGATACCGGTCAATTCGCGCGAACCAAACGGGACACGGATCCGTGTGCCGGGCTGAGGGGTCTCAAAGCTATCAGGCAGCCGGTAATCAAACAGCCTCCGCAGGGGGGAGGGCACAGCAACCCTTAGGATTCGATGTTGTGATTCTGGGGAAGCGGACACGCAGCAGATCCGGAGTTGAACAGAGGGCGGATTGATTGCCAAGTATAACTGGTTTTAGCGGATGGCTGCTTCCATTATACTGTGTGGACTAATGCCCCAATCGGTAGAGAGAACAAATGAAACAGGAATCAGCGCCCACCGATGCTTCTGTGGCGGAGCAGAAAACTGACGGGCTGTCGTCCGCCGAGCAACCCTCGGTCGAATGGAGTCCGGCAGAATGGCAGGCAGAGCTGCTTGAGTTGCGCAAACAGATCGATCGACTGGATCACGGGCTGGTGCTGATGCTGGCAAACCGTTTTGCGCTGACTCGCCGCGTTGGCAACATCAAAGCAAGGGTCGGTCTGCAGTCATTCGACCCAAAGCGTGAGGCAGAGAAACTTGCCGATATTCGTCAGCTTTGCGAACGGCATGGCGTGAACGGCGACCTGGTTGCCGAGATGCTTGCCCAGATAATGCGTGAGACGGTCAAAAATCATGACCGCATTCGCTCCGGACTGGAGTCCGGGCGCTGAATCTACTTGCGTGCCTTGCATTCTCTGATACAATGACGCCCCTTTTTCCACGGTTCACCAGTGTGAATGCATTGGTTGACGCTACAGGTATGGTGCACGGCAGGGGCTGTGTGGCGATGCCAGTATTGATGAGGTAATACCAATGAAAGCGGATATCCATCCAAAGTATCAGGCTATGAAGGCCACCTGCAGCTGCGGTAACGTGATTGAAACCCGATCCACTCTGGGCAAAGACATGATGCTTGACGTGTGCGCAGCCTGCCACCCGTTCTATACCGGCAAGCAGAAGATCGTAGACAGCGCCGGTCGTGTTGATCGCTTCAACAAGCGCTTCGGTAACCGATCACTCAAGTAATCGCTGCCTGACCGGGCCCGCTCTCCAATACCCTGTCCGCCCTGATCAGAATATGATCTCGGTCGACAGGGTATCTTCGTTATTGCGCTCTTCCACTCTTTCCGGCTGTCGCGGTGTATCACGCACCGACGGCGCGTTCTCGGCCAGGAATACCTCGAACATGGTATTGGCCTGACCCGGTCTGGCCACCTGGCCGGAATCCTCGTCTATCAGAATATCAACAAGCCCTTCGGGCCTTGTCACGCCCCGTTCAGGCTGACCCTGCAAGGCTATGCTCATGTAGTCGATCCAGATAGGCACGGCAACGGTTGCACCCTGTTCGGATTCGCCCAGCGGCTCCGGCTGGTCCAGACCCACAAATACACTGGTGGCAATATCCGCATTGAATCCGGTGAACCAGAGTTCGGCCGGACCATTAGTGGTACCGGTTTTGCCCATCAGGTCGGAACGGCCCATGTCGCGGTTAACGCGTCGGCCACTGCCTTCCACTACAACGGAACGCAGCAGCGTGCTGAGAATGTAGGTGACGCGTGGGTCAGTGACCGGTTCCACGTCGCAGTCCAGGCAGGGCTCTGGCGCTTCATAAAGGACGCCATCAAATGTTTCGATTTTCTTGATCAGGGTTGGTGTCAGGGGTTTGGCGCCGTTTGCGATCATGGCATATCCGGTTGCCATTTCCAGCGGCTGCACATCCTGACTGCCCAGCGCGATGGTCAGATCGCCGCGCGGGAAATTGCGGGTATCGAAACCAAAACGGTCGGCAAAATCGATGACTTTTTCCCAGCCCAGCTGGTCGATCAATCTCACGGCCGGGACGTTACGGGAATCCTTTATCGCAGTGCGCAAAGTAATCGGACCCACAAAGTTACGTTCGTAATTTTGTGGGCGATAATCGCCGCGGGCAAAGGGTGCGTCATTAATCAGTGTGGCTGGCGTATACCCTGCCTCCAGCGCTGCCCCGTAAAGGAAGGCTTTGAATCCAGAGCCTGGGGGGCGACTGGCCAGCGCGCGATTGACCTGGCTGTGTCTGAAATCGTAACCGCCGGTCAGCGCCAGTATGTCCCCGGTATGGGGTGATACAGACACGATTGCACCCTGAACCTCCGGCACCTGGCCCAGTTGCCAGTTGCCGTCAGGCCCCACGCGAATGCGAATGCGATCGCCTACTTCCACGATATCGCTGGCCTGCTGGGGTGGTGGCCAGGCATTGTTGCGCGTGATGAATGGCCGTGCCCACTCCAGGCCAGGCCACTCGATAGTAGCGATCGAACCGTCGCGCCTTAGCACATCAATGGCGCGCTCACGAACGCGGGTCACAAACGCAGGCTCGTGATTGCCCAGCGTAGGCACAACATTCAGTTCACTTTGCCAGCGTTCAATCGGGTCATCGCCAACCGGCGGGATATGAGCTTCCGGACCGCGATAGCCATGCCGGCGATCGTAGTAGTTCTCCAATCCATTTTGCAGCGCGCTGGTGGCTGCACGCTGCAGTTCACCGCGTACACTGGTCGTGACTTCGATGCCCATACGGTAAATTTCGTCGCCGTACTGCTCAAAGAGTTCCTGGCGAACCATCTCCGCTACGTAGGGTGCGCTGACTTCGGCATTGCGCGTATGACGGCTGGCCTGGATCGGCTCGGCAATCGCCGCGGCGTGCTCGGCGGCAGTGATCATGCCCTGGTCGCGCATTTTATCGATAACATTATTGCGGCGTCGCTCGGCTCTGTCTGGCGAGCTGACCGGGTTGCAAACGGATGGGCATGGCAGCAGTGAGACCATGGTCGCCATTTCGCCGATGGTCATTTCACTAACCTGCTTGTCGTAGTACACAGCAGCCGCCGCGCCAATACCTTCCGCACCCTGACCGAAAAAGACCAGGTTCAGATACAGTTCCAGTATTTCTTCTTTGGTCAGTTCCTGCTGCAGGCGCAAAGCAAACGGGATCTCCTTGAGTTTTCGCGAATACACACTGTCGCTGTCAAAAGAGATGTTGTTTGCCAGTTGCATGGTGATGGTGCTGCCTCCGCCACGGTTGACCCCGGTCACAAAGCCAATAAAGCCGCGAATAAGACCGCGCAGATCCACGCCGGGGTGCGAGTAAAAACGTTCGTCCTCGTTGGCAATCAGCGCATTGACCATCATCGGCGGGATGTCTTCATAGCGCAGCGGGTCGCGTCGCACACCGATTTCCTCAATCAGCATGCCATCAGCGGTGAGAATGCGCAGCGGCGTCTCCAGCTGCACATTTCGATAGGTTTCCGCAGGCGGGAGCTGTGGTGCCAGGTATAGATAGCCGGCTGCGGCAACCATGAAGATGCCACAGGCACAGAATACGCCGAACAGGAACAGGAATTTGACTAACTTCTTCATAACAGGCCAGTGAGACTGCGGCTAACCAGTATATAACGGAAGCGGCATGATTTTCTTCCCCATTAGACACTAGCCATGCACTGTGCACAACCGCCACATTTGGTCTACAACAATGAAAACATGCAGACAAGGATGTCGAGATGTTGGGATTGGATTTGCGAGGCCGGCGTATCAGGGCCGTGGCCATGTGTCAGGCACGGTGCCGGTACAGTCTCCCGGGTCGAATGCGCCGCCCCGGCGATGGCTGGCGTTTTGGAGCTGCTGTGGATATTCCCAGCTCAGAAAACGCGGACAATATGGCGCAGTTGCTGAGGGACAGGGTAAGGCCATTGCTTGGCGAACTGCCCTGGCATCAGCGCCGCGTTGCGCTCTGTGTACCAACGTCCTTCATGCTGATGCATACGGAAAAGGTGCCGCGATCCTTCACTGATGAGGACCTGCAGGCGCTGGTCAGGGCAGACTGCGGGCAATGGCTGGGCGTTGAGCGTGACGAGCTGCTGCTTGACTATCTGTTGACGGACAATCAGGCCGACAGGGCTCCAGCTCGATCGCTGCCTTCTGAGCCTGAAACTGCCACCCTGCACATCTATGCCTGCCGCAGGCAACAGCTGCAACAATGGCTGGAGCTCTGCGCCGAGGCGCGACTGCAGCCTTCTGTGCTGGACGTGGAGGGCCTGGCCCTGCTGCGATTCTTTCGACTCTCTGGCGTCGACCATACGCAAAGTCTGTTTCTGGAAATTGATGCTGACGGAATATCCGTACATTTGCTTGCAGAGCAGATGTTGAGCTTCAGTCGCCATTACCCGCTCGGCAATGCGCTTTCGAGTGCCATGGCTGAAGACAGCCCGGCTTCACTGCACTCTGATCAGGGAGGTGAGCCAGAGAGCGAAACCGGCAGAAGGATCGCCGCAGAGCTTGGCAAAGTGCTGCAGCGGGTCGGGCTGCATACCAGTGTCAGCAAAGTTACCAGTGTGCTGGCCATGGGTGAGTTCGCAGCCTTGCCTGCGGTTAGGGCGACTGTTGAGGCACTTGGCCTGCAAGTCTCTGTTGTCGAACGTCCAGCACTGGCGCTGGCTACAGCGGCGGCGATGCGCCGTGGTGCATATGGCTCACAGTGGTTCGGATCCTGATGTCTGTCACCGAAGCTGAAATCGAGCTCAACCTTTTGCCCTGGCGGGCGCAAGTGCGCCGGATGCGGCGCATTCAGTTGCTGATTATCGTGGTCGCCAGTATGGCGGTGGTTGGGGCAGTCGTGGCCTGGGCAGGTACAGAGCTTTGGCGGCAATGGGCGAGACAGTCAGCACTCGTCGAGCAACTGCAGGAGCGAGAGCAGGCCATGCGGTCGTATTTGCATGAGCAGACCCAATTCGCTGCCGCGGCTGACGAATCTCTGAGCCGTGCAGCGCAGCGCCTGCGATCACGACGTCGGTCAGCGCAGGTCTCACAGTTGTTTGCCTTGCTCGCGCCTTTCGATAACACGGCAGTATTTCAGACAATAGACTGGCAGGACTTTGAGCTCACGATTACAGCTTACATTGAGAAGCCAGAAGACCTGCCCGGGCTGCGAAAAGTGCTGGAAACCTGGGCGTCGGATGCAGGCTGGCTTTTGCAGACAGAGCCTCCTGTCTATCAGCAGGGCACAGGTGTGCATCTCGATATCCGTGTGTGGAAAACATGAGCAGGGTGTGGGTGCTACTGCCAGCTGCGGTGCTGGCAGCTGTGGCCACTGGGCTGGCCTGGCTGTTCCATTGGCTTGTGCTGGAGGATCTGGAAGCGGAGCGAATGGGACTTGATAAGGCGCTGTCGAATTTGCAGCAGGAGCTGCAGGCGCAGCTGGCGGACAATGCCGGGCGCCGATCACGCCTCACGCTGACAGGCTGGGCAGCGTCGGCCTGGTTTCCCGGAGCTGGTTACAGCCCACAAAAAGAACCCGCTTCGCCACTCCAGGGCGTCATGTATATGGCGGACCGTCAGGGGCTTAAGCTGCATTCGGTGATGCCAATGCGCAGCGAGGAACCCGAAATACAGACAGGCGAAAAGCCGGGTCTCACTCACACAGAAATCATCAGACCAAGCGAATCCATGCTGGTTTTGGGTCTGCTTGGATCGCTTGCGCAGACAGCCAGCTTCTTGGCGATGTATTCAGGAGCTGATGCCGTCGGGGCACAGACGGCTGTTCTGCATCATTTGCATTATGCACGGGACATCAGCGGAGCTTCAACTCGCGCCGGACGATGGCAGCTGGTCATGGAGTTTGCACCGCTTGCAAGCGATCGCATGGTGCCTGACACAGCCATCGTGGACAGTCATGACCCAAGGTCTGCAGGCGCCCTGCGCCGCGGCGTCCAGGGCTGGCATCTGCTGGTCGATGCTGAGGGTCAGTGGCAGTTATCTCCGCTGTATAACAAGAATGTTGATCACAGGGATGATGCCAATGAGGTCAGGTAAGCGCTGCCGGCGCGAGAGAGCTATAAAGACGTGTTGCCACCTCCTGCTGCTCCTCATGGCAGCGTCTGTATATGACGTCCTGTCGGGCAACCGGATGCTGTCAGCGCAGACGGCTGATACGGTCGGGCGAGGGCAGGACCCAGCGGTTGCCGATGAGCACCTGACACTCGAATTGACAGCTACGCCTTTGCGGATCGTGCTGGAGATGCTGGCACAGATTCACAATCTCCAGCTTCATGTCAGCGGTGCGCAGTCTGTCCTGAATCAGGAGGTTGATGTGTCTGCCGGAGCCGCGACATTCGAAGACCTGCTCTCTCAGCTACTGGCGTCAACTGGATTGAGCTACCGTGTCGATGACGGGGTTCTCTATATTTCAGATTCGGCGGATGTGCAGATTCGTTATATCCAGATCAACTACGCCGATGCTGACGAGCTGCTGGAGCTGATTGCAGGCAATGGCATTCTGAGTGATCAGGGTTCGGTGATGCTGGACCGTCGCACCAATACGCTGATCGTCCGGGATGAACCCGCAGGCCTGGCTCAGGTAGATGTGCTGTTGACCGAGCTGGATGTGCCAGTCAGTCAGGTCCTGATCGAGGCTCGTATTGTCAGTGCATCGCTGGACACCGGAAGGGAGCTGGGTGTGCGCTGGGGTGCCACAAGTTTGTCGGCAGCGGCAGGTTCGGTCGTCGACAATTCGCAGTTTGCCCTTGAGCTCGGACATCGGGATGCCGGCTCGGTGACAGCGGCTCTGATACGTGACTCGCGGCTGCTCGAGTGGGAGCTCTCCCTGCTTGAGCGGCGCGGCCAGGCCGAACTGATAGCCCGACCCCGGGTCATGACTCAGGACAACTCGCCTGCGAGTATCAGTTCCGGTGTGCGAATACCCTATCAGGCCCAGGCGGGTGGGACTGCTGGTGGCTCGATAACACAGTTTGTTGACGCGGTATTGTCTCTTGACGTCAAACCCCTGATTACGCCGGATGGGCGTATCATCATGGATTTGAGTGTGAGACAGGACTCCGTGGCTTCAGGCAGTGGTGACACGCCCGCCATTGACACCAACACCGTGCAAACCCGTGTCCTGATCGACAATGCGGATACGCTGGTGCTCGGCGGTATTTTCCGTGAGGAGCAGACCGAGGCCGTGACCGGCACGCCGGGTCTGCGTTCAGTTCCTGTCATCGGTCCGCTGTTTCGACGTACCGTAGCGTCGGAGCGACGCACAGAATTGCTTATATTCATCACGCCGACCATCATCCCGGCACCGTAGCGCAGGGCCGCGTTTGTACATGCTTTTGCTTGAGTTTGACAGGCATGCGGGTTAGATTGCGCGCTTGCGTGACACAGGTCGACGGGTAATCCATGAGCAAGCAGACAAATGTGTTTTTGATAGGGCCCATGGGGGTCGGCAAGAGCACGATCGGACGAATGTTGGCCGCTGCTCTGCATAAACCCTTTCTGGACTCGGATCGCGAGATCGAAGCTGTCACGGGTGCTGACATCCCGTGGATATTTGACGTCGAGGGAGAGGCCGGTTTCCGGGTACGTGAGGAGCGCATGATCGACACCTTGAGTGCGCAGGACGGTATCGTCATGGCCACAGGTGGTGGCGCGATTTTATCAGCGGTGACCCGCCAGCACCTGAAGCAGCGTGGCACGGTTGTTTACCTTAAAGCCAGTATCGCCCAGCAGTTTGAGCGCACCAGCAAAGACCGCAATCGTCCACTACTGCAGACTGCCGATCCGCTGGCGCGTATCAAAGAGCTCATGGCCATTCGTGAGCCGCTATATCTGGAGACCGCTGACCTGATCATTGAAACCAGTCGGCGTGGACCTCGCACGGTCGTGAACGAGATCGTCAATCGCCTGAAAACCGATGGAAATGAAACAAGATGAATGAATTGACTGTCGAGCTGGGTGAGCGCAGTTACCCGATTCTGATAGGCCCCGGTCTGCTTGGCCAGCAGGGCCTGCTGGCGCCCTACGTTAAAGGTGGCCGCGCGCTGGTTGTCAGCAATGAAGTTGTTGCTCCGCTGCATCTGGAGAAGCTGGAGCAGTCTCTGTCAGGCATCGATTTTGATGTGCTGGTGCTGCCTGACGGTGAGCATACCAAGAACCTTGATACCCTGAATCAGGTGTTTGATCGCCTGTTGCGTGATCGTCATGAGCGCAGTACCACACTCATCGCGCTGGGCGGAGGTGTCACCGGGGACCTGACCGGATTTGCAGCGGCCTGCTATCAGCGCGGCGTTAACTTTATTCAGGTGCCGACCACGTTGCTGGCGCAAGTGGACTCTTCTGTGGGTGGAAAAACGGGTGTCAATCACCCCCTGGGCAAGAACATGATTGGCGCTTTTTATCAGCCACAGGTGGTGCTGGCTGATATTGATGTGTTGCACACGCTGCCGCCAAGAGAGTTGCAGGCGGGGCTGGCGGAAGTCATCAAATACGGGCTGCTCGGTAATTTCGCATTTTTTGAGTGGCTGGAACAACACATCGATGAGCTGTTGAAGCTGGATGGCAAACTGTTGTCCGAGGCCGTTCGTATCTGCTGTGAGGAAAAAGCACGGATAGTTGCTGAAGACGAGCGCGAAGGTGGCAAACGGGCACTGCTCAATCTGGGACATACATTTGGCCATGCCATCGAAGCGGCCATGGGTTACGGAGTCTGGCTGCACGGCGAAGCTGTGGCTACTGGGATGGTCATGGCCGCTGACCTGTCCTGGCGACTCGGCTGGATAACGCAGGAAGATGCGCAACGTGCGCGACGATTGATAGAAAGAGCCGGGTTGCCCGCCGTGCCGCCATCTGAGATCAGCGCCGGGCGCTTTGTCGAGTTGATGTCAGTTGACAAGAAAGTGCAGTCAGGAAAAATTCGCTTTATTTTGCTGCGCAATCTGGGTGAGGCAGTGGTTGATGGCGACGTTCCCGCCGAGCTGCTGCAGCAGACACTGAAGGCCGGCGACGCGCTTTGTCGATCGTAACCGTGTAGAATACCGACCCCTTAATTGCATTACGGACTAGAGGCAGGAGTTGCTGGTGACACCGTTGAAGAATGACAGATTTTTGCGAGCCCTGATGGGGCAGGACGTAGACGTCACCCCAGTATGGATGATGCGCCAGGCGGGTCGCTACCTGCCGGAATACCGCGCAACTCGCGAGCAGGCGGGTAACTTCATGAGTCTGTGTCAGTCACCCGAGCTGGCATGTGAGGTCACGCTGCAGCCGCTGCGCCGCTATGCTTTTGATGCTGCCATTCTGTTTTCTGACATTCTGACTATTCCAGATGCGATGGGTCTGGGCCTGTATTTCGAAACCGGTGAAGGTCCCCGCTTCCGCAAAACCGTGCGCAGCGAACAGGACGTTGCGGCATTGCCACTGCCGGATGTAGCACGAGATCTGGCCTACGTGACCGATGCGGTTTCTCTGATTCGCCGTGAACTGAATGGTTCAGTCCCGCTGATCGGCTTTTCCGGCAGCCCCTGGACACTGGCTACGTACATGATCGAGGGCAGTGGCAGCAAAGATTTTCGTCATGCCAAGGCCATGATGTACAACCAGCCAGAGGTCCTGCATGCCCTGCTGGACAAGCTGGCACAGACCGTGACTGCGTATCTGAATGCACAGATCGCGGCAGGTGCCCAGGCCGTTCAGATATTCGATACCTGGGGCGGAATTCTCAGCACGCCTGCCTACCAGGAGTTCTCGCTCTCCTATATGAAAAAGATTGTCGCCGGGCTGACGCGCGAGGCCGATGGTCGGCCGGTTCCCGTTATCCTGTTCACAAAAAATGGTGGTCTGTGGCTGGATGAAATTGCTGGGTCAGGTTGCCACTGTGTAGGTCTGGACTGGACCATGGAGATTGGTCGGGCGCGCGAACTGGTAGGTGATCGTGTCTGCCTGCAGGGCAATATGGACCCGGCAGTGCTGTATTCATCGCCGGCAAGTATTCGCGCAGAAGTGTCACGCATTCTGTCGTCCTTTGGCTCCGGCAATGGTCATGTCTTCAACCTGGGTCATGGCATTACGCCTCACGTCGACCCGGATAACGTGTCTGCATTCGTTGACGCTGTCCATGAGTTGTCTGTCGACTACCATCGCTGATTGGCTTCGCCAGTCTGGTCAGTCGACAGATCAGACGGCAGGGCTGGCCCTGATCGGGCTGGGTGCCAACCTGCCGTCTCTGGCCGGTGGACCGGCAGACACCCTGCTTGCGGCAAAGCGGCATCTTGATGGCCTGTCTGCCATACCTGTTCTTCTATCGCCAATCATGACAAGCCGGCCGGTCGACTGTCCGCCGGGCAGCCCTGACTTTTGCAACGCAGTTGCAGTTGTGTTGCCCAAAGGCGATTGCACGCCGATGCAGCTGCTGTCAGACCTGCACAGTATAGAACAGGTCTTTGGCCGCCAGCGTTCCGGCCTGCGTAATGAGGCAAGGCCTCTCGATCTCGATCTGCTGGCCTTTGGTGATGCCGTCGTCGATGACGATAAACTACAGCTTCCGCATCCCCGGGCGACTCAGCGCGAGTTTGTGCTGATGCCCCTTTCCCAGATCTGGCCGGACTATCGATTTCCGGGTTCCGACCAGACCGTAAAATCCCTGCTGACAGCGCTGTCAGACTCTTGATACTGGATTGCAACTCTGTATACTGAAAGGCCGATTGATAAAAACCAAAAGCCTTTCGGCCTGGACATGGAACCACAGAAATTGACTTCGCGAGCACTGCGACATATTGCCCGAACAGGGATCGTGACAGCGATGATGCTGGTCGCGCCGCATGTGTTCGCGCAATCTCAGCAGCTCAATCAGGCCGAGCCAGGCACGCTGCAGATCGCAGACAGGCTCTCCAGTCTGTCTGCCGTGAGCCAGGAACAGGACAGCACACAAGAAGCCTCACAGGTGGACTCATCGCCTCTGGGTCAGGTGGGTGAAGACCTGTTGATTTCTCCGGCCTTACGGCTGGATGCATTCCCGGCGCTCAGCGCCACCGACAACACCCTGCAGGCAGTTGATGTCAGCCATGAGCGTGCCTTGCTGATTGGTAATGGCCAGGTTCCGGGGCTGGATGTGAGCGCCTCCTACGTCTGGGAGTCACCACGCTTCGGGCAGTTTGTTGTCAGCACCAATACCAGTTATGTATACAACACCCGCATCACTGATGCGGTCAGTGACACGGTGGCTGCGCGAACTGCTCCTGAAAACGCCGCCCTGTTTGGCAAAACACCAGAGCTGCTTAGCAGCGTGACGCTGACCTGGCAGTTTGGTAATCACTCTGCCACAGCAGTGACCAGCTACAATGACCGGCTTGATCACTTCGGGCGTCTGAATGTCGGGCAGCTGAATCTGGATCAGCTCAACGAGCTGGTCGGACAGATGACCACTGTTGATCTGCGCTATGGCTATAGTCTGTCAACAGGTCGACAGAGCAATGCCTCATTCTCACTGGGTGTGCGCAACATGTTTGACCGCCGCCCCGTAAACTCTCTTCGCCCGGGGTCCGTAACTGGCGGCAATCCGGAAGGCTCGGAACATGTTGCCTACGGTACAATCAAGTATCAGTTCTGATTAACGCCCTGTTTGGCTCCCACTGTCTATTTCCGCTACGACTGTCCGAATCGCCTCGCACAACAAGTCCAGCTCTGAATCAGTGATGATATAAGGCGGCATGATATATATCAGCCGGCCGAATGGGCGTACCCACACGCCCAGTTCCACAAAGCGTTGCTGGATCCAGCGCATATCAACCGCCTCCTGCATTTCCACCACGCCGATCGCGCCGAGGACTCTTACATCGCTGACGGCATCATGGTGTCGGCACGACTCTAGCGATGACCGCATTCTCGTCTCGATCGCAGCGACCTGATCTTGCCAGGGATTTGCCAATAGCAGCTTGATCGATGCGCAGGCCACGGCACATGCCAGTGGATTGCCCATAAAGGTTGGGCCATGCATGAACGGCAGCCCCGCCTGCCCGATAGTGTCGGCCAGCTTCTCCGTTGTCAGCGTTGCGGCCAGCGTCATGTATCCGCCGGTCAGCGCTTTGCCGACACAAAGTATGTCTGGCGTAATGCCGGCATGCTCGCAGGCGAACAGTTTCCCGCTGCGGCCAAAACCTGTAGCGATTTCGTCGGCGATCAACAGTACATCGTATTGATCACACAGGAGGCGGGCCTGCCTGAGGTATTCTGGCGAATAGAAAAACATGCCACCGGCGCCTTGCACCACCGGTTCAAGAATGACGGCGGCCACTTCTTCGTGATGTTGTTCCAGCAGCGATTGCAGGCTTGTGATGTCAGTCTGATCCCACTCGGCATCAAAGCGACAGCGCGGTGCGTCGGCAAACAGCTGTTGCTTGAGCGTGCTGGAAAACAGTGTGTGCATGCCGGTGACCGGGTCGCAGGCTGACATGGCGGCAAAGGTATCGCCATGGTAAGCGCGGCGCAGACTGATTAATCGGTGCCGTTGCGGCCGCGCTTTGGCATGCCAGTATTGCAAGGCCATCTTGATGGCGACTTCGACCGCGATCGACCCGGAGTCAGCCAGAAACACCTTGCTCATGCCGACCGGGCAGATATCCAGCAGCTGTTGTCCAAGCCTGATGGCTGGTTCATGAGTCAATCCACCAAACATGACGTGCGACATTGACTGAAGCTGTTCAGCGGCCGCCTGGTTAAGTGCCGGGTGATTGTAGCCATGAATGGCTGCCCACCAGGAACTCATACCGTCAATCAGCGTCTGGCCATTGGCAAGATGCAGCTTGCAACCACTGGCCGCGCTTACCAGTTGCGCAGGCAGCGGGTCGGTCATCGAAGTGTAGGGGTGTAAAATGTGTTTGCGGTCAAAATCCAGCAGTTGCTGCGATTCGGCGTTATAGCTCATAAGTGTGAGTATCAGACAGGGTCAGGTTACGTTGGGCCAGCGCCCAGACATCGATTCGTCGGGCGCCAGCATCACGAAGGACGCGGGCCATATCCCGAGTGGTTGTTGTAGTCGTCACAACGTCGTCGATGATGGCGACGTGCTTGCCATATGTCAACCTGGATGATTTATTTGGAGTGAACAACTTACCCAGATTGGCGAGTCTGGCTTGAGAGTCCAGTCCGCGCTGGGTATGTTTGCCCGGCAATCGTTGGCAGGCCTGTCGCAGAACCCGTATTCCGAGTCGCCGCCCGGCGCAATCAGCCAGAATTGATGCCTGGTTGAAGCCACGCATACGCAGACGTCCTGCATGCAGGGGTACTGGCAGCAGCAGCCCGGGCATGCTCGAGGCATCAAGCTGATAGTGCGCCGACATGGTGTCAGCCAGCAATCTGCCCAGCACACGCCCAGCCTGGAACGCTCCGTTATCCTTGAACCGCGAGATCTGGCGCGATAAGGGTTGTTGATAGCCGAACACCGCAAAACACCTGTCAAATGGAGGCGGGGCGCTGCGACAGCGATGGCAGAGAGATTCCTGCTCGCCATCGGTTTCTGACACGACGCCACACCGGAGACATCCCGGCGCTTGCCAGGGAAGTGAGGCGAGACAGCAATTGCAGATTCCCCGATCAACGCCCTCAAGTCCCAGGCAGAACAGACAGGGTTCGCCTAGAAGGGTGCTTGCCGCGCGTTGCAGTCGCCTGCTGATACTCCTGAAATGAAAGTTATTGTAAATCAAAATATACACATCTGGTTGACAATGTTCTGTCCGGACTTAGAATTGGACGCTTTCCAATCGAGTATAGCCAGCGACCCGCCGTGGCGCTGTGGCACAAGGATTTCACCCATGATGACTGATAAGGTACAAGCCATCCGCCAGGCACCACTGTCCGACAATGCCATGCCAGCGACAGGGCTTCGCAATGACTGGACGCGCAAAGAGATTCAGGCGCTTTTTGACCTGCCCTTTATGGACCTGCTGCACAAGGCGCAGACAATCCACCGTACCCATTTCGATCCCAACAAAGTGCAGATGAGCACGCTGTTGTCGATAAAAACCGGCGCCTGCCCGGAGGACTGCAAGTACTGCCCCCAAAGTGGCCACTACAACACAGGACTGCAGAAAGAGAAGCTGATGGAGGTCGAAAAAGTCGTGGCGCAGGCACGCATCGCGCGCGATCGCGGGGCTTCGCGTTTCTGCATGGGTGCTGCCTGGAAGCATCCCTCGGAAAAAGATTTCCCATATGTGCTGGACATGGTCAGGCAGGTGCGAGAGCTGGGCATGGAAACCTGCATGACACTGGGCGCACTGAGCAGCGAGCAGACTGCTGCACTGGCAGAGGCCGGGCTGGACTACTACAACCACAACCTGGATACCTCACCGGAATACTACGGCGAGATTATTACTACTCGAAGCTACCAGGAACGCCTGGAAACCCTGGCTCGAGTCCGGGATGCTGGTATGAAAGTATGCAGTGGTGGCATTGTTGGTATGGGTGAAAAGGCCGAGGATCGCGTCGGGCTGTTGCAACAATTGGCCAATTTGCCGGTGCACCCTGACAGCGTTCCGATCAACAATCTGGTCAAGGTCAAAGGCACCCCACTGCAGGATGTCGAGGAAATTGACCCCTTCGATTTTATCCGTACCATTGCGGTGGCACGCATCCTGATGCCGCAGTCCTACGTCAGGCTGTCGGCCGGACGGCAGCAGATGAACGACCAGACCCAGGCATTATGTTTCATGGCTGGTGCCAACTCGATATTTTATGGTGACAAGTTGCTCACCACGCCGCTGCCGGAAGAGCATAGGGACATCGCGCTGTTTGATCGTCTGGGCCTTCAGCCGGAACGACCGATTACGGGTGACCATCGCTTTTATTCAGCCGTTTGAGCGGCCGGCAAATGCCTCACATGAGTAATTATTCCCGGGGCTCTGCGCTGCTCCTGTCGCGCCTGCAGTCCAGTCTTGCCCAAAGGCGCGAACAGCAATTACTTCGCACGCACCTGGTCCGTGCTAACGCGGATCAGGTCACCATGAGTGTTGATGGCGAGGAGCTGCTTGGTTTCTGCAGCAATGACTACCTGGGGCTGGCCAATCATCCGGATGTTATTGCGGCACTTCAGAAGGGTGCGCGCGATTATGGTGTTGGCAGCGGTGCTTCGCATCTGATCACAGGTCACTGCCGAGTTCATGATCAATTGAGTGAAGAGCTGGCGGCTTTCACTGGCAGAGAAAAAGCCCTGCTGTTCTGCAGTGGATACATGGCCAATGTGGGCGTCATCAACGCACTGACTGAACCGGGTGGACTGGTGCTGCAGGATGCGTTGAATCACGCTTCCCTGCTGGATGGCGGCTGGCTGAGTCGTGGGCGCAGTATTCGTTACGCACACAGTGATACAGACAGTCTGGAGCTGGAATTGAGGCAGGCCGCGGCCGCCCCGTCCAGGCTGATCGTTACTGACGGCGTCTTCAGCATGGATGGCGATCGTGCGCCGCTGGCGCTGCTGGCAGATATCGCCGATGAGCATCGCGCTGCATTGATGGTCGACGATGCCCATGGGCTGGGTGTGCTGGGTAAAAATGGCAGTGGCACGGTAAGCGCGGCGGGCCTGTCCCAGGCGCAGGTGCCGATACTGATTGGGACACTTGGTAAGGCATTTGGTACCGCCGGTGCATTTGTTGCCGGTGATGCAGTGCTTATCGATTATCTGGCACAATTCTCAAGGACGTACGTGTTTACCACGGCGATGCCGCCAGCTCTGGCAGAGGCGACCCGTGCCAGTCTGAAGCTGGTGGTTGGAGAACAGTGGCGACGCGAGCGTCTGCAGCAACTGATATCAGGTTTCAGGCGAGTGGCCGCAGAGCTGGGCCTTGTTGTGTTGCCATCGGATACGCCAGTACAGGCCGTCATGATGGGTTCTGCCGAGCAGGCCGTCAGAGCCAGCCAGCTGTTGCGCGCGCACGGTGTGCAGGTCAGCGCTATCCGGCCACCGACTGTGCCGCAGGGGCAGTCGCGACTGCGCATTACTCTGTCAGCCGCTCACAGTGACGAGCAGCTGGATCGGCTACTACATGCTCTGGAATCAGTTCAGCGGAACTTGTTATCAATGGATCAACCAGTAGCGATGGCGCAGGCTGGTCGGGAGGTGCGGATTTGAAGCGAGTTGCCGTTTTTGTGACTGGAACTGACACCGAGGTGGGCAAAACCCGAGTGGCTGCAGCATTGCTGGCGGCAGCCAGGCAGCGCGAGCTGAACACGGCGGCAATGAAACCTGTTGCGTCGGGTTGCGAGGAGATTGATGGGGAGCTGCGCAACGAAGATGCCCTTACCTTGCAGCGCTTCTGCAGTACCCCGCTAAGTTATCAGGAGATCAACCCGGTCGCTCTGCGATCAGCAATCGCACCACATCTGGCAGCTGCCGAGCAGGGTCGAAGTCTCAGCCTGTCCCGCCTGGTGGGGCTGGCAAGCGGCGTTCTGATGGCGCCGGCAGATTTTACTGTAATCGAAGGCGCTGGTGGCTGGCGTGTACCTCTGAACTCGCGCGAAATGCTGTCATCGCTGGCGGTTGAGCTCAAGCTGCCAGTTGTTCTGGTAGTGGGCGTTCGACTGGGATGTATCAATCATGCTGTGCTGACGGCAGAGGCGATCCGGGCCGACGGTGTCCCGTTGGCGGGCTGGGTCGCCAATCATCTGAGCGAGGCTGACGAAGTTGCTGATGCCAACGTGGCAACTCTGCAGTCGCTCTTGCCCGGACCGTTGCTGGGGGTCCTGCCGTTTGAGCCTGGCGCGGACCCCGGGCAGGTTGCCCGTCATCTTGATCTGGACCCACTGTTGAGCTGAGCTGCGCCCGACAAGTTGACGTTGACGTTAACGTCAGGTCTCGGTAAGTTATCGACTCGCATTCCGTTTCAATCCAACGTTCCTAAGTGAGTGGAGTCACCTGTGCCAGATTACAAAGCCCCCGTGCGTGATATGAAGTTTGTCCTCCATGAGGTGCTGGGCGCCGAGCAGCTGTTGGCGTCAATGCCAAAAACCAGTGAGGTAAACGCCGAGCTGATGAACACCGTGCTTGATGAGGCAGCCAAAGTTGCAGAGACACTGCTGGCGCCACTGAATCGGCAGGGCGACGAGATTGGCTGTCGCTTCGAAGAGGGCAAAGTGACAACGCCGCAAGGCTTTGTAGAGGGCTATCGCACCTTTGCTTCCGGTGGCTGGATCGGTCTGTCTGGTGACCCGGCTTATGGCGGCCAGGGCATGCCCAAGATGCTGTCAGTCTGTTTTGAAGAAATGATCATGGGCGCCAACAGCTCGCTGGCGCTGTACGCTGTCCTCAGCGCCGGCGCGACACTGGCGCTGGCCCGGCACGCCAGCGACGAGTTGAAGCAGGCCTATCTGCCGAAACTTTACGAAGGCAGCTGGAGCGCCACCATGTGCCTGACTGAGCCACATGCGGGCACCGACCTGGGGATCATCAAAACACGCGCAGAGCCGCAGGCAGACGGCAGCTACAAGCTGACCGGAACCAAGATTTTTATCACCGGTGGCGAACATGATCTGACTGACAACATCATTCATATGGTGCTGGCCAAGCTGCCTGATGCGCCGCCTGGTCCAAAAGGCATCTCACTGTTTCTGGTCCCCAAACTGATGCCTGATGCTGACGGCAGCCCGGGCGCAGCCAATGGCGTCAGCTGTGGTTCGATTGAACACAAGATGGGTATCAAGGGGTCGGCAACCTGCGTGATGAACTTTGACGACGCCACGGCCTATCTGATTGGTGAGCCGCACAAGGGCCTGACCTACATGTTCACGATGATGAACTATGAGCGACTGACCATTGGCCTGCAGGGTCTGGGCCTGGCGGAAGCTTCGTACACCACGGCAGCTGAATATGCCAAAGAACGAATCCAGGGTCGCTCGCCGGCGGGCCCTGAGCAGCCAGAGAAGGCTGCTGATCCGCTGCTGGTTCACCCCGATGTGCGACGCATGCTGTTGACCATGCGGGCATACACCGAAGGTGGCCGCGCGCTGGCT
This sequence comes from Gammaproteobacteria bacterium, assembly GCA_002706685.1. Lineage (GTDB taxonomy): Bacteria > Pseudomonadota > Gammaproteobacteria > Pseudomonadales > Pseudohongiellaceae > Pseudohongiella. The sequence goes on along the minus strand of PALV01000013.1, from coordinate 211,688 downwards.
GCCTACGTGGGCAGCCAGCTGGATATCGCCTACTTTCACCCGGATGATGCGCAGCGTGACCGAGCCAGTAAACTGGTCGCGCTGTTGACGCCAATTGCCAAAGCCGCCTTCACTGATCGTGGTTTTGAGGCCACAGTGCTGGGGCAGCAGGTTCTGGGTGGGCACGGCTATGTGTCCGAATGGGGGCAGGAGCAACATGTAAGGGATGCCCGAATTGCGCAGATCTATGAAGGCACTAATGGCATTCAGGCGCTTGACCTCATGGGCCGCAAGGTGGTTTTTGATCGTGACGGCCTGCTGGCCGAGATGTCAGCGGAAATTCGCGCTTTTGTGGAGCAGGAAAAGAGCGGACGGGTTGCCGCTTTTGCGAGCGTCCTTGCTGACGCCGTTGATTGTCTGGAAGACACTGCAAACTGGGTCAAACAGGCCAACAACGATAATCCGCATGAAGTTGGTGCTGCATCAGTGCCGTTTCTGGACCTGATGACTCTGGTGCTTTACTGCTATATGTGGGCGCGAATGGTTAAAACCGCTGAGCAGGCGCTGTCCGACAAGTCAGGGGATACGGCGTTTTATAATGCCAAGATCCATGTGGGCTGTTTCTTCCTGGATCGGCTGATGCCGCGCTATAAAGCTCTGTCGGCAGAAATCAAGGCGGGAAGTGACGTGCTGATGGCAATGGATGCCGAACTGTTCTGATTGAATGGTCGACGATTAAGGCCGCACCTGCGCCTGGGGCGCCGGTGCGGGCATTATCAGATGTCAGATTGACCAGTGCAGATGGCTGACCATTAACTGCTCATAATAGTCCAGCGATTCGTTCTTTTCCCCAATCACTGCAATATTGCCCTGGCTCAATGGAATGATGCGACCCTGAAACCGCTCGTCTTTCAGATTGACGCGCGTGCTGACCGGGGTATTGTCTACAAAGATGATGGATACTGGCCCGTGTTCGCCGCGGGCTACCAGATGGGCGCCATGCTGCGCGCCGCCAAGTCCGCAATAGTTGGCAAAGGTCATGTGTAATGCCCGTGTCGCATCGTCCATCACCAGAGAGGCGCCCGCATCAGTCAGTACCCGTTCGACCTGCTCCCAGGCTATAGCGTCGCTGTTGCTGAAGCTGGGGGCTTCGCTGTACAGGTGTTCGACAAGCTGATCGTGAAACTCCAGATCCTGCGCGCTCGGGCGGTTCGGCAACAGGCTCAAGCCAAGGCCGGCAGTGATCACCATGCTGGCTGCCAGCGCATAGGCACCGCGGCTGCGGAATCGCCACCAGGGCTGGTTTGGGGCTGGGTTGTCGCTAACGGTGTTGCTTCGTGAAGCCTCGCCGTGGGTCTGCTCAAGCAGCCGCTGACGCAGGCCGTCAGGTACCTTTATAGCGCTGACACTGGCCAGCAGCTCGTCGTCCAGGGCGCGCAGTTCTGCGACTAACTGCTGTCTGGACGGGTCTGTGGCAATTGCCGAGATAAAATCCGCCCGGTCGTCCCTCGGATTGCTGTACGCCCGGGTCCGGAATTCCAAATCATCCATAGTTGTTTGTATGCTCTCTGATGTTCGCCGATCGTATTGTTGTTGTGCTGCTCTTGAATGCCGGATCAATCGACAGTGACATCCTCGCCGGTGTCTACTGCTTCGTCATCCTGTAACACTGCCTTTAGCTTGCTACGTGCCCGGAACAGCCGAGTCATGACCGTGTTGTTATTAAGATCGAGAATTTCGGCAATTTCTTTCCCGCTAAAGCCGCCGATTACCTGCAATAACAAAGGGTCTCGATAATCCTTGTCCAGCTGCATGATGGCCTGATGCAGCTCCACCTGTTTTTGGCGCTGGTCTGGCTCCATCTCATTTTCTTCAGCGACAGACACATCCTCTATATCGACCAGCTCGGGGCGGTAGCGCTCATACATGCGCGCATTCTCGCGCCGCAAAATAGTGAACAGCCAGGCTTTGGCTGCTCCCTGGCTTTGCAGGCTGTCGAAAGACCGCCAGGCGCGCAGAAAGGTCTCCTGCACCAGGTCTTCAGCGACACTTTGATTGCGTGTCAGCCAAAATGCGTAACGATAGACATCCTGGTACAGCTCATCAACCATCGCCTGATAGCGTTGACGTCGCTCGTTGTCGGGTCCTGAGACCGTAGATTTACTCATTTTATTCCGTGCTGACTCCATATTCGGTTTCTAGCTTAGCTGACTGTCGTGCCGTTGACCATGGCAGCAACCTATTAGTGCCCCGGGGTGTTATCGCGTTATACTTCCGTCCTTCATTCCGTCCATTCAAACATGAGTAATATCAAGTCAATGATTCGTATAGCAATTGCCGGCGTCGCAGGGCGCATGGGACGCACGCTGGTACAGGCCGTTGTCGACAAGAACGATGTGGCGGTCGTGGGAGCGGGTACAACGCTGCCGGACGACCCCCAGCATGGCCAGGATATCGGCCTGATTGCAGGCACCGGTGCGTTGGGAGTGGCTGCAAGCGCCGCGCTGTCCGACTGCCTGCAGGACTTCGATGTTCTGATCGACTTCACATCGCCTGAGGCGACGCTCGAACATCTCGGCATCTGCCAGGCGGCTGGCAAGGCCATCGTCATCGGCACTACCGGTTTTACGCCGGATCAGAAGCAGCAGATCAGCGCCGCAGCTGGCAGCATGCCTGTGGTAATGGCGCCCAATATGAGTGCTGGCGTCAATATCAGTCTCAAATTGCTGGAGCTGGCGGCACGGGCGATGGGCGATGATGTGGACATCGAGATCGTCGAAGCCCACCATCGTCACAAGAAAGACGCGCCATCCGGCACTGCACTGCGAATGGGTGAAGTGATTGCTGACGCGCTCGGTCGCAATCTCAACGAGGTGGCGGTATACGGCCGGGAAGGTATCAGCGATGAGCGTGATCGCAAGACCATTGGGTTTGCGACCATTCGCGCAGGGGATATTGTTGGTGATCACACCGTCATTTTCGCGGGCAACGGGGAGCGACTGGAGATCACACACAAGGCCAGCAGTCGCATGACATTCGCCAGTGGCGCGGTCCGTGCTGCCATCTGGCTATCCGGAAAATCTCCGGGGCTGTACTCAATTGATGATGTGCTGGGACTTAATGTCGGATAAAGGCCAGATTCGTCATAGACAGTATGGCATCGGTTTCCGTATAATTACGCCTCAGTATGATTAACACTGAGCACAACACAAGACAGATTTTTTGAAAAAGCGGAATGAGAGACAGCTTTCATTCCGCTTTTTTTCGCCTGTCTACTTATCCGGGAGATCACATTGAATAATCCAGCAGTTCTGGCCCTTGAGGATGGTAGTGTCTTCAGAGGCAGGGCTATCGGTGCCCTGGGTCTGGCGAGTGGAGAAGTGGTATTTAACACGGCAATGACCGGTTATCAGGAAATATTGACTGACCCTTCCTACGCGAGACAGATTGTTACACTGACCTATCCTCATATCGGCAATACCGGCACCAATGCCGAAGATAATGAATCTGATCGCGTCTGGGCCGCAGGCCTGGTCATCCGCAATCTGTCAATGACTGTCAGTAACTGGCGCAGCGAGCAGAGTCTCGAAGAATTTCTGAAAGACCAGAATGTTGTGTCGATTGCAGAAATTGACACGCGTGCACTGACGCAGCTGTTACGCGACAAAGGTCCTCTCAATGGCTGTATTCTCAGCGGCGACATGCTGGCTGAGAAAGGTGAACAGTATGCCATCGACCAGGCCAAGGGTTTCCCTGGGCTGAAAGGTATGGATCTGGCCAAAGTGGTGTCAGTGAAGTCACCTTATGAGTGGACGCAGGGTGAGTGGCGTCCGGGTGGCGAAGGTTATCCGGAAATGCAGCACGAGAAACCCTTCCATGTGGTGGCCTTCGATTACGGCGTTAAGCGCAATATTCTGCGCATGCTGGCGCAGCGCAACTGCAAGGTGACAGTCGTGCCGGCGCAGACTCCGGCCAGCGAAGTGCTGGCCATGAATCCCGATGGCATATTCCTGTCCAATGGCCCCGGTGACCCGGAGCCCTGCGATTACGCAATCGCTGCGATCCGCGAAGTACTGGAAACAGATATTCCGGTATTCGGAATCTGTCTGGGCTGTCAGCTGCTGGGCCTGGCCTGTGGCGCCAAAACCGTCAAAATGCAGCTGGGGCATCACGGCGCCAACCACCCGGTACAGAACCTGGACGATGGCACGGTGATGATCACCAGTCAGAACCATGGTTTCGCCGTGGATGAAAAAACGCTGCCGGCTAACCTGCGGGCAACGCATCGATCACTGTTCGATGGCACCCTGCAGGGCATCGAGCGGACAGACAAGCCAGCATTCGCATTTCAGGGGCATCCGGAAGCCAGTCCCGGTCCGCACGATATTGCACCGCTGTTCGACAAATTTGTTGACCTGATGGAAAAACGCGCCGCGCGATGATCCGCCGGCCAACACAACATACAGATACGGTTCAGTTATGCCTAAACGTACAGATATCAAAAGTATCCTGATCATCGGGGCCGGTCCGATTGTCATCGGCCAGGCCTGTGAGTTTGACTACTCGGGCGCCCAGGCCTGCCAGGCGCTGCGCGAGGAAGGTTTCCGCGTCATTCTGGTCAACTCCAATCCCGCAACCATCATGACCGATCCGGCGATGGCCGATGCGACCTACATCGAGCCGGTAACCTGGCAGATCGTGGAAAAAATCATCGAAAAAGAGCGTCCTGACGCCATATTGCCAACAATGGGAGGTCAGACGGCGCTAAACTGCGCGCTGGATCTCGAAAAGCATGGCGTGCTGGCCAAGTACAATGTCGAGATGATTGGCGCGCGCGCCGAGTCAATCGACAAGGCAGAGGACCGGGAGCTGTTCGATGACGCGATGAAAGCCATCGGGCTGGCAACGCCACGCCACGGCATTGCGCGCAGCATGGAGGAGGCCTTCAAAGCGCTGGATGAAGTGGGTTTCCCCTGCATTATTCGTCCCTCCTTCACAATGGGCGGCACTGGTGGTGGTATTGCCTATAACAAGGAAGAGTTTGTTGAAATATGCACGCGTGGTATGGAGCTGTCCCCTACCAATGAGCTGCTGATTGATGAGTCGCTGATTGGCTGGAAAGAGTATGAGATGGAAGTTGTCCGCGATAAAAATGACAACTGCATCATCGTCTGTACCATTGAAAACTTCGATGCGATGGGTGTGCATACCGGCGACTCTATCACGGTGGCGCCGTCACAGACCCTGACGGACAAAGAATTCCAGATTCTGCGAAACGCGTCGATTGCGGTACTTCGCGAGATCGGTGTGGAAACCGGTGGTTCCAACGTTCAGTTCGGTATGTGCCCAAAGACCGGCCGGCTGGTAGTTATCGAAATGAATCCACGCGTGTCGCGTTCATCAGCGCTGGCGTCCAAGGCAACCGGCTTCCCGATTGCCCGCGTTGCAGCCAAGCTGGCTGTGGGATTCACACTGGATGAGCTGCGCAATGAAATCACGGGTGGAGCCACTCCCTCCTCATTTGAGCCATCCATCGACTATGTGGTTACCAAGATCCCGCGCTTCACCTTTGAAAAATTCCCGGAAGCCAATGACCGCATCACGACCCAGATGAAGTCGGTCGGTGAAGTCATGGCGATAGGTCGCACCTTCCAGGAGTCGCTGCAGAAAGCCTTGCGTGGACTGGAAGTAGGCATCAATGGTCTCGATCCGATTCTGGATACGGGGGTCAGTGATGCCATGGATATCCTGAGAGGCGAGCTGATGGATGCGGGCAGTGACCGCATTCGGTATGTGGGCGACGCTTTCCGGCAGGGCTGGTCAGTTGATACCGTGGCTGAGCTGACGGGCATCGACCCCTGGTTCCTGGCGCAGATCGAAGACCTGATCAAGGATGAGCTGAACATAACGCAGCTGCGCCTGCAGGATCTGAACAAGGAACAGCTGTTTGCGCTGAAACGTAAGGGTTTCTCGGATGCACGCCTGGCTGATCTGCTCGCTGAGACCGAACAGGCTGTGCGCGAGTGCAGGCATTCTCTGGGTGTGCGGCCGGTCTACAAGCGCGTTGACACCTGTGCCGCCGAGTTCAAGTCAACAACCGCTTACATGTATTCATGCTACGAGCCGGAGTGCGAGTCACGGCCCAGTGACCGGAAAAAAATCATGGTGCTTGGCGGTGGTCCGAACCGCATCGGTCAGGGCATTGAGTTTGACTATTGCTGCGTGCACGCGGCACTGGCGATGCGGGAAGACGGTTACGAGACCATCATGGTCAACTGCAACCCGGAAACTGTTTCTACAGACTACAACATCTCCGATCGCCTGTACTTCGAGCCGGTAACGCTGGAAGATGTACTGGAGATTGTGGCAGTCGAAAAACCAGTGGGTGTGATAGTTCAGTTTGGCGGCCAGACACCGCTCAACCTGGCGACCCGACTGGAGCAGGCTGGTGTACCTGTCATTGGTACCAGCCCGGATGCCATCGATCTGGCCGAGGATCGTGAGCGCTTCCAGAAGCTGATCCAGAAGCTGGGCCTGAAGCAACCACCGAACTGTATCGTGCGCAGCGTCGAACAGTGCATCGCAGAAGCCGAGCGTATTTCCTACCCGCTGGTCGTGCGTCCGTCGTACGTGCTGGGTGGTCGCGCGATGGAGATCGTCTATAACGAGGAAGAACTCAATCGTTATATGCGCAACGTCGTCAAGGTCGGCAATGACAGTCCGGTGCTGCTGGATTACTTCCTTAATGCCGCCATCGAAATCGATGTCGATCTGGTCAGCGACGGCAAGGATGTCGTCGTCGGTGCCATCATGCAGCATATTGAGCAGGCCGGTGTTCACTCAGGTGACTCAGCGTGCTCGCTGCCACCGTACAACCTGCCGGCGGATGTTCAGAATCTGATTCGTGAGCAGGTTGCCAGCCTGGCAAGAGAATTGAACGTGGTTGGCCTGATGAATACGCAGCTGGCCTACCAGGACGGTGAAATCTATGTGATTGAAGTCAATCCGCGTGCCTCGCGTACCGTGCCGTTTGTGTCCAAGTGCATCGGTGTGTCGCTGGCCAAGGTTGCGGCGCGCTGCATGGCCGGTACATCACTGGCGGAACAGGGCTTCACCAAAGAGATCATACCGAAAACCTATGCAGTTAAAGAGGCTGTGTTCCCGTTCAACAAGTTCCCGGGTGTAGACCCCATTCTGGGTCCGGAGATGAAATCTACCGGCGAAGTAATGGGTGTTGGTGAGACTTTTGCGGAAGCCTTTGCCAAGTCGCAGCTTGGTGCCGGTGAAGAAATTGCCCGCAGCGGCACGGTGTTCATCAGTGTTCGTGAGGCAGACAAACCCAAAGTGGCGGCGGTTGCCAGACGCTTCCATGAGCTGGGCTTCTCGCTGGTTGCGACGACAGGCACGGCGGCGGTCATCGAGGCAGCGGGTCTTGAGGTCAAGCGTGTCAACAAGGTGATGGAAGGGCGTCCTCATGTTGTTGATATGATCAAAAATGAGGAAATTGACCTTATCGTCAATACAACCGAAGGCAAGCAGGCGATCGCCGATTCATCAACGATTCGCCGGACTGCTCTGCGACATGATGTGTTCTGCACGACGACACTGGCCAGCGCCAGCGCAGTGTGTGATGCGTTGGCATTCGGTGATCAGCTTTCCGTCTACACCCTACAGGAGCTGCATGCGCGCCTGACGGTGAGCTGATCTAGTGTCCTGTCTGGTTAGTTCGCATGGTTTCAGAGTGATTGTCGGTTGTCAGGACAAGGCATGTTTCGCAGATAATAGCGCGCTATTATCAAGCAACATAACGCAGTCATGGCATCTGACAATCACTCCCGAAGGGCGCGTCCTGCAACACTTCTGACCGCGTTGCAGCCCTTGCCAAGGGCTTCGGCCATTAGCCGCGGTCTGCGCCTTGCCAGAAGCATTGCAGGGCGCGCTGAAATGATGTGAACTAACCAGGCAGGACACTGGGGTGGCTGGACAACGCAGTCCAAACTAAGCATTATATAGAGTCGAGAGTGCTGGCGGGGCTTCCCTGGGGAAGTCCCGCCGGTATTTTTTTTATTCCTTGATTTTAGATTCCAGGGGAATCTGTGAGAGTGATATGAGAAAAGTGCCCATGACCATTGGCGGCGCGGAGAAACTGCGCGCAGAACTCAATGAGTTGAAGACGGTGAAACGACCAGCAATCATCCAGGCTATTGCGGAGGCGCGTGAACACGGCGATTTGCGCGAAAACGCGGAGTACCATGCTGCCCGCGAGCAGCAGAGCTTCTGCGAAGGTCGCATCAAGGAGATCGAGGGCAAACTCGCCGATTCTGAGATCATTGATGTTACGACCATAGCCGAGTCTGGCAAGGTCATCTTTGGCTCTACCGTGACGCTGCTGAATCTGGAGTCTGATGCGACCGTGCGTTACCAGATCGTGGGTGAAGATGAGGCTGATGTAAAAGCCGGAAAAATCTCTGTTGCCTCACCGATCGCGCGAGCCATCATGGGTAAGGAAGAAGGTGACGTTGTGGTGGTCAAAGCACCATCAGGCGACATCGAGTACGAGGTGGATCAGGTAGAACACCTCTAATCGCTGGCGGGCCGGGCCAAGTGCCTGGCCCTCCAGATTGGTGATGGCGCCCCGATTACTGCGGAGTTCCGCCAAAACGAAGCAGATTAGACAGTTTGGGATCGGGTTTGGCGGCAGGCTTTAGCAGTACCACAACATTGCCGATACTCTGCACACATTGCGCGCCGGTTTGCTGGCACACCTCTTCGGTTACTTCCTGACGAGCATCCCTGTCTCCGACGCTGACTTTTATTTTGATCAGTTCGTGCTGTGCCAAAGCCCGGTTTATTTCCTTCAAAACGCCCTCGCTGAGCCCGTTCTGGGCGATGGTCACGACTGGTTTGAGCCCGTGTGCGATAGCGCGAAGCTTTTTAAGTTCCTGATTACTCAGTGGTTGCTTGCGATTGCTCATAAAAAATCCGGGTGATTTGAAGAAAGGACGCGCATTGTAGGTCAGCATTTCTTGGACAATCAAGAGTTGTATCTTGTAATATCGAATCCGGTCCCCATCTTAATAACGTATCAGATAGTGAAAATCCAGCCGGCGAGACGCGGTTGTCTCATTGTTGCCAAGCGCAGCAGTCACGAACTCAACAATAATGACGTCGGGATCTGAGGGAATGGCAAAGGCCGTTTAGGCGGTCTTATCAGTTTGAAAATGACACATTAAAAGGGGGTCTCCCTTGAACGACATGGCGAAGAATTTACTGCTTTGGATGGTGATTGCAGCGGTATTGCTGACAGTGTTCAACAATATCAATCAGGAGCCGGCAACTTCGCAGGTTAATTACTCCGAATTTATTCGGGAAGTCCGCAGCGGGCAGGTAGAGTCGGTCAATATTTCCGGCGTATCCGTCAGTGGCGTCCGTACTGACAACAGCCGTTTCACCACCACGATCCCGATGATCGGTGACGATGAACTGATGTCTGACCTGTTTAACAATGGCGTTGAGATCAGGGCCTCGGAACCTGAGCGGCAGAGCCTGTGGACGCAGCTGCTCGTGGCCAGTTTCCCGATTCTGATCATAATTGCGCTGTTCTTTTTCTTTATGCGGCAGATGCAGGGTGGTGCTGGCGGCGGCAAGGGCGGCCCCATGTCATTCGGCAAGAGCAAGGCCAAACTGCTGGGTGAAGACCAGATCAAAGTGACATTCTCGGATGTGGCTGGTGTCGAAGAGGCCAAGGAAGACGTCAAAGAGCTGGTCGACTTCCTGCGCGAGCCCGACAAATTCCAGCGCCTGGGTGGCCGCATCCCGCGCGGCATTCTGATGGTCGGTCAGCCGGGTACCGGTAAGACATTGCTTGCAAAAGCCATCGCCGGTGAGGCCAAAGTGCCATTCTTCTCCATCTCGGGTTCTGATTTTGTCGAGATGTTTGTAGGTGTGGGTGCGTCTCGTGTACGCGACATGTTTGATCAGGCCAAAAAACAGGCTCCCTGTATTATTTTCATCGACGAGATCGATGCAGTAGGTCGTCACCGTGGTGCCGGCCTTGGTGGTGGTCACGATGAGCGCGAGCAGACATTGAACCAGTTGCTGGTTGAGATGGACGGCTTCGAGGTGAACGACGGCATTATTGTTATCGCAGCTACCAACCGTCCTGACGTGCTTGATCCGGCTCTGCTGCGTCCTGGTCGTTTCGACCGCCAGGTTGTCGTAGGGCTGCCGGACATTCGTGGTCGCGAGCAGATTCTCAAGGTGCACATGCGTAAAGTGCCGATCGCGGACAACGTTGATGCAGCAGTGATCGCGCGCGGCACGCCCGGCTTCTCCGGTGCCGACCTTGCCAACCTGGTTAACGAGGCTGCATTGTTTGCAGCGCGTGCCAGCAAGCGCCTGGTTACCATGGAAGAGTTCGAGAAAGCCAAAGACAAGATCATGATGGGCACAGAGCGCAAGTCCATGGTCATGTCCGAGAAAGAAAAAACCAATACTGCCTACCACGAAGCAGGGCATGCGATTGTGGGGCGCCTGGTGCCGGAACATGATCCTGTCTATAAAGTCAGTATCATCCCGCGCGGCCGTGCGCTGGGTGTGACAATGTTCCTGCCTGAGGAGGATCGTTACAGCATCAGCAAACGCGCGATTATCAGCCAGATATGCAGCCTTTATGGTGGTCGTATCGCGGAAGAGATGACGCTGGGTGAGGAAGGCGTTACTACGGGTGCGTCCAACGACATTCAGCGCGCGACCGAGATGGCCAGAAACATGGTTACCAAGTGGGGTCTGTCCGAAAAACTTGGACCACTGATGTATGCCGAGGATGATGGTGAGGTGTTCCTGGGGCGCTCAGCTGGTGGGTCGCAGACTCAGCACTCGGGCGAAACCGCCAAACTGATCGACGAAGAGATCAAGCGTATCATTGATTATTGCTATGGAACGGCCAAGCGCTTGCTGGATGAGAACCGCGACAAGCTGGAGTTGATGAAAGACGCCTTGATGGAGTACGAAACCATCGACGTTGAGCAGATCAATGACATCATGGACGGACGCAAGCCCCGTCCGCCAGCTGACTGGTCTGACCCGAGCAGCGGATCCGGCTCTGCGCGCTCTGATGCGAGCGACGACAAGGCCAGCGATGAAAGCGAGCGGACTGACAATCCTATCGGTGGTCCGGCCAGCGAACATTGATGGTCCTTTCATAAGTGGCAGCTAGTCGGCACGAATGACAACTGATAGATCCAATCTGACACGCCCCCGACAACGGGGGCTGTGTTGTTCAGGCCGCTGGCTTGATCTCTCTACGCCTGTTGTCATGGGCGTCATTAATGTAACGCCTGACTCCTTCTCGGACGGCGGTCAATTCGCCGCACAAAAAACCTCCTTCTCCGTATCAATCGACAAAGTACTGCGCCAGGCAGAGTCCATGGTCGCGGCGGGTGCTGCTTTGCTTGATGTTGGCGGTGAGTCGACCCGGCCTGGCGCCAGGCCGGTTTCAGAGCAGGAGGAGCTCGACCGGGTGATACCGGTTGTCGAGGCGATTGCCGGAGAGCTGGATGTCATCATTTCGATCGACACCAGCACGCCGTCGGTCATCACCTCAGGAGCTGCAGCCGGTGCGGGTATGGTTAACGACGTGCGGGCCCTGCAGCGTGAAGGTGCGCTCGCCGCTGCCGCCGCCAGCGAAATGGCCGTCTGCCTGATGCATATGCAGGGCCAGCCATCCAATATGCAGGATCAGCCGCGCTACCAGAATGTTCTCGAAGAAGTGGAAGATTTTCTCAGTCGGCGCGTTATCAGTGCAGAGACCGCAGGAATCGACCGTTCACGTTTGTGTATTGATCCTGGTTTCGGGTTTGGTAAATCTGACGAACACAATTATCATCTGCTGGCACACTTAAGCTATTTTCGGGGACGGCACGACCTGCCGGTTCTGGTCGGTATGTCGCGAAAATCGATGATAGGACGTGTCGTGGATCGGCCGGTTGATCAGCGTATGGCGGGCAGTCTGGCAGCGGCAGTCATCGCGGCTGCGAATGGCGCAGACATCATACGTGTTCACGATGTGCCAGAGACGGTCGATGCCATGCGGGTTCTGGCGGCAACAGTACAACATGGCTAGCGCGCTGATGGTGTTCGCTGGCTGAATCTGCGGCAGCAAGCACTGATGGCAGATATCACAACGATCAAAGAACAATAAGGAATCGTCTACGATGCAGGAAAAACGATACTTTGGGACTGACGGAATTCGCGGGCACGTAGGTGAGTATCCCATCACGCCTGATTTCATGCTGAAACTGGGATGGGCCGCCGGCAAGGTCTTTGCCCGGGAAAGTGGTGGTCGCAGCAAGATTCTGATCGGCAAAGATACGCGCATCTCCGGATATATGTTCGAGTCGGCGCTGGAGGCGGGGCTCGCCTCTGCAGGCGTAGATATCCACATGCTTGGTCCCATGCCAACGCCCGCTATTGCGTATCTGACACGAACCTTTCAGGCGCAGGCAGGTATTGTCATCAGTGCTTCCCACAACGCTTTCCAGGATAATGGCATCAAGTTTTTCTCGGGGGACGGTGCCAAGTTGCCTGACGAAACCGAGCTTGCCATCGAGGAATACCTGGAGCGAGACCTGACCACGGTTCCCTCACAGCAGCTTGGCAAGGCGTCGAGAATCTCTGATGCGGCCGGGCGTTATATCGAGTTCTGCAAGCGTACGATTCCTGGTGGCAGTGTACTGCGTGGCCTGAGGATTGTGGTCGATTGTGCCAACGGTTCAACCTATCACATTGCCAACAGTGTGTTTTCTGAACTGGGTGCCAGTGTCAAGGCAATCTCCGTGAAGCCGGATGGTTTGAATATCAATGAGGGCTGCGGCTCCACAGCGCCCGACCAACTGGTTAGAGAAGTGCTGTCCGAGAAGGCCGACCTGGGCATTGCCTTCGATGGTGATGGTGACCGTGTCATCATGATCGACCACCTGGGCAACATCGTTGATGGTGATGAGCTGCTGTTTATCATAGCGAAGGACCGTCGACGACGAGGCGTCAATCTGGGTGGTGTGGTTGGCACACAGATGAGTAATCTGGGTCTTGAGCTGGGCCTGAAGTCACTGGCAGTGCCGTTTGTGCGCAGCAGTGTGGGCGACCGGTACGTAATGGAGGCTCTTAAGCAGCACCAGTGGCAGCTCGGTGGAGAGTCATCCGGCCATATCATCTGCCTGGATGCGACAACTACCGGTGATGGCGTCGTCTCTGCGCTACAGGTTCTGGCGGCGATGGTGCAGACGGGCAGTTCGCTGAACGCGCTGTGCACTGAAATGCAAAAAATGCCGCAGACCATGATCAATGTCCGTATTGCGGACAAGCAGCGGGTGATGAATGACATCAATGTGATCAATGCAGTCAAGCAGCTCGAGTCTGAAATGGCTGGTCGTGGTCGAGTGCTTCTGCGCCCGTCAGGGACCGAGCCTTTGATCAGGGTCATGGTCGAAGGTGAGCAGGCTGAGCAGGTCAGCCGATATGCCGCACAATTGGCAGATATCGTGCGTGCTGTCGAGTAGGGCAGGTGCTGAATCATGCCTGTATTGAGTCTGCTTGCATGCCTTCAGCAAAGTGGTTATAGTGTCGCCCCCGCTCTGTCGAGGACAGGCAGCCGAAGGATAGAGGGTTGAGCGTATGCGACGGGCGCTGGTGGCCGGCAACTGGAAAATGAATGGCTCGCGAGCCGATATCAATGACTTGATGCAGGGTCTGCTGACCGGTCTGTCCGAGGGAGTCAACGGTGTCGATGTCGTTGTCTGTCCGCCGTTCCCCTATCTGACTCAGGTGACCGAAGCCGCATACGGCAGCGAGCTGATTGTTGGGTCCCAGAATGTCTGCGAACAGTCTTCGGGGGCCTACACAGGCGAAGTTGCTGCCAGCATGTTGCGCGACTTCAGTGTGCGCTATGTGATCGTTGGGCATTCGGAGCGGCGCCAGCTGTACGGCGAGACCGACCAGCTGATTGCCAGCAAGGTCGGGGCAGTATCGGAAGCGGGAATGATCCCGATTTTGTGCGTGGGTGAGACGCGTGAGCAGCGCGACAGTGGTGCTGCTGAAGAGACGGTGCTGGCGCAGATTGCGAGCGTGGTAGCGGCACACGGAGTCTCCGCGTTCGCTGATTCGGTGATTGCCTATGAGCCAGTCTGGGCGATAGGAACGGGATTGTCTGCAACCAGTGAGCAGGCGCAGCACATGCATGCAGTGATCCGGCAGTACCTGGCCAGGCATGATGCAGCGGTCGCCGATGCTGTGCAGATTGTCTATGGCGGTAGCGTCACAGCTGATAACGCTGAAGAGCTGTTTGCATGCCCGGATATAGATGGTGGTCTGGTGGGTGGTGCCTCGCTGAACGCGCAGGCCTTTATACGAATTTGTAAGAGCGTGAGTTAATTATGGAAACGCTGATAGTTGTAGTGCATGTCATCGCCGCGATCGCGATTGTCGGGCTGGTGCTTTTGCAGCAGGGCAAAGGCGCCGATGCCGGAGCGGCGTTTGGTAGCGGATCCTCGCAGACGGTGTTCGGTGCGTCCGGAAGTGGTAACTTCCTGACTAAATCCACAACCGTGGCTGCTGTGATATTTTTTGCGACCAGTCTGGTTCTTGCGATTTATGCAAAGCAGTACAGCATTGGTGCAGGTGCGGAAGACGGCGCACCATTGGTGAATCCGGAATTGCTGCGTGAAATGGAACAGCAGCAATCAGATATTCCGCAGGTGAGTGCGCCTGTGGATTCATCAGATATACCGGCGGTACCCGAGTCGGAGCCGCAGTAAACCTTTAGCCGAAGTGGTGGAATTGGTAGACACGCTATCTTGAGGGGGTAGTGACCTTTTGGTCGTGCGAGTTCAAGTCTCGCCTTCGGCACCAACTTACCGCAAAAGTAAAATCGGGCTTGACTATTTCTCCGGCCCGGCGCTAGAATACCCACCCTCAGATGATGGCAGCGCCAGAAGCCATCTGGGTGCAAATAGCGAAGATCTTTTGCATCAAATTGAAATAATTAAAGTTTTGTTGCGGGGTGGAGCAGTCTGGCAGCTCGTCGGGCTCATAACCCGAAGGTCGTAGGTTCAAATCCTGCCCCCGCTACCAATTGAAGTGTAGTGCCAGGCAGCCCGACGATCGGGCTCGGCTCTCATCCGGCGCAGCCGCTGAAGGTCGAAGGTTCAAATCCTGCCCCCGCTACCAATTCGCAGCCGCCGAGCCGTTTGCCGGCGCTGCTACAAAAGGCCCCATGATGGGGCTTTTTGTTAGGTGGTCTGAAACAGGTCGTCCGAGAGCGGACGAATTGTAACTGGCTGGCCCCGAAAGCAAGTGATAGCATTCTTCAAAGTGGGCCGCAGGCCCACTTTTTGTTTGTGCAGTCGATATGGATTGGCGGAAATTTGGCGACATCAACTGACAAGATTACACAGCTGCTGGAACCGACGGTTAAGGCCCTTGGCCTTGAACTGTGGGGTGTGGAGTACCTCGTCAGAGGGCGCTCATCACTCCTGCGTATTTATATCGACAGCCCGGAGGGTGTCACAATCGACGACTGCGAAAGCGTCAGTCGACAAGTTAGTGCGGTACTTGACGTTGAAGACCCCATCCCTGGTGAGTATACATTGGAGGTTTCCTCGCCCGGCCTCGACCGACCGCTGTTTACTCTCAAGCAGTATCAGGAATTCCTTGGTGAGGTAATCAGTTTGCGCTTGCGTGGTCCGATCAATGGGCGACGTAAATTTAAAGGTTTATTGCAGCACGCTGAAGCGGGCAATATCACCATGATCGTCGATAACGAACCGGTTGAAATCCCGTTTGACCAGATTGACAAGGCCAACATCGCGTTCTGATTCGCGTGTTTCGTTTGTAAGGTGACACTACTATGATGAGTAAAGAAATTCTGGCAGTTGCAGACGCGGTCTCTAACGAGAAGGGAGTGTCACGCGACGTTATTTTCGAAGCCATTGAGACTGCGCTGGCGACTGCGACCAAAAAGCGTTTTGAAAGCGAAGAAGCCAGCTGTCGGGTTGCCATTAATCGCAAGAACGGTCAGTACGAAACATTTCGCACCTGGGATGTAGTGGCTGATGAAGACCTGGAAGAGCCAGGTCATCAAATGACTCTGGATCAGGCTCGCGAAAAGAACCCGGATCTGGACATCGGTGATGTCTGGGAAGAGAAAATCGAAAACGTAGAGTTCGGCCGAATCGCTGCCCAGACCGCCAAACAGGTTATCGTGCAAAAGGTGCGTGAGGCTGAGCGCGAACTGGTCGTCAGTGAATACCGCGACCGTATCGGTCAGCTGGTGTCGGGTACTGTCAAGAAAGTTACTCGCGAAAGTGTGCTGGTCGATCTGGGTGGCAATGCAGAAGCGATTCTGCTTCGTGATCAGATGATCCCCAGAGAGATGTTTCGCACTGGTGATCGCATTCGCGCGTTGCTTCAGGATGTCCGTCAGGAGATCCGTGGGCCTCAGCTGTTTCTCAGTCGCACCGCTCCGGCCATGCTGATCGAGCTGTTCAAGATTGAAGTGCCGGAAATTGCTGATGGTGTAATCGAAATTCGCGCAGCAGCGCGAGATCCTGGCTCGCGCGCCAAGATCGTCGTCAGTACCAATGATGGCAGGATCGATCCGGTTGGTGCCTGCGTAGGTATGCGCGGTTCACGCGTGCAGGTGGTCTCTAACGAGCTGGCCAATGAGCGTATCGACATCATTCTGTGGGACGACAACCCCGCGCAGCTGGTGATCAATGCGATGGCACCTGCCGAAGTGGCGTCTATCGTCATGGACGAAGACAGCCACACAATGGATGTTGCTGTTGAAGAAGACAATCTTGCGCAGGCAATCGGTCGCAACGGACAGAACGTGCGTCTGTCCGCTGAGCTTACCGGCTGGGCGATCAACGTAATGAGCATTGAGGAAGCGCAGGACAAACAGCAGCGTGAGGCAAGCACCTACATCACTGCATTCATGAACAAGCTGGATGTGGATGAAGATGTCGCCGAACTGCTGGTCAGTGAGGGTTTTACCTCTCTGGAAGAGATTGCCTATGTTCCGATGGACGAATTGCTGAGTATTGACGGCTTTGATGAAGATATCGCCAAAGAACTTCGCGATCGTGCCCGTGATGCACTGCTGACACAGGCGATAGCATCCGAAGAAGGGCTGTCCAGCGCCAATTTGGAAGCAGACCTGCTGAACATGGAAGGCATGGATGATGCGCTGGCGATGTCGCTGGCAGAGAAAGGCATCCTCAACATGGAAGATCTGGCTGAACAGTCGATCGACGAATTGATGGATATTGACGGCATGACTGAAGAGCGTGCCGGCAAATTGATTATGACGGCTCGTGCACCGTGGTTTGAATAACCAGGCGGCAAGAGCAGACAGGAGTAACTAGATGGCAGATGTAACAGTCGGTGAACTGGCCAAAGTGGTCGGTGTGACCACAGAAAGGCTTCTTGCCCAGATTAAGGAGGCAGGTCTCCCGCATAAGCGTGCGGAGGAGCCTATTTCCAATGAAGACAAAAATACATTGCTGCTGTTCCTGCGTCGCAGTCATGGAGCCGCGGCCAGCGCCGATGCTTCACCGAAAAAAATTACGCTGAAGCGAAAGACGGTTGAGACACTAAAAACCGCCTCCGGTCAGGGGCGCGGAAAAACCGTTAGCGTTGAAGTACGTAAAAAGCGTACCTATGTAAAACGCAGTGAACTGCAACCAGAGAAGCCGGCTGAAGAGGAGCTGATTGTTCCACCAGAGGCGCTGGATCAGGAACTGGCAGCAGCAGAGCCTGCAGTTGAAGCGACGACTGATTCACCAGCAGAAGAATCTGGCAAAGACGCAGACGCGGCAAAGAAAGAAGCTGCTACAGATGCATCCCAGGCTGAAACTTCCGACGCCGCGGAACCGGAAAAGGCACCAGCTGCTGATACAGCAGAGGCCAAGCCAGCGGCTCCGGTTGCCGATGTTCCGGCCCAGGATCCAGACAGCGCTAAACCTGGGCGCGGCAAAGCTAAACCCGCTGCAAAAAGCGGGCGTAAAGCTGATGTCGATGACAAGGATGAAGAAAAGAAATCCGGTTTCCGCAAAAAGGCAGTTGCAGGCAAGAAGCCTGGTAAAGCCAGGATCGATGATTTTGTTCTCGAAGATGGCGAGTTTGACGATGGTGGGCGTGGTCGCCGCGGCGGTCCCCGCAAGAAGTCGCGCAACAAGCAGCACGGTTTCGAGAAGCCGACTGAGTTTATTTCACGCGAAATCACCATCGGTGAAGCCAATACTGTTGGCGACCTCGCTCAAAAAATGTCAGTCAAGTCGGCTGAGCTGATCAAGGCTCTGTTCAAGATGGGTGTCATGGCAACCATCAACCAGGCTCTGGATCAGGATACTGCGACACTGCTGATTGAAGAGATGGGTCATACCGCAAAATTCGTCTCGGCGGATGCAATCGAAGACGATCTTTACGAGTCACTGGTCTATGAAGGCGGTGACGAAGCAATCACACGTGCGCCTGTGGTTACTGTCATGGGTCACGTTGACCATGGTAAGACTTCTTTGCTGGATTTCATCCGCAAAGAGTCCGTTGCTGCCGGCGAAGCCGGTGGTATTACCCAGCACATTGGCGCCTATCACGTTGAAACAGATCACGGCATGATCTGCTTCCTGGATACCCCGGGACACGCGGCGTTCAGTGCCATGCGGTCACGCGGTGCCAAGTCAACTGACGTTGTTGTACTGGTGGTCGCTGCAGATGATGGCGTCAAGCCGCAGACTGAGGAAGCAATCCAGCACGCCCGCGCTGCGGAAGTGCCAATCGTTGTCGCCATCACAAAGGTCGACAAAGAAGATATCGATATTGATAAAGTGACCAGTGAACTGGCTGCCAAAGACGTGATACCGGAAAGCTGGGGCGGTGACGTCCAGTTTGTCCAGGTATCTGCTCATACTGGCCAGGGCATCGAAGAGCTGCTGGAAGCCATTCTGCTTCAGGCTGAGCTGCTGGAACTCAAGGCCTTTGTCGATGCACCAGGCAAAGGTGTTGTGATCGAATCACGTCTGGACAAAGGTCGTGGCCCGGTTGCGTCAGTTCTGGTCCAGAACGGTACGCTGAATGTGGGCGACACCATTCTTGCCGGCTATGAATTTGGCCGTGTAAGAGCACTGATTGATGAGGCGGGTCGCCAGGTCAAGTCGGCTGGACCCTCCATTCCCGTTGAGGTGCTGGGTTTCAATGGCGTTCCCGAAGCAGGCGATGAATTTGTTGTTGTAGCTGACGAGAAGCGCGCCAAGGAAGTGGCCGAATTCCGTCGTGAAAAGCACAAGGAAAAGCAAAACGCACTGCAACAGGGTAATAAGCTGGAAGCCATGTTTGCCGGTATCGGCAAAGCGGGCAAGAGCATTCTCAACGTCATCATCAAGGCCGATGTCCGAGGTTCGATGGAAGCCATTGTTGGCTCGCTGCAAAAGCTTGGTACCGATGAGGTAGAAGTCAACGTGGTAGCCGCTGGCGTCGGTGGTATTTCCGAAACCGATTCGCACCTGGCGGCAACCTCCAATGCGATGCTGATCGGCTTCAATGTCCGTGCGGATAAGTCTGCCCGTGATGTGATCGAGAACGAAGGCATCAACCTGCGTTACTACAACGTCATTTACGACGTGATTGATGACGTGAAGGCCATTCTTGGCGGTATGCTTGAGCCTGAGCTGCGCGAAGAAATCCTGGGTGTGGCTGAGGTTCGTGACGTGTTCAATTCACCAAAGTTTGGCCAGGTGGCCGGCTGTATGGTGGTGGAAGGCACGGTTTACCGCAGCCGTCCCATCCGTGTTCTGCGTGACAACGTGGTGATCTTTGAAGGCGAGCTGGAATCTCTGCGCCGCTTTAAAGACGATGCCAGTGAAGTCCGCAACGGCATGGAATGTGGTATCGGCGTGAAGAACTACAACGATGTCAAAGTAGGCGACAAGATCGAGGTTTACCAGACCATTGAGGTAGCCAGAACACTCTGATGAGTAATACATCTCCGCGCGCACAACGGGTAGCCGATCAGATCCAGCGAATTCTCGCGGATCTGATCATGCGCGAAATAGGTGATCCCCGGCTTGGCATGGTTTCGGTAACAGGTGTTGATGTAAGTCGTGATTTTGCGCATGCCACAGTATTTGTGACTGTGATGACGCGTGACGCAGTTGGTCTGGATAGCCAGCTTAAAGATATGGGCGAGCTGGACCGCAAGCAGATTGATGACAGCCTGGCGGTTTTGAACAAAGCCTCTGGCTATCTGCGCAGTCTGCTGGGCAAGGAATTGCGCCTGCGTACAACACCCGCCCTGCAGTTTCGCTACGATGAAAGTATTGCCCGTGGGCGGTACCTCTCCAGCCTGATCGACAGGGCGCTGGAAGAGGATAGCGAGCACGGTGATGGTGCGGACACCCCGGATACGGGTGACTGTCAGGAAGAGAGGCACTGAATTGGCAGCTGGCAGGAAGCAGAAAGGCCGCGCGATAAGCGGTATTCTGCTGGTAGACAAGCCTCAGGGTATTAGCTCCAACGCCTGTCTGCAGCAAGCCAAAAGGTTGTTGCAGGCCGCCAAGGCAGGGCATACCGGGGCGCTGGATCCTCTGGCTACCGGCGTGTTGCCACTGTGTTTTGGTGAGGCAACTAAAGTGTCGCAGTTTCTGCTGGAAGCGGACAAGCGATATCTGACGCGGGTAAAGTTTGGAGAAAGGACTGACACTGCAGACGCTGAAGGCGAAGTGATCAGTCGCCGACCGGTCTCGGTCAGTGAGTCAGATGTTGTCACGGCGCTGACACAGTTTGTCGGTCAAATTGAGCAGTTGCCGCCGATGTACTCTGCCCTGAAGCACAAAGGTCAGCCCTTGTACAAACTTGCCCGGGCGGGGCAACAGGTGGAGCGGACACCACGCCTGGTGACAGTCCACGAGCTTCGGCTGGTGTCGTTCGACGGCGACAGTGCTGAGCTGGAAATACGTTGCAGCAAAGGAACCTATGTGCGTACCATTGCTGACGACCTGGGAGAAAGCCTGGGTTGCGGCGGGCACGTGACGGAGCTGCGAAGGCTGCAGGCCGGCGTTTTTGGAATTGACGAGTGCGTGACGCTCGACGCCCTGAAAGAGCTGCATGAAGCCCGGGGGCTGGAGGCTGTTGATGCGTTATTGCGTCCAGCCGACAAGGCCATTGAGCACTTGCCGGCAGTCCATATGCCAGCAACGACTGCAGCCTACATGAAGCAGGGACAGGCCGTGATGGTCAGACATCTTCCAGACGCTGGTCTGGTGCGGCTGTACGATGAAGAAGAATTCTTCGGTATGGGAGAAGTGCTCGATGATGGTCGAGTGGCTCCACGCCGATTAATGAAGGAAGACACCAGGTAACTGTAATTATGCACGGTTATGCTGGCTGACAGGATGTCATTAAACATTAATGCATATTGAACTGGAGATTTTAAAATGGCTTTAACGACTGAACAGAAACAGGCAATTGTTAACGAATACGGACGCGGCGACAACGACACGGGTTCTCCCGAAGTACAGGTTGCGTTGCTGACTGAGAACATCAATCTGCTGCAGGATCACTTCCGTGAACACAAGCACGACCACCACTCTCGTCGTGGTCTGATCCGCATGGTAAACAGCCGTCGCAAGCTGCTGGATTACCTGAAGCGCAAGGATGTTGACCGTTATGCCGATCTGATCAAACGTCTGGGCCTGCGTCGCTAAGACGCATCGCAATTTCAAGACGATGAGACAGTGAGAAGAGACTCTTGGTAAAACGGATGTTGCTGCAATGCTGCCCGGGTCTCAAATAAAAAACAGGAACAGAGTATGTTTAATATTGTAAGCAAGACCTTCCAGTTTGGTGACCAGACGGTCACTCTGGAGACCGGTAAAGTTGCACGACAGGCTACCGGCGCTGTGATTGTCACCATGGGTGGCTCTCAGGTGCTCGCTACAGTCGTGGGCAAAAAGACGGCTGCCCCTGGCGCCGACTTTTTCCCGCTGACTGTCAACTATCAGGAAAAAACCTACGCTGCCGGTAAAATCCCCGGCGGCTTTTTCAAGCGCGAAGGGCGTCCCACCGAGAAAGAGACGCTGGTTTCGCGATTGATTGACCGGCCTATCCGCCCCTTGTTTCCATCGGGTTTCAAAAATGAAGTACAGGTCATCTGTACTGTCATCTCTGCAACCAAGGACGAAGATCCTGATGTAGCAGCCATGATTGGCGCATCAGCTGCTCTGGCTATCTCGGGTATCCCTTTCCATGGCCCCATCGGTGCAGCCCGCGTCGGTTTCGACCCGGAGAATGGATATATCCTGAACCCGGGTGCCAAACAGCTGGAAACCTCATTGCTGGACATGGTTGTGGCAGGCACTGAATCAGCCGTATTGATGGTTGAATCAGAAGCCAAGCAACTGACCGAAGACCAGATGCTGGGCGCGGTACTGTATGGCCATGAAGCCATGCAGGGCGCTATTAAGGCAATCAACGAGCTCAAGGCAGAAGCCGGCAAGCCGGTCTGGGAATGGCAGCCAGAGCCAGAGAACGAAACACTGGTCAAGGCAATCGCCGATGCGTTCACTGCTGGTATTACCGACGCTTACCAGATTTCTGACAAGATGCAGCGTTACGATGCACTGGGTCAGTTGCTGGAGCAGGCCAAGCAGCAGTTCGTCAGCGAAGAGTCAGGTGTCACATCTGACGACGTGAAAGGCGTGTTCGCAAAACTCGAGAAAAAAGTAGTCCGCAATCGCGTGCTTGACGGTCAGCCACGTATCGATGGTCGTGATAGCAAAACAGTTCGTCCGATTGCGATCGAGACAGGCGTTCTGCCCAAGGCTCACGGTTCAGCCCTGTTTACGCGTGGCGAGACCCAGGCACTGGTAGTTACCACTCTGGGTGCTGTTCGTGATTCGCAGATGATCGAAGGTCTGGAAGGCTCCAAAAAAGAAGCTTTCATGTTCCACTACAACTTCCCACCCTTCTGTGTGGGTGAAACTGGCTTCATGTCAGGTCCCAAGCGTCGCGAAATCGGCCACGGCAAGCTGGCCAAGCGCGGTGTGCAGGCGGTCATGCCGAGCGAAGAGGAATTCCCGTACGCCATCCGTGTGGTGTCGGAAATTACCGAATCCAATGGCTCCAGCTCCATGGCTTCAGTATGCGGCAGCTCACTGGCCATGATGGATGCGGGTGTGCCGCTGACTGCCCCGGTTGCGGGTATCGCAATGGGTCTGATCAAGGATGGTGAGCGCTTCTCGGTGATCACCGATATTCTGGGTGATGAAGACCACCTCGGCGATATGGACTTTAAAGTGGCGGGTACTGACAAGGGTGTGACCGCACTGCAGATGGACATCAAGATCCAGGGCATCAATGAAGAGATCATGGAGATCGCTCTGAACCAGGCCTTGGAAGCGCGTCTGCACATTCTCGGCGAAATGAACAAAGTACTGGCTACTGCCCGTCCGAACGTTTCCGAGAATGCTCCATCCATGGCAACGATGAAAGTCGATTCCGACAAGATTCGTGATGTCATTGGTAAAGGTGGTGCCACCATTCGCTCTATCACAGAGGAAAGTGGCGCGTCTGTGGACATCGACGATGATGGCAATATTCGCATTTATGGCGAAGATGCTGATTCTCGCGACAAGGCCATTGAGCTGATTCAGCGTATTACAGCGGAAGCCGAAGTAGGCAAGCTGTACATGGGTAAGGTTGCCCGTATCGTTGATTTCGGTGCCTTTGTAACCATTCTGCCGGGCAAAGACGGTCTGGTTCACATCTCGCAGATTTCTTCTGATCGCGTTGAAGATATCAGTGAGTATCTGAGTGAAGGACAGGATGTGCTGGTTAAAGTCATGGACCTCGATGCGCGCGGCCGAATCAAGCTGAGCATCAAAGAAGTGACCGAAGACGAAAAAGAGGCTTTTGCTGCAGGCTGATTGCGGCAGATGAAGCCAGCGTCGTGCATTAACTGACGGCGCTGGTGCATCATCATTCCCACCTTAATGGACTCGCCATGGCTCGACAACGCTGCAGCCGATGTAAGAGACCGATCTCAACCTGCCTTTGCGCCGACATTGTAGCCGCAACCAATACCTGGCCGCTGGTCATACTGCAGGATTTACGCGAGGCGACACACCCGCTGGGTACAGCCCGGCTCGCATCACTCAGCTATTCTGACTGTCTCCTGCAAACGCTTGCTGTAAAGCAGGACGTTTTGCCATCGCTGCCTGAAAATTGTGTGCTGATCTAC
Organism: Gammaproteobacteria bacterium; assembly: GCA_002706685.1. GTDB lineage: Bacteria > Pseudomonadota > Gammaproteobacteria > Pseudomonadales > Pseudohongiellaceae > Pseudohongiella. Next base: position 187,417 of record PALV01000013.1, on the reverse strand, counting down.
CCGGGCGATGAGTCCCTGCCGGTTGAAGAACTTCGCGAACACAGCCCCAGACCCCTGGTTTTTCTTGATGCCAGTTGGCGTCGCAGTCGGAAAATGCTGTATACCTGGCCGATGTTGCAGTCCCTGCCAAGATTCAGTCTCAATGCCGTACCGGTCAGTCGATACCGCATTCGTCGGGCGAGCGAGCCCGACGCCTTATCGACACTGGAGGCGATAGTGTATACCCTGCAAGAACTGGAAGGTCGCAAAGTTACCCATCAGCGGGTGTTGCAGGCCATGGATCGCATGATCGACAGACAGATTGAGCACATGGGGGCTGATGTATATCAACGTAATTACCGGTAGAATTCCCGCGCCCAGGCCCCGACGCAATAATCAGGTGTAGATAAAGTTGTCTGGGCAACGGCGCGGTAGACTGATCGTCATTTTCAGGGAGCAGGCTGGTCCAATAGCGATGTGCGACAAGAGGTCACTTTTACGTGCTGGATTTCTGATCACATTGGCGGTGCTGGCCAACCTGATGTCCGTAGCTTATGCACAACCGGTAACCAGTGTGCTGCGTGTGGGTGTTTACGAAAACCCTCCCAAACTGTTCCTGGATGAACAGGGCAGCATCTCAGGTATACACGGAGACCTGTTGCGTGAGATTGCCAGAACCGAGCGTTGGCAGCTCAGACCTGTACCCTGTCAATGGAGCGAGTGTCTGACACTGCTGGAGCGTGGCGAAATCGACATCATGCCGGACGTCGCCATTGATTCTGTCAGGCAGCGGCGGTTTGATTTTCATCAGCAGCCAGCGTTGCTGAGCTGGTCACAGGTTTATGAATCGCGTGGTCAGGGCATTCTGGGAATTCTGGATCTGGACGGAAAACGTATTGCTTTGCTGCAGGACTCCATTCAGCAAGCCTATCTTGAATCACTGGCAGAAAATTTTTTCCTGAACGTCGACTGGATGCTTTACGATAATCAGACACAGGCATTCACAGCTGTCGCCGAGGGGGCTGCCGATGCCGTGGTGTCCAGTTACCACTCTGGTGATATGGAAGCCAGTCGCCTCGGACTGACGCCCACACCCATCCTGTTTCAACCCAGCCAGTTGTATTTTGCCGTACCCGCTGGCAGACATGGGGCTATCCTTACGGCGATTGATAACTACCTGATCCAATGGCGAGCTGACCCCGGCTCGGTTTATTACCGGATTCTGGAGCAGTGGAACTATCAGAATGACCGCGGATTCCCGGGCTGGATCGTCTGGGGCTCAATAGCACTGGGGCTCGCATTGCTCGTGGCAATCGCCTTCAGCCTCGCGTTGAGCTACCAGGTCAAATTAAGGACCAGAAGCCTGCAGGACAGTGAGCAGCGACTGAACATTATCCTCAACAGTGTCGATGCCTATATTTACATCAAGGACTACAAGCTGCGTTATCAATACGTAAACCGTAAGGTCTGCGAACTGTTCGGGCGACCGGAAAGTGAGATCCTCGGCAAAACTGACGAGTCATTTTTTGACAGTCGTACCTATGAGCAGATACGACAGAATGATATGCGTGTCATACGCCAGGGCGAGCGCGTTGCCCATGAGGAGCACAGTGTTTCCCGCGATGGCAAGGACGAATACACATTCCTGTCAGTCAAGATTCCACTGCGCAATCCGGACAATACCATCTCTTCTCTTTGTGGTATTTCGACTGATATTACCGAACACCGCAAAATGAACAGCCAGCTTCAGCAGCTTGCCTCGTTTGATTCGCTGACCGGGCTACCCAATCGGCGTTTAATACTGGAGCGGCTGGAGCACGCCCTGGGGGGGCACGAGATAACTGGGTATCAGGGCGCGCTTGTGCTGATCGATCTGGATAACTTCAAGACCATCAATGACTCACTGGGCCACAATCATGGGGATGCGCTTCTGAAACATGTGGCACATCGAGTAGAGCGTAGTCTGTTGCCTACTGATACTGCGGGAAGACTCGGTGCAGACGAGTTTGTCATCATAGTGGAAGACCTGGCACTTGAGATCGACGATGCAGTCAATCGTGTCAATGACCTCGCCGAGACTCTGCGCGTGCAGTTGAGTGATCCCTTTGACCTGCATGGCCATGAAGTCACCACATCAGTAAGTGTTGGCGTGGCCATGTTTTCTGACGCCGAATCTGTCGATGAGCTGCTAAAGGCAGTGGACCTGGCGTTGGGCGCGGCGAAGAACGCCGGGCGCAATACCGTGAAGTTTTTTAACCCCGCCATGCAGATTGAGGTCACCAGACGTACCAGCATCGAAAAAGCCCTGCGGCGTGCACTCGATGGCACTGGTCTGGACCTGCACCTGCAGCCCCAGGTTGATGGCGACGGTAAAGTTGTCGGCATGGAGGGTCTGCTGCGCTGGGAGGATGCCATTCTTGGGCGCGTCTCGCCCGGAGACTTTATTCCAGTCGCAGAGTCGGCAGGGCTGATCGTTCCTCTTGGCGAATGGGTGATCGCCGAAGCCTGTCGTATCCTCAAGCGCTGGCAGCAGCACAGCGCGACTCGGTCAATGACGCTGGCCATCAACATCAGCTCGCGACAGTTTCGCAGCCCCAAATTTGTACGCCAGATTGCTGACTGTATTCAACAGTCAGGTGTGGATGGAAGGCTTCTGGAACTGGAAGTTACCGAGAGTCTGTTGATTGAAGACGTGCAGTCGACAATTGAGCGCATGCGGGAGTTGCGGGCCATGGGTATCAAATTTGCGCTGGATGACTTTGGTACCGGCTATGCTTCCTTGAGCTATCTGAAACGGCTGCCACTGTCGCAACTGAAGATTGATCAGTCTTTTGTGCGGGATCTGCTGGATGATGTTAACGATGAGGCCATCGTGAAAACCATTATAGCGCTGGGTGCCAGTCTGGACTTGCGTGTAATCGCCGAGGGTGTGGAGACGGCAGCGCAGGCCGAGCGGTTGACGGAGCTCGGCTGCTACTTTAAACAGGGGTACTATTTCGGAGCACCACAACCAGAGGAAGCCTGGCAGCCGGTGTTTGACCAGGCTGCGCCAGAGCTGCCGCGTTTGCCTCAGTCGGGCAGTACCGCGTTGTGATAAACATTCTGGACGTCATCCAGATCGTTCAGCATATCCATAAAGCGCTCGAAGAGTGCAACATCGTCACCGCTCAATTCGGTCTGCGTCTGTGCCAGAAACTGAATTTCATCGGCTTCAAACTCGACATCAGGGAAAGCGTCGCGTAGTGCCTGGCGCGCCTTTGCATACTCTGTGTGAGGTGCAAAGACCGTGATACGGCCGTCTTCGTTTTCAATATCAGTGACGTCGACGTCGGCGCCCAGCAGTGCCTCCAGCACACTCTCTTCATCATCACCCATGATGGCCAGAATGGCACAGTGATCGAACATGTGACTGACGCTGCCCTGCGCGCCAATTTTCGATTTGGTCTTGGTAAAACACTGACGGACATCACCGAAGGTTCGATTGGGATTGTCGGTCAGGCACTCAACGATAACCATGCAGTTTCCAGGACCAAACCCTTCATAGCGTGCCGGCGAAAAGTCTTCCCCGCCGCTGCCCCGGGCCTTCTCCAGCGCCTTGTCAATCACATGGCTGGGGACCTGGTCTTTCTTGGCACGATCCAGCAGGCTGCGCAGAGTCAGATTGCCATCGGGGTCTGTGCCGCCAGACTTCGCGCAAACGTAAATTTCACGCGCATATTTGCTGTAAACTTTGGTTTTCGCCGCCGCCGTTTTGGCCATCGACTCTTTACGGTTCTGGTATGCTCTGCCCATCTTTGGTTCCTGCAACAGATCGATTTGCAAAAGCCGAATAATACACGCAGGTGTACGCTAAAATCCATTCCGGAGAAAGTTTCAGGATAGTCTCAGTATGCAGCAAGTGATAAATGGTATGAACCTGCCAACTGTGTGGTTTTTGTTCGGCTTGTCCGGAAGCGGCAAGTCATTTGCCGGTGATGTTTTATCCCGGCACTACGGCTGGCCTGTGTACCATGCTGACGATGACATCACTTCTGCCATGCGTGAGGCACTGAATACGGCTCAACCTTTCACCGACGCAATGCGTGATGAGTTTTTTGCGGTACTGCTGCAAACCATCCGTCAGCGGGTGTCCACTGCGCCTGACAAGCCCCTGATTGTGACCCAGGGGGCCTATAAAAAGCGTCATCGGGACTGGCTACAGGCAAGATTGCCACAGATACGGTTTATCTGGGTGAAATCGGACCCACAATTAATAGTTGATCGGCTACGCAGTCGTCGCGATGGGATCAGCGTTGCCAGCGCATCTGCTCTCACCAATGATTTCGAGGCCCCAGACCCGACGGCAGAGGTGCTGGTCAATGATGGCAGTGCAGACGATATTCTGAATCAGTTTCAGGCTCTGTTGCGCGGTTGACGGCAATCCAGCACCTGCTATGATCCACAATCACCCTCTTGCTGGCAGCAGACGCTACAGCAGGTGAAATACCGACAATAATAAATAATCTGCGATACACAGCTGCGTCTATTTCAACCATGCAGCTGTTCCATGCAGTCATAGGGCAGTCATACATGTTATTCAAGGCCACTGACTCAGCGCTGACGCTTCACCGCAGCCTGGTGCTCGTGACAGCGGGCATGCTGGCGGCGTTATTGCCGCTGCTAGCCTCGGCTCAGCTGTCGCCGCGTTATGAGGACAGCGACGCCGATCTGGTCGCTGATCGCCCGGCGGACCCGGAGTCATGGCGCGACCCACGAATTCTGGTATTTGCCTACACTCCCGTAGAAGACCCGGCACTGTACTCTCAGGTATGGGACGAATTTATCACCCACATGGAAACCCTGACTGGAAAAGAGATCCGCTTTTTTCCGGTGCAGTCCAATGCCGCCCAATTGGAGGCGATGCGCGCAGGGCGCCTGCATGTTGCCGGCTTTAATACCGGGTCGACACCGGTCGCCGTCAATTGCACGGGATTTGTCCCGTTTGCCATGATGGCTGCACAGGACGGCAGCTTCGGATACGAAATGGAGATCATCACCTACCCTGACAGCGGTATTAACAACGCTGCTGATCTGCAGGGACGACAGCTCGCATTTACATCACCAACATCCAACTCAGGATTCAAAGCGCCATCGACACTGCTGGACCGGGAATTTGGGCTGCAGGCCGATCGCGACTACACGACGACATACTCTGGCAGTCACGATAATTCGATTCTGGGCGTTGTTAACGGCGATTATGAGGCAGCAGCCATTGCCAATGAGGTATTGCGCCGAATGGAGGGCAGGGATGTTGTCAGTGCTGATCAGTATCGCAGCATCTATCGTTCGCTGACATTTCCCACCACCGCTTATGGTATGGCCCACAACCTGGCGCCGGAGCTCGCCGAGAAAATTCGCCAGGCCTTTTTCAGTTTTGACTGGGAAGGCTCGGCACTGCAGCAGGAATTTGCCGATGCGGGGATGGCCCAGTTTATTCCGATCAGCTACAAACAGCACTGGCAAGTCATTCGGGATATCGATGAAGCAAATGATACGATTTACAACTGTGACTGAGGGAGATCACGCAGCATGCTGACACTAACAGGCGTGAGCAAACGCTACCAGACAGGTGAGCTCGCCCTCAGCGATATCGATCTGACCATACCTGCGGGCCAGGTCATCGCATTGATCGGGCCGTCCGGCGCAGGCAAAAGCACACTTATTCGATGTGTTAACCGCTTGATAGAACCCACTGATGGAAAGGTGCAGCTGGACAGCGAGGACATTACCCGGGTCAGGGGTGCGAGGCTGCGGCAGGCACGCCGCCAGATCGGCATGATATTCCAGAATTACGCTCTGGTTGAGCGTCTGTCCGTGATGGAGAATGTATTATCTGGGCGCCTGGCCTATGTAGGGTTCTGGCGCAGCTACTTTCGTCGCTTCCCTAAATCCGATATTCAGCAGGCCTTTCATCTGCTGCGAAGGGTCGGTCTGGAAACCATGTTCGACAAACGGGGAGATGCGCTGTCGGGTGGACAAAAGCAGCGCGTCGGCATCGCCCGCGCCCTGATGCAGAATCCCAAGCTATTGCTGGTTGATGAGCCCACGGCCAGTCTTGATCCAAAAACTTCCAGGCAGATCATGCGACTGATCTGCGATCTGTGCCGGGAGCAGCAACTGGCGGCCATCATCAACATCCACGACGTTGTGCTGGCCCAGCAGTTCGTCGACCGGGTTGTCGGATTGCGCGCTGGCAGGATCGTGTTCGACGGCTCGCCGCAGGACCTGAGCCCCGCCATTCTGACGAGTATCTATGGAGAAGAGGATTGGGAGGTTCCCGCGGACAATGAGGACGATGACGAGCGCTCCCCGCCAGAGGACAGAGTGCGTACACTGACGGTGGATGCACACCCATGAGCCTGAACGGTACTTCAGCGGCGGATGTCCAGCGTCTACAACAGCTGCAGCAAGGTGTCTGGTCACCCCTGCCTCTGATTAGACGTCGCTGGCTGCGTGTGTCGCTCAATCTGGGTGTCCTGGCCTATGTCATAGCGGCCTGGCTCAGTGTTGATGTTAACTGGGATCGGGTGGCCCAGGGCATGGATCGTGGCGTCGAGTTTGTAGCCTCGTTCATGAGTCCGGACTTTGTCAGCCGCAGCGGCGAGATATTTGTTGGCCTGCAGGAAAGTCTGACGATGACTTTTACGGCTACCATCATCGGCGTCCTGCTTGCGGTCCCAGTAGGCCTGGGCGCAGCGCGCAATATTGCGCCAGCACCCGTGTACTACATCTGTCGCACCATCATTGCCCTGTCGCGAACGTTTCAGGAAATCATCATCGCCATTCTGTTTGTTGCCATGTTTGGTTTCGGTCCTTTAGCCGGTGTCATTACCTTGGCATTTGCGACAATAGGGTTTATGGCCAAGTTGCTCGCGGAGGATATAGAAGACGCCCAGCGAGAGCCGCTGGAGGCGATCCGGGCGACGGGTGGCACCTGGCTGCAATGGGTCAACTATGCGGTGCAGCCCCAGGTCATGCCCAGACTGATAGGTTTATCGCTGTATCGTCTGGATATCAACTTCAGGGAGTCGGCCGTTATCGGCATCGTTGGTGCCGGTGGTATCGGCGCGACGCTTAACACTTCGATCAATCGCTACGACTATGACACCTCGGCCGCCATACTGTTGCTGATCATTGCCATCGTCCTGCTGAGCGAGTATTTCTCTGGTTATGTGAGAAGGTGGACTCAATAATGCCTATCCGCGAAAAAGACGGCCTCAAGGAATGGCAGCGGCGTGAACCGGCAAAGCAATACGCGATCTGGGCAGGCTGGATGCTCGGTGGCATGCTGTTTGTGTGGTGTTGGGCGTTAATTTCCGAGAATACCATCTGGGAGTTTCTGTACGATGCCGACGAGCAGGCTGCCAGCCTGATTGGCCGCATGATCCCGCCCGACTGGAGTATTACCGGCTCTTTAATGATGCCCTTGTGGGATACGATCAATATCGCAACGGTTGGTACCGCGCTGGGTATCCTGATTGCCTTCCCGCTGGCGTTTCTGGCCGCGCGTAACACGACACCTCACGCGTCTCTGCGCGCGGTCGCACTGGCCATCATTGTCAGTTCACGATCCATTAATGCTCTGATCTGGGCAATGCTGCTGGTGACAATTGTCGGGCCTGGCATCTTTGCCGGAATGCTGGCCATCGCGTTGCGCTCGATTGGTTTTGTGGGCAAGCTGCTGTACGAAGCTATTGAAGAGATTCACCCGACCCCTGTTGAAGCCATCACGGCGACTGGTGCCAGTGGCCCGCAGGTGCTTGCTTACTCCGTCTGGCCACAGATCCTGCCGGCCTTTGCCGGCATCAGTGTCTATCGTTGGGATATTAATATTCGTGAAGCGACAACTCTTGGACTGGTCGGGGCTGGCGGCATAGGGCTGCAAATGAATGCCGCCATCAACAACCTGGCCTGGGCGCAGGTCGCTACCGTATTCGTGCTGATATTTGCGACGGTGGTGCTGTCTGAGTGGGTGTCTGCAAAAGTGCGTCACGCCGTACTCTGATGGCTGAATCAACTGGCTTCGGCCAGTTCTGATTCAAGAGGCAGATATATATCGATAACAAAGCCGCTGTCTGCATACCAGCGAACATCACCGCCGGCTTCCTCAACACGCTCTTTGATTCCCTTAAGCCCGTTGCCAGGTGTCACAGAATCGCGGCATCGGCCATCATCACGGATCTGTAGATGATAATGGCTGTCTGTGCTATTGAAACTGATATCACATCTGCTGGCGCCGCTATGCCGGAGGATGTTGGTGAGCGCTTCCCGTGTGCACCGCAGCAGGGTCTCCGCCTGGTGCATCTCGCCAAGTGTTGAATTGAAGTTCAGGTGAATGTCGATATTCGGAACACCAATGACGAGTTTTTTCACCGCATCTCGGAAATTGATTGGTTCGTCCTCGCGCAGCTCACTGACCGCTGTTCGCAGGTCGCTGAGCAGCAGTTTGCCAAGTGCCAGAGCCTGTTCGACTTTCTGTCGGCCAGTGCCATCGGTGACATGTGTTGCAACCTCCAGTTGCAGAATCTGTGCGGTCAGGTGATGTCCCAGCAGGTCGTGCAGATCGCGTGCTATGCGCAGGCGTTCGGTCTGCCGCGAGTGCTCGGTCAGCAATTCGCGTGTGGCCAGCAGCTCACGGTTGAGCGCGGCCGTTTCCTCGCGTAATTCCTGTTCGCGTTTGGCGCGATAGGTTGCTATGACGGCAAACAGATGAAACAGGCTAAGCGTGATGGAGCCGGTCAAGGCCAGCATCAGGCTACTGTCGTTCCAGTGGAAGATCTGCGTGAATGAAAAGATGCTGACCGCCGCCAGTAGTATCCAGCTGGTTGTGCGGATCGGGAACAGTTCAGTGATCTGAACCACCCAGATAATGCCCAGTATCGCCACAAAACTGATGCTGACCAGGAAATAGAGACTGACAATAATTGCCGCTTCCAGCCAGATGACCACCATCATCCGGTGGCGCTGTTGCTGAGCCCAGTCTGACGTCGACAAAAAGAAACAAACGATATTGACCAGGAATAAACCGGCGATCAGGCTCAACTCGGCGGACCATGGGCCGCCCTGCGACAAAAGATAAACCGAAAGCATGGACACGATAACCAGCACGGCTGCGCCGATCAGGCTCTGCGTCCGATCACTGTTCCAGAAGTCTTCCATCAGTAATTATCTCTACTATGAACCATGCTAAAAACCGGGCCGGGGCAGCGCTTTGCCGGCTATCCAGACCTGGTCGATGCTGCGGGTATTGCGAATATCTTCGAGCGGGTCAGCTGACAGAACCACCAGATCGGCCCACTTGCCCGCCTCGAGTGTGCCGAGTTCGTCGCTGATACCCATGCAGTGTGCGGCATCTCCGGTGGCAGAGGTGATGATCTGCATCGGCGTCAGGCCTGCATCCTGCATCATCCACATTTCCAGGTGCTCAAAATATCCCTGAAAACGTGCGGCGGGACCACTGTCGGTGCCCATGGCTATTGTCACGCCGGCGTCGGCAAGTATCTTGAGATTGCTCATTGCGATTGGCAGTGCTGCCTTGTATCGCTGTGCCATGGCACTGTCGCGAAGTCGCTGCTGGCGCGCAGGTTCCCGCAGCGTGTCCAGAATTTCGCTATCAACACCAGCGAGGAAAAAGGGGTCGCTGAAGAAATCGGGTTCCGACTCATAGATATAGGTGGACACTTCCCGCGTCAACGTCGGGCTGTAGCAGATATCTGCCGCTATGAGTTGATCGGCAAATGCCTGGTCGACATGTCTGTCTCTTACACTGTGGGCGACAAAGTCGCCACCTGCCTCAATTACCTGTCGCGTGTCATCCAGGTAATAAATGTGTACTGCCAGTGGAAGGCCGTGATGGTCGGCGCGATCGCTGAAAGCCTGATAGACCTCCGGTGCCATCTTGGCGGTGCGACCCAGGTTGTCATCCACTCGAATCTTGATGAAATCGGGATTCGACCTGGCAACTTCGTCGACCAGAGCTGCCGCCTCGTCGGGCGAATCGGCTGACAGGACGGGGCCCGCAACGTATATCCGTGCCCGGTCGAGAGCGGGAGTTTGCTGGGTGTCGCGAAGCTCAAAAGCCTCACGCTCATCGCCGCCCAGGCTGATGACCGTGGTTACTCCATAGCTGGCGTACAGATTCAGCTGACGCAACAGGTTTTCTGTGTTGTAGTGGCCGGACTCGAGGCCGAGCACGTCACTGACATGACCGTGTGCATTGATCAGGCCGGGGATAATGGTTTTGCCAGCCATGGACACCACATTGGCGTGGTCAGGGATGTCGATATCGTTTGAGTTGCCAATAGCAATAATCCGGCCTGCGTTGATAATTATGACGCCGTCGTCAACCGGGGCTGTGCCGGTGCCATTGATGATACGGGCATCCACCAGAGCCACAGTGTCTGTCTGCGCGGTCGTCATGGAAGAGGCCATCAGCAGAAGCACAGCCTGACATATGGTTCGGCCTGTTCTAATTGTCGAGTGCAATCTCGCGTGCAACATCATACTCTCCTGGCAATACGTCTGCGTCCGACAGACAACACAGCTATTTTCAGTAAATTGACCTGGCACAGCGTGCGAAAAGTCATTATGCGGTCAGACCGGCGGCGAGACAAGCATGGCAAAAAGTTGTTTGACAGCCGCAGTTGATGTGTAGGTTAATGTTGCGAAACAGGCCATGTCGTCCGTGTCCATCAAGCCTTCCGGGAGTCAATAACAACTATGGAATCACTAGAGAATCTTAACTTTTCAACCGAGGTATTCATCAGCTACGCGTTGACCTACGGTCCACGAATTGTTGGTGCGCTGGCCACTCTGGTGCTTGGACTGTGGGTCGTCAGCATCCTGGTTGGCCTGGTCAAACGCTTATTGAAGCGCAGCAAAGTTGATCCATCACTGGCTTCCTTCCTGGCCAGCCTGATGTCGATATTGATGAAGGTACTGGTATATATCACGGCACTGGGTGTGCTGGGTGTTCAGATGACATCCTTTATAGCCATCCTTGGTGCGGCTGGTCTGGCCATCGGCCTCGCCCTGTCAGGCACGCTGCAGAACTTCGCTGGCGGCGTCATGATCCTGTTTTTCAAGTACTTCAAGGTCGGTGACTTTATTGAAGCTCAAGGGCATATGGGAACCGTCAAGGAGATCCAGATCTTTGTCACCGAGCTGACCACTCCAGACAACAAAACGATATTTGTTCCCAATGGGCCTTTGTCCACGGGCTCTCTGATCAATTATTCAGCACAGCCTACGCGACGGGTCGACTGGACCTTTGGTATCGCATACGGCGACGACGTCGACACGGCATACGGTGTTCTGGGGCGTTTGATTGAAGCCGATGATCGCATCCTCAAAGACCCGGCCCCTTTTATGGCCGTGTCGGCGCTTGCAGACAGCTCTGTCAATATTGTCGTACGGGTGTGGGTGAACGCGGCCGATTTCTGGGGTGTCCATTTCCGTATGAATGAGCTGGTCTACAAAGAATTTGATAAAGCAGGTTTGAGTATTCCGTTCCCGCAGCGGGATATCTATGTCCACCAGGTACCGCCCTCGGAATAATTCCGGTGGCTTGCCCGTTGAACATAGATGTTCGATAGCAGTAAATTTTGTTTTCAATGAAAAGGAGTCAGTCATGAAAATCAGAACACTTAAGTCCGTCACGACCTGGATGTTGGCTACAGTTTTTGCATTCGGAGCAATGTTCCAGCAGGCATACGCTGCGCCGCAAACCATGGTAACTACCGAACAGCTGATGCAGGAGATGCAGGTCGCTGATCAGCGAGCCTCGGTAAATAACTTTCTGAGTCGAGCCGATGTGCAGGCTCAACTGGCCGCTCGTGGCGTGGATGCTGCGGATGCCCAGGCGCGTGTAAACGCGATGAGCCAGGCGGAACTGGCAGCGCTTTCAGCACAGATAGATGAGCTGCCTGCGGGTGAGGGCCTGCTGGAAACCGTTCTGTTCCTGCTGGTAATCTTCATGCTGCTGGACATCGCTGGCGTTACCGATATTTTCCCGGGACTCTGATGTCAATGCGATCAGGCACCCGCTTGCGGGTGCCTTTTCTCCTGTTTCTCGCCTTCCTGCTGGTAGCGTGTGCTGCGACACCACAAAGTCAGCAGCTGCTGTCCCGTCCGTCTGACCAGTTGCCTGAGGGTGTCGAACTGGTCGATGTCCCCTTTTTTCCTCAGGAGCTTTACCAGTGTGGTCCGGCCGCATTGGCGACAATCCTGCAATACAATCAGGTTGCCGTGCAGCCAGATGAGCTCGTTTCCCACGTTTATATTCCATCAAGGCAGGGCTCTCTGCAGGTGGAAATGCTGGCGGCGACGCGAACGTTTGAGCGCATTCCATACGTTATACCGGGCACGCTGACTGCCATCATCAATGAACTGGATGCAGGTAACCCGGTGCTGGTGTTTCAGAATCTGGGACTAAGCGTGTTGCCACAATGGCACTATGCGGTTGTTGTCGGATTTGACCCTGAACAACAGGAGTTAATTCTTCGCTCAGGCACCGTTCGTGAACATCGGGTGGCGCTGCCGGTGTTCGAGCGGACCTGGCAGCGAGCCGAGCATTGGGCTTATGTAGCGCTGACACCAGGAGATCTACCAGCCTCGGCGGAAGTGTCAGATTATTTTATGGCAGTGGCAGATTTTCAGCGGCTGCATCCGGAACTAAGCGGAGCAGCCTGGCAGGCGGGCTACCAACAGTGGCCTGATCAGGCTGTTATCGCGATGGGCTATAGCAATTGGCTCTATCAACAGGGTGACCTGGCCCGTGCTGCCAGTGTGCTGGAACAGTTACTGTCGATTCAGCCCGATTACCAGCCAGCCCAACAGAACCTGTCTGCCATCCGCAACGAGATGCAAAGCTGAGCATCGCCTGGCTGACTACTTGTTTTCCATGCCAAATTCCTGCATCGTCTGGTCTCCGTCAAAATCAGCAGAATAACAGGAACTGGACATGAGAAAGACGTTGAAAACGCTCCTCGTTGCCGCCGTTGGCCTTTGGGCCGGCGCACTCGTAGCGCAACAACCCACTCAGACAGCATTGATTCGTCTCGACACGCCTCAGGGTGCGTTGCTCGGAACCGCATCGGAGCGGCATCCACAGGTATCCATCTTCAAGGGCATACCCTATGCAATGCCACCCGTGGGCCAGGCCCGCTGGCAGGCACCAAAACCCGCGCCCACCTGGCAAGGGGAACGACTGGCTGATACTTTTGGTCCGGACTGCCTTCAGCAGCCCTATCCGGAAGGTTCGTTCTTTTATCGTCCCGCACGTGTCAGCAGCGAGGACTGTCTATACCTGAATGTGTGGAGTGCAGCAGAGCCCGGGGCCGACCGGCCTGTCATGGTCTGGATTCACGGCGGTGCGCTGACGCGTGGCTCAGGCGCGATCGACACCTACGACGGCACCAACCTGGCTGCCAAGGACGTGGTGGTCGTTACAATCAACTACCGCCTTGGTGTGTTCGGCTTTTTTGCTCACCCTGAGCTGGTTTCCGAATCACCAGAATTTTCAGCAGGCAATTACGGCATCCTTGACCAGATTGAGGCGCTTCGCTGGGTGCAACAGAATATCGCTGCGTTCGGCGGCGATCCGGACAATGTCACAATCTTCGGGGAGTCAGCGGGTGCCTGGTCGGTGAACCTGTTAACAGCCAGTCCATTGACTGAAGGGCTGTTTCACAAAGTAATCGCCCAGAGTGGGGCCCGTCTTGATACCCGGGTTGCGCTGGATCGTCAGACCTCAGCGGGCCCTCCCGCCATCAATTCAGGAGTTGAACTGGCAACACAGCTGGGCGCAGCCAGCGTCGCGGACCTGCGCAACATGCCCGGCCGGGAACTGCTGGACAGGGCGATGGCAGCTGGATTCCGCACGGACGGTATTGTGGATGGCTGGGTCATTCCCGCCCAGCCGTATGAGATTTTCTCTGAAGGCAGACAACGCGCAGTTCCCGTGATGGTGGGGTTCAACAGCGACGAGGGCACTACCCTGGGGGCGGCGGCCAATCTGCCATCAACGGCCGAAGCCTATCGTGCAAGACTGCAGGCGCAGTTTGGCGACTTCGCTGACCTGGTGCTGGATGTTTACCCTGAGGACAACATCCGCGAATCAGTGCTGGCCAGTTTTCGTGACGCCACCTTCGGCTGGAATATGGTGACCTGGGCAAATCTGACCCGCCATGTCGGACAGCCCGCTTACCTCTACTACTTTACGCATCAACCGCCCGGTGCCGCTGAATCGAACCTGGGTGCCTACCATGCCTCTGAAATTGCTTACGCATTTAACAATGTCCAGACCCTGCCATCGCGTGGTACGGCCCTGGATTATCGTCTGGCGGACATCATGTCCGACTACTGGGTCAACTTTGCCCACCATGGCCAGCCGTCTGCGCCTGGTCAGGCAGAATGGCTGCCCTATAGCAATGCGGAGCGCAATTATCTGCTGATAGGCACTGAGGTCAGCGCTGAAACAGATCTGATGCCTGATAACTGGGCTGTGTTTGACCGCGTGATGGATCGTCGGCGTCAGCCAGTTTCCGACTGATCACCAAGTGATTCGATGAGCAGTCGGGCCAGCGCTTTGGTCGCTGGTCCGACGCTGTCAGCCGCCGCCATTACGAGGTAAAGAGGCAGGCGCCGCTCGGCCCCCATACTGAGGCTTAACTGCTTCAGTTCACCACTTGCAAGCTCTCGCTTCACCCAGTCCGTGGGCAGGAAGGCGAATCCAAGTCCAGCACGCAGCGCTTTGATCGTGGTAGAGAAGTGGCTGACAGTCCAGCGCTGTTCCGAACCCAGCCAGCCGGCATCCTGTTCACGGCGCTGGCCACTGTCGCGCAGCACAATCTGCCGCCAGCTGCGGAGCTCAAAATCATTGATTCCCGTGGTTTCATGCTGCTGCGCCAGGGGGTGATCTGGATGGGCGACCGGAATCATTCGCACCACTTTAAGCGGCGTTCCCATGTAGCCCACGGGCACCTGATGACTGATTACTACATCAGCCTTGCGCTCCAGGATGGCTTCTTCTGTGCCAGACAGCTGCGTTTCCAGGATCCGCAATCGGGTCATCGGGAATGACGCCGAGAACTTCTCCAGGGTTGGCAGTAACTGCCCCGGTTCCAACAGGCCATCGACGGCCAGTACAACCTCGGGCTCTGTGCCACGTGCCAGTGTGGCTGCCACCTGCTCGGCAGTCTGTGCCTGCTGTAACAACTGCTTGGCACGTCGATACATGACCTTGCCTTCACGCGTCAATGTGGCTTTGCGGCCGGACAGTGTCAGGACAGCAGTGGGTAGCAGCTCATTGATACGTGAGATGGCATAACTGATACTTGACTGACTTTTATTAAGTTGCTCGGCAGCCCGGGCAAAGCTGCCTTCATCGACTACAGCAACAAATGCTGCCCACTGTTCCAGAGATATACGTGGCTGCTTCATAGTTATATCTAAAAATTTAATGTATGGGTCGGTTTTTTTGCATCATAACATCAAATTGTTGCGGCTATGATAATGGTATCTACTATGTTGATTGATGCATTCACAGGAGATTGATCATGACGGCGAAAAAACTGGAAGAACTGATTGTCGCTCGCCCTTCTTCAGACGGCGACGGGGTAAAGCTGCTCCGCGTGTTCGGAGGGGCCGGTGATCCGGCGCGGTTTGACCCTTTCCTGATGATGGATGAATTCGGCTCCGCTGAGGCAAGCGACTATATCGGTGGTTTTCCGCCGCACCCGCATCGGGGTTTTGAAACTATTACCTACATGTTGCAGGGCCATATGGAGCATCAGGATCACATGGGCAATGTGGGTGACCTGCAAAACGGTGACGTCCAGTGGATGACTGCGGGCGCTGGCATCATACACTCAGAGATGCCCAAGCAGACTGAAGGGCGTATGCGCGGCTTTCAGGTCTGGCTCAATCTGCCGGCACACAGCAAGATGCAGGCGCCGGACTACCGTGATATTCCTTCGGCAAGCATTCCGGAGTACGCCGGTGCCACCGTCTCCGGCAAACTGATTGCGGGACGTGCGCAGCTGGACGGCGCGTTGCTGGAGGGGCTGGTCTCCAGGCCTGATACCGAGCCGGTATACCTTGATCTGCATTTCGACAAGGCGTCGGACGCGCACACCATTGAAGTGACTGACGGCGCCACAACCCTGATCTATGTCTATGAAGGCGAAATAGCACTGGGCGAGCAGGGCAGTCGTGTGCAGCGAGGCAAGCTGGCAAGACTGTCTCGAGATGGCAGTCGCATTGATCTGCGCACGCTGGCGGACAACACACGTGTGGTGCTACTTGCGGGTCAGCCATTAAACGAGCCGATCGTCCAGTACGGGCCGTTCGTGATGAACACCCGTCAGGAGATTGAGCAGGCGCTGGATGACTATCGACGCGGTGTTTTGGCACAGACTTTTTAGTCTTAAAGTCGATTTAATTATAATTAAATATTCTTTTATGTAATATAAACGCTGCTCTATACTGCCAATCCGTTCATTCCCTCAGTGGGTTTTCAGGTGAATTATTATGGATTGGCAGGCATTGTTGTCTCTCGGGTTGACCGCCGGCGTTCTGCTGACGCTGATCACTACCCGGTTGCCGGCTCACGTGGTACTGATGACAGCCCTGGCAATCCTGAGTCTGGCCGGGGTTCTGACGCCGACTGAGGCGCTTGCAGGATTCGCGAATCCCGGGCTGATTACAGTCGCGGCAATGTTTGCAGTCGCCGCCGGACTGCATGGCTCGGGCGGCATCGACCTGCTGGTCAATCGTTTTCTGGGTAAACCACAGTCCATAAGAGGCGCCATGCTGCGCCTCTTTTTGCCAGTGCTGCCGCTGAGCGCATTTCTCAATAACACACCCGTCGTGGCCACCATGATCCCGGCCATCAATTCCTGGTCTCGCAAGATAGGTATTGCGCCTTCGCGTCTGCTGATTCCTCTCAGCTATGCTGCCATAGTAGGTGGAACCCTGACGATGATCGGTACCAGCACCAACCTGGTTGTGTCTGGTCAGTATCAATCGCTCACAGGCAATGATGCGTTTGGCATATTCTCCATCACACTGATTGGTCTGCCTGTCGTATTGGTCTCCACTATATTCATGCTGCTGGTGCTGCCAAGGGTTCTGCCCGATCGAAGTGCCCGCAGACCATTTGCCAACATGCGTGAATTTACTGTTGAGGTGGCTGTCGATCCCCATGGCCCTCTGGTTGGACTGACCGTAGAAAAGGCAGGTCTGCGAGATCTGGAGCGACTATACCTGGTGGAAATCAGCCGTGGCGACTCGGTGGTTACCGCAGCGCCATCTGAAGAGACATTGTTGGCGGGTGACCGATTGGTATTTGCTGGTGAAACAGAGGCCGTCACAGATCTACTGCGCATTAACGGCCTGACGGCGTCTGCCGGCGAGAATACCCTGATGCAGCAGGACCGCGCAGAGCGGCGGCTGATAGAAGTCGTTGTTTCCCAGTCATGTGCAGCAGTTGGCGAGACCATTCGAAGCTCGCGATTCCACGACCGCTATGGTGCCGTTGTCATGGCACTGGCCCGAAACGGTGAGCGTATCGAGGGCAATCTGGGCAATATCATTATCAAACCAGGTGACACGCTGTTGCTGGAGGCCCGTCCTGCGTTTGTTACTCGTCAGCAGTACAACAAGGACTTTCTGGTCGTCAACGATCTGGACAAAGTTGCACCGAGGCACGAGAAGGCTGGACTGGCCTGGACCATCCTGCTGCTGGCAGTAGGCGCGGCCGGACTTAATCTCGTGAGCATGCTGGATGCTGCACTGATTGCTGTCGGTGTCATGATGGCCACAGGCTGTCTGACAATCAGCCAGGCGGAGAAAAGTCTTGAATTGCCAGTGCTGATCACTATTGCCGCTTCATTCGCCCTGGGTGCGGCTTTGCAAAAAACTGGCGTTGCGGCGGCGCTGGCCCTGGCCATTGTGGAGTTAAGCGGCGGGCGTCCATGGTTGCTGCTGGTGCTTATATACGCAGCGGTATCGCTGCTGACCGAGGTAATCACCAACAATGCGGCCGCAGTGATCATGGTGCCTTTGGCGCTGGCCATCACACAACAGGCCGGGCTTGATCCCGAACCTTTCATGTTTGCGATCATGATAGCGGCATCGGCCAGTTTCGCGACGCCATTGGGTTATCAGACCAACCTGATGGTCTACGGACCGGGTAGTTATCGATTTTCTGATTTCCTGCGTGCCGGTATCCCGATGAACATTATTGTTGGCGTAACCACCCTCACCGTTTTACTGTTGTTTTACCCGTTGCAGTAAAACTGCTCCCGGGCTGCTGGAAGCGGTAACAAGTTGCTTTTGCGTGTTACCGACTCCCAGCGGACTTTGCTGCTCAGGGTAGAGCAAACACGTACACGGCATTGCCGCTCCGCGGCGGATTGATGTCAGTTGATACCACCCGCGGTACCATTCTGGGACTCGTGCCGCCATTCGCGGTAGTCACTGCAATGTATTGCTTGCCGTCGATGCTGAATGTCAGAGGATGGCCCTGCACAGCTGTGCCAAGCCGGGTTTCCCAGACGATATCCCCTGTTTCGGCGTTAAACGCGCGAAAGCGTCGGTCCAGGTCTCCCACAAATGCCAGGTTGCCGGCAGTGGAGAGCACGCCGGTTATGAACGAGGCGCGCTGTTCGTAACTCCAGCGCTCTTCCATGGTATCCACATCGTAGGCTGCGAGCTTGCCAAGGTTGCCGTTGGTATCAGGCATTTCATAGAAGCGACGGTTACTGGCCAGTCCGCCGGAGCCAGGCTCCAGGGCGACTTCCCGGGCACGGTTGTCCAGGCAGGTCTGGCTCAGAGGTGCAATCAGGGAGTTGCTTGGTGCATGGTAGCTCATGGAGTGCCAGTTCTTGCCGCCGGCGCTGCTGGGGCAGGCCGGAATCCACTCATCAAGCTGTGCGTTGACGATATCCTCCCGATAGGTCACCGCACCTGTCTCTGGGTCGATGTGGCTGAACACGTTCTGATACATGGTTTCCTTGAAGCCCAGGAACTCGCCTGTTTCGCGATCGTTCTTCCACAGGATGCCGTGCTTGCCCAGCGACAGCACCAGTTTTCGTCCATTGCGATCGACCAGAACGCGCTCGAACACTTCATCCAGGTCCAGGGCTTCGCCCGGCACGTGCTGGAAATGCCAGGCCAGCTCCCCGGTATCGACATCAATCGCGAGGGTGGAATTGGTGTAAAGGCCAGCATCGTGGATGGACATGTGGCGGCTGGGTGGCGCCCAGGGTTTTGCCTGCGCAACCCCCCAATACGTCAGACGTGTTTCCGGGTCATAGCTGCCGGTGATCCAGGTCTCACCACCAGCACGATAAAGGTCATCCAGATCACCCCAGGTGTCGCCGCCAGGTTCGCCGGTTTTGGCAATCGTATTGAAGCGCCACTGAAGCTCACCGGTATCCGCGCTGTAGGCGCTGATGTAACAGTCCTCAGGGATGTAAGTTGCGCAATTGGCCAGGCCCACGATGACTTTGTCGTCCGCAATGAGCGGGCCGCTTGAGTTGGCAAAACCTTTGCTGCTGTCGGCAACAACCTGTTCCCAGACCTGTTCTCCGGTTCGGGCATTGAGTGCGACCAGGCGGGCATCGGTGGTTGCCTGAATGATCTTGTCGTCGTAGATGGCAATGCTGCGCATATCTTCGCCACTGTTGGGCCCGGCCTCATGCTCCCAGATCAGCTCACCATTGCGCGCATCCAGAGCCTGAATGACATTGCCGGGGTTAATCAGGTACATGATCCCGTCATAAACAATTGGCGCGGGCTCTGAG
This sequence comes from Gammaproteobacteria bacterium, assembly GCA_002706685.1. Lineage (GTDB taxonomy): Bacteria > Pseudomonadota > Gammaproteobacteria > Pseudomonadales > Pseudohongiellaceae > Pseudohongiella. The sequence goes on along the minus strand of PALV01000013.1, from coordinate 167,591 downwards.
TCGCCTTCATGCATATTCCACACCCATTCCAGCCGCAGCGAGTTGACGTTGTCTACGTTAACCTGGTCCAGTGCGCTGTAACTCCAGGCCTGCGGATTGCCGCGCCACATCAGCCAGTCTTCTGGAGAAGGGTTCATAAGCTCTGCGGAGGACAGCGGCGTAAAGTCGTCTACTGAGCCGGCGACAGTCACTCCCAACTCTTCCTGCTCAGCAGACCCTTGTGGGAACACGCTGTTGGCAGACTCTGTGGGGGCAGCGGGGGCAGCAGTACTGCGCGGAAAATCACTCAATGTGTAGCTGCTGTCAGCCACAAGGGCCATTTCACCGGCCAGAATCTGATTGTTCTGCAGTATGTAGGCGGTAACGTCCAGATAGTCCTCCTGGCTCAGGTCCGAGGAACCTGCCGGAGGCATGCTGGTGCTGATCAGCTGAACCAGCGCACTCATGGACTGGTCTGACCAGCGGCTGCCAAATGCTTCCCCGCTCAAGGCTGGCCCCGCGCCACCGCCCTGTAGCGCTGTGCCATGGCAAAGAGCACATTGTGCCTGGTAAACCATGGCGCCTCGCTCAGCCTGTTCGGCATGATAGGTAGCGATACCTGCTTCGGAAGCGTCTTCAGACGGGCTGCACGCAGCCACCAGGCCGATCAGGCTCAGGCCAAGCGGCAATGCGGAGATTCTGCCAGACATGATGTTGTTCATAATTGATGGGCTTCGATGGGTTTTTGATATGGGCATGATGCTATCCGCTGGTATTATTGTTGGCATAAACTCTATATGATTCGAGTGGTTGAGTATACCCGACAGCGTCACAGGCCCGGTATGGAAACCAGAGAGCATTGCGATAACTACAAAACCGATTCCAGAACGGTGGGTGCGGCCGCTCATCCCGGGGGAAATCACCTTGGGGTGATGTTCCTGCTGTGGGCAATTCTGCTGCTATTGCTGTTCGCCAGGCCTGTCAGCGCTCTGGATCTGGACAGCTTTGGCGGCGGTATGGTGCCAGGTTCCGAAATGCTGCTGCTGGATGATGCCGAGGGCGAGCTGAGCTTTGATCAGGCACGTCTGCAGCTGGAAACGCAGGGCCAGCCCTGGGTTGCTCCGGGACAGCCAAATCTCGGTTATCGCGGCGGTGCCCTATGGGTGAGGATCGATCTGGATAATCGCTTTGACGAACTGGAACAGTGGATTGCTTTCACAACCTTCACGCAACTGACTCGCGTGGACTTCTACTTTCAGGAAGAAGGTGAATGGGTACAAAAGTCAGCCGGCGCCTCCTTGCCATTTCGTGCCCGCGATCGTGCCCACCGCAGTATCAACTTTGAATTCCCTGTGTTGCCTGATCAGGCGCAGTCAATCTATTTCCGGGTAGAGACTTCCGGCTCACTCCAGTTCCCACTGATGTTGGGTGATGAGCAGTTCTTTGCATCAGAGTCCCAGCGATCCCTGTTCACCTCGGGTCTTTATTTTGGCCTGATGCTGATGATTGCGATCTACAGTTTTACTGTCTGGCACACCAGCCGTGAAACAGGTTTCCTGTACTTCGGTCTGATCGTGCTGTTCGGCGGCTTGTACTCACTGACTTCCATGGGGCTGGCCTATCAGTACCTGTGGCCAGAAAGTCCTCAGTGGTCCAACAAAGCCACCGGAGTCATCGCATTGTTGGTCTGTCTGTTTGTCATGGCCTTTGTCCAGCGCTTTCTCAATCTGCCCCAGATTGATCGGCGTATCGACCGTGCGGCCACAGTCTATATTCTGGTCGTGGCGGGTGCCATCCTGATTTCATTCGTGCTAAACGCGTCGCTGGTTAATCGTATGGCGTTGACAGCAACGGCCTTCAATATGCTGATCATCTCGATTGGAGCACTGCGGGCGCAGCGGCGCGGGTCTCGGGCAGCGAGTTTCTTCATCTCTGCATGGATCATACTGCTGGTCGGTGTGTTGCTGGAACTGACCCAGCGTCTGGGTGTACTGATTCCACCACTGCTCGCCTACAACGGCATTCAGCTCGCATCACTGCTGGCGATCACCGTGCTGGCCGTCGGACTCAGTGATCGACTGCAGAACATGATGGAAGGCTACCGCGCGGCTCAGGAAGACCTGCTGAAGGCCAATCAGTTAAAAATTGATGCTCTGCAGCAAGCCGACAGCGTCAAAGAAGAGTTTATCGCCAATGTGTCACACGAGTTGCGCACGCCACTGACTGGCATCATCGGCCTGGCTGAAATCATGCTGGCAGATCAGCAGTCGACCACACTGACAACATCGCAGCGTGAAACATTGACCTTGATGAAGGTCAGCGCGCAACGGCTCTCAAGTCTGGTCAATGATGTCATTGACTTCTCCGCTATGAAAAATGGACAGCTGGCGCTTAATCGTAACGACACTGACCTGAAAGAGGTTTGTGAGGTTGTGGCCCGCATGACGCGTCCTTTGATTGGTGAGAAACCCATCAAGCTGGTTGAAAATTATCCGCCGGGGCAGGTCATTGTTGAAGGGGACGAGGATCGGCTGCAGCAGGTGTTGTTCAACCTGGTGGCCAATGCCATCAAGTTTACGCCGCATGGCAGTGTCACTATTGCGGTTGAAGTTCTGGATCTGGATGTGCGGGTTTCCGTTCGTGATACCGGTATCGGCATTTCGGCTGAGGATCAGAAACAGATATTCCAGCGTTTCTACCAGGTTGACTCTGCCGAGGCACGAAAAGCAGGTGGAACAGGGCTTGGACTCTCTATTTCGCAGCGCCTGCTTGAACTGCATGGCTCGGAGATTGTGTTGCGCAGCACGCAGGGCGAGGGATCACTGTTCTACTTTGATCTCCCACTGAAGAAGGCCCTGCCTGAAGGCAAGAAAGCAGCAAAGCAGAACAGTGCCCAGGCCAGTAAGGACGTCAGTGTTGATATAAATGCTCCGGCTGAGCTGTCTGCGGCGCTGAAGGCAACCGGTCTGAATGTTGATCGACGTCGGGCATCTGACGATGCATCAGATACGACTGTAATGGAGAGTCCTGCCCGGAACCGCAAGTCACGCGGGCGTATTCTGGTGGTTGACGATGAGTATCTGAACCTCAGGATTGTGGAATCACACTTGTCGGAACACTACGACCTGATAACGGCTCTCAGTGGCGCAGAGGCGCTGGAGAAGCTCAGTCAGGTCAAGCCGGATATGGTGATACTGGACCTGATGATGCCTGTCATGACCGGCTACCAGGTATGCCAGATCATGCGTAAACGCTATGACGCGGATGAACTCCCAATTGTGATTCTTACTGCTAAAAACCGCGCTGAGGACCTTGTCAAAGGTCTTAGTCTGGGCGCTAACGACTACATCACCAAGCCTTTCAGCAAAGAAGAGCTGCGAGTCAGAATTGATAAACAGTTTGAGCTGATGTTGCTGCAGCAGGTCCGGCGCGACAACCAGCGCCTCAACTGGCAATTGCAGCGATACGAAGAAAACGAGAAACGATTGCGCCAACGAGAGCAGCGGCTTGCAGCGCTGCTGGATGTGACAGGTGACCCATTGCTTGCGGTTGATGAAGCCGGGGTTTTGATCTATGCCAACGAACCTGCCCAGCAATTGCTCGATATCAATAGTCAGGACTATCTGCAACAGTCAGTTAATCGCGTCGCTGATGCATTGATCAATCGTTCACCGGCGCTTGCTGATGCGGTTCATTTTCCGTTTAACGAGGCGATGATTTCGCGGCGTGAGGACATTGAATATTTCGACTTTGAGCTTGCGGGAGAAACAGGTCGTTTCTGTCTGCTGACTATTGATCAGATGGATCAGGAGTTTTATCTGATCGTATTTGAAAAAGACAGATCGGCAGCTATGTCGGCGTCTCCTGATCAGGAAACGGATAATAATGATCCGGAGTCGCTCAGCCTGCCGCAGATTGTTGCCGAGATTAACCGCAACGTGGAGCGGACACAGACCCTTGGCGAATATCTGTCGAATATCAAACCCGAGGATCTGCACAAACACAGTGAGCTGGTCGACGAGCTGAAGTATATAGACTCGCTGATCTCCAAACTCTCAACCACACTCAGTGTGGATAATGAGGACAGCGAGGAGGCTTATCGCGAAGCTTTGGTGAAAGTCATGCAGGACTGTCACTACTACTGGCAGAAAATCACCGGCGAGTCCATTATTGATCTGGCAGAAAAGAGCCGAATCTGGAGTGTCAGCGTCGATAACGGGCGTCTGCGTACGCGGTCAATGAATCGTTACCTGTCGCTTGAGAAACTACCCTCCAATCCTAGATGGCGTCAGGTGGCCCGTACTGCATACTTCGTTTTGTCCAAGGTTAATCATGATGAAGAGGCCAGAGATGCCCTCGAGACGTCGGTCGGACGTTTGCAGGAGATTGTGGAACAGCGTGCGCTCAACTAGCTCACGGTCATCCGGTGTTCTGATACTGATGGCGCTGGCTGTCCCGGCGGGGGCGCAATATGGGGCCCCCGATGGTGAGTGGCACACCTGGGGTGGTGATCAGGGCTTCACTCGCTACTCGAATCTGTCGCAGATCAACGCCGAAAATGTTCATTCCCTTCAGGCCGTGTGGCGCTGGCAAGCCCTGCCATTGGGCGATCGGCCGGATCGAAACCTGAAAGCAACACCGCTGATGGTGGATGGCGTTCTGTATGTGCCAAGTGGTCAGCACCAGGTGGTTGCTCTGGACCCGGCAAATGGCGAGGTATTATGGCAGTACGATCCACAACCGGCGTCTGTGGATGACCGAGGCCTGGGACTGGGCAGTCGATCATTGGCGTACTGGACGGACGGCGAGCAGGCGCGAATATTTCACAACACTCTCGATGGGCGTCTGTTGTCCATAGATGCCAGGACTGGACAGGCGGACACGGCTTTTGGCGACAACGGCACCGTGCTTCTGAAAGAAGGTCTCTACCCTGATGGATCTGATGCTGATTCCGTAGGTTCTTCATCGCCTCCTGCCATTGTTGGTGATGTGGTTGTGGCTCAGGTTGTAGGTACAATCACCGCACCCAATGTGGCAGCAACGCCGGGTCATATCCGCGGCTTCGATGTTCGCACAGGTGAGCTGATCTGGCGCTTCAATACAATACCGCAGCCTGGTGAACCGGGGCATGAGACCTGGGAGGGTGACTCCTGGCGCTATGCAGGAAATACCGGTGTCTGGTCAATGATGAGCGTCGATGAGGAGACGGGCTATATCTACTTGCCGGTAGAAGCAGGGTCCAATGATTTTTATGGTGGTCATCGACACGGTGACAATCTGTTTGCGCAGAGTCTGGTCTGTCTCGATGGCCGCACTGGAGAGCTGGTCTGGCACTATCAACTGACGCGACACGGGCTGTGGGATTATGATCCGCCAGCTGCGCCGATCCTTGGTGATGTACTTGTGGATGGGCGCCACGTGAAGGCTGTTACCCAGCTGACGAAGCAGGGCATGTCATTTGTATTCGACCGCATCACCGGTGAGCCATTGTGGCCGATAGAGGACCGTGCGGTGCCTCAAAGCGAAGTGCCTGGCGAACAAAGCTCGGCGACACAACCCTTTCCGACCCGGCCGCCACCCTATCTCTCTCAGGGTTTTCACGAAGAGGACCTGATCGATTTCACTCCCGAACTACGCTCAGAGGCCCTGGCGATTGCGGCCCAGTATGTGACCGGCCCCATGTATATGCCTCCGACTCCAATAAGAAAGGGTGGTACACAGGGCACCTGGGTTAACCCTGGCTATCAGGGCGGCTCCAACTGGAATGGCGCTGCCTTCGACCCAGAGACGGGCATGATGTTTGTGCCGTTACGCAACGCGCCGATGGCGGCTGGTCTGCTTGACCCGGAGCCAGGTCGCACTGACTGGCGGTTCCTGCGTGCACCATCAGTGTTCATTCAGGGTCCGCGCGGTTTGCCTGTTACACGTCCACCATGGAGTCTGATAACCGCAACGGATATGAACCGTGGCGAGCACATCTGGTCTCGCAGCATTGGTCCGGCTTCTGACTACATTAAGGAACACCCGGCCCTGCAGGGTCTGGATCTGGACTTTGCCAATATGGGGCACCCCATGATCCGGCCATCGCCTCTCCTGACGGCCGAATTATTGTTTCTGGCTGAGGCAGGCCATCTGAGCGGAGACCCTGGCGGGCCGATGTTCAGGGCTTACAACAAAGCAACAGGGGAAGTATTGGCGGAGCTGGAGCTGCCCGCTAAAGCAAGCGGCGCCCCGATGACGTATTTTCATGATGGCTTTCAATACATCGTGATTGCGGTAGCAACGGCAGAGCACCCGGCCGAACTGGTTGCGCTGGCACTGCCGGGCGCGCCGGTGGCCGACTCTGCAAGCGATGCAGGCACAACGGGCTCCGGGACTGCAGTGACCACTTCCGCGTCCGCAAGTATGGCGGTGGTTAGTTTGTCTGAAGAAGAACGACAGTCTGCAATGGCTCTTTTCGAACAAACCTGTGCGGCCTGTCATGGAAATACCGGCGCGGGATTGCCCGGCGGCTCGGCGCCATCGCTGACCGGTCTTGTTGACCAGACCCGGGTTCAGCGCATGATCAGCGATGGGGGTGTGGAAATGCCAGCGTTTGCGCTGCAACTGAATGACACGCAGATTAAGCTGCTGAGTCGTTATGTTCTGTCTTTGCCCTCATCAGCCCCGGAGTGACCCGATGACTATCAATATCGGTATCTATATTTATGAACGGGCGGAGGTGCTGGATTTTTCGGGCCCTTTTGAGGTGTTCACAACCGCCACTCGTATTGCAGGACGCGAGGCTGTCAAGCACGGCGAGCCAGTCTTTAATACCTGGCTGATCAGCCAGCACGGCGGCCTGGTGACTGCGCGGGCTGGCTATCAGGTCATGTCAGACTTCAGCATGGAGGAACATCCACACCTTGATGTGCTGCTGATTTCCGGAGGCGACCACACAGATGAAATGCACAAGCGGCCAGTGCAGCAGTGGCTGGCTGGCGCTGCTGCCACAGCCGGGGTGGTCGCGTCTGTCTGCACCGGCGCCTTTCTGCTCGCGGCGGCAGGCATATTAAAAAATCAAAATGTAACCACCCACTGGGAAGACAAAGCCGATCTGCAACGCCAGTTCCCGCATCTGCAGGTCGATCCGGACCCGGAAACACGCTGGGTCGTTGCTGGCAATATTGTGACCTCTGCGGGGATTACAGCAGGTATCGACATGAGCCTGTATCTGGTGTCGCGATTAATATCGCCGTCCCTGGCACGGGCCACTGCAACCCAGATGGAGTTCAGCAGCCCCGCTCTCGACCTTATGCCCTGATCCGCACGGGGTCGGATGAGCCGGCCGCCTTGACCAGCTTTCCACTACTGGCTCCGTCTTCGCCTGCCAGTCCCAGTTGCCGGGCTCGTCGCAAGCCAAGGGTTGAGTCACCTGGCTCATACAGGCGCAGTTTGCCATCAGGCGCTGCCAGATAGATCGGGATCTGCCATTGCTCTGCCAGTTCCGTGTCAGTAGTAGAAAAGTAATTGCGGGTCCAGTGCGGTGCGCCATGTGTATGCCAGAAAGCGATTTTCTGTGCACCGGCTGGCACCTGGATAGTGACGGTTACCTGGTCGTGTCCAGCATGGCCTGCACCCACCGTGTAGCCGTACAGAGTAATCCCGTTGCTGGTCTCGCTGAAAATGATGCCCATGAATTCACGATCTTCTTCGACAGATACCGGGTTGTACATATTTGCGGCATGGATCACCGCCTGTGTTTCGGAAGTAAACTGTGCAGGTATAATGATTGACGATTGGCCGGCATGGGCAGCACCCGCAACCAGGATATTGACCCCTGCCAGAATCATGGCAAATGAGAAGTTCAGACTCATACCTAGTACCTCGTGGCTGATTGATCAGTGAGGTCAGGATCTCAGTCATTACTTCGCAGAGCCTTTGGGTATCCGGAAGAATGCTTCGGAAAACCTTCGGATTACGTTCGTACGTTGACCCGAAGAAAATTCAGGCGTATTTAAACCTTTCAGTGCACTCGTACGTCAATGTAACTGTCAAACAAGTGCCGGAGAGCTAATAATGAAGAATGATCGGGAAGGATTTCGACTGGGGGAGTGGCAGATAATTCCGGAGGCAGGAGTATTTGTCAAAAACGGGCATCATGTTCATGTTGAGCCCAAGCTGATGGATTTATTGCTGGCACTGATTGCCGCACCCGGCCAGTTTGCCAGCCGGGAGCAGTTACTGTCGCAAGTATGGCCGCGCGTAGTGATCAATGAGGAAGTGCTGACACGCGCCGTGTCGGAGCTGCGAACCTTGCTGGGAGATACCAGCAGAGAGCGACGTTACATCGTGACTGTGCCCAAGCGTGGTTATCGTCTGATCGCGCAGCCGCAGGAGCACGAATGTGACATCGGAAAGGCTGCGGCTGCGACAGCAACAAATTCGGCGCCAACATCACGTTCCTGGCCAGCGCTGCGCATGCCAGGCTGGGCTCAGGCAGCCGTGCGTGTAATGCACGCCACCGCCATGACAGTTGGCTACGTCTTCCTGGCAGCAACTGCAACGCTGACCTGGGAGCTTGCCGATAACGGCACGCCGGAGGTGTCGCTGGCCAAGGTGGTATCCGACAAGGCAGAAACATTACTGATGCTGCCCGTGCAGGCGTCGCACGACTATGACTCGGGCTGGTTGACCCGGCGCGTTGTGTCAGTTGTCACGGATGGCCATTCAAGCCTGCAAACGCTGGAGTGCAACGCAGTTGACGAAGAGGAAACCCACCTCCACTACGCAGGTGAGCGCTCCACAACGGTTGGGCTTTATAACAACAAACTCTCCTGATCAGTTGACAGACTTGCCCGCGCCTGCAAAAGTGCCAATCCAGGCGATTGCAGGCAGGATGAGGCTCCCATGGATCAGCAGATGATGAACCTGTTTGCCGTACCGGTTTGTCGGGCACAACTGGGGCGGTCATTCAGTGAAAGCGAACAGGCATTTTTTCGGGAAGCGCTGCAGCAGCCAGTGGCGGCCATCTCCAATTTCTCTTCTCAGGACAAACATGTTCTGAACGCACTACCGATGCAGCAGATCAAGGCCATGATCGAGACACAGCTTGCTGCGTATATGGATACCGTATTCAAGACTTCCAATGACGTCCGCCTGAAAATCACCCAGTCCTGGCTGACCCTGTCGGGCAAGGATCAGTCGCACCACATCCACACCCATCCCAACAGTGTCGTAAGCGGTGTTCTCTATATCTATCTGGCTCAGCGTGACGGTATCAATTTCTATCGCAATGAGGATCAGCTGTGGTTTGAATTGATGCGCGAGCAGGAAACCTATTACAACGCAAAGCACTACTTTATTCAGGCCGAGCCGGGTGATTTGCTGCTGTTTCCATCACACATTCGACATGGTGTGCCTCCAGTGCAGGAGGATATTCAGCGCGTCAGCCTGTCGTTCAACACATTCTTCTCCGGCAAGCTGGGACGGGATGAGTTCTCCAATGCTTTGAACATAGAGGTGTCATGAAGGAACAGACCAGTATTGATATCAAGCAACTGATGGCATTCAGCCAGGCCATTGCCCGACAGGCAGGCGCAATGATGCTGGCGGAGCTTCAGGCACAGGGTGGTCCGGAGAAATCCTATAAGCATGCCGGCCAGGAAATGGTGACTGAGGCTGACATCAAAGTGGATCGGCTGATCTGTGATGCCATACGTGACAGATATCCTGACCATCAGATACTGGCTGAGGAGTCGGCGCCGGATATTAATCAGCTCAGCAGTATCACCTCGCCTCTGTGGATTATTGATCCGATCGACGGCACCGTGAACTATGCCCATGATCATGGCCATTCTGCCGTTTCTATCGCGTGGTTGTCAGAGGGAAGGGTGATTAGTGCGGTCGTCTACAACCCTTTCAGCGATGAAATGTTTCACGCCATAGAAGGCCAGGGTGCCTTCATCAACGACACAGGCATAAAGGTTGGCGAGAAGCAGGATTTGCGCCGGGCACTGTTTGCAACGGGTTTTCCCTACATCAAAGAAGACATGCAGCGACTGGTGCAACGCCTGGACGTCATGCTGCAGCACTGCGCGGATCTGCGTCGGATTGGATCGGCGGCTCTGGATATCTGCTGGGTAGCCATGGGACGGCTCGATATCTATTACGAAAACCTCAGTGTCTGGGATTTCGCGGCAGCTCAGCTGATTGCCCGCGAGGCTGGTGCCCAATACGGACATTTTCTGCCAGTACCAGAGGGGGTGAGCCCTGTGCTGCACAATAAAAACATCCTGGTGGCGAATCCGGTACTGTTCGAAAAAGCCCGCGAGCTGCTCGCTGAAATTGGCTGATAGCCTTCTTAAACTGCTGGCGTCCGTCCTATTGATCAGGACCATAGTGGCTGAAGTTCCCGGCACCATCCTCCTGGCACAGAGCCAGCCAGTTGCGAATACCTGCCGTTCGATACTTCTGCTTGTGAATAATAAAGTAGAACTGGCGCACCCAGTCGCGATGGGGCGCATACAGCGGGAGCAGGCTGCCACGCCGGAACGCTTCCTGCAGCGTAATACGTGACAGACAGCCAATACCCAGGCCAGCCTCGACAGCACGTTTGATTGCCTCGGTATGCTGCAGTTCCAGTCTCACATTGATGCGTGGCATCAGGCCGTACATCGCGTGTTCAAAGCCCTGTCGCGTACCGGAGCCTGCTTCACGGATAATCCAGTCGGCGGTCCGCAGGTCATCATCATCCAGCGTCGGCCGTCCGGCAAGCGGATGGTCTGGCGCGCAAAACAGGGCCAGTTCATCCTGATACCAGGGGATGACGTCCAGATTGTCGTCCTGTTGCTCACCCTCGACCAGGCCGACATCAAGTTCGAAATTCAATACGCGCTGGGTGATCGCACGCGTATTTTCTACAGTCAGATCAACGCGCGAGCCCGGGTAGCGATTCATGTACTCCGCCATGATGGGGACGGCCAGATAATTACCAATTGTCAGTGTTGCACCTACCTGGATATGGCCTATTTCGCCACGCTCGGCCAGCAGATTTTCGAATTCGGCGGCCTGGGCGAGCAGGGCTTCAGCGCGCGGTCTGAGACTTTTGCCGAAATCGTTTAGCTGCAGTCGTTTGCCGATACGGTCAAACAGTTGTATGTCGAATCGCTGCTCCAGCTCTTTCAGTGAGGCGCTGGCCGCGGACTGCGACATTGACAGGGCGTCGGCGGCCTGGGAGACATTCTCATGCCAGGCAATGGCGAGAAACACTTCGAGCTGTCTGATGGTGTAATGCATGGCAGATCTCCGTCTTATCCGCGTCGTGAACCTTATATCTATAAAATCGATAAAGGATATTTTATTAAATCATTTTATTTATATTGATGTCGACCTTACCATGGCGCCATCTAATCCATCCTGTATGAACGACGAGGAAGTGAAGTTATGGCGGCAATATCAAAACAGAGTGTTACCAGTGTTCATCACTGGAACGAGTCCCTGTTTAGTTTTACCACCACACGTGACAAGGGCCTGCGTTTCGAGAATGGCCATTTTGTCATGGTTGGCATGGAAGTCGATGGACGACCCCTGATGCGCGCATACAGTATCGCCAGCGCAAACTACGATGAAGAGCTGGAGTTCTTCAGCATCAAGGTTCCGGATGGTCCGCTGACCTCACGCCTGCAGAACATCAAGGTGGGCGACGAGCTGCTGATCAGCAGCAAGCCGACCGGCACGCTGGTTGCCGATCACCTGCTGCCTGGCCGTAACCTGTATCTGGTTGGCACCGGCACTGGCCTGGCGCCTTTCATGAGCATCATTCGCGACCCTGAAGTTTATGAGCGATTTGAGCGTGTTGTGCTGGTGCACGGTGTTCGTCGTGTCATCGACCTGGCGTATCGTGACTACATCACCAATGAGCTGCCCAACAATGAGTTCTTCGGAGATATCGTTCGCGAGAAGCTGGTCTATTATCCGACCGTGACGCGTGATCCGTTTGAAAACCAGGGGCGTGTAACTGATATTCTGGAGAATGGCGCACTGGCCGAAAAAATTGGCCAGCCCCAGCCTGACCCGGAGCATGATCGCTTTATGCTGTGTGGCAGCCCGTCCATGCTCAAGGATATGGTCCGCATCCTGGAAGCTGCCGGGTTTAAAGAGTCTCGCCATGGCATTCAGGCAGATTATGTAATTGAGCGCGCTTTCGTGGAGTGACGGCGAGCCGCATGACTCTGTGGTCATGACTGCACGTACCATCTGCTGAAAGCCCAATAAAAAAGCCCGTTGTCATATAACAACGGGCTTTTTTTGTGCCGCCGTGAAATTCATTCGGTCACGGCCTTCGCTGCTGACCACAGTGGGCCAGCCCAGCGATATCAGCTAAGGAAGTAACCAACCAGACAGCCTTTGGCGTCCGGGATGTCGTTCATGTTGACGGATCCGCCGGCCATGATGGTATCCAGAGCATCACGCAAATAATGGTTCTCGGTGGTCACGCGCTGTGTCTCGTAGCCCAGCGAGTCATCGATCGGGCCCCGATAGTGCACTTCACGTGTGCGAGGGTCGATGATGAATACTTCTGCAGTACGTTCCACACCCAGCGAACGTGCCACAGACTGGTCAGCATCCTTCAGGATCGGGAATGTGATATTGAACTCTTCAGCTTCTTTAGCGATGCGCGGAATGTCATCCTGCACAAATGCGTTCAGCATGAGGAATTCAATGTTCTTGTCCATGTATTCCTGACGAATTTCCTGGTACTTGGGTACTGACAGGCGGGCGATTGGACAGCCGGAGCCGTGCACATACATGACAACATATTCCTTGTCTGCGTATTCATCCAGCGTGTGCATCTGACCCATATGGTCCTGCAGCTCAAATTCCTTGATGGTTTTCAGGTAGCCATCTTCCTGGGCCATGCTAAGTGACGACCAGCCCCCCAGCATCGCCAACATCATTACTGCCGTTATCAGCTTGCGCATGGTTTAAACTCCTTTAATGACATTGTCAGCCTCACTTTATACCGCTCTTCTCATGAATTAATTTCATGGTACTCCCAAGCAGCGGTATTTTGATAGCTGTTGTACGACTTACACACCCTAATAGACCAACAATCTTGACCTGCATCAAGGCTCTAATTGTGACGATTTGTGAGATATTTCAGTAAGTAGTGCAACAGATCGAGCGTTCGACGAAGATAGCAGAGGGCTGGGGGCGGCACCAGTGCTGGCCGTCACCGATGCTGTGCTCCAATCCAGTTGGTACGAAGTGCCCGTAACAGGGTATAGTGCTGCCACTGTTCAGACTAATGGCCTTTCAAGGAAGTTGACCTGTATGCGTTCTGCTGTATCGCGATTCTATTCCCGTCTGGTATTCGACAAACCCTGGCTTGTTATCGCGCTATTGTTGGTGATAACCGGCGGGTTCGCCTGGTATGCCCAGTACTTTCGGCTGGATGTTTCGGCGGATTCCTTGATGATGGAGGATGATGAGGACCTCGAGTACTCACGAACCATCAATCAGCGTTATGGAGTGCGCGACTCGGTCACGATCGCATTCACGCCACGGGAAATGGACCTGCTTAGCGACGAATCGCTGGCCATCATGGCGTCGATCCGTGATGAACTGCTGGCCATGGAGCGCATTGTCTCTGTCGACAGCCTTCTTAACGTGCCAATTTTTGGGGATACCCCGCTGACCGGGATATCCGAGGATTATGCCACCGTGACCGATGATGACATCGATCGCGAGGCGGCACGTCAGGAGCTGCTGAACAATCCCGTATTTAACAATGCGATTATCAGCCCTGATGGTCAGACGGGAGCCATGCTTGCGACGTTCCAGCAGGATGAGCGCTACATTGAACTGATAAATCGCCGTACCGAGCTGCTTAACAAGGAGGCCGCGGAAGGCCTAAGTGCGCAGGAACGCGAAGAGCTGGCGCAAGTCAGTGCAGAGTTTGATGCCTATAGCGTTGAGACAGCCGAATTGCGTCATCAGGATATCGCGCAGATACGCGAAATCCTCAATGGCTATCAGGATGAGGTCCAGCTTTACCTGGGCGGAGCGCCGATGATCGCCGACGACCTGGTCACCTTTGTCCAGAATGATCTGGCGACATTCAGCCTTGGCGTTTTTGCCTTTATAGTGATTGCGTTGGGGCTGATCTTTCGGCGTTTGCGCTGGGTGTTTCTGCCGCTGGCCTGCTGTGCCATAGCCGGGCTCATCGTGGTCGGTATCCTCGGTGTCATGGACTGGCGGGTGACAGTCGTTTCATCCAATTTCATGTCACTGCTGCTGATCATCACCATCTCGCTGACAGTGCATCTGATAGTGCGCTACCGCGAGCTAAGGGCATCGCGGCATTACAGTCCTCACGATCGGCTTCTGCGCCACGCGGTGCTGGTCATGTTCAGACCCTGTCTGTACACGGCGCTGACCACTATCGTGGCGTTTGGTTCGCTTGTAGTCAGTGGTATCACGCCCATCATTTCCTTTGGCTGGATCATGGTCATGGGCGTGCTGACAGCGCTGATCGTAGTGTTCCTGCTGTTCCCGGCCTTGATGAGCCTGCTACCCAAAGAAAAGCTGGCTGACAGACCCATGCGCAAACTGAATGTAACAGGCGCACTGGCGACACTGACTGAGCGTCACGGCAAAGCCCTGCTATGGGTATACGGACTGGTATTTGTTGTCAGTGCAGTGGGCATCTCGAGGCTGCAGGTGGAAAACAGCTTTATTGATTACTTTGATGAAGAAACCGAAATCTACCAGGGCATGAAGCTGTTTGATGACAAGCTGGGTGGAACGCTGTCTTTTGATGTGCTGGTCCAGTTGCCTGAGGTGCAGGACAGCTTCGATGATGGGTTTGATGACGGTTTTGACGATGGTTTCGACGACGGCGGGTCTGATCAGGACAACAATGCGTACTGGTTTACTGCCGATAAAATGAATGAAATCAGACGTATGCACGAATACCTCGACGAGCATCCGCGAACCGGCAAAGTGCTTTCATTTGGGGCTGTTGTGCAACTGGCAGAGCAGCTGAATGGCGGAGAGCCGGTAGATAGCTTTCTGTGGGCGCTTTTGTACACCATGCTGCCGGAGAACCTGCGCTCCACGGTGCTGACGCCATTTGTGTCCGTTGAGCACAATGAGGCGCGCTTTAATGTCCGGGTGATTGAATCCGACCCAGAATTGAACAGGGACCAGTTGATCAGGGAAGTCCAGCAGGGCATGCAGGAAGAATTTGGCCTGGAGGCCGATGAGGTGCGCGTCACCGGCATGCTGGTGCTTTACAACAATGTGCTGCAAAGCCTGTATCAGTCGCAGATCCTGACACTGGGTGTGGTCCTGGGTGCCATCATGCTGATGTTCCTGGTGCTGTTCCGTTCGCTGAAAATTGCTGTGTTGTGCATCATTCCGAATGCGATTGCAGCGGCGCTGGTGCTCGGCATCATGGGATGGCTGGGAATACCGCTGGATATCATGACCATCACCATTGCAGCTATCTCGATTGGTATTGGTGTCGACAATACAATCCACTACATGCATCGTTTCCGTCGCGAATTCCATCGCATCGGCAACTACCGCGAGACCATGCACTACTGTCATAACAGTATTGCCCGTGCCATGTACTTCACATCGCTGACGATCGTGGCCGGCTTCTCGATTCTGGTGCTTTCAAACTTCATACCAACGATGGTATTCGGTCTGCTGACCAGTGTCGCCATGGTGGTTGCATTGATTGGTGCGCTGACACTGCTGCCGCAGCTGCTTATCACATTTAACGCGCTTGGCGACGAACAGCATCCTGACGGGGAGCATCGCCAGGCCGTGGTATGATATTGCGCTGTTTTGTTTGCCTATCGCAATTTGTCAAAGATACTTGGAGAGTCTGTTATGCAAGAAGTGTTGTCCGCCCCTGAAGCGCGGGAACCAGCCACTGGGCGTTTACTGGATGAAAAGCTGTTCCAGGCCCGCGCGGTTACCATTTTTGGCGAAATCAACGACAAGTTGGCCCGACAGGTAACCGAGCGTCTACTGGCGCTGGCTGGTGAGAATGACGATCCCATCACACTTTACATCAGCTCCCCGGGCGGGCACGTTGAGTCTGGTGATGTTGTTTACGACATCATCAAATACATCAGGCCTGAGGTGCGGGTTGTCGGAACCGGCTGGGTGGCCAGCGCAGCGACAAATATCTATCTGGCGGCAAGGAAAGAGCATCGTTTTGCCCTGCCCAATACCCGCTTCCTGGTACACCAGCCCTCAGGTGGTTCGCGAGGCAGTGCGTCGGACATCAAGATTCAGGCTGAGCAGATTGTCAAAATGCGGGCTCGTATCAACAAGTTGATTGCCGAGGAAACCGGTCAGCCAGTAGAGCGAGTTGCCAAAGATACTGATCGCGATTACTGGATGACGGTTGATGAGGCAATTGAATACGGTATTGTTGGAAAGTGCATCCGTTCCATGGATGAACTGGCCTAGGTTGGCCTGAAAGGGCTCAGTCGCTGCCTTCCAGCTTGATAAAGCGCGCCTGCTGGTTACTGACCAGCGTGCAGATCACATGATAGTCTGGCTGGCAGCTCATGGGGCGAACAATGGCGCTCAGCGGGCTTTGCAGTTGCACGAGTACAGTTGCTGAAACGCCCTGATAATGCACATCAACCGTCGCTGAGTTGCCATTTATGCGTCCCTCGCTGGCTTGCCATTGCAGGCCGGCCGGGGTCCGGGGCAGCAGTTGAAAGCGGTCACCACTTGCCTGCAGTTCGAGGCTGAACAGCGTACCCTCCGCAAGCCACTGCCCGTGCCAAACATCTCCGGAGTAACTGTCATCAGCTGCCTGTGCCAATGCTGACAGCAGCCACAGACATCCCAGCGTGCCGATTGCCAGCCACGTACGTCGCGGATTAACTGCAGACAGGCACTTGTCGAAAAACGGTCGTTGCTGCATATCAATCTCCATGACGAAGCTGGAAAGCCAGTATATCAGTAAATCCTGTGGCAAAAAAAAACCGGAGTGCTTTGGGGCACACTCCGGTAATGAGGGATCGTTGTTCAATGAACCTTCCTAAACGATGGTGAAATCATACGTCGCGGCAGTGAATAGATAAAATGAATTAAATATATTAAACTGATATGGTAAATGTATCGTTAACGGGGAGACTATGAGTCATTTGCCGACCACTAAACAGCTGCGCTATTTCGTTGCACTGGAGCATCATGAACACTTCGGAAAAGCAGCAGAGTCCTGTTTTGTGTCGCAGCCTGCGTTCAGTGTGGCGATCAAAGAACTGGAGAACATGCTCAATATTCAGTTGGTCGATCGCACTAACAAGAATGTGACCATCACCAGTCTCGGACGCGATATCGCCAGGCAGGCACGTGTGGTATTGAGGGATCTGGAAGACCTGGTGGAAATGGCCAGGGGAAATCAGGCTCCACTGACCGGTCAGCTGAAGCTGGGGGTTATTCCGACCATCGCTCCATTCCTGCTGCCTGCGCTGTTGCCAGCTTTACGCGAGGCCTACCCCGACCTGAGGCTCTATTTGAAAGAAGACCTTACCGAGCGTGTCTACGAGCGCTTGATGGAGGGTGAACTGGATCTGCTGCTGGTTGCATTGCCGTATGAGCTGCGCAATGTGGTGGAGATGCCCTTGTTTGATGATCATTTCTTTCTGGCACACCACAAGCGCAGCCGATTCGTCAGCGCCGACTACGCCAATGTCAGCCTGCTGCCCAGTGACAGTGTGCTGTTGCTGGAGGACGGGCATTGTCTGCGCGATCATGCGCTATCAGCCTGCAACATCAAAAACGCCGACAAAGTCAGCAGTATTACCGCCACCAGTCTTTTGACGCTGGTACAGATGGTCGATGCGGATCTGGGTGTCACCTACCTGCCGGAGATGGCCATCCATAGTCCACTGCTCAAGAATACCCAGATTGCGACAGAGCCGCTGGAGCCGGGCAGTTATCGTCAGATCGGCCTGGTCTGGCGTAAGGCCAGCACACGCCACGACGAATTTGCCATGCTGGGTGATTTTATCCGCAGTCACTATCGTCCTGCCGCGGAAACCTGAACAACGTCGCGCGTTTCCTTGCGTGACTTTTGACCGATTGACGTTTATGGGCGGTCTCTGTTCTAGTACAACGTGTATGAATCCATTCATTTTTGTTGTTCTGGGTAAGAGGTTTTCCCATGAAGTTTTCTGACACCCTGAATTCCCTGCTGACGACCAGCTGCATGATGCTGGCGCTGGCGGTCACCCCAGCGGTGGCCCAATCGAGCGATCAGGACGCGATGCGCGCTGCTGATTTCACCTTGATGGATCAACATGGCAAGGCATTCAATCTCCACTATTACGGTCAACGCCGCGCCGTCATCCTGTCGGCACACAGTCACGATACCGGGCAGTCAGCAGAGGTCGCCCGGACTCTGCAGGCGCAGCCATGGCTGGAGCGCGGAGTTCCGATTGCGCTGATCAACCCCGTCCCGGACACGGCCCGGGAAACACTGCTGGCGCATGCCGAGCAGCAGAATATTGAATTACCAATCCTGGCAGACGATGCCGGACTGATTGCGCATACTTATCAGCTTGATCTAGTAGGCGAAACGCTGGTGATTGATCCCAATCGCTGGGAAGTCAAATATCGCGGTCCTGCGCTGGCTGCCGATGGCTCTGTGCATCCGGAACTGAGGGCTTCTGTGGCCCAGTTGCTGGAGCAGCAGCCCGGAGACTACCGCGAGGTGGCCATGCCGAATGCAGTGCCATTGCCTCGGCACGCAGCGCAGCCTGCTACCGCAAGCTACAGCGACACGATTGCGCCAATGCTGATAGAAAAATGTGCGGACTGTCATCGCACTGGTGGCATAGCTCCCTGGGCAATGACCAGCCATGCCATGGTGCAGGGCTTTTCACCGATGATTCGGGAAACGGTACTCACGCGCCGCATGCCACCATGGCACGCAGACCCGGAAATTGGTGAGTTTGAACATGATCTGAGCCTGAGCGTTGATGAGAAGCGACAGCTGGTCGGCTGGATAGATGCAGGTTCACCGCGTGGCGAGGGGGCAGACCCCTTGACGCAGATTCCGGCAGCAGAAACGGAATGGGAGCTTGGCGAGCCAGATCTGATTGTTGATTTACCTGCCTTTGATATCCCTGCAACTGGTGTGCTGGATTACCAGTTCTTTGAGGTTAAAAACCCTCTGGACAGAGACGTCTGGGTGAAGGCGGTGCAGATATCACCCGGCGATCGTCAGGTTGTACATCACGCGATTGCAACCTTTGGTGCCAGCTCCACGCTGGGCGCTGACTCTGACAGTGGAGAGTCTTTGTTCCAGCCGCAGTTAATGACGTTCGTACCGGGTAATGAAACCTACATTTACCCAGAAGACACGGGTGTTTACGTACCTGCCAACAGCTCCTTCTTTACGCAGATGCATTACACAACCTATGGCCGTGCAACCAGCGACCAGACCCGTATCGGCCTTTATTTCGCGGACGAACCGCCGGAGCATGTACTTCAGCACTACTCGATTTTGAACCTGGAGCTGGAGATTCCGGCAGGCGAGGCTGAGCACCAGGCTGAAGCCTACTTCGAGCTGCAGCGTGATGCAGTGATTTATGCCCTGTTCCCGCATGCGCACTATCGAGGCCGGGCGTCCGAGTTCGCGATCCGTTATCCGGATGGTCGTGAGGAAGTGGTGCTATCGTCGCCTGATTACGATTTCAACTGGCAGCGTTACTTCCAGTTCAAAGATCCTATCGAAGCGCCAGCCGGTACCAAGATCATTCACCGGACGACCTACGATAACTCCACGGCAAATCTCAGCAACCCTGATCCCAGCGTGGATGTCACCTTTGGTGAGCAGACCTGGGAAGAGATGCTTTATGGTGGCGTTTCGTTCCGCTACGCCGAGCCCGGCGAAAATGATTTCGAGATCAATGTGGATGACTACATGACTTCCATAGTCATGGGTTACATGGACACCAACATGGATGGGCAGATTGCCCTGACAGAAATGCCCGAGGGTGCCCGTCAGTCCATGGTTCTGCCGTTCACCATCCTGGACAAGGACAAGTCGGGTGGGCTGGATTTTGACCAGTTCCGTCAGTTTATGGTTCAGACTGGAATGTCACAGAACCGCTCCCTGGTTGAGTGACTCCAGAGGGTCGGTGGCCGCAATGCGCGACCATCGACCCTTCTATCTTTTCTGATCAGGCGCGATTCGCGCCACGCTCTTCCGGTGTTGGCAAAAACTGATAGTGCCGCAACGGCAACTCCCTGACCCGCTGACCCGTCAATGCGTACAGTGCATTGGTGACGGCAGCGGCAATTGGCGGGGTGGCTGGCTCACCAAGACCGCCGACCGGGGCACCCTCCGTTTCCAGAATTATGACCTCAATTTCCGGCGACTGTGCCAGGTGTAACATTGGGTAGTCATGGAAGTTGCTTTCCTTGACTTTGCCTTCCTCAATTGTGATCTGGCCATAAAGTGCTGCGGTCAATCCATAGATGATCCCGCTTTCAACCTGCGATGCAGCGTTGTCGGGGTGCACCACTCGTCCGCAGTCAATGGCACAGACCACTTTTTCAACTTTCACTTCACCCGCCTCGGTCAGGCTGACTTCAGCAACCTCGGCAACAATGCTGCCAAAACTTTCCTGCAGGGCGATGCCGCGCGCGCGGCCAGCCTGCGGTGGTGTGTTCCAGCCAGCCCGACTCGCAGCCTCTCGAAGCACCCGCTGGTGTCGGGGTTTGTCGCTGAGATAGTCCAGACGGAACTGAAGAGGGTCGCGTTGTTGCTGCCAGGCCAGTTCGTCTGTAAACGATTCCAGGAAGAATGTGTGCTGGGAGTGTGCCACACTTCGCCAGGCGCCAAATGGCACGTGCGTCGGGCTTTCCACATAATCGATTTTCTGGTTGGGAATCTGGTAGGCAATATGAGCTGCCTCGGCGGGTTCATTCTTGCCGATGTAGGCATTTTCCCACGCGATCAGCTTCCCGTCGTTATCGAAACCGGCGCGGAAACGACTGGCAACCGCTGGACGGTAATAGTCGTGGCGGGTATCTTCCTCGCGGCTCCAGAGGGTCTGCACGGGCACGTCAAACTGCCGGGCGATCTGTGTTGCCTGAATAATGGTGTTGGTTGATGTTGGCAAACGCCGACCAAAGCCACCACCCAGGTAAAACGGGTGCACTGTCACCTCTGTCTCATCCAGCCCGGCGGCGCTGGCGACCTGACCCCGAATGCCCAGATTGTCCTGCGTACCGGTCCAGACCTCACAGCGGCCGTTCGCAAAATGAACGGTGCAATTCATTGGTTCCATGGCGGCATGGGCCAGATAGGGTACGCGATAGCTGGCGTCAACAACGCTGGCAGCGCTCTGCAGCGCCCCAGACGCGTCTCCGACGGCAACGTCTTCATTACGTTCACCAGATTCAAGCGCGGCATCATACTCTGCAAAGATGTCGGCACTGGAGCGCTGATCGTGTTCGGTGCTGGTGAAGTGCGGGACCAGCTGCTTCAAAGCCTCACTGGCGCGCCAGTAATTGTCGGCGACAACAGCCACGGCGTCTTCCAGTTCGACCACTCGGACCACACCGCGGCGTTGCATGACGGCATCAATATTTTCCACCCGTTGCAGCTGGCCACCGAATACCGGTGCTGTGGTAACGGCGGCGTAAAGCATGCCTTCTGGCCGGGCGTCGATCCCGAACTGGGCAGTGCCATCTACCTTGGCTGGAATATCGACGCGTGGAAGGGACCGGCCCATCAACGTGAATTGCTCGGGGCGCTTGAGTACCGGACTGCGAGGTGGTTCATAAGTGGCAGCCAGCGCCGCCATTTCTCCAAAGGTCGCGGTACGGTTTGATCCGGGATGCGAAATTACGCTGTTGGCGACCTGAATCTCGTCCTCGCGTACCTGCCACTGCTCGGCAGCAGCCCTCACCAGCATCTGTCGGGCTGCCGCACCGGCTGTCCTCATACCCATCTCTCCGGTGAAGCGGACTGAACTGCTGCCACCGGTGATCTGCATGTTCATGATTTCAGCGGCTTTCAATGTCAGAGCGTCCATACCGCGATCAAGCAGAGCGGGCACGCTGAAGCCCATTGAGGCGGCGAAGCCTTTGATCAGGACGTCGTTGGCAAACAGGTCATCTACCGGTGCCTGCTCAACGCGGACCAGGTTCCAGTCGGCATCAAGTTCATCGGCAGCCATCATAGGCAGCGATGTAAGTACGCCCTGCCCCATTTCGGAGTGGGGCACGATGACGGTAACCTGATTGTCCGGATCTATTCGCAACCAGGTGGTCAGAAATGTCTGGCCCTGTGCGGCGTGATTTTCATTCGCGAGACTCTGACGGCTTGGACGGCTGGCAGCGTAACCTACCAGCAGAGCGCCACCGGCGAGGGCGGTGCCAAGCAGAAAACGACGACGATTAAGTTTCATACGGTTTCCTCCTGGCTGCGGCTGGCTTGTCTTGCCGCGATCAGATCGCGCACAGCTCGACTGATGCGCGGGTAGGTGCCACATCGGCATACATTACTAAGACTGTTTTTTATGGCCTCTTCATTGGCGTCGGGCTGGCTGTCAAGCAGAGCGCTGACTGCCATGATCATGCCAGACTGACAGTATCCGCATTGCGGAATCTGATGCTCGATCCAGGCATTCTGCACATCTGTGCGCGCAGCGCTGACGGAGCTCTGTCCGGCACTATGACTAGTGGCACTATGGGCCAGTCCTTCGATGGTGGTAACGTTTGTGTTTTGCACAGCGCTGACGGGTGTTACGCAGCTGCGCACAGCGCGGCCGTCCACATGGACTGTGCATGCGCCGCAGGCGGCAATACCACAGCCGAATTTGGTGCCGGTCAGTCCCAGCTCGTTGCGTAGCGCCCAGAGCAGGGGCATCTCCGGTTCGATGTCCAGCGAGTGTTGCTGTCCGTTGATAGTGAGCTCGATCATTGAGGGCCTCGGCAAGTAATGTTTCGGGTGCTTGAGAAAGGTATTCGTGTCAGGGAAGATAAGAGAATATAGCAGAATATGAATTTCTTCAATTTTCGCGGGATTGCAGGATATTTTTATGCGGCAGACAGAGCTGCAGGTGCCGCAAACCGTGCATGCATGAGGGCAGTTGCGTGAAGGCCGGAATGTATATTCAGACTACCCTCGCACAGGTAAGCTTTGGCATGTCGCTGGCTGAATCATTGCCGGTCACGCTTGGGCAACTGGAACGCAGCGGGCAGTCCGCGAATCGGGTAATGGCGTTTGTTTCTGCAACGCTGCAACGCAATCTGAATCTGGAACAACAGCTGAGAAGCATCATAGGTGACCGGCTGGTAGCCTGTCATGATGGAATTCCGGCGCACTCACCCAGACCGGCTGTCTGGCAGGCCATGCAGATGGCCAGACAGCACGATGCTGATGTGCTGCTGTCGATCGGGGGCGGATCCATTATGGATGCCTGCAAGCTTATCCAGCTTTGCCTGAACGCTGATATTCAGGACGAAGATGAGCTGCTGCGTTATGCTCGACGCGGAGATGGCAGTACGGGAGATCTTTATGGAGCCTCGGCTGATAAATCGTCCAGGAGTGCTGTTTGCCAGATCGCCGTACCCAGTACCCTGTCTGGCGCCGAGTTCAGCGAGAATGCTGGCATTCTGAATCCGGTAACAGCCAGTAAAGAAGGATATCGCGGTGCTGGATTGAGTCCACGTGCCATTATCTACGACCCGCACCTGGCTCAGCACACCCCAATGTGGTTATGGCTGTCTACAGCTGTCAGGTCACTGGATCATGCTGTGGAGGGTTACTGCTCTGCGGATGCCTATCCGTACCTGCAGGGGCAGTACCTGGCCGCCATGAGACTGTTTTCAAAGTCGTTGCCTGATGTCCTGCGATCACCGCAGGACGGTGAGCTGCGGACAGTTTTACAGCAGGCTGTGTGGCTGGCGGGTGCCGCACTTGGAAAAGTGCGCCATGGCGCCAGTCATGGCATTGGGTATATTCTGGGCGCACAATGTGGTGTGCCGCACGGGTATACGTCCTGTGTCATGTTGCCCGCGGTGCTCAAATGGAATGCGCAGGAAACAGTCATTCAACAACGTGAAATGGCTGAGGCGATGGGTGCCGGCGAGACACCATTGGGAGACTGGCTGCAGGACTGGGTTAGAGGCATGGATCTGCCAGCCAGCCTACGGGACCTGGGCGTCGGCAGAGAGCAGCTGGCGCGGATCGCAGAGTCTGCTGCGCGACATCCGGTCGTGCGCAACAACCCACGCAGCATCCAATCATCAGATGAGGTCATGCAAATACTGGAGTTAGCCTGGTAGAAAAATTGTGAACGATTGGCGGTTTTCGGAAACTGCCAGGTATCTGTCACGGAAATCGTCTAATCCAACGAATTAGGCGTTGACGGCCGCGCCATTCGGGATCAAAGTAGGGCCGCATATTTAGCGATGTGGTACAGCAATTATCTTAATTTTATGCTTATTGAAAAGAAGGGGAACTCATAATGATCAATAAAACAGGAAAGCTGGTAGCGGGTATGCTGGTAGCACTCTTTTTGGCAGCCTGTGCTGGTACAGGCCCGCATCCGGCAGTGGGTGAGTGGGTAATTACCATCGATACACCCATTGGTGCCATGAACGCCGATCTGACTATCAATGAAGATCTGACTGGCAACATGAGCTCGCAGGATATGGGGTCATCCCCGATTCACTCTGTAGCGATCGCCGGTGACACACTGTCATTTGCTACCGACATTGACGCCCAGGGTACCTCCATGACGCTGGCCTTCACCGGCACAGTTGACGGGGATATGATGAGTGGTTCGTTTGATACCGACTTCGGTCCGATCCCTGTTACTGGTCGTCGCGCCACTAACTGATTGGTCTAGCGTCCAGCTTGCCACTAATACATCGAAGCCGGGTCTCGCCTGAGGCCTGGCTTCGATGACAATTAACGTTTGCTTGCACCTGCACCTGCACCTGCACCTGCACCTGCTCCTGCGCCGCGCCCGATCGTTCCGCTATTTCTTTCACTTCTCTGTTGTCCCTGCTAACCTCTGACTAGATGTTATCGACATCGATGACAAGCTTGAACTGTGCACAATTAAAAGAACTATCAGGGGGAGTCGCGATGCACCGCACACCATGCAGCGCCATGCTGCGTAATCGCTGTAACAGGGCAAAGGGGCCTCGCGGCATCATTACACTGCTGGCGCCATTCATACTGACGCTGGGATTTGCCGGGACAGTATCGGCTCAGCAGCCCGCCTCACCGGAGTTGCCACGCCAGCTGGCCTGGACAGCCTACAATCTAGGAACAACCGGATACAATCAGTCGGTCGCGATTGGTGCGATGTTGCGTGACCGCTACAACATTACGCTGCGGGTCATCCCCGGTCAGAATGATGTGTCGCGACTACTGCCTCTGGTCAGCAACCGCGTCCAGTTCTCTGCCAACGGGGTAGCGACCTATTTTGCGCAGGAAGGTGTTTATCAATTCGCCGATCCCCAGTGGGGCCCACAGGCGCTGCAGTTATTGATGACCTCCAACGGCCTGAGTAATCAGGCTGTTGCAGTGGCGGCTGATACCGGCGTTACCAGTTTCGCAGAGTTGCGCGGGCGTCGTGTGCCCTTTGTCAGGGCGGCGCCCGCGCTTAATATCTCCATGGAGGCCTACCTGGCCTGCGGCGGTTTGACCTGGGAAGATGTTGAACGCGTTGACTTTCCTGGCTACGAGGCCATGTGGGAGGGCGTCATCAATGGCGATGTCGATGTTGCCTTTGGCACAACAGTGTCCGGCCCGACCCGGCGTCTGGAAGCTTCGCCAAGAGGTATTGCCTGGCTGCCTGCGCCTCATGATGATGAGGCATGCTGGCAGGGCATGCATTCGGTAGCTCCATACTTCACGCGCCATATGGCAACCCGTGGTCCCGGCATCAGTGACGAGCAACCGCAGGAAGCAGGCACCTATCCCTATCCCGCATTGATCGCCCAGTCCACCCAGGATGAAGAAATGGTGTACTGGATGACCCGAGTGATTCATGAAAATTTCGATGACTTCAAGGACGCTGACCCAGGTGCAATAGGTTGGCAGCTGGAGCGGCAGGTGTTTGACTGGGTTGTTCCCTATCATGCGGGTGCGGTTCGCTACTGGCGTGAAATCGGTGTCTGGACCGACGAGCTGGATGCGCATAATCAGTCATTGCTGGAACGGCAGCGCGTGCTGGCCGAAGCCTGGGAGGAAGCAGAATCAGCCGGTATCCGAGACCGCGATGAGTTCAGCGAGCACTGGCAGCAGCTGCGTGCCCAGCGGCTCGAGGCAGCCGGTTTTGATCCTGTATGGGAGACCTGGGACTGATGTCGCGATCCACAACCGAGATGCCAGTTGCGGTACGCTGGCTGCTGGCGCTGTCAGCGATACTGTGTATATTCCTTGCCATGGATTCACAGCGACTGCTTTCTGAACAGCCACTAATGGATTTTGTGATTACTGTTCAGAATCATTATTACTATGCTCTGCTTGGGCTGTTGTTGCCGCTGAGTTTTCTGGTGTTTCCCCCATTCGCCAAAGCTCGGCGCTACTGGTACGACATCATCCTGTCGCTTGTCACGTTTGGGATATGTGCTTTCTTCTTTTTCAGTGCAGAGACCATGCTTGACTATGGCTGGGAGTTCGCCGCACCGACTCATGCGGTCTGGATGGCTTACGCGCTCTGGGCACTGACCCTGGAAGCCGTGCGTCGCTGCGGTGGCACAACCCTGTTTGGACTGGTGCTGGTATTCTCAGTTTATCCGGTTTTTGCTGAATTGATGCCCGGTCCGATTTCTGGAATGTCATCAACTCTGGCCAATACTGCCTCGTACCACGTGATGAGTATCGAGAGTATCCTGGGTCTGCCATTTAGAGCCTTTGCACAACTGGTGATCGGTTTCCTGATTTTTGGTGTAGCTTTGCAGCATACGGGTGGTGGTCGTTTTTTCATTAATCTGGCGTTTGCCCTGTTTGGCCATGTCAGAGGTGGTTCAGCCAAAGTCGCCATCGTGTCCAGTGGACTGATGGGTTCCATGAGTGGCAGTGTCATCACTAACGTTTTAACGACTGGCCAGATGACTATTCCGGCAATGAAGAAGGATGGTATGTCACCAGCTTACGCCGGTGGGGTCGAGGCCTGTGCCTCAACGGGTGGCGTGCTGCTGCCGCCAATCATGGGCTCCACCGCGTTTGTCATGGCTACATTTCTGAATGTGCCCTACACCTCGGTAGCACTGGCGGCGGCAATACCTGCGCTGCTGTACTTTTTTGGACTGTTTGTGCAGGTGGATGCCTACGCTGCCCGCACCGGCCTGAAAGGCACGCCGCGCGAGCAATTGCCAAAACTGGGCGAAACGTTTCGGGATGGCTGGTACTACATCGCGTCATTCGCAGTCCTGATTTTCCTGTTGATCGTCATGCAGCGCGAAGCAGCTGCGCCGTATTTTGCGACAGGCATGCTGCTGGCGCTGAATCAACTGTCGCGTGTTCATCGCTGGGACCTTGCGGCTGCAGGCCGATTCCTGGTGGCAGCTGGACGCTTGCTCGTGGAGCTGCTGGCCATTATGGCTGGTGTCGGCCTGATTGTTGGAGCCCTGTCCGTCACCGGGCTGTCAGGCACACTGGTTAATGACCTGTTATATCTGGCGGGTGATTCCATCTGGTTGCTGCTACTGATGGGAGCATTGACCAGTTTTGTCCTTGGTATCGGCATGACAGTGACTGCGGCCTACATCTTTCTGGCCATTGTGCTGGCACCAGCGCTTGTGCAGGGTGGTCTCAGTCCAATGAGTGTGCACTTGTTCATTCTTTACTGGGGGATGCTGTCATTCATTACGCCACCTGTGGCACTTGGCGCTTTTGCTGCGGCCAGTATCGCTGGCGCTTCGTCATTGACCACGGGTTTCAAGGCCATGCGTCTGGGAAGTGTGATCTATTTTATTCCATTCTTTTTTGTGCTCGATCCGGCATTGATCCTGGAAGCAAGCTGGTGGCAGGTGATAACAGGCACGACAACTGTGGCGCTTGGAATCGTGTTGATTGCGGGATCTTTGCAGGACTATCTGCCAGGATTGGGTTTTCTGGATCGTACTGGGGTGCCTGGCACTGGCGGGCGCCTGCTGACAGGTCTGGGTGGGGTTTTAGTTGCCTTGCCTGGCCTTGAGACTTTCGGGCTGGCGGTCGGTGATGCGACGCTGCTTGGCGCTGGCGTTCTGTTATCGGCCGTCGGCATCCTATTGTGCAGACGGCCGTCACAGGCTATTGAAAATAAGGGCGCCCTGTCCTGATCAGGGTTGATAGCGATTGACTGGAGACGGACCGAAGGACAACCAGGTTTGGGTACTTGTTTGTCCCACGCCCGGCCGGCTCCAGTCGCACACCCCTTCCGGGAAAATGCTCTGCAGGCGATTCATCTCAGCATCAGTAAACGTGACAGCGTAATCACTGATCTCGATTGGTTTAAGCTGACACTTCATGATGTCATTACTGAGAGGACCGCCGGCGACCAGTCGCAGGCCCGCATGTGGCGGATACAGTTGGTTGCAGCGCCCGGCAGTGTTGTCAAACAGTTGCTGGGTATCGAACTGTGCTGGCTCAACAATTCGCTCGCCGTCAGCGGCAAAGCAGTCGTCCAGCAATTGCGGCGGGCGTGCCGCCACGATTCTGTCAAGCAAGGGGGTCGACTCGTCCTCACGATCGATATTGCTCAACCACTCATCCATCAGCGACAGATTCTCATCCGCCAGTGATATTTCGCTGCCATGGCGCCGGATGACATAGTTATCAGCATGTCCGTTATCCCGCTGCAGGCGTGCCCTGGTGGTGAACGAGTAGACGCTTGCGTGGAAGTTTCCCTGATCGTCCAGGTAGAGGCGATCGTCAATGATGGGCACACGTGCCAGGCCGGCATCTCCGCTGGTGATGCGTCCGGTTTCATAGGCAATACGTATCGCGTCCGGGTCACCCTGTGTGCGTTCCGGGGTCAGCTGATAATCGATGTTCCAGCCGCCGAAATTCTCATTGATATCCAGAAACTGCTGTTTGGTGATCAGTCCGGCGTTCAGTGCCTCCAGTCCGTACTGCACCCCTGTGTTGTCGTGCGGGCTGCGGGCTACCTGGCGCTGTGTGGGAATCGAAGGATAGGACTTTTCTCCAAATATGTTACGCATGCCGTCGTAGATCGAGCAACGAACGCCGTCCGGATTCTGCTCGGGATGATAGTGCATGGCCTGCGGAATTTCGGCGGGGCAGTCGAACGGTGAAATCCGGTCTGGTCGATCCCCCAACGACTCATCGCACAAATACCAGTTTGGCCAGCCGCCAACCACCGTGCGTGTTGCTTCATCGAGGCCATTATCGGGATTGTTGGCATACGGGCGCCATGGTCCGCTGCATTCCTGGGCATCTGTGAAATATGTGACCGCATCCGAAAAGGTCATGCCTACCAGGAGCCCATCAAGAATACCCGGGTAGGCGCCGGCTATCAGTAACTGTTGCATGGCGCCGCCAGAAGCGCCGCTACCGATCGTGTGCACCGGCACACCGTAGTGCTTGCTGAAGTGCTCTTTCACCATCATGGCGGTCTCTGCTGACAGGACATCGTTGCAGCCGCCCTGGGCATTCACATTGAGCGTTGACGATGCCACGGCATAACCTTTCGCCAGAATGCTCTCTCTGAGAACGCCTCCGGTGCTGGTACCCTGAAAATAGCCAGCCTCGCAGCCGCCACCAAAGGTGTATACCAGTCTCTGATTCCATCCATCAGGAGCGGGCTCGACGGCACTCACGGTCTGTCCGTGCTGATACAGTGTGGCAATCTGGTAGATGGCCCGGTTAATGGAGCCGGTTTCCAGTCTGACGATGAATGGTAGCTGCTGACCCGAAGTTGTTTCAGTGGTAGCCACATCGGTGGGTACCCGGGCCGGGTCTTGCAGCGGCTGAAAGCCTTCGTCAGAGACGCTTTTGTACAGGTAATCGACCCGGGTGGGTACAGAGCAGTCGCCGGCGGACTGACTCGTTTCGAGATATTCTCCATTGCCGATTGCGAATCGCCGCGGCTGTTCACTGCCGTCTTCAGCCTGTCGCGGGGCGAGTTCAGACAGACACAGGTAGGGCTGTTGATGCTCGCCTGAGATGACGGGCCCGGTTATCGGATAATTGACCAGAGTAAGGGCAGCCTGCGCCGCGCCAACGGTCACCCGCACCTCATTGTCACCGTTTTCCAGCCCCTCGATCAGGACCCTGGCGGTCTGCAGACCGTCATCATCTGCCGGAGCGGGCCAGGTGAATGCATCATTATTGACATGAATCTGTGGCAGGGCTCCCTGGCTGTCGTAGACAAGTTCTACCAGCGCTGAACCACCGGTGACCAGATGCGGTGCGCTCGAAAGCACCTGCACATTGACTGACTCTGTGGCCGTTTGCTCTGGGCCAGAGCAGGCTGTCAGCATCAGGCCGGCCATGCTAAGGGCCAGAATCGAAGGGGTGCGCGAAGTGGTGAATGCCTGGGGCATGGCTGTTCTCCCGGTGTTACTGTTGTTATTGTTTAGGTTGAATTATTTGGCAGCTTACACCAAACTGGTGAGCTGAACACCCTGTCGTCTCTGGCAATTGAGCTGATAAATGTCCATTCGAAAATACAGTGTTAAGTCGGTGGCCGTGTTGTCTTTGCTGGGCATGCTGCTCTCACCTTTCCTTGATGCCCAGCCACTTCTGGCGCCACCGCCGGAGCGTTCGCCGGGCCAGTCACAGCTGCCTGAAGATGCGCCCGACCTCGCCGGCGAATTCGCGTTTGTCAGAGTGCAATACGACTCATATTACCGGGGGGGCTTCGGTTATGGTCCCTGGTCTGTCGACTTTCCGGCAGCCGACCGCAACTTTCTGAGGGGCGTCTCACGGCTTAGTAATATCAGGGTAATGTCCGAACCTATCGTCCTGCGACTGGACGATGACGAGATCTTCGAGTATCCATTCCTGTACATGCTCGAAGTCGGGCGCAATGGTGGCCCATACTTTTCTCCGCCCGAGTTGCAGAACCTGCGGGAGTACCTGCTGCGAGGTGGTTTCCTGCTGATCGATGACTTCTGGGGTACGCGCGAATGGCAGGCATTCGAAAACTCGTTTCAAATGGTTTTCCCTGAACGTGACATTGTTCAGCTGCCGCCGGACCATGAGATTTTCCGGATCTACTACGATACCAATGGGCCGCAGATGATACCGGCGCTGGGCAACCCGGAGAATATTCCCGAGCGGGATGCCAGTGTCGCGACAACGCACGCCATACTCGATGATATGGGGCGCGTAATGGTGCTAATCAATTTTAACAGCGATATGGGTGATGGCTGGGAGCACACCTACCACCCGAATTATCCAACGCGGCATGCAAATACAGCGTATCAGCTCGGTGTCAATTTTCTGATCTATTCTATGACGCACTGAGCAGCGGCGTGACTAGACTTTTTTGGGATAATCAATCTGCTTGAGCTGCGCTTTGCCAAACTCCAGGCGCGCCCAGCTGTCCACCTCAAACGTTAATTCTGCCACGCAACAGGTTGGCATATTGTCCAGTCGCGCTGATTCGCACAGATCGTTGAACAAATCTGTCAGTGCCGGGTTGTGGCCGACCAGCATGATGACGTCTATATTTTCATCCTGATGTTGCAGCAGGTGCAGCAGGTGGCCGCTGCTGGCCAGATAGATCTGGCGCTCCATGTGGATCAGTTCGTTGGGAATGGACAGGTGAGTGGCAAAAATTTCTGCGGTCGAAACGGTTCGCAATGCGGGGCTGCAGATGATTCGCTGCGGTTGCGTGCCGCGGGCCAGCATTCTGTCAGCCATCATGGGAGCATCATGGCGACCACGCTCGTTTAATGGCCTGTCGATGTCGCGTTGTGTCTGATCATTCCAACTGGACTTGGCATGACGCACCAGAATCAGCGTTTTCATACAGATGAACTCCAGCCATCTTAATTTCTGGCATTGTATCCATAAACTCGCGCAAAAAACACCATGAATCAGTCGGTTTGCTGGCTGGACAATATCGGCCTAATTGCTCAGAATCATCGACCTGACGCGGTCTCGCAACAACATCGTTCGATTATGACAGTTCCCGGACTTGAATCGGACCAACGCTAATGAGGCCAGACCTGAACAATCAAGAGGATGAAGTTATGCCTGGAATTTACCGCAACAGCGTGCGAGTGGCACTGTTGACCCTGGCGCTGTTTGCGCTGCCCCTGCAGGCCCAGACCTGGGACCTGGCCAGCGAGTTGGAACTTGGTGCTGTCTACACCTCAGGTAACACGGACAATGAAAGTCTGCGGTTTCGGGCTGCATTTGATGCCATTCGTGAACAGTGGTCCTATCGGCTTACGCTGGATGGTTTCCGCTCATCGAAAGATGACGAGCTGGCTGCGCAGCGACTCTATACGGTTGGTAGCGCCACCTACAACTTCGATCCTGATAATTTTGTCATGACCCGGGTGGCTCATGAGACTGACAAGTTCAGTGGCTACGACAGCCAGTCTGATGTATCGGTGAGTTATGGTCAGGTTGTATTCCGCGATCTCGAAGACATGACACTCAGCTACACAGTAGGTGCTGGTATGCGTGTTTCCAGAGGTTCCGACAGTGACGAAGGTGACTTTGAAGAAGCCATTATCCGACTGTCTGCAGATTATAGCTGGGACCTGTCTGACAATGCGCGCTTCCTGCAGACGCTGAGTGCCGATGTTGGTGAGCGCACCACCATTGCACGATCTGAGACCGCCCTGGAGTCAGACATACTGTCAAATCTGTCGATGAAGTTTGCGATCAATGTAAAGCATCAGACGGAAGTCCCGGTGACCCGTGAGAAGACAGACACTGAAGCTTCCGTGACCCTGCTGCTGCGATTCTGATTGGCGCATAATGGAATACCTGGCGCCCACATCTATTGGTGAAGCTTTGCGCAGTCTGCATCAACACAGGGGCAGTGCCAGGGTTCTGGCGGGCGGCACAAGTGTGCTGCCCGTCCTGAATAATACATCTGCAGCACTTGCCGGTGGCGACAAACAATCAGGCTCTGCACCGGTTCTGATCGATATCAAACGCCTTGCCGAACTGAGATCAGTTACGGTTCTGGCTGACGGTGCCCTTGTTTTGGGTGCTGCAGTCACCTGTCAGGAGGCTTCGAGTCACCCGGCCATTCAGAAAAGCTGGCAAGGTCTTGCCGAAGCGCTGGCTGCGACAGGACCTGCTCAGATTCGATCCCGTGCGACAATAGGCGGTAAGCTATGTCAGGCCGCCTCGACAGCGGACGCTGCTGCTGCGTTGATGGCAATTGACGCGTGCTGCCGGGTTGTCAGTGTCAGCGGTGAGCGACTCATTCCTGTTTCCGAATTGATTTTGTCACCAGGTCGAACCTGCCTGCGGACGGATGAGCTGCTGGTCAGTATTGAGTTGCCAGCGCCTCGCGCAGGTACTGCAGATGCTTACGCCAGAGTAGCTTCACGTTCCAGTCTGGGTAAAACTTATGCTGGTGTCGCAGTCGCCCTCACCCTGAAAGACGACCGTATTGACAGTTGCCGTGTCGCTTTGGCCGCAGTAACTTTGGTGCCGGCATTGGCTGAACGTGCGGCCAGTATGTTAATCGGCAATCGACTTGAACCCGATGTGCTGGCGCGTTTTAGAAGGCAGATTGCCGGCGCCTGTCGCGCTGGCGTCGATTCCCAGCAGACTGCCGATCACAAGGCACACGTGGCGTCAGAACTGGCCATCAGCGCGGCGAGAGTTGCCTGGCAGAGATCCGCTGGCGGTGGCTCTGAGGGATCCCGATGAGCACGCAGGTGTCATGTGTGATCAATGAGCAGCCGGTATCGCTGGACTGTCAGCCGGGGCAGACACTGCTGTCGGTGTTGCACAATGTGCTGGGAATGACTGGCACTAAAATCGGCTGCGAGAGTGGTTCCTGTGGTGCCTGTACCGTCTTGCTGGAGGACAATCCGGTATGTGCCTGTCTGGTCCTGGCAGCAGAAATGCAGGGAAAGCGTCTCACCACGATCGAGGGACTGGGCGCCGATGCCGGACTCCACCCTCTGCAGTATGCGCTGGCTGAACATCAGGCGCTGAGCTGTGGAGCCTGCGGCCCTGGTATGTTGATGGCGGCAGCGGCTCTGTTCAAACAAGATCCACAGCCGGACAGTTCAGCGGTCGCTGAAGCGCTGTCGGGCAATCTGTGCGCCTGTTCGCGCTATCCGCAGATCGTCAGTGCCTTGTCGCGAGCCGTAACGACATCGGCCGAGCCAGGTGATTGCAGTCGTGCGGCGCTGGCACGAGTAAAGGGAGAGGCAGTATGCCAGGCGGAGCTGCGACCCAGGGCTGCACTGCAGGGGGCAATTCTGCGGAGTCCGTTCGCACATGCCAGAATTTTGCGCCTAGACCTGAGTCGCGCGATTCAGATGGATGGAGTGGAGGCCGTTCTCAGCGCAAGGGACAATCCAGAGCTGTGTGGGCATTTGCTGGCGCGGGGCAAAGTCCGGTATCAGGGACAGCCAGTTGCCATTGTTGCCGCGCAGGATGCTGAAACCGCAAAACGCGCTCTTGCTGCGATCGATATAGAATATGCGCTTTTACCCTCTGTTACCTCGGTACGTCTGGCCATGGAGCCAGAAGCGCCGCTACTCGATGAGACATTATTCACACAGGGCATTGATCCGGCGCCTGCGCAGCCATCAAATATCGCGCGGCGCCATACTTCTCGAAAGGGTGAACCCGACAGGGCATTTGCCCTTGCTGAGGTCATGCTGGGTGATGAAATTGACTGCTCGCCTGTGCTGACGGGCGGGTTTGAGCCGGCTGTCAGTATTGCCCCGAATAAAACTGGCGACGACCTGACCACCTGCGCTGATGACAGCTCGCCCCCAGCCCGTTTGCTGGCAAAGCAGGTGTTGCCTCTGGCGCAGCTGCTACACCTCGAGACAGGGCAGCCTGTCAGCATCAAGTCCCATCCTGCATCGGTGTTCGCATTGACGCCAGCAAATTTCGCCAGCTTTCGACTGGGTGCGCTCAATGACGGCACTCTGAAGGTTGTAGAAGCTGTGTTTTGCTGTCAGTCAGGGGCAGTCCCGGCACCCCTGGCTGCTGAAATCTGCGCACTCGCGTTTGTGAGCTATCACTTGCCGAATCAGAATCTGATCGCTTACGACGTCATCGCCAATACCCCGCCTCAAAACCGTTACCTGGAATCGGCGGCGATGTGTGCACTGCTTGTTACCGAAACCGCCATGGATGCATTGTCACGCAAGCTGCGCATCGACCCGCTGGCGCTGCGCTTGCGCAATGCCCGGCAGCGAGACGCTCTGACTGCGGCGAGTGAGCACGAGCATTACCGGGCACCGGTAGCTGCCAACAACGGGCGTGGCGTTGCTTACGCCATGGGCTGCACGCACCTGTGTGACGTCGAACTGGACGCGCTGTCCGGGCGGGTCAGGGTCTCCCGTTATAGTGTTTTCGTGGGCGCATCCGAGATGGAAGCCAGCAAGGACCTTGATGTTTTTCAGCAGGCCCTGGCCGAGGCATTTCGTCAGATAGTGAACGAAGCGGTCATGTTCGACGAAAATGGATGTTTGCACGATATTGACGTCATGCATTATCGTATGCCGGCTGTGCTGGATTTGCCCGCCGTCGAGGTCGTGTGGCTGGCCAGCAGTGAAAACACAGAACAAGCAGAGCCTGGTGCCAGTAAACAAAGCACACGGGGTGTTGCCACGGCTGTTGCGGCCGCAGCGATCGCGAATGCGGTAGCCAACGCCGTGGGTGGCAATCTGCGCGAGTTCCCCATCAACCCTGCCTATATACACAAGGCATTAAAACGAGCAGCGCTGCGGCGACGATGATGCATTCCCCCAAACGTAAACTCTTTCTGGATCTGGTGCGCGCCGTTTTCCGGCTTAACGGACTATTGCTTGCCGACGGTGACCGAATGGCAGAGCGGGTTGGTCTGACAAGTGCCCGCTGGAAAGTCATCGGAATCGTGGCGCTTTCGAACTCTGGTGTCACGGTTCCTTCCATCGCCAGGTCGCTCGGTCAGTCGCGTCAGGCTGTGCAGCGAATCACTGACGTCATGGCGGCTGATGACCTGCTTGCGTATGTTGAAAATCCGCGCCACAAACGCTCGGCACTGGTGCAGCTGACCGAACACGGTCAGGAAGTCTACAGCGCCTTGCGGTCACTTCAGGACCCCTGGGCCATCGGGTTGACGGATGACGTGCCAACAGCAGAGCTGGAAACCAGTCTGCGTCTGATTCAGCGACTGATCAACCGGATGGAGTAGGCCAATTATGGCGGAGCTGCTCTACAGTACCGACCAGGTTCGGGACATGGATGCCAGAGCCATCGCGGCTGGCATTGATGCGTTTGATCTGATGCGCCAGGCCGCAGGCTCAGCATGGCGACAGATGCAGAAACTGTGGCCCGATGCCGAGCGGGTTGCCGTGCTGTGCGGTCCAGGCAATAACGGTGGTGACGGCCTTGTGATGGCCTCACTTGCCCGTGAACAGGGGCTGGACGTTACAGCGTTCCTGATGGTCGACAGTTCCAGGTTGAAAGGTGCTGCTGCTCAGGCGTGGCAACTGGCAAGGCAGTCTGAAGTCGCCATTAAGCCCTGGCAAGATGATGATTTTTATAATTATTGCTGCTCAGAGTCGGCGTCGGTGGTGATTGTCGACGCCATGCTTGGCAATGGGGCGCGCGCTGGCCTGACGGGTGACTTCCTGGCCGCCACCGAACGTGTCAATTCACTTGATCTTCCTGTGCTGGCCATCGATCAGCCCACCGGCGTCAATGCCGATTCAGGGTCGGTCAAGGACGTGGCAGTGCGCGCCAGCGCGACCATCAGTTTCATCGCCCGGACTCAGGGGCTGTATACCGGGGATGCTGTTGACTACTGCGGAAGGCATTGCTTTGATGATCTTGGCCTGCCTGAACGTCTGGGTGACATGACAGCGAGCTGGCCACCAGTCGCGCGCGCCATTTTCGCTGATGATGCTCTTGAGGCATTGCCACCCCGCGCAAAGAGCACCCACAAAGGTGCGGCTGGCCGCGCGGTGGTGGTCGGAGGGGATGACGGCTTTGGTGGTGCTGCGCTCCTGACGGCTGGCGCTGCAGTCCGGGGGGGAGCTGGCACAGTAACCCTGCTGACGCGAAGTCAGCATCGAACAGCGATGCTGGTACGTCAGCCCGAAGTGATGGTTCAGCCAGTGGATGACTGGCATGCCCTGCAGGGCGCAGCATTGCGATCACTGCTCACTCAGGCCAGCGCACTGGCAATTGGTCCCGGGCTCGGAAAAAGTGAATGGTCAATCAATGTATTGCGGGAAATTCTGGATTGGATGGCT
Organism: Gammaproteobacteria bacterium; assembly: GCA_002706685.1. Taxonomy (GTDB): domain Bacteria; phylum Pseudomonadota; class Gammaproteobacteria; order Pseudomonadales; family Pseudohongiellaceae; genus Pseudohongiella. The sequence continues at coordinate 130,205 of PALV01000013.1, read as the reverse complement.
GACACTGGCGCACCGCTGGTACTGGATGCTGATGCGCTGAATCTGCTTGCCATGCAAAAACTGGCCTGGGGTGATCTGGCGCCGGCTGAGGCGCGAGCGCGCTGGGTCATCACGCCTCATCCTGGCGAGGCCGCCAGGCTACTGGGCTGCAGCGTGGCAGAAATCCAGTCTGATCGCTTTGCCGCGGTTCGCAAGCTGCAGTCTTTAACGGGTGCGGTCTGTCTGTTGAAAGGGGCTGGATCTCTTCTGGCTTTCCCCGACTCGGATGTGATTGATGTATGCATGCATGGTAATCCGGGCATGGCATCAGGCGGCATGGGCGACGTGCTGTCAGGGTTTATGGTGGCGCTGCTGGCTCAGGGACTGCCGTCTGCGAACGCCGCCCGGCTGGCGGTGTGTCTGCACGCAAAGGCAGCAGATTTGCTGGCGCAGCGGTTCGGCGAGCGCGGCCTCCTGGCCAGTGACCTGCCTGCCACTTTCCGCGAGCTGCTCAATAAAAAGCAGGATAGTCTGGCATGAATGTAAGTAGTTACTATCTTGAAACAGAGAGCCAGACCGAGAAGTTTGGTGCTGTGTTGGCCAATGCGATAAGTCTCAGTGCCGCTGCCGGACATGGCGCTGTTGTCTACCTGCACGGTGATCTCGGTATGGGTAAGACGACACTCAGTCGAGGACTGATCAGGGCCCTCGGGCATCAGGGCGCAGTGAAAAGTCCGACCTACACGCTGGTAGAACCTTACGAAGATTTTCAGTTTCCCCTCTATCACTTTGATCTGTATAGACTATCAGATCCTGAAGAGGTAGAATTCCTGGGCGTTGACGACTACTTCCAGCCGCCCGCGGTCTGCGTGATCGAATGGGCCGACAAAGGCAAAGGTTTTTTGCCGCTGCCGGACATCGAGTTGACCTTGACCAGTGGTCCGGGAGTGAAACGGCGCGGACGGCTGATTCAGTGTCGGGCAGCGACGCAGACAGGTCGAGAAATTATGGAGCGAGTCGTGTGGCCGCATAGCCCCGCTCGCTGAAGCAGCTATGAGCAGGGTTACGGTCGATGCGATCGCAGGCAGCAGTTTTCCAGTGTCATGTCAGAAACGTCAGGCGTCATGTCTGCTGTCGTTCGAGCCATGCTGAGCGGAAATCTGCAGCGTCCCGCCTGATTTTGCTGCTTCTAATGGCTCTGCTGAGCAGCGCGGTATCGGCCGCTGATATCGACGATCTGCGAGTCTGGCAGTCACCTGACTACACACGGGTCGTGCTGGACCTGAGTGAGCCAGCCCAGTATTCAGTGTTTGTACTTGATAACCCGCATCGTGTCGTGATCGACATCGAGCGTTCCCAATTGCGAGTCGATACGGGTCGGGTTCCGCTGACTGATGTGCCGGTGCGCAATATCCGCAGCGCTGCGCGCAACCAGACCGACACCAGAATCGTGCTGGATATGGCCGAAGCGGTTAACCCCAGCAGCTACTTGCTGCCGCCTGATGTTGAGGCCGGCGACCGGCTGGTGATCGATCTTTACGGGCTTGATCGCGAAGTGCCGCCGCCCGCGCAGATGGTCAGCACGCCAGCAGCCGTTGAACAGAACACTGCGAGCCTCCGGGATATCGTCGTGGCGATTGACGCCGGGCACGGTGGCCGCGATCCCGGTGCCATCGGCTATGACGGGCGAATCCGCGAGAAAGACGTGGCGCTGGCAATTTCGCAGGCGATTAGTGACCGCCTGCGCTCACTGCCTGGCTACCAGCCGGTAATGATTCGCGATGCCGATTTCCATGTGCAGCTGCAGGAGCGTCCGATGCTGGCACGTGATAATCGGGCCGACATATTCCTGTCCATCCATGCAGATTCCTACAGCACTTCACGAGCCGAGGGGATAACGGTCTACGCGTTGTCGCAAACCACCGCCGAAGACGAAAATATCCGTCGGGTCACCGAGAAAGAAAACTCTGCCGCATTGCTGGGTGGCAGCGCCGGTGACACCAGTCTGCGCGACTTCGAGGATGATCTGGCATTGACGCTGCTGGATATCTCCATGTCCTGGAGTATTGAGCAAAGCATGGCGGCCGGCTCCTACATCCTGAATTCTCTGGGTCAGGTCGCCACCCTGCGTCGCGACAAGCCCCAGCAGGGCAATCTTTGGGTGCTGCGCTCGCCAGACATTCCTTCACTGCTGATCGAAACCGGCTACCTTTCCAACCCGAGCGAGGCACGAAAACTCACCTCGCCTGCTTACCAGCAGCGTCTGGCCGACGCCATTGTCCAGGGGGTCATGAACTATTTTTACGAACGCCCGCCGGAAGGCTCGCTACTGGCATGGCAAAAGGCCAATAATCAGGGGCCGGATCGGGAGTATGTTGTGGTCCGTGGCGACAGTCTCTCCATGATTGCGCAGCGCCACAATATCGGGCTGGCCCAGCTGCGTGCCGCCAACAGCCTGAGTGGCGACACTATTCATGTTGGTCAGCGCCTGCTGATTCCGGGCGGCGGACCGCAGACAATCGCGCTGTCTGCGCCACCGACCGTTTACGAACACACCATCAGCCGGGGTGAGACGCTCTCCGGTATTGCCGACCGCTACCAGGTCAGTCTGTCGCGATTGCGCGAGGCCAATCAGCTCAGGGGTGATACAATTCGGGTCGGTCAGATCCTCATCATCCCGTCATCGTAACAACAGGTTTGCCCATGAAACGCATTGCACTGCTCAGCCAACGCCTGGCCAACCAGATTGCGGCCGGCGAGGTCGTCGAGCGCCCAGCCTCGGTCGTCAAGGAACTCATGGAGAACAGTCTTGATGCAGGGGCCAGCCGGGTTGATGTTGAGGTCGAGCAGGGCGGCAGCAAGCTGATCCGGATTCGCGACAACGGGACGGGCATTCCCCGCGACGACCTGACGCTGGCGCTGAGCCGTCACGCTACCAGCAAGATTGTCGAGCTGGACGATCTGGAGAACATAGAAAGCCTGGGCTTTCGTGGTGAGGCTCTGGCCAGTATCAGCTCGGTTTCGCGACTGATGCTGGTCTCCAGGTCTGAAGACGCTCAGGAAGAGGGTGGCTGGCAGGTCGAAGCGGCAGGCCAGGAAATGACCGCCACACTAAGCCCGGCGCCACACCCGCAAGGTACCAGCGTTGAAGTTCGTGACCTGTTTTTTAATACACCGGCGCGCAAAAAATTTCTGCGGACTGAAAATACCGAGTTCGGCCGGATTGATGAGGTTGTCAAACGTATTGCGCTGAGCCGTTTTGATGTCGGCGTGACCCTGCGCCACAACCAGCGCACGGTGCATCAACTTCAGCCAGCACAGACTATTCAGGAGAAGCAGCGACGCATCGGTCTGGTCTGTGGGCCTGCATTTCTGGAACATGCTGTTTTTATCGAGATGGAAGCATCCGGTCTGCGTTTGTGGGGCTGGGTATGTTTGCCGACCTTTTCGCGCAGTCAGCCAGACCTGCAGTACTTTTACGTCAACGGCCGTGTGATACGTGACAAGCTGGTCTCCCATGCTATCAAGCAGGCGTACCGTGATGTGCTGTTTGGCGGCCGGCATCCGGCATTTGTTTTGTATCTGGAGCTGCAGCCGTCGCTGGTCGATGTCAATGTTCATCCGACCAAGCATGAAGTGCGATTCCGTGACCAGCGCCTGGTTCATGACTTTCTGTTCCGCTCATTACACAAGGCCCTGGCCGATGTGCGTCCCAGCGATCACATGCAGGGCTCGTCAGATCGCGACGATAATGTCATGGGGCAGTCGAGCGCTGACAACTGGCAGAAGCCGGTTGAGCAGGCATCCCTGGGCTTGCGTGTTGATCAGAGCACGGGCGAAATTCTCCATACTGATTCTGCGCCGGTGTCGCAAAACAGTGTTCAGCGCTTTTCCAGTTATAGCGGGGCAAGCAGCAACAGTCGTGTATTGGCTGACCAGGCGGCGCTTTACCAGAGCCTCGGTGAAGATAAAGAGATTCCGCCTCTCGGATTTGCCCTGGCGCAGCTGCACGGCGTCTACATTCTGGCGCAGAATGCTGAAGGGCTGATTGTTGTGGATATGCATGCTGCGCACGAACGCATCACCTATGAACGCATGAAAACCGCCTGCGACACGCAGGGCATCAAGGCTCAGCCGCTGCTTGTGCCAGTCTCTCTGGCGGTCAGTCGCGCCGAGGCGGATTGTGCTGAGGAGCAGTCAAAGTCACTGGCCGAGCTGGGTTTCGAGCTGGAAAGAGTTGCCGAAGAATCGATTGTTGTGCGCCAGGTGCCCACCTTGCTGGCCCGGGCGAATGTTGAGCAGCTGGTGCGTGATGTGTTGTCTGATATTCGCGAGCACGGCCAGAGCGAGCGGATCAGCGCCTATCGTGATGAACTGCTTTCAACCATGGCGTGCCACGGTTCGGTGCGAGCCAATCGCCAGTTGAGTGTGCCCGAGATGAACGCTTTGCTGCGCCAGATGGAGCAGACCGAACGCAGCGGCCAGTGCAATCACGGGCGGCCTACCTGGGTCTACCAGAGTATGAGTGACCTTGACAGACTTTTCCTGCGTGGCAGATAAGCCAATGTCAGCGGCCACAATTGATCTTGCCGGTTTTCAGCCCGAAAACTGTCCTGCCATTTGCCTGATGGGGCCCACTGCATCCGGGAAGACTGCCCTGGCAATAGAGCTCGTCCAGCGTCTGCCCATGGAAATCATCAATGTCGATTCGGCACAGATATTTCGTGAGATGGATATCGGTACGGGCAAGCCAGATGCGGCGACACTGGCCCTGGCGCCCCACCGTCTGATCGATTTTCTGGATCCTGCGCAAAGTTATTCGGCAGCTCAGTTCTGCATTGATGCCCGCAGGGAGATGCAGAACATCCGTGAACAAGGCAAAGTGCCATTGCTGGTAGGTGGCACAATGCTCTACTTCAAGGCCTTGCGGGATGGGCTGGCAGCCATGCCGGCGGCCGATCAGGCGGTACGTGATGAAATCAGCGGGCTCGCTGATGCAGAGGGCTGGGTCGCGGTCCACCAGCGTCTGGCCGAGGTTGACCCCCAGTCTGCGCAACGTATTCACCCCAACGACCCCCAGCGTCTGCAGCGGGCGCTGGAGGTTTTTATGGTCAGTGGTCGTCCCATGTCTGAGCTGCACGAGCAGCAGGCCTCGCTGGCCACATCGGAGCCATTACTGTTCCTGTCGATCCAGCCGTCTCAGCGCAGCGTATTGCATATGAAAATCGAACGACGCTTTTTGCAGATGGTTGCCGACGGCCTGGTGGCGGAGGTAGAGCGGCTGTACAGGCGCGGCGATTTGAACACCACGATGCCTTCGGTCCGGTGCGTGGGATATCGTCAGGTATGGCAGTATCTCGATGGTGAATTCAGCTATGATGAGATGCTGGAAAGAGGTATCATTGCGACGCGGCAACTGGCTAAACGACAGGTAACCTGGCTGAGAAGCTGGGCCGATCTGACCGACTTTAACAGTGAAAGCAGCGACGTTTTGGACAAGGTCTTGAAAACCATTCAGGCTGCCTCCATATCTTTGCTTAGATGACAGGCCGTGACGGAACTTAGTTCGGCTGGACGGATCCCAAATGCTGGTTAACACGGTTTTAGCGTAAATTTTAAGGAGAATAGCAATGTCAAAAGGGCATTCCTTACAAGACCCTTTCCTGAATGTGCTCAGAAAAGAGCGTATTCCCGTATCCATCTACCTGGTCAGTGGCATCAAGCTGCAGGGCCAGATCGAGTCTTTTGATCAGTTTGTGATTCTGCTGAAAAACGCCGTGAACCAGATGGTCTACAAGCACGCAATTTCCACGGTCGTCCCGGCCCGAACGGTCAAAATTCCGACCCAGGGCAGCGACCTGAACCAAGATGACGATGAGTCTGCACCAGGTAATATTGCCTGAATCGAGGGCATGATTGTTTTTTGAGCGTCCTGAAGGAGGTGAGGCCTCCGTTCTTGTTCATATCGACCTGGATTCAGAGCGAGAACAGGAAGATCCGATAGAGTTTGAAGAGTTGGTCAGGTCGTCCGGTGCCGATCCAGTGTGCTTTATTAAAGGCAGCCGGAAAACGCCGGACGCGCGGACTTTTGTGGGTCAGGGCAAGCTCGAAGAAATCGCCGCTGCGGTCAAAGAGTATGAGGCAGCGCTGGTGCTGTTCAATCACGCCCTTTCACCAAGCCAGGAGCGGAACCTGGAAAAATCGCTCAAGTGCCGGGTGCTTGACCGCACAGGACTGATCCTGGACATCTTCGCTCAGCGTGCCAGGACCTATGAGGGCAAACTCCAGGTCGAGCTGGCGCAGTTGCAGCATACGGTAACGCGACTGAAGCGTGGCTGGACCCACCTGGACCGTCAGAAAGGTGGTGTAAACCTGCGTGGCGCTGGTGAAACCCAGCTGGAACTTGACCAGCGCATGATTCGTCAGCGCATCAAGAATATCAACAAAAGCCTGGAGAAGGTGCGTGCCCAGCGCGAGCAGGGTCGTCGCTCGCGCAAGCGAGCTGAAGTCCCGATTGTGTCGCTGGTAGGCTACACCAATGCTGGCAAGTCTTCCCTGTTCAACCGCATGACCTCGGCGGAAATCTATGCCGCCGATCAACTGTTTGCCACGCTGGATGCGACACTGCGACGGATTGACGTACCCTCATTCGGAGAGGCGATTCTGGTCGATACTGTTGGCTTCATCAGTCATTTGCCACATAAGCTGGTCGAGGCATTTCGTGCCACGCTTGAGGAGACCAGTCAGGCGGATCTGCTGCTTCATGTTGTCGATATCGCCAATGAAGATCACGATTATTACATCGAACAGGTTCATGAAGTCCTTACAGAAATCGGTGCGGATGAGATACCCACGGTGCAGGTCCTGAACAAAATTGACCTGCTGGACGGATTTGTGCCGCGCATCGACCGTGATGACCAGGGGCAACCCCGGCGCGTCTGGATGTCTGCCCGCACTGGAGAGGGCGCTGATCTGCTCCTGCAAGCAATCAGCGAAATGCTGGGTCACGATATAGTCAATCAGCGTTTGACGCTGGCGCCGGATCAGGGTCGGCTGCGGGCCAGGCTTTATGCGCGAGGCGCCGTGATGACAGAACGCGTCAATGAGCAGGGTGAGGTCGTGCTCGGCATCAGGATGCCGCGCGCTGACTTCGAACGGCTGTTGCAGGAAGACGACAGGCGCTAATCACCGGCAGTAATGCTGGGTTAATAGACAATAATTCGTTAAAATCGTCCAGCATTCGCTGGGTATGGAGTAAACGATGGCTTGGAACGAACCTGGAAACAAAGGTAACGACAACGACCCCTGGGGGGGTGGTAGTGGTGGTGGCGGTGGCCGTCGTGGCGGCGATCAGGGGCCGCCCGACCTCGATGAGGTACTGCGTAATCTGAGCAAAAAGATCAACTCACTGCTGGGCGGCAAAAGTGGCCGGTCTGGCGGTGGTTCCTCAGGTTCCGGTGGTGCTGGCTTTTCTGCCGGCATGCTGGGTGGAGTCATCGTACTGGCAGTTGTGGTCTGGGCAGCGATGGGTTTTTACACTGTCGACGAAGCAGAGCGCGGTGTTGTGCTGAGATTTGGTGAGTTGCGTGAAGAAGTTGTGATGCCCGGTCTGCGCTGGAATCCCCCGCTGATTGACGAAGTCACCAAGGTTAACATTTCACGGGTGAATACCCGTTCATATTCGAATGACATGCTTACCACTGACGAGAACATCGTAACTGTTTCGGTGTCTGTGCAGTACGTGGTAAATAATCCGGTGCAGTACGTTGTGCAGGTACGTGAGCCCCAGCGCGGCCTGGACCAGGCCGTGGAGTCAGCGATTCGCCACGTAGTGGGTGGAACCACCATGGATCGTGTGCTGACGCAGGGCCGGGCAGAAGTCGCGGCCGAAGTGCGCGAACGTACCCAAAGCTATATGGAGAATTACCAGACCGGTATCATGGTCACCCAGGTCAACGTAGAAAACGCCCAGCCGCCGGTTGCGGTGCAGGCAGCGTTCGATGATGTGATCCGTGCCCGCGAGGATGAGCAGCGCGCCCAAAACCAGGCACTTGCCTATGCCAACCGGGTCATTCCGGAGGCGCGCGGTGAGGCGCAGCGAATCATAGAGCAGGCAAATGCCTACCGCGATGAAGTGATTGCCCGCGCAGAGGGTGAATCCTTCCGCTTTGAGCAATTGCTGGCCGAGTATCAGCGGGCCCCATCGGTTACCCGTCAGCGACTTTACATCGACGCCATTGAAGATGTGCTGTCAAACACCAGCAAAGTGCTGGTTGATGTCGAAGGCGGCAACAACATGATGTTCCTGCCTCTTGATCGTCTGATGTCAGGCAGCATGGATTCAGCCACTGGCGAGCAGCAGTCTGGCCGACTGCAATTGAACAGCCAGCAGCTGCGGGATCTGGCTGATCAGGTGACACGTGAACTCAATGCCCAGGCAGCATCGTCGGATCGCTCGCGAGTCCAGAACCTGCCGGTTAGGAGGTAACAGATCATGAAGAATTTTTTTGTTGGAGCGATTGTTATTGTTGCCGTGTTGGTTGGTGCCAACTCGATTTTTGTGGTTAGCGAAACTGAACGTGCGGTGATGCTGCGTTTCGGTAACATTGTTGAGGCGGATATTCCCCCGGGGCTGCATTTCAAGATTCCCTACGTGAATACCGTTCGCAAGTTTGATGCGCGGGTGCTGACAGTTGATTCGTCTCCCCAGCGCTACCTGACTCTCGAGCAGAAGGCATTGCTGGTGGACTCCTATGCCATGTGGCGAATTTCTGATGTGCAGCGCTTCTACACGGCCACATCTGGTGACGAGACTCGCGCCAACCAACTGCTGGCGCAGCGGGTGAACGACGGTCTGCGTAACAAGTTTGGTGAGCGCGACCTGCAGGAAGTGGTATCCGGTCAGCGTGATGCGCTGATGATGGAGTTGACTCAGGAACTCAACACCTACGCGTCGGACGAATATGGCATTGAAGTCATCGATGTGCGCGTCAAGCGTATTGATCTGCCTGATGACGTCCGCTCTTCTGTTTACGAGCGCATGACCTCAGAACGTCAGCGTGAAGCGCAGCAGTTGCGCTCTCGTGGTAATGAGCTGGCTATTGGTATCGAAGCTGATGCCGATCGCCAGGAAGCGGTATTGCTGGTAGAAGCCTACCGCGATGCGGAACGAATCCGCGGTGAAGGCGATGCACAGGCGGCCAGCATCTATTCATCGGCATTCACCAAGGATGAGGAGTTTTACGCCTTTACGCGCAGCCTTAACTCCTATCGAAATACGTTCTCTTCAAAACAGGATGTGCTGTTGCTGGAACCAGACAGCGATTACTTCCGCTACATGAGAGAAGACCAGACGCCATGACTGCTTGTCCCGGCCCGGGCTCACGGGCCGGGACTCGTCAGGCAATGCTTGAACACAGGATGACATCATGACACGCGCTGACCGCTGGCTCTTGCCGGAAGGGGTAGAGGAATTATTGCCCCCGCAAGCCCAGAAACTGGAAACCCTGCGTCGCGAAATTCTCGATCTGTACCGAAGCTGGGGTTATGAGTTCGTCATGACCCCTCTGATCGAATATCTGGACTCACTTCTGGTTGGATCCTCTCACGATCTGGATCTGCATACCTTCAAATTGACTGATCAATTAAGCGGGCGAATGATGGGCCTGCGTGCAGACATTACCCCTCAGGTTGCGCGAATCGATGCAAGAAACCTGCATCGCAGTGGTCCGGTGCGCCTGTGTTATGCCGACAGTGTTGTGCACACACGCCCGCAGGGATTGCTCACCTCACGCGTGCCGATTCGGATTGGTGCGGAGCTGTTCGGACATCAGAGTGTTGCCTGTGATATCGAATTGATTGCGCTGATGGCGCGCACACTGCAAGTGGCTGAGGCCGGACCGATTCACATTGTGCTGGGGCACGTGGGTATTTTCCGTAGCCTGGTTGCTGCTGCCGGTCTGAGCAAAGAGCTGGAGACCGAGCTGTTCGACGCCATGCAGCGCAAGGCCTACAATGATATTGATGAATGGATTGGCGCGCAGATCGCCAATCCCAACCATGCGCAGATGTTGCGCACGCTGGCGCGCCTGAGTGGCGGTCGTGCGGTGCTCGACCAGGCGCGCGAGGCGCTGGCTCACGCGCCACCGCAGGTGCGCGAAGCTCTGGAAGAAGTGGTCAGTATTGCCGGCGCGCTTGAGCAGCGTCTTGATCCATCTATTACAGTGGGATTTGACCTGTCGGAACTACGCGGGTATGAATACCACACCGGTATCGTATTTGCGGCCTATACGCCCCAATACGGCAAGGCTATCGCCAGAGGCGGGCGTTACGATGATATCGGACAGGTGTTCGGACGAGCACGCCCCGCGTCGGGATTCGACGCAGACCTGAAGATTCTGACGCAGCTCAGCTCTCGTGAAATATCGGCTGGGCAGCGTGTTCTGGTGCCAGCCAGCGTGGACCCCGCGCTGCTGGCCCAGATTGATGCACTCAGGGACAGTGGTGCGATCGTCATTACACAGCTGGACGAGGCTGCTGTTTCAGAAGAATTACTGCATGAATTACAGTGCACGCATCGTATAATTGCCGCGCCGCAGGGTGGCTGGCAGTTGGTCGCACTGACATCCACTACCGTTTGAAATTTTTTTGCACAGAGATTAGTACCATGGGTAAGAGCGTTGTTGTTTTGGGCACACAATGGGGAGATGAAGGCAAGGGCAAGATTGTCGACCTGCTGACTGAGCAGGCGGCGGTAGTGACACGCTTTCAGGGCGGACACAATGCCGGACACACGCTGGTGATTGGTGGCAAGAAAACAGTTCTGCACCTGATTCCCTCTGGTATTCTGCGAGAAGACGTGACCTGTGTTATCGGCAATGGCGTGGTAGTCAGCCTGGAAGCCCTGCTCAAGGAAATCGGACAACTGGAAGCGCAGGGCATTCCGGTGCGCGAACGTCTCAAAATCAGTGGTGCCAGCCCTGTCATTCTGCCGTCGCATGTAGCCCTGGATCAGGCGCGTGAACAGCGACTGGGTGCTGGCAAGATCGGCACCACCGGTCGTGGTATTGGTCCGGCCTATGAGGACAAAGTGGCCCGTCGCGGTATTCGTCTTGGCGAACTGTTCAATGCAGAGCACTTCGCCGAACGGCTTCGGGAAGTCATGGAGTACCATAATTTCATGCTGACCGAATACTATCAGGCGGATGCAGTCGACTACGACAAAACACTGGCTGAGTGCCTGTCTTACGCAGATCAGGTGCGACCGATGCTGGCAGATACCGTTGACCTGATTCACGCTCACCGCAAGGCTGGCGACAATCTGATGTTTGAAGGTGCGCAGGGCTCATTGCTGGATATCGACCATGGCACCTACCCTTTTGTAACCTCCTCCAACACAACGGCCGGTGGTACCGCAACTGGCAGTGGTTATGGTCCGCTGTACCTGGATTATGTGCTGGGTATCACCAAAGCCTATACAACCCGCGTGGGGTCCGGTCCCTTCCCTACCGAGCTGTTCGATAATGTCGGTAAACATCTGGCAACAGTAGGCATGGAGAAAGGCGCTACGACAGGGCGTGATCGTCGCTGTGGCTGGTTTGATGCCGCAGCCGTCAAGCTGGCTATTCGCATCAACAGCGTTTCGGGTATCTGTCTGACCAAGCTGGACGTGCTTGATGGTCTGGAGTCAATCAAGGTGTGCACCGGCTACGAAGGCCAGGATGAAGCACAGAACGGCCTGATGACCGTTGATCGCTACGAGCAGCTGAAGCCGATCTACAAGGAATTGCCGGGCTGGAGCGAGTCGACTGTCGGCATTCGTTCTCTGGAGGAGCTGCCGGAAAATGCCAGAGCCTATATCAAATATATTGAAGAGGTGATTGAGGCACCGGTGGATATTATCTCCACGGGGCCCGATCGTGATGAGACGATCATCCTCAGGCATCCCTTCGGCGCCTGAGACTGCAGGTATTGTTCGGTACCCTGACTGTCTGCAAAATTAGCCTCGGCCAGCTTTACGCATGATGCGGCTGGCCTGCTAAACTGATAGTCAACGCTAATACGACAGTCCGGGGTAAGCATGGATTTTCTGTCCATCAACAGTCTTTTTCTGATTGGCGCACTACTGGTGGGTTTCAGTGTGCTTGTCAGCGCCCTGTCATCCCGGCTGGGCATTCCCATTCTGGTTATCTTTCTTGGTGTTGGCATCCTCGCGGGCGAAGAGGGTATAGGCCGTATACAATTTGATGACTACACCCTGGCGTTTATCGCCAGTAATCTCGCACTTGCCGTCATCCTGTTTGATGGTGGCATGCGCACGCGGGTGGCAACTTTTAAAGTCGCCCTGGGTCCTGCGCTGTCACTGGCTACCCTCGGGGTCGTCATTACTGCGAGCCTCACTGGTCTGGTAGCCGCGTGGCTATTTGAGCTCAGTCTGCTGCAGGGACTGCTGATCGGTGCCATTGTTGGGTCCACTGACGCCGCCGCGGTTTTTTCACTGCTGGGTGGTAAACACATCAATGAGCGGGTCAAGGCCACGCTGGAAATTGAGTCAGGCAGTAATGACCCGATGGCCATTTTCCTGACAGTCACTCTGATCGGGATGCTGGCACAGGTTCAACAGGCAGGGCAGACCTCGGCGCTGAGCTTTGCCATACAACTGGCACAGCAGTTTGGTTTCGGCATTGTGTTCGGTATCGCCGGTGGCTGGCTGCTACTAAAACTGATCAATCGCTCAACACTTGCCAATGGTCTGTATCCATTGCTCGCAGTCAGCGGCGGGCTATTGTTATTCGCCCTGACCAATTACGCGGGCGGCAGCGGTTTTCTGGCAATCTATTTGTGTGGTCTGTTTTTGGGCAATCGTCCACTGCGCAGCCGCGTTTCCATTCTCAGTGTGCTCGACGGTCTTGCCTGGCTCAGTCAGATAAGCATGTTCCTGATTCTGGGGCTGTTGCTTACACCCAGTGACCTTTTGCCAATCGCATTACCGGGCATGCTACTGGCACTGTGGATGATTCTGGTCGCACGCCCGCTGGCGGTGATGCTGAGTCTGGCATTTTTCAGCCGATTCAAATGGCGCGAGCGCTGGTATATTTCCTGGCTGGGTCTGCGCGGTGCGGTGCCCATCATTCTGGCTGTGTTCCCGGTGATGGCAGGGCTGCCAGAGTCGCAGCTGTACTTTAATCTGGCCTTCTTTGTGGTGCTGGTGTCGCTGCTCGTGCAGGGTGCCTCGATTCCGATGGCCACGCGCCTGGCGCGGGTGCAGGTGCCTTCACAACCGCAGCCGATCTCGCGCTCCGGCCTGGAAATACACCCGACCAGTGAGTGGGAGCTGTTTGTTTATCGGCTGGGTGCGGAAAAGTGGTGCATAGGGCGCGAGCTGCGCAAATTGCGCATGCCCGAAGGTACACGTATTGCGGCGCTGTTCCGTGGTCGCGAGCTGCTGCACCCGACCGGCAGCACACGGCTCCTGGCAGACGATATCCTGTGCATTGTTGGTCATGAACACGATCTTCCGGCGCTGGGCAAGCTGTTCAGCGAGGCACCCGCTCGCGGCATGGATGACTGGTTCTTCGGTGACTTCATTCTGGACGCCGCCGCCCGACTTGCCGATCTGGCACCGGTCTATGGCCTGCATCCAGGAACTGATATCAGTGAACAGACGATTGGCGAGTACCTCAACCGCCGTATGGGCGGCAAGCCGGTGCTGGGCGATCAGCTCGAATGGCAGGGCTTCGTCTGGACCATCGCCGCTATGGATGAAGGGCAGATAAAACGCGTCGGCATGAAACTGGCGCGATGACCGGCCACCTGTCAATCGATCCCGTTTCAGGTACACTGAGCTACCCTGATAGAGACAACTACCAACTATAAGAAATGAGTAAAACAGGAGACTTACATGCCCTTCCGTAAACTGATTACCTGCCTGGGCGTCGCTGCCGCGATGTCAGCCGGGCCAGCCTTTCAGCCTGTGTTTGCGCAGCAAGGTTATACGCCACCGGATGAGCCGCCAGCTGACTGGGGCCCCGTATCGGAGATGATGGAGGAGATTGCATACCCCCATCCTGTCGAATTCATGGACATCGAACACTTCAGCCAGGAAGGTGTGATGGCGTATATGGACGTCGCACCTACTGGCACGCCTAACGGCCAGAACGTGATGCTGTTCCATGGTATGAATTTTGGCGGCATTGGTTTCGCGCCGACTATTGACGCCCTGGCAGATGCAGGGTTTCGGGTGGTCGTGCCGGATCGTGTCGGTTACGGCAAATCGTCAAAACTGGACATCCCATACAATCTGAGCATGTTCGCTGCGGACGCAAAAAAGCTTCTCGATCACCTGGGAGTTGAACAGACTGCCATCGTCGGCCATTCCATGGGTGGCATGCTGGCCGCACGTTTCACCATGACCTATCCGGATACCACCACACACATGGTGCTGGTCAATCAGATTGGCATGAGCGACCAGCGTCAGGGTCGCCCCTGGCGCGATATTCACGAAGCAGCAGAGGGTGTGAGAACTGGCACCAGCTATCGCTCCATTCTCGCCAACCATATGCGTTACTACAATACCGAAGTCAAACCTGAGTATCTGGAATTCGTCCGTATGCAGTACGGTCAGACCCTGATTGACTCATGGCCAAAGCTGGCCCGCATTCGCGCCTGGCAGCAGGGCATTCTGTACTTCGACCCTGTTGTTTACGACTGGCAGCACATCGATACCAAAGCGCTGGTGCTGGGTGGTCAGGATGACCGTCTGACTCCCAACTTTGCCGAGCAGTCACAGCATATTGCCAATACGCTGCAGAACGCTGATATTCACCAGTATCCGGGCATCGGCCATAACCCGCACTTTGAGTATCCGGAGCAGTACCACACAGACCTGATTGCTTTCCTGAGTTCAGACCCTGATACGGAAGCAACTGATTGGTAATTATTGCTGCATAATCTCAAGACCAGCCAAAAAGGGAGCCCTTCTTAAGGGCTCCCTTTTTTTGTTGCGGTGGATCGTTTAGAGCTCAAAGTCTACCGACATGTAGAACTGTCTGCCGAATGGATCGTCGATACGGGTTTCCATGCCGCCGTTCTGTGGCAGTCGCTGCGCCATGCGATCAAACAGGTTGCTGATGCCGAGTGTCAGATTGGCATCGGCCTGCAGGAAGCGATCGACCGTGAAGCGATAGGAGTAACGGGCATCCACCTTGGTGATCGCCCGGATCTCGGGGAAATCAGCGAGGTTGTAGCCTAGCGTAGATGTGGTCTCATCATAGATCATACTGTCCAGGTACCGTGTGGTGATGCCCGCAGAGTGATTGTCGTTGAACCAGTTCAGACCGAGATTGCCTTTCCATTTGGAAATTGGAGGAGCAAAACCGGTATCTGAGTTGGAGAACCCTCTTGCATCCACAATTGGCGACGTCGGGGACTGCTGATACTCCCATCGCGTGTAATAGTTGCCACTCAGACTGACACTGAACCGCCCCCAGTCGCGATAGCTGAATCCGTAACGCACTCTCAGATCAAAACCCTCCACAAACTGCGAGGCATAGTTGATTGGCGCCCGAATGATGGTGTTGACGCTGCCATCATTATTTCTGAGGACCAGTGGGTTGGGGTTGGCCTGAACCCAGGCCAGGCCGTCTGCAAGATTACCCGGGTTGCTGGGGTCGTAGCTGTCTTCCGTGTAGCTGGTCGCTGCCAGGAAGTCGTTGAACTGAACACGGGTTACTTCTTCGCTCGCAAGGCTCTGGATTTTGTCGAAGTATTCAATTTCCTGATAATCCAGGTCGATACTGAGACCGTCGATTGGCAGCCAGCTGAAGCCGACGTTAACGATCTCTGACTCTTCAGCGCCCAGGTTTGGGTTGCCGGATGAACAGCTCGGCAAACCTGTCATCAACTGACCGGTGATTGGATCCGGGTTGCTGTGAGTGACATCTGTACAGTTCTCAATCAGGGCCGGGCGCAGTTGCGAAGCGGATGGTGCCAGGAAGGACTCGCCGTAACTGGCGCGCAGCGCCAGGCTGTCCAGCGGTTCCCACAACAGTGATACTTTGGGTTTGGTGGTTTTATAACCCAGTGTGTAGAAGTCTTCCTGACGTGCAGCGGCCTTGATGCCCATGCTGCCGATAGGTGAGTTCTGCAGCAATGGTATTTCCAGTTCAACAAAGGCTGACCGGACATTGGAATCTCGTGCTTCGATGGGATTGATGTAAGCGGTGATGTCGGAGGTCAGACTGTCGCGCGCCTCAGCCAGTGGCGAGTTGTTGTTCCAGATGCGTTCTTTGCGAACCTGAAAGCCGACTGCCGCCAGTATCGTGCCCGTGGGAATATCAATAACCTCGCCATCGAATACCGTGTCCCAGTACATCAGACGGGTACGGTCTGTCTCGTAAAAATTCTCCACAACAAGCCAGTCGACCAGAGTCTGGCTGTTGTCGGTGACTCCTGCCTGATACAGCGGTGAGCGCGGATCGGCGGAGCCAAAAGGGTTGAACCATTCATTGCCATTGGGGCCACCTTCGCCCCTGAGCGCAGCAGACATGCGCGACAGCGAGTAGGCATCATCCTTGATGGTGCGTCGCGACTGCTGATATCCCACCCAGGATTCACCACGCCAGGAGGTGTCGCCGATTTCGAACTGGCCGCCAAATTTGTAGGCATCAGTGTAGTAAGGATAAACAGTTTTCAGATAACCATTACCCTCTGTGACACTGGGCAAAGTGCCAATCTTGGTAAACGGACGCCAGAAATAGGGCATGACGTCCCGGCCGAAGGTGTTGGCGGGATGACTGGCGGGGACGCGCAGTTGCATATGGTTGGCGCGCGGTGTGACCGCATTGCTGGGGGAGCTCATCAACTGCGATTCCCGATAGTTGTGACTCATCTGGAATTCCAGATTCAGCCAGTCCGTCGCCTCGTAAGAGAAGTTGTTGAACAGTGTGTAATTTACGGATGGTCGGGCAAAGTCCTGCCATTCGCCAAAGTAGAGGAAACAGCGATTGAGTGATTCCGGGGTGCCACTGGGCAGTGCGCCGACCTGACTGAGGTCTGATGCCCCATCATTAAACGCGGCGCAACTTGGATCACGCACACTGCCGAAGCCGGAGCGCAGGTTGTTCCACGTTTGCCAGGCACCCGGGTTGCCGTAAGATGAATCCTGGTCCGAGATCTCCAGGTAACGCGGACGTTCTGCGACCATTAGCGAAGTACGATTGGAGTATTCAAAAGCACCCACCCAGTTGACGCCGATGCTGTCGAAGCTCAAACCGGTCATCAGCTCCAGGGAACTCTGTTCGGTACCGCCACGTTCATCCCGCTTGTAGTAGACACGCGAGCGAAGGCCTTCATATTCCTTGTACGGAATGATATTGGCCACACCAGCAACTGCGTCGGCGCCATAAAGCGCCGCACCGCCGTCGGTAACGATCTCAATGCGTTCCTGTGCGATACTCGGCAACAGGCTGGCAACCGCACCCTCATTCGCTGTGCGACGGCCATCCATCAGAGTCAGTGTTGACTCAGTGCCCAGGCCGCGCAGATTGAATCGGGCGGAGTTGGAGTCCTGCTGTCCGTCCTGTGTATCCAGGATATTGGCCACCGTATCGATGTTCTCCATGTAAGGCAGATCACGGATGTACTCGCCGAGGTTGGCGGCGCCGGACTGCCAGATGTCGTCCGTGCTGATGGTCTCGATAGGGGATGCGTTGGTAAACTGGCTGTTGCGGATAAAGGAGCCGGTAACAACAACTTCTTCTATATCACCTTCCGGGGCGTTTTCGTCGGTCTGGGCAGCGGCCTGATGCGTGGCCATTATGCCAAGCGTCAGAAGCAGCGATTTCGAGGGTTTGAATGACTTCATTTTGCTCTCCAGTGTCTGTTTTTATTGTCATATATGGATGCATGCCGCCAGGGCGGTACTACTCTTGCTCCATCTTGATGGTTGACAGCTATGGTGTGGAGGGCTGGGTCGGCACTCCTTGCCAGCTATCACGGTTGAGATTAGACATTAATGAAGAAAATATGAAGTATTCATGGACCCGATGCGCCAGTCTGCATTTAACATGCGTCAAACTGCTGTCGCGGGTTTTGCATTCGATTTAGTACTGCAGCGCAGCTATAATAGCCGAGCGATCGTTCAGTGTGCTGGGCAGATAAAGGGTTGCTGAATCGCAGGCATTGCTACGCAGTGTCGTTAAATTTTTTAATGAAGGATCAGGAACGAATTCATGTCAGACGACTCATTCAAGGAAAGCGCACTGCGCTACCACGCCGAACCGGTTCCAGGAAAACTGGCCATCCGTCCTACCAAGCCACTGGCGAACAACCGGGATCTTTCTCGTGCCTATTCACCCGGTGTGGCGTTTGCATGCGAAGCCATTGTGGAGGACCCGGCCGAAGCGGCGCGTCTTACCTCGCGCGGCAACCTGGTGGCGGTAATCTCTAATGGGACCGCCGTGCTTGGACTCGGAAATATCGGACCGCTGGCCGCCAAACCGGTGATGGAAGGCAAGGCAGTCCTGTTCAAGAAGTTTGCCGATCTGGATGTGTTCGATATAGAGATCAATGAGACAGACGTAGACAAACTGGTTGAGATCATTGCGTCGCTGGAGCCAACGTTTGGTGGCATCAACCTGGAGGATATCAAGGCGCCAGAGTGTTTCCTGGTAGAGCGCAAACTGCGCGACATCATGAATATTCCGGTATTCCATGACGATCAGCATGGCACGGCAATTGTTGCGGCTGCGGCAGTCTACAATGGGCTGCGAATCGTAAACAAGAAGTTCGAAGACATCAAACTGGTGGCTTCGGGTGCGGGTGCGGCGAGTATTGCCTGTGTTGAATTGCTGCTCAGCATGGGCGTGCGCAAAGAAAATGTGCGAATGCTGGATAGAAATGGTGTGATCTACAAGGGTCGCAAGGAAGGCATGAACCCCTGGAAGGAAAAGTTCGCTGTTGATACCGAAGATCGGACCTTAAGCGATGCCATCAAGGATGCCGATCTGTTTTTGGGCCTGTCGGGTCCCGGAGTCATGGATGCGGAAATGGTCAAAAGCATGGCTCGTGACCCGCTTATTCTGGCCATGTCCAATCCGATTCCGGAAATTATGCCAGAGGAGGCGCGTAAAGCCCGCCCTGACGCCATTCTTGCCACAGGTCGCTCAGATTATCCGAACCAGGTGAATAACGTTCTGTGCTTTCCGTTCATATTCCGCGGCGCACTCGACTGTGGCGCCACGCATATCAATGATGAAATGAAGCGTGCCTGCGTACGGGCGATCGCTGATCTTGCATTGCGGGAAGTATCCGAGACGGTTGCCAAAGCGTATATTGACGAGGATCTGAAGTTCGGACGCGAGTACCTGATTCCGAAACCCTTTGATCCGCGCCTGATCGAAGAGGTGCCACTGGCTGTCGTCAAGGCGGCCATGAAAAGTGGCGTCGCTACCCGACCAATTGAAGATCTGGACGCCTATCGCAACAAGCTCAGTGCATACGTAAACAGTAGTCGTCTGTTCATGCAGCCCAATATTGACCTGGCGCGCCGCCACCCGGCCAGAATCGTTTATGCAGAGGGTGAAAACGACGATGTACTGCTTGCCATGCAGGCTGTGGTGGACGAAGGGGTCGCCAAACCCATTCTGATCGGCCGGCCTCCGGTCATTAATGACAAGATCAAAAAGATTGGTCTGCGACTGGAGCCGGGCAAGGATTTCCAGGTATTCAACTCCGAGGAAGCTGACGTCCACGAGCGCTACTGGCAGTTTTATCACCAGCATGTCGGCCGTTCCGGTGTCTCGGTTGAGGCAGCCAAAACGGCGGTTCACAGCAATACCACTGTGCTTGCAGCCCTGATGGTGGCGCTCGGTGAGGCCGATGGTATGGTCTGTGGTAAAGTAGGGCGGTTTGATACGCACCTGCACGACATTCGACCCATCATTCGATCTACCAGGGCGGGTGGTCGCCTTTCCTCCATCTGTGTGTTGCTGATGGATGATGGCCCTCTGTTCTTGACTGACCCTTTTGTTAACGTGGATCCGACTGAGGAGGATGTCGTCGAGATTGCCAAGGACGCCGTTCGTTTTGTGCAGCAGTCATTCGATATCGAGCCGGTGGTAGCGTTGCTGTCCCACTCCAATTTTGGTACCTACGAGGATAGCTCTGCGATCAAGATGAAGCGCGCTGCGCATCGTCTGCGCATGGAGCTCCCAGAGGTTCAGATAGATGGGGAAATGCACTCATTGACAGCATTGAATCCGGAGATGCGCGCGACCGTATTCGACGGCGCCAATATCAAGGGGCGTGCAAACGTTCTGGTCATGCCCAACATGGACGCCGCCAGTATAGCGCTGGGACTGTTGCGCTCACTGACCAACGCCCGCCTGATCGGCCCCTTCCTGAACGGGCTGGAAAAGCCGGTGCATATCCTGATTCCGTCAGTGTCAGGCAGAGGCATCCTGAATTTGACGGCGCTGGCATCGGCAGATATCTACCAGCGCGATCAAAGCGGCCAATCCGGCGCCTGATTACGGGCGTTCGACGATGGCGGCAACTCCCATGCCGCCAGCGGTGCATATTGATATCAGGCCACGGCCGCTGCCCTTCTCCTCGAGGATGGCGGCCAGTGAGCCGAGAATGCGGGCACCCGTTGCGGCAAAGGGGTGACCAAACGCCAAAGAACCGCCTTTGATATTCATCTTTTCCCGATCGATCGCGCCCATGGCCTTGTCCCGATTGAGTCGGGAGCGGCAAAAGTCGTCATCTTCCCAGGCCTTGAGTGTGCACAGGGCTTGAGCGGCAAAAGCCTCATGAATCTCATAACAGTCGAAGTCCTGCAATAACAGCCCTGCGTGCTGCAGCAACTCACTGACGGCGACCGTAGGTGCCATCAGCAGGCCTTCGCCATGGACAAAGTCGACAGCACTGCTGCGGCCAGCCGTCAAGTATGCCTGTATGGGCAGGTTATTGGCTTTTGCCCATTCCTCACTGCACAGAAGTACTGCTGCGGCACCGTCGGTCAGTGGTGTGCTGTTGCCAGCTGTCAATGTGCCGTGTTTGCGATCGAATGCCGGCTTCAGCGATGCCAGTTTTTCCAGCGATGAGTCAGCCCGCAGGTTATTGTCGCGTGCCACGCCTTCATACTGACTCACCAGATCGTCAAAAAATCCGGCGTCGTAGGCTGCGGCGGCTTTCTGATGGCTTTCCAGTGCCAGTTGATCCTGCTCTTCGCGTGTCACTCCCCACTCTTGCGCCATCAACTCACAATGTTGCCCCATGGAAAGACCGGTTCGCGGCTCTCCATTGGCAGGCGGGCGTGGTGCAAGTTCAGAAAGTCCAAAGCCCTTGAAGGCTGCAAGCCGCTGCTTGAAGGTGCGGGCCTGGCCCATTTTGATCAGGCGGCGTGCAAAGCGTCGCTGAAACACGATCGGCGCATCACTGGTGGTGTCTGTGCCTGCGGCGATCGCACAGTCGATCTGCCCGGTGGCTATTTTTGCTGCAGACATCAGGGCCGCCTGCAGCGAGGTGCCACATGCCATCTGTAGTGTAATGCCCGGAGTGGCCGGTGACAGATCAGTACTCAGCACTGCCTCACGCGCCAGGTTCCAGTCTTTGCTGTGTGTGGTCACAGCGCCTGCGACGACCTCGTCAATTTTTTTGCCGGACAGCTCGAAGCGGTCACTGAGTTTTTGCAGTGTGTCAGCCAGCATGTCCAGATTGCTGAGTTCAGCATAGGCCGTGTTTGACCGGCAAAATGGCAGCCGCACGCCGCCAGCAATGACTACTTTGCGAAGGGACGTATTTGCATCAGCGTTATACACGGGTTTCGGTCTCCTGCTCAGGCTCTTCTGACGCGTTGTCGTCGGGCGTTTTTTCGGATGTCTCCTGATTCGCAGGCGATGCAATCCGATATTGCTCGTCCTGGTGCTCCAGGTAATACAGTGGCCCACCCCTGAACGGCGCAAAACCAGTACCGAAAATCATGCCTGCATCAAGCAGGTCTGCATCACTGACAACTTCATCATTAAGTGCTGCACGGCACTCGTTGATGTAGGCATCGACCAGCTTTTCGGCGAGTTCGGCCAGGTTGTGCCCGGACACGTTGTTGCTGTTCTTCTGGGGTTTGTCTTTTTCCCACCGGTAAAGGCCATGTCCGGATTTTTTACCCAGTCTCCCATCATCTACCAGTTTCTGGATAAATGCTTTTTCCGGGCTTTCAGGCAAACCGTCTTCCTGGTCGGACTGCAGCACGTCGGTAACCATCAGGCAGACATCAAGACCGACTGTGTCGGCGAGTTCGACAGGACCCATAGGCATTCCGAAGGCCTCGGCGGCAGCATCCAGCGCTTCGGCTGGCACACCTTCGCGATGCAATCGCAGGGCTGTCATCATGTAGGGCGCAAGCACGCGGTTAACCAGAAAGCCGGGGCTGCTTTTGACGGGCAGCGGGAAACGGCTGATCTGCTGGCAGAAGGCAGCCCCTTTCTGTGCTTCTATCTGAGAGGTATCTGGCCCGGATACAACTTCTACCAGTGGCATTTTTGCGACCGGGTTGAAGAAATGCAGGCCGATAAGACGACTTGGGTCGTCCAGCACGCTGGCCAGCTTCTCAAGCGGAATGGCGGATGTGTTGGTAGCCAGAACCGCGCCCGGTTTCATTTTGGGCGCAATATCCTTGAACAGTGACTGCTTGGCTTCGGCGTTCTCGAAGATGGCTTCGATGACAATGTCGGCCTGAGCCACAAATTCGGCCTCGACATCGGGACGCAGTCGATCCAGCGCTGCCCTGACCTTTGCAGTGTCCTTCAGTTTTTTCTGGAACTGCTTCTCGGCCCGCTTTATGGCTGCGCTGACGCTCTTCATGTCGCGGTCCTGCAAAGTGACCGTCAGGCCTCGCAGAACACACCACGCCGCGATATCACCGCCCATGGTGCCAGCTCCCACCACATGGACGTGACGAACGGCAAAATCGACATTCTTGCCCTGGGATTTCAGGCGTTCCATCAAGTGGAAGACGCGACGCAGACTTTTGGCGGTCGGCGATACCATCAATTCACCGACAGCCCGTGCCTCCTGCCGCATCATCTTCTTGCGGTTACCACCATAGGTCTGCCAGGTATCAATCAGGCGAAAAGGAGCAGGGTAGTGTTCGGGACGCGCTTTGCGCTGGGTCTGCTTGCGGATCTGGCCCGCGAGAATCGATCTTACCGGCCAGACGTTGCTCATGCTGCGCATCAGTCCAGGCCCGCGGTGCTTTTTGCCTTTAAGAACGGCGGCACGGGCCGCCCAGAGCAGTTCTTCGTGACGACCGATCACCTGGTCCACCAGGCCAATTGAGCGGGCCGCGCGCGCACTGATCTGGCGAGCCGTCAGCATCAGTTCCATGGCCTTGATGCCGCCGATGGTCCGCACTGATCGCACCGAGCCGCCGAAGCCAGGGAAAATACCCAGTTGTGTTTCTGGAAATCCAAGCCTGGTTGCGGGTACGTCCTTGGCGATTCGATAGTCACAGGCCAGCGACATTTCCAGGCCGCCGCCAAGGCAGTAGCCCTCAATTGCGGCGACGGTGATGCACTTGAGTCGTTCAAGCCGGTTGAACATCTCGTGGACGCGCTCGATTTCGCGTGTCACAGCGCTGGCGTCGTCAAAACCTTCAAATTCCTTGACATCGGCGCCGAACACAAAGCCAGTGGTTTTGCCGGACATCAGCACCAGGCCGCGCGGCGAAGACGTCTCAGCCAGCGCGACAAGCTGCTCAAACTCCTCAAGCACCGCGCGGGAAAGCGAATTGACGCGCTCTCCCTCACGATCCAGATAGGCATAGATGATATTGTCGCGATCACGCGACAGACGCCAGTGTCGGAACTTGCTGGCATTGGCGTCTACGGCTTCGGGTACTGACGTGGCAGACGTCTCTGTCATGGCGACCTCACTCAGTCTGAAAAGAACTTCCTTGTCTCATTCTGCCTGAGCGGGCCAAGACTGACAAATGCTTCTACCAGCCCAATGCGTGCCATTTCCGGCAGCGAGGGTTCAGTGATGTCAGATGCCTCGCCGCATGCAGCATCAGTGATGGTACCTCATTGCCCATGGCTGAGGCGCAATCGGCCCGATTGACATGCTGGTTAACGCCGATAAGACCAGCACGTGTCTTGATGCCGCTCATCATGGCTGTCATGGTGCCGGCACAGTCCGGTGTTTGCTGATTGGTGTTATAGGTCTTGGAAAGTGCAACGCCAGCGCCTGTTCCAGGGCCCGCCGGCCGCTGTTGAACCAGTATTCAGGGGTTTCGTTCGCAGGAGCGGGGTATGGGGCAGTCTGCAGATTCTGGGCGGTGAGCACTAGTGGGACGCACAGGCCCAGCAGAGCGACTGACAGTTTAGCAAGAGCGACCATTATTACTCCTGGACGGAAAAACAATGGTGTTGTAAAAAAGTGAATATATTCATAAAGACGATCGGTCGTTTAATGCGTACAATGTGGATAACACGTTTTTGTTCATTTGTTGTGACAAGGTGAGAGGAAGCTATGTTTGGTGCAATCATGAAGTTCATGCGCGACAACAATGTGCTGCCGCGTATCTCCGATACCGAACGACAGGCACTGGAGGCGGGCACCGTCTGGGTGGATGGCCAGATCTTCTCCGGTAATCCCGATTTCAGCAAGATGCTGGCTGAGCCCTATAACCAGCATTCCGAGGAAGAGCAGGCATTTATCGACGGGCCAGTCGAAGAGTTGTGTCGCATGATCGACAACTATGAGGTTGTTACAACCCGGAAAGTGCCCGATAAAGTCATCAAATTCCTGAAAAAGCAGGGTTTTATGGGTTTGTTGATTCCCAAGCAGTACGGTGGCAAAGAGTTTTCGACACTGGCCATATCCTCCATCATGGCCAAGATTAACGCGTACAACCCCACCGTGGGTACGCTCGTGGTCATTCCAAATTCGCTGGGTGCCGCCGAGCTACTGAAGCACTATGGTACTGAGGAGCAAAAGGACGCCTATCTGCCCAAACTGGCCAGTGGTGAGTATGTGCCATGTTTTGGCCTGACAGAACCAACAGCTGGCTCTGACGCAGCATCCATCAAGGCTGAAGGTGTGGTCTTCAAGGACGACGACGGGGTCATCAAGGTTAAGCTGAATTTCCGCAAGCGCTATATTACGCTCGCGCCGATTGCCAACCTGATCTCACTGGCCTTTCAGATGCACGATCCGGAGAACCTCCTCGGCAAAGGCGAGTATCCTGGTATTACAGTGATGCTGCTTCATAAAGGCACGCCTGGCCTGACCACCGGCAATCACCACCTGCCCATCGGCATGAGCTTTTACAACGGCCCCATCATTGGCGAAGACGTGGTGGCACCCGTGGATCAGATCATTGGTGGTCCAGAGTATGCCGGGCAGGGCTGGCGCATGTTGATGGAACAGTTGGCAGGTGGACGTGCCGTGTCCCTGCCAGCCGGCGCGATTGGAGGTATGAAGATTGCCGCTGCGGCAACAGGCGCCTACTCGATGATCCGGAATCAATTCGATATTCCGATTGGCCTGATGGAAGGCGTACAGGAAAAAGTTGCCCGCATCGCCGCATTTGCCTACCTGTTTGAAGGCGCGCGTATCTACTCGTGCTCCGCACTGGATGCCGGAGAGCAGCCACCGGTGGTGTCTGCCTTGCTGAAGTCCAGCAGCACTGACTACGGGCAGCGCAGCCTGATCGACGGTATGGATGTGTTTTCCGGTGCCGGTGTCATGCAGGGGCCGAACAACATCCTGGGTGGTGGTTATGCGAGTGCACCGGTGAGCATTACGGTGGAAGGTGCCAACATCATGACGCGGACGCTGATCACCTTCGGACAGGGTGCAACCCGCTGTCATCCTTACGCTCTGCCGCTTGTGAAAGCGGTTGAAGACAACGACGCAACGGCATTCCGCAATAAGCTGCTGGGTTGGTTGTGGCACACGACCAGCAATTTTGGTCGCAGCAAACTGCGGGGCCTGACGCGTGGTTTCAGCGCCGGCAGCCCGGAATCAGGTCCGGTGGCCACCTATTATCGACGGCTGGCATGGGCCTCATCGCGCTTTGCACTGCTCGCCGATCTTGCACTTTACCTGATTGGTGGCAAGCTTAAGGCACGCGGAAGCCTGGGCGGGCGTTTTGCTGATGCACTGACCTGGCAGGTGCTGGCGCTGGCCGCACTGCGCCGCTACAAAGCGGAAGGCAACAAGCCTGAAGACCTCCCATTGGTGCAGTTCAGCTGTGAATTCGCCCTGGCGCAGATTCAGGAGGCATTTGAAGGCATTCACGCGAATTTTGACGTGCCCGTTGTAGGCTGGTGGCTGCGCGGACCTTCCGCCCTGTTCCTGCGCCTGAACCCACTGTCACGTGGGCCTTCAGACAAGGTCATGAAGCAGGCAGCAGCGTCCATTCAGCTAATGAACGAGCAATATGCAAGAGTGACGCAGGGAATCGCGCCATTCGCCGAGGACGCCCCCGGTATGGGGCGTCTGCTGAAGGCCTTCCGCTTGTACACAGAAGTGCAACCCATCGTGAAGAAAATCGTCAAGGCTCAAAAAGAACGGAACCTGCCGCGCGGCACTGCGTACGCACTGGCTGATCAGGCTGTGTCAGCAAAGGTCATCAGCAAGGCTGAGGGAGAGGCATTAAAAGCGGCCAATCAGGCGGCGATGGATGCCATCGAGGTTGATGAGTTCAGGCCTGAAGAGTACTTTCAGATACAGCAGACGGCGGCCAGAAACGCTGCCTGAGTTGCAGGGTCCGGATTGGTCGCCAGACAGGCAATAGTGGACTGAGGTGCTCTTGATGCCTTAGCTGCAATTGCCTGTCTGCTGCCGGATCCACTCATCGATCAGCAATAATCCGCTGTCGTGGGTCAGGCTGCGCCCCACCTCCGGCATCAATACCCCGACCTCATTGCTTTGGATTCTGAAACTCAGAATTGAATCTTGAGGGTGACCTGGTACTATTGAGTAAGGTCGCCCTCCCGAACCTCGGCCTGCTGCAACGGGTGGTTTGCATACCCCAAGTTCCAGAGGCTTGCTCGCGCCAGAGTGCAGAAACAGGCCAGATGTGTCGCCGCTACCGCCGGGCTGATGACAGTGTGCACAATTAACATCCAGATAACTTCGGGCGCGTTGCTCCAGATTATCAGTAGCGCCCGGTTGCCATACTGCCGCGGCAGGCAGCTCGTTGACAGCAGGCTCTTCATCAAGCCATTGTCGCGACCATAGCGCCGCCAACTGATTTTCTGCAGAGCCGTCGGCGACCATTGCGTGATTCAGATTGGCTACTGAGGGGCCGATTGGCGAGAGTGTGTCCTGATTCTGATCCAGATTGTGACAGGCGGCACACTCGTTGCGATTGGGAACCACGTAGGCAAATGATTCAACCGTCGCGCGTGGATTTTCGTTGCTGTGTAATCGCAGGCGCTTGACGGCCCCGGTAATCTGCAGCGTTGCGTCAGTCTGCTCCTCATTCCACACATAGGGCAGTGCCAGCCAGCCATCCGCCTGATGAACCAGCAGTCGGGTCTCGATCAGCCGCACCTGGTCCAGTGCCAGACTCGCCCCATCAAATGCAACAAGTCGTTGTTCGGTCTGCTGTACATCCGCGGCGTCGGCGGCGTCGCGGGCGCGCGGATAGTAGAATGTTTTGCTGATCACCGTGCCAACCGGGAAGTCCAGGCTGCCGGTGTCGGTCAGCTCGGCAGTGGCACCGTCAGGCAGCCACAACGTGCGGAGTTTTAATGCATAGTCACTGAACAGCGGGGTCGCCAGATCGTAAGGAAGAACGGCAGCATTCAGGATCAGCTGTCGGTCCGCTACCTGCGCAATCTGCCAGTCAGACAGTTGGGTCGGAATACTATCGCGGGCATACAGTTTCGGTGCCGACGGATCCTGGCAGGCGCCTAGAACCAGCGCCGTCACCAGTAATGAAAAACGCCAACTCATCGATCTTACATATCCATGGTGGTCGGCAGGCTGACAGCAGGCAGTGCCGAATGCCGGCACTGGTGCGCTTCACCACCCATGTGTGGATTGGCACTGTTGTTTGCAGCATCTATATTGAGTAACTGAGCCTCGCCATTGTCGATACAGATTGCGTACTCTGCCGCCATCCGTTCCGGATGGGTGACTCCGTCCCAGACAACATCAGGCAGACGACCCTGCTCACCAAACATGGCGAGCCGCAGTGCATCCAGTTCCGGTCGGGAAGGTGATGCGCCGCTGCTGCCGAATTGATTGTCATAAATGAAAATCGTTTCAGGGTAGGGGTCGAAAGCTTCAGCCATTTGCCGGTCTGAATACCCAGCACTGAAATAACTGGAGATCAGAATGTTGGCAGTGTCATTGTTGTCGAACTCGTTATTGAAGATCTCGACTTTGTCGTTGGAGTTTATGATCAGTCCAGAACCTGCCGGCACGCTGGAAACAGCGGTCCCCGGTGGTGCGAAATTCGCGGTGTTGTTATCCCGGATATCATTTTCATAAACGCGGGTGGTATGGCCGGCGACCGGCAGGTTGGGCATGTTAAATACCAGTATTCCGCCGGTGTTGTTGATGGCAGTGTTGTTATAAACATCTGCACCAACTGTGTTCTCAATCTCTATGCCTGCCACGTTATATTCTGCCCGATTACCACGCACAATCACGTTTTGGGACTGGCCGACATAGATGCCAGCGTCGGAGGCAGCGATTGCCACAGAGTCTTCAATCAGTGTGTGTTGTGTCTGGACGGGATAGATTCCATAAGCGCCATTACTGGTATCAGGGCCGTTGGTCCACTCAGTTCTGACGCGACGAATCACGATATGATCGCCTCTGGCAATCTTGAGTGCGTCGCCCAGGGTGTCCTCGATAGCGATATCCTCGATTGTAAAGTTGCTGGCGTTGACCAGCAGACCTTCGGCTCCGGCCACCTGATCCTGAAATGTGAGAATCGTTTCGTCCATTCCGGCGCCGCGCAGCGTGATTCCGTCAGTGTTCAGTGTCAGGCTGCGATCAAAGCCATAACGGCCTGCGGGCAATGTAATGACGGAACCTGGTTCTGCTTCCAGGAGCGCCAGTTGCAACTCTGACACAGGATCATTGATTTCGATGTTTATGGATGCAGCAGAGGGCGGGGAATCGGCAGGCGGCGAACAGGCTGCCAGCACTGAGGCAATAGCAAGAAGCAGAAGCCGGCTGTGAGCAGGGATCGTAAGTTGCTTCGGTGTGAAATCAGATACGCGGCTTGTCAGGCGGGTCCAGCATGTTCTTATTGTCATGGAACACCTCAGGTTAAGCTGTAGTGACCCGCTAAAGCTACGCCGCTCCAGTATTTTTTGCAACTTGTCGGCACCTTCGCATCGGGCTATGCTCCGGGTCATGACTAAGAGCAACGATCAAAGAACGGCTGCTGGTGCCGAAGAAGACTGGAAAACCCTGTTGTATGAACGCCTCGCCGAAGATGATGAGGGGCGGGTGTGCAAGGATATCAGTGATGACGCCTGTCGCGAGACGCCAGGCAATTTTCTGGCCACTCTGCTGGCCAATACCTGCAGCAGCATTGCGGACAAGCTGGCCAGCGCCAAAACTACGCTACCCTGGTTGTTGATGCAGCTGGGTGCGCCGGCCTGGATCATCAGTCTGCTGGTGCCTATTCGTGAGTCCGGCTCCATGCTGCCGCAGATGCTCATTGGCGCTGTGGTCCGTCGACAGGCGGTGCGCAAATGGGTATGGGTGGCAGGTGGTTCGGTGCAGGGTTTCTCCCTGCTGCTGATGGTCTGGTGTGGTATGACGCTTGAAGGCCTGCAGGCCGGGCTGGCAGTTACCGGGCTGCTGATACTGTTCAGTCTGGCGCGTGGTGCCTGTTCGGTAGCCTACAAGGACGTGCTGGGCAAGACGATTCCCAAAACCCGTCGTGGTCGCCTGTCTGGCTGGATCAGCGCCATCGCAGGACTGGCAGCGTTTGCCGCCGGTCTGGCACTGGGTGCGTTTGGGCAGGGCGAGGCCGCTTCCGGCCTCTATCTTGATCTGCTGGCGGTGGCTGCCATGCTGTGGTTTCTGGCAATAGCCAGCTATGCGCGAATAGTCGAATTTCCGGGCGCCACTGATGGGGGGGCGAATGGGTTTTCAGAGGCGCTTTCGAGTTTGTCCCTGTTGCGCGAAGACGCACCCTTTCGCAAGTTTGTTATCGGTAGAGCCCTGGCCATGGGCTCCGGTCTGGTTGCGCCATTTTATGTGACGCTGGCCAGAGAGGATCTCGGTAGCGCCGCCTCACTACTTGGTATATTCATCGCCGCGGAGGGGCTGGCAGGGTTGGTAAGCTCGCCAGTGTGGGGGCGCTGGGCTGACCGTTCCAGTCGCCAGGTGTTTGCAGTTGCCTGCGGTCTGGCAGCATTGACATCGCTGGCGGTAGCGGCCTGGTCAGTTGCAGGGCTGCCAAGTGAGGCCTCCCTATGGTTTTATCCACTGGCATTTTTTGTGCTGGGCATCGCGCATGCCGGGGTCCGGCTGGGGCGCAAAACCTATCTGGTCGACATGGCAGGCGGTAACAAGCGGACCGACTACGTGGCAGTCAGCAACTCGGTTATCGGTGTGTTGTTACTGTTGACCGGGCTGCTGGGGGCGCTGGCAGCTGTGATCTCGGTGCAGCTGACAATCGTTTCGCTGGCGATTGCCGGACTTCTGGGAGCGATTTTGAGTCTGCGCTGGCGTGAAGTGTCGGGTTGAGCCCCTATTGCTCCGGCAAAGGATTTAACGATAGTGCTGAGTTGGAGTATCTGGGGTCTGCCGATACTTCGCGGCCCAGCCACTCCGGTTTACTGAATCGGGCATTCTCTGATGTCAACTCCAGCTCTGCCAGCACCAGCCCCGCATTGGCACCTCGAAACTCGTCGACTTCCCAGCGATGCCCATCAAACAATACCCAGTGGCGTGTCTTCTCTATCAGCGGACCCTGGCACTGTTCCTTGAGCAGCTGTTCGGCGTCTGCCAGCGGTATTCGATATTCGAATTCGCTGCGGCTGATGCCGGTGGTGGGTCCCTTGATCGTCAGCCATGCCTCATCGTCAGCCCGTCGGACACGCACAGTGGTGGCTCCACGGCACAAATACCCCTGCTGGATAACGATCTGGCGGCAGCTGTGAGCGCGCCAGCTGTCGCTAACGACCAGAAATTTGCGCTCAATCTCTGTAGCCATATCCCTTACAGGGCCTGCTGCAGAAACTGTCGGATGTCGTTGGTGCCAGAGGGCTGCGATAGCTGACTCTGAGCGTTGCCCTCAGCATCAAACAGTACCAGATCGCCGTCAGTGACCCCATGCTCAGCCGCAAAATTCTGTCCCGTCGGATTACCGGTATGGACGACCAGAAACACCATGTTTTGCTCGTAATCGGGGTAAATTTCCAGCATATGCTCTATCACACGGTCGCCACCGACAAAATTTACCTCTCGCAGCATGACCAGGGCCGGGCGGCCCTGCCCGACCTGGCTCAGATCGCTGGAAAACGCCGCTTTGGGCAATAACTGCCAAAGTATGGTCGCGACAACGACCAGGCAGGCGAGAGTGACCAGGACACGGACCAGGCGAGCGCGCGCAGAGGGCTGAGCAGAATTATTCATGTAACTGGCTCCTGAGAGTCATAAGATTTGTTGTTACTCAATACGGACTGCATTATAACCACACAGTAAGTCGGTTTATCAGGGCGATTGCATTGTTCGATGCACCAGAGTTGCTCATGTATACTGCCGACACGAACCAAGACCAGAAAATCGGGTGATCACTTGCTGAATCGATCAATTACAAATCTGCTGCGCTGGTCCTGGCGCAGAAAGCAGGTAAAGCAGGGTATCTCTCTGAATCGGGAAGATACTGAGCAACTGGATCAGATTGCCCGTAGTGTACGACGGGTGCGAATCTCCCGCAGCCTGCTGGGGCTGGCCTGGACGGCAGGTCCGGTGACTGCACTGGGACTTTACGGCGGTTACTACATAGGCTTTGGTCAGGCACCGTCCAGACAGCAGTTAATCTATTTCGTCAGCTTCACGGTTCTGAGCGGGCTTATCGCGCTGATTGCCAAGATTGTCTATGACAGTACCTGGGGCGTCAGATCGGAGCAGGCACAGCGCTCTGTTGTTGAGGCAATCGATAAACTGGGTGACTTGATACTCTCGGTAAAAAACCTGGTAGTGGCCAGCTATGAGGGTGAGATACGTGAGCGAGAGGCAGCCATCCAGCTGCTGCAGCGCGTAGATCTGTCACCTGGTGGTGTGGCGATGGCGGCAGAACAACTGACCAGTGATCCGGCTTTCAGCCAGATGCTGGCGAACATCGACAATTTTCGCAGGGCCGGGCTTTTCTCGCGAATCCGCGATATTCATCGTGACTGGGATCAGCGGTTCGATATTCTGATCACGGAGCTGTCCACGACACTTCCGCAGGCGGTGGAGGTGCTCAGGCATCGATACCATGGTGATATTGCCACGCTGCGTCATGGTGTGCCACGCACTGAGCATTTCATCGCCAGGGTCCTGGCTGCAATCGAACAGGATAATCTGCTGTTGATTACCATGCAGGACGTGGAGTCGATGCTGGTGCTGGCATTCGAGCTGATCAATGGTCGCGAGATACCCACGCTGATATTCGATTACCGAGGCCGCTGGCGGCTGGCCGCGGCGCTTGACCGAATGGAGCGCAAGCGAAGTCGATACCGTATCGCGCAGGCGGCCGGCAGTAATCGTATTCGGAGCCTGGCTTCCTGGCTGGTTGAGGTTGACGTCATGAAATATGAGGACGTCCCCGAAGGAGTTGCAGCAAACCTGCTTACGGATCGCGTAATAGCGGCGCTGGATGACCTTGCCGATACCATGAAGCTGCTGGTCGAGAAGGTGAATGATGGTCAGGTCGAGTACCGTGCGCAATTGCGTGAGTACGCAGAGATCATGACTGCCGCATTGAGACTGTATCGCAACGCAAATGACTCGTTTCGTCGGATCGGTGAGCTGCACGCTGAATTTCTGCTTGCAGCGGAAGATTGGAACCGTATGCTGGATTCGGTCGAGCTGGATACCGCTGAGCTGCGTATTGGGCCGCGCGGTCGCGGTGTGCATATTCTGGAGAAAGTAATTCGACTGGATGACGAAGAGCGCAAGGAGGTCTGTCAGCACCTGGTGCGTTACATGCGTCATCAGCACCTGGAGTCACACGAAACCAAGGGACTGTTTAAACGCCGGGCGGAGCGGGACAACCCACTTACATTCGATTCAGCACGTCAGCTTGCAATCGAAGTTGCTCTTGCTCTTGAACCACACATCCATCTTTCGTATCCGGAAGTTCAGCGTGGCATCAGTGCGACTCTTGCTTCTTATCTGGGTGGGCTGGAGCCAGGGATGAGCGCTCAGGATAAAAAGCTTCTGGGTGAGTCCATGGCTCAGGATGTTGAAGAGGATATGAGTCAGGCGGCTGAATACCTGGCCGTTGCATTGGTACGCCACTACCGCGTCAGTCTCAGCGATGAAGCGCGCAGGTTTCTTTATGAAACCTATGGTGCACGTGAATCAGTGCTGGATATCCTGGTTCAGTACCAACAGACCGACAATCCGCCTTCACAAAGCCTGCTGACGGTGCGACCTACCGCGGTGCCCAATGCACATCGCCGATGGTATCGCAGCCTTGTACTGGCGCGTCGTCTGGTCGGCGACGAGTGAGCGTTATCGCTGCTAACTCTCACTGCGTCTTCGACTGACACTCATGCTGATACAGATGGGCGTTCATACAGACGTTCATGCCAGGCGCGCAGGTTCTGCTGCTCTGGAGTTATACGCTGCTGAATCGCTTTGTTGAAGTCCAGCGCACACAGCGCATTGATGTCGGCCGCTGTAAACTCATCGCCGCAAAGATATCGAGAGTCGCTCAGTGACCTGTCAAGGAAATCAAAAAAGCGCGCTGCCTGGCGCTTGCATTCTTCACCCCATTCAGGGTACGGCGTCATGCGATCCTTGAAGAAGCCAGTCGTATGCTGAAACGCCATCCCGGTAGGCATCATGAAGTAGAAGTCGATCCAGCGTAGCCACTGCTCTACATGTGCTTTTTCCAGAGCCGTTGTACCCAAAAGCCTGGGCGTATCGGGGAATGCTTCCTCGACGTAGCGGCAGATGGCCATCGTTTCTGCGATACAGGTACCGTCCTCCAGTTCCAGCACCGGAACTTTTTTTAATGGATTGCGAGCGGCGTATTCGCGGGTCAGGTTGTCACCCTTCTGCAGATCCACTTCGATCAATTCGACCTGATCAAGCAGACCTTTTTCTGCCAGAAAAATCCGCACTCGGCGGGGATTGGGTGCAACGCGGGTTTCGTAAAGTTTCATCATGATGGCTGACCTGTTTATGTCGCTGATAGCTTGTATTTTTGTGATTCTGAGTTTGGCACAGCAATGGCGTCGAAACCAGATGTGTCAGTGTCAGACTGCTTCGTTGTGGGCATGCATACGTTGACTCGCGCGTGCGACCACCTGTTGCATGTTGTCGTCTGGCTCCAGCATTGTCCATCCGACCTGATAACGAATCGGGATGCGATGATAGAGGCTTTGCGCCGCGTGATGGAAGCGACTCAGAACCTTCTCCGGGCCGGGTGGTGCAGTATCAATCAGTAAGACAACAAAATCATCATCGCCGTAGCGCGCGCTCAGATCCGAACCCCGGAAAACCCTGCCAAGCAATTGGCCGAATTCGCGCAGAGCACGGTCGCCTGCCGCCGGTCCATGCTCCTGATTAAACCGCTTCAGATCGATCAGATCAATAAGGAATAGGCAGGCACGCAGGCCAGATCGTTTGCATATGTTGATCACATCGTCACAGCGCGCATCGAATCCGCGGCGGTTGAGCAGGCGCGTCATCGGGTCTATATGAGCCAGATAGTCTCCTGCCAATTCACTCTCTATCATCACGCTCATATTCTTGAGCAGCATGCGACCGTCGTCATCGAGCGTTCTAGGCTGTTCAGCAATCAGACACAGTGTGCCAAGCCGACTGCCCATGCCTGCGCGGACCGGGCTTCCTGCGTAGAAGCGTATATGCGGTGTTCCGGTAACCAGGGGATTATTCTGAAACCGGGTATCAAGCCAGGTGTCTTCGACCACCATGACCTGATCATTCTGAATGGCATGACTGCAAAAGGAGTATTCGCGCGGGGTCTCCCGCACGTCAGTGCCGGTGTGGGATTTAAACCACTGCCGGTTCTCGTCTACCAGGCTGAACAGGCCGACAGGAACATTGAACAGACGAGTCGCCAGACGGGTTATGCGGTCAAAGCGTTCATCAGTTGGAGTGTCAAGCAGCCCCAGGCTGTGAAGCACTCTGAGTCGGTGTTGTTCGTCATCCCTGTGCTGGCTTCTTAACCATTCATGTATGCCCTGGGCGTCCAGCGGTTCCTTGATGGCATATCCCTGCGCAAGATCGCAGCCGATGCTGCGCAGATATTCCAGTGTTTCGAAACTCTCGATGCCCTCGGCTGCAGTATAAAGACCCAGACCGTGCCCAAGGTCGATGATGGCTTTGACAACGGTTCGTGACTCTTTGTATTTCGAGAGAGTGGTCACAAAAGATCTGTCAATTTTGATCTCGGAAAAAGGTAACCGTGCCAGCTGTACCATGGAGGAGTAGCCAGTACCGAAATCGTCAATCGATAATTGAAACCCTTTCATGCGCAGGCGAGTTAAAACATCAAGCGCCGTCACCGGGTCTTCTGTCGCGCAGCTCTCGGTCAATTCGAATATCAGCCGCTGCGGCGCAATTCCTGTCGCGTAACATAGATCTTCAAGAGTTTCGAACAGGTTAAGGTTGCTCAGCGATCGATTGGAAATGTTGATTGCCAGAGAAACCTCGTTCAGTCTGCGCACCAGGTACTGGTGCTCGGGGAGCACAAAAAACTGGTCGGGCAAAGCAGCCAGCCAGCTGAGCGCCTCGGCAACGACATACTCGGTTAGCGGATCGATCAGACCGCTCTCCTCCGCCAGGGGAATGAATGTGTCGGGTGGGATCAGTCCATGCTCAGCGTGGCGCCATCTCGCGAGAGCTTCAAAGCCTGCCAGCAGACGGGTTCGGCAATTGATCTTGGGTTGATAGGCGACGTGGATTTCCCTGTTTTGCAAGGCAAGCATCAGCTCCTCTTTGCTAGGAATATATGGCGCCTTCTCGGTTTGTTGGACAGGTGCAGCGTCAGCAGATGCGGCTGGCAAGTTCCGTCGCAAAATTCCCCTCAGCTTGGCCGGTGAGAATGGTTTGGCCAGCACGCCCAGTAACTTGAGTCCGTGTTCGCTTGCCGAGCGGGCTGCGGCGTCAAGTACGCGTCCACCCACACCGCTGGAGATGATGATCCCAGCCTCACAGTCGAGTTTTGCCAGTTCGATAAGCACCTGCACGCCATCCATTCGTGGCATGATGAGGTCTATAGCGATGAAGTCAGGCTGCCAGCTCTGCACCAGCCTGAAAAACTCATCGGGCATGTCCGTGAATTGCGCCTCAATACCTGCAATGCGAGCCATATTGAGAATGGTTTGCCCGGTCAGCGCATCATCGTCGAGAATCAACAGGCGTTCGGGTTTTTCGGCAGGTGTGGTAGGCAACATCGTAGAGGCCGCTGTACTTGCACGGAATTTATTATGATCCAATCATTGTAGCAGCACGTTAACACAGATAGTAAATCGTCTCACAATAGTGAGACGTGGTTCGCAATTTCACTACAGCTGAAGGGGAAACAAGTATGTCTGAGACATTGCAAGGAGCTATCAGTCAACTTCACAAAGCAGCCAAGTACACCGAAGTTCCAGACGAGATCCTGGACATCCTGCAGTTCCCGGCAGAAGTCCTCAGTTCACGTCTTACCATTCGTATGGATAATGGCGCCCGCCGCTCCTTCCAGGCCTGGCGCTGTCGTTACGACGGCTCGCGGGGGCCAACCAAGGGCGGTATCAGGTTTCATCCTGATGCCAACATGGACGAGGTAGTGAGTCTGGCGTTCTGGATGACATTCAAATGTGCCGTAATCGGTGTCCCTTATGGTGGTGCCAAGGGCGCAGTTAAAGTGGATACCCGGGAGCTTTCCAAGGCCGAGCTGGAACGCCTGTCACGCGCCTATGTACATGCCTTCGCGGGTCTTATCGGACCGGACCGGGATATCCCGGCTCCTGATATGTATACCAACCCCATGGTCATGGGCTGGATGATGGATGAGTACTGCTCGCTGGTGGGGCAGCATGTGCCCGGGGTGATTACTGGCAAACCTCTGGCCATAGGCGGCTCTCAGGGACGCAGCATCGCAACGGCTCTTGGTGGTTTCTACGTGCTGCAGCAGCTTTTGAAATCCCTCGATCTCGACAAGTGCGAAAAGCGGGTTGTGATCCAGGGTTTCGGAAATGCTGGGGCCACGATGGCGGAGATGCTTCATAAAGACGGCTGGAAAATTGTGGCAGTATCAGATTCGTCGGGCGGTATCTATTGCAAAGAGGGACTGGACCCGGTCGCGCTGGCCGAGCGCAAACGCAAGAAAGGATCGGTTCGTGACTACGACAAATCTTGCGGCGGTGGCAAGATTGAGTCGATTGAGCGCGATGAGATGTTCGCGTGTGACTGTGACCTGATCATACCTGCGGCGCTCGAGTCCCAGATTACCCGTGACAATGCTTCGGCAATCAAGGCCCGCGTGATTCTGGAGCTGGCAAACGGGCCTGTGACCTCGGATGCCGATGAGATTTTGCAGAAAAATGATGTAATAGTCGTGCCGGATATTTTGGCTAACGCGGGCGGTGTTACTGTGTCATATTTTGAATGGGTACAGAACAAGCAAGGCTATTACTGGACCGAGCAGGAAGTATACGACCGCTTGAAACCGATGATGGAGACCGAGAGTCAGGCGGTTTGGGATCTCGCTGAATCCAAGAAAATTACCCTGCGTACTGCGGCGTATGTTCTGGGTCTGGAGCGGCTTGTTGATGCCATCAAAGCGGTGGGGACTCAGGCATACTTTTGTCCATAAGCTGACTCAGCTCATGCAGCACCAGTCGCGTCCGGGTGCCGTGTGGCGTGCTCTGCCAGTCGATCTGCGCGTCGATTTCGACTGCCCTGGCGCGCAGGTTACTCAGGCCATTGCCCTCACTGCGTGACGTCATGTTGTTGGCGCCAAATCCAACGCCATCATCCGTGATACTGATAACCAGTGAGTCATCGGATATATCAATATCGATTTTCACAGCATGTGCCTGGGCATGACGAATAATATTGCTGACCAGTTCCTTCATGATGCGATTGATATTGAATGCCACCAGCGATGGCAGCATGAGCGCCGGCATCAGGTTTGGTTGGTGCCAGTCAACGAGGTGCCCGGCACCCTGCAATCGGAGCGCTGACTCCTCGTTGATGTCATGCAGCATGTCCTCCAGCAGTTGATCAGGAGTGTTCGCTCTGGAAACCGCCTGGCGAAGGCTTTCCAGAGTGGATCGTGCCATGTTGCCTACTTTTTGATCGTCGCTGGCATGGATCATTGACAGCAGACGGGAGCCGACATCATCGTGAAGGTCACGATAGATTTTCTGGCGCTCCTGTTCGGTTGCCTGCTTCATCTCCAGCAACCTGCGCTCTTCAAAACTCTTGGCGATTATCTGACGACTGACTTCGACTTTATTTTCGAGTTCACGATTCAAAGATTCCGCAACCTTCAGTGCCTGTGTGAACCGATGTAACAACACTGCGGCAAAGATCAATAACAGCACTGGTATGCCGAAGTGCGCGTAGACCAATGTCCCATCCCAGCCGGAGCCGCCCTCAAAAAACATCTGAAAGGCATTGGTGAGAAAGAGCATTATCTGGCCAACGATGGCGACAGACAGGATGACCGCCTCTGGCTCGCGCCGGCGCCACGCAATAACTGAGACACGTCCGATCAAAATGAGCAGTACTGTCACACCGACCAGGTGCGCCAGGTAAGCGCTGTACCAGAACAGCTGCGCTGGCATCAGAGCATGCGCAATACAGGCTGCCAATGTCCATGCGAAAAACAGGCGTTCACGAGCAGGTCGTCTGGCACGCGCAAGTCTTCCAATAAAGCCATAGAGGAAAAAGATGGTCAGGTCCATGGCCGAATGCACAACCGGCAGCCAGATGTCATAGCTAAGCGGATTGTAGAGAATCACGGTATGAGCAGCGCCAGTTGCCCAGGCAAAACATATGCCGCTAAACCACAGGTAAACCGTATCAGACCGGCGTATCACCCACAGGCCCAGAGTAAACAACCCCATCGAGAAAGCAAACGCCAGCAATATGCGGTTGATATCGACCTGTTGAAACAGGCGCTGTTCCTGAATCTGCTGTAGCTCGGCTTTATTACCCAACAGAGGCGGTGCCAGCAAGCCGCCCCATTCCGAAACAT
Source organism: Gammaproteobacteria bacterium (assembly GCA_002706685.1). Lineage (GTDB taxonomy): Bacteria > Pseudomonadota > Gammaproteobacteria > Pseudomonadales > Pseudohongiellaceae > Pseudohongiella. The sequence continues at coordinate 90,808 of PALV01000013.1, read as the reverse complement.
TCAAGCGGATCAAAACCTCGTTGGCTCCCGGCAGCCACTGGTCATCGTCAATGTTGGCAAGTAGAGGCCGGTTCCATGCTGTTGTAAGCCTGCCTTCGCGATAGGCATTGCCAGCTATTTCAACTCGATTGAAATATACAGTTAAAGAATGATTGTATCGCCACAATAGCAGGCTGATGTTGGGGCTTTGTGTCGGTCGTTCGATCCGGAAACGCAGCCAGATGGCACCTTCCTCTACCGCCTGTTGCCAAACATCAGGCTCGACATCAATGCCCCTGAATGGCAGTCGGGTCGGCTGCCAGTCGGCACTGACCGGTGGCAGCCCAGCGCCGGAGAACACCAGCTGGCTGGCACTTTCCAGTTCAGTGATATCATCTGTCTGTGGCCAACCGGCAGCGGCCGCTAGCAACAACACCCAAAAAGTCGCGATTCTCAACACGTGTCAGTGAATCCTGGTAGCCGGTTTTGGTCTGGACGCTGCGAGGTGCGCCGCAGGTATTCAAGGTATCTGTTTGCGTCCCCCTCATTGTGGGGTATACAACCGTCAGGTCATTGTCTACAGTCGGCACGGAAAAGCAATGCTTGAGACCAAGGAAAACGCAACATGTGGTCGTCAGAACACGCCCGCGCACTGGTAGTTGAAGACAATGCCGAGACTCGGGCCTGGCTGGTTTCGTGCGTCAATTCGGCATTTCCCGAGCTGCAGGTGGTCGATGCGGCCAACCTTGCATCCGCCATGGAGCTTGTTTCGACGGGACAGTTTGATCTGGCGCTGGTGGATCTTGGCCTGCCTGACGGCAGTGGAATGGATGTCGTACGGGCTTTGCAGCAGGCGTCTGGTGCCTGCTATGTCGTGGTGGCGACGATCTATGACGACGACAAAAACCTTTTCTCTGCGCTCAAGGCAGGTGCCAGGGGCTATATCCTGAAGGATCAGGATCGAGCCCGGATTGTCAGCTATCTGCAGGGCATCAAGAAGAATCAACCGCCACTGTCGCCAGCCTCTTCACAGCGACTGATTCAGCACTTCAACAGCAAAGGCGATGCGCTGCAGGATGCCAGACTCACGCCGCGAGAAACGGATGTGCTTTGCTTGATTGGCAAAGGTTACAGCGTGGATGACAGCGCGCAGATGCTCGCGCTGTCGTCCGATACCGTGAAGGGATACATCAAGAGTATTTATGCCAAACTTGGTGTATCCAACCGCTCAGAAGCAACCCTTGAGGCTATCCGGCTCGGTATTATCGACGCCGATTGACCGGACGGTCCGCATCAAAACGTGAATTTTCAGACGACTGACGGCCAGGGCGAGACTGGGGGCGTCTTCGCCTTGCTGCCGGTGCTTTTCGAGCCGGTTTGTCTTCGGCCGCCACCGCTGGTCTCGCGCTGGGCTCAAAACCAGGGATGACAGTGCGAGGCAATGAGCGCTTCAGGACTTTCTCGATGGCCTTGATCTGCTTGGTCTGGTCTTCTGACAGCAGTGATATGGCCTCACCGTCCGAGCCTGCGCGGGCAGTTCGACCGATCCGGTGGACATAGTCTTCTGGAACATCGGGCAGGTCATAGTTGATCACATGTGGCAGTTGTTCAATATCAATACCGCGGGCCGCGATGTCGGTTGCGACCAGTACCTGCAGGCCACCATTTTTGAATAACTCCAGTACACGAGTCCGTTGCGCCTGGCTTTTATTGCCATGGATGGCTGCAGCGTCAATACCATCGCCTTCAAGCATTTTGACCAGTTTATTGGCGCCATGTTTGGTACGGCTGAAAACCAGTACCTGATACCAGTTATTGCTGCTGATCAGGTGGCTGAGCAGTGCTGTTTTACGGGACTTGTCGACCGGATGAATACGTTGGTCAACGCGGTCTGCAGTAGCATTGGCAGGTGCCACATTGATTTCCACAGGCTGATTCAACAAGCCTTTGGCCAGTGCCTGAATTTCAGTCGAGAAAGTTGCCGAGAACAACAGGTTCTGCCGTTTCTTTGGCAGCAGCGCGAGGATTTTTTTAATGTCCCGGATGAACCCCATATCCAGCATCCGGTCGGCTTCGTCCAGTACCAGTATTTCTAGCTGATCAAAGCTGACTGCATTTTGCTGGTGCAGGTCCAGCAGGCGCCCGGGTGTCGCAACCAGAATGTCCAGGCCGCCGCGCAGAATACTGATCTGCGGGTTTATTTTGACGCCGCCAAACACCACCGCGCTTCGCGTGCGCTCATATTTGCCATAGGTCTTGATGCTGTCGTGAACCTGGGCGGCCAGTTCTCGTGTCGGTGTCAAAACCAGCGCCCGAATGCGTGTTCGTCCAACAGTTTCTCCGCCACTCAGACGCTGGATAATTGGCAGCGTAAACCCTGCGGTTTTTCCAGTGCCGGTCTGGGCCGAGGCCAATAGATCGTGGCCCTGCAATACCGCCGGAATGGCTTTTTCCTGAATGGGAGTAGGTTGGGTGTACTGTTGTTCGGCAACAGCCTTCAAAAGTGCCTGAGACAGGCCAAGGTCATTAAAAGTCATTAAATATCCGGGAATTAGGAAGCTCAGGAATTGAGCATCAATCGAGTCAGGCAATGATTGCCCGCTGTGCAGTTAAATCGACGATCGAAGATTGTAACACATTGGCGCAACTTGCCGATACAAATTGATTGCCAGAGGCAGCCATATTGCTTAAGTTACCGGGTTTTTAACCAACCAATAACTAAAAAATAATGAGATAGTAATAATGCGTTTTTCTGTATTCCCCCGCGTCGTACTCACCCTCACGCTGGCTGCAGCACCTGTGTTGCTGCAGGCTCAGGAGACCAGCGCTGAAGATTCCACGGTAGTCTACACATCAGAGTATTTTGCTCAGTGGGCTCCAGTAACCGCTCAGGATATGATCAATCGTATTCCAGGAATCGGGTCACCGACAGGCGGTAACTTTGCCAATAACAACTCTGGCCGTGGCCTGGGTGGTGGCGGAGGCAATCAGATTCTCATTAACGGCAAACGCGTGGCAGGCAAGAGCAACGAGGCCAACAGCCAGTTGCAACGTATTTCTGCCGACAAAGTACAGCATATCGAACTGATACGTGGTACCTCCGCCGAGCTGGATGTGCGTGGCGACCAGATCCTGAATATTGTCCTGACAGAAGCATTGTCGAGTCGCAGCTATGCGTACGAAATCAACACTGATCGTTACATGGATAACCATGTCCAGCCGGGTGGCAAGTTCTCTGTCAACGGCACACAGGGTGGGCTGAATTATCTGTTAAGCGCTGAGGCAGAGCCGCGCCACGATTATCGTCCCAGCCGCGAATCAAGTATTCTTGGCGACTTCACACCAAACGACCGGATTGTCGAAGAACGTACACGCGATCAGTATACCTATACCTACGCGGCTAACCTGGCGTACGACATCAACGCCGACAGCAGCGCTCGCCTCAACATGCTGTATTCCGACTTCGATAATACCCTGGAAGTTGATCGTTCAATTACCGATTTGACTGTCAATCCACCGCAGACAAATCTGCAGCGGGAAGAGACGCCCGGCGAGAACAATAACTGGGAAATAGGCGGAGACTATGAACTACGTCTTGCCAACGACCATCGTTTCAAGATTCTTTTTATTACCAACCAGCGCAATGAGTTCAGTGAACGTGAGCGATTCCAGGTAGCTGCTGATGGCTCCGAGCAGAAAGATCTTTACGTAAGCTCGGACTCCACTCTGGAAGAGAAGATTGTCCGTACCTCGTATTCGCTTGGCGTTGCTGAAACACAGGATGTTGAGTTTGGTGTCGAGCGCGCTCAGACAACTCTGGACTCTCTGCTCAAACTTGGTGTTGCTGGCTCAGGTGCCGGGTCGCCCAGTCATGGTGGATTGACGCCAGTCGCAGTGAGCAATGCCGACTCTATGGTTGAAGAGATCCGTTACGAACCTTTCGTTGTTCATAACTGGCAGATCAGTCCGCGCATGTCGCTGGAAACCTCTGTTATCTATGAAGCCTCTGAGATAACCCAGACTGGTGATGTAAATAACCAGCGTGATTTCAGCTTTGTCAAACCCAAGCTGGACTGGCGTTTCGACATCATGCCGGGCATGCAGCTGCGTGCTTCGGCTACTAAAGCGGTGCGGCAGCTTAGCTTTTCGGACTTTGTTGCTTCCAGTGACACTCGCGATGATGATGCTAACACCATGGCCGGAAATGCCAACCTGCGTCAGGAGCAGGTGTGGAATTTCAACGTCGGCGGTGAATACCGTCTGCCCAATGACCTCGGCGTAATTGATGGCAGCGTTTTCTACATGGAGCACTACGACGTCATTGAGCGTGTTGACGTGACACGTCAGGGTGGTTCCCTGCAGTCCGCCAATGGCAACATCGGTGACGGCGAAATGTGGGGTATGGAGCTGAACGCCAGTATCCGTATGGCCATGATCAACATGCCAAATCTGATGATCACCAGCCGGTTCAATGTCAAGGATTCGGAGATTACCGATCCGTTCCTGGGCATCACCCGTCGCTTCCAGGACTATGATCGAGGTCGATTCCAGCTTGGATTCCGTCATGACATCCCGGAGTGGCGCATGAATTACGGCCTGAACTGGAACAATCGTCTCGATGGCAATATCAAGCGCTATGATATCGACAATATCGAGTCGGTTTATGGTGATCCGAACGTTACCGCATTCCTGGAGTTTGTCACAGCCAGCAATATTCGAATCCGCTTCGACGCGCGCAATGCAACCAACAATGACCAGTGTCGCATTCGTACCCGTTATGATGGACGCATCAGCACTGGCAGCATCCGCGAGATTGAGAACTATTGTTTTGAGGCTGCGCGAGTTGTATCAATCAAGATCAACGGTACGTTCTGACCGGAGCTGACCATCGATCTGAACAGACCTGACCTAAGAAAAACGCCCCCGGATGGCTGAATCATCCGGGGGCGTTTTGTTTTGGCTCGTGCAGTATGAGCTGTGAGTCGCCTTGCGAATCACCGTCTATCGATCAGATCCTCGGCACAGGCGTTGCTGCTCAGCCGCGTGCTATCACGCCACGCAGCTGCAGCGACTCAACTGAGTGCCGGCATACCCCTGCGCGTTGAATCAGTTTTGCTTCACAAACGTCACAGCGCACGCACTCCTTGAAATCGATTGCCTCCCTGCGGATCGCTCCGGTTGGACAGCTGTGTTCGCAGACTTTGCAGGCTGTGCATTGCGGGACGCGTTTGATGCGTTTCAGGCTGATCAGTGAAAGCACACCGAGTGCGGCGCCCAGCGGGCATACGTAGCGGCAGTAAAAGCGCTTGATCACAACTGAGGCCAACAGGATGGCAATCAGGATCGCCCACAATACCAGTGAGGTGCTGTAGAAAAAGAGTGTGCCGAAGGGTTCAAAGTACTGAAAAATGCTGACGCTGCCCTGCACGATAGCCATCACCACGATAAGGCCAAGGAATGCATATTTCAGATAGATCGCTTTGTCATGGATGTGTGCAGGTACGGTAATCTGCCAGCGCTTTGGGCTCAAGCGGGTAATAAAATCCTGTAAAGCACCGAATGGGCAGACCGTCGAACAGAAGATGCGCCCCCATATCAGCGTTGTGATCAGCGTAAACAGGACCATGATCAGCAAAGGCGTATCGCTGAGAATCATCGATGGACCAAGGTTGATGGTATTGGTGATATGCGAGACTGACAGAAATCCGCCGGTAACAAAGCCAAGATAAACCAGGGTTGCAGACAGCGTGACCCAGCGCAGTTTTGCACTTTTCCGCCAGAAGGTGAGCATGACCAGGCTGAGTATGGCGATCAATCCGGCAACCCGTACCCAGTTGGTATCACTGCCCGAGTCTGCTGCCAACTGCGCGTTCGGGTCAGGCACTTCCTGCCCCAGCGCCAGATTGCGCTGAACGCCCAGAATCTCGACGTCTGCACTGGCAGGAGGCTGTCCATTCTCCGGATCGTAGTAGACAGTAAACGGTTGGCTGAAATCCATCGCTGGATCCAGCACCATGGCAACCGCAAACGTGCCGTTCTCCATCTCCGCAATTTTGCCGGCGTTCGCACTGCCGGCATAGACCGTGCGCAGTCGCGGCATCGGATAAACGGTATCTCCCTGCGTGATGGATAAACGCTCCTGACGGAAGGGATCGGATGCATTGCCCGCTATGCCCACCAGAAACAGCCGGCCGTCGTCAAAGCGGGCGCTGGCGGCGCGCTCTGCAGTCGAGTAGGCATCCAGCCCGACAAGAATTTCACCCAGCACTTCATTGCCCATATAGGTCATCGACAAGGTCAGTTGTGTGCCATCGGGGTAATCGTGCTTAAGCTGTCTGATCAGGCCCGTGTCGAGCATGTCCTGCCAGCTCAGCGGTTCGAGAATGGTGCGCACTCGCTCGGCGTCATCGGCTTGGGCAGTCACACCACTGTCGGGCAGGTAAACGGCGGCCACACGTCTCGCCGCGTTATATACGCCGCGGGTGGTTGCCCAGCTAGTGATCGTTGCCCGGGAAACGCCGTCGATGTCCCGCCCCACGCGGAAGTCGTCACTAAGTGGTTTCTGGCGGAATTGACCATGGAAAACCGGCCCTCCCATAAAGTCACCACGACTTGAGCGAAATGATTCGTGGTAGTCGAGAACCTTGATAGCGGTCACTGTGGCCGAGTTGTCCAGACCCACCAGCACCTCAATCGGCGCGCTGAAGCCGATCTCCTCAGGTGGCAGGTCGGATGTCTGGAAGACATAACCAAGCACAGGCGGCGGCTCGGAACCCTGGGAGGTGCCATAAGCGGTGAACACGGGTGGTTCACCTGCTTTTGCGCTAAAGCTGCTGGCAGCCGGGAATACCTGTCTTAGCAGCTCCTCATCTACCTGAGTGGTGAAGGGTGTTTGAGCCAGAGCGGTATGATTCAAAAGCGAACTGATGACTATCAGGCAGGTCGCCAGGAAGGGTCGCAGGAGAGATCCTGGCGACAGGATATGAAGTGTCATGTTTTATTATTGTTCCCGGATAAAAAGGACCACACACCGCGTCAGGCAAATGCTGTCCGGACCAGCCAGGCGGTGTACATCAGATAAACCGCCACAAGAATAGCGCCTTCCCATCGATTGATACAACCCTGACGGCGCTTGAAACCGAAACCGAATACGAACAGTGACAGGGTGAGTCCTACCATGACCAGCATGTCACGCGTCAGCACCTCGTGACCTACCGCCATTGGGTGGATGGCACCGGCAATACCCACCACCGCAAGCGTGTTAAACAGGTTGGATCCGAGGATGTTGCCAACGGCCATGTCATGTTCGCCTTTACGAGCGGCGATGATGGATGAGGCCAGTTCGGGCAGTGAGGTACCCACGGCGATTATCGTCAGGCCGATGATGAGGTCGCTGACACCAAGACTCTGCGCGATTGTTACCGCACCCCAGACCAGCAGTCGGGAGCTGGCAATCAGCAGTATGAGTCCAACAACAACCCAGATGATGGCCGTTTTGAGCGGCATCGGGTGGGCAGTGGCCTCGCTGACGTCATCCGCCCAGGCATCGTGAACCGGGCGTTTTTGATCCTTCGTGCCCTGAATGATGGTGAGCGCCATCAAAACAGCAAACAGCACCAGCAGGATGATTGCGTCAATGCGGCTGATATTGTCATCAAGCATCAGCACAGCAGACAGCAGGGTCACGATGGTCAACAGAGGCAGTGTGCGGCGCAGGACCTGCGAATCTACTGCAATCGGTGCCAGCACTGCGGTGATGCCCAGAATCAGACCGATGTTGGTGATATTAGAGCCGTAGGCGTTACCCAGTGCGATACCCGGATTACCTTGCGATGAGGCAAGCGCGGAGACCACCATTTCTGGGGCTGAGGTACCGAATCCGATAATGACGATACCGATAAGCAGGGCGGGCACGTTGAAATGTCTGGCTGCACTGGCGGCGCCATCAACAAAGCGGTCTGCACTCCAGACCAGCGCCAGCAAACCGGAAACAACTGCAACAACGGGTAACAACATAGCGTTCTAACCTAGCAAAACAACCCAGAAAACTGAACGTGGCAGTGTATGCTGAATGGACGCTGGCTGTCAGCTTTAACTCGAGCGGAATGACCAGTATTTGTGTCCCAGATAACTGGTGAAAACAGGCACTACGATGCCGGTGGCATGTGCCAGTTCTGGCGCGAGCAGGTCAATTTGCAGTGCGGGCAGCACCTGGTAAAGCATCAGCAGGCTGATGGCCCAGGTCTGCACAATGGCCAGAGCATTGACCAGCACAAAGAAGGCAATAGAGCGATACAGAGGCTGAACGCTGGTCTTGAACACAAACGCGCGCGCCAGCACATAGGCGGTGACCATGCCCGTCACGTAGGCAAGTAATACGGATGTGGAAAATGCAAGCCACTGGTCATAAACGATGCGGGAAACAAAATTGACTAGCGCTGCAGTGCCACCGGTGGCCAGAAAAATCAGAAACTGACGTGAGGCAAACTGGCTGATCATTGGCTGTTTCCGGCACTGCCGGCTTCGCGGCCCAGCCTGCGCCCAAAGTCTATGCTTTCAGAAATGCCGCGGTCGCAGGGATAGTAGTAGGAAGTGTCTGCTACCCACAGCCCGTCAATGCAGGTGCGGCAGGGCGGCAGGCTGTCCAGGAAACCCGGCTGACAGACTGGCTGCGCGTAGCGGTACCGGCTGGCGCGTATATCAATAAAGCTGCTGTCCTTTAAGGTCGGATTAATCGTTTTTAGATACTTTTTTACCTTGTTTATGAAATTGCTGTCTGGCTCCTGGAACTTGGGATGATCGCCAGGCAGGTAAAATGGCACATAGACCACATGCTGATCCAGGGGGCGCAGGTTGCTGTATTCAACGAGACCCGGGATGTCCATCTCAGGGTCGTTGATGTTCAGCCAGAACTTGTCGCTGAGCGGCTGGTCCAGCTTGACGATGACACAGACCACGGCGATATTGTTCAGGGCCTGATACTGCTGTTGTACTTTTGCCGGCAGGTCCGGGATTAGCCTTGGCACAAATGGCAGGGGTATGGTGCTGACTACTCGGTCAAATTCCTCAAATTTTTCACCAGCCAGCTGAACCCCCGCGACTGATTGTCCGGAGTCCGAGCTGACTACCTGCTGCACAGGGCAGGACAGGTGGATTTCCCCGCCAGCTGCTTTGATGGCCGCTGCCATCGCCTGCAGCAGTGTCTCGGATCCACCCTCCAGGTAGCCGAGTTTTTCCCGCATCAGACTGTATCGCGATCGGCCAACGCGGTTGATTCTGCTCCATATCCAGGCAGCCGAAAGGTTGTCTGCATACTGATAAAACTTGTAGTCAAACAGGGTGCGCCACAATACGTCCCAGGCTGCTTCACCCACCCAGCGTTTGATCCAGCCACTGGCCTCGACACGATCCAGTGGCTGCCAGTCACGACGTTTGGTTGAAGCGAACGCGTGCAGTCCGTAGCGCAGTTTGCCGAGCAGTCCAAGTCCCCTGAATTTGAGCAGCGCCACCGGGTTGCCCCAGTCCTGCAGCAAACCACCGTACCAGTACCCCATGCGCGTCTCAGTCCAGCGCATCGAAGACGAGATGCCGAGCTCATCCAGCATTTGCAGAAAGCCGCGGTCCGAGGTGCAGTGAAAGTGGTAGTAACGTTCAATACTCAGACCCGAGAAGTCGAAACTCGCTGTCATGCCGCCAAGACGGTCATCCGCCTCGTAGACAACCACCTGATGGCCGTCGCGTGTCAATTGGTAGGCTGCGGCCAGGCCCATCGGACCGGCGCCAATGACGGCTATCCGCATTTAAAACTCCAGTACTATGTTGCTGTAACGTGAATCGTTAAAGGTTTCTTCGAGTGCCCGTGCAAAAGGCGTGAACTGAACACCAAACAGTTCAGGCCAGTCTATGACCTCGAACTCGTCCCGGGCGACCAGCGCCTCTAACTGTTGGGTAGTAAATGGCGGCTTGCGATCGAACAGGGCCCACAGCCACAGCAAGGTGTGGAACAGCCGGTAGGGGATCTTGATGATGCGTGTCCTGCTACCCGTAACGCGCTTTATCAGGCGAATCATGTCGATATAGTCGATTTTTTCATGCCCGGAAATATTGTAGATGCCCTGTTCATGGCGGTTGCGAATACAGCTGATGATGATATCGCAAAAATCGCCCACATAGAGAGGCTGTCGCATATAGCGGCCGTGACCGGGGATGGGGAAAACCGGTACTTTTTGCATGAAACGTGAGAGCCAGCCCAGATGTTTCCGGTCAAACCAGCCGAACATCAGTGTTGGCCGCAAAATGGGACAGCTGATACCACTGTCGAGAATCAATTGCTCCTGCGCACGCTTGCTGCGCGTATAAAAGTCATCAGCTACCGACTCGACCACCGAAGAGCTGATATGCACCAGGTAAGGTTGTTCGGGAGCGTCTTTTATAGATTCAAGAATCAGCTCGGTTGCTGTCACGTTATTGCGAATGAACTCGTCGTAATGCAGCCCACCGATCTGCGCCTGCAACATGACAACGACATCTGCGCTGCGAACGTGCTCCTGCCAGGGGCCTGGCTCAGCCAGGTCTGCATATTCACAGCAAATTTCCGGCTGTACCTGACGCAGGATGCTCAGGTTCGCTTCATGTTTGTCCAGCACGACGATATTGTGGAAACCCTGGTCGCGCAGCCTGGCCACCAGATTCTGGCCAACCAGGCCGGCGCCTCCGGGGAGCACTATTCTGGCCTCCTTGCCAAACTTTCCTGAATTGTCTTTTTCAGAGGATTGAGCTGTCATGGAATTTACTCTAACAAAGTGGCAGGTATGTCGACCTGCAAGGCGCAGTCGACATCAACACCACTGAGTGTCATTTGCGGCTGACTGTATTCACGGCGAATATAACCACGAAAGCCTGAGCGCTCCGCGTCGTCGTCGACGGCCTCGGCGACGTCCGGGCGCGGCTGGCCAGTAAGCGCAAAGCCGGCTATTTCTCCGATCGGATTACGTATCTGAATGAGTTGAGGCGTCCTATCCTCTGTGTTACTGAAGAGCCAGCCATCAACACGCAGGTAGTTGTTATCACCATCAATGGCGCTGACCTGATCGATATGCCCCTGACAGCTTGCCGCCTCACGCGCTCGAACAATATTGCCTAGCTGCGGCGCCAGATCCCGCCACGGGAAGCGATCAAAAATGCCTATGTTGTATTCCGAAGCGACTGCAACAGTGTTGAACAACCCCTGGTCCATGACATATACCGAGTTGATCTGTTGCTCATCCCTCACCCTGAGTTCCAGTGCCAGCACGGCCACTTCGCGGTTGAATACCACTTGCTGTTGTGGCTGCAGGGCAAGTGTCTGGCGCCAAAGCATGGCTGCGCCGAGACAGGCAATCGCGAACAGCGCCACCGGCCGGTATTGTCGCCAGCCACGCTCCAACGCAGGCAGAAACAGCGCCAGCAATGCTGCCCATGCCATTAACGCAGGCGTTGTGTAGCGGTTGCTGGCAGCCTGCTCTACGCCGAACACCAATCGACCACCACCGGTTCCCAGCGCCGTGCCAGCGATGTAGGCAATGTAAAACACCAGCGCCAGTGTCAGCAGGTTTTGCGTCGGAGAGCGCAGACTTTTGACCAGTGCATAAACGGTCAGTGCCGCCATCACCGCAGTGCTTATCGCGGCAAGGCGCATGCCGACATCACCGCCGGTCAAGAAGTAGAACGGCGTGCCAAGGTACAGTAAAACATAATAGACGAGGTCGTCGGGCTGACGCAGAAAGGTTTCCAGAATCGAACCATGATTGCCCGGCGAGCTGTAGCCATAAAAATACAGCGATAATGCGAACAGGGAGAGCAGGGCGAGTGTCAGGCTGCGCTGCCATGGAAAGCGTGTGAGCAGGGCATACAGTGTCATCAGGGGCAGGGCGATGACGCCGTTGGCCATGGTGCCTATACAGGCAAAACCAGTGATACAGGCCAGGACAAAACGATTGCGCCCCGCTGCGCCAGCCTGTCGCGCTCCACTTAACAAATAAAGAGCGACCAGCGGCAGCAACTGTGCCAGAAAGAATTGACTCTGGAATCCCCAGGCCAGATTCTCCCATTGCATCCAGTGGTAAAGCCAGGCGACTAGAAACGCCATGGCAGCCCATGTCGTTACGTCTGCGGACTGGTTGCCGCCAGACACATCCCTCATGCGTTGTCTGACGATGCGGTAAAAGGTCAGCACTGCCAGACCAACAATCACGAAGTTCATGATGATGAGAAATACGCTGGTCCCGCCGAACAGGGCATAGTCCAGCCAGAACAACAGTCGCGACAGTACGATGCGGTGCTCATTGTGCTGTGCCCACCAAGCCGCCGAATTACCGTCCAGCGCAGTGGCGATATAGAAACCAAGCGTGCCACCCCACATGTCCCAGTACGGCACTACCGAAAACGCACGAATTGCGCCGATAACGGCAAGCAGGACCATGATGATTGCGAACGACCAGGCAGCGGTCAGTCCGAGGTTTTGGCGCATCCATTGCAATTGCATGAGATCAGATATCCATTCTGTTGAAAATAAAACGTGGCAGATGACGAATGATCATCATGATCAATGCCCATTTTGATGGTGTGTAGATTACCGGTTTGCCTTTTGCTATGCCCTTGACGATGTCGTCAGCGACATCCTCGACGCTGGCCAGTGCGGCGCCATCCTGTTTCAGATGCGCAGTCATGGGGGTGTCCGTCGGGCCTGGTTTTACCAGCACCACTTTAAAGCCGGAGCCGGCAGTGCGGTGTTGCAGGCCCTGCACGTAGCGGGTCACAAGGCCTTTTGCCGCACCATAAACATAGTTGGACTTTCGTCCCCGGTCACCCGCAACCGAACCAATGACTGCCAGAGTGCCACGATTTGCCTGACTCATTAATGTCGCAAACGCCTCGGCGAACAACACCGGAGAAATGCCATTAATCTGTATGGCCTCAGCAGTCTCTGAAAGTGAGGCCTGGCACTGCTGCTGGTCGGGAAGGCTGCCATGCGCAATCAGCACGATGTCTGCAGCCTGCGTCATGATTTCAGTTACCTGCGACTGTATGGCTGCCGGGTCAACAAAATCGCCAGCGGCTGTGACGATTTCCGCCTGCGGTTGTCGTACCTGCAAATCTGCCGCAATTGCCGACAGTTTCTCCTGACTCCGAGCCAGCAGGTAAAAGTGTGTCGCGCCCTGTTCGGCCCAGCGTCTGGCGCAGCGTTCGGCTATTGCCGAGGTGGCGCCGACGATGACAATTCGCTGTACTTTACTGGCAGAGGGACTGCTCATGGGTGGGGTTCTCCGTACCGTTGGTTCAACTGCCCATCAGCCGACGTGACATGTCGGAACTGATGCCAGGATCACGGTAGTTAGTGAATTCGGACAAAGCAGGATAAGCGCTCCGGAACATGACTGCCGGCATGCGTGCGTCTTTGGCAGCATACAGGCGGCCGCCAGCCTGACTGACGATGTCATCCAGCCTGGTAAACAATGAAAGTGTTTTTTGCCCCTGATTGGGGAAGTCCAGCGCCAGTGTCGCGCCTGGCATAGGGAAACTCAGCAGGCCGGCCGCTGGGCGCCTGCCAAAGGTTTTTAATACTGCCAGAAATGAGCCCTGACCGCTGCGGCCAATGGCAGTCAGCATTTCGCCGATCGCTGCATGCATGCTGTCCTCTGGCACCACACACTGGTACTGATAGAAGCCGCGTGGTCCGTACATTCTGTTCCAGTGACCGATTGCATCCAGCGGATAGAAAAACGGCTGGTAATGCGCGATACCGGTGCCCTCTTTGCGTTTGTTAAGCGCGTAGTAGGCAGCGTTGAACGGGCGCAGGCTAAGACGGTTGACCAGAGACACTGGTGGTACCAATGGCATCACCAGGCCTGATTTTTTACGTGATGGCTGTGATTTTTGATCAGGGGGTGCCTGCTCCCGATGGTTAGCTCGCAGAAAAATGCCTCGAGGCGTATCGCCGGACAGGCAGTCGATCCAGGATACAGTGTGTTCCCAGTCTGCCTCCGACGCCTGCGACAGTTCAAAGAATTCGGGTAGCGACTGGTAAGCCTGCGTGTCTGTGTCCAGCCAGGCGGAGCCGACCGGCCGCAGCTTCAGGCTTGCCTGCAGAATGACGCCCGTCAATCCCATGCCTGCGATGGTGGCCCGGAACATATCGGCATTCTCCGCAGAGCTGCAGCGAAGCCGCTGGCCATCAGTGCGCTGCAGAACCAGCTCCTGCACATGTTCGCCGAAGGTGCCGTGCACATGATGGTTTTTACCATGAACATCATTGGCGATTGCTCCCCCCACGGTGATCAGCTGGGTACCAGGTGTCACCGGCAGCATCCAGCCTCGGGGTACCATCAGATCCTGGATTTCCTTTAGCAGGGCTCCGGATTCGCAGACGAGTACGCCCGTGTCAGCATCGAATTCAATGAGGCGGTCCAGGCCGCGAGTCTGCCAGCTGATCCCCGCGCTGTTCAGGCAGACATCCCCGTAGCTGCGCCCCATGCCATAGCAAATGCCGGGACGGAACTGTTCAAGCTGGTCTGCCACGCCTTTGCGGTCGTGCAAGGCAATACAGGTATGCGGCTGACGGCTCAGGCGGCCCCAGGAGCTGAGATTCTTCATGGCCACCCCAGTGTCGCCAGCGCCAGGACCAGAGCAAAGGCCGCGCCGGCCAACAGACTTGTCTTGTCTTTCACGGCAAAAACCAGGGGGTCGTCGTTCATATTGCCGCGGTTAGCCTGCATCCACATCCAGCTGATCCAGAACAGCAGGATGGGTATGGCGGCCCATACCAGCGCTGTGTTCTGGTAAAGGCCCAGAACGGAGTCGCTGTTCAGGTAAAGTGCCAGTACCAGCACGGCGATAAATCCCGCGCTGATCCCCAGGGTCTGGATCAGCGGCGCGTCGCTGGTCAGGTAACCGCGACCATGTGCCTGACTGGCACCAGCCTCCGATTGCAGTTTCAGTTCCGCATAGCGTTTGACAAAAGCCAATGACAAAAACAGGAACACGGACTCGGTCAGCAGCCAGAAGGTCAGGGCATTGTCGGAGGCGGCTGCGCCGGCGATAATTCGCAGCGTGTACAGCATGGCCAGCACCAGGCAGTCGACGATCATCAGTCGCTTGAGCCCGAATGAGTAGGCCAGCGTCAGCAGGAAATATACTGCCAGCCAGCCGAGAAACTCGATGCTTACCAGGCTTCCGATCACAACGCTGCCGATCAATAACAGGGGGGACAGCAGCACACCTTTCCAGGCCGCAATAGCGCCTGATGCGAAGGGACGGTTGCGCTTGCGTGGATGCAGTCGATCACTCTCCAGGTCAGTCAGGTCATTGGTGATGTACACCGCAGACGCACAAAGGCTGAATGAGCAGAATGCCAAAGCCAGGACCCCAAAAATGGCTGGGTCGTTAAGGTCGTGTGCGGCAATAGCCGGAAAAAACAGCAGCAGGTTTTTCAGCCACTGGTGAGCGCGCACCACTTTCAGCCAGGCCATGATGCCGGTGGGCGCGGGCGGGAATACCGTCTCTACGTGCGCACATTGCTGCGCCCGCTCGGTAACCGCAGTGGACGCATTAACTACAACAGCCTGGTGCGCACTGGCCCAGACCGGCAGGTCTTTGTTCGAATTGCCGGCATAGTCAAAGCCCTGTTCGCCATAGCGCTCAACCAGTGCCTGGGCTTTCTGCCGTCCCGACAGGTTTGTCTGACCGTCACTGGCAAGCACACTGTCGAACAGCCCCAGCTGCTCAGCGATGGCGTCTGCAAAACGCTGGTCGGAAGCGGTGCACAGCACGATTTCGCGACCCAGCTGCTTCTGTTCGCGCAACCAGTCAATCAGGATCTGATTGTAGGGCAGGACGCCAGCGTTGAATGCGGTGCGCTGCGCCAGGCGTTGTTTCAATACCGCTTTTCCCTGCAGCAACCAGACGGGCAGCAGCAAGGCGCTCCAGGGTGATTCCCGGAACGCCTTCAATGCTGATTCGTGCAACATATCGGTATGAATCAGCGTGCCGTCGAGGTCAACTACCAGTGGTCGCAATGTCTCCAGTCCCTGAAAAACGCAGGCTTACGCGCCTGTCAGCCATGTCTGATGAGGCGCTATGGTAGCAGCAAATATAAAATCCGTGGGAATTTTTTACAGATCGGCGTAAGATAACGACTTCAGCCTCTGCATATATAGTGATCTCATTCATGGAAACGTTCGCTGCTGCTGTCACTCTGTTTCTGATTATGGATCCACTGGGAAACATACCCATCTTTCTCAGCGTGCTGTCGCGGGTGCCCGAGCATCGCCGAAGACGGGTTCTGCTGCGCGAGCTGCTGATCGCTCTGGGGCTGATGCTGCTGTTTCTTTTCATGGGGCCGGGCATTCTGCATTTGCTGGCCCTGTCGCGCGAGGCCGTTTCCATTGGCGGCGGCCTGGTGTTGATGATTATTGCCGTGCGGATGATTTTTCCATCACGCGGCGGTGTGATGGGTTCCGATGACGACGATGACGAACCATTGGTCGTGCCACTGGCGGTCCCTCTGATTGCCGGCCCATCGGTGCTTGCGACGCTCATTCTGCTCGCCGAATCCGGCCCCGATCGCAGTGGTGACTGGCTGATCGCGCTGGGAGGCGCGTGGGCTGTCACCGCCATCATCCTGATGATGTCCCAGCGACTCTACAAGCTGCTGGGCGCCCGTGGTTTGAAGGCCATCGAGCGCCTGATGGGCATGATCCTCATCTCTGTATCGGTGCAGATGCTGCTTAACGGCATTGCCAGTTATCTGGGATCAGCTCCGGCATAAGGTCAGTGATCAATCAGTGCCGGGTTTCACCATCGGCCTGTTCTTCTGCCTGTTTTACCTGCCTGTCCATGCGCTGCTCCCAGAATGTCGCATTCTTGATGCCAAGTTTTCTGGGGTCGAAGTGGACAGGACCGCCCGCGGCCCGTTGTTCCTCGTAGTCCTTGAGGCAGGCGATGGCAGGGCCGGATACAAAAAAGATAGCGAGTATGCCGACAATGTTGATCCAGGCCATCAGGCCGACACCTATGTCACCAATCATCCAGATATAGCCAGCGCTGTTCACCATGCCATAGCTGACCATCAGCATGATCACCAGTTTCACCAGAACCAGAGGAATGTGAGCCTTAAAGTAGCGATTCAGGTAGGCGACATTTGTCTCGGCGATGTAGTAGTAGGCGAGGATGGTGGTAAAGGCGAAAAAGAACAGCGAGATACCTACAAAGACTGGTCCAAAATTGCCAAATACGCTGAACAGTGCCAGTTGGGTAAAGGCGGCGGAGGCAATCTCGGTGTCAGCCGCTACATTCTGGACGACAAACTGTCCGGCCTCCAGGGTTCCCTGGATATTGTATTGCTGAGTAATCAGGATCATGAAGGCGGTAGCCGAGCAGACAAACAGTGTATCGACATAAACCGAGAATGCCTGCACCAGACCCTGTTGGGCCGGATGGTCGACCTCAGCTGCGGAGGCAGCATGCGGCCCGGTACCCTGGCCAGCCTCATTCGAATAGATGCCGCGTCTCACGCCCCAGCCTATTGCCGCGCCAAAACCGGCCTGGGCGGTAAATGCATCGCCTACGATCAGCGCGAATACCCCCGGAATCTGGTCAAAGTTGATGAACACGATGATCAGCGCCATGATGATGTAACCCAGCGCCATGAACGGAACAACGATCTGGGTAAAATGGGCAATACGCTTGATGCCGCCAAAAATGATAAATGCCAGAATCATCAGGATGACAGCCAAAGCCACCAGTTTGTTGGTGCCAACCTCGCCAAACTGGGTCGAAACTATGTTGCCCTCGCCGAAAACCTGAGTGACGGCATTGCCAACGGCGTTGGCCTGAACCCCCGGCAGAAACACACCACAGGCCACAATGGCAGCAGTTGCAAACAGGACTGCCAGCCAGCGCTGCCCTAAGCACCGTTCAAAGTAATAGGCAGGACCACCCCGGTACTGACCATCTTCCTCGACTTTATAGAGCTGACCCAATGTGGATTCTGCATAGGCTGTGCTCGCCCCGAGGAATGCCACGACCCACATCCAGAAGACGGCGCCCGGGCCGCCGAATCCTATGGCCGCCGCGACCCCTGCAATGTTGCCGACACCGACACGGCCAGACAGGGAAACCGCCAGCGCCTGGAAAGATGAAATGCCCTCGGCTGACTCGCTGCCCTGGAACAGCAGGCGCCACATCTCTTTGAAATGTCGAAGCTGGGCAAAGCGAGTGAGGATGGAGTAGAAGAGACCGGCACCCAGGCACAGGAACACCAGTGCCGGACTCCAGACGATATTGTTGATCGTGTTGACGAGAGCTTCCATCTTAGTACCCTGTGTTATTTTTAGGCCGCTGCCAAACAATAACCGAGGGGGTGGGTGTATTCAATCCCGAATTGGTCCTAACGTGCCTTGACTACTGCCATGGTCAGGCGCGAAATGCACACCGCCTTGCCAGCTTCATTACTGATCCTGATTTCCCACACCTGGGTAGTGGCTCCGATATGAACCGGGCGTGCCGTGCCATAGACCCAGCCACTGCTGACCGGACGAAGGTGATTGGCATTGATGTCCAGACCGACGGCAGCCTGGGCCTCAGAGCCGAGACACAGATTGGCGGCCATGCTGCCCAGCGTTTCAGCAAACAGTACCGAGGCGCCACCGTGAAGAATGCGGTGTGGTTGCACCGTGCGATGATCCACGGGCATACGTCCAGTCAGGAAGTCATCGCCAATTTCCGTAATTTCTATGCCAAGGTGGGCAACTGCGGTGTTTTTCGCGTTCTCGGCAAGCCGTTCCAGTGAGGGTGTGCGTTTCCAGATGGTCATGGGTATTTACTCCTGTGACTTCAGGCAGGGTCATCAATCCTGTCAAGATCAGGCCCTGGATAATACGCGTGCAACATGGCAGCTGCCAAGCGATGAGCGCATGGATTGCAATTGTCAGGGCTGAAAGTGGGCTCGCGCAGGCCTGATTGTGTATTATTGCCATTTGATTATGTCAAAGGGGGTGCAGGTGCTGGATTTCGAACACACCATTGTCATTAATGAAAAAGGGCAGCCTGATCATCAGCGAATTTCCCGTGAATGCATGTGGAAAGGGCTGCTGTTTCGCGCTCGGTATCCGGGGCACTTCAATCCCGCCATCAAGTGCAGACTTGTTGATGAGCATGCAGCGGGCTTTACGCGGCTGATTCTCGCCGGTGATCTTGAGTTCACTGATGTGGTTACCGTCGTCGAGGACACGGAGATCAGAACGCTGATCGATGGCCGCGATCAACCCATGCATGCCGAAAGCGTTACGCGTATAGAGTCACCTGGCGCTGACGAATTGCAAGTGCGTTTCCGCTACCGACGCGACTCTGTCGGCGGAACAGACAGCGGCGTGGACGCCGATGAATTTCTTAAATCGGCCTATGTGCAGAATGATCGCGAAGCCATCAAAGTAATACGTGAGATGATTGCAGAGGGATGGTCGGGCGCTCACATGTAATCGTTTGCGCGTGACACTGGACAACAGGGAAACAGGAGACAGGAATGCATCCGCTGGATGAAGCTATTGCTATGCAGCCCGTGGCGCCGGGCGTGTATGCCGCCAACACACATCCGGGCTACGCCAACGCCGTCGGGCCGTTTGGCGGTATAACCGCAGCGCAACTGCTAAATGCCGCGTTGCTGCACGATGAACGCTTAGGCGAACCAGTATCGCAGACTGTACACTTTGCGGCGCCGATTGCTGACGGTCCCTTCCGAATAGAGGCGCGACCGGTTCGTACCAATCGGTCCACGCAACATTGGCTGATCAATGCCCTGCAAGGCGACAAACTGGTGGCCATGGCAACCGCTGTGTTCGCCATTCGTCGCCAGACCTGGTCCGGCACAGATGCGAAGTTTCCTGATGCGCCATCGCCGGAGTCGGTGGCTGCCATGGAATGGGACAAGCGGCCGGAGTTCACGCATCGTTACGATCTTCGTTATATCGACGATTCACTGCCCAAAACGTTTACCGAACCGGAGCGGGACAACGGCGCATCTCAACTCTGGGTGCGCGATGTGCCAGAACGTCCTCTGGATTTCCCGGCGCTGGCATCCATCTGCGATGTCTTCTTCCCCCGGGTCATGATACGACGGCAGCGCTGGTTGCCCATCGGCACTGTTACGTTGACTTCATACTTTCATGCTGACAGTCATATGCTTGGCCGAGTGGGCAACAGACACCTTTTGGGTGTCGCGCGCGCGCAGGCTTACCGCGACGGGTTCTTCGATCAAAGCGCAGAGGTCTGGTCACCAGAAGGTGAGCTGCTGGCTACGTCTCATCAACTGGTGTACTTCAAGGGCTGAGCGTGCCGCGCCGCTCGTGCGCGCCGATCAGCCGGCGAAATACTGCAGAATAGCGTTCAGGCTGTAGGCGCCACCAAAAATGTAAATGGCGCAGATAACACCTTCTCCGATCGAGATGCCGAACAGGGTTTTCCAGACACTGACCCGCAGCACACTGCACACATAAACAATCATGTCGCTGGGCACAAAGGGCAAGAAACCCCAGGTTGATATCACCGTCAATTCTGCTTTCTTGAGGAGTCCGCTGAGTTGAGCCACCTGTTTCGGATAATGCGCATGAAAGTAGCGATCAAACCGCAAGTGGCGTGCCATGTAGTACACAATTGCGGACGATGTGTAAACTGCCAACTGATTGACCAGCCAAAGCGGCAGTGGCGGGAACACCAGAACGCCCGCCAGTACAATGGGCGTTGAGGGAATCAGCGTAAAGCCGCGCAGCGTGGAAATCACGAAATAGATAAACAGTCCGCTGACCAGGTTTTCACTGAAGAACTGACGGATAAACTGTGGCTCGAACAGGTCGGGTCGAAAGAAGTACAGCGACAGGCAGACCGATACCAGTCCCAGCCAGGTGTACAAACCAAAAAAGTTCAGGTGTTCGAGTTTTTCTTTTTCCATGAATTACGGGCTTTCATTAAGAGGGGCGCGATCAAGCACAGCTGGCCTTGTCATGGCTGCAGGCTTGGACATCTGATACACAAAGGCAGGCAGAATATTCAGGGGTACAAAGCTGACGTCATCCATGGATTTGCCGAAAACCTGCTCAATATCGCTCTGATTGCTCTTGAAGTACTGATACTGCAGGTAAAGACCGCCTTCCCTGAGACCATACTGCACAGCATTAAGTATCTGGTACAGGAAGGCGTTGGCGCTGGCTGCGTCCTCAAAATTCTTTAGTGGCAGGGAAGAAATGATCACGTCATAGTGGCCAGGCCGTGTCAGCAGCTGCGTGACACAGCTGTTGTAAAGGGCGACCTGTTTATTCGGGTGTGATGCCATCAGGCGGTGAATCGACTCGTTGTACTCAGCCTTGATCTCGCAGATATCCAGACTAGAGCCAGGCGACATGCGCTGAATCAGCTGAGCGGTAATCGCGCCACGACCACTGCCGATTTCAAGAATGCGCAGGTCGCGGGAGAAATCAACCCGCCTCAGCATGGCCGATACCAGAAATCGGGAACTGCTTACGATCAGGCCGTCTTCTTTAATATTACGCTGGATGTGGCGGTACAGTTGAATCAGCATTGATGCTCGGGTCACTCAGTCAGGTCGAGCATCATAACCCGAAGTGCCGCACATGCAAACATGCCCTTAGTCACGTATGGTGCTGAGCCAGGTGGCAATTTGCCGAAACGAGCCATATACTGGCCCGCATCCACAATAATAATGCTTGCGCGGGGCGATCAGCGTCGACTGTCAGTACCCCGCTAGCCTCCGACAGGAAATTCGACATGACTCTCAACAGCCTCACTCCCCGAAATTCCCAACTGCTGGTCATGGCTGCCAGTGCCACGATTCTGACCGCCTGTGCTGGCAGCGGCGGAAGCATAACCGGACAGAGAGAGCATGATTCACGGACATTTACACCGCAGGCCGAGCTGGCCTTTGATGCGCAGCCTGGCGCTCGGGCGTTTTATGGCACCTATGAGGGTTTGCAGGGTGCAGCTGTTTACACCGCAGAGTTCCCCGCTGGCTGGGACGGCGACGGTCTGGTCATGTACACCCACGGGTATCGTGGTACTGGTGGTGAGCTGGCGCCATCCCTGCCACCTGCCGCGTTTCGCGAGGCAGTGCTGGCGGCTGGTTACGCCTGGGCGGCTTCATCCTACTCGGCCAATTATTACGATGTCCGCGCTGGTATCGAGGATACCAACAAGCTGGCGCGCGAGCTTACCAGCTATCTGCAGCGCGACTGGCAACAGCCGCTTGCCGAACCCGCTCAGTACCTGATTTCCGGCACCTCGCTTGGCGGACATACGGCTGCCGCCGCTGTAGAGCGGGAAAATATGCAGCGTACCCTGTATCCGGTGCCCTACGCCGGTGCCGCACCATTCTGCCAGGCGGAGCAGAACCAGTTTCAATGGCTGGGGGACTACAATCGACTGGCCATGACGCTGGCCGGATTCAGCTATCTGCCGTACTCACAGTTCCCGCAGCTGGTCGGCACGCCAGATGCCCCTGGTCCGGTAGTCCGCAACCTGTTCGTGATTGACCCGGCCACCGGCCAGTCCACCTGGGAGCCTGCCAATATCAATGGCGAGCGGCTGATGGCCATGGCCATGTATCTGACCGGCGGCGACCGGCCCATCTTTGAGTACGGTTTCCAGTCCCGCTATCAATACACTGTCATGGGCAGCGGGGGTGACGACGGCACAGTGCGCGGAATTCTTGATCGCAATGTCTACGACAACGCCGACCGCGTATATCGCTGGACTGACGACGCCAGCCCCACCGGGCTGGAAGTGTCATTCAATGACATCATGATGCGGGAAGAAGCCGCCCGCGGCGCCAATGCCATCCGCAATGATGGCGTACGCTGGCTGCCGGAGATACACGGCGATTTTGATGTGCCGGTGTTGACCCTGCATACCCTGGGTGATTTCTATGTGCCATTTCGACATCAGCAACTTTACCGGCAGGGTGCGATTCGGAATGGCAATGATGAGCTGCTGGTACAACGCGCGATCCGGGCGCCCGGCCACTGCGACTTCTCGGCTGACGAGATTCGCACTGCACTGAGCGACTGGCTGGCCTGGGTCAATGGTGGGCCCAGACCCGCCGGTGATGTGGTGCTTGATCCTGTGGCCGTTGCGCAGGACAGCTATGGATGTGCATTCACGACGCCGGATCGCGAGGGCCTGCCGGCCTGCTCGCGTCCATGACGGCGTTATATCCTCAGCCCATGGGGTAGGGGATATCTTTATGGACCTGGTCGCAGGCCTTGAGCGTCTCTTCGCTCAGGGTCACATCCAGTGCCGCCAGTGAGTCATCGAGCTGATCAGCGGTACGTGCGCCGATGATGGTTGATGCCACGAAATCAAAGTTCATGCTCCAGGCAGTCGCCAGTGTGGTTGGGGTGATGCCAGCCTCTTTGGCGATCTCGATATAGCGGGCCGTGGCAGCCAGCGTGGCGGGATTCAGGAAGCGGTCAGCCATGGCGCGCTGGCGCGGGTTTTCCAGCTTGAGATACTCGCTGAAGCGCGCCACTTCTGGATAATTGTCAGTGTTGTACTTGCCGCTGAGCACACCGCCTCCAATGGGCGAGTAAGGCAGCAGCGATACCTTTTCGCGACGGCAGACCGTGGCAAGCTCATCAAGAAAACGGCGATGCAGCAGGGAAAAGTTGTTCTGTATAGACTGGAAGCGCGCCAGGCCCTCGTAGTGGGCCACGGTGTTGGCCTTGGTCAGGCCGTAGGCATTTTCGTTGGATGTACCCAGATAGCGGACCTTGCCAGATTCCACCAGCCGGTCCAGCGCCGCCATTGATTCCTCTATCGGCACCACGGTGTCGGGCCAGTGCACCTGGTAGAGATCAATATAATCAATGCCCATGCGTTTCAGGCTGCCTTCGACAGCGCGCTCAATGTGATGACGATCGATGGCCGTCAGGCCATGACGGATTGGCGGCACAAACCAGCCAGAGGCGGCGCCAGCGACTTTGGTCGCGATGATCAGGGAATCGCGGTTGCGGGTCTTGATCCATTTGCCAAAAATGGTCTCGGTGTCGCCAACGGTCTCCTTGCGCGGCGGCACTGGATAGACCTCGGCGGTATCGTAAAAATTGATACCACGCTCGTACGCCTTGTCCAGAATACGAAAAGATTCTGCCTCATCGCTCCAGCTGCCAAAACTCATGGTGCCCATGCAAATGGGGCTGACACGCAATCCACTGTTGCCTATATAACGATATTTCATTGTTGTTCCACCATGTTGATCATCATCCAAGCGTCCGATTATGGCATTAGTGACTTGTGGACTGTCAAACGCTGAGCGTATCGGATACGATTTGAGCACAGTAACAACAACCGAATGGAGATCAACATGAAAATCACCCAACTGACGTCCTGGTGTGCAGCCGCTGTTCTGGGGCTGGGCGCGAGTTTTGCCCTGGCACAGCCACCGGCAGCGACGATTGAAGACCTGGACTGGATGACGGGCAACTATGCCGGTCAGCTGGGCCCGAATGTACTGGAAGAGAACTGGATTGGCGCTGAAGGTGGCTCCATCGCCGCGATGGTCCGTATGACCGGCCCCAATGGCACCAGCATGTTCGAGATGATCACCATTGAAGAAGTAGATGGTTCGCTGGTATTACATTTGCAGCAGTTCAATCCGGGCTTTCAGCCTCGTACGCCCGAGCCTATGAAAATGGAGCTGGCCATGATCATGGACAATCATGTGCATTTCAACAATGTCGGTGAGACCGGCATGCGCTCGCTGGGTTATACGCTGGATGGCGACACCTTCACCATTCACATAGAACAGCCAGACGGTTCTAGAACCAATCTGGAGCTGACCAAACGCAGTCTCTGGTAAGCCTCAGGCGCTGCCGCCAGTGAGCACCCGGCGTATTTTGCTGGCGAGTTCCTGGCGGCGAAATGGTTTTTGCAGCAGTTGCACGCCGGGGTCCAGGCGTCCGTGATGGACAATTGCGTTTTCGGTATATCCGGACGTGAACAGAACTGGCAGCCCCGGGCGCATTGTCTGAGCCCGGTCTGCAAGCTCCTTGCCGCTCATGCCACCCGGCATGACGACATCTGTCAGTAACATGTCAATGATTTCTTCCTGCTCCAGTATCTGAATGGCGTCTGCACCGTTGCTGGCGCTGATAACCTGATAACCTAGCGATTCCAATAAATGTTCGACATGGCGCCTGACCAGGTCATTGTCCTCTACCAGCAGTATTTTTTCATTGCCTTCACTGGGGTGGTGCAGGTCCGCATCCGCCGCGGTCCGGCTGTCGTTCTCGTAGGAGCGGGGCAGGTACAACTTGACGGTAGTGCCGTGACCCGGCTCCGAATAGATACGTGCATGTCCGTTGGACTGCCGGGCAAAACCGTAAACCATTGCCAGACCCAGGCCGCTTCCCCTGCCCTCAGCTTTGGTCGTATAGAATGGGTCAAAGGCATGCGAGACAGTATTGGCATCCATCCCCATTCCGGTGTCGGATACGGCAATCTGCACATATTGACCCGGAGTGACATCGTGCACATCAGCATAGTGGTCGTCCACTGCCACGTTGGCAGTCTCGATGGTCAGCAGGCCGCCATCCGGCATGGCATCCCGGGCGTTGATGGCAAGGTTCAGGATGGCGTTTTCCAGCTGTGAAGCATCAATCATGGCGCGCCACAATCCGGCGCGCTGGACTACTTCAATCTCGATGTTTTCGTCCAGGGTTCGCCTCAGCAGAGGTTCAAAATTGCTGACCAGGCGGTTGATGTCGGTCACACCCGGGTCGAGTGGCTGGCGTCGGGCAAAGGCAAGTAGTCTATTGGTCAACTCGGCGCCCCGCATCGCCGCAGTCTGGGAGATCTCAGCCAGCTCCCGCAGTTGCGGATTGGATCCCAGCTCCGTTACCAGTAATTCGGAATTGCCAAGGATGACTGTCAACAGGTTGTTGAAATCATGTGCGATACCGCCAGTGAGTTTTCCTATTGAATCGAGTCTCTGGGCCTGCTGTAGCTGCTCTTCAATTTCTCTGCGTTCGCTAATGTCGATAAGGGAGCCAATCGCACGAATCGCCTTGCCAGATTCGTCTCTGATGATATGGCCGCGATCCAGTACATAACGGTACTTGCCATCGCTTCTTCTCATGCGATACTCGCCTTGCCAGTGGTCAGTGCTGCCTTCGAATGCACGTTCAAGGCTGCTTTCGACGTGAGCCAGGTCGTCGGGATGTATCAGTGCAAGCCAGCTGCTTGAACTCCTGGACAATGCGTCAGGCTCGTGACCGAACTGTATTTTTATTCCATCACTCCACCAAAGTGTGTCGCTGTTCAGGTCCCAGTCCCAGACGATGTCATGGGTACCCTGGACAAGTATCCTGAGACGGTCTTCGTGGGATTTCAGTTCCTCGTGCTGGCGGCTGCGCTCGATGGCAAGGCGGACGAACTGGGCAATTCGCTCGACAATTTTCAGCTCATCCGGGCCAGGAGAGCGCGGCTGGTCGTAGTAAACCGCAAACGTGGCAAAGCAGTTCTGGGCGTTGTCCATGATCGGCACCGACCAGCAGGCGCGCATGGGAACATCCCGCACCAGATATTGATAGTCGGCCCAAAGCGGATCGGTACGCATGTCAGTGACAATAACGGTTCTTCGCGTTTTTGCTGCGGTGCCGCAGGACCCTGCAGTGGCACTGATCTCCAGGCCATCGATTGCCTGACAGAACACCTTTGGCAGGCTGGGTGCCGAACCATGTCGCAGACATCCGTTTTCTACAAATAAAATAGACGATCTGGCGCCCTTTAGCATGTGGTCCACTGATCGGGTAATTTCGTCCAGCACTTTGCCCAGTGTTTCGTTTCGGCCAATGATGGACAGCACCCGGGTTTCCAGTTCACTGATTGAGCGTTCAAAAGCCAGGTTGGTTTCGGCAGATATTCGGGGGTGAACATTAGTCGTGGTTCCCACCCAGCGTACAATTTTGCCGTCTGCATCGCGTTGGGCGCGGGCGTGGATTTCATGCCATTCATAGATGCCGGAATGCATGGACAGCAGGCGATAACGGGTATCGAACGGTGCACCGGTTCTTACACAGTCGCGCCATTTGTGCACGGTGGGTTCGAGGTCGTCCTCATGCAGTGACTGCAACCACGCGTCCCCCATCAGGTCACCAGCAGGTTTGCCTGTAGTTTTGCTGATATCGGCACTGACATAGTTGATCATGCCCTGCGAGTCAGCGACCCACACTGTGGAGGGCAGCACCTCGGCCAGCACATCCAGAAAAGCCTGCTGGTCGCTGGTCGGTCGGCTGGATTCAGTTGTGTTCATGAGTACCGGCCTGCTGGATCCGTCAATGGTTTTGTTGGGTCTGGAGTCAAGTCTCTGCATGAGCATTCTTCACGGATTCCCGCAGCTTGTCCAGCGTCAGATGTCGTGCGACCTGCGAGCTGAATGCGCTGACGCCAGTTCAGTTGCACTACCAATCCCTGATTTGAACAGACCGAGAGTTGAGTTGTTCCGGCAGGGCTGGTGTAATGTCGCAATACCAAATACTCAGGAGTTCTCCATGGCAGATGCATCCAGCGCTAAAACCTACACGCCGCCCAAAGTATGGAAATGGGACAAACAGAGCGGCGGACGGTTTACCAGTATCAACCGGCCGATAGCCGGTGCGACGCATGAAAAGCCATTGCCAATCGGTAAACATCCGCTGCAGCTTTACTCGCTGGGCACACCCAACGGTGTCAAAGCAACTATCATGCTGGAGGAGTTGCTGGCGCTCGGTCATGAAGGCGCAGAGTATGATGCCTTTCTGATTAATATCACCGAGGGTGACCAGTTTGGCAGTGGTTTCGTGGGTATCAACCCAAACTCCAAAATCCCGGCATTGCTGGACACCAGTGCGCAGCCCGCACAGCACGTCTTCGAGTCGGGGTCCATCCTGCTCTATCTGGCGGAAAAGTTTGGTGAATTACTACCCTCAGAGCCGGCTGCACGCACTGAAACGCTTAACTGGCTGTTCTGGCAAATGGGGTCTGCGCCTTATCTGGGTGGAGGGTTTGGACATTTTTACTGCTATGCACCCGAACAGTGGCAGTATCCGATTGATCGCTTCACGATGGAGATTAAAAGACAGTTGGATGTACTTAATCGCCAGCTGAAAGACAATCGCTATATTGCAGGTGACAGCTATACCATTGCTGACATTGCCATCTGGCCCTGGTACGGCGCACTGGTATTGAACAAAGTCTACAATGCTGCCGAGTTCCTGGAAGCACACACCTACACGCACGTGCTGCGCTGGGCCAATGAGATTGCCGAACGGCCAGCCGTGCGCCGCGGACGTATTGTGAATACGACCTGGGGCAAAGAGGAAAACCAGCTTCGCGAACGGCATGACGCCGCTGATATCGATGCGGTCCTTGGTGGACGTTAAGCGCGGGTGTCCATCCATGATATAATCCGCGCCTTTCTAGTCTGCAAGATTGGTGGGAATGATTGAATGAAGCGGGTATTGGGCCTATTTGCATTGCTGAGTGTCAGTGTCAGCGCATACGCTGATATATTCGCGGTATTTCGCTATGAGGACGGGCGCACCAACTGGCAATACATTGCCAACACCAGTGCCAGCCTGCTGATCATCATCCTGTTGATTGTCATGGGGTTTCTGATTCGCGCCCACTTGCGGGCGCGGCGCTCCAACCGGGCACTGACCGAGATCAAGGCCACGCTTGAAGAACGGGTTGCGCAGCGCACCCAGGTGCTGCAGGAAACTGCCGAGCAGCTGCGCAAGCGTGAAGCCTATATCGCCAGCATCGTCAACTCGATGCCGGTCATGCTGGTTGGCATCAACGACAAGCTTAAAGTCACCCAGTGGAATAAAACGGCAGAGGAGTTCACTGGCAGGCCGTATGCTGATGTAGTCGGTGAAAATCTGTGGCAGGCCTATCCTGGAATAACCCTCACTGAAGAACAGGTCAATGACGTGCTTGAGCGTGGCGAGACATTGCAGCTCAAGCACAGCCAGCGCGGCCAGTACACCTATGACATTACGCTGTACCGCCTCAAACACAATGACGAGACGGGTATCGTGATTCTGATTTCCGACGTCACCAAGCAGGTGAACGCCGAAAACAAAGTCGCCGAGCGGGACAAACTGTCGGCGCTGGGAGAACTGGCGTCTGCCATGGCCTATGACATCAGCCGGCCCATCGATGCCATCCTGCAGCGCGTCGACAGGTCACGGGAGCGTCTGGACAGCAGCGATCTTGGCGATGTAAAAACCTTCCTGTTGCGCGAAGTTGATGTCGTTGGTCAGAGTGCACGGCAGGCCAATACTATCGTCCAGAACCTGCTGGATCTGTCGCGTGGTCACCGTGATGTCAAACAGACCGCTGCGATCCCTGATATCGTTGAACGCAGCATAGAACTGGCATCAAAACTACTGGTAGACGTTGACGGGCTGGACTTTACAGATGTCGATATTCGACGCGACTATGGCAGTGACGTACCGGAATTAGCCTGTTATCCAAATGAGTTGCAGCAGGTCTTCCTGCGTGTGCTGCGCAGTGCCTTCTACGCGCTGAAAACCGACTCACTGGCGGAGGGGCAGCGCCCCCAGATCAAGATCGGTATCGGCAAGTTTTTTGATTCGATATGGATCAAGATAGAGCACAAAGGACAGGTGCTGAGCGAGCAGGCTCAGGTTTGCATTTTTGAGCCCTTCTTCGCGTCCGCCGATGGCGCGGAGGCGTGCCCGGTTGAACAGCGCCTCTCGTACCCGTACTTTATTGTCACTGAGCATCATCGGGGCCATATGTCCGTCACCTCGGATGAAAGCCTCGGCACGACATTCAATATTCAGTTGTCACTGGTCTAATGTTGGCGCGCGGCGCTGTGGCCACGCCTGCTCGATGGCGTGGCCAATCGACAGCAGACGTACATCGCTCATATAGCCGCCCAGCAGCTCGATTCCCATCGGCAGGCCATCCGCAGAAAATCCGACCGGCACAGAAAGTGCCGGGTAGCCCGCATTGGCGCTGAGGCTGCAGTTGTTGCCTGGCTGGCTCTCACCTGTCAGCACTGGCAGTGCGCCAATGGGTGGGTAGGCAATCACGTCCAGGTCATGCATTGCGATCACGGAATCAATGGCCGCCTGTAAGGGCTGACGAGCTGCCAGAGCCTGGCGGTAGGCTTTCGGGTCCTGTTCGCCGGCGGCGCTTCGTTGCAGCAGGGTGGCGACGGCTTCATGATACAGGCCACTGTCCACAATGCTTTGCAAGGTCGGGTAGCGCACACTGCCAAAGGTCTGGAGGTAGTGGTTCAGGTCAGCTTCGAATTCGTGACCAATCAAGCCTGAGGCACTGATCAGGGCAGACATGCCTTCAATCGAAATATCAATTATCTCCGCGCCCAGTCGGTCAAACTCGCTGAAAGCCTGCGCCATCATCCGTGCAACTTCGGGAGTCGCGCTATCCATATAATTGCTCAGACGGCCAATGCGCAGCCCCTCGATGTCTGCTGTCTGCAGTTGACGCTGGAACTGCGGACGACTGCGGCTCAGCATGACAGCGGTTGCCTCATCTAGCGGATCGTAACCCGTAGTCAGATCCAATACGATGGCCAGATCTTCGATATGGCGAGCCAGCGGACCACCAACATCAGGCGTACTGGCCAGCGGCATAATGCCGTAGATGCTGCTCAGGCCTTTGCTCGGACGAAGTCCTGACAGATTGTTAAAGGCAGCAGGGATACGGATTGAGCCACAGGTATCCGATGCGGTTGCGATGGTGGCGAAACCGGCAGCCACAGCCGCAGCCGAGCCGCCGCTGGAGCCACCTGGCACTCTTGATGGATCGTAAGGGTTGCGTGACTGTCCTCCCAGCGAGCTGATGGAAGTAATGCCGTAGGCAAACTCATGCAGATTGGTTTTGCCCAGTATCACCGCGCCAGCTTCCCGCAGCAGCCTTAGCTGCGTGGCTTCCTCACTGGGCGTAAAGTCAGCCAGTGCGCGCGATGCGCCGGTCGTTGGCATATCCGTTGTGTTGTAGTTGTCCTTCAATAAAACCGGTATGCCGTGCAGCAGGCTGCGCGGTCCACTGAACTGACGTTCTTCGTCCAGTAGCCTGGCCTGCGCAACAGCGTCCGGGTTCAGTGTGATGACTGTGTTCAGCGCCGGCCCCTGATCATCGTACCGACTGATTCTGCCCAGCATGTGCCGGGTAAGCTGTTCCGCGCTGAGCGTGCCAGTTGCCATCTGTTGTTGCAGGCTCAGAATGGATTGCTCGCCAAGGTCGCTGGTTTCTGGTTCAACAGCCGCCTGTGGTGCAGGAAGTGGAAGATTTTCAGTGGCCAGGATGGTGCGCACACGATCGGGGTAATCAGTGATGATGCCGTCAACGCCAATGCGTATCAGATGTGCCATGGTGGCCGTGTCATTGATGGTCCATGGGATCACTCTTAATCCCAGGGTCTGCGCCTGTGTAACCATCTCTGACGTGGTGAAAGCCTGGTAGTTAGCGTCTGTCACGCTGGCATCCTGCGGGAGCCCGTGCACGGGAGAGATTGCATCAGCGCCAAACGACGCGGCGGCGGCTGGCAGATTGCAGTCAAAATCGTCCATGTCGATGCCGCCAGTCCACGGCGAGGCACCGGGCATACCACACTGCAGGAACGACTGCGCATTGGACAATGCAATAATGGGCAATTCAGGTGCCAGCTCACGCACGCGCATCAGGGCGCCCCAGTCAAAACTCTGGATGCTGACCTGGTTCTGCATGTCGTGCCGGTAGATCTCATCAATCACGGTCTGCACGAAGACCTCACGGGGCGCTGTCTCCTCTGGCGCACCCGCCTCGACCTTGGTCTCGATGTTCAGCATGACATCGAAGGCGCGATGGCGCTTGACCAGATCTAAGACTTCGCTGAGCAGAACCAGCCGGGCACCAGGCACCGTCTGTTGACTGGCATGGGCGGATGCCCGCTGCGAACCACAATCCAGTGTTCTCACCTGAGACCAGTTCAGGTCTTTTATGTATTTGCCCACGTAGGGAAACTGCGGATCGTCTGCTGTGGCAGGGGCAGTATCCAGGCAGCGGTGCGGCAGCACCTGACGATCATGAGTAACTACCACATAACCGTCGGCCGTAACCTGAGTATCCAGCTCGAGCGTGCTGACACCCAGCTCAAGCGCATTGGCAAAAGCCTGCAGTGTGCTTTCGGTCACCAGCCCCAGACCGCCGCGGTGGGCCTGCAGGTCAAAATCCGGGGCGTCGGACGGCTGGGCGACGACCAGAGTGCTGGTTGTTAGTAGCAGGAACAGCGCAGATATCGAAAGCAGATTTGGCATTGTCTTGGCCTGAGTTGTGATTTTTTTGGGCAATGTGCTGCTGGCTAGTCTATACCACTATTGCAGGCTTCATTAATACACAGGGAGTAAGTGTGATGCGAGAGTTGAGTGTGCAGGAGATTGGCATGGTGGGTGGGGGTAACAGTGATGGGCCGCCGGAGACGATGGGGGTTGGTTGCTTTGCCGCTCTGGTCTTGGTCGGCGTTTCACCGTTCTTCGGGCCGGCAATGATGATAAGCTCCGCAGTCGGCGCTATTTCAGCGTGTGAGGGCGTAGACTTCACATCGTAATGATCGTCTTTTAACCTTAGCGCCAGATTGGTTCACACCCAGGCTGGCGCTAACATTAGGGGCCTGGCGATGAAAAATTTATTAAATAGGATACTGCGGGCAGAGCTACGCTCCGCTGCCCGAAAAAATATAACGGTAGACATGACTATTACCGTGGTTGGGTGTTTGATTATTTCAGTGTTTTCGATGACTGTTTACAATAGCCACGGATTTGGTGTGTTGGCAGCGTGTCTATATGCTTGGCACCGATATGTGGTATTGAGTATTGCCCAAACATGTGACCTTACAATCATTGATCAAGCTAAAAGCGTAATTCATGACCAAAAGCCAAATTAAACCGTGCCTGCTGACAATGACAAACGGTTAACAACTGCTGACTATCAGGCGGCAGCCCGCCAGGCATCGCGTGGACCGCACGCGACGCTGCTTCATCTGTTAGTACCCATTTGTATCTTTGGCAGTTTTTCTCTTTTGTACGTGCTTCCCATGCTGGTGGCCGGGTTCTGGAGCCCTTCCAGGCTGTCAACGCTGTTGCACGGATATCTAAATTGGAGCCTGCCTTTGGTAATTGTGGTTAACCTCGCAAGCTACCACTGGGCTCGCAGAAGGTTGCTGGCGCCTTATTTGAGGGTCGGTGATGACTACAGCAAAGGCAAACAGAAGGATACCGATTTAACGTAAAAAGCTGCCACCCTCGTGAAAACAACGCATACATCGTCGCACTTTGAGCTCTTACTAGCTGAATTTCTTGGATACCCCATAAAAATCAAGTACATTCCTATCCCAATAAGGGATTGTTGCCGCGCCTTGCGGGCAACCGGGATACGGAATGACAGAAGCGCCAAATCAAACCCCCGAACAACGCGCTCGTGATCAGATCGATAAACGCCTGATCGAGGCCGGCTGGGTGGTGCAGGGCAACAAAGCCATCAACTTCACTGCCGGCCTGGGCGTTGCCATCCGCGAATTCCAGACCGACGTTGGCCCTGCCGATTACGCCCTGTTCATCAATGGCAAGGCAGTTGGCATCATCGAAGCCAAGCCGGACGACTGGGGCCACAAGATCACCACCGTGGAGCAGCAGTCCGAAGGTTACGCCACGGCCAAGCTGAAGTGGGTCAACAACAAAGAGCCGCTGCGCTTTGTCTACGAAAGCACCGGCGTCATCACCCGCTTCACCGACCGTAACGACCCCAAACCCCGTTCCCGTGAAGTGTTCAGCTTCCACCGCCCGGAAACACTGGCGGAATGGCTGAGCCAACAAGAGACCCTGCGCGCCCGTCTGCAGCACCTGCCAGCCTTGAGTCCGGACGGCCTGCGCGACTGCCAGATAACTGCCATCACCAACCTGGACGAGTCCTTCCGGCAGGACAGGCCGCGAGCTCTGGTGCAGATGGCTACCGGCTCCGGCAAAACCTTTACCGCCATCACCGCCGTGTACCGCTTGCTCAAACACGCCAACGCCAAACGCGTGCTGTTTCTGGTGGACACCAAAAACCTGGGTGAGCAGGCAGAGCAGGAATTCATGTCCTACCTGCCCAACGACGACAATCGCAAATTCACCGAGCTGTACAATGTGCAGCGCCTGAAGTCGGCCTCCGTGGCCAAGGACAGCCAGGTCTGCATCAGCACCATTCAGCGCATGTACTCCCTGCTTAAGGACGAACCACTGGACGAAGCGGTTGAGGAGATCAACCCGGCCGAGCAATTCACCAAACCCAAAGAGCAGGTGCCGGTAGGCTACAACCCGAAAATCCCGCCCGAGTTTTTCGACATCATTGTCATCGACGAATGTCACCGCTCCATCTACAACCTGTGGCGTCAGGTGATCGAGTATTTCGATGCTTACCTGATCGGCCTGACCGCCACGCCGGATAACCGCACTTACGGCTTCTTCAAAAAGAACGTGGTCAGCGAATACGACCACGAAAAAGCCGTGGCCGATGGTGTTAACGTCGGCAACGAAATCTACATCATCGAAACAGAGCGCAGCAAAACCGGCGGCACGGTGGAAGCCAAACAACAGGTGGAAAAACGCGAGCGCCTCACCCGCAAAAAACGCTGGGAAGTCCAGGACGAACCGGAAACCTACACCGCCAAACAGCTCGACCGCGACATCGTCAACCCGGATCAGATCCGCACCATCATCCGCACCTTCCGCGACAAACTGCCGGAGATTTTCCCCGGCAGACAGGAAGTGCCCAAAACCCTGATCTTCGCCAAAACCGACAGCCACGCCGACGACATCATCCAAACCGTGCGCGAGGAATTTGGCGAGGGCAACGAGTTCTGCAAAAAGATCACCTACAAGATCGACGAAGATCCCAAGTCCGTGCTGGCGCAGTTTCGCAATGACTATAACCCGCGCATTGCCGTCACCGTGGACATGATTGCCACCGGCACCGATGTGCGCCCGCTGGAATGCCTCCTGTTCATGCGGGATGTGAAAAGCCGTAACTATTTTGAACAAATGAAGGGACGTGGCACCCGCACCCTGGACGCCGACGGCCTGAAGAAGGTCACGCCCTCGGCCAACAGCGCCAAGACACATTATGTGATTGTCGATGCCATTGGCGTCACC
Organism: Gammaproteobacteria bacterium; assembly: GCA_002706685.1. Classification (GTDB taxonomy): domain Bacteria; phylum Pseudomonadota; class Gammaproteobacteria; order Pseudomonadales; family Pseudohongiellaceae; genus Pseudohongiella. Next base: position 55,586 of record PALV01000013.1, on the reverse strand, counting down.
AAATCCCTGAAAACCGCCAGCCAGCCACTGATCACCAAACCCTCCGTGGCGCTGAAAGACCTAGCCATGGGCGTGATGATGGGCGCGCGCGATGAAGACACCGTGTCGTCCCTGGCCGGGCGTCTGTCGCGGCTGGACCGGCAACTGGACAACAACGAACAGCAACGCATCCAGAAAGCCGCTGGCGGTGCCAGCCTCAAACACATCATCAGTGAGCTGCTGCAGGCCATCGACCCCGATACGGTGGATCAACGCGCCTGCCAGATTGCCGGTGTGCCGGAAACTGGCGAGCCGGGTGAAGACGCCCGCAACAAGGCCCGCGATGAACTGGTGGGCAAGGCTGCCAGCGTGCTCAATGGCGAGCTGATTGAGCTGATCGACAGCATACGCCGCGATAAGGAACAAACCATTGTTCACGATGACCTGGACAATCTGATCCGCGCCGAATGGGATGGCGACACCGAAGCCAACGCCCAGGCGCTGACGCAGGAATTCCGCGAGTATCTGCAACAACACCAGAACGAGATTGATGCTTTGACCATTTACTTCAGCCAACCCGCCCGGCGCAGCGAAGTCACCTACCAGATGATCCGTGAACTGCTCGAACGTCTGAAACAGGACCGCCCCAAACTTGCCCCGCTGCGCGTGTGGTCAGCCTACGCCCATCTGGACAAATACAAAGGAGAAAACCCCATCAGCGAACTCACCGCCCTGGTGGCGCTTATCCGCCGCGTCTGCGGACTGGACACTACGCTTTCCACCTACGCCGCCACCGTACGCCGCAACTTCCAGAGCTGGGTCATGCAACACCACAGCGGTGCCGGCGAAAAATTCAACGACGAACAAATGGCCTGGCTGCACATGATCCGCGACCACGTCATCAGCTCCTTCCACATCGAACGCGACGACCTGGAAATGGCGCCGTTTGATGCCAAGGGCGGCATGGGCAAGATGTACCAATTGTTTGGTGACAGGATGGATGCGGTGATTGAGGAACTGAATCGGGAGTTGGTGGCGTGAGTTCTATAAATGCCGATGTGGCGGACGACGACTGGGGGATGAACATTGCATCTATTCCGGCTCATTGGAGTTGCCTGGATTTTGACGCTGTATTCGAAAACGTGCCCTTAACGGGGCTGAAAATACCTCAGAAGGAGTACGAACAATCTGGACGCTACCCTGTGATTGATCAGGGTTCTGAATTAGTCGGTGGCTACACAAATGACGCAGACAGAATTCTGTCGCTACCGCGGCCTGCGATAGTGTTTGGTGATCACACAAAATGCTTTAAGTATCTCTCAACACCGTTCGCGCCAGGAGCTGATGGGATCAAGGTGCTTTTGCCGAAAGAAGGTATTTTAGAAAAGTATGTATACCATCTATGCAAATCATTGAGATTACCGGATCGTGGTTACTCACGACACTTTTCTTTCTTGAAAAAATGTAAGTTCCCTGTACCTCCAATAGATGAGCAGAAAGATATTGTTGCAATGATCGAATCATTGCTCTCTGAGCTGGATAGCGGAATCGAATCACTCAAAACCGCCCGCGAACAACTCAAAGTCTACCGCCAGGCCGTCCTCAAACACGCCTTCGAAGGCAAACTCACCGCCCAATGGCGCGCAGAAAACAAAGACAAACTCGAATCCCCCGAACAACTCCTCGCCCGCATCCAGCAGAAAGAGCCTGTTCGCGATTGTTTGAGTGGTAATACTGCTTGGAGCAGTTGTAGCGTGCAGGAAGTTTTAGCTTCAGGCCCCACAAATGGCCGATCTGTGAAAGACCGGCCAAATGGCTTTCCAGTACTTCGTCTGACAGCTTTGAAGTCTGGCAAGATTGATCTGGCGGAGCGTAAATCTGGAGATTGGGATAGAAGTCAGGCCGAGCCGTATTTAGTGAAAGAAGGCGACTTTCTGTTGTCGAGAGGAAATGGTAGTAAACATTTGGTTGGGCGCGGTGGATTGGTCCCAAAAAACACAGATGAGGTGGCATTTCCAGACACAATTGTCCGTTTGCGGGTGGATTCAACGAGAATGCTGTCGGAGTTTTTCAGCTTGTTGTGGGACTCCCGGTTCATCCGGGATCAAATTGAACAAAGCGCTCGTACTACAGCCGGTATATATAAAATCAATCAGGGGCATATAAAGAGCTTTCGCGTCCCTGTCCCGAGTTTGAGCGAGCAAAAAGTTATTGTTAATTCATTAGAGGAAAAACTAACGCTGACGGATAGGCAAGAGAACGAGATTGGTGCTGCGCTGCTCAAGGCTGAGTTGCTCCGACAATCTATACTAAGTTTAGCCTTTTCCGGCCGGTTGACGTCTTAAGCTATCCAGCGTCAAATTTCCAAGTATGCACAAGTTGTATTGAGTGATGAAAGCTATGACAAAAAATCCGATAAAGGATTCCATAGAAAACTTCTCAAGAGAACTCGGAGAGCTATTCTCACGACAAAAGTACGTTGTTTTTCTGTGTGGCCCAACCTTAAGTAAAGCCAGTGAAGATGCCGGTGCTGCACTTCGGCTGCGTATAAAAACAGAGTTAGAAAACGATGGGTTTGAAGTTGTGTTAGGCGAAGATGATGGGCTTGAAGATTTGCGACAAAAATACAATGGTATGGCTCATCTAAACGAGCTTCAGTTCATCAAATCTCAATGTAACTCGGTGATTCTGATTGCAAGTAGTCCAGGGTCGTTTTGTGAGCTCGGACTTTTTTCGTATCACCATGTCCACGAAAACGCAAAGAATACTGACTTTATTCTGATATTAGATCAGGCGTATAAAGATGATATATCGTACCTGAATGAGGGGCCTGCAAAAGCGATTGAAGATTATGGAAAGTTGATCCATGCATCTTTTGAAACATTTGATTTTTCCGACATCATTAGGCGGTTGAAAAACCGTCGACATGTTTGGTTCACGAGCTCGCCGGGGAGACCTCCGGAATGAGCGTCAAATTTAATAATAGATTATTACTCTGGGGACTTGGTGCGGTTCAACCAGCCACTCCATCAGAGGTCATAGGTTTTTTGAAACTTGTGTATCCAGATGTGACAGCATGGCCTGATAGGAATTTTCTGCGCATTATCTTCAATGAGTGGCTTGATCGCAATTATGTCATTGAATTAAATAAAAAATATGAGATATTCTCGTTAACTAGTGCGGGGAATCATGCATTAGGATATAAACTACGAGTTCATCGTGATAAGGCACGGGTGACCTTGCTGAGAGCTGTGTACGATGCTAACCTAGCGTCGTTGGGTGATGTGGCTCAAGATTCGGATGGTGATTCGCCATCTTCAGAAGCTAGTAGTGCATTACAAGAGGGCTCGCGGCCAGTAAATTCTGGCTCTGAGCCTTCGCGAACGGAGTCGACTCGTCTCAGAGCCAGAATTTACTGGCCGCGGGTCTCAGAGCAACTTCTCTCAGTTGGTCTTGATCGTCACACATCCAACATCCCTTCATATCGATATCGTTACTGCTCGTTTCCAACACTCAGAGCAATTAAGCAGGCTAGTAACGATAACTCTGACACGCAAGACCTGACTATTTCACAACTCGGGCTATGTATTGGAGTGTCTCCCCGGCTTCTTACGTCATTCGTTCACAAGCCGGAAAATCACTACCGTACATTTAGAATCGGAAAAAAAGGTGGCGGTAGCAGAGAAATATCGTCGCCAAGATTTTTTCTTAAATCGATTCAATACTGGATTAAGTCCTATATTCTTTCTCAGTTTAACGCGCATAACGCTTGCCACTCATATAGGATCGGGAAATCCATCATCACCAATGCTAACGAGCATGCCAGAAAATCCTACGTGGGAAATGTCGATATTGAGGACTTCTTTGGCTCGGTAGACAAGAAGATGGTTTTTGAGTGCTTACGAAAGCATGGCTATGGCAGTGAGCTATCTCGGTCAATTGCGGGATTAGTAACGTTCAATAATTCGTTACCTCAAGGAGCCCCTACTAGCCCTGAAATTTCCAATGCTATTCTTTTCGATTTTGACGAAAGGCTATTCGCGGCCGCTTCTGATGTTGGCGTCACCTACACAAGGTACGCAGATGATATTACCTTGAGCGGTGGGTCGAAGCAGGTTGTAGCACAATTGATCAGAGAATGCGAAGAAGGACTCAAAGCCCATGGGATGAGACTAAATAGCAAGAAGACGCGGATCGCCAGCATCAGGTCTAGCCAAGTTGTTACGGGTCTAGTAGTAAACGAAAAGGTGCAGCCATCGCGGGCTTACAGGAAAAGAATCAGAGCAATATTTCACCAGGCAGGCATCAACCCCTCGCAGTATGTGGGCAGGCTCAAGCAGCTTCAAGGATATTATAGTTACTTGTCTGCGTTTGATTCGCTGAAGGATTCAAAGCAACTGCGAGAATATAGGGAGGTCATTCGCAAATTGGGTATCAGCTCAAAAGAAAAGGTCGACGGTTAGTCTGTTGAAAATTATTGCTTCCGCGCTTGTCAAAAGTGTTGCGGTTTGAAAATGTACACTCTGCATACGAACTCGAACTATCGAATAATTTGAACTAACATAACGACTAGTGTCTAAGGAGCCACCCATGGCCAGCGCCGATCAACTTAAATCCTTGCTCAAATCGCACCTCGAAGGTGACGATCAGCGCTTTTATTCCGTTGCCATGCAGTTGGCGGCGCATGAAGCCAAACTGGGTCATGGCAAGCTGGCCGAAGAGCTACGTGCGTTGGTGGATCAGGCCAAAGCCCGCCGTGGGCTGTCTGCGCAGGAAGGTGACAAGGCCGTGCCTATCAGCCGCCCGCGCGGTGAACTGGCTGGCCTGCTCACGGTTACTTACCCCAAGTTCCGCTTGAGCGACATGGTGCTGGATGACGAGCTGGCAAGTAAGCTGGAGCGCATCATCCGGGAGCAACGGCAGGCGACATTGCTGCTGTCCAATGGCCTGCAGCCACGCCGCAAACTGTTATTGATGGGCCCACCCGGTACCGGCAAGACCATGACAGCCTCCGTACTGGCGGGTGAGTTGGGTTTGCCACTGTTCCAGGTCCGTCTGGATGGACTGATCACGAAATACATGGGTGAGACGGCTGCCAAATTGCGCCAGGTGTTTGAAGCCACTGACCGCACGCGTGGTGTTTACTTCTTCGATGAGTTTGATGCCATAGGCTCCCAGCGTGGTCTGGCTAACGATGTGGGCGAAATCCGTCGAATCCTGAACAGCTTCCTGCAGATGATCGAGCAGGATGCGTCCCACAGCCTGATTCTGGCTGCCACCAACCACCCCGAAATCCTCGACCACGCCCTGTTCCGGCGCTTTGACGACATGCTGCATTACCAGTTGCCCGATGAAGCGCATATTGCCAGCCTGCTCAAATCGCGCCTGGCCAGAAAGGCTGTCAAAGGTGTTTCCTGGAAACGGCTGGCCAAGCATGCCCTGGGCCTAAGCTACGCGGAAATCACCCGCGCAGCAGATGACGCCTTGAAGGTTGTCCTGATTGAGCAGCGGGATCACGTTGCGGAATCAGATATTCGCGGGATGCTGGAAGAACGCCAATTGGCTTCCAGCAGACTCAAGGGAAGTAATTGATCGAGTAGAGGACAGGGTGTCGCATGGCGAATCAGGACGATCAAAGAAAGTCGCATTTCATACTAAAAAATCGCGCTGAATCAGAGCCGTTTGCAAGGCCGCCTCGCAAAATTGAAGGCAAGGCCATTCCCGATCGGAATCGGTATGAACATGGCGCCAGATTGGCGCAGCAGGTGCTGTCTCTCAAGCCTCTTTTTCACGACGCACGGGCCATGCAAGAGGCTGCTGGGTTTGATCAAGGCTTCGGCCTGCAAATCGAGTTTGAAAGTTTCCCCGATATTGAGTTGGCATTTGAGTCTCTGGCGCGAGAGTCCGCTGGTGTTGAGCTCATGAATGTACGGCATGAAGGGCAACAGACCTTTGCCACTGTGTTTGTTCCTGACGGCAAGCTTATTGTGCTGGAGAGGTTGATTCATTCCTATCTTGATGAATCCAAAGACACAAAATCAGGCCCAAGGAATGCCAAGTTGCTCAATGCGATTGCTGAGGTCCGTGCTGCGACGCTGACGGCACTTTGGACCGATACCCCCGATGCCTTGCCCACAGCGGATGATGAAATGCTTTGGTGGGAGGTGTGGTTGCCTGTTCGTGGCGACAGGGCTGCAGTTACGGGCACTTTTCGGCAACTGGCACAAGGCATGGAGTTCAGGATCGCGCCGGGAGAGCTGCAATTTCCCGAGCGCACGGTTCTTTTGGTAGAAGGCACCGTCGAGCGTATGAAGCGGTCCATGATGGTGCTCAATACAATTGCCGAGTTGCGACGCGCCAAAGAGACTGCAGGGTTCTTCGATGAGCTGCCTCCCGGTGAGCAACCGGAGTGGCTGGATGAGTTGCTTGCCAGAGCGACAATGCCTGCTGAAGCCGCCGATGTTCCCCATGTATGCTTGTTCGATACTGGTGTCAATCGCGGTCACCCGTTGCTTTCGCCAGCGTTGAATGCGGATGATTTGCACAGTGTGGAGCCGGGTTGGGGTGTCAATGACAGTCATGGTCATGGCACTGCGATGGCAGGGCTGGCGCTGGCGGGTAATTTGACCGAAGCGCTTTCCAGTGTTGAACCCATGTCGATCACACACCGTTTGGAGTCGGTCAAACTGTTACCTGATAACCACGCCAATGGTGGTGATGCTCGCCACCATGGTTATCTGACGACTGAAGCGGTTGCTCGTCCCGAAGTCACTGACCCAGAACGAAGGCGTGTGTTCAGTATGTCCGTGACTGCGCGGGATAACCGGGATCGTGGACGACCGTCAGCGTGGTCCGCTGCCATTGATCGCTTGGCGTCCGACGCTGAGGGGCAATCCGAAACCCCAAGATTATTCGTGTTGTCGGCGGGCAATATAGAAGACCCTAATGCATGGGCTGAATATCCTGCCAGCAATTCTAGAGACAGCATTCATGATCCGGCCCAGGCATGGAATGCGCTGACAGTGGGTGCTGCAACTGAGCTGGTGAACATCACCGAAACAGACGCTACGGCCTACAAGCCGATTGCCCCGGCGGGTGGTTTGAGTCCCTTCAGTACGACCTCGCAGACCTGGCAACCGCACTGGCCGTTGAAACCAGATGTCGTTTTTGAGGGTGGAAATGCGGCGCATGATTCGCTGAGTGCGGTTTGGATGTCCAGTCTTAGTCTGCTGACCACTAACGCTGACCTGACCGATCGCTTGTTTACTACGACAAATGCCACCAGTGCGGCGACTGCCTTAGCTGCACGAATGGCTGCACAGTTGATGGCTGAGTATCCGAGTCTGTGGCCTGAGTCTGTTCGGGCGCTGATGGTACATTCCGCCCGATGGACAGAGGCGATGTGCAATACATTCTTGCCAGCAAAAGGAAAACCATCGAAAGGTGATATTGCGGATCTGATTCGTCACTGCGGGTTCGGTATTCCCGACTTGGACAGGGCAATGTGGAGTATGGACAATTCCTTGACCCTGGTCTGCGAAGATCGTCTCTATCCTTTCCAGAGGCGCCCCGGCAAAGATGCCTCGTTACGTGACATGAATCTACACCGCCTGCCGTGGCCTCTCGACGAGCTGGAAGCTCTCGGCGAAACACCGGTCGAGATGCGAGTTACCTTGTCGTATTTCATTGAACCAAACCCGTCCGCTCGGGGCGTCACCTCACGCTACCGCTACGAATCACACGGCCTGCGGTTTGATGTCAGAAGGGCACATGAGTCAGAGCAGGATTTCCGAAATCGCATCAATGCGGCAGCTCGGGACGAAGAAGAGAAAACCAAAACTGACGGTAGGGATGCCAACTGGTTGTTAGGCACAAATAACCGTCATCGTGGATCACTTCACTCTGACGTTTGGCATGGCACTGCTGCAGATCTTGCTAGCCGTGGCGTGATCGGCATTTATCCGGCTGTAGGGTGGTGGAAGACCCGGCATGCTCTGGAGCGATATAACCAGGCAGCACGGTATTCGCTCATAGTTTCCATTCATGCGCCGGAAGTTGACGTGAATTTGTATTCGGCTGTGGCGGCGAAAGTTGCGATGCCGGTGGCGATTCAGGTTTAAAGATATGATTGAGCACTTGAACGAACAAACATTATGTGAGCAATTCTGCACCCAGGTCCGGCTGCATCACCGCGGAAATGGTCTGGTGATGCTGGAGACACCTTTCACTTACCCGGACGGCGACCAGTATCCGATTTACCTCACGGATACTGCTACCGGCGGGCTGCGTGTCAGTGACGGTGGTCATACCCTGATGCACTTGAGCTATGAAAATGACGTTGATAAGTTCTTTGAAGACTCAAGGGCCCAGCTGTGGAGTCAGGTTACGGCAGAGCAGGGTGTCTCCTACGACGAGAGTAGCGGCCAGTTCTGGCTGGAGTGTGCACCTGCCGAGCTGGCAGTAAGCTCATTCAGGTTGGGTCAGGCTATTACCCGCATTTATGATCTGACTTTCCTGAACCGTTCTCGGGTGGCGAGCACGTTCTACGACGACTTGCAGGAACAGATTCTGTCGCTGGTCTCTGCAGAAAAAGTGCACAAGGATTTTTCTGTGCCCGGCATTCCCGGCGCGGAAAACTACCCGGTGGACTTCTGCCTGGATGGGCGTAACGATCTGCCGGTTTTTGTGTTTGGCATCCCCAATCGCGATAAGGCGCGCCTGGCCACGATCTTTCTGCAGTACTTCCACCAGCATCACGTTGATTTTGACTCCTTGCTGATCTTTGCGGATCAACAGGATATTCCCCGTGCTGATCTGGCTCGATTGTCGAATGTGGGCGGTGAGATGATCGCGTCATTGAACGCGGAGGATGACTTCCGGCGTAAGCTGCTTCGCAAAGTGGCTTGAGTTGGCTAGCCGCTCATCGCTCGAATTTTTCCAATAAGGCTTAAATCACCATGCTCCACACCAAACCCCAATCCCTCGAACTCTTCTTCATCGACGGCAAACCCGACGGCATGCTCACCGCCGAGGTGTTCAACTGGACCGGCCATGTGCTGATGACGCCGCGCACGCAATTGAGTGCGGCGTTGCGCCGCACCGAGGCGCGTTATACCGGTGTGTATCTGCTGCTGGGCGAGGACGATAACGGCCCGCTGTTGTATGTGGGTGAGGGCGAGGACATTGGCGATCGCATCAAAAGTCACGACGTTAAAAAGGATTGGTGGACCACGGCAGTGCTGATTACCTCGGCGGCCAATAACCTGAACAAGGCGCATGCCAAGTATTTGGAGTCGCGTCTGGTGGAAGAGGCGCGCCGCATAGATTGCTTTTTGGCCAATACCCGTCCCGCCAAAGCTGCTGCCGATACCGCCACATCCGGCAATACCGAGTCACCGCTGTTGTTTGAGCTGCGTACCTCGAAACTTGGCATCCAGGCCACCGGCCCCGGCTAGAAATCAGGCCCGATTGGTACTACGGCTAATGGAAACGGCAATGATTGAATTCAAGTCAGGCGACATTCTGAACGAAGATACCGACGCCATTATCAATACCGTCAACTGCGTGGGTGTGATGGGCCGTGGCATTGCCCTTCAGTTCAAGAAAGCATTCCCGGACAACTTTTCTGCCTACGAGTCCGCCTGCCGTCAGCAGCAGGTGCAGCCGGGGCGTATGTTTGTGTATGAAACCGGACAGCTTACTGCGCCGCGCTACATCATCAACTTCCCTACCAAGCGTCATTGGCGCGGCGCAAGCCGCATGGACGACATTGATACCGGCCTGCAGGCTCTGGTCGAGACTCTGCGCAAGTACAAGATCCAGTCCGTTGCGGTCCCCCCGTTGGGCAGCGGTCTGGGTGGGTTGGACTGGGACGAGGTTAAACCGCGTATTGAGGCAGCGCTGCAGCCGCTGTCTGACGTACGGGTGGTTGTTTATGAGCCGGGTGGTGCTCCTGCCAGCAGGAGAATGGTGAAAAACCGCAAGGTACCTGAGATGACAGCAGGTCGTGCGGCGTTGGTTGAGTTGATGAACCGCTACCTGCGTGGATTGCTGGACCCGACGGTATCACTGCTGGAAGTCCACAAGCTGATGTACTTTATGCAAGAGGCGGGTGAGGCGCTGCGTCTGCAGTATCAGAAGGCTCACTATGGTCCTTATGCGGAGAATCTGCGGCATGTACTGAATGCGGTGGAAGGGCATTTTATTTTTGGCTATGCCGATGGTGGTGATGCCCCGAACAAACCGCTGCAACTGGTGCCCGGTGCCACTGAGGATGCGGCACGTTTCCTTAAGCAGCACCCTGAAACCCAAGGGCGATTCGACAGAGTTTCCGATCTGGTGGAAGGTTTTGAGTCGCCGTTCGGGCTTGAGTTGCTGGCTACGGTTCACTGGATCGTGAAAACCGAATCAGCCGCAACACCAGAAGAAATCATCACGCGCACCTATGCCTGGAATGAGCGCAAGCGACAGTTTACAGAGCGCCAGATTGAATTGGCGGTTCAGGTGCTGGCAGAGAAGAAGTGGCTTTCATTGATTCCTGGGGTCTGAATCTGGTGGTTGCGGTGTGCTAAACTCAGGCGATTTTCGCACAAAGGACGCGCCATGAGCCCAACCGCCCCCATCATCTCCAAAGTCTGGAGCTTCTGCACCACGCTGCGCGACGACGGTGTCGGCTACGGTGACTACCTTGAACAACTTACCTACCTGATCTTTCTGAAAATGGCCGACGAATACGCCAGGCCGCCGTACAACCGCAATGTTGGTATTCCCGACAAATACAATTGGGCCAGTCTGAAAGCCAAACGCGGCGCTGAGCTGGAAGTACATTATGTTGAGCTACTGCGCGAGCTCGGCACGCACAAAGGCATGCTGGGGCAGATTTTCACCAAGGCGCAGAACAAGATCCAGGATCCCGCCAAGCTATACCGTCTGATCGACATGGTGGACAGCACGCAGTGGGCAATCATGGAGGCTGATGTCAAAGGGGACATCTACGAAGGCTTGCTGGAAAAAAACGCCGAAGATACCAAGTCTGGTGCCGGGCAGTACTTCACACCGCGGGCCTTGATTCGCGCTATGGTCGAATGTGTGCGACCGGAACCCATGAAAACTATCGCAGACCCGGCCTGCGGAACGGGCGGATTTTTTCTCTCTGCTTATGACTTTCTAGTCAATCAGCACAAACTCGATAAGCGGCAGAATGCCTTTCTGAAACGTCAAACATTTTTTGGCAATGAGATCGTCGCCAACACTCGTCGTATGTGCCTGATGAACATGTTCTTGCACAACATCGGGGAGATTGACGGTGAAAGCCTGATTTCCCCCAATGACGCCCTGGTGGCGCAAAGCCCGCAGAGTTTTGACTATGTGTTGGCCAATCCTCCCTTTGGCAAAAAAAGCTCGATGAGTTTTACCAATGACGAGGGCGAGCAGGAAACTGATGAGCTAACCTATAACCGACAGGACTTCTGGGCGACCACCTCAAACAAACAGCTGAATTTTGTGCAGCATATCCGCAGCATGCTCAAAACTACCGGTACAGCGGCCGTTGTTGTGCCAGACAACGTCTTGTTTGAAGGTGGAGCAGGTGAAACAGTGCGTCGCAAGCTGCTGGAAAACACAGAGCTGCACACCATTCTGCGACTGCCCACCGGCATTTTCTATGCGCATGGCGTTAAGGCGAACGTCTTGTTTTTCGACAACCGTGAAGCCAGCCCAAACCCTTGGACTAAAGAGGTTTGGTACTACGATTACCGTACCAACGTGCATCACACACTGAAGAAAAAGCCGCTGCGTTATGAGGATCTTGCCGAGTTTATCGCCTGCTACAACCCGGAGAACCGGCACAAACGTAAACCCACCTGGGATGCCGACACCAACCCGGATGGCCGCTGGCGCAAGTACAGTTATGAAGAGCTGGTGGCCCGTGACAAGGCCAGCCTGGATGTGTTTTGGCTGAAAGACAAAAGCCTGACGGATTTGGAAAACCTGCCGGAGCCGGATGAGCTGGCGGAGGAGATTATTGAAAATCTGGAAGCTGGCCTGGAGAGTTTTAGAGCGGTTCTGGCCGGATTAAATGGGAGGACCTGACGTGCGCGTAGACGCTTGGCAATGTCAGGTGTCTGAGGCAAACTGTTGCCCCTGAACAAGGTAACTCCACGAGATTTACAAGTATGCCCAAATCACTCGCCGACCAACTTTTGAAGGCCGGCCTGGTTGACCAGAAAAAGGTCAAGCAGGCGCAGAAAGAGCAGCGTCAACAGAACAAACAGCCAAAACAGAAAAAGGGCGCTGCGGCTCCAAATGACACACAGCTTCGTATTGAGCAGCAACGTGCGGAGAAAGCCGAGCGTGACCGGCAGTTGAACCTGCAGCGCGTCGAGGCCGAACGACAGAAGGCCATGCGGGCGCAGGTTAAACAGATGCTGGAGCACAGCGGCATCAAGACAGATGGTGAGGTCCGGTTTAATTTTACTGACCCCAACAGCAAGAAAATAAAGCAGGTCTATGTCAGCCAGAAGCAGCAGGACCAACTGGCCGCGGGTTTGCTGGCCATATGCAGTGATGGCAGTCGGTATGTTGTAGTGCCTGCGACAATCGCGGACAAGATAGCTGAGCGCTTTGCAGAAGCTGTCATTTTCAGAGCCGACCAATCAACTGATGCCACTCATGATGATGACCCCTACAAGGACTACCCGATTCCCGACGACCTGATGTGGTAGGCAGGTAAGCTAAAGGACAATGGCTATGAGTGCAGCAGACTTCCTGGTTGCCTCCAAACGGTGCGAAATACAGGGGCTGACAAGTTTTCTGGCGCTGGGTGAGCTGGTGTCAGCTATCGGTGCGCTGGTGCATGCTTTGCAGAGAGAGCGCGGTGCATCGAATATGTATCTGGCTTCAGGCGGTCAGGACTACCAGGACCGCTGGCAGGCCATTCAGAAGCAGGTTGATAGGGAAACTGCCAATTTTCACCAGACACTTAGTCGCGCCAACGCCGAGCTGGGTGTGTTTTCAGGCGGCGCGCGCCTGTTCAGCCGGATAGCCAGTGCCGTTCACCTGTTGACAGGTATTGCTGTGCTGCGTGGCCAGGTGCTGTCGCGAAAGCTTGCGCTGACCAAAGTAACAGACGCGTATTCGCAGGTGATTCAATCATTGCTGGGCGTTGTGTTCGAAACCGCAGATGCCGCATCGGATCCGGCAATTTCGCGAGGCCTGGTCGCTCTGTTCAATTTCATGCAGGGCAAGGAGCTGGCTGGTCAGGAACGAGCGCTTGGATCGGCTGGATTTGCTGCCCGTAAGTTCACCTCCGAGCAGACGACCCGGCTGCAACACCTGGTTGAATCCCAGGAGCGTTGCTTTGAAGTTTTTGCCCAGTTTGCCGATGAGCGTTCTTTGCGTCTGTGGTCTGAGCTTGGAAGCGCAGCCATTATGCCTGAGTTGAGGGGGCTGCGAGCGCTTGCCGCCCGCGGTGGCAGTCCTGGTGATGAGTCGCTGGCTGACCGCTGGTTTCGGATAGCCACCGAGCGCATTGATGCCATGCATGACATTGAACAAAAACTGCAGTTGGCATTGAAGCAGTTGTGCCAGGTGCAACTCTCTGAGGCCAGGCAGCTGTTGGACTGCAATCAGCTTGCCCTCGAAGAGCTGGATAGGCAACAGGACCCTGACAATACCGTTTTTCTGGTGCCGGTCAGCGCGGCAGACGCCAATAGTTCCGTTACTGAACAACCCCCAGTGGGTCGCTCAATGATGGAATTACTGCAATTTCAGGCGCGACGCCTGCAGGAAATGGGAGCCGAGCTGGATGCAGCCAAATCGGCGCTGGAGGAGCGCAAAGTGCTCGAGCGCGCCAAGCTGATTTTGATGAAGCATCGAGGCCTGAATGAAGATGAAGCTTACCGGGCGCTGCGCCAGGCCGCGATGAACCAGAGCCGTCGCCTGATTGATGTGGCACGTTCAGTGATTGAGATGGCCGACGTTCTGCAGCCGTAACCGTGCCAGGCAGTCAAACTGCCAGAGTAGTGGCCAGCATTGCCAGCCACTTAAGGCTGCTCAGGCAGCCAGTTCCTGCTGATTGTGGCCACCATACAGAAACTTCAGCACCTCCTGGCGATAGTGGTTGTATTGCGTGTCGTTGGCCATGGCCAGACGATCACGTGGTCGCGGCAGTTTAACATCAAGAATATTGCCGATACGCGCGTTCGGGCCAACTGTCATCATGACGATTTTATCTGAGAGCAGCACGGCCTCATCGACGTCATGGGTAATCATGATAACGGTGTTGTTGAGGCTGGCATGAATGCGCATGACCTCGTCCTGCAAGTGAGCGCGCGTCAGCGCGTCGAGGGCACCAAATGGTTCATCCATCAGCAACACCTTGGGTTCCATGGCAAGTCCACGTGCGATGCCAACCCTTTGCTTCATGCCGCCGGAAATCTCGTGCGGATACTTGTCCAGCGCATGCGTCATATGCACAAGATCAAGGTTATGTAAGATCCAGTCCCGAATCTCCGCGGGGCTGCGTTTCCCCTTGAATACCTGTGCAACAGCAAGTTCAACGTTCTGATAGACCGTCAGCCACGGCAACAGCGCATGGTTCTGAAACACAACAGCCCGATCGGGCCCTGGCGCATTAATCTCCTTGCCCTCCAAAATGACACCGCCTTCGGTGGCCTGATAAAGACCGGCCACGATATTCAACACTGTCGATTTGCCACATCCGGAGTGGCCAATCAGGGATATGAATTCACCCTTGCTGACATGTAGATTGACCTTATCCAGCGCACGAAATGTGCTGCTCTTGGTGGTGAATTCGATACTTACATTGCTGAGTTCCAGATAACTTCTCATGCGTTTCTCCTGTGCTTTTATCGTGACGACGCTGTCTACCGCAATACCGTGCTTTTGTCCCAGCTCATGCGGCGCTGCAACAGCAGCATCAGCTTGTCCAACAGAAATCCGATCAGGCCGATCGCGAGCACGGCCACCATGATTCTCCCGAGTGAGTCCGAGCTGCCATTCTGGAATTCATCCCAGATAAATTTACCCAGCCCCGGGCTTTGTGCCAGCATTTCCGCCGCGATCAGCACCATCCAGCCTGTTGCCAGTGACAGACGCATGCCAGTAAAGATCATCGGAATGGCTGACGGCAGTACAATTTTTCGCACGTGTTGAAGAGCCGGCAGCTGTATGACCCGACTGACGTTTACCAGATCCTTGTCTACACTGGCGACACCAACAGTTGTATTGATGACCGTAGGCCAGAGGCAACAGAGGGCAACAGTAATGGCGGAGGTCAGAAATGCCTTGCTTACCAGTGGGCTTTCCGTGACGTAAAGGGCGCTGACAACCATGGTAACCAGCGGCAGCCAGGCCAGTGGAGACACTGGTTTGAAAACCTGCACCACCGGATTGACGACACTGTACATGGTATTGCTGAGGCCACAGACGATGCCAAGCGGTATCGCTACCAGCATGGCAAGTGTGAATCCAAATGCGACGGTAATCAGACTGGTTTTTACCTGATCCAGGAACGTAGGTCTGCCAGTGTAGTCGCGGAACTGAACCTCTGCATCAGGGTTGGCTGCCAGGCGTTCGGCGTTGCGCTGGTCCTGTCGCTCATAAAAGTCCTGGCGCCGCTCCTGTTCTCGCACATGATCGTCATACAGACTCTGGGTCTGGCTCCATACCTGCTGCGGACCCGGAAATTTACCCAGTGCCGTATCGATACGGCTGGCCCCCAGCTCCCACAGCAGGACAAAGGCAATGATGCCAAATACGGTCAGCGTCCACGACCTGAGCAGTGCAGACATGTCGACGCCAGACATGCGGTTGAGCAGTTCGCTGGTCATTACTCGGGCTCGTTGCAACATCGTTACTACCTCTTACAATATTTCGTCTTTCAATCCGATGGACAGCGACTGCAGATACGCATTCGGCTGTTTACCATCGTAGGGGATACCATCTATGAATTCGTCCTGAGTGGGTCTGAATCCGGACTCGGTGGCGAAGTCAGGAAAATCTTCAAGGCCCAGAACGCCCTCATTGATCAGGTCTTCAGCGGCCTGTTGATAGATGTCAGGCCGATAGACCTTTGCTGCAGTTTCAAAGTACCACTCATCACTTTTTGGTTCGCTGATCTGACCCCAGCGGCGCATCTGGGTGAGATACCAGATCGCGTCTGAATAATACGGATAGGTCGCATGATGTCGGAAGAAGACATTGAAGTCCGGGACTGATCGAACCTCGTCCTTTTGATACTCAAAGGTGCCGGTCATGGAGTTTGCGATGACCTCATAGTCGGCACCTACATACTCACTGCGAGAAAGAATTCGAGCGGCTTCTTCCCGGTTTGCATTATTCTCCGCATCCAGCCATTTGCCAGCGCGTAGCAGCGCTTTCACCAGCCTGACGGCGGTGTTCGGATTTTCACGAGCGAACTCCTCTGTCATGCCCAGCACTTTTTCCGGGTTGTTCTTCCAGATTTCGTAGTCGGTGATTACTGGTACACCGATGCCGCGATAGATTGCCTGCTGGTTCCATGGTTCACCGACGCTGTACCCGAGGATTGTGCCCGCATCCAGGGTAGCAGGCATCTGCGGCGGTGGTGTCACTGAGAGCAGAACCTCGGCACTTAATGTTCCAGCGGTATCGCCCTTATGTGGAGCATAGAAGCCTGGGTGAATACCGGCTGCCGCCAGCCAGTAGCGTAATTCATAATTGTGCGTCGATACCGGAAACACCATGCCCATATTGAAGGGCATTCCCTGCTGGCGGTACTGGTCGACTACCGGACGCAACGCGCTGGCTGAGACTGGTCGCTTGACCTCACCGTTCTCGGTTTCCAGATGTGGCAGCATCTTTGACCAGATATCGTTGGAAACTGTGATGGCGTTGCCATTCAGGTCCAGGCTGAGCGGTGTGATGATGTTTGCCTGAGTGCCATACCCGATTGTCGCTGCAAGTGGCTGCCCGGCGAGCATGTGGGCAGCATCCAGGCGCCCGTCAATCAAGCCATCCAGCAGCACTCGCCAGTTTGCCTGAGGCTCAAGAGTGACGTACAGGCCTTCGTCTTCAAAGTAGAATTTCTCATAGGCGATTGCCAGGGGTGCCATGTCGGTCAGTTTGATAAAACCAATAGTCAGCTCTGCTTTTTCCGGCCAACCAGTTTCGGCGTGAGCAATGTTTGCTGTCCCTGCACCAGCTGTCAGTGAACCCACTGCCAATGTAACTGCGCGCATACAATTGATGAATCGGTTCATAATGTGTGCTGGTTTTCCTTGCTGCTTCACGGTAACCCCCCTCGCTTCAAGTAAAAAAAAAGCGCCCACAGTCGTCAGGCATTTTAGGTACCTTGCGTCTGTGGGCGCCATTGCCCGTTATCGGATCGGTTGGCCCGCCTTTGGGCTACCGACAAATGTCACGAGGGCTAATGCAGGAAGTGTGCCAGAGCCAGCGAACGACTATGGGTATCACACTTAACTCATTGTCCAGGCGGAGACTTGGTCTGGATTCAGTGCGCAATACAGGGCCCCGGTATACGCATGTCATTCGGCGGTAGTTCGCATTCTTTTGGTGCGTCGTGCACAACAATCAAGCATCTGTGCGAAACAAAAAACTGGCTTCTTCAATGCAGAAACATTCGGTATAAAAATTGATCGCCGCCTGTTTTTTCCTGAATACAAAGGATTTTACTGGCCGTTGAGTACCTCGATCTGACTCTGTGAAAGCATCTGGCACAGGAATTGCTGGCGTCATTGCAGAATTAATTTAATCAGGCCTGCTCAACGGCGAGCAGATACTGCAGACAAAAGTACACCGGGCAAAGGCGCTCATGACACGAACACTCGTGTGATGAGCGCCTTTTTTGTTTTCTGGCTTGCAGAAAATCGAATCGCCCGAACGAGCGCAGGGGAATAGAGATGCAAACAAGACAGCTGGTAGTGATCGGTAATGGCATGGTAGGGCAGCGCTTTCTGGAAGAGCTGGTCGCCATGAACCAGAATTTTCAGATTACTGTTTTCTGTGAAGAGCCGTGTCCGGCCTATGATCGAGTCCAGCTCAGCAGCTGGTTCAGTGGCGCCACTGACGAGGATCTGGCTCTGACAGACCTGGCCTTTTTTGAGCGCCACGGTATTCGTCTGATCACGGGCGAAGCGGCAGCAACGATCGACCGGGATCAACGCAGGGTCACTGGAAACAAAGGAACTGTAGTTGACTATGATGCACTGGTCCTGGCAACTGGTTCCTATCCCTTTGTTCCCCCAATCCCCGGGCACGACCGCGAAGCCTGTTTTGTTTATCGCACGCTGGATGACCTGCGTCAGATCAAGGCGGCTGCAGAAGGCTGTCGTCGTGGAGTAGTCATCGGCGGTGGTCTGCTCGGCCTGGAGGCAGCCAAGGCATTGAAAGACCTGGGTCTGACGACCGATGTAATTGAGTTCGCGCCACAACTGATGGCGGTGCAGCTGGATACAAGAGGTGGTCAGCTGTTGCGGGAGAAAATTGAAGCGCTCGGTGTGAATGTTCACACGTCGACAGCCACTCAGTGTATCGAGGCGGGTGATACGGCCCGGCATCGGCTGGTGTTTGCAGAGGGCGAGCTGGAGACAGACATGGTTGTCTTTTCAGCCGGTATACGTCCTCAGGACAAACTGGCGAGAGATTGCGGCCTGACCATTGGCGAACGGGGCGGTGTGGTCATTGACGACCACTGCATGACTTCTGATCCTGCCATTTTTGCCATCGGCGAAGTGGCGCTCTGGCAGTCTCGCATTTTTGGTCTGGTAGCACCCGGTTACGATATGGCACGCAAACTTGCCGGCCACCTGTGCGGCCAGGGCGAGCCCTTCAGCGGTGCTGATATGAGCACAAAGTTGAAACTGCTCGGCGTAGAGGTTGGCTCCATCGGCGATGCTCACGGCAAGACTGAAGGCAGTCGGGTGTGTGTTGTTGAGGACAGCATCAAGGGTTTCTATAAAAAACTGGTCATCAACCAGGACGCGACACGCCTGCTGGGTGCGGTACTGGTTGGCGATACCAGCGATTACGACATGTTGCTGCAATACGCTTTGAATGGACTTGATTTGCCAGAATCGCCCGTCAGCCTGATCCTGCCTTCGGATAATAAGCCAGTGCTGGGTGTGGATGCCCTGCCGGCGCAGGCCCAGATCTGTAGCTGCAATAATGTGTCAAAAGGCACCCTGTGTCAGGCTATAGAAAACGGCTGTACGACGATCGGCGCATTAAAAACCGAAACACGGGCGTCAGCAACCTGTGGTGGCTGTGCCACACTGGTCAAACAGGTGCTTGATGCTGAACTGAAGCGTCGCGGTGTTGAGGTAAATGATCACATCTGTGAGCACTTTGCCTACAGCCGGCAGGGCCTCTATCACCTGATCCGTGTCAACAAGATTCGCAGCTTCGATGAACTGCTTGAGACTCATGGCACCGGCCGCGGTTGCGACATCTGCAAGCCGGCAGTGGCGTCCATTCTCGCATCGTGCTGGAACGACTACGTCCTCGACCCGAAACACGTTGGTCTGCAGGATACCAATGACAATTTCCTGGCTAATCTGCAGAAAGACGGCAGTTACTCTGTTGTGCCGAGAATTCCCGGTGGTGAGATTACACCGGAGAAGCTGCTGGTACTGGGGCAGGTCGCACAAAAATATGACCTGTATACAAAAATTACTGGCGGACAGCGTGTAGACCTGTTTGGTGCGCGTGTAGAGCAGCTGCCGCTGATCTGGCGCGATCTGGTTGATGCCGGTTTCGAATCGGGCCACGCCTACGGTAAAGCGCTGCGAACAGTGAAGTCCTGTGTCGGCTCAACCTGGTGCCGGTACGGTGTGCAGGACTCTGTCAGTATGGCCATCTACGTTGAGGAACGATATCGCGGGCTGCGATCACCGCACAAACTGAAAATGGCAGTTTCCGGCTGCACACGGGAGTGCGCTGAGGCCCAGAGTAAAGATGTTGGCGTCATTGCGACTGAAAAAGGCTGGAATCTTTACGTGTGTGGCAATGGCGGCATGCGCCCCCGTCACGCCGAGCTGTTCGCAAGTGACCTCGACGACGAGACACTGATTCGATACATCGACCGTTTCCTGATGTTCTACATACGCACTGCAGATCGACTGCAGCGCACGTCTGTATGGCGCGACAACCTTGAGGGCGGGCTCGAGTACCTGCAGGACGTCATCATCAATGATTCGCTTGGCATAGCCGCTGAACTGGAGACACAAGTGCAGGGCGTCATTGATACCTATGTGTGCGAATGGAAACGAACCATCGAAGATCCGGTGGCGCTGCAACGCTTCCGGCCCTTCCTGAACGACGATAACCCTGACGAACAGATTGTTTATGTGCGTGAGCGCGGCCAGAAGCGTCCGGCGCGGGCAGAGGAAAAAGACAAGGTAGAACTCGTGGAGGTAGTGTGATGAGTCAGCAAATGGAAGCGGCTGCCGTGCAGCGCAGCGATTGGTTTGATATAGCGGATCTCGATCAGATAGTCCCGGGCACAGGTGCTGCAGCACGCCTGGGCAAGGAGCAGGTAGCCATATTCAATACGCGGGATGGAATCTTCGCGGTTCAGAACCATGATCCTTTCAGTGGCGCCAATGTTCTTTCGCGCGGCATTGTCGGTGATATAGGGGGCCGGCTGGTTGTGGCTTCTCCGGTTTACAAGCAGCACTTCTGCCTGCGCAGTGGCGAATGTCTTGAAGATGGCTCAGTCAGGTTGCAGACCTTCGCTGTGACAGTTCGTGATTCGCGCGTATGGGTCGCAGCCGGGGAGTAGTTATGTTGGTCTCATCCAGAAAGCGACTGCTGATTGTTGGGCATGGCATGGCAGCGACCCGGTTGGTCCGCGATCTTGAAGAAAAGTCTCCGGGGCAATTTGCCATTACCATCGTTGGCGAGGAGAAGCTTGGTGGCTATAACCGTGTCCTGCTGTCATCCTTGCTTGCCGGAGAATCGGATGAAGCCTCACTGGCCATGCAGGACCAGAGCTGGTATCGCCAACATGAAATACTACTGATCGCCGGTGATGCAGTCAGTGGTATCGACCTGGGCCGGCAGAGCGCCACCACTGAAAGCGGACGGAAACTGAATTGGGACTATCTGGTTCTGGCAACTGGTTCGCGGGCCGCACGATTGCCGATCCCAGGCGTTGGTCTGGAAGGCGTCATGACGCTGCGAACGCTGCATGAGGCAAAGCAGCTGATCGCCCGCTCGCGAGACGCTGGTAATCCAGAATCTGACAAGAAAGCTGTGGTGGTTGGTGGCGGTCTGCTTGGCCTGGAAGCGGCGTGTGCGCTGTGGGCTCGCGGTATGCAGGTGACTGTCGTGCACAATGAATCCTGGCCGATGAATCGCCAACTGGATGGTGAAGCTGGTGAACTACTTCGGCGCACGCTGGAACAGCGTGGAATCGGTTTTATTCCAGAAGCAAACTGTGTGAGATTCGAGTCGGACGCTAGGGGTGAGACTGTCTCGACGTTGTTACTGGCTGATGGCCGCCGCCTGCCGTGTACGACCGCCGTCATGGCGCTGGGCATTATCCCGGAGGTATCGCTGGCGCGTCAGTTGGACCTGGTAGTAGAGCGCGCAATAGTCGTTGATAAGTGGTTGCAGACCAGTGATGAGCGTGTATTCGCTCTGGGTGAATGTTGCCAGATTGAAAGCGAACTGTTTGGACTGGTAGCACCAATCTATCAGCAGGCGGACATTCTTTCCGCAGTGCTGCTATATAAAGCGACAACTGGCGCCGAGAGAATCTCGCATGATGTGGACGACCATGCCAGTGTGCTGCCCCATTACCAGCGTCAGCCGCTGCCAACACGCTTAAAAGTCAGCGGTGTCGACGTTTTCTCTGCTGGCATGATGGCGTCACCGGATAACAGTGCCCCCTTGCGCAGCATGGCAATGCGTGATGGTCACACAGGACATTACCGACGGCTCTGGTGGCGTGGTAATCAGCTGGTTGGTGCTGTGATGTTCGGTGATATCGGCGACAGCAGTCACTATCTGCGATTGATAGAAGAAGGGTGCAGTGCTGATTCCAGTCCGGCCACGCTGCTGGCGCCGTCGACACGGGTTGCCTCATGAACAGTATCAGAACAACGTGCCCTTATTGTGGGGTTGGCTGCGGTCTGCAAACTGATTCGAAATCCGGGAATTTGCTTGGGGATTCCCAGCACCCGGCAAATGGCGGACGTCTGTGTGTGAAAGGCAGCGCATTGTCGGAGACGCTGGGATCGCAGACCCGACTGCTGCAGCCACGCGTTGACGGTCTGCAGGCCAGTTGGGATCACGCCATTGGCGAGGTAGCCAAACGGCTGGAAAAAACAATCAGGCGTTACGGGCCCGAATCAGTTGCATTTTATGTATCAGGTCAGCTGTTGACCGAAGATTATTATGTTGCCAACAAGCTGATCAAAGGCTTTATTGGTTCTGCCAATATCGATACCAACAGCCGGTTGTGTATGTCGACGGCAGTCGCAGCGCACAAACGGGTATTTGGCAGTGATACAGTGCCAGGTTGTTACGAAGATCTGGAACTGGCCGATCTGGTGGTGTTGACTGGATCCAATATGGCATGGACACACCCAGTGGTGTTTCAGCGCTTGATGGCCGCCAAACAGCAACGTCCGGAAATGACGATAGTTGTCATCGATCCCAGGCGCACTGTGACGGCAGAGCAGGCCGATCTGCATTTACAGATAACACCTGGCAGTGATGTCTGGCTGTTTGATGGTTTGCTTGCCTACCTTGCCATGCATGATGCAATCGACCGTCAGTACATTGAAGAACACACTAATGGCATGGACGAAATGTTCATGGCCAGCCAGACGCGCAGTGGCCGTCTTGGCGAGGTAGCCAGCCGCTGTGGTTTGACTGTTGAGAAGCTTCAGGCGTTTTATCAGCAGTTTGCACAAACGCAATCCACAGTGACGGTGTTCTCTCAGGGCATCAATCAGTCTGCGCATGGCGTTGATCAGGCCAGTCTGATTCTTTATTGCCATCTGGCAACGGGACGTGTTGGAAAACCAGGCAGCAGCCCGTTTTCCATTACTGGCCAGCCCAATGCCATGGGTGGCCGCGAGGTAGGCGGCCTGGCCAATATGCTTGCAGCGCATATGGACATCGAGAATGCCGATCACCGTGAGCTGGTCAGTGATTTCTGGCGCAGCGACAGCTTGCCTGAAAAGCCTGGACTGAAGGCGGTGGACATGTTCCGCGCGGTCGCGGACGGCAAAATAAGATTTATCTGGATCATGGCAACCAATCCGGTTGTGTCCCTGCCCGAATCAGACAGGATCATTCGCGCCCTTGCCGGTTGTGATCATGTAGTGGTGTCTGACTGTGTTGCGGATACAGACACGCTGCGTCTGGCGCACATTCAATTGCCTGCGGCAGCATGGGGTGAAAAGAACGGTACCGTCACTAACTCGGAACGGTGTATCTCGCGACAACGCGCCTTTCTGCCCTTGTCTGGCCAGGCTTTGCCGGACTGGCAGATTATCAGTCGGGTGGCCGAAAAGCTTGGCTACGGACACGCCTTCGATTACCACTGCGCAGCCGATATCTTTCGTGAGCATGCAGCCCTGTCCGGTCATCAGAACAACGGCAGCCGCGATTTTGATATCGGTGCGCTGGCCACACTGTCCAATGCCGAGTACGACCAGCTGACACCTGTTCAGTGGCCCGTACCTGCTCACCAGACAAGCGTTTTTCTGACACAACTGCAGGGCACATCAAGGATGTTTGCTGACGCCCGCTTTTTTACCCGCGATGGCCGCGCCAATGTTGTACCGGTCGACATGCCGGCAAGGCTTGATGTGACTGATGTCGATTTCCCGTTCGTGCTCAACACCGGCCGCATCCGTGATCAATGGCACACGATGACACGCACAGGTCTCAGCTCACGGCTTCAGCGTCATATTTCAGAGCCGTTTGTTGAGCTGAATCCTGAGGATATGGCAGAGCTGAATATTGGTGAAGGTGCGATTGTCAAAGTGTCGAGCGTCCACGGGCATTGCGTTGTCCGGGCTCGCCCTCAGCCTGGCCAGGCAGTTGGCTCCGTGTTTATGCCTATCCACTGGAATGATTGTTTTGCCAGCAAGGCACGAGTGGGTGCCCTGGCCCCTTCTCGAGTCGATCCACACTCGGGGCAGCCGGCATTCAAGCAGATTCCGGTGAAACTGCGGGCTGTCAATGTTCAGTGGCATGCCTTGCTGATTGCGAGGGCGACGTTGCCACTGCCCGAAAATCAGTACTGGAGCAGACGACAAATGGGTGACTGGCAGGTGGTAACGCTGGCAGGCACCGAACCTGTCAGTATGAATACCTGCCGCACACTGTGGGGTGAGCACGTCACAGCCTGGACCGAAGTGGAGGATGATGACGGCGAACACCTGCGATTGCTGGGTACTGGTGAAAACGGTGCTCAGCTGTGGTTTGCCAAAGCCCCCCAGCCGCCTCAGATCGACGAATCCTGGTTGCTTGACGCTCTGCTGGCAGACGACGCTGCTGCCACGGCCATGTCGGTGCCTGCGTTACTGCTGGGTATTCCTGCCGACCCGTCTGCACAACGAGCCGGACCCTTGGTCTGCACCTGCCACAACGTCTATCAGAGCACTGTTGTGGCTGCGATTAATGCGGGTTGTGACGAAGTTGAAAAAGTCGGCTCGTCCTGTCGGGCGGGGACCAATTGTGGTTCCTGTATACCAGAAATCAAAAGACTATTGGCTGAGAACCAGCCGGCTGAAGCCGAGGAGGCGGTATGTTGTCACTAGTACAGAGTGATATTCACAGGGCAGGTGAAGTGTGGTTGGTTGGCGCCGGCCCGGGCGACCCGGAGCTGATCAGCGTGCGTGGTTTACGCCTGATCCGGGAGGCGGATGTGCTGGTCTATGATCGTCTGGTCTCGCCACAGTTATTGGATGAAGCGCGCGATGACGCCGTCATGCTGGATGTTGGAAAACGGCCGGGTTTTCATCGGGTGCCCCAGCACGAGATTGAGGCCCTGTTGGTGAAGCATGCCCGCCGTGGTTGCAAAGTGGTCAGGCTCAAGGGCGGTGACCCGTTCATCTTTGGACGCGGCGGCGAGGAGATGCAGACTCTACGTGCAGCAGGGATCCCTGTGCATATCGTGCCGGGAATCACAGCGGCAGCTGCCTGCGCAGCGGCATCGGGATTTCCACTGACACAGCGCAAGGTAGCCGACAGCGTCTGCCTGACCACCGCACACCATAGTGACGATGGCGATGATACAGACTGGGCATCGCTGGCTGCTGACCCGAATCGCACGCTGGTCTTCTACATGGGGTTGGGTTCTCTGCAGCGAATTCAGAATAAGCTTGGCTCTCATGGCATGTCGCTCAATACACCGGCAGCACTGATCGAGAATGGAAGCTACGCGCATCAGAGAACGATTACTTGTCAACTTAAGGAAATCGAGCAAATGGCAAAGCAGCACAAACTGAAGACGCCCTGCCTGCTAGTGGTAGGTAACGTGGTCTCCCTGGCAGAACAAAAATCAGACGCCGTTGAACCGGCATCGCATCAAGTGTCACGCAGCAGGATGGTGATGGGCAGAACCATCGCTGCTGCCATGATGCTGACAACAGCGCCAGCGATGGCAGGCGCCGCACAAGCAGACAGTATTGCCGAGGCGCTGACGCAAGGCGGCACGTCAATTTCATTCAGGGCGAGAAGTGAACAAGTGGACGACGATGCCCTGGCCAGAGATGCGCTGGCCAATACACTGCGGACCCGACTGACTTACAGAAGCGGAAGCTGGAAAAACCTGTCTCTCCTGGTGGAAGTAGACAATGTCAGCTATCTGGGTGATGACAGCTTCAACAGCACCCGCAACGGCATGGTCACGCGCCCCGTCATCGTTGACCCGGACGGGACCGACCTGAATCAGGCGGCGCTGCGACTGCAGCGTGATCAGCTGACGCTGACAGCAGGCCGCCAGCGCCTGCTTAGGGAGAACCAGCGAATGATTGGTGGCGTTGGCTGGCGTCAGAATGAACAGACTTATGATGCAATTGATGTTGCTTACAAACCCGCTGAGCAATGGCAGCTTAACTATGCCTGGGTTGACGATACTCAACGTATTTTTGGGCCAGAGGCGGGTGTGCCGGCAGCATCTCTGGACAGCGATCATCATATCCTGAATGCGCGTTGGACAGTCAGCCCGGCGATGGAGCTGGCTGCCTATCATATTGCGCTGGATTTCGATGATGCGGCTGCATTGTCCTCTGCGACCACAGGTCTGATCGTTAACGGAGCATTCGATGTCAGAGAGAATCTGCGGCTGGATTATCGACTTGAAGCTGCCCAGCAGGCAGATGCCGCCAATAACCCGGTCAACTTCGACGTCGACTACCACCACGCTGGCCTGGGGATCACACATGCTGGATGGCGGATTGGCTGGGCGCATGAGTCACTTGGTGCTGACAGCAGTGCAGGTGTTGCCATGCAGACGCCATTGGCAACCTTGCACGCGTTTCAGGGCTGGGCAGATAAATTTTTGACAACGCCCTCAGCTGGTATGCGCGACAACCAGTTCAGCGTGTCAGGCTCCGTTGCCGGGTTCGCCCTGCAGTTACATCATCATGACTATCAGGCTGACGGATCTGGTCTCGACTACGGCAAAGAATGGAATATGCAGATCGGCAGGGCGATAGGTTCACGTTACACGCTTACAGCCAAATTTGCTCGCTATACGGCAGAACAGTTTGCCCAGGATACCAGCAAGTTCTGGTTGATGGCAGAGGCACGATTCTAAGTGTGTGACGGCAATCGCGGTTACGATCTGGCGATTCTTTGTGGTGGCGCAGGGCATCGAATGGGCGGGCAGGACAAAGGCCTGCTCGGCCTGCACCCACTAGAGCGTCAGGTCACATTTGTCGAAATGCTTGCAGATCGATTGCGCTGTCCCGGCATACCAGATACTTCTGTGATTATCAGCGCCAATCGAAACCTCGACACCTATGCACGCATGCAGGGAATTGTGGTTTCCGACCAGCGACCAGAGCGCGTGGGGCCGTTGGGCGGCATTGAGTCAATTATGGCGGTCGTCTCAGGCAACAGGCCGCTGGTGATTGTTCCCTGTGATATGCCGTTGCTGCCCGCTCAGCTGCCTCGAGAGCTTGTCGGACACATGGGCTCGCCGGACACGATAGCTGTGCTGCACGATGGTACGCAGAGGCAGCCTTTGTGCCTGGCCTTGAATCCGGAGCACTGGCGTGCTGATCTGCATGACTGGCTGGATAGTGGAGGCCGCTCCGTTCACCGCTGGCTTGAACATAAGCCTGTAGTCGAGGTGCGATTACCAGGAGTAGATGCTGTTCAATTCGCCAATATCAATCACCCGCACGACTATGCCGCCGTTCGCGGGCAACCACGACATAGCGATAGATTCGGGATACTGACTGGCTGAAGGCGCCAGTGTCATAGGACGCAGCAAAAGACTGGGCTTCCTGGGCCATCTTGTGGCGCTGCTCCGAATTACCTAATAACAGCTCCACCTTTTCAGTCCAGGCTGTCAGGGAGGGGCCGGTCTTAAAGCCATTAACGCCTTGCTGTACGATGTCATCAATGCCGCTTGAGCGAACCACAACAACAGGCATGCCGGCTGCCATGGCCTCAAGAACAACCATGCCCTGTGTTTCCGAGCGCGAGGCAAAGACAAAAAGGTCACCCAGCTGACAATAACTGGCTATCTGATCGGGAGGGACGGATCCGATTAGCGTTACGTGTTGCTTCAGGCCAAGGGACTCGATTCGTGCACTCAATCGTTGCCGATCGTGTCCGTCACCTATCAAGAGAAGCCTGAACGACTGGTCGCAGCGAGACTTCAGCTGCGCAAGGCCCTCAAGCATGAAATCTATATTCTTTTCCCTGCTCAGCCGTGAAATCGAGATAAGCACTTTCTCATCGCTCAGGTTGAGCTCTTTCTTCAGACGGGCCGCAGCGCTATTGTCATGTTCAGAGAATCGCTGATATTCGATGCCAGTCGGCTGTACAAATATGGGGCTCTTGACACCTATGATACGCAGGTACTCTTCAGCTGAACTGGTTGGAACAATCACAGCATCACAGAGATTGGCAAATCGCTTTACCAGTGTATGGGAGATCAGGTTCCTGAACAGTGGGGTCGGCAGTGGGACGTAGTGCGCGTAGTGCTCGAGGCGTGTGTGGTAAGTGTACACGACGGGCGCACCGAGAATGCGCCCTATCACCAGTCCTGCGCGCCCCAGCCAGAAGGGATGGTGCACATGAATGACGTCGGGTTTGAACTGGCGTACCTGTCTGAACAGTCGCGGCAGGAAAATATTTGCCAGGCGGAATTCCTTCTGGTGCCCGAATGGCAGCAGCGATGGGAGACGCAGTACTCCGCTTTCTGACGCCGGTGAGTTCCGGTATCGGGGCGCCACAATCTGCACCTGATGGCCTGCAGCCTGCAGCCCCTGATGCAGCCGATCAATCGAAATGGGTACACCGCCAATAAACGGCAGATAATTGTTGGTGAACATGGATACTCGCAGTGGGGTATCCGCCAATACATCCGGGTCGATATCGAAATCCGGATAGTAGTCCCTGTCTTCGAAAATCTGTCTGTGAAGCCAGATCGCCGCAGCCACAAACAGGCTGACCAGCAAAATGAAGTTGAGATAACCGACGTAAAACAGCGAATGAATAAAGAACCACAGACTTTCCAGGCTGCGCCAGAACGGATGCTGGCCGATGTCCAGTTGTCGCTCCTGGATGGTTATCTGATTGCCATCGACCCTGACGGAAACATAGTGGTGACGACTGCGATCATTGTTCAGAACAAAGCCGCCAGCGCCACCGGTAACAACATAGTCAGTTTCGTTATGCTCCTGCAGGTCAAATACCGGAAGAATAGTCGAGAAAACTGCGTCTACCTGAGCCATCTCCAGCATCTGCGTGATGCCAGGTCTTACTGATGAGTCGAACAGATAATCCCCTCCGATACGAAACAGGCCAGACTCATCGACCGGGTAAAGCGGATTGGCGCTGAAAACAAAAATGTTCTGATCCTGCGAGTTTCTCAGCTCCTCATCAAGCCAGCGCATTTGCCAGCCAAAGTCTGTCGTTCCGGTGCTGTCCAGGAATATCCAGCGACTGTTGCCTGCAGTGAAGCTGTAGTGGTAGGGCCCGAAATGGTCATAGAAACGAAAGCCGCCAATACGGCTCTCTTCAAGTGGGCCAAAGGTCAGCAGATAGGGCATCTGAAGCCTCGAGAGAGTGCGATAGACAGCGCGATATTTGTCCTCGCCGCCAGATGAGACCGCGTTACCTGCAGACACTACAAAGTCATAATCCTGAGCATTCAAACGGGGTATGATCTTACGCTCGAAAATACCGACAGAGTTGGTAATGTTTCCAATGACCGCAAAACGAAACTGACTGCGATCCCTCAGCAAGGATTCAATACTTTCAACTTGAATCGCATGCTCGGCGCCGAAGTCGTTCTCAAAGAAATTAAGATAGACTTTATAGATAACAAGAACGGCAGCCACGCTGATGCTTAGCCAGAACAGCCACTGCAATATGCGCTTACGCATCTCGCCGCTCCCCCTGTAGCAGGGCATGGATCGTGACTGGTATCCCGATCAGCATGCCCAGATGTACCGTCAGAAATCGCCAGCCAAGCATCACCAGAACCAGGTCCGCGTTGCTTAGCAGGCTGGCGAAAAACAGTGCAAATGCGCCTTCTGCGATTCCGGCCGCGCCAGGTGTTGGTGCGAAGTACATGATAAAAGTATTGACCACCATGACGCCAATAACCAGTGGATAGTCGACGTCGTAACCCAGGTGCCACATCAACAGAGCAGGAAACGAAAACAGCGACAGCAAAAAAATGGCTGTGCTGATCAGGGCCATCGCGATGTCCAGTGGTTTGCCATTGATAAACGATCTGAAGCTGCGATTAAAGCGGATCATTTCGCGTTTTAATTTCTGTTGCCAGCGGTGACCTCGCTGTGCACTCAGCAGTCTGATCTGCTGTGCGATAGACAGCATGTAGACGGCTGCGGCAATGATGTAACGAATGCGACACAGCAACAGCATGAAAAACCCGAGGTAAAGCAGTGCGAATACTCCCAGCCATTGCGTCCAGTTGCGCGCGACCATGCTGTTTTCCAGCGGGTCCAGGCTCAACAGCAACAGTGGCGCGGGCAAAAAAATCATCAGACTAGCGATCAAAGTGCGCAGGGTGGTCGCAGCAGTCGCCACGCCAGCATGGATGCCACGACCGTGCAGGTACCAGATCTGGACGAGACCGCCGCCGGTCGCCAGTGGGGTGATGTTGGAGACCAGCAGATTAATGAATACCAGTGGCGACATGGCGCGCAAAGGCAGTGACTCGCCAAGGGCGCGCAGGGTGAACCATAAACGCAGGGCATCGCAAAAATAATAGACCATCAGAAGCAGGAGTGCCGTGATGATCAGGCGGGGAGCCAGCAACACTGACCACATTACGCTCAGTTCGCCATTAAGTTCACGATAGATGGTCCAGGGGACTATCGCACTCAGTCCAATGAACAGTACCGTGAAGCCCAGCAGTTTCAATGGGCTGGTGTGTGCGACTGCCTTCAGGGCGTCAGTTAGCGGATTAGGCATGCCAATGTGCGGCTCCTTGCACGAGGTGCTCAGAGCCTAACATGAGCAATGGGTGATAATAAACCAGCCCGGGGAAGCCACATTTCCGCTGTTGTCAGCCTATTGCGCCCAGCTCTGCCATTGCCTGGTTGACTCGGTCGGACGACTTTTTGATGCTCTCAAAAACAGTTGTTACCTGATTGATCAGTTCCTGCTCCTGATTGGAGTCGACACAGATAGTGTTTATTCGCTCCAGGATAATCCCGGTCAGCTTGTTGTTCGTGTTAACGACACTTTTATTCGGTTCGTATTGCCGACGCCAGGACTTTCGGTGGCGGGAGTGGACTTGCGCCTTCCCTGGCGCTCGGTGCTTCGCACCGCCGGCAAGCGGCGTCCAAAACGGCTGTTCTGCCGTTTTGTGAACCCGGGCGTATTGAGATCAACAGCGCGCATATCTCGGGTTGAAAAAGCAAAGGGGCGGTATCTCGCGATACCGCCCCTTTGCTTTTCAATTGGTGGAGCTGGCGGGAGTTGAACCCGCGTCCGTCAGTCCGCTGTCCTCGGATCTACATGCTTAGCGTCGTCTATTGAGTTAACCCGTACCGGCCCGACGGGCAGGGCGGTTTGGGCGAGCCTGGTGAGTTTTAGCTGCTTTGCGCCAGGCACACTCCACAGCGATCCTGTTCTATATGACGATTGCGATCACTGGTTTACAGGCATCCCGGTGGCAATCGCTCGCGGCTCTATTTAGGCTGCGAGAGCGTAGTTTTCGTCGTTGGCAACTATAGAAGTTGCATAGATTGATTTACGAGAGTCTATACCCTCTCGGCATGCACCTCGGATTTTGATACCGGCGTCGAATCCAAATCAGCCCCGAAATGACTTTCAGTGTATCACATAAGACAGGCCAGACCGTTGATTTATTTCACCGTGGGGTGGTCGTCAGCGCAGCAGGGCCTGGAGCTCGGCCATGTCGCCAGTAATCGCGATGGGCTTGTGCGCCGCCAGTGCCTCGGACTCATGAACGCCCCAGGTCACGCCAATGGCGGGCATACCAATAGACTCGGCCATGGCCAGGTCGTAGACAGTATCTCCGATCATGACCGCCTCATCTGGCTCGATCTGGAAGTGTGCCAGTATTTCCAGCAGCATGGCGGGATCCGGTTTGGAGCGTGTTTCATCGGCACAGCGGCTGAGGTGAAACCAGTGCGCCAGACCGCTGGCCTGCAAAGCGAGATCGAGCCCGCGGCGGCTTTTACCGGTGGCGATGGCGCAGTGGCGTTTGCTGCCGTGCAGTGTTTCCAGAATGCCGGTAATACCGGGAAACACGCGCTGATTTGCCGCCGAGGTGGCCATAAAATGCCGGCTGTAGGCCTCGCGCATGCTGCCCATCTGCTCAGCTGTTATGCCGGGATAAAGCTGTTTCAGGGCCTCAACAAGCCCGAGACCAATGATGTTACGGTAGGCGGCCCGCTCCAGTGCTGGAAAGCCAATGGTAGTGGCGGCGTGATGCAGACAGTCAGTGATGTGTTCGACGGAGTCGACAACGGTGCCGTCCCAGTCAAATATCGCCACCTTGAAGGGCTGGGTTTTCATGGATTAATCAGTTTCCAGGCTTCAACGGTTCTGATGGCGCACGACACGCTGTTTCTGAATCGCCCATTCGCGATCCTTGATTGTGTCACGCTTATCGTGATCCTTCTTACCTTTTGCCAGCGCTACCTGACACTTGACCAGGTGTCCCTTCCAGTAAAGCTTGGTGGCGATGCAGGTGTGACCTTTTTGCTGCACGCTGGAGAACATCCGTGCCAGCTCCTTTTTGTGCAATAGCAGCTTGCGGGTGCGATCCGGGTCGGCAACCACATGTGTGCTGGCGCTGTTAAGCGGGTTGATACGACAGCCGATAATGGACGCCTCGCCATCTTTCAGAATGACATAGCTGTCCACCAGCTGCACTTTCCCCTCTCGCAGACTTTTTACTTCCCAGCCTTCCAGTGCGATGCCGGCTTCAAAGGTGTCTTCCACAAAGTAGTCGTGGAGCGCCTTTTTATTGCGGACAATGGTAGTATCGGGAACTTTGGATTTCTTTGCTTTGGCCATGGCGGCGGATTATACATTTATTTCCGTACCTTCGCTAAAATTGCCGGCCGATATTTGCGGTTGCTGGGCAGACTCCCTAAAATCCGTAGATCAACAACAAGAGGATACATCATGGCAATAGATCGGGGTCAGTTCAGTTCACGCCTGGGTTTCGTGCTGGCGGCAGCGGGTTCGGCAGTAGGTCTGGGCAATCTGGTCGCATTCCCGGTCATGGCATCCAAAAACGGCGGTGCTGTTTTCCTGATGGTCTATATCCTGTTTGTGGCCTTAATCTGCTTCCCGGTATTACTGGCTGAAATAGCCATTGGTCGGCATACGCGGCGGAACCCGGTAGGGGCATTTTCGGCCCTGACCAACAATAGCACTGGCTGGCGTTGGGCCGGAAAACTGGCCATTGTGACTCCCTTTATGATTGCCGTCTTCTACACGGTTGTAACAGTTTGGATTTTGATATTTCTGTTTCGGACCTTGACCGGTGATTTGTCAATACTGGCAACCGACGCCGCGTTTGGCGACATGATTGGGTCCCCGGGCATTTTCCCCTGGTTTGTCCTGTTGCAGATTCTTGTCTTCGGGGTGCTGCTGGGTGGTGTCAAAGGTGGTATCGAGAGGCTCGCGCGTGTTTTGATGCCCACCCTGGCATTAATGCTGGTGGGTCTGATACTTTTTGTCATGACACTCGACGACGCTATGCTGGGTGTGCAGTACTACCTGGTGCCTGACTTCAGCCGTCTAGATGGGCAGGTTATCAACGCGGCGTTGAATCAGGCTTTCTTCTCGTTATCTTTGGGCATGGGTATCATGATTACCTATGGGTCCTATTTTAGCCGCGAGGACAATATCCCCAACTCAGGCAAGATGGTTGCAGTTGCCGACACATCAGTGGCGTTTATGGCGGGCCTGCTGATTCTACCGGCAATTTTTGCCTTCAATCCGGCCACAGACCCTGACGACCTGTCGACCAGCAGCGTCGGTTTGATCTTCACCTACCTGCCTCAGATTTTCCTGTCCATGCAGGATGCTGTTGGTTACTTTGGCGCCAGCATGGTGGCCACAGTGTTTTTTGCACTGGTGTTTTTTGCCGCAGTAACCTCATTGGTGTCAATCCTGGAAATTCCAATCGCGTACATGATTGACGAATGGAATTTCTCCCGTCGTAAAGCTGTGCTGGTGCAGGCGACACTGGTGACTTTGTGCGCGGTGCTGGCGGCGCTGTCGTTCGGTATGTCACCCATGCTGACGGACTTTATCCCCTATGGCGGCGGTCCCAAGTCATTGTTCGACCTGATTGCGGATACCTTCTCTGAAGTGATTCTTCCGCTGGTTGGTTTTTTTGCCTGTATCATCTGTGCCTATCGCTGGCGCGATGGTTTTGCTGCCGAGCTTGGCTCTGGCGATGCGGAATTCAGCAGTTCGGGGATGGCCCGATATCTGACATTCTCATTGCGCACCTTTGTGCCGGTTGTGCTGCTGTTTGTATTCATCAATTCAGTGGCAGCCAAGTACTTCGCTATTGATCTGATTGCCTTTTTGGCGGGCTAGCCGGGAGCCGGAGGATGGTAAGTATAGAGCGCAGTGCGCTGGTTAATTATTCTGCCGCCCAGATGTATGCGCTGGTGAACGACATCGAACAGTATCCCAATTTCATGCAGGGCTGTATTGCGGCAGAGATTCTGGAGCGCGATGAAGATGTGGTGGTGGGTAAGCTGACACTGGGCAAGGCTGGCATTCGCTACAGTTTTACGACACGCAATACGCTCGTACCGAATGAGTCAATGCGCATGAAGCTCGTTGAGGGGCCTTTTCGAAGCTTTGATGCGACATGGCGCTTTACCTCGCTTTCCGATTCCGCCTGCAAGGTCAGTCTGGAAATGCATTTTGAGTGGTCAGGATCCTTGCTGGGTGCCGCTATGGAAAAGCTCTTCCAGCATTCGGCCAATTCGCAGGTCGATTCGGTCATCGCACGTGCACGGGTACTCTACGGGTAGTTATGATAGAAGTAACAGTGGTATACGCATTGCCGGATCAGCAGCATCAGGTGCCCCTTGAGGTACCTGATGGCACGACTGCATGGCAGGCAGTTGAGCTTTCCGGGCTGTTGCAGCAACACCCGGAAATCGACCCGGAGACGGTCAGAGTAGGGATTTATGCACGTCTGCTCGATGGCCGTGGCAACCCTACAGCAGAGCAGTACCAGCTCGCCAACCACGATCGCGTAGAGTTATACCGGCCCTTGATCATTGACCCGAAAGAGGCCCGGCTGCTGAGGGCGAAACGCGCCAGGAAAGTCACCGCAAAAAGATCGACGGAGAAATCATGAGTAAGGAGTCGCCCGGCAGCTTTTTCAGGCAGCTGGAGAAAGGGCTGCGAGAGTTTTATGTGGCGCCCTATCGCCAGTCGTTTGCGCGTGCTCAAAGAGACGAAGACGATCTTTTTATGCTGATGGTGTTTGCAGAAACATTGGGCGTGCCGAATCCGGCAGCCTACTACACACTGGAACTGCTGCCAGTGGTCTACGACCGTTTCCATGAATGGCACCACCGCATGGGCCTTGAACACTCTCCATTGGATCACATCAAATGTTGCTGAAACTTGCCAACTCTCGGCAGATTCTTTTTTTTGGCGGTAAGGGTGGTGTCGGCAAAACCACTGTTTCCGCAGCGACTGCATTGGCCGCCGCGGACCAGGGCAAGAATGTGCTGCTGGTCTCGACAGACCCCGCCCATAATCTGGGGCATCTGTTTGATCGGCGCATCGGCCCCAAGCCGGTAAAGCTGGCTTCAGGGCTGGACGGCCTGGAGCTGGACCCGGAGAAGACTGTTGATCGACACCTTGAAGAGGTGACTGCGGCGTTGCGACGTATGATGCCGGCTCACTTGAGTGGTGAAATAGACAAGCACATGGAGCTGTCCCGAGATGCCCCCGGGATGCAGGAGGCTGCCATGCTGGAGCGTATTGCAGAAGTGATTGAGCAGGCATCGGATTATGATCTGGTGGTGTTTGACACGGCGCCTTCAGGTCATACGGCCCGCTTGATGGCATTGCCGGAAATGATGTCCGCGTGGACGGAAGGTTTGATCAAGAGACGAGACAAAGCAGACAGCTTTAGCGCCGTCCTCAAGAGCCTGGCCCGTGACTCCAGTGTCGGTGCCAATGCGCTGGGGGATGAGCCCGCACAGCAGGACCAGGATCGCGAAAGCCGGATCCGGCGCCTGTTAAATCGGCGCAAACAGCGCTTTGCCGGCTTGCGCGATGCGCTCGCCGACGCCGACAAGACAGGTTTTGTGATCGTTCTGGCGGCGGAGCGCCTGCCGGTGCTGGAAACGATAGAGCTGCACGCGCAGCTCGTTCGCTCTGGCGTGGATGTTGCCGGGCTGGTGGTGAATAAACGGCTGCCAGATGGTCTGCAGGGATTCCTTGCAGAGCGAAAGTCTCAGGAGGACATCCACCTTGCTACATTGAATGACAGTCTGGGGCAGGTGACACGACAGGACCTGCAACTGGCACCGGCTGACGTGCTTGGAGTTGACGCGCTGCGGGCTTTTGCGAGTCAGTTCTGAGGGCGGCTGGGGAATGGTTGTAATGCTCGCGTGTTACGCATAGCATTGGTTTGACTGATTGAACCTAAACTGACAGGAGTTGGCAAATGCGGCACGATAATAATGCAAAGCTTGCAGGTAAAACCTTGGCAGCGATTGCCCTGATGGCCACACTGAGCGCTTGTGGCGGCGGTGGTGATGGCGGTGGCAATACGGTGGTCAACCAGTTGCCGGTTGCATTTGATGCAATCAAGGTTGCCCTGATCAATAAGGCCTCAGATCCTTACTGGTCCGCTACCTGGAACAATCCACAGACTGACCGCGACTTTCGTGAGCTGGAGCATCTCGCCTATCAGGTTCAGCTTGGTGGTGAGTTGCTGCAAGTCCCAGGCACGGGTCAGGCAGATGCTGAACTGGCGGCAGATCCTCGCTGGCTGGAGTTGGCGGAACAGCTGAGCCAGGACGGTGCCCGTGCGGTTAATGCGGTGCGGAGTCGCAATACAGATTTGATGCAGCGTGCAGGTGGGCAACTGATTGAGACCTGTGAAACCTGTCACCGGGAGTTTGCTCCGCAGCTGCCAACACTGGACCAGTTAAGCAATGCCACACCTGCGCCGGGTGTATCTCTTTAACTGGTTCTTCTGACCCAGCCAGCTCTTCAGTTGAGCTTGAGTGTAGCGCCAGTCCTCTGGCAGGCGCTACAGATACCCCTGAATTCAAGTTGCTGGCGGGCCAGTGTGAATCCGGTGTCTTTGATATTGGCGCTGAGCTCGCTGAGAATTTCTTTGCGGATACCTACTTCCTCTACACCCTTGCAGCTGTCGCAGATCAGGAATTGCGGTACCTCGTGGTCGTGCTGGCAGCGGATATGTGAACATGGCAGGTACTGGTTGGTAGTCTCCAGGCGATGGACCAGCTCATTGTCCTTGAGGAAGTTAAGCATTCGATACACAGACATGACGGACAGCGTCTTTCCGTAGTGATCTCTATAGTTGTCGGCTATCTGATAGGCGGACAGTGGCTCCGCCGATTCCAGAACAACCTGCAGGACACGACGGCGCTTCTCGGTTAGCCGCACACCCTGTTGTGTACAGATCTGCTGAGCATGTTCAAGCGTTTTGTCGATGTCGCTGATCATGAATTAAACCCTTCGCTTGAGTGGTTTAGGATAGCTGGTGGAAATGCTCAGGAAGCTTCCTGGGCTTCGCTGACACTGTGCCACGCAGCATCCGGGCCTGGCTCAAAGTCGCCCTCAAAGCGGACCAGCTCATCGTTTTCGAAGTACAGTGTCAGGCGCTCCTGGCCACGTTCGCCGCCGCCGGGCTGGTAGTTGTAGACGTAATCCCAGCGCTGCTGATTGTATGGATCACGCACCAGCGGTGAACCCATGACAAAGATCACCTGCCGGGGCGTCATGCCAGGCTCAAGCTGGTCAACCATTTCCTGGGTAATGATATTGCCCTGTGCGATTGGAATCTTGTAGACCCCCGGGAACTGTGGCACGGGCAGGGAAGAGCACGCGCCCAGGATGAGGCATGCCATGATGGCCATTGGCGCTAAGCGCCATTTTGGATGGCGGGATGTATTCATATGATCAACCATGGATAACGGGTCCAAACTTTTAACTCACCTGATTAGAGTGCATAATAGCGTATGCAGTTGCCTGCGGTAAAACAAGGCAGGATAACACCTTTAGCCAAAAACTGTGCGAGAATCAAAATGTCCTCAGAAAATCAGGAACTACGCAAAGCGGGCCTCAAAGTCACATTGCCGAGGGTAAAGATTCTGCAATTGCTGGAAAGTTCCGAAACCCGCCACATGAGTGCTGAAGATGTCTACAAGGCATTGATTGAAGCTGGTGAGGAAGTCGGCCTGGCTACGGTGTACCGAGTGCTGACCCAGTTCGAATCGGCTGGCCTGGTAATGCGACACCGCTTCGAGGGCGGACATTCTGTTTTCGAACTTCACACAGCCGAGCACCATGACCACCTGGTCTGCAACAAGTGTGGACGTGTGGAAGAGTTTTTTGATGAGGTCATTGAGGATCGGCAGGACAAGATTGCCGCTGAATTTGGCTTCGAAATAACCGATCACAGCCTCTACCTGTACGGCATATGCTCTGAGTGTCAGCGTTCTGCCTGATATCTGCCTAACGATTCTTTCAACTGGTACTGATAGCCGTCAGTTCCCGTGCATGGGCCAGCGACTCTTCGCTGGGCCGGCCCTTTGAGCCGCTGTCGCCGCCCAGCATTCTGGCAATTTCCGTTAATCTGTCCTCTTTTTCCAGCAGCGAGACACTCGATTGTGTCTGATTGCCTTGTGTCTGCTTGCTGACAAACAGGTGTTGATTGGCCTGGCTGGCAACCAGCGGCTGGTGGGTCACGCACAATACCTGACTGCGCGCTCCGAGTTGCTTGAGCAGTCTGCCAACGGTCCGTGCGACAGAGCCACCAATGCCTACGTCGACCTCGTCGAATACCAGTGTTGGTGTGTCCGACGTCATCGCCGTGATTACCTGAATGGCCAGGCTGATACGAGACAACTCGCCTCCCGAGGCAATCTTGGCCAGAGGTTTGGCAGACTGCCCGGTGTTGGTGCTGATCAGAAACTCCGCCTGTTCCAGGCCGAAGGGCTGTGGGTGGGCGCTGTCCTGTGCGACCAGCTCCACTGAAAGCCTGGCGTCTGGCATGGCAAGTGCAGCCAGCTGCTGATTGACGGCCTCGGAAAGAAGGTCGGCTGCCTTTGAGCGCGCGGCGCTAATCTGGCTGGCCTGATCCTGCCACTCGCGCTGCAGGCGGTCGGCTGCTTCCTGTAAGTGAGTGATTGCTTCGGCGCTGCTTGCCTGAGATTGAAGTTGTTGCTGCAGCTGTGCCCGCATCTCGACCAGCGACTCGGGTCTGACTTTATGTTTGCGCGCAAGTTGATGAATCTGTCCAAGCCGTTCGTTTACTTCATTCAGTCGTTCGGGGTTGATCTCAATACTGTCCAGATGACGGTTTATCTCACTGGCGGCCTCTTCAACCTGTATCAGGGCTGTGCTGAGCATGTCCTGAATATTCTGCAGTGCGCTGCTCTGCCCGCATTCGGCGGCCAGTGCCTGGCTGTGCTGAAGCATCTGCACAATATTGGCTTCGTCATCCTCTCGACATAGCTGAAGCAGCGCCTGCAGCTTGGCCAGGCGCGATTCGGCGTGAGTTAACTCATCAAGTTCCTGGTCGAGGCTGTCCAGCTCGCCGTCCTGCAGGTTCAGTTGGTCCAGCTCTTCCAGTTGGTATCGGGCAAGTTCAAGTTGAGCAGACTGTTCATTACTGTCATTCAGAAGGCTCTCCAGCTCTTTATGGGTCTGGCGCCACTGCTCTGCCAGTTCGCGCAGCCTGGTCGTTGCTGGCGTATGG
The DNA here is from genome assembly GCA_002706685.1 of Gammaproteobacteria bacterium. Taxonomy (GTDB): domain Bacteria; phylum Pseudomonadota; class Gammaproteobacteria; order Pseudomonadales; family Pseudohongiellaceae; genus Pseudohongiella. The sequence goes on along the minus strand of PALV01000013.1, from coordinate 15,928 downwards.
CCGGCGTAATCATCCAGCAGCTGCTGATGGGTAGCCTTCTTGAGCAGAGAGTGATGCTCATGCTGGCTGTGTATGTCCATCAGCAGAGCGCCGAGTTCGGCTAGCGACTGCAGGGTTACAGGCGCCCCATTGATCCATGCTCTTGAGCGCCCATCGGCTGATACGCTGCGCCGGATAAGGCACTGGTCCGGATGGTCCGAATCCAGAGCGTTGTCCGCCAGCCATTGGCGCGCTGCCGTCAGTCGGGAGACATCAAACTCGGCTGTGATATCGGCACGGTCGCAGCCGCTGCGAACTGCGTCGCGGTCGGCACGATCGCCGAGGATCAGACTCATGGCCCCCAGGATGATTGACTTGCCGGCGCCGGTTTCGCCGGTAATGGCGGTCATGCCCGCCGACAGTTCAATATCCAGGCTCTCGGCGATGGCGTAGTTGCGTATGGACAGAAGTATCAGCATTTAATTTGATTATAGTGCCTGGTTTGAAAAATCGCTGTGTTGATGCCTTGAATCATATCACGACGCCCCCATATTGAGCAGATAGCCCGCGTGGCAGAAATTCGATGAGCTACAGAATCAAGATTGCAGAGGATTGAGGTTGCATAGATATGAGTGAGCAAACGCCTGAAACCAACAAGCAGGATACAAAGGAAGAAAACTTGCAGCCGAATGACGAGGGCGTCGAGCAGGCTGCCGGCACTGAGTCTGATGGCGCACAAGAAGCCTCCGCAGACAAGCAGGATGCGGCCGGTAATGACGGGCTGACCCTGCAGCAGGCACTGGACCGCCTGGCAGAGGCGGAGGAGACAATGGCGGCTCATCAAAGCGAAGTTCTGCGCCTGCATGCTGACATGCAAAATATTCGGCGCCGGGCCGAACAGGATGTAGAGCGAGCGCACAAATATGGCCAGGAGAAGCTGGTCTCTGAACTGTTGCCTGTCATTGACAATCTGGAGCGTGCGCTGCAGGCGGCAGCGGACAAGGATGATGAGCTGGTAACGGCACTCAAGCAGGGTGTGGAGCTGACGCTGAAGAGCTTCACCAACTGTCTGCAGAAGTTCAATGTATCGGCGCTGGATCCGGTGGGTGAGCCCTTCAACCCTGAATTCCATCAGGCCATGGGCATGATGGAGAGCGATACGGCAGAGCCCGATTCCGTGGTAGCGGTTATGCAGAAAGGTTACACACTCAATGGTCGCGTGCTGCGCCCTGCCATGGTCATGGTCGCCAAGGCGCCATCAGGCGCTGGCGGTCACGATGGCGTCAGCGTCAAAGCCTGAACGGGCTTAAATAAATTTGCTGCAGCCCTTGAAATCAGCGGCTGTGAACCAATATAGAAATCAAAGGTTTTCTGGAGAGGATATTATGGGCAAGATAATCGGTATTGACCTCGGTACAACCAACTCCTGTGTCTCCATTATGGAAGGCGGCAAGGCCAAGGTCATTGAGAATGCGGAAGGGGATCGTACAACGCCGTCCGTCATCGCCTACACTAAAGATGGCGAAACGCTGGTGGGTCAGCCCGCCAAGCGCCAGTCGGTCACCAACCCCAAAAATACGCTGTTTGCCATCAAGCGATTGATTGGCCGGCAGTTTAAAGACGAAGTTGTTCAGAAAGACATCAAGATGGTGCCTTACGAAATTACCAAGGCAGATAATGGTGATGCCTGGGTTCGTGTGAACGACAACAACATGTCACCGCCCCAGATTTCAGCCCAAGTGCTGAAAAAGATGAAAAAGACTGCTGAGGATTATCTGGGCGAACCAGTCACTGAGGCGGTGGTGACGGTGCCTGCCTATTTTAACGATTCACAGCGCCAGGCAACCAAGGATGCTGGCAAAATCGCGGGCCTTGAGGTCAAGCGCATCATCAATGAGCCGACCGCAGCGGCGCTGGCTTATGGTATGGACAAGAAGTCCGGCGACAGCACCATTGCAGTATACGACCTGGGTGGTGGTACGTTTGATATATCCATCATCGAAATTGCCGAAACAGATGGTGAACATACCTTCGAGGTACTGTCGACCAATGGCGATACCTTCCTCGGTGGTGAGGATTTCGACCTGCGTCTGATCGACTACCTGGCGGATGAGTTCAAGAAAGAGTCCGGCATGGATTTGCGCAGCGATCCGCTGGCACTGCAGCGTCTGAAAGAAGCTGCTGAGAAAGCCAAGATCGAGCTGTCATCGTCACAGCAGACAGAGGTGAATCTGCCTTACATTACTGCTGATGCATCAGGTCCCAAGCACCTTGTGCAAAAGCTGACCCGTGCCAAGTTCGAATCACTGGTGGAAGCGCTGGTTGAGCGCACACTGGAGCCGGTTCGTATCGCACTGAAAGACGCTGGTCTGGATGTTGGCAAAATCAACGACGTCATTCTGGTGGGTGGTCAGACACGTATGCCTCTTGTGCAGAAAAAAGTCGCTGACTTTTTCGGCAAGGAAGCACGTCGTGACGTTAACCCGGATGAGGCGGTTGCGATGGGCGCCGCAATTCAGGCTGCCGTACTGTCAGGCGAAGTGAATGACGTACTGTTGCTGGACGTAACTCCGCTGTCTCTGGGTATCGAAACACTGGGCGGTGTAACCAGTGTGTTGATCGATAAGAACACAACGATCCCCACCAAGAAGACACAGGTCTTCTCGACGGCGGACGACAACCAGACTGCGGTGACCATTCACGTCGTGCAGGGTGAGCGCAAGCAGGCTAACCAGAACAAGTCTCTGGGCCGTTTCGACCTGAGCGATATCCCGCCGGCACCGCGTGGCATGCCACAGATTGAAGTAGCATTCGACCTCGATGCCAACGGTATTCTGAACGTATCTGCCAAAGACAAGGCGACGGGCAAAGAACAGTCGATTGTCATCAAGGCGTCCAGCGGTCTGACCGACGAAGAGATCGAGCGTATGGTCAAGGATGCCGAAGCTAACGCAGCGGAAGACAAGAAGTTTGAGCAACTGGTGACAGCCCGCAATACAGCCGATGGTCTGATCCATGCCACCCGCAAAACACTTGCTGATGCCGGTGACAAGGTGGACGCTGATGAAAAGGCCAAGATTGAGTCTGCCATCAACGATCTGGAAGAGGCCATGAAAGCTGGCGAGCTTGAGCAGATCGAGGAAAAGACCAAAGCCTTGACCGAAGCATCATCAGGCCTGGCTCAGAAGATGTACGCTGAGCAACAGGGTGCCGCCGGAGCCGAGGGTGCTGGCGCTGATGACGCCGGAGCCAACGACAAGTCCGCAGGCGCGGATGACGCAGTGGATGCGGAATTCGAGGAAGTGAAGGACGACAAATAAAATACTGGCTGACGGACTATGTCGAAAAAAGATTATTACGAAGTACTGGGTGTAGCCCGCGATGCGTCGGAGGCCGATATTAAAAAGGCCTACCGGCGCGTTGCCATGAAGCATCACCCTGACAGGAATGCCGGCAACAAAGAGTCGGAAGAGCTATTTAAACAGGCCAACGAAGCATTCGAGGTGCTGTCCGACCCGGATAAACGTGCCCGCTACGACCAGTACGGGCACGCTGGTGTTAACCAGCAGGGTGGTGCTCATGGAGCCGGTGATTTCGGTGATATCTTCAGTGATATCTTTGGAGACATCTTTGGTGGAGGCGGCCGCGCTGGTGGCGGCCGCAGCGGTGTCCGCAAGGGCTCGGATCTGCGCTACAACCTGGAGCTGAATCTGGAAGACGCCGTCAAGGGAACAACGGTCAAGATTCGCATCCCAACCGCGGTCACCTGTGATAGCTGTGACGGCACAGGCGCCAAAAAAGGTTCGGCGCCCGTTGACTGTTCAACCTGTAACGGCCTGGGTCAGGTTCGAATGCAGCAGGGATTTTTCTCTGTGCAGCAGACCTGTCCACGCTGTCATGGCAGTGGCAAGCAGATCAAGGATCCCTGTAACTCCTGCCACGGCCGCGGTCAGGTTGAAGAGCAGAAGACTCTCTCGGTTAAAGTGCCTGCGGGCGTGGATGAGGGTGACCGAATCCGGCTCACCGGCGAAGGTCAGGCCGGTGTAAACGGAGGACCTCCCGGCGACCTGTACGTGCAGATTCACATGCGCCCTCACAAGATATTTGTGCGTGAAGGCCGAGACCTGCACTGCGAAATTCCGATCAGTTTCGTTGACGCGGCTCTGGGCGGGGAACTTGAAGTCCCGACTCTCGATGGCCGTGTCAAACTGAAAATTCCTGCCGAGACACAAACCGGGAAATTATTCCGTCTGCGTGGCAAGGGCGTCAGTTCTGTCAGAGGTGGTGGCCCGGGCGACCTGCTGTGTCGGGTTGTGGTGGAAACGCCAGTCAAACTGACGCGCCGCCAGAAAGAATTGCTGCAGGAGTTCCAGACCATCGGAGATACCGAAGGTCAGCAGTCTCCAAAGAAAACCAGTTGGTTTGATGGTGTGAAGAAGTTCGTCGACGATCTTCGTGCCTGAATCGTGACTGTGCTGCCCGGCCCGCTGGCTAAACGCCTGCAGGGCCGGGCAAGTTGCCATCCGGGCCTACACTCAGTGGCCCGCTGAAAACAAGTCCTAGTTCAACTTCTCCAGCAAGCGTAAGTGCTGCTCCGGATCCAGTCGTGGGCCGAACTCAGTGACCACCGTTGCTGATGCCAGACTGGCAAGTTCACCGGCTTTCTGGAATGACATGCCCTGTGTGATGCCATAAAGAAATGCACCGGAAAACATGTCTCCCGCCCCGTTTGTGTCCACCGCCTTGACGCTGTGTGGCGCAATATCAATGTAATTCTGACCATCGAATAATAACGCGCCTCTGGCACCACGTGTAATCACAAAGCTAGTGGCCACTGTGGCAATTTTTTTACAGGCTTTTTCGAAATCGTCTTCGTCGGCCCAGATCTTGGCCTCCTGCTCATTGCAGAACAGCAGGTCGACGCCATCACCAAGCACTTCATTAACCCCATCTTTAAAATACTCGACCATCGCAGGATCGGAGAAGGTCAATGCCGTCTTGACGCCATGCTGCTCTGCGCAGGCCTTCAGTTTTTTTGCAGCCGCGCGCGCCGAATCAGATGTAACCAGATAACCCTCGATATATACGAATTTGGCCTGAGCCACGATTTCTTCCTGAACGTCTGACGGGGAGACCTGCGATGAGATGCCCAGGTGTGTCAGCATGGTCCGTTCAGCATCAGGTGTCACCATGACCAGGCAGCGGCCAGTCATACCAGGTTCGCGCTGAGCGCCCAGATTGGTGCTGATGTTATGGTCGCCAAGGGCGCTTACGTAAAAGTCGCCTGTCTCATCATTGGCTACTTTGCAGGCATAGAATGTTTTACCACCAAACTGGCTTACGGCGTATAGCGTGTTGGCAGCGGAACCGCCACCGGCCTGCTTTTTCAACGGATAGCGCTGGCTCAGCAGGTCCAGAATGACCTGCTGGGGGTGCTCATCCATCAGTGTCATGAAGCCTTTCTCGATACCTGCTTCGACAAAAAAGTTGTCGTCTACTTCGAATTCTTTGTCGACCAGCGCATTGCCGATGCCGTACACGTCATATGTTGTCATTGATAGTTCCTGATTTTGGTTCCTGATGTGTCACAGAGCGGCAAAAGCTTTTTTGGCAGCTGCCAGAGTCAGTTCGATTTCTTTGTCGCCATGCGCAGCTGAAACAAAACCAGCTTCAAAAGCAGATGGCGCCAGGTAGATGTTATTTTCCAGCATCAAATGGAAGTAGCGCTTGAATTGCTCCACGTTGCAGGCCATGACCTGGTCGAAACGTGTTACCTGCTCTTCCTCCGAGAAGAAACATCCAAACATGCCTCCCACCTGATTGGTTGTGAAGGGTATGCCAGCGGCGTCTGCCAGTTCCTGGAGGCCGGCCAGCATCTGCGCGGTGCGTGCGGTCAGCTGGTCATGGAAACCGGGTCGCTGGATCTCTGTCAGCATGGCCAGGCCAGCCGCCACTGCGAGCGGGCTGCCCGCCAGTGTGCCGGCCTGGTAAACTCCACCGAGTGGAGCAATACAATTCATGATCTCGGCCTTGCCACCGAAAGCGCCCACCGGCAAGCCTCCGCCAATAACTTTGCCCAATGTAGTCAGGTCGGGTGTCACACCATAAACCGACTGGGCTCCACCCAGTGCGGTTCTGAATCCAGTCATGACTTCATCAAATATCAGCACTGCGCCATACTTGGTGCAAAGCTCGCGCATCGCCTCCAGGAATCCGGGCACTGGTGGTACCAGGTTCATGTTGCCGGCTACTGGCTCCACAATGACGCAGGCAATTTCCTCGCCCCGTTGATCGAATAACTCGCGCATCCCGTCGATATCATTGTAGGTCAGCACAAAGGTCTGATCTGTGTACGATGTCGGCACACCCAAAGAGTCAGGCTCGCCAAGTGTCAGTGCCCCTGAACCGGCTTTGACCAGCAATCCGTCAACATGGCCATGATAGCAGCCCTCAAACTTGACCACCTTGTCGCGGCGGGTGTAACCGCGTGCCAGGCGAATGGCGCTCATGGTTGCCTCTGTACCGGAGGTTACCAGGCGGACCTTTTCTATGGACGGAACCAGCTTGCAGATGGTTTTGGCGATCTCTACTTCCGCTGCTGTTGAGGCCCCATATCCGAGGCCCTTGTTCAGCTGCAGCTGCAGTGCCTGAATGACGGACGGATGGCAATGGCCGAGAATCATGGGGCCCCAGGCGCCAACAAAGTCTACGTAACGGTTTTCGTCTTCGTCTATCAGGTAAGCACCCTGTCCGCCACTGAAAAAGAGTGGCGTGCCGCCCACACCGCGGAATGCCCGGACCGGTGAATTAACGCCACCGGGGATATACTGTTGAGCTTCTTCGAACAGGGCAGCAGAGCGTTTGGGGTCGTGGTGGGGTACGTGTGATTCAGTCATATCGGGTTTAATCCTTCTGTCTGGATGTTCTGTCAGGCAAATAATTGGGCCAGGGCTTCGGCTCGTTTTTTTACATCTGGCTTGGCGAACAGGTAATGAATGACTGCCAGCATGTCGGCACCAAGATCCAGCAAAGCGCCGCCATTATCAGCAGTGACACCGCCAATCGCGACTATTGGCAAAGTCGTCAACTGTCTTACGCGTCGCAAGTCATTCAGGTTTGCAGCTGGTGCATCAGGTTTGGTCTCTGACGGGAAAAACCGGCCAAGAGCAATATAACTTGCACCTTCCTGTTCTGCTTTGACTACAAGCTCGTCCCGATTGTGGCAGGTGATGCCGATAATGGCATCCGGGCCGAGTGTGCGTCTGGCCTGCACAAGGCTGGTGTCACTCTGGCCAAGATGCACACCGGCTGCGCCGGCCGCCAGGCACAATTCAATGTCATCGTTGATCAGCAGCATTGCGCCGAATTTGCTGCAGAGGGCCTGCAGGCTCGTCGCTTCGCCAAGTCGCACTGACCAGTCTGCACTCTTGTTACGGTACTGGACCAGGCTCACACCACCTGCCAGGGCCTCTTCGACTGCAGGAAGCAATCGCTTCTCGCCGAGCAGCTTTGCGTCAGTGATTGCATATACGCCGCGAAGCATTTGCGCCTGCTGGTCGGTCAAAAGTTTAATCCTGGGTTGTCTGCACCGCCCGCCATTCTAGCAAAGCAGGCGGCCGTATCATATCTCAAGCGGATACCGGCGATTGGGAATGAGCTGTCCGGCACCAGGCTGCCAGCCGTACTTGATGGCTTGCCAGGTGAAGTCCTGCGCCAGGCTGGCGGCGTCTGTGACGATATGGCCCTGAGCAAGATACGACGCCAACGCTGCGGCCAGTGTGCATCCGGAACCGTGATACTCCCCGGGCTGGCGTGCCCATTGCCACTGAGAGGGTTCGTCGCCCTTTTGGCTAGAGTAGAGGCGGTTGGTGATCAGCTCGCCGGGTTCGTGACCGCCCGTCACAAGTACATGTTTCGCACCGGCCTGCAGCAATCTTTCGGCCGCCTCTGACTGAGAATCAGATCCCTTGGCGAGCCGGAAAAGTTCATGGGTATTGGGAGTCATGATGGTGGCGTGAGGAGCGATCTGTTCGAGATAGAGGTCGATAATATCGACGGCGCCAAAATCATAGCCGCCTCCCGCGATCAATACCGGGTCCGCAACCACTGGGACGTCGCGCAACTGCTTGAGAATGTCCGCCACCACACGGACATTGTCGGGACCATCAAGCAGGCCGATCTTGACTGCCGAAATGCTGAGGTCGGACAGGAGTGATTCGACCTGGTGACGCAATATTTCGCCGTTAACGGGCTGTGTGGCCTGCACGTTCTGGGTGTTCTGAACCGTCAGTGATGTAATGACCGGCAGGCAGTGTGAGCCGGTCATCAGCATTGCCTCCATGTCCGCCTGAATGCCGGCACCACCACTGGGATCCAGTCCGCTCAGACACAGCACCATGGGTTTTGTATGCGCTGACCTGCTCAAAACGGTTTTACCACGGCCAGGATGACAATCGCGACCAGGGCGAACACTGGCACTTCATTGTAGATGCGAAAGAACTTGTGGCTATGAGTGTTGCGATCGTCGCGAAACCGTGCCCAGAACCAGCCGCAGCTGATGTGGTAAGCGATCAGCAGGGCAACGATGACGAGCTTCACGTGCAACCAGCCCTGGCGCAGATAAAAATCCGGTGCGCTATAGATCAGCCAGGCGCCGAAGAACACAGTGGCCACGGCAGATGGCGTCATGATGCCCCTGTACAGCTTGCGCTCCATGATAACAAAGCGCTCTTTGCTGATGGGGTCGTCGCTCATGGCGTGATAGACAAATAGCCGCGGCAGATAAAAAATACCTGCAAACCAGCAGATTACCGAGATCAAATGAAATGCTTCCAGCCAGGCCATGTCTGTCCTTCAAAAACTTGGATTGATGAATTCACGATTATGCAGATGGCAGCAGCCTGAGTACAGCCGCATCCGGCAAAAAGCTGCTCGCTGGTGTTAGAATACGGAACAAAGCCATTATTGGGATCAGGAGAAAGTTGTGATCAAAGTCGGAATTGTCGGTGCCACCGGATACACAGGCGTTGAATTGCTGCGCTTGCTGGCGCTTCGCGATGACGTGCGAATAGACGTTGTCACCTCGCGCGAGCTTGAGGGGACCTCTGTAGCAGACCTGTTCCCTAATTTGCGGGGGTATCTTGATATCCGCTTTACGGTTCCTGACGATGATGCGTTGGCTGCCTGCGATGTGGTGTTTTATGCCACACCCCATACCGTTGCGATGAAAAGTGCGGCAAGCCTCATGGCGCGCGGCGTGCGGATAATCGACCTGTCGGCCGATTTTCGCCTGAAAGATCGCGAGCTTTGGGAGAAGTGGTATAAAGAGGAGCATGAAAGCCCGGAGCTGATCGAAAAGGCTGTTTATGGCCTGCCCGAAGTCAATCGTGCCGCGATTCGCGATGCACAGCTGATTGCTGTTCCGGGTTGTTATCCGACAGCTGTGCAGTTGGGCCTCATTCCCTTGCTGGAAAAAGGCCTGGTAGATCCAGCGCATTTGATTGCCGATGCCAAGTCGGGTGTCAGCGGCGCTGGCCGCGGCGCCAAAGTGGGCAGTCTCCTGTGTGAGGCATCAGAGTCGATGAGCGCCTATGGCGTGGCGGGGCATCGTCATTTGCCCGAGATTTCTCAGGGTTTGCGAAATGCGGCAGGCACGGATGTTAATCTGACCTTTATTCCACATCTGACACCAATGATTCGCGGCATTCATGCGACTCTTTATGCCAGGCCGACCTCTGATGTGACGGCGCAGCAACTACAGAGTCTGTTTGAAGATCGCTACCGCGATGAACCGTTTGTAGATGTGATGCCAGCTGGTAGCCATCCAGCTACACGCAATGTCAAAGGCTCGAACCGTTGCCAGATAGCTGTTCACTATCTGGCTGACAGCGATACCATTGTGGTTCTATCGGTCATCGACAATCTGGTTAAAGGTGCCTCCGGGCAGGCGGTGCAGAATATGAACATCATGTTTGGTCTCAGTGAGCGCAGCGGTCTGGACACGCTGTCGCTGTTACTGTAAACGACACGCTGACTGGCGATGCCTGGGGCCGTCAAGGGTAGCAAGCAATATCGGATGCGGGTTGTCAGGTATCGGCCATGGCAGCCGTATATCCTCGGTCTGGCTGCTCTGGTTATTATTGCCCTGGCCGCTGCGGCTGGCTACTGGTATGGCAGCGACGATCGCCAGCAACTGGCGCAGCAGCTCGCCCAATTGCGCGCGATGGAGCCGGAGAATGCCACCCAGCTAACGAACCTGCAGGCACAGCTCGCCGTCAGTGAACGCAATCGCGAACTTGATCAGCAGGCACTGAGCCAGGCACAGACGACAATCGCGTCCCTGCGTGAAAGCAATATCGAGTTGCAGCGTGACAACGGGCTCTACCGACAGGTAATGAGCCTGGCAAGCAGTGCGACGCCCGCGCTGACTATTGTTCAGTTCAAGCTCTCGGATGTAGCGCAGGTAGAACGTGGCTACGCCTATCAATTACTGGTTGCAGTACATGGCAATCAGGATGCTGTGGTGGACGTAGAAGCCAACATAGTTATCAATGGTGAGCTGGCCGGTGAGCCGCAATCGTTTGATCTGGATACCATCGCAGTGCTGCCTCAGGAGCTGAAGGCAAGCTTTAACTATCTGTATCGCTTTTCCGGCAGCATTGTGTTGCCCGAGGGGTTTGTACCGACAGCGGCAGAAATAAGTGTTGCGGATGCGAGCGCGACACTGCCTGCTTCGTCTATCAATGCCGAATGGCAACAACAGGGGCCCGTTCATGTTCAAATCGAATGACAACAAGCTGGTATCCAAAAGTCGAACCGACGCACATACGCTGATTTCGGTAGATACCGAGGTGACCGGTAACCTTGCCTTCAAGGGGGAGTTGATTATCGAAGGGCTGGTGGTTGGGGACATCAAGGCTGCCGATGATAGCGCGGCCGTATTGCGAATAGCAGAGACAGGACGGGTCAATGGCAACATCAGCGTTCCCAACGCTGTGGTTAATGGCGAAATAGAAGGTGACGTCAAAGTTGCCTCCCACCTTGAACTTGCAGCAAAAGCCCGCATTACTGGCTCGGTGCAGTATCGATTGCTGGAAATGGTGGCGGGCGCCCAGGTGAACGGCAGTCTTGTCTGCGGTGATGAGGCTAAGTCTCAATTGAGAGCCCTGACGCACGATGATGGCGCCCATTCCAGTGTCGCCCAGGGCAGCTGAAGCTGCTGCACAATAGTTGACTAAAATACTCGGATATGTCCATAATTTCGTGAGAAATATTCTGCAGTTGTTTTGAGTAAGTTGAAATATGTCCACGGTACAGACACACGATCCGGTCATTATTGCGTTAACAGATAACGCGGCCGACAAAGTAAAAAGCCTGATCGAGGAAGAAGGCAAGCCATCCCTGAAGTTACGCGTATTCGTAACCGGCGGCGGTTGCTCAGGTTTTCAGTACGGTTTCAGCTTTGACGAGGAAGTTGGGGACGAAGATACCGTGGTGGATCACAAGGGGGCAACCCTGCTGGTTGATCCATTGAGTTATCAGTATCTGGTCGGCGCGCGCGTCGACTATGTCGAGAATCTTGAAGGCTCACGTTTTGTTGTCAACAATCCAATGGCAGCCACTACCTGTGGTTGTGGCTCGTCGTTCTCCATCTGAAACGACCTATCTCTCCGACTGATAAATACCACCCAGAATCACGGGGCTGCGTGATCCGGTCAGTTTGCTGCAGTCTAAGGCAATGCCGCCGATAGTATTGCTGGCCAGCCATGCAAAGGTCGCAGCCTCTACCCAGTCGGCCGGCATACCGAGATGATCGCTGGAGACTACCTGATAGGTCGGGAGTTCGGTCTGCAATTGCGACATCAGGCTGCGATTGTGGGCGCCTCCACCACACACTGCGATTATGCCTGCATCTGTTGATTGGTCTACGCAGCCCGCGACAGCTTCGGCGATACTGAGAGCTGTAAGCTGCAGTAGAGTGCGTTGTACATCCTCTGGTGCATAGCTGGCGACGCCCTCCAGCTGCAGAGCCTGTTGCATCGCACTCCCAAGCCAGCGAGCGTTGAACAATTCTCGACCGGTGCTTTTTGGGGCTGGTAGCGAGAAATAGGGTTCCGCCATCAAGACCGAAAGCAGTGCTGGCAGCACCTGACCACTGGCGGCCCATGCGCCATCAGCATCGTAGGGCTTGCCGCAATACTGCTCTATCCACAGATCCATCAGGACATTGCCGGGACCGGTATCAAACCCTGTTGGACAGGCAGCAGGATTCATATCCACAACTGTAATATTGGCCATGCCGCCAATATTCAGCACCAGGGTGTGCTGCCCTGGAGAATGAAAGAAGTGCTGATGAAACAGGGGAGCCAGCGGCGCACCCTGACCTCCCATCGCCATGTCGCGCTGGCGAAAATCGGCAACTGTTGTCACGCCAGTAAGTGCAGCGATGGTGTTCGGGTCCCCCAGCTGAAGACTGAAGGTGTGAGTGCCTTGCGGCTGGTGATAGATGGTCTGTCCATGACTGCCTATGGCGACTATCTGACCTGCGGTCAGTCCTTCCTGTCGCATCAGCGCATTGGCTGCCGCCGCAAAGGCCTTGCCGATTGCGACGTCGGTGTCGCCAAGATCCGATAGTGATACCTGTCCATCATGGCAGATGGCCAGAATCTTTGAGCGAAGCGCGGGCGAGTACTCGAGCGCCTGCGTGGCCAGCAGCTGGGTACCCTCAGGACCGGTTTCAATCAGAGCGCAGTCAATGCCGTCGACACTGGTGCCGGATATAAGCCCAATATAAAGCCCGGCCGGCCCGTGGCGGGCTGAACCCGAAGGATCCGCCCGGTTGCTCACTAGTGTTCCAGCGACGGCAGTGCTGGTCCGGCCAGTGTCAGCAGGCGACTGTCGGCACTGGATGGTGGGAAGCGCTCAATAATTGCTCGTGAACGTTCCAGGAATCTCGGCATTTCAGCAGGCTCCAGTGTAACGGCTTGGGGCAGCTGATCGACGATAGTGCGTGGGTCCTTGTGAACGCCGCTCACCAGGAATTCATAATGCAGGTGCGGGCCAGTGGCGCCGCCAGTGGCACCAACGTAACCAATTACCTGGCCTTGTCTGACCCGGCTGCCCTTGCGAATACCATCGGCATAGTCATTCAGGTGCGCGTACTTGGTCTCGTAGGAGCCGTGATGTTCAATAACGACCAGCTTGCCAAATGAGCCATTACGGGCTGCCCAGGTTACAGTGCCGTCCGCAGTTGCGCGTACTGGTGTTCCAGTCGGTGCTGCGTAGTCGGTGCCCTTATGCGCACGTATGGTGTTCAGAATTGGGTGGCGGCGGTTCGGGTTGAAATTGGAGCTGATTCTGAATACATCCAGCGGGTTCCTGAGGAAGGCCTTCTGCATGCTTTCGCCAGTTGGGCTAAAGAAGCCGCTTTCACCCTGGGTGTTTTCATATCGGACCGCGATATGCTCGCGACCGCGGTTGATGAATTGTGCACCTATTATTTCACCAGGGCCGACGTATTCGCCGTCGAGATACTTTTCCTGATAAATGATACTGAAGCGGTCGCCCTGTCGCGGATCGAGCAGGAAGTCGATTACGCCACCAAACACATCGGCCATGCCCATGATGACATTGGCGGGGATGTCGGCTCGTTGTGCGGCCAGGAACAGGCTGTCTGATATCTCGCCCTGTCTGACGACTTCCCGGATATCTGGAGTCCGCAAAACCGGCTCAACTTCATAACGTGCGTCGTAGCGCTTGTAGACAAAGCCTTCCAGTGGGGACGTCAGAACCTGCAGTTGTCGCAGTTCGCCGGGGCTGGGAATGTGAAAGCTCAGTTGATAGCCAGGCCGAAGACGGTTCAGCACAGTGGCTTCATCTGTGGTGTCGATCAGCCGGTGCAGCTCCTGAGCCGAGAGGCCCACTTCGTTGAAAATAGATGAAAGTGTGTCGCCGGGGGCGACCGTCAATTCCGTCCAGCCGTGATTTTTAGGCTGCATGGGGCCAATCATTGGTTGCGGCCCGACCTGATCTGCCAGCTGGCTCTGCATCGAAGCCAGTCTTGGCAATTGCTGGTCGGATGCCAGTCTGTCCCCGTGGGCGGACTCTTCCGGCATCATTGTTGTGACGGCAAACAGCACTGCGCTGAGTATGCTCGCGAGCACAATATGCTGTCGGGGAATCTGTTTCAGGCTGAGACGCTTGCCCTGCTGGGGCCCGGGTATGGCGCTGGCTTGGTATCGCTTCTGAAGCGTTGGCTTTTTGCGAGGTACGGTTGTTCTTTGGTGTATCGGTTCCATGGAATTCTTGTTGTCTCGATATTACTGGCTGGCGGACCAAATTATCCCCCAATTCTTAAGGCTTTCACGGGCAAGGTCAAGTCTTATTCCAACGTATGGTGTAGAATTGTCCGCCTTGTAGAAACTCGATGATTGGAATGACCGATATGTCTGTAAATAAAGTGGAAATTGTTGCCGATCTGGAGGCGCGTGGTTTGATCGCCCAGACTACTTCCGGAGATGAATTAAAAGCGCACCTGGCGGGTGGTAGCCGCACTCTGTATAGCGGCTTTGACCCGACGGCAGACAGTCTTCATATTGGCCATCTGGTTCCATTGCTGGTGCTGCGCCGCTTTCAGCTGGCCGGCCATAAACCCCTGGCTCTGGTCGGCGGTGCGACTGGCATGATTGGTGACCCCAGCTTTAAGGCGGCCGAGCGGCAGTTAAACTCTGTTGAAGTGATCAGCGGTTGGGTGTCCAGCCTTAAAGCGCAGCTGGAGCAGTTTCTCGACTTTGACTGCGGTGCTGCATCGGCAGTGGTGGTAAACAATCTGGATTGGACCAAGCAGCTCAGTGTGCTGGATTTTCTACGGGATGTTGGCAAGCATTTTTCGGTCAATGCAATGATTCAGAAAGAGTCGGTCAAGCAACGCATCGAAAGAGAGGGCTCAGGCATCTCCTTTACTGAGTTCAGTTACATGATTCTGCAGTCCTATGATTTTGCGCAGCTCTATCACCAGCACAACTGTACTTTACAGGTCGGTGGCAGTGATCAGTGGGGCAACATTACCGGCGGTATTGATCTGACCCGCCGGCTTTATCAGGGGCAGGTGTATGGCTTGACAGTGCCGCTGGTCACCAAGGCCGATGGACAGAAGTTCGGCAAGACTGAAACGGGCACTGTGTGGCTGAACGCGGAAAAGACATCTCCCTATGCTTTTTATCAGTTCTGGTTAAATGCCGCAGATGCGGACGTCTATAAATTTCTGCGCTACTTTACGTTTCTGACGCCGGCACAGATTGATGAAATCGAGGCCGCCGATGTGGGTGCCAGCGGTCGGCCGCAGGCGCAGGGCATTCTGGCGCGCGAGGTGACTGGACTGGTCCATGGGCAAGAAGGTGTAGAGGCGGCCGAGCGAATCAGTTCGGCTCTGTTCTCGGGCAGGCTGGATGATCTGCGGGAACAAGATTTCGAGCAGCTGCGTCTGGATGGCTTGCCAGCCACAGATATCGGTGGCGAAGCGCTCACGCTGGTTCAGGCCCTGGTGGACAGCGGGCTGGCGCAGTCCAATCGTGTCGCCAGGGAGTTCATTAATGCCGGTGCCGTGTCAGTGAATGGGGAAAAGATCTCCGACCTTGAGGCGAGCATAGGTCGCGAGCAGGCTCGCTTTGGTCGCTTCATTATCCTCAAGCGCGGCAAGAAGCAGTTTCATCTATTACGTATTTGCTAGTGTTGCGGCGCGATTTAAAGAAAATGACAGTGCTGTCATAAAAATCGCTTGCAGGCATCAAAAACTGTGGCATAATGCGCGCCCCTGACAGCTGAAGGGCAACTTCAGCAGGCAGGCCCGGTAAGGAATTTTGATCGACGGTTGATCAAAAAATTGTTCGAAAAAAGCCTTGCCAGACTGATTCAAACGCGTATAATACGCGGCCTCTTAGCCACGAAGGCT
>PALV01000012.1 GCA_002706685.1 Gammaproteobacteria bacterium | reverse complement strand
CAGCTACGAAGGTCTGGATATCGTCGATACCCAGATCCAGCAGAACGGTCTGTCGTTTGAAGTGGCGCTGGCCCCGGGTGAGTATGTGCTGTACATGCACGGCGGTACCTACCAGCCGCAGAACGTGCCTGCCACCGGTGAGTACTGGCTGCAGACCTCGCAGATTAATGAGCTGCAGGTCGGTTGCCTGGACTTCAACAACACCTGGGTAACCAAAGGTGCTGAGCTCAACGGTGCCATTAGCAGCGATGACTGTCTGGATACCTTTAATGATCCAGACCGCCTGTTTGACTCCTACACCTTGTGGCTGGAGCAGGGTGAGTCGGTCACGGTGATCGTGGAAGCGGAGATTGCCACGCAGACCCTCAGCTTCAATCAGACGGCGTTTATCACTGCCGCCTCTGGCCCTGCTAACACCAAGTATGGCCTGACAGTGACTGCCACTCAGGATGGCTGGCATCGCTTTGCGCCATATACCACCAACAATAACCCGACCGAGACAGGTGCTTACACCATTCGCTTCATAGAGACGCCGGAATTTGGTGTACCTGAAGCATGTACGCAGAACCTGCCGGAGCTGGGATTGGGTGGTCAGACTAATGGTGCGCTGGACAGTGACACAGACTGTTTTGAGTTTGGTCGTCTGCGTGACTACTACCGCCTGAACATTAGCGAGCCGACGCTGCTTCGAGCCGAGGTAGAAACTGATGTCGATACCGGCTACATGCCCATGCTGGGTATCACTCGTGCCTTCAACAGCAGTCTGCTGCTGGGCAGCCGGGTAGGCATCGACAACACGGTAGTGCTTGAGACCTACCTTGCCCCGGGTCAGTACTGGCTGTTTGCCTCCAGCCGCTTCACCGCACTCGATGAAGCGATCGAAGGCAACTACAGCCTGAGTCTGAGTCAGGCGCTGCCGATCGAGCAGATGCAGACCGGTGGCTGTGAAGCCGGTGATACCCGTCTGGTGCTTGGCGGCCCGACCGTGATCAACGGTGAGGTGGGCCAGGGCGACTGTTTCGATAGCAGCCAGTTTGGTGAGCTCGACGGCTTCCCCGAGCGCGACTCTTACCAGCTGGTGCTGCCAGAGGGCAGTCCGCAGGTGGAAGTTGAGATGTTCGTGGACTTCAACGCCCGTTTTGCGGTGTGGCGCAATGGCCAGATTCTGGAAGCCGTTGCGGTCGATGCCAATGGCGATACCAGCTACACACTGAACGGTGCTGGCACATACCAGATCAACGTGCTGGGTCAGCAGGGTTCTGGCAATGGAGGCACACCAGATCGTGGCAATTACTCGCTGGGCATTACGCCGCTGGCAGGTAATGAGCTGTCCTGTGCGGATGTCCCGACCATCAATCTGGGAGACAGCGTTAACGGCACACTGGATCGATTGGCGGACTGCTATCGCAATGGCCGGATGACCGATCGGTATCTGCTTGAGCTGGAAGAGACCACGCTGTTCCGGGTTCAGCAGAGCTCGCAGGGCTTCGCACCGCTGACCGGTGTGATGGCAGCTGAGGAGCAGTCCAGAGTATTTGGCACGCGTATCAGCACCATGCCGGTGAATGGCAGCTTCAATGTGTACACCGAGTATCTGTTGCCGGCGGGTCAGTACTGGGTCTTCGCCACCAGCGCGCCAGCCGATGGGCTGCTGCCACCGGTGGGTAGCTACACGCTGAACCTCAGCTTGGCGCTGCCACTGAGTGACATCCAGACCAATCCGCAGTTCGGTCCGACCCGCCTGGTGCCGCAGGGCACTATTCAGGGTGAACTGGCGAACTCGGATGGCCAAGATCTGTTTGCCGCCACAGAAGAGGACGAGCGTTACCTGGATGCGTACAGCTTCGCGGTTGCCGCTGATGAACGGATCACGGTGACTCTGCAGGCAGGCTATCCAGTACTGCTGTCCAAGTGGCAGGGCACCAATTTCTCCAACCTGCAGTATGTGGAGGCGCAACCTGCTGCGGCCAACACATCGGTCAGCTACGAGCTTGAAGGCCCGGCCAATTACATCATGTATGTTATTGGTAACGAAAATAGTGTTACTGGACCGTATACCATCAGCTTTGCTACCGAGGTATTACTGCCCTATGTTGCGCCTGCCGGATCTGATGCAACGATTACCCTGAACGAGGACCAGGCGTATAGCTTCAGCGAGAATGACTTTGGGTTCTCGGATGAGGACGGCAACGCGTTCACCGCTGTTCGCATCAGCAGCCTGCCTGCCGCTGGCAGTTTGGCACTGAACAGCATAGATGTGGTGGAAGGACAGGAAATAGACGTGGCAAGTCTGCCGCAGCTGGTATTCAGTCCTGCCGCTAATGCCTTTGGCAGTCCTTATGCATCGTTCACATTCCAGGTGCGGGATGACGGCCTGGATTCGATCACGGGCCGCAACGGCAGCGTGGATCTGGATCCAAGCCCCAACACCATTCAAGTGAATGTGAACCCGGTAAATGACGCACCAATTGGCTCGGGGAATGATGTCACGCTCAATGCAATCACGTCATTTGCCTTCTCGGTGGCAGATTTCGGATTCAGCGATCCTAATGACCTTCCTGCTAATCTGCTGCAGGCAGTCAGAATTGTTGCCTTGCCGAATGCGGGAGCACTCTTGTTGAATAGTGATCCTGTTGTTTCCGGCCAGATTATTCCCGCGGATGAATTGGCCAACTTGAGCTATGAGCCGCCGGCTGAACTTGTCAGCCCATTCCTGGTTGCCTTTACCTATCAGGTGCAGGACAACGGCGGCACTGCCAATGGTGGAGTAGATACAGATTCCACAGCGCGAAGCTTCAGTATCACCGTAGTGATTGAGCCACCGGTAACACCGCCACCAACAACGGGTGGAGGCGGTGGTACACCAACGCCTGAACAGGTAGCTGACGAGATCAATGACCTTGATAACGAACTACAGGTTATCGAATCAGTGGTCGTACAGCCCGGGCAGCCGGTCAGCCAGGAAGTGGTGAATCAGGTGGGTACTGCGCTTGAACGTACCAATACTCTGGCTCAGCAGGTCACAACCGCGCTGCCAGCTGGCACGGAGGGCGTGAACCTTGCTCTGAATGCGTTGAATACCATGTCACGTACACTGACCGCGTCAGCGACAGTGTCTGCGGGTGGCGGCAGTGTTTCCAACACGGCGGCGACCAGCTCCATCAACAGTGTCGCGACCGTATTGACCGCCTTGAGCACGCGTAGCCAGGACATTACGCCTGAACAGCGTGCCACTGTGCAGAACCTGGCAAGCACTACAGTGAGCAACTCCAGCAATCTGATCCGCGCTGGCAGCAGCAACGACGAGCTGGTATCCATGGTCGCGGCTACCAGCGCCGTCATCAACGCCGCTTCGGCAGCGGGCGGGCAGTTGACCACTGAGCTGGTAGCACAGGCCGAGGCCCTGGTGACCAAGGCGGTGAAAACAGGTATCTCGTCGTTCGCGCCGGGAATAAATGTTGATAGCCCAGCGGAGGTCGAGAACCTGTTGCGAACCAATCCTCAGGCTCTGGAGTTCGCCATTGACGCGTCGGTAGCGGTCAAGTCGCGAATTCAGGCGGACAACACCGCTGTCCAGCAGGAGCTTGCCAATCGGGGACTGGATACAGTTGCCAGTGAGCGTCTCACCAATGTGCTGACAGCAGTATCCAATCCTGATGGGGTAACTGTGGCCGGCTCCAGCGCGAGTGAAGTATTGCTGTCAGCACTGGTGCAGTTCCTGACCGGTGGATCACAATCTTTGCAAACCATTGATGGTCGGCAGGTGTTTGCTCTGAGCACCGGTGGTATAGAGCTGACTGTTGATGCGTTGACGGGAACGGTGATGATCAAGGCGCCAGGTGAAACTTACTCTGCGGCCGTGGTCAATACCCGTATCGTGTCATCCAGCGTGCCTGAGGGACTGTCATTCATGCGGGATGGCCGGGCTCTGATAGTCGCCAGCGGTGTAGCCATGGAGCTGGCGCCGATCGCGGTTGACCTGGTTGGCTTCACCAGTCTGGTGGAAAGCGCTGGATATGAGATGAGCCTGCGTGAGCGCGGCGCGATTCATGTCTCGCTGAGCACCACTGATACCTTTGTTGGTGTGTTCGCCTATGACAATCTGGCCAATTCTGCTGGAAGCTGTGGTACCAGCACATTAATAGAACCAGTCGGCGAACCCAATTCGGCAGGCTATTCATTCGGTGTGAAGTGCAGCAACGGCGTCAACCAAAAGATAGTACCGTATGTTCATGATCCTGTGTTCTATCGATCAGTGACAGATTATGGTCTGACGCTGACCACTGATAGAAACACCGGCATCATTACCATACCGAACGTTGGCGTCTACAAGCCTGACTTCTTTGTCAGTAAGCTGAGCAGTGCTCAGCAGCAATTCCTGACAGCGAACAAGGACGCACGTGGTGTTGCCTTTGAGTTCAAAGATCTGAACAACGATGGACGCGGTGACGTGGTGTTCTACACAGCGGCTGGCGCTCAGCCCCTATACCACGTGGCACCCTGAGGCAGGAGGCGGATTTGGGCAGGGACGCCTGATAGCAGGGAATTGCTGCAGGGACGAGGAGGGGGCCAGGGGCGGCCCCACTTATTAGAGTGATGGCTTACAACAGCTCAGGGCCGCCAGGATTCGGCTTTTGCGTCCGCAGCGCCTTCAGGCTCTTGTTGATGCGTTTCAGGTAGTCCTTGAGCAGGTCCTTGCGCAGTCGGGCGACACCCATCGCCAGCACATCAATCACCAGCAGGTGGGCTATCCGGGAAGAGACCGGTGTGAACACCTGCAGGTCTTCTTCCATGTTCACAAAAATCGGGATGGTGCACAGCTTGATTAACGGTGTGTCCTGGGGCGCCAGGCCGATGACCGTGGCACCTGCTTCCAGTGCCAGCTCAACACTCTGAATCAGGGCTCTGGTTCGGCCAGACTGCGATATCGCTACAATCACATCGCTTTCGCTTAACGACAGAGCAGACATGTGCTGAATATGAGGGTCTGTGTAGGCCGCACTGGAAAGCTGCAGGCGGAAAAACTTGTGCTGGGCGTCAGATGCCACCGAGCCGGATGCACCGAAACCATAAAACTCGACACGCTTGGCCTGATTGATGGCAACGATGGCGGCTTCCAGCGCCGCAGGATCGAGTTCATCGCGGACAGCGATCAGCGACCCTATGGTCGAATCGAACACTTTATGACTCAGATCAGCGACGGTATCTGAATCGTCAACCGAGAACTGCGAATAGCTGCTGTTGGCGCCCAGATGCTGGGCCAGTTGCAACTTGAAAGACTGGAAGCCGTCAAAGTCCAGCGCCCGACAGAAACGGACGACAGTCGGCTCACTGACCTCAGCATGCGCGGCAACATCCATGATGCGCATGGTCAGCACGGCTGCCGCATTGTCCACGACAAAATCAGCCACCTTGCGCTCTGACTTGCGCAGAGATTCGCGTCTATCCTTGATTTTTGTGATCAGATTCTGGGCTTCCACCGCTGCCTTCCTGTTACACTGATGCTCGAAACTATAGCAGGAAGGGGGTTGCCAAGACAGTGCGAGTTCGTCTGGGACAGCGCATGCAGGACATCAGCGCTGCATCATGGAATGCCTTGGCCGCTGGTTCCGGCCCATTTTTGAGGCATGAATTTCTGGCGGCGCTGGAGGCAAGTGACTCAGTGGCCCGCTCAACTGGCTGGCAGCCCTATCATGTCACGGTGCACGATCAGGATGAACTGATCGCAGCGATGCCACTGTACGTCAAGCACCACTCTTACGGGGAATATGTATTCGACTGGTCCTGGGCCGATGCCTATCGTCGTTACGGCAAGCCATACTACCCAAAACTGTTGACCGCAATCCCGTTCACACCCAGCCAGGGCTCACGCCTGCTGGTGAAGGATGCACAAGTACAAAGCAAAGTATTGCCGTTGCTTGTGGATACGATAAGAGGGTATACACAGCAAGGCGAGTTCAGTTCCTGGCATCTGTTGTTTCCACACCCTGATGATGCTGATGGGCTTGATCAGACTGGCCTTATCCGGCGTGAAGGTTGCCAGTACCATTGGCATAATCGAGGTTATGATTCATTTGATGACTTTCTCGCCCAGTTCAGTTCGCGCAAACGAAAGAATCTGCGCAAAGAGCGTCTGTCCATCAATGATCAGGGTTTGAGTTTTCACCGAATTCACGGCGCCGATATTGATCAGCAAACCTGGGACACTTTTTATCGCTTTTATCAAAATACCTACCAGATTCGGGGCCAGCACGGTTATCTGACGCGCGACTTCTTCTCTCGTCTTGGAAGTCAGATGCCCGAGAATGTCCTGCTCATCATGGTGAAGCACCATGATCGATACGTCGCTGGCGCGCTATTCCTTTACGATGAGCACTCGCTGTTTGGACGCTATTGGGGGTGTGAGGCAGATTTTCACAATCTGCATTTCGAAACCTGTTATTACCAGGGCATTGAGTTCTGTATTGAAAAGGGGATGACACTTTTCGATGCGGGAGCCCAGGGGGAGCACAAACTACGCCGTGGGTTTGAACCGGTGCGTACACTGTCATATCACTGGATAGAAGACCCGGCATTCAGACACGCGATCGCCGACTATTGTCAGCAAGAGTCGCTCCACGTCACGGAGTTTATCGACTCTGCTGAAACTTATCTTCCGTTCAAAAAATCACTGACCGTCGACAATCAGTTCACCAAGTAATTTGCGCTGTTGATTATCAGGGTCAATAAAGCGGACCAGCAGATTGACAAACTCCGAGTCCTGCCTTTTTTCAACCGCGGCGCAACTGTGAACATAAGCATTGAGCCCGGTGATGCTGCCTGCCGCCTGGTTTCCTGGTGACAGTGTAAGCGTCAGTGACTCAAACACACCCGGATGAGCATCGGCTCGTTTGGTTACCATCAGTGCTTCGTCAATACTGATGGCCTTAATCATGCAGCGTAACTCCTGATCGCCCCAGTGAATAATGCCGGTGCCCTTGATGCGGGGCTTCTCAGGCTTGCCAGCGGTCAGCGCTGCCGCTGAGCCTACAGCCAAGGGGTCCTTGCCGCTAAGAATCTCAACGGAACTAAAAGGGCCAGATTTACCACTTTGAGTGGGTTCAGCGTTTGGTTTCGGCAGCTTGCCTGAGCGAACCAAAGACTTGCGGACTTTCTGCAACAGCTCTTCGGGTGTGAAGGGCTTGCCAAGATAGTCTGAGACACCGGCCTGCACAGCGCGCATGATATTGTCTTTGCCACCCAGGCTGGTGATCATGATGAAAGGAATCGATGCCAGCTTCTCCTCGGCGCGTACCCACAGCAACAGTTCCTCGCCGCTCATGCCTGGCATCTCCCAGTCACTGAGAATCAGGTCGACAGCTTGTCTGGCCAGAATTGACTGAGCTTTACGACCATCCGAGGCTTCCATGACCTCGCACTGCGGAAGATATTTGCGAATTGTTCGCTTTATCAGGTCGCGGATGAAACTGGCGTCGTCGCAAAGCAGAATTCGGATCTTCATATCAGGCCTGCTTTCTCAAAAAGACGGGTGATTTTTCACTGGAGTCCTTTTCACTGTATCGGTAACCTGCCACATCAAATTCCAGTAGCGCTGACCTGCTCCGTACCCGATTTTTGATTACCCATGAAGCCATCATGCCGCGAGCCTTCTTGGCGTAAAAGCTGATTATTTTGTACTGACCATTTTTGTAATCTTTAAAAACCGGGCTGACAACAGGGGCGCACAGCTTTTTAGGGCTGAGCGACTTAAAGTATTCATTCGAGGCCAGATTAAGCAGGAACGGGTTTTTCTGTTCTGCCAGAAGAGAGTTCAGGTGCTCTGTCAGAGTGTCGCCCCAGAATTGATACAGAGATTCGAATTTTCCATGCTTGAGCGCGGTACCCATTTCCAGACGATAAGGCTGCATCAGATCAAGCGGCCGGAGCAGGCCGTAAAGACCTGACAGGATACGGACATGATTCTGAGCGAATGTCAGATCGCGTTTGTTGAGCGACTGAACGTCCAGTCCGATGTACACATCACCCGTGAAGGCAAAAATGGCAGGTCGTGCGTTTTCTTCGTTAAACGGAAGCTGCCAGTTCAGGTTGCGCTGAAAATTAAGTTCGCCCAGCTTCGGGCTGATGTGCATCAATTTTGACAGGTCTTCAGGTGAATATTTGCGCAGCGTTTTCACCAGTTTGGCCGACGCATCCAGAAACTCGGGTTGAGTAACCGTCAGTTTGGGAGTCGTTGACTCAAAATCGAGTGATTTTGCCGGTGATAAAACCAATAACATATAAAGCCTCTATTGCGACCACTACACCGAGCTGGCGAGATCCTGCCACCAGTTCAGTGGCGTCTGGCCATCCTCAGGGTCGTAAACATTGCCATAGTACCAGACACTTTCCGGAAAGCGCTTCAGCACGGCGGTAATGACTTCTTCAATCTTCTTGAAGCCAATCGATACATGCACACTGTAAATCAGCACACCCGGACTGCAGACATCGCGGGTACCATCGATGAGCTCGATATCAGGTGTCAGGGCCTGATCCAGCTCCGCTATGTTATGCTTACTGAAAACACGGATACTCAGATTACCGCTGTGTTCAAGTAATTCGTATCCACCTGTGTTATCGGCCGGATAACGGATTAGATCACCGGAAGCGAGTCCGCGAACGAAAACAGGCGATTTCTCCAGCCGGAACTGATCGGGGTGTCCTTCGACAGCAATAGCTGAGACCTGTTCCACAACAGGGTCATTGTTATCGTTATAACCTGCGATTACCGGGAGCTGTTGTGTCTGGCTCATGTTATGCCCTGGTACCTGAAATATGTCTGAACAAAAACGCCATTGTAACGCGTGAGCTACCATGCTGGTACTGTTTGAAAGGATCGTAGAGCGCAGTCGCTGGTTTAAAGGCCCCGCCTTTGTGGCGCTGGCCGCGATGTTGGCAGTATGCGCCTGGGTGCTGGTATGGGCTCCGATGCCGGTGCAGGATCAGTGGCTGATACCCATCATTGTCCTGACACTCTGGCTGCTGCTCTGCGCCTCAACGATAACGGTATTTACCAATGTTCCCCGGAATGACTATCAAAATCTGGGCTGGACAGGCAAAATACGCCGCAAACTGGCCAGGTTCCTTTTTCATTTGCTTGCCTGGTTCATGCTAATAGTCAGTCTGGCCTTGCTGGTAGTCAGTTTTCAGCTGCTGATGGCCTGGTTTAGAGGTCCCTGAACAAAACCAATAACAGGAGTACAACGTGGGCCTGATCGACGACGATATGGATAAAGATCCCGTTCCGGCAGGGGAACTTGCCCTGCAGACCCTGGCCATGCCCAGGGATACCAACGCCAATGGCGACATATTCGGTGGCTGGCTGGTCTCGCAGATGGACCTTGCAGCGGGCATCGCCACCAAACAGGTGACCCGTGGCCGATCTGCCACGGTTGCGATCAAAAATGTGGAGTTTCTGGCGCCTGTCAGCGTCGGCTCGGTGGTCAGCTGTTATGCCGAGGTGCTGGAGATTGGCCGCAGCTCGATGCACATCAACATTGAAGTGTGGATATCGAACTCGCTGACTCAGGAAGCACAGCGCAAGGTGGCCGAGGGATTGTTCATTTTTGTGGCCATCGATGACAACGGCCGCACCCGCCGCATTACGCCGCCGGCATAAAATATAAAGGACCCAAAGGGCCTTTGGGTCCTTTACACGCTTTACACGCCTTCTTTGATAAACGTGCTGGTGATTTTACCGCTGGTCATGGCGCCACTGACATTCAGTGCGGTGCGGCCCATGTCTATCAGCGGTTCAATTGAAATCAGCAGTGCGGCCAGCTCAACCGGCAGCCCCATGGCTGGCAACACGATCAGTGCAGCAAATGTTGCACCGCCACCAACTCCGGCGACACCGAACGAACTGATAGTGATAATGCCGATCAGTGACAGAATGAAGCCAATGTCCATCGGGTTGATGCCTACCGTCGGAGCGGCCATCACAGCAAGCATGGCCGGGTAGATGCCGGCACAGCCATTCTGGCCAATGGTCGCGCCAAACGATGCGGACAGACTGGCGATCGACGGCGGTACCTTCAGCTCATCTACCTGCGTGCGGATATTCAACGGAATGGTAGCCGCTGAACTGCGCGTGGCGAATGCAAAGGTCAGCACTGGCCAGATCTTGCGGTAGAACTCGGCCGGGTTATTGCCGGTGAGGCTGAGCAGCAGGCCGTGCACGCCGAACATGATAGCCAGGGCAACGTAAGACGCCACAACAAAACCAATCAGATTCAGGATGTCGCTGCCATTGGAGCCCGCTACCACATAGGTCACCAGCGACAGGATGCCGTAAGGTGTCAGACCCATGATCATCTTCACCAGACGCATCACGATGGCCTGAATGGTTTCAGTACCACCCTTGATGCGATCGCTGTATTCGGGCTTCTCGCGGCTGACCAGCAGTGCCGCCAGACCAAACAGCATACCGAAGATGACGACGGCAATAATGGATGTACTGCGTGCTTCGGTCAGGTCACGGAAGATGTTGGTAGGGATGAAATTGACGATGACCTGGGCGAAAGTCAGGCCTTCCACCATGGGGGCCCGTGACTCCAGGAATTCCACCCGCGCCGCCTCGCGCGCACCACCGACCATGCCCTCGGCGGTCAGTCCGAACAGGTTGGTGACGACGATACCGACAATCGCGGCAATCATCGTGGTGAACACCAGGATACCAATGACGGAACCACCAATCTTGCCCAGTGCGGCTACCTCATGCAGACGCACCACCGCCGCAATCATGGTGACAAGCACCAGCGGGATGATGATCATGCGCAGCAATGCGACATATATATCGCCGGGCAGATCCGTCCAGGTGAGGGTGGGGCGGATTTCATCGATATTGCCGCCATGAATGATCTGCAGGAACAGACCAAACACCACACCCATGGCAAGCGCAATGAAGACCTGTTTGGCAAGACTGGTATCGGGTCGGCGCAGTTTGTACAGGGCGTACAGCAGGGCGACGAAGATTGTGATACCGAGCACGTTTAACATGGACATTGAGGATCTCCCGTTATTATTGTCCCACTTGTTTTTGTTCCACTCTTATAGCGCGTAAGCTACTGCCCTAGCAAACATTTTGCCAGACTAAGGCAACTGAATACCTTGCCATCATCAAATAGGTTCAAGACGCGCGTAGGCAAGTACCAGCCACTTGCTGCCTACTTCGGTGAAATTCACCTGGACGCGCGCATTATTGCCACTGCCCTCGTAATTCAGGACTACGCCTTCGCCAAACTTGCCGTGACGCACACGCTGGCCCAGGGTGATGTTGGTCTGAGGCACCGCAGCACCGCCGTAAAGGCTGCTCGACGAGGCCCTTGGCGCGACAGCCGGGCGCTGAATGGTGGTTTTCATGCGCACCGGCTCAATCAACTCTTGAGGTAATTCGCGGATAAACCGGGATGGCCGGCAGATGTTGACATCACCGTGCATTCGCCGCGATTCAGCGCAGGTCAGATACAGCTTTTCCATGGCGCGGGTGATGCCGACGTAGCAGAGCCGGCGTTCTTCCTCCACGCCGGTAAGGTTTTCCATCGACATTTTGTGCGGGAACAGGCCTTCTTCCATACCGGCGAGAAACACCAGCGGGAACTCCAGGCCTTTGGCGCTGTGCAGAGTCATCATCTGCACGGCATCGTCTGATTCTGAAGCCTGCGCTTCGCCAGCGTCCAGCGCCGCCTGATCCAGGAACGAGGCAAGTACGTCGCTGGTCAGCGCCAGTGGGTCATCACTCTCGTCGAGACCGGAACTTTGCGCCTGCCAGTCTTCGGCAAAGCTGCGTGTGGCACTGATCAGTTCGTCCAGGTTTTCCAGTCGACCCTGGGCTTTGTCACCGCCTTCTTTCTGGTGATGTTCAATCAGGCCGCTCTGCTTGATGACATGAGCGACTTTTTCCCCCAGCTCCAGCGGATGACAGTTTTCATCCATGTCATCAATCAAACGCATGAATGCCTGCACGGCGGCAGCGGCGCGAGCGGGCAACAGTTTATGGTCGAGACTGCGCTGACAGGCCTGCCAGAGGGACGACCCGTCATTGCGCGCCAGTTCCCGCAGGCTGTCCAGCGTACGCGCACCAATGCCGCGCGTCGGCACATTGATGACACGCTCCATGGCAGTATCGTCGTGGCGATTAACGGTCAGGCGCAGATAGGCCAGTGCATTGCGGATTTCCAGCCGGTCGTAAAAGCGCTGGCCGCCATAGATACGATAGGGCATGGACACGCGCAGCAGCGCTTCTTCAAGCTCGCGGGACTGGGCGTTGGAGCGGTACAGGACTGCTGCATCACTGAGGCGATGTCCGGTGTTCAGCCAATCCTGCAGCCGATCCACAATGAATCTGGCTTCGTCCTGCTCGTTGAACGCCTCGTAAAGCGAAATGGCTTCGCCTTCGCGGTCCTCCGTCCACAACTCTTTGCCCAGCCGGCCTTGGTTGTTGGCAATCAGGTGGTTGGCTGCCTTGAGGATGGTGGAAGTCGAGCGGTAGTTGCGCTCCAGCCGGATGATGTCAGCGCCGGTAAAATCCTTGTTGAACTGCTGGATGTTTTCGATGCGGGCACCGCGCCAGCCGTAAATCGACTGATCATCGTCGCCAACCACCATCAGGTGATTGTTGCCGCCGGCCAGCACGCGCAGCCAGGCGTACTGCACAGCGTTAGTGTCCTGGAACTCATCGACCAGGATATGGCTGAAGCGGCGCTGATAGTGGTCCAGCAGGCCGGGATTGTTCAGCCACAGCTCGTGGGCGCGCAGCAGGATTTCAGCAAAGTCCACCATGCCGCCGCGCTGACAGGCCTCTTCATAGGCGGTATAGACCGTGAGCATGGTGCGGGTGAACTCGTCACCGTAGTGCTCTATGTTGGCGGCGCGCAGACCTTCGTCTTTTTGTGCGTTGATGTACCACTGCACCTGGCGTGGGGGCCATTTGTCCTCGTTAATGCCCAGCGCCTTGCTCAGACGCTTGATCAGCCGAAGCTGGTCATCACTGTCCAGGATCTGGAAGTTCTCAGGCAGATTGGCTTCACGCCAGTGTTGGCGCAGCAGCCGGTGCGCCAGGCCATGGAAAGTGCCGACCCACATACCGCCGATCGGGCGCTCCAACAGCTCTTCGATACGGCTGCGCATTTCGCGGGCGGCCTTGTTGGTAAATGTCACGGCCAGAATGCCAAAGGGCGATACGCCCTCCACCTGCATCAGCCAGGCGATGCGATGGACCAGCACGCGGGTCTTGCCGCTGCCGGCGCCAGCCAGTACCAGCATACTACCAGGGGGCGCGGAGACAGCCCGGCGTTGCTCGTCGTTCAGGGAATCTAGTAAGTGAGATACGTCCATAACCGCTTATTGTAGCAGCCTGATTAAAGCATGGCTGTGATATTTATCCTTTTGCCCACTACGCCTTGCTGATAAAATACCGATCCTTTGCTCGATAAAAGACACCCATTTAGCTAGCTGAATCAGGAGTAGAATATGTCTGCAAAATCAGACAACGCACCGTTTGACTGGAAAGATCCGTTTTTGATGGAACAGATGCTGACCGAAGAAGAGCGCATGATTCGTGACACGGCGCGTCAGTACTGCCAGGAAAAACTGCTGCCGAGGGTGCGTGACGCGTATCGTAACGAGCAGACTGATCCTGAAATTTTCCGCGAGATGGGCGCACTAGGCCTGCTGGGTCCGGCACTGGACGGCTACGGCTGCACCGGCACCAACTACGTAAGTTACGGTCTGGTGGCTCGTGAAGTGGAGCGCGTCGATTCCGGCTACCGCTCAATGTTCAGCGTACAGTCCTCGCTGGTCATGCACCCGATCCACGCTTTCGGCAGCGAAGAGCAGAAGCAGAAGTATCTGCCCAAGCTGGCCAGCGGCGAATACATTGGCTGTTTTGGTCTGACCGAGCCGGACCACGGATCTGATCCGGGTGGCATGGTGACTCGCGCCCGCACAGTTGAGGGTGGCTACAAACTCAGTGGCGCCAAAAACTGGATTTCCAACTCACCCATCGCCGATGTGTTCATCGTCTGGGCCAAGAATGATGATGGCGTGATCAAGGGTTTCATCCTGGACAAGGGCATGGCCGGCCTGTCGGCACCCAAGATTGAAGGCAAGCTGGCGCTGCGTGCGTCCATCACCGGTGAAATCGTCATGGACGAAGTGTTTGTGCCGGAAGAGAACATGCTGCCTCACGTTGAAGGCCTGAAAGGTCCGTTCAGCTGTCTGAACTCTGCGCGTCTGGGTATTGCCTGGGGCGCTCTGGGTGCTGCAGAGACCTGCTGGCACGCGGCTCATGACTACGTCATGGATCGCAAGCAGTTCGGTCGTCCATTGGCTGCCAATCAGCTGATCCAGAAAAAGCTGGCTGTAATGCAGACAGAGATTTCGCTGGCGCTGCTGGGCTGCCTGCAGGCCACTCGTCTGAAGGACGAAGGCAAACTGGGTATTCCGCTGATTTCTCTGCTCAAGCGCAATTCATGTCTGAAGGCGCTGGACGTGGCACGCGACGCACGTGACATGCTGGGCGGCAACGGAATCTCTGATGAGTATCCGGTCATGCGCCACATGCAGAATCTGGAGGTAGTCAACACCTACGAAGGTACTCAGGATATCCATGCGCTGATCCTGGGCCGTGCCCAGACAGGCATCCAGGCGTTCTTCTGACGGTAAAGGGGACGGGAGGTAAAGGGGACGGAGGGATTTACATTCGTAAATCCCTCCGTCCCCTTTACCTCCCGTCCCCTTTAACCCTTTAAGATCACCCACCACTGCGTTGCTCAGCCAGCTTTGCCAGCAACCCGAATAACGCAGTGTCATTCAACAGCGCCATTTTTTCCCGACGGTTCATCCAGGCCAGCACCTCCGAGACTTCCATGGCATCGCTTAGTTTAAGCCTTGCGCCAGCCGCATCCATATCAGGATCTCCGCGGCGTTTGATCGGGCGTTCTCCAGCCAGATTGAAATGGCGGGAGGCCTTTTCGCTGTCTGTTAACAGCATCGGAACGTCGACTGTATCCACCACGCTCTGGAACTCCTCGCGGTAGCGATCCCGGTCGTGAATCTCCGGCGCAGCGGACACCTCTTCAGGAATTCTCAACAGACCCAGCCACGCCAGCATCCGCGCGAAGCTTTTGCTGCCGCTGAGGGCTGACAGTGGGATCGACAGCACCAGACCAGTTATGATTGGCAGCATCCAGTAAAGCAGCGGGTTTTGCAGCAGCACCAGGCCTGCCAGCACGCTGATACCAACCAGGGTGTGAAACCAGTGGTGCCTGAACAGCAGACCCCAGTCGGTGCCATGGGTATCGCGCTGCTGGGTCGACCAGCCCGAGTCCTTGCCGCGGATGATTTCCCAGACCTGACGGCTGTGAATCATCATGAATATGGGCGCAAAAAGGATAGAGAAAAACAGTTCGAGCGCCGCACTCAGTGTCAGCCGGATCGGCCCCATGGCGCTGCGAACATCCCGGCGGAACAGGCCAGCCAGGTATCCCAGTAACTTGGGTAACAACAGCACCGACATGGTGAACACAAACAGCATGATCATGCGCTGTGAGTCGAACACTGGCCAGTGCGGGAACAGCTGAAAGTCGTCAGTGAAGTATTCAAAGCCCTGGGTTGCAATCTGGGCACTGATCAACAGACCGACGGTCATCATTGCCAGCCATAGCGGAGAGGCGATGTAGCTCATCACGCCTATCAACATATGCATGCGATTGGGCCAGCGCATGCCACGCGTGGGAATCACGCCCAGATGCTGAATATTGCCCTGGGCCCAGCGTCGGTCCCGCACTGCAGAATCCAGCAGGGTAGGCGGGCTTTCCTCCCAGGATCCGGTCTGGGCGGGCATCATACGCACCGTCCAGCCAGCGCGCCGTATCAGCGCCGCCTCAACAAAATCATGGGACAGGATGGGGCCGCCAAAGGGTCTGGGGCCTGGCATAACTGGCAGTCCGGCAGCGCTGGCAAATGCAGAGACGCGAATAATGGCATTATGGCCCCAGTAATTACCGTCATCACCCTGCCAGGCAGTCATGCCATGTGCGACTACCGGACCGTACAAGGTGCCGGCAAACTGCTGCAAGCGGGCGAACAAAGTCTTGCCGGCGTAAAGCCGCGGCAGCGTCTGCAAGATGCCACAGCGGGGATCCGCATCCATTTCCCCCACCATGAACGTCAGCGTATCAGCGGCGATCAGGCTGTCCGCGTCCAGAACAATCATGTAGTCGTAGCGTGCACCCCAGCGCGTCACGAAGTCCTGCACATTGCCCGCCTTGCGCGCGGTGTTGAGGTAGCGACGTCGATACCAGACCGCCATGCGGCCCTGCAGACGCTCCCGCAACAGATCGACAGCCGCAGTCTCCTTTACCCAGACATCCGGATCCGTCGAATCCGAAATGATGAATATCTCGAACCAGTGCTGTTGCTGCCGGGCGATCAATGATTCGGCCATGGCCAGCAATGCTGCGCAGGTGGCTGCCGGGTCCTCGTTGTAGACGGGCATCAGCAGGGCGGTCTTGCCGCGAGGCTGCGCGCCTTTGGCGGCGCCCGCTTTCGGATGGCCAAAAAACAGGCCGGCGATTGAGCTGGTGGCGGCCAGCGCAATCCAGCCAAAGGTCAGCAGATACAGCACCAGCAGCAGCCACTGCAGCCGGGTGACATCACTGACCGAGATAATCAGATACATCTGATAACCGGCGTAGCCAGTCAGGGCCAGTGCCCCCGGAAAGGTGGCCAGTCTGGCAAACAGGGTTGCCAGCGATTGCCAGCGAAACTGAACCTGTGGCGCAACCTTCAGGTTCTGCGCTGGCATGTCCAGTGGCGCCGGCTGGGGTGTCGCGCCCACACTTTCCCTTATTGAGTCCATCTATATATCCAGGTTTCGCCCCACTGTTTACCATTGACGTGCAGGGTCGCGCGTAATTCCATCAGATCAGCACGGCCCGGGTCGATGCGAATGAATGCACGGTACTGACCTGTCGCCTGAACCAGCGTACCGCTGGTGTTGATCACAGTTCCGGCGCTGTTTGTAACACGAATTTCGACGGCGTCGGTATCCGTGATGACATTGGGAATCGTATTGCCACCTGCGTAGTCGATCACAAACACCATGTCATCGCCATTTATCGACTGACCGCGGCTGGTGTCGGTAATCCGCCCCACCTCCAGCTCATACGGGCCAACCGGGCCCCAGTGCATGCGATACCGGTAATCATACTGGTTACCGGGTAGCAGACTGTCTTCGGGCTGCCAGTAAGCCACGATATTGTCGTGAACTTCCTGCGGGGTGGGAATCTCAACCAGCACCACCTCGCCAACGCCCCAGTTCTCCAATGGCTCTATCCACAGCGAGGTGCGCTTGTCATAGCGAGCTTCGCTGTCGTTAAAATCTTCGAACTGATTGTGGCGCTGCATCAAGCCGAATCCTTTGACTGAGGAGGATGCGGACGAGACGAATGATGAAGACTGCAGACGCCGCGGGTTGGCCAGCGGGCGCCATATCTGCTCGCCGTTCTGCATCATTATCTGCAGCCCGTCGGAATCATGCACCGCGCGGCGGTAATCGTCATAGCGGCTGCGGTTGGTGTCGTCAAACATGAACATGGAGGTCAGCGGTGCGATGCCGTAGTGCGTCATTTCCTCACGGGGGAAGAGAGAGGCCTCTACGTCCATGACGGTCGAATCGCCAGGACGAATATCGAATCGAAAGGCGCCGGTGGTTGATGGGCTGTCGAGCAGAGCGTGGATCACAATCTTCTCAGCACCCACTTCCGGCCGCTCTATCCAGAAATCCGTGAAATAAGGGAACTCCTCACCTTCCGGGCGGGCAGTATTGATCGCCAGGCCCCGCGCTGAAAGGCCATAGAACTGGTCTTTGGCAGTGCCCCGAAAGTAGCTGGCGCCCTGAAAAACCAGGAACTCCTCAAAGCGATCGGGTGTATTGATCGGGTGATACACGCGAAAACCGGAATAACCCTGGGCGTCGAAATTCTCTACGTCACTGATGCCCTCTTCATACCGGAATATGTCGGTTGTGTAGAGCACCTGTCGCGATACACCGCCTACCACCAGATTGATATTGACCGGTGTGGTGTACAGGAATCCCGGATGGAATAGATCCAGCGTAAAATTGCGATCCTGTCTGGCCCAGATGGCGGCATACGGATCAAAAGAAATGCGTCGATACTCGTCATAGTCGAGTTCGTTGAGCGGATTGTCCTCATCAAGAGCCGGCAGTTCGAAGGGCTGCTCAGCCAGTGATCGTGCACGTTCAAGCAGCCACTGGCGACTGAATTGATGCGTGAGACGCTCGGGTTCTGCCGAGCCGGTGCTGGAGTCAGTGCCGGTCGGGCTAGTGGCGCCTGACGGCTGTGACTGCGTCAGTACCGGTGCTGCAAAAACCAGAACGACCGTACAAATCAGTGCGGTCAATATGGCGTAAGCGGGGGACTTTCTGATAACCATTTCCTTTCCTCAAAATTTCCCTGAATCCTTAAGACAGACCAGTACCGTAGATACTGTCTAAATCGCTATCGGGATCATTGGATGTTTGGAAGGCAGGCGTAGACACCGAGGCTGGGAGCATTCGACCGACTAGATCGACCTCATCCGTGCACAACTGCAGGGCACACCGCATACCTTTCGGCAACGATCCTTTGACCAAGTAACTCCCAGCCATGGTGGCTGGATCAGTCATTGTGTACCTATTAACCCACAGTCATAATTCCGACCATCATACAACCGGTAAGTTCCGCGCGTAAGTCCCGCGCAAAAATATTTTTTCTATCGATGGCTCCGAAAACCCTACTATTGTTGAGTCTGACGTCGGCAAACGGTCCAGGCTCGGCTACACTGCGTATACCAACAGGAGCTCTCACTTCTTTCTCATCTAGCGACAGGCCCGGATTCAATCTTGCGTTTTACTCTCCGCTCTTCCCCAATTGCTCACCATGCGATTACGTTTTCGGCGTTCGCTGTGCTGTTCCTCGCACTGGTGCTGCCCAATCGCCTTGACTGGATCTCACCAGCAGCCTTTACGATGTTTCCGCTGGAGCTGGTCATCATCGGCTTGCTGCTGCTTGCTCCCGGGCGGGTCGGCACAGTGTTGCGAATCCTGCTGTCAATTCTGCTGGGCCTGAGTCTGGTGCTCAGGGGGGCTGACCTGGCGACTCACGAGATGTTCGCCCGGCCGTTCAATCTTATTTTTGATGGACATCTGCTGGCCGATGGCAGTCGCTTGTTGACTGGAGTGCTGGGAAGCGTCGCGGCTATTGCTGTCGGTATTTTGCTGGCATTGATGGTCGCTCTGCTTTGTGTGCTGGCATTTCTGGTGCTTGGTCGCATCCAGCAGACCTTGCGAATAAAACCCAGGCTGTCCGGCGCGACCCTGCTTGTGCTGCTCACCGCCTGGTTCGCGCTTGACACATTCAGATGGGTGGAGCGGCCACGAACTGACGCCTACGCCTGGCACCAGCTAAGACTGCACGCCGAAGATACCTGGCGAAGCTGGCAGGACATTCAGGAATTTGCGGCCACCGTCGGTGTCGATGAGTGGTCTGATCGCCTTGGTGATCAGTTGTTTGATCGCTTGCGGGGCAAAGATGTGCTGGTGATTTTTGCTGAGTCCTACGGGCGCATGCTGCTTGAACGTGAGCCGTTTGCCGACCAGATGCGTGATGCATTGTTGCAGTCCGAAAATGTGCTGCGAGCCGATGGATTTGATATGCAGAGCGCATTTTTGACGGCACCTACCGTCGGTGGGCTTAGCTGGCTGGCGCATGCGTCCGCACTCGCAGGCACCTGGATCGACAGCGAGACTCGTTACAAAAGTCTGGTCATGAGCGAACGTGCCACGCTAAACCGCTTGTTCAGAGAAGCAGGCTGGCGAACCGTCGCCGCGATGCCGGCAATCAGCATGGCCTGGCCTGAGGGTCAGTACTATGGCTACGATCACATCTATGATGCACACAATTTTGGTTATCAGGGATTGCCTTTCAACTGGGTGACCATGCCCGATCAATATGTCCTGTCGGCACTCCATGCGCGTGAACTCAGCGAGCAGGTACGCCCGCCTGTCATGGCCGAGGTCGCACTGATCTCCTCACATGCGCCATGGACTCCGGTGGCGCAGCTGGTGCCCTGGACTAACATTGGCGATGGGCGCATTTTTAACGAGCAGGCCCAGGCCGGCCCGACACCAGAGGAAGTCTGGCAGAATGTCGAATCAATCCGCGATCACTATCGACGCTCGATTGAGTACATGCTGGAAACTGTAGTTTCTTATATAGAGCATTATGGAAACGACAATCTCGTTGTTCTCCTGTTGGGAGATCACCCGCCTGCGCCTCTGGTATCAGGTGACCCGGAAGGACGTGATGTCCCTGTGCATCTGATCGCGCGCGATCCGGCCGTATTCGAGGCCGTATCGCAGTGGCGCTGGCAACCAGGAATGCTGCCGGATGATAGAGCCCCGGTGTGGCGCATGGACCAACTGCGAGATAGATTTGTAGACGCCTTCTCCAGCACCCGTTTGCCTCTGGAAAAAACGGGCTCTGGCGGATCAACAGCAACAGGAGCCAGGTAATGCAGACGCAAGCTAATACGACTTCCCTGGCAACCCGACTGCGCGAGCGGTGGGGGCTGACCAGATCTTTACTGATGTACTACGGCATTCCGGGGCGGCAGGCGCGGATGCGTAACTTTTACAGGCAGTTCATATCACCGGGCGATCTGTGTTTCGACATTGGTGCGCATGTTGGCAATCGCCTCAAGGCGTGGCAGGCACTGGGTGCGCGCTCCGTTGCAGTCGAGCCGCAGCCTTTGCTGATGCAGACACTTCGAAGCCGCTACGCCAGCGCAGAGGACATTGATCTTGTGGCCCAGGCGATTGGTGCGCAGCCAGGTGAGGCAACGCTGCACATCAGCACGCAGACACCGACCGTGACTACCATGTCCCAGGAATGGATAACACAGGTAAAACAGGACACCTCATTCGAGCGTGTAAAATGGGATCGTCAGCTTGTGGTGCCGGTAATCACGCTGGACCAGCTGATTGCCGAGAAAGGCGAGCCGGTGTTCTGCAAAATTGACGTGGAAGGATTTGAACTGCAGGTCCTTCGGGGACTGTCGCGCCCGCTGCGAAGCCTGTCGTTTGAATATATCCCTGCAGCAATATCGATGGCGATCGATTGTATTGATCGCCTCGAAGAGCTCGGTGATTATGAGTACAACCTGGCACCTGGTGAGTCACATCGACTGCGTTATGATCAGTGGCTTGCGGTTGACGATATGCGACAGCAGCTGAAGAACATTAGCCAGGGCAGTGGCGATGTCTACGCCAGGTTGCGCACTCGCTGATAGCCGGCCTGCACAAGGCTATCTGCTCACGCGCTGCGGAAGCGCCAACAGATCCATGTGTCCCACACTGCAGCTGCCTGTGTGGACATTGGCCAGTCGAAAGTCTATCCATTCCTGCAGTTCTGCCTGCTCAATTGACGACTGGACCGCATTGGCGATGCCATGTATCAGCTCGGTCATCAGTTGAGTGTCACCAGCAGTGCCATGGTTGCCGCGCAGCAGCCACGGACTGCTTGCCGATAACACAGTGTAGCCGGCAGCGGTCAACACCTGAGTGAGGCAGGCGGAGGCGTGCGGGCCCAGGGCCGGACCAAAGCCTTTATCCCGGCGCTGGTCCTGATTGAAAGCCTGTAACACCGCCATATCCAGCTTGTGAGCCGGAGTCCAGCGAGTAATGCCGTCATAGTTCAGTGCTGTGTACACGGCGATCGGATGAGGCTGGCTGGCAATGGAAGCGACCAGGGCTTCGATGAACTCAGCCGACACAAGATCAAACAGGGCGGACGCGGTTAACAGATTTATATCCTTGAATGAGAGCTGCTCTGGCTGCGCGAGATCTGCTACTTCTGTTTCCAGGCTATGCCCGGCTGCGTAACGTTCAGACGCCACGCTCAGAAGCTGCGCATCGTGATCAATCAGGCGCCAGGCATAGCGACTGGTTTCGATACCACCAGCGGCGAATGCGCGCAGCGTGGAACCTGTACCACAGCCCAGGTCTGCAATTTTAGGCTGCTGCCTGTGCTCGGACTGGTCAGTTGACGACTGATCCAGCCAATGCTGAGCGCGTGCCAGCAGCGCAGCATCACGCGCACGCAGATCTGCAGCCTCACGTAAATCGAGCCAGTCGACACTGAACCCGGCCATTAGTACTCACTCCTGTTTGCCAACTCTTCAGTTAGTTGCTGCACCAGTATTGCGCTGTCCCGCCAGCCAGGCAGGGCGAGTGCGGCCTGCCTGGCCCCGCTCTGTAAGTCTTGTCGCAGTGTGCTGTTCGAAAGTACCTCGCGCAAAGCTTCGGCAAGAGCTGCCGCGTCATCGGGCGGTACCAGAATGCCAGCGGACGCAGGCACAACATCGGGAACGGCGCCGGCTCGCGCAGCGATGACGGGTAGGCCCGCTGCCAGAGCCTCGGCGAATACCATTCCGTAACCTTCGAATCTTGATGGCAGCACAAACAGATCAGCCTGCTGATATTCGGGCTGCAGATTATCTACTGCTCCGACGAAATCAATACGCCGGTCCAGCTGCTGTTGGTTCACTTGTGCTCGCAGTTGCTGAGCCCACTCCCTGTCAAAGTGATCCCCGCCGACGAAGCGCGCCTGCCACGGCAGGTCTGCCAGTGAGGCAAGTGACTCAATCAACACATCGTGCGCCTTGCGGCGAGTCAGTGAGGCGACCGTCAACAGCTGCGGTGGATTACCAAGGCAGGGCGCAAATTCGATTCGATCAGTGCCGGGACAGGCCACCAGGATGCTGTTTGCGTCGAGCTCGAATTGAGTGCGCAATATTTCTGCCGTATGAGGACTGGTGACAACTGTCGCACGAGCGCTATGCAGAGAACGTTTTTCAGAATGATGCAGTGCGTCACGCTGTCCGGGGTCGAGACCTGCCTCCAGCGCCAGTGGATGATGACACAGGGCAATCAGGCACAATCGCTTCGCGTGACGGCTGACAAGCTGATCCATGACGCCCATTGCCAGGCCATCAATCATGACCTGTGCGCCATTGGGAATAGCAGACAGTTTCTGCTCAGCGTCAACCAGCGCGTCCTGATCCGGTGTTGGAAATCGATCAGACAGCGCAACCGGAACAACGTCTTTACCAAGCAGCCGCAGCTCACGGATCAGGCGCCGATCATAGTGATAGCCGCCAGTGGGTGTGTCGAGATCGCCAGGGAAAACAAAGTAGAGGGGAAGGGTGCTCACAGTTGATTTGATCCGTTCCAATGCAACAGTCGTAACCTGATTAACAGTCAGACCACCTTACCACGGCGCTGACCCGGAAACTGCAAGTTTCAGTCAAAACAGTCAATTTAGAAGAGCGTGCCATGAGCAAACAATCGCTATCCGTCACTCGAAAAGTCTGCGCCAGAATCCCTACCGATCACGGTGACTTTCAACTGTGTCATTTTGCCAACACCCTGGACGACAAAGAGCACCTTGCGCTGTACAAAGGCAATCCTGCGTCGGTCGATCCGGTGCTGGTCCGAGTGCACTCAGAATGCTTTACCGGCGATGTGCTGGGATCGCGGCGCTGCGACTGTGGAGAACAACTTGATCGGGCCATGGCCATGATAGCTGAGGCCGGTACTGGTGTGATTCTTTACCTGCGGCAGGAAGGTCGCGGTATTGGTTTGCCTGACAAGCTGCGCGCCTATAACCTTCAGGACCAGGGCTACGATACTGTCGACGCCAATCTTATGCTCGGTCATGTGGCAGATGGACGAGACTATTCACTTGCAGCTTTGATGCTGCAGGATCTGGGAGTCCTTTCGGTACGATTGATGACCAATAACCCCGCAAAAATTGATGCACTGACCAAGGCCGGCGTAAACATAGCCGAACGCGTGTCTCTGCAGATCCCCGCCAACAACGACAATTTCGATTATCTGTTGACCAAAGCCCAGCGAATGGCTCATCTTTTGCCACTGAGTTCCCTAAACAGTCAGTGACTTCATGAATTTCAATCAACGCCTCGAGCAATGGTTGGTCGATACACAGCAGGCTTTTCACCAGAGCACGGGGCGCATTGAACAGCGCCCGCATGTCACTCTGAGCTATGCGCAGAGCTGGGATGGCAGTATTACCACCGGACCTGGTGAAACGCTTGCCTTGAGCAGTCCACAAGGACTGCGAATGACACACCAGCTACGCAGCCTGCACGATGGTATCCTGGTGGGCATTGGTACCGTTCTGGCGGACAATCCACGTCTGAATGTCCGCGAGTGGACCGGCAACGACCCGCAACCAATCGTGCTCGACAGTCAGCTGAGGCTGCCGCCTGACAGCCGGCTTTGCCAGAACGGCAGTAATGGAAATCGACCTTGCTGGGTGTTGACCACACAGCAGGCGGCAACAGAGCGAGAGGGCTGTGATCTGATTGTGACACCCGGTGACGGTGAGGGGCATGTTGATCTCACGCAGGCCATGCAGGCACTCTATCAGCGTGGAATCAAAACACTGATGGTTGAAGGTGGCGCGGCTGTCATAACGGCGTTTTTGCGCACGCGCCTGGCAGACGCTGTGGTATTGACTGTAGCGCCTGTGCTGGTCGGCGGTTACAACGCGATTGGCAGACTGGCAGATCCTGCTAAAGTAAACTTTCCGCACATCACACCATTGCAGAGTGAGCAGCTCGGGGATGAAATGATCGTCTGGGGTAAACTGAAATATCGCGCGGAGGCAGCATGAGCGCCGGCATTGCGACTGCTACCCAGCTCTGGTTCAAAGCGCCAAAGCAGATAGAGCTGCGCACGGTGAAGTTGTCTGCACCCGCGGCAGATCAGCTACTGATCAGGACGCTGTACTCTGCCATCAGCGCCGGCACCGAGCTGCTGGCCTATCGTGGGCAGTTACCGGCAGACATGGCACTGGACAGCACGCTGGAGTCCCTGCAGCAGCATGCTGAGTACCCCATGCAATACGGCTATGCCTGTGTTGGAGAAGTTGTGCAGGTGGGTTCCGGGCTTGCAGCAGAGTGGAAGGGGCGCCAGGTGTTTTCATTTCAGCCACACGCCAGTCACTTCCTGACAGACATACAGAATCTGCAGCTTGTGCCAGACGACATTCCGGCCAGGGCCGCCGTTTTTCTCCCCAACACGGAAACAGCCGTCAATCTGGTGCATGATGGTGCGCCAATGATGGGTGAGCGGGTAGTAGTATTGGGACAGGGCGTCGTGGGCCTGCTGCTGACCGCCTTACTCGCCAGGCATCCACTGGCCGAACTGGTTGTCGTGGAAGGCCGGCCGGAACGGCAGGCACTGGCAAAACAGCTGGGTGCGCATCGTGTCGTGCACCCGGATGAGGCTGACTCTCAGATGAGTGATGCCGATCTGATCTATGAAGTCAGTGGTCAGCCCGCTGCACTGGATACCGCCGTCGCTGTCAGTGGCTATCACAGCCGGATCGTGATTGGCAGCTGGTACGGCAATAAACCAGCGTCCATCAAGCTGGGCGGCGCCGCGCACCGCAATCGGCTGCAGCTGATCACCAGCCAGGTCAGCACAGTCGCGCCAGAGTTGAGTGGTCGCTGGAACAAACGACGTCGATTCGACCTGGCCTGGCAGATGATTCGCGAGTGCGAGCCGCAGCGCCTCATCAGCCACATCAAGCCAATAAAGGACGCCGGCTCTGTATATCAGGA
This sequence comes from Gammaproteobacteria bacterium, assembly GCA_002706685.1. Lineage (GTDB taxonomy): Bacteria > Pseudomonadota > Gammaproteobacteria > Pseudomonadales > Pseudohongiellaceae > Pseudohongiella. The sequence goes on along the minus strand of PALV01000012.1, from coordinate 70,827 downwards.
ATTGGATGTAGAAAAACTCAGTGTGGTCCAGGCACTGTTTGAGTATCCGGATTAGCAGGCAGGAAAAGCGCTTCATAAAAGCCTGCTAACGCAGACCAGACCCATAACGCATCACAAAACAGCAACAGGATTGATTATGTATACCGTAGCCGTAACACGTGACTTTATCGCCAACCACTATTTGATCGGCGGCGACTGGGGATCCGAGAACAGTCCACATGCGCATCACTATGTCGCCGAAGTGCGCATTGAAAGTGACACGCTGAATCAGCATGGCTACCTGGTGGACATCGTAGAGATCGAAGCGGCGCTGGATGACATTGTCACTTACTTTCGCGACAGCATGCTTAATGACAAGCCGGAGTTCGCCGGACTGAATCCCAGTATTGAGCACTTCAGCCGCATACTGGTTGAGAAGCTGATGCCCAAAATCACACCGCCCGGTGAGGGCGTTCTGACGGTCAAACTCTGGGAAAATGAAACCTGCTGGGCAGCTTATCGTCAGGCCTTTGCCTGACGCCGGCCTCCCAGACTGCCGAGGCACAGCAATCCGATAATCAGCACCACGGCATCACGTAAACGTATCAGCGCAATAAGCATGCCTGCCGCCGCAACCGGCAGGCCCAGCAGGCTGAACGACCATAACAGTGAGGCCTCGATGGTACCAATGCCACCTGGCACTGGCAGCAGCATCGCCAGCCGCATACCCACCATGATCATGATCAGATCCTGAATCTCGGGCTGAATACCCAGCATTCGCAACAATACAAACAGTTCCAGCAGAAGCATGGCCCAGCCGAGCAGTGACATCAGCAGTGCAACCCAAAGTTTCAGGCGTTGCTCTTTGAGCGCGTTGCGCAATAAGCTCACCATCGCAGACCAGCCGCCTGACATAGTCTGATCCTGCTCGCCCTCGGATTGTGCCTTTTTATGCTCGGGCGGATTAGGGTCATCGCCATTGCGAGCCTGACGCCAGCGCTGTGCCAGTGGTCTGAAGCGATCTGCCAGCCACTGTGGGTGCCGGATGATCACGGCGGCACATAAAAACATACCGCTCAACATCAGCACCAGAATCAGCGAAATCTGCAGCCAGTCACCAGCCTGCAGCAAGCTGGTCCCCAGCAGCATCAGCACCCCGGCAAGCAGCACGGCAAAATTGGTACCCATCTCCACAAATCGATCCATGCCCAGCATCGCAACCGCTTTATGCAGGGGTACATCGAATCGTTGCTTGAGCCAGTATAGTTGCAATGGCTCACCGCCAAAATGTGGGCCAGGCGTTATAAAGCTGACTGCACTGCCAGCCTGTCGCAGGCGAAACAGATCTGACAGCCATAGTGGCGCGGACAGTGCCCATCCCAGAATCTGCCAGCGCTTGACTGCCAGATACAGAATCACAACATTGATGGATACCCACAGCAGCCAGTCGCGCCAGCGGAGTCTACTGATACCATCGCCAATGTCACGCAGTGGTAGCTGCCACAAAGCCCAGCCGGCCAATGCCAGTGCCAGTACCCAAAGCAGCACAGTCAGATATCGCCACTGACTTTTTGTCATGAGGTTTTCCCGGATGAAGTACCGCGTCGCCCACTCACGGACAGCCAGTCGCGCCAGAATCCAGTCAACAGCGGAATCATGAAGAGCACACCAAGAACCTGCGTAACACCGCCCGGTATCGGCGGCCACAGTGCAGTTGCTACCAGACCCATCTGCCAGCCTGCCAGTTGGCGACGCAGTTGGCTGGGTGGTAATGGATACACTGCTTTGTTGTGAAGCCGACGCCAGCGCAGTCCCCAGACAAACAGATAATAGGCGATGCTGACCAGCAGATAGCTGACATGCAGCTTGCCGGTGATCACCCCCAGCAGTGGCGCGACCAGCAAACCCAGCGCATCCAGTGTCGTATCCAGCTCGGCACCCAGCTTCGATACCTGCTGCTGGCGCCGGGCCAATACTCCGTCCAGTGCGTCCCCAATCGCAGCGGCGGTATACGCAACAGCTGGAACGTACAACAGCGCAGTCGGTAGTGGCAGGAGCAGGGCGGGCAACAGAAAGCCTGCTGTCACGGCGATCAACAGGCCGCGCAGCAGCGTTACACAATTGCCGTGACCCAGCGACGCGTACAACACGTGACTGTCTGCCGGATGATTCAAATGCAGGCGCTGCTGACATTGCCGCCACACATACAGCCAGACAAGCAGGGTCAGCGGCAGCCACATCAGCGCCAGATCAGTCGACAGCAGCAATGCCAGGCTGAATGCGGATAAGGCAATCAGCACACAGCCCAGGATGCCAAAGTATCGCAGCTGGCGCATCAGGGATTGCGGTAAGTCACGGATGATTGCAGAATTTTTCGGGTGGGCAGCCAACAGAATACGTCCAGTTTGTCAGTTTGTGCAGTCAGTATACGCTGTCGGTATTGCAAGGGACCACCTAATGACTCAGCTGTCAGACCAACGTACAAAACGATGGTTTCAGCCAAATTTGGCGTCTTTCGCCAACAAAGTCGGTATATTGGGATCGTTAGCAAGGCCAAAAGCCACAACCAACTGGTAATTGAAAATAAGGATCAAATCCAGAATAGTATTAAAACTCAAAAAAAATGAGATCATTATAAGGAGCGTCAATCATGCACAGGACCGCGCGACACGCTTTACTTTCAGCCATCACCAGTCTGCTGTTCACCACGCAGGCCGTTGCCCAGGAAATAGAGGGTGACATACCCGCCGACCTTGCCAGAGCATTGCTGGGCGAGAACCAGCCGTTTGAAATCCGCTTCTTTGCAGGCCTGCCCGAGCAGTTTCCGGAGATAGAACTACCAGCAGATTCAGAGTTGCTGGGTTCTGTCGACATGGTCAATTCCCAGCGAGTGGTATTGCAGGTCGCAGGCGACGGCATAGCGCAACGTACGCAGCTCATCCGCGAGCTGGAAGCGCTGGGTTACCTGATGATCACGAGGCCGAACCTTGTTCCACCGCAACAGCGCGGGTTTGTGGTGCAGATGCCGATTCCGCCGGGCATGCCCATACAGCTCTGCAGCAACGATCTGGGTATGTTGTCACTGCGAATTGGCAATATGGGGGCAATTGTGATGTCCAGTTCAGGGCCCGCCACCTGGAGTGGTAGGGCTGTCTACACACCCTTTCTCAGCGCCACGCCGGTGGGTCGATTTGTCACCAATGCTTCACCCACGCCCACCACGGACAGCCTGATTTATATTACCCAGACCAATACCCCTTCGCGTCCATCGGCTGCAGCAACCGGGGGCCTGAGTTGTGAGCAGTATCAGGCCCAGATACAAGCGAGTGGCGCAGCGGGCGGTTTCCCATCCATCAATATTCAGGAGCATATGCCGCGAATCGAGCTACCAGACGAGGCAACCACGCTGGGTGGCACAGGGCAATCCATGGGCGGCTTCGGTGGCTCTGGCTATACAACTGAATCGCGCACACAGGTTAACCTTGATTGGGAGCTGGGTGCGTTGCTGGATCATCTGGCAGCGCAGATCGACGAACAGGGCTGGCAGCGCGATCACAGGGCTGCGGGCGATGTTGCGGGTTCGGTCGTGTGGACGCGCGAGGTCGACGAGCTGGATCTGGTTGGTACGCTGCGGATTCTGAGGCTGGACTCAGAAGAATTTGAACTGGGGTTCAGTATTCAGAGCATGCCCACGCAAGAGTAAAAATTGTCTATAACCAGACTAAGCGGCTTCCCGTCGTGTCATTGCTACGGGCAGCTGTGTCCGGTTGGGCACTTGATAGTCCAAAGCCAGGCACACATACTTCCACATATATGGAGGAAGTGTTATGGGACAGGTCACGATTTACCTGGAAGATGAAGTTGAGGAAAAGATGAGCGCAGCCGTCAAGTCAGCGGGAGTGTCCAAAAGCCGATGGATATCCAGGCTTATCAGTGACAAGCTGGCCAACGACTGGCCACAGTCTGTTGTTGATATGTCGGGAAGCTGGAAGGACTTTCCCGCATTGGACAAGATACGGCAGGACCAGTCGGACGACCTGCCGCGCGAAAAATTCTGATGTATGTGTTCGATACCAACACACTGATATATTTTTTTAGGGCATGGGGCGTGCTGCCGAGTCCCTGTTGGCAACACCCCCTCAAAAGATCGCAATACCAGCCATTGTGCTGTACGAGCTGGAATATGGCATCGCCCGATCAAGTTCACCCAAAAAGCGCCGTCAACAACTGACTGAATTGTGTGCGCTTGTGAATGTTCTGCCATTTGAACAGGATGCTGCACGGCATGCAGCGACAATCAGGGTAAGACTCGAAAAAAAGGCAAGCCAGTTGGTCCACACGATCTGATGATCGCAGGCACTGCGCTGGCATGTAGTGGTGTACTTGTTACCAGCAACACACTCGAGTTTGCGCGCGTACCCGGGCTATCGGTGCAGAACTGGTTTTAGTGACAGACTCAAACGCCCAGCACAACACCAACAAACACCGCCAGCCCCACCCAGTGATTGTTCAGGAAGGCCTTGAAACAACCTTCGGTTTGACGGTCGCGAATCAGCCAGTGCTGGTAGACCAGCAATGCCGCAGCAACAAGAAGACCAAGGTAGTACCAGAAAGAAAGAGCAAACTGCTGGCCGGCCAACACCAGCGCCAGCATGAACATGCCCTGTAGCATGCCAATCATCACGCGGTCGGCATCGCCAAACAGAATCGCAGTCGATTTGACGCCGATCTTCAGGTCGTATTCACGATCGACCATCGCGTATTCCGTGTCGTAAGCCACCGTCCACAGACAGTTGGCGACGTACAGAAGCCAGGCAGTTGGTGGCGGAAGTTCGCCGGTCTGGGCGGTAAATGCCATCAGAATGCCCCAGGAAAATGCCATGCCCAGCACGACCTGCGGCAGGTGGGTGTAACGCTTCATGAAAGGGTAGATAGCCGTCAGCACCACGGCGCCAAGCGACATCATGATGGTGAGAGTATTAAGCGTCAGCAGCAGAAGAAACGCGAGCAGACACAGGCCAAGGAAACAGTAGAGCGCCTCTTTGCGGGTGACCTGGCCCGTAACTATGGCGCGGTTCTCGGTGCGTAACACGTCGCCGTCAATATTCGCATCAGCATAATCATTGATGCAGCAGCCAGCCGAGCGCATGATCCAGGTGCCCAGTGTGAACACAACAATCAGTTTCCAGTCCGGCCAGCCATCGGCGGCCAGCCACAGGGCGCCAAGTGTCGGCCATAACAGCAGATAGGTGCCAATCGGTCGATTCAGGCGGGTCAGCAGAACAAAGGCCGGCCAGCGGGCGTGCAGACGTGGCGCATGACGGCGCGCAATCTGATCAATAAACTGGAGCACGGACTGTTGGGCATTCTTTAGCAAAACGGAGACATCTCCTTTCACAGCGATGGCTGTTGTTGGGCGCTCACAGGCTCATCTGCTCGGCAATCAGAGCGATGTCTTCTGATGCCACCAGCTTGTCGACAAGCTCCCGGCAGCGCTCGGGATTCAGCCCGCGGCGGTCGAACATCTCGTCCGGAATCGGGTCAGTTGGTGCATCACCTATTCCATGTTCGCGCAACAGGCGCGTCGCGATAAAGACCAGATTGGCATATTCAGCATGCTCCCCCTGATAGTCGGCATCCTGCTGATGACGCAGCGCGGTGCAGACTTCTTCCGGCATGTTCCAGGCCTGCATCAACCAGGCACTGATCTGCTCACGGCAGATACCTACCAGATGCTTTTCGATGGCCACGTGGCTGATATTCGGATTGGCCTCTGTGTAGCGACAGATGCGGCTGAAATGCGGTGGAAAAGTATGTGCCAGCACCAGATAACCAAAGTTGTGCAGTAGTCCCGACAGATAGATCAAGCCCTGCCGCGGGCGCACTCGCGCTGGCATCAGACGGGACAGAGCCTCCACCGTGGTCGCGCAATAGGCTGCCTGCAGCCAGTAAGGTGTCAGGCCGTCGGAGCTGTCTTTGGGCAGACTGACGGTTCGTCCCAGGATCAGGCCCACCGCCAGATTGCTGACCAGATCAAAACCCAGCACGCGCACGATGGCATCCTGAACTGAGCGAATTTTGCCCGGTGCGGCGTAATAGGGAGACGATGCCCAGCTCACGACCTGGGCGGCCAGACTGGGATCTGATTCGACAATATTGGTCAGATCGGTCACCGACGCATTGGGGTTGGCCCTCAGTTGCATGATGCGGTCAGCAGTAGGCGACAGCGGCGGGATTTCCAGGGTGTCATCAAGTCGCTGACGAATACGCAGTGAGGTGAAATTGCGCAGCGAGTCATTTATCTGCTCTGGATCCTGGTCAGCGTCTGGTAGCGAGTGGTCAAGTTCAGTGGCAGCTACGGTGATATCAACATGGCGGATGCTCATGCGTTGCTCCAGCAGACCATCGCGAACCTGCTGTAAGGTCATGCCATCAGCGTCTACCACCAGGTCACCACGTGCTGCCAGGGATTGATCGATCCAGGTGGGCAGCGCAAAGAACTGCCGTGACTTGTCCAGAGGTACCAATTGACGCATTTTGCTGGCGCGCAGAATCTGAGCACTTGGCATAGGATTCAGATCACGGCCGCTGCTGGCCTGCAATCTCCCCAGCTCCAGCATCGAGTCCGTGGGCACCAGGCACTGCGCCATGACACCCTGTTCGTCGTGCACAAGCACACATCGCACGGGTAGTGAGTTTTTCATCGATCCAGATTCAGACATTACCGTACAGTTCCCTGTCCCCCAGCCAGCGATCAACCAGCGGAGCGATATGTGATGGATAGGCGACTTCTATTTGGTCAGCCGCCAATTTTACCGGATCAAGCAATTGAGCGTCACGTGACAAATCGGCAACGCGAAAGCTCATCAGGCCTGTCTGCTGCGTCCCCAGGACCTGTCCGGGGCCGCGTAATGCCAGGTCCTGCTCGGCGATGTAAAAGCCGTCATTGCTGTCGCGCATAATGCCCAGACGCTGCTTGCCTTGCAAGGACAGAGGTGGCTGATACAGCAACAGGCAGTGGCTGGCCTTGGCTCCGCGCCCGACACGGCCGCGCAACTGGTGTAATTGCGCCAGTCCCAGGCGCTCGGGATTTTCTATGATCATCAGGCTGGCATTAGGCACGTCCACACCCACTTCGATAACGGTCGTCGCCACCAGCAGGTGAGTATCTCCACGTTTAAAGGCATCCATCACCTCACTTTTCTCCGATGGCTTCATGCGGCCGTGCACCAGCCCGACTGTGAGGTCCGGCAGTTGTTCCTGCAGCGTTTGCCAGGTAGCCTCAGCTGCCTGACATTGCAGTGCCTCTGATTCTTCGATCAGCGTGCAGACCCAGTAGGCCTGACTGCCAGCCCGACAGGCATCATGGATGCGTTCGATAACGTCATCCCGCCGGCTATTGGCGATGACCACCGTATTTACCGGGGTGCGTCCGGGCGGCAGCTCGTCAATAATGCTGCATTCAAGGTCAGCATAGGCGCTCATGGCCAGCGTGCGAGGGATGGGCGTTGCCGTCATTACCAGTTGGTGAGGCAGCGTCTGCCCGTCATTACCTTTTTCACGCAGTGCCAGACGCTGGTGAACACCAAAGCGATGCTGTTCATCGATAATGACCAGACCCAGGCGCTGAAACCTGACCTCATCCTGAAACAGGGCATGCGTCCCGACGATGACGCGGGCGCTGCCATCTGCGAGCTGCTGCAGTACCTGCTGGCGCTGTCTGCCTTTGACTTTGCCACTCAGCCAGCCAACCTGAATGCCCAGTGGCGCGAGCCAGGCGGAAAAGTTTGCGTAGTGCTGCTCGGCCAGAATCTCGGTAGGAGCCATGATGGCCGCCTGGTAACCACTGTCCACGGCCTGCAATGCTGCCAGCGCGGCGACGACTGTCTTGCCAGAGCCCACATCGCCCTGCAACAGACGCAGCATCGGCTCTGTCTGACAAAGATCGGCATTGATCTCGTCACTGACGCGTTGCTGGGCATGGGTCAGTCTGAACGGCAGGCGCTTGGTGAACTGTTCCCTCAGAACCGGTTTGCTGGTCAGATTCGGTGCCAATTGATGGCTGCTTTGCTGCCGCAGTCGTCGCAGGCAAAGCCGGTGGCTGAGCAGTTCTTCGAAGGCCAGCCGCTGTTGTGCCGGGTGGGTGCCCTCAAGCAGAGCAGCAACAGGGGCCGAGGTCGGAGGATGATGCAAATACTGCAGGGCAGCCGGCAGCGACGGGTACTTGAATACCGCCAGTATGTCTGCGGGAACCCAATCGATCAGCGCTTCGGACTCATTGAGCATGGCCAGAGCCTGATCGATCAATGCCCGCAGGCGAACCTGCTGCAAACCCTCAGTAGCTGGATAAATCGGCGTCAGCCTGTCTGCGACCGGAATTGTCTCGCCAGCTTTCAGAACCTGATACTCCGGGTGGTACAGTTCCGGGCCGCGCTTGCCGGCGCGGACTTCGCCGTAGCAGCGGATGCGGTTGCCTGTGGCGAGCATGTTTTTCTGAGCGGCGCTGAAGTGGAAGAAGCGCAGGCTGATCAGACCGGTGTCGTCTTTGATGCGACACACCAGGCTTCGCCGGCGGCCGAATTCAACATCGCTGCCAACTATCTCGGCCTCCAGCATGACGTCCTGGCCCAGTCGGATCTGACCGATTGAAGCTATACGTGTCCGATCCTGATAGCGAAGCGGCAGATGGAATAACAGGTCCTGTACGCTGCTGATGTGCAGGGCTGCCAGGCGCTCCACCAGACGCGGCCCAACGCCTTTCAGGCAGTTGACCGGTCGTTCGCTGAGCGGCATTGCTGGCGGCATCGTCCTTGATTCCAGATGTCAGCCCACTTGCATGATGGCTTCGATTTCAACCAGTGCGCCGCGAGGCAGAGCGGAAACCTGTATGGTGGCACGCGCCGGATAGGGTTTCTGAAAATACTGCTCCATGGTGGCATTAACAACGCCGAATTCGGCCAGATCGATCATGTAGATGGTCAGCTTTACGCAGTCGTCCAGGCTGCCGCCGGCTTCCGATGCCACGGCCGAGAGATTTTTCAGAACCTGATGGGCCTGGGCTTCAACCCCACCCTGGATGATCTCCATGGTCGCCGGATCCAGAGGTATCTGGCCAGACATGAACACCAGATTGCCGCTGTGGATTGCCTGGGAGTAGGGACCAATGGCAGCTGGCGCGCGAGGAGAGGTAATGGCTTCTTTCTGAGTCATGTTGGTGTCCGTTATCTAAAATGGAGTAAGTGGTTACTCTCCGGCTTTCCTGAGTAAAGATTCAGGTGCGATGCTGCTCTTGATGGGCCTGACAAGTTTCTTGCTCTTGACCCTGGCGACCTTGCTGACGGGTTTTATCAGGCGAATGTGCTTCATGACGCGGGCCAGGTGGACCCGGTTCTTCACGGTCAGCAGCAGATTGACGATACTGAATCGGGCATCACGTTCGACGGTGCTGATCCGTTCAATATTTGCCTCTTTACTGGTGATGGCGGTGGCGAGTTTGGCAATAATACCGCGCTCATTTTCCAGTTCGACGCGAATCTCAACTGAGAACTCGCCCTCAACATCGGGATCCCAGCGCACCGGCACAACTTTATCGGGCTGCTGACGGATCTCGGCAATATTGTTGCAGCTGTCCATGTGAATCACCATGCCACGCCCGGAGCTGATATGAGCAACAATGGGGTCGCCCGGGATCGGGTAGCAGCACTTGGCGTAACTCATCACCATGCCTTCGGAGCCGCGAATGGCCAGCGAGGCCTGGCGCGCCTCTTTCTTGTTCTTGGGGCCGGGTGTCGCAACTACTGGCTGCTCTGGCAAAAGTTTCTGCGCGACGATATGCGCCATGCGATTACCCAGGCCTATGTCACTGAGCAAATCGTCCAGTGATTCGAGATTGAATTCCTGCAGGGCAGTCTGTATGCGTTCAGGTGTCAGCTTGTCCAGTTGGGCACCATGACCGGCCAGAATCTTGTTGAGCAGGCGTCGGCCCAGGGCAATAGACTCGGATTGTCGCTGGTTTTTAAGGAAATGGCGGATATTGCTGCGTGCCTTGCCCGTGACTACAAAACTCAGCCAGGCCGGGTTGGGCTGGGCACCTGGTGTGGTGATGATTTCCACAGTCTGGCCACTTTCCAGCGGCTCACTCAATGGCGCCAGACGGCGGCTGATGCGGCAGGCCACGCAGGAGTTGCCGACGTCGGTATGGACAGCATAGGCAAAGTCGACGGCGGTTGAACCGGCCGGTAACTCCATGATGCGGCCTTTGGGCGTAAACACATAAATCTCGTCCGGGAACAGGTCAATCTTGACGTTCTCGATAAATTCCAGCGAGTTACCTGCATTCTTCTGCATTTCCAGCAGGCCATTGATCCACTGTCGGGCGCGGATATGCGCATTGCTGGGGGTGTCATCGGATGACTTGTAAAGCCAGTGTGCCGCGATACCATTATTGGCCATCGCTTCCATCTCTTCGGTGCGGATCTGTATCTCGATCGGCACGCCATGCATTCCAAACAGTGTGGTATGCAGGGACTGGTAGCCATTGGCTTTGGGGATGGCGATATAATCCTTGAAGCGACCCGGAACAGGCTTGAAAAGATTGTGAACTGCACCTAAAACCCGATAACACGTGTCAACTGAGTCAACCACGATACGAAACGCGTAGACGTCCATGATTTCCGAGAAGGATTTACGCTTGGTGCGCATTTTCTCGTAGATGCTGTACAGGTGCTTCTCGCGGCCGAACACGCGGGCTGACATGCCCTCGCGCTCGAGGCAGGCCTCAACAGCACTCTGAATCTGTTTGACGATTTCTTTACGATTGCCGCGAATGGATTTGACGGCGGCGTCGATGCGGCGCGCGCGCATCGGATACAGCGCCTCAAAACCCAGTTCCTCAAATTCGACGCGCACTGCGTTCATGCCCAGACGATTGGCGATCGGCGCGTAGATATCCAGCGTTTCCTTGGCGATACGGCGGCGCTTTTCCGGGCTCAGGACTTCCAGGGTACGCATGTTGTGCAGGCGGTCTGCCAGTTTGACCAGGATCACACGCAGGTCGCGGGCCATGGCCAGCGCCATTTTCTGGAAGTTTTCGGCCTGCGCCTCGGCGTGGCTGCTGAAATGAATCTTGTTGAGCTTGGATACCCCATCCACCATGTCGGCGACAGTATCACCGAACTGGCTCTTGATGGCGGTCTTGCTGATGCCAGTGTCTTCGATAACGTCATGCAGCATGGCGGCCATCAGACTTTGATGGTCCATATGCATGTCGCTGAGAATGCCGGCTACGGCCAGGGGATGGGTAACGTATGGTTCGCCGCTACGGCGGAACTGACCATCGTGCGCCTGCTCGGCATAAAAGTATGCCCGGCGCACGTGGTTGACCTGTTCGGAGGCCAGATAACCTGAGAGGTTGCTGGCCAGTGAGTCGATTGTAGTAAGGGACACTAGCCGACTCCTTGACGCCTTACTCGTCGTCGTTCAGTGACTCGTCGGCAGCCTGATCAGCCTCTGGTTCAGCCACAATCGCGCCCATCATGGCGGCAGTGGCATCCAGTTCGGCTTCGGGAACTTCACGGGCAGGCGCGGGGCGAGTGTGCAGAATGCTCTGGTCAACATGACCTTCAGCGATTTCGCGCAGTGCGATCACAGTTGGTTTGTCGTTGTCTTCCGGTACCATTGGATCTTTGCCGCCAGTTTGCAGCTGACGAGCACGTTTGCTGGAGATCATTACCAGTTGGAAGCGATTGTCGACTTTATCCAGACAATCTTCGACAGTAATTCGGGCCATAGCGATCAACCTGTTTCAAAAAATATTGGGGAAATTTGGCGGCTGTTATTCAACCAGACCGGCTATGATACTGAAAACCTTCAGACAATGCATGTGTCGGCGCATAAAAAAGACGCAAACACGCCACTTCTTGCCGCTATCAGGTCAGCAAGTCTGCCAGAAGTTGGCGATTATTGTGCTGCTGGCGAGCCTGTTCCAGACGCACTGCGCGAAAAACGGCGCGCAAATCGTCAAGCGCCCGGTCAAAGTCCTCGTTGATAATCAGGTAGTCAGCGTCGCCATAGTGCGATATTTCGTCGCGTGCCTGCTGCATTCTGCCAGCGATGGTTGCCTCATCGTCCTGTGCGCGTGACGTCAGCCGCTGCTCCAGCGTCGCCAGAGAGGGCGGCAGGATAAAAATGCTTTTCAGCGGGCTGATTCGTTCACGCACCTGGGCCGCGCCCTGCCAGTCGATCTCGAGAATCACATCACGGCCAGCGTCAAGCTGCTCCTGCACCCAGTGTGCAGAGGTACCGTAAAGGTTGCCGAACACTTCCGCAGATTCCAGGAATACGCCGCGCTCACGCATCGCGATGAAGGTATCGCGATCCACAAAGTGGTAGTTGACCCCATCCTGTTCGCCCGGGCGGCGGGCGCGGGTAGTGTGGGAGACAGACACACAGATGCGCGGATCATTGTCTTTCAGAAGTGCGTTGACCAGGCTGGTCTTGCCGGCGCCGGAGGGAGCAGAAATTGTAAACAGGGTACCGTGGGCCATGGATTGGATCAGTGTGTAAAGATGACTGGGATGCCGCGAACTATAGTCAAACCGCTGCAGGGTGTCCACTTCCTGACCTGACGAGATCGCCTTGCTGTTCGGACGCCGGTTCAGCAGCGTCAGGCTGATTAAGCTTGCGTACCATGTCGCCAAACAGTCGAAACTCCGAGGCGCGCGGCGATTTGTGTCGCCACATCAGACCGATCGAGCGGTGCACGTTGCTGTCATCCAGCCGGCGAACACAAATACTGGTGCCGCTCAGGATCTGTTTGTCCACTGCCATCTTGGGAATCAGCGTGATCCCGATACGGCTGGCGACCATTTGCACAATGGTATTAAGGCTGGTGGCGTGATAGGGAACACTGACATCCTTCAGGCTGAGACGGCATGCTTCTAGCGCATGGTCTCGTAAACAGTGGCCATCCTCGAGTAGTAACAACTCACTTCCCGCCAGATCCTGGGTACAGATACTTGGGCGCTGCGTCAGCGGGTGAGAGGGGTCACAGGCCAACAGAAATTCATCATAAAAAAGGTGTTCGGTTTCTACCCGCTCAGCCCGGTAGGGCAGCGCCAGCAAGAGCAGATCCAGCTCACCCGTCTCCAGGGCGCGTGTCAGGTGTTCGCTGAGATCCTCCCGGATGAACAGCTTGAAATCAGGATACCGGTCGCGCAGCTCGCCCAGCAAATCGGGTAGTACGTAAGGTGCAATGGTCGGTATAACCCCTATGCGCATCTCTCCGGAAAAGGGTGTACGGGAGGCATCGGCCGCTGCCATCAGATCCTCGACATCGCTCAGAATCCGTTCGCCGCGGGCAATGATTTCTTCGCCGATGCGGGTAATGATGATGGATTTGTGTGTACGTTCTACCAGGCTGACGCCCAGATTGGACTCCAGCTCCTGCAGCGCCGTGCTGAGAGTGGACTGCGATACATGGCAGGCCTGTGCTGCTTTGCCAAAGTGCAGGTGTTCGCCGATGGCGCATAGATAACGTAACTGTCGGAGGGTGGGCTGATGTGACATTGGTTTCTGTCCTTGATGACCGGTTGCTTTGCAGAATGGACGATCGCTGGTGAAAGTGTAAGTGCATCTGGTTTCGCGACTCGATCAATTTTTCCGATCAACCCTGCGAACACAATCAATTATACAGATCATAATCGATTTTTCTAATATTGTCGGGCTAATCAGCACGTGGCGAGTTATCGCCTGGCTTTATGCGGTTAGCCGCATACACAGTGCTGTCCCAACAAGCTGAACATCATATGTCACACAAGGGGGTTTTATGATCAAGAAAACATTGCCGTACGCGATTGCAGCGGTTATTGCGTCGGCTACCATGCTGCCAGTATCTGCCCAGGACGTCCCGGCTGCCAACGAGACGGCGCCAAGTCAAATGGGCACCCAGCGCACCATCCACGACTGGTGGCCGGAGATGCTGGATCTGCGACCGCTGCGTCAGCACGACCCGGCATCCAATCCACTCGGTGAAGATTTTGACTACGCTGACGCCTTCGCTCAGATCGACCTCGACACACTCAAGCAGGAAATTGAAGAGGTGATGACCACCTCGCAGGACTGGTGGCCAGCAGACTACGGTCACTACGGCCCTTTTTTCATCCGCATGGCATGGCACAGCGCCGGTACCTACCGTGAAGCCGACGGTCGTGGCGGTGCAGGTGGCGGACAGCAGCGCTTTGAACCACTGAACAGCTGGCCGGATAACGCCAACCTGGATAAGGCCCGTCGCCTGTTATGGCCAATCAAGCAGAAATACGGTGCCAGCCTGTCCTGGGCAGACCTGATGGTCCTGACCGGTAATGTTGCTCTGGAATCAATGGGCTTTGAGACTTTCGGATTTGCCGGTGGTCGTGAAGACGACTGGGAGCCCGACATGGTGTACTGGGGCCCGGAAACCGAATGGCTGGCCGATGAACGCCACAGCGGCGATCGTGATCTGGCCAACCCTCTGGCAGCCGTTCAGATGGGTCTGATTTACGTAAACCCTGAAGGCCCGGGTGGAAACCCTGATCCGCTGTTGGCTGCGCAGGATATCCGCCAGACCTTCGGTCGCATGGCGATGAACGACGAAGAGACAGTTGCGCTTATCGCGGGCGGTCACACTTTCGGTAAGGCACACGGCGCCGTTTCCGCAGACTGTGTTGGAGTGGAGCCAGCAGCTGCAGATATGGAAGAGCAGGGCTTCGGCTGGACTAACGAATGTGGCGCCGGTAACGGTGAAGACACTTTTACCAGTGGTCTGGAAGGTGCATGGACAGTTACGCCAGCACAATGGTCGCAAAACTTCTTCCAGAACCTGTTCGGTTACGAGTGGGAACAGACGCGCAGCCCCGCCGGTGCCATCCAGTGGCAGCCCGCAGGTGGTGCGGCAGCCAATCTGGTGCCTGATGCCCACAATCCTAATGAGCGCCATGCGCCGATGATGCTTACCACTGACCTGGCCCTGAAAGAAGATCCGGCATACCGAGAAATCTCAATGCGTTTCATGGAAGATCCGCAGGCATTTGAGGATGCATTTGCACGCGCCTGGTTCAAACTGACGCATCGTGACATGGGTCCGCGAGCCCGCTATGTCGGCAGCGATGTACCGGAAGAAGTACTGTCATGGCAGGATCCCATCCCTGAGGTCGACTACCAGACCATCAACGATCGCGATATCCGTGCGCTCAAGTCAGATATTCTCGATTCAGGTCTGACCGTGCCGGAACTGGTTCGTACCGCCTGGGCAGCTGCTGCCAGCTATCGCGGTTCTGACATGCGTGGTGGTGCCAATGGTGGCCGCCTGCGTCTGGCACCGCAGAACAGCTGGGAAGTGAATAACCCTGCCGAGCTGAACCGCGTGCTGGATACGCTGGCCGGCATTCAGGCCGAGTTCAACGAGTCACAACGTCGACGTCAGGTATCCATGGCGGACCTGATTGTGCTGGGCGGTGCAGCTGCAATCGAGAAAGCCGCTGCTGATGCCGGTTACGAGGTGCAGGTGCCGTTTGTGCCAGGTCGGGCTGATGCCAGCCAGGAAATGACAGATGTGCAGTCCTTTGCCGTACTGGAGCCGACCGCTGATGGTTTCCGTAACTACTTTGGCCCGAATGCCTATCGCTCGCCCGCAGAAATGCTGGTGGACAAGGCCAATCTGCTGACCCTGACAGTGCCAGAAATGACGGTTCTGGTGGGTGGCATGCGTGCCCTGGATGCAAACACAGGTGGTATCGGTCATGGCGTGTTTACCGATCAGCCCGGGACGCTGAGCAATGACTTCTTTGTAAATCTGCTGGATATGTCTACGGCATGGCAGAAGTCTTCGACTGAAGGGCTGTACGAAGGTCGCGACCGCGCCACCGGCGAACTGAAGTGGACTGCCACTCCGGTTGACCTGGCATTCGGTTCCAACACCGAACTGCGGGCTCTGGCAGAGTTCTACGCCGCAGCTGATGGCGAAGAGCGATTCGTAAACGACTTTGTAGACGCGTGGACCAAGGTGATGACCCTGGACCGCTTCGATCTGCAGTAATCTGACAGGCTGCATCGCTACAGTGACCGACGGTTACTGATCGGTTAGCGATGCAACTGTTTGGGGGGGAAAGCCCCGGGGTAACACCCGGGGCTTTTTTTTGCCTGCTATAATGCTGCCGCATAAACAGATCATGTTCACCAAGGAGTTCCTGATGGCTGACCGCAGCGTCCGCTTGACTGCCTACAGCCACGGCGCCGGATGTGGCTGCAAAATTGCGCCAGCTGTGCTGGATCGTATTCTGGCCACACAACGTCAATTTATGACAGACCCCGCGCTGCTGGTTGGTAACAGCTCAAAAGATGATGCAGCCGCCTACGATCTGGGTGACGGGCAGGTCATTCTCAGCACCACCGATTTCTTCATGCCAATTGTTGACGACCCATTCGACTTTGGGCGGATCGCTGCTACCAATGCCATCAGCGATATCTATGCGATGGGCGGACGGCCTCTGATGGCGATTGCCATTCTGGGCTGGCCACTGGACAAGCTGGCACCAGAAATAGCCGGGGAAGTCGTCGATGGTGGACGGCAGGCATGTTCTGATGCGGGCATGGTGCTGGCTGGGGGGCACAGTATTGATTGCCCGGAGCCGGTATTCGGGCTGGCAGTGACGGGTCTGGTCAGTCGTGAGCATTTGAAGCAGAACAATACGGCTCAGGCCGGCGATGTTCTCTACCTGACGAAACGGCTGGGCATTGGTGTGCTGACGACCGCCCAGAAGCAGGGAAAACTGCGACCTGAGCACGCCACACTGGCTCGCGACACTATGTGCCAGATGAATTCAGCTGGTCAGCATCTGGCGCAGCTGCCCGGAATCACAGCCATGACCGACGTCACCGGGTTCGGATTGATGGGGCATTTGCTGGAAATGTGTGAGGGCAGCGGGGTGGACGCCCTGATTGATGTCGCGCAGGTTTCGGCACTGGAACCGGTGGCCGAGTACATCAGCCTGGGATGCATACCCGGTGGTACACAGCGAAATTTTGCCAGCTATGGCCAGCGGCTCGGCCCGATGACTGACGCTCAACGAGCGCTGCTGTGCGATCCGCAAACCAGTGGCGGTCTGCTGCTCGCGGTCAGGCCCGAGCATACAGCAAATGTCGAGCAGGTACTGCGCGAACAGGGCATTGAGGATTCATTGATCAGACCAATAGGCGAGCTCGTCAGCTCTCGCGAAGAGGCGATCCGTGTCCGGTTGCGTTGATGCACGTCCAGACACTGACGACTATCGGTCACTTTTTCTGGGTGACCTGCCCCTGATTGATACACGAGCCCCAGTTGAGTTCGAGCACGGGGCGTTTCCTTCAGCCGTAAACCTGCCGCTGATGACAAATGACGAGCGTGCCCAGGTCGGCACCTGCTACAAGGCACAGGGTCAAAAGGCGGCCATTGCCCTGGGACATCAACTGGTCAACGGGGTAGTCAAGCAGGCGCGCGTTGAGCAGTGGCTGAGTTTTGCCCGGCAACATCCTGGTGGCTATCTGTACTGCTTTCGGGGCGGGCTGCGGTCACAGATCTGTCAGCAGTGGCTGGCCGAGGCCGGGCTTCAATATCCTCGCGTTGTTGGCGGTTACAAAGCCATGCGGCGGTTTCTGCTGCTGGAACTGGAGCGCTATTGCACACAGGGCTCCCTGATAATCCTGGCAGGCCACACCGGAGCGGCCAAGACAGAGCTTCTCAAACATGTGCCCATGGCGGTCGACCTGGAGCATCATGCCAATCATCGTGGCAGCGCATTCGGCAAGCGGCCGGATGGCCAGCCAGCGCAGATCGACTTCGAAAATGCTGTCATCATCGACATGCTCAAAAAATGTCACCAGGCGCCAGGACTACCTGTTGTGCTGGAGGACGAAAGTCGTCTGATAGGGCGCTGTTCATTGCCGCCGGTGCTGCGTGATGCCATGGCCAAAGCGCCAGTCGTGCTGCTGGAGGCAGACCTGGAGTCACGCACTGAACACTCCTGGGAGAATTACATTCTACGCAAATCCACCGAATGGCTGGAGGTGGCAGGCGCCGAGCAGGGCTTTGACTGTTTTGTAGAGGATCTGCGCGAAGCGTTGTCCAGAATCCGCAAACGCCTGGGCGGTGACCGGTATGCGGAGATTGGTCGTATGCTGGAAGACGCTATTGATGCCCATCGGCGTGGCGACGCCAGCCAGCACAAGTTGTGGATACGCCGGTTGCTGGAGGATTACTACGATCCCATGTACCAGTGGCAATGGCAGCGCCATGACTCACGCGTCATGTTCCGTGGTAATTTCACAGACGTTTTAAACTACCTGCGTTAAGGTCTCACCTACCGACAGACGACGGAGCTGACAATGACGACGCCTGTATCAGAAGCTGAAACAAGAAAAAGCAGCACATGGGAAGTGTTCCGTGTCTTTCTGCGGCTGGGACTGACCTCTTTCGGCGGGCCTGTTGCGCACCTGGGATATTTTCGTGAGGAATTTGTCAATCAGCGGCGCTGGATGAGTGAACGCAGCTACGCTGACCTGGTTGCCCTGTGTCAGTTTCTGCCCGGACCCGCGAGCAGTCAGGTCGGTCTGGCAGTTGGCATGTCGCGCGGTGGATACCGCGGCGCCGCGGCTGCCTGGCTGGGCTTTACCATGCCTTCTGCGATCGCGCTGATTCTGGTGGCTCTGGGAATTGGTGTCTACGCCGACGGCATTAACTCGGGCCTGCTTGGTGGCCTCAAGGTCGCGGCAGTTGCGGTCGTGGCGCAAGCCGTGTGGGGGATGGCGCGAAATCTTTGCCCGGATACACCACGCATTACCTTGATGGCGATTGCTACCTGCCTGATGCTGATCAGTCAGACCGCCTGGTCGCAGGTGGCCGTTATCATTGCTGCGGGCGTGACCGGATTGTTTCTGTTCAAAGCCGACACACAGAGTTCGGTTGATGATGGCTTGCAGGTTTCGGTAAGTCGACGAGCCGGTATTTTCTGGCTCATGCTGTTTTTTGTTCTCTTGCTGGCGCTACCGGTGCTTGCAGGCACGATGTCATCCCAGACGCTGGATATGATTGATGCCTTCTATCGAGCCGGCGCGCTGGTCTTTGGTGGAGGCCACGTGGTGTTGCCGTTGCTGCAGGCTGAGGTGGTGCCGACTGGCTGGGTTAGCGAGGACAGTTTTCTTGCCGGATACGGAGCCGCGCAGGCCGTGCCGGGTCCCTTATTCACATTTGCAGCATTTCTGGGTGCGGCAATGAATCAACTTCCTACGGCTTGGCTGGGCGGATTTATCTGCCTGCTTGCGATATTTGTGCCATCCTTCCTGTTGATCGCCGGCGCACTGCCATTCTGGCAACAGCTGCGCCAGAGTCCGCGCACTCAATCAGCCCTGATGGGAGTGAATGCTGCCGTGGTCGGCTTGTTGCTGGCGGCACTTTATGACCCGGTGTGGACCAGCGGCGTCAGCGACGCCGCCGATTTTGGTCTGGCACTAATGGCGCTGGTGGCACTGGCAATCTGGCGCCTGCCACCGTGGCTGGTGGTGGCAAGCTGCGCCGTTGCTGGCTGGGCAATCAGCCTGGTCTGAGTCAGATGGCAATGTGACCACCAGACTGCTTCAGTCCAGCGGCAGTATGCCCAGCGCGTTGTTGTTGTTCATCGGAATGATGATCTGGTTTTGCACAGAGTCGTAGCAGATTGAAGCGGCACTCGGGATGCCCTGCGCAATCACCTCAGCCTCTTCGCCCGGACGAATACGGGAAATGCTGCCGAATCGCACACTGCTGACGTACTTGGTGCCATCCTCAGTCACTATCACACCGTCATTGCCGGCTTCCACGGCATATTCAGTCTGCAGAAGTTCGCCAGAGGGGGCGAATGTCATCACATGGTTGTTGCCGATATTGATGACAACAATATTGCCATCATTGTCGATCGCCACGCCATTGGGTGCCATCAGCGGGCTGCCATCAATAAACACAGAAGCGTCGCCATCCGCCGTAATACGATAGACGCGCTGTGGATCACGGGTGTTGGAGGCGTAAATCGTGCCGTCTTCCGTCACACCAATGCCGTTGAGCATGCTGGCGCCGGCTTCTGCAACAGAGAAGGCCTCGAGGGGCTGACCACTGGCCAGATCAAACGTGCGCACGTGATCCATATCTGCCACATACAGCACGCCATTTCGAATCGCGCTGCCCAGAGGATGGTTCAGTGTCAGACCGTTGCGATCATTGCCAATCCACTTTGCAGTGTGCACGCTGCCATCGGGATTGATCAGCGAAACATAGCCGTCATTTGGCTGCATGTCTTCTGAAACGCCGGCGTTCATGGCCAGAATCAGATTTCGCTCTGGATCAAAGGTACAGCTCTCGGCAAAGCGGAAGCTGCCAAAGACTTTGACGTTGCTGGACATCGGCGTGGCCTGACCGGCCTGATTGACTGTACCCAGGGGCTCTCCAGCCTGAAAAGACCCGGTTTGTGCGACGACCGCTGAACTGGCCGCTATTGCAAGCACACTAAAAATGGTACGAAAACTCATAAGCGTTTCTCCTTAAACAGGACAGTTTGTATACTGTGCCAAACGTTCGGCCCAGTTTACTTGATACTGGCCGCCTCGATACAGGTATCATCGTCATTACTACGCAATTCATCGTTTCTGTGTTTCTGTTTGCCCTGGCAGCCGCCATCACCCCCGGTCCCAACAATGTCATGTTGATGAGCTCGGGCGTCAACTTTGGTTTTCGGCGCAGCGTGCCGCTTCTGCTGGGTGTGTGTATCGGTTTTCCGGCCATGTTTCTGGCTATTGGGTTCGGGTTGGGCACGGTATTCCAGCAATCTCCTCAATTGCACGAAATCATCAGCATCATAGGCATTGTGTATCTTTTGTACCTGGCCTGGCGCATTGCCCGATCGGGCGAGCCAGAGCGGGCGCGCGACATCAAGCCTTTGACCTTTCTTCAGTCTGCCGCCTTTCAATGGGTCAACCCCAAGGCCTGGGTGATGGCTACCGGCGCCATTGCCGCCTTCACAACAATCGAAGGGAACATCTATCTGCAGGTGATCAACCTGGCACTGATTTTTATTACTGCAGCCGTGCCAAGCGCGCTCACCTGGCTGTTCTTTGGTCTGGGATTGCAGGCCATGCTGTCCGATCCGAAGCGCCTGCGGCAGTTCAATTATGTGATGGCGGGCTTGCTGGTGCTGTCCATGGTCCCGGTGATTATGGATCTACTGGAATAAAAAAAGCGGCGTCTCCATCGGGAGATACCGCTCTTTATCAGACTATTGCTGGATCAAACGATTAAAAATGCCCGGCCTTGCAGAGCCAGACCGGGCTATTATCAATCAGTGCTGCGGGAAGTTGTCAGGCAGCAGACGGGGCACAAACTTGGTCATACCCTGCACCGGTCCTACTTCGCCAGCGTAGATATTGCCGTTTCGATCAACGGTCACACCTTCACCCATGGCACCAATGCCACCCATGCCGGTAGGACGCTCGGACATATGCTCCGGGATGTAGTACCAGACCTCGCCAGTGCGAGCACTGCCGATACGCAGACCTTTGCGCCAGCCCGGGTTGTAGTTGGCATCAGACTCGGAATCGATGGCGTACAGCACGTCGTTCTCGTCGATGAACATGCCGCTGATGCGGCTGAACTGATACCAGGTGTCCAGGTGATTGCCGTCCTGATCGAAAATCTGGATACGGCGGTTGCCACGATCCGCTACAAAAATGCGGCCTTGAGAGTCCATCGCCAGCGCGTGTGGTGATCTCATCTCACCTTCACCGTAGCCCCAGGTGCCCCAGCTCTTCACGAATGTACCATCAGGTGCAAACTTGGAGATGCGGCTCAGGGCGCGCGGGCCTTCTTCATCCATAAACTGTGCACTGTGTGTCTCAGCCACAAAAATGTGCCCATCGGGTGCCACCAGTACATCATTGGGCTCAGTAAAGTGGGTGGGCGGGTTGCCAGTTTCGCCGGGCGTACCCAGCACCATCAGCACTTCCCCTTCAGGGCTGAACTTGATGACCTGGTTGCCACCTGAAATATTGGGATTCTCGGCCAGTTCCTGTGCATTGGGCAGGCGTGCGTCGGCAATCCAGACATTGCCTTCCTGATCCACTTCGATACCGTGTGGCCAGACAATCAATCCGGCACCGAAACTCTGCACCACGTTACCGTTCTGGTCGAGTTTCACAATCGGATCGACATCTGACAGCGCGCATGAGTTAGTTCCACAGCGATCGCCAGCCCAGATGTGAACGCCGTCGACATCTACATGGACTGCACTGACTGAACCCCAGCTGCGTCCGTCGGGCAGCGTACCCCAGTCGCGCATTGTCTCGTATGGGTTGGGCAGATTATTGATCGGGGCCACATCGGCGTGTTCCTCGGGACCAGTCGCGCCCGGTTGAGCCAGGACTGCCGGGGCGGCCACAGCCAGCAGAGAGCCGGCCACCAAACCTGTTAACAGGCTGCGTTTGTTCATTTGCTGATTTCTCCTTTTCTCTGGGTTGCGGGGCTGTGCCACGCGATTCAGGACGCCGTTACAGCGCCGTTTCAAATATGGCGAGCATACGGCTCCAGGCTCTCTCGGCCTGTTCCTGATGGTATACCGCCGAATCAATTACACACCAGCCATGCATGGCATCTTCGTATACTTCGATCTCTGCGGGCACATTTGCAGCAGCAAAGGCTTCGCGCAGCACTTCTTTGGATTGCGGATCACGTTCGTCGTCATTCTCGGCGACCGCAATGAGCATGTGAGCATCCATGTTTGGAATGCCCAGGTGCGGACTATCGGGATTGTCGGTAACAAGCCCGCCACCATGGAATGAACCGCCCGCGCCGATACGGTCAGGCAAAGCGGCAGCCGTGCGCATGACAATCGGGCCGCCCATGCAGTATCCCATGGTGCCAATCTTGCGGCCGGTATCCACAGCAGACTGCTGATCGAGCCAGGCGACAAAGGTTTCTGCATCAGTAACGTGAGTACGTGCATTCAATTGACCTGCCATCGGCAGAACAATCTCGCGGATAGCCGGATCCTGAAAGCTCGCACCCTCGCCGACGACTGGCGACGGTGCGCTGCGATAGAAGGGGTTAACGACCAGTACGGAATAACCCGACTGGGCCAGCCGTTTACCCATTTCACGGAAGGCTGGGCGCAGGCCCAGAATGTCAGGCCACATCAGGACTGCAGCGTGGCTGCCGCTGGACGGGTGGACAAAATAGCAGTCGGCCATACCATCAGGTGTTTCAATCATGACGTCAGATTCGGTTACGTCCTGAGCATTGAGTACCGGTGGCAGCATGGCAGCCAGCGCAGCGCCAGCAGTCAGTTTGCCAAATTGACGTCGGGACAACTGACCCTTTTTACGCATGAATAAAATATCGTCTTCGAGGGTATGCTGGTCACACATTATTTTTCTCCTGAGTTGGAAGGCCTGCACCGTGACGAACCTGACACATGCTAATGCAAAGCATTCAGCAGCGCAAAGCCCGCCGTAACGGGCGATGACGGCAAACTTGACGCACCGGCTCCAGGTGCCCATAGTTGAGTAAAACGCCGGTTAATTGCTGTATGCATGACCGGGTTAGACAAAAAGGAGTTTCATTGATGAAAAAACTACTGGTAGGACTGTTGGCATTGGCCGTGATTATCGGGGCAGGGATGATGCTGTTGGTCAGTAATCTGGACAGTATCGTCAAACGAGCGGTGGAAAGCGCAGGCACCGATGCGCTTGGTACGCCGGTACGACTGGAGTCGGTTGCCATCGACCTCCGCGCTGGCACCGCCAGCCTCTATGGGTTTTCGGTCGCCAATCCGCCTGGCTACAGCGACCAGGATATGATTCGTGTTGATGAGTTAAGTGTCGCGATCGATATTGCCAGCCTTAACAGTGATGTTATCCGGATCACCAGTATCCGCTCGGTCAATCCCTATGTGCTGTACGAGCTGCAGGGTACCCGCGGTAATCTCAATGCGATCATGGACCAGTTCCCGCCAGCGGCCGAAACACAGGAGCCCGCCGGCCCCCTGCCAGTGATTGCAATCGACGAAATCAGTGTTAATGGCATCCAGGGCTCATTGCAATCCGCCCAGGTCAGCAGAGCCGTCGACATCAATCTGGGCAATGTCCTGGTGACCGGCGTTCAGGGCACACCGGATGAACTGGCCACACAGATTTCGCGACCGTTGATAGCCCAGTTGGCCCGCAATGCGGCGGCGGCGCTGAGCTCCGCGATTGCTTCAGGCGCACTGGAAGGAGAACTACAGCAGCGTGCTTCAGAAGCGGTCGACGATCTGCGATCGGAAGCCGCCGACCAACTGGAACAGGTGGAAGATGCGGTACGTAGCCTGCGAGACCGCCTGTTGAACAACAACTGATCTTCCGAGGCGGGGAGCCTGGCTCTCCGCCCTGTTACGCATAGGGGCATGGCGCTACTACTGGCGCGGTTTGGTTTTTGCAGTCGCGACAGCGCTGGCTGGATCCTCTGGCCAGGGATGTTTGGGGTAACGGCCTCTCAGGTCCTTGCGTACATCAAAATAGCTGGTCTGCCAGAAACCGGCGAGGTCCCGTGTCACCTGAACCGGGCGCCGCGCCGGAGACAGCAAATGAACCAGTAGCGGTACTCTGCCTGCCACGATGGCGGGCGTTTCGCCCTGACCGAACATCTCCTGAAGCTTGACTGCCAGTATCGGCTCGTCCCCACTGTAGTCGATGCTGATGTTCGATCCGCTTGGCACTTTGATGTGAGTGGGTGTTAACTTATTTAGAGCATCCTGTAGCGACCAGTCCAGGCTCTCCAGCAGTATTTTTCCCAATGGCAGACGATCTACCTGATCCAGCCGATGCAGGCCGACAACATGCGGCGCCAACCATTGCTCAAGGGATTCGAGCAAGAGAGTCTCTTCTACCTCTGGCCAGGGATCGCCCACTGTGTTGTGCAACAGTCTCAACCGGCCCAGTAACTGGCGGTCTGCATCCGACCAGCGCAGGAATCCTCGTCGGCGCAGCCCCTGCAGCAATGCATTTGCAACAGTGTCAGCAGGCAAAGAGCTGATGCTGACAGTGCCGGGCCGAGTCGCCAGGGTGAGTTCACGGTGGCCAAGCCTCAGGCGGCGACACTCGTTGGCTACCAGCCTCTCGGCTGACTGATCCCAGAATGCCTGCGGCACCCAGTGCATCGATTCAGGATACTGGTGGGCTAACGTCGCTTCAGGTAGCGAAACCGCACTGAATATTCGTGCATTGGATGGTTGTCCATCCAGCTCCAGAGCCAGTAGCAAAAGCGACTGGCTGAGAGGGTGCTGCTGCGGCAGACTGGCCTGGCCCCCGGAGAATAATTTGTATCGACCTTCACCCTGACTAAGAGCTATCCGGTCTGGATACGCCTGCAGCAGTAACATCGGCGCCACCGATTGCATGGTTGTCATATTGGGCTGAGGCAAGCTGATTCGCAGCCGCTGCGCCCATTGTCTGGCCGTCTGCTCCAGTCGCCGCTGCCGATGTCCAGCAGATTGACCAGCCTTGATCATCGCTGTCAGGGCGCCCAGCGCATCAGGTTCCGATGACTCTGGCCGTTCCTCCAGCCAGGACAGCAACCAGCAGGCGACCCCCTTATAGTCGAGACTGTCCTGTTTGTCAGCGAACTCCAGCAGGCGCGCAAGTCTTGGATGTGTCGGCCAGCGCGCACACTGCCTGCCCAGTGGGGTCAGTTGACTGGCATCCTGATGCTGCAGTAACTCGAGCATCTGCAATTGTTCCTGGCTGCTTCTGAAAGCGCCGGGAGGAGGGGGTGTCACCCAGCTCAGACTGTCTGGGTCGCCGGCACCCCAGCGGGCCAGTTCAAACACCAGTCCGGCGAGATCAGACTGCTGGATTTCAGGCTCTCGGTGCGAGGCCAATACCGTCTCCTCTGACCACAGCCGGTAACAGAATCCCGCCGCTTCACGCCCCGCGCGACCTCGGCGCTGGTCGGCACTGGCACGATTGACCAGCCGGGTAGTCAACCGTGTCAGACCACTGCGGGGCTGATAGATTGGCACTCGCTCGCGGCCGCTATCGACGACAATTCTTACACCGGGGACCGTCACACTGGATTCGGCAATCGCAGTAGATAGAATTATTCTTCTGCAGCTTTGGCGGCTGGCGCTTAATACTTCCTGTTGTTGGGCAAGCGGAAGCTGCCCGTACAAGGGGCTGACTTCGATTCCTTCAGCAAGCCTGCTGGCCAGCGCATTATGCAACTCGCGGATTTCGCGTTGACCAGGCAGGAACACCAAAATGTCGCCGTCATGCGCGGCCAGAGCTTCTATGATCACATTAGCCTGGTGCGTGACTGGTGGCGTTTGTAGTGAGGCATTGCGGTAGAAGGTTGTTACTGGCCATTGCCGTCCAGGGCACTCGATGAGTGGTGTCTCGGGGCCGAGCAGATCCAGCAGCGCTCGGGTGTCCAGCGTTGCCGACATGATCAGGATTTTCAGGTCCTCGCGCAGCACCTGTTGCGCTTCAATCATCAAGGTCAGTCCCAGATCCGCATCCAGGCTGCGCTCATGAAACTCATCAAAAATGACGCCAGTTACGTCGCTGAGGGTGGGGTCGTCCTGCAGCATGCGGATCAAAATGC
This sequence comes from Gammaproteobacteria bacterium, assembly GCA_002706685.1. GTDB lineage: Bacteria > Pseudomonadota > Gammaproteobacteria > Pseudomonadales > Pseudohongiellaceae > Pseudohongiella. Next base: position 44,183 of record PALV01000012.1, on the reverse strand, counting down.
CCTGGGTGACCACTTCCAGGCGTGTCTGGGAGCTGGTTTTGCTGTCGCCCCTGACGCGGTAGCCAACAGTGTTGCCGACGGATTCGCCGAGTTGATCTGCCAAAAACGCTGCAGCGAGCCGTGCCGCAACTCGACGCGGCTCCAGTAACAGCCATCGACCGCCAGGTGGTGTATCTTCCAGCAGAGCCAGTGGCACGCGAGTCGTCTTGCCCGCGCCGGGCTGCGCAACCAGCAGGCAATTTGCATTCGCTGCCACGGCTGACCGTAGCGCTGGCAGGACTGTTTCAATCGGCAGCGTGCCGGACATCAAATTCCCAGCCTTGCACCTGCGCCCAGCAAAGTGGCGATACCCAGTGCAGCGAAGATGATGGCCGCGACGATGTGTATGGCTCTCACGGGCAGGCGGTCAGCCAGCTTGTCGCCAACATAAACAGCAGGGATGTTGGCGATCATCATGCCCAGTGTGGTGCCCAGCACAACCCAGACGAGCGCTTCGTACTGCGCAGCCAGGGCAACGGTGGCGATTTGTGTCTTGTCACCTATCTCAGCCAGGAAAAAAGTGATGAAGGTAGTACCAAAAACGCCAAATGAAGTCGTTTTGGTTTTGGTATCTTCCAGAGAGTCCGGGATCAGCACCCATACCGCCATGGCAATAAATGACACACCGAGGACCCAACGCAATGCCTGGGGTTCCAGCAGCGCATTCAGCCAGCTGCCTATCAGTCCGGCGACACCATGATTGGCAAGCGTTGCCAGCAAAATTGCCAGAATGATGGGTGCCGGACGGCGAAAACGCGCTGCCAGCAGGAACGCCAGCAATTGAGTTCGATCACCGATTTCAGCCAGCGTCACCAGTCCGGTGGACACCAAAAACGCATCCATCAGGAGCGCTCGTTGAACATGGCGGTACGACCACCATCAACAACGATGTCCTGGCAGTTGATATAGCTGCCTTCATCGCTGGCCAGAAACAGAGCAGTGTAGGCAATGTCCTCCGGCAAGCCGGAACGCGGGGTCGGCGTTGCTTTGGCGAGATTGCCCTGCAGTTTGGCCATCTTGCCAGCGTTCTCATCATCACTCAGCGTTTCCGCGCGTGACGAGCCACCCCAGAAAATAGGTGTGGCAATTGCGCCGGGAGATATGGCATTGACGCGAATATTGTGAGGTCCCAGTTCCACGCCGGCCAACCGGGTCAGGTGAGATACGGCGGCCTTGGCGCCCGAGTAAAGATAGCCGCCCTGGTTGATTCGGTGAGCAGCGATACTGGCATTGTTGATAATGCTGCCACCGCCGCTGGATTTCATGACCCGGGCTGCGTGTTTTATGCCAAAAGTGACACTGCCGACCAGCAGTCGCATCACGCGATCGAACTCCTCTTCTGTAACCGACTCGACTGAGCTGCGCTCGCCCGCACCTGCATTGTTAAACAGGCAGTCAAGCCGACCAAATTTTGCCAGGCAGGCATCTACCAATCCAGCCATCTCGGCCTCGCGGCTGACATCCACGGCATGGAACATGAACCGTGCGCCATATTGTTCCGTAAGACTTTCAACCAGCGCTTCTCCACGCTCTTTGCTGCGCCCGGCAATTACCAGTTGCGCACCGTGTGCCGCAAAAATCCGTGCAGTTGCTTCGCCGATGCCACTGGTAGCTCCAGTGATAATGGCGACTTTGTCTTGTAAACGACATGACATCGTGGTTTCCTTCTCAAGTATTCAGTCACGGGGCATTCTACTGGGTTATTTATGGATAGAAAACGTGCAGTACTTACCGTGTTTTTGATTGGATGGGTCGGTGCAGGGAGCGCTCTCGCGCAGCAGCCACCAATCGACCCAAACGATATAGAACCAAATGTGGTCGGAGTCAGGGACGAATCGGAGATTACCGAAGAGGAGGCAGAAAGTCCGGCCATCGTTGCCGTAGCAGAGTACCGCGACCCGCTGCAGCCACTCAATCGGGCTATCTTTGCGTTTAATGATGTTTCCTACCGGTATGTCATTACACCTGCCGCCAGAGCCTATCGCACTTCTGTACCGCCGCCAGTGCGGACCGGCATAGGCAATTTTTTCCATAACCTGAAAACACCAATTTATCTCGTCAATCATCTGCTGCAGGGAAAACCACGCGAAGCAGGCACGGATGTGGGCCGGTTTTTGATAAACACGACGATCGGCGTACTGGGGTTCATGGATCCGGCCACGACACGGTTCGAGCTTGAGAAAAGAACACCCAGTGCAGGTGATACGCTTGAGGGTTACGGCGCAGGCTACGGAATATACCTGGTGCTGCCATTTATCGGTCCTTCAAACCTGCGTGATGGTGGCGGGACCATGTTTGATTCGATGCTCAATCCCATTCAGTACACGATGGATAATCCAGAGGGGCTCGCAGTCAGAATCTTCGACAACTTCCAGCAGTACGCACCGTTTGCTGAGACCTATTTTGATATCAGGGATGAAAGCCAGGACCCATATATCTTTATGAGAAACCTACATCTTCAGGGATTGGAACGCGATGCAGCCTACGCAGAAGAGTGACAAGCCGACTGGCGGAATCAGGGACAGCATTGTCAATCTGATTATCGCGCAGCCTCTGCTGATCCTGTTTCTGTTTCTGGTGTTGGCCGGGGGGCTGGGATGGCAGGCGCAGAACTTCGAAATAGATGCGTCACCTGACACCCTGTTGACGCGTGACAACGAACTCTATCAGCAGACCCAGCAGGTCAATGAGCGCTACGCTCCGCAGGAATTTCTGCTTCTCACCTACGAACCACTGAATCATCAACTTTACTCGGACCAGACCTTTCACGACATCCTGGCAATAGCGGATGACATCATGGAATTGCCGCGCGTTGAATCGGTGCGACATATTCTGAACGTGCCGGTGTTCTCAGGTGTAGAAGGTGTCACGGAGCTTGATGCTGATCTGTCAGGGCTCTCCATCGATCCGGAAAACTACGACGCTGAGGCATTGCGGGACTCGTTCGACAATCATCCGATTTATACAAATCTACTGGTCAACGAAGATCAAACTGCCACGGCCATGCAGATTCTGTTTCGTGATGTCGAGGGGGAGTACAGCCAGCAGGAGCTGGAGCAGATGCGTGTCGATGAAGTCGATCGCATTCGTGAACTGACAGCTCCTTATGCCGAGCGTGCCAGCATCCATCTTGGTGGCGTACATGTGATCGCGTACCAGCTGATCAATATTATCAGCAGTGATCTCGTTGTCTTTGGCCTGGCTATCGCGGCAATGATCTGTGTGCTGCTGCTTATTCTGTTCCGCGGATTGCGCTGGGTAGCAATTCCGGTTATCTGCTGTGCCTGCAGTGTGTTGCCTACCATGGGTCTGTTTGCCTTGCTGGGCATCAAGGCCACGGTGATCTCTGCCAACTTTATTGCATTACAGCTGATCCTCACGCTGGCCATTGTCATCCACTTGATTGTTCAGTATCGGGAAGAAGCTAATGATGATAGCGGTGACCACAAGAATCGAATTCGTCGGACATTACAGCACAAGATAGGTCCGTGCCTGTTTGCCGGGGTGACCACCTCAGTTGGTTTTGCTTCGCTGATCTTCAGCGACATACAGCCGGTGATCAGTTTTGGCTGGATGATGATCATTGCGATGGGTTTCTCGATTCTGGCCAGCCTGGTGCTGTTTCCGGTGCTGGTCCTGTTGCTGCCGAGAGGCGAGATTCACGACGATTATCGCGGACTGACCGGCCTGGTTGGCGGTATGCGAAAGCTGGCGCTGGGCCAGCCAGTGCTCGTGTGTATTGCTGCCGCGTTGATACTGGCTGTCGGTATTGCTGGCGCGACACTGTTATCTGTGGAAAACAGTTTTATCAATTACTTTCGAACGTCAACACTGATCCACCAGGAGCTTGCATACATAGATCAGGACTTCGGCGGCACCACACCGCTGGATATCACCTACCAGATACAGGAAACGCCTGATAACCCTGATCTGATCATGTCTGCCGAAGCTTCGTTGACGCTGCAGCGCATTCATCAGGTCATGGAGAACTTTGAGGCGACAGGTCGCATTCTTTCTCCGGTCAATCTGACAGACCTGGCCCGTGAGGTAAATAACGATCGACCCATCACCGAGTATGAACTCACAGCGATCTACTGGCTGATGGAGGAGGAATTCCGAGAAGATCTGGTGGGTTCGTTTTTTAATGAGGAGCTACAGGAAGTCCGCTTCAATGTCTGGATACAGGACCTGACACCCGGACTGAATCGTGCGGAGTTTCTGGAACAGGTCAGGACGGATCTGGCGGATATTGGAGTGTCGGAAGACAGCTATCAGCTAACCAATCTGTTCATGCTATATCAGCAGATCATGCAGAAACTGTTCGATTCACAGATAAAGACCCTGGGGCTGGTATATATCGCCATTACCCTGATGTTTATGTTGATATTCCGATCCGTGAAGATCGCGCTGGTGGCAATTGTCCCAAATATTATTTCAACAGCAGCGATATTTGGTGTGATGGGGTGGGCAGGGCTGCCGCTGGACCTGATGACAATCACGATTGCGGCAATTGTAATGGGTATCGCCGTCGACGATACCATTCACTATATTCACCGTTATCTGGAAGAGCGAGAATCCAATGACGCCGAGGCAGCGATTGATAATACGCATCGCAGTGTCGGCATGGCAGTGCTTTATACATCAGTATTGATTGCTGCTGGATTCTCGATGCTGGCGTTTTCGGATTTTGTGCCAAGCGTGATCTTTGGCCTGTTGACGGCGCTGGCCATGATCATGGCGCTGCTGGCGGATCTCTGTTTATTGCCAGTATTGCTGAAGAAATTTGTTTCTGCATAAAAAAGGCCTGGATCACCAGGCCTTTTTTCGATCATTTTGTCCGATCGTCGTTGCAGGCCATGTTGATATCAACGACCTGCATACGCGAGACTTAGCAGTCTGCGCCACCTACAGCTTCACAGGCTTCTTCTGCGGCGTCTTCAGTCGCGTCCATTACTTCTTCGGCGGCGTTATCAATGTTCTCGCCAGCCTCTTCTGCAGGACCGTCGCTGCATGCGGCAAGTGTCATAAATCCCATAAATGTAAAAATCAGTGCAATCAATCGCATAAATATTTCTCCTGGTTTACGTCCGTGATTTGATCAGTGTGTGAAAGCTCAGTATTGGCTGAGTGTCCATCACTACATGGGAGGTTTGCCTCGCACGGCTCTTGCGATCAGTGCGATCACAAACAGTACGATAAAGACAAAAAACAGGATCTCCGCAATCCCTACCGCAGCGCCAGCAATACCGGTGAATCCCAGCAGGCCAGCAATGATGGCGATGACAAGAAACGTTAACGCCCAACCCAACATGTTACTCCTCCTTCAGACACTAAGTCTTGAGTGATTGTTCATGTGGTGCCATTCGATAATGACAAATTTCCCTTTCAATAGCAAAACGGCTGCAAAGCGTTATTATTCCATTGGCTTTCCGTCAGCGATGTGACACAGCGCTTTGCAGTGCCTGTTGCTGAGCCACCAGTGGAGCGACAATCTGGAATTCAATGAGATCATATAGTCGGCCAAGATGGCCGCGGCGAGTGTCGCCGGGAGTGCTGTCAGAGGTCGCCACAACAACCATGTCAAACATGGGCAGTACAAAAATCAGTTGACCTCCGAAACCCCATGCGAGGGGTACCTGCAGGCCAGCCATGTCCCGCAGCCACCAGCCGTAACCGTAAAAGCGGCCTTCGCCGCGCGGTGACTGGGCGTGGGCCTGAAAAGACTCCTGTACCCAGTCGCCAGGGACGACCTGCTCGCCGTCAAAACGTCCCTGGTTCAGATACATCAGGCCAAATGCCAGCATGTCTCTTGGGCGCATCTCCATATCATTGCCGCCAAAATAAACGCCTTTTGGGTCCTGGCTCCAGTATGCCATCCGAAATCCGAGCGGATCAGCAAGGTATCGCTGCGCAAACGCTTTTGCATTCAAGCCAGACGCACGCTCCAGAATTGCAGACAAAATATGAGTCGTGCCGGTGCTGTAAATCATGCGGCTGCCGGGTTCAGCGATCATGGGCATGCGCAAAGCAGCATCGACCCAGTCATCGGAGACAACCCAGCGCCCGTAGTTACGGCCGCTGGTGCTGGTCAGTCCGGATTGCATAGTCAGCAGGTCTTCCACTGTGATCGACGCCACCGTCGGCGCCAGGTCGGTATTGACGTATTCGGGGAAGAACTCAATGATTGGCTGCTCAACACTGTCGATGAACCCTTCTTCAATAGCGATGCCGATTAATGCAGAGATCACACTTTTAGACGCGGACTTCATGTTGGCAGGCTGGCTGGCGCTGCGACCATTGAAGTAGCGCTCATAAATGGTTTCGCCGTGCTGATGGATGATCAGACTGTGCAGGCGTGGCAATTGCTCTGCAGAAGTCTCGACCGCTTCAAGGTTGAGTGTGTTCGCTGCTGAAGATTCTGTTAGCTGTGCCGATAAGATCTGGGGAAGGGCAGCGCTAAAAGTCAGCCATATGATGACCGCCATGGACCTAGCGTGGAACAAAGTGTCGTCCTCCTGCTTGTTGCGGGTGTCGAGAGAGCATTGCTGAATTGCATCATAAACAATTACAGCCATAAAAAAACGTCTGTCTGAGTCAAGTGATTTACCTGTTCAGACAGACGTCATCGCTCTTCTCTAACTGCAAGTACGCAAACTGGAGTGAGTCGGTTCATTAAACTGGGCTGCAGTTATCATGCCATAACAAAAGCACCCAGTAGAGCGTTCGCCAGATTCACGTAAATTGGGGTTTTTTCGACTGTTTCTTTATTCTTGACGGGGTGTAATAATACCTCGATAAAAAAAACCCGCCCACTTTTGGTGCGCAGCCTTCGTGCTAGCGACCAAATCAGGGCCGTGTGGCTTGCCTATATTGATATGAACGAGTCCCAGAACAAAAGTTACAAAATATCTCCATGGACCGCCGAATTTCGGGATCCGGTGATCGAGCGGGATTACTGCCGCACGGTTGAGCGTGACAACGCGCGTTTCCTGCGCGTGGCACTGGTCATCTGGGGCACTTTGCTAATGGTGTTTGTCCCGCTTGAGTGGATCGCATTGGGGAACAGCACGGCATTTTATGTATTGTTCGCCATCAGACTATTGAATGTTACTGCATTGCTGACGCTGGCATTTTTGCTGAGAGCCAGACCACATTGGGTCAGCTGGGGCTGGCCGGTCACCATCGTCACGATTCTAGGCTATCTGTTGTTTTTCGCCTACATGCGCTATATACCGGACAGTGGACCACTGGGTCTGGCAGTGCTGATGCTGTTGCTGTTCAGCCTCTATGTCTTTGTGCCCAACCGCATTCCGTTGAACAACCTGATCGCTGTTGTTGGGATCAGCACCGTGATGGCGTCCTCAATTATGGCCGGACTCGACGCAGTCGGTTTGCTCTACATGGCCATATTGCTGATCTGGCCGGTGGGGGTTGGCTACTTTACCGCCCTGCGGATCAGCACGGGCAATCGACGGGCATATCACCTGTTGCAACAGGCCGAACAGAGTAACTCAGAACTTCAGCGTGAAATCCGGCGGCGCCAGCAGTTGGAGAAGGAGCTAAAATGGCAGGCTCAAACTGATCCGCTGACAGGTCTGTTCAATCGTCGCCAGTATGAGCTGCTGTTCAATCAGGAGATGGCCAGTGCCCGGCGCAACAAAACGCCCCTGACACTGGGGCTGATTGACCTGGATCACTTTAAGGCCATCAATGACAAATATGGTCACGATCTGGGCGACCACGTACTTTGCCAGGTCGCCGATATTCTTCAGCAACCGCTGCGTGACTCGGATATTATCGGACGGTTCGGTGGTGAGGAATTTATCATCATTCTGCCCAGGACCGACGTGGATCAGGCGCGGGTCGTGGCTGAGCGTATGCGCCTTGCCCTCTCAGAAACCATCATCAGCCATCAGGGGCAGACAGTAGTAGTCAGCGCGACATTCGCACTGGCGGAATTGACGCCTGAAGACAAAGATATCAACTCCGTAATCCGTCGAGCGGATGATGCTCTCTACGAGGGCAAAGACAGTGGCCGTAACTGTGTTGTCTGTGTGAGAGCTGCCTGACCCCGATGCGACTTGATAAGTATCTCAGTCAGGCCAGCGGTCTGTCCCGTTCGCAAGCCCGCGAGACTATCAAGAGCGGCGTGGTCAAGGTCAATGACAAGGCGGTTAAACGCGTTGATCATCAGCTTGCTGCAGATGCCATCGTGACCTGGGGTGAGGAACTGGTCTCACCAGGCTCTGCCCGCTACTTCATGCTGCACAAACCGCCCGGATATATCAGTGCGACGCGAGACAGTGATCATCCTGTTGTACTGGACCTGCTGGATGAATACCCGCGGGGATTGTCTGTGGCAGGGCGTCTGGACAAAGACACGACTGGTCTGGTGCTGATCAGTGACAACGGTGCCTGGGTTCATGCCATCATTTCACCACGGCGTGATTGCGAAAAGGTGTACCAGGCGGAACTCGATGCTGAAATTGATGACGAGATGGTCGCGGCCTTTGCGCAAGGAATGACCTTGCGCAATGAAGACAAACCCACCTTGCCTGCACAATTAAAAGTTCTTTCCGGCCGTCTGGTCGAAGTCAGAATTCGTGAGGGAAAATACCATCAGGTGAAGCGCATGTTTGCCGCTTGCGGAAGGAAAGTCCTGACATTGCATCGAACACAGATTGGTTCTATTGTGCTCGACCCGTCACTGGCGCCAGGGGACTACCGGGCGCTGACTGAGGAAGAAGTCAGAAGTATAGAAAAAGGCTGACGGTGAGCGGGTTGGACGCAACAGTCATTGGAAAAGGGCCGACCAGAGATCCACGGTGAGAAAAAAGGCCTGCAGGAAACCATACTATGAAAGATGCCAGTCTTGACCAGCTAATGCTGGTGCTCAGCAACGCCCTGCAAAACCGCGAACAGGTACTTTGGGTTGCCGATGAGAATCTGTCCCCTGAGGTCATGATGCAGCTTCGCTCTGATACTGCACTGACGGCGATGACCAATCGTATTGATGTGGCTGATAAGCTGAAGGGCCTGGGTGTTGCTGTTTGTGCGAGTGATTTTAATTTTGACGGTCTGGGAAACTTCGACCGAATTGTGTATCGACTGTCGAAAGAAAAAGCCATTGTGCATCACGTAATCAATCAGTCACTTCAGCACCTGACAGAGCAGGGCGTGCTGACGCTGATTGGTGGCAAGCAGGACGGTATAAAATCCATTGTAAAAAATGCATCGGACACTTATGGGTTGAATGCGAAGGCTAAAAAGCAGGGCATCACCTATGTCGCGGAGCTGCCGGCTCCGAATGTCGATGTCCCGGCGGACACAGCATTACCCGACAGCAACTACGCCAATCTGCGCCAGATCAGTGTGGGTGGCGAAAAGTTCTGGACCAAGCCGGGCATCTTCGGTTGGGATAAAGTGGATCGTGGCAGCCAGTTACTTGCTGAATCGCTGCCTGGCGTTTGCCAGTACATCAAATCAGTTGACAGCATCCTGGACCTGGGCTGCGGCTGGGGCTATCTGATGTTGCAGACTAAGCTTCTGGAGGCAGCCCGTCGAGTCGCCACCGATAACAATGTCGCGGCCGTGCTGTCCGCCGAGAAAAATTTTGCCGAAGCTGGCATGAAAGTTCTGAGTCTTGTCGATGATTGTGGTGCATCACTGCAGGAGCGGTTTGACCTGATTGTCTGCAATCCACCATTCCACCAGGGCTTCTCACAAGGGGAAGCTGTCACGCTGAAATTCCTGCAGGCAGCCAGGCGGCTGAGCCGTCGCAGCACGCGTGCGGTGTTTGTGGTCAATCAGTTTATCCCGCTGGACAGACTGGGTGCGCAGTACTTCTCCCGGATTCAGGCGGTGGCCAGCAACAATGGTTTTACGGTGTACGAGCTGCGCCCCTGAGCGATTCAGATATTCTGACAAAATGAACAAACATTTCAGACTGGTCGCTGTAGCTGGCGTCTAGCGTTTGATCAGGATCTGCATTAAAAGGATTTGATGACGAGTTGTCGTAGACAGTTTCTGCTGTCAGCACTGTGCCTGCCGGCAACAATTTCTCAGAGGCAGCCCGATAGTCCAGCTGCCAGTTGTAATTGAAATTGGCGACGTTTATCAGAGACTCCTGGCGCCCATCCGGATAGGTGGCTGTCAGGTTCATGCTTTTTCCGCGACTGTGGGCGTGCGGTGAATAACTTTCCAGTCGTGCATCCTGTGTCAGCGGCTCGGATCGAAGTGTTTCGATATGATTGGCGGCATTGGCTGGGATATTAAGTTCGGGCTTCTCCAGCATGATGGTTCGCAATTGCCGCGCGGGTGCTTCGTCGTGGAAATACAAACCAATCTGAGAGCGGTCAACTGTTTCACGGCCTGAGGTCAGATAACGCAATTTAAAAGCCAGGTCGCGATCAGCACTCAGCAGAAAGCCGGTGTCATCACCAAACTGGTCACTGTGTTCGCCAGGCACATAAACGCTGATGTACTGCGCATTGTCCCCGGAGATCAGGGCATCCGGATCTGCTTCTGTCACCGATTCTTCCACGGCATAAACCAACAGGCTGTGCAGCACACTGCGATCACCCACCTTGTAAGAGATGGCGCGAAGCCAGCGATCTTCAGTTAAATCCAGAGCAACTTTTTCTACCAGGAAGTCGACATTACCCGTGGCCGGTATCTGTTGTTCCGGGACATCCACAATCAGGTCCGGTTGGCCCAGAGGCCAGTCTTCCATCGGTGCAGGCGGAACAAGCAGCGGATCTTCGCTGCCATCATTGGGCGCACCACGGTCTATCCAGGCAATCAGCATGGCCATTTCGGCATCGCTGAGCTCATGGGTCTGCTGCCAATTACCGACGGCATTATCGATCTGTCCTGGCGGCATACGACGCGTGATCAGCACTTCTCGCATCATCGGGCTCCACCCCATCACCATGATATGGCGATTCATCGCCCAGGGCGCCAATCCGTTTTCAATGTGGCAGTAAGCACACCGTCGTTGCAACAGGGGCGCAATGTCGTCCTGGTAGGAAATACCACGTTCGTCCAATGCGGCAAGAAAGTGAAAGTCGATGGCCGTTCCCTGCCCAGGAGCCTCGAATCCGGTAATGGCGGCATCCTTGAAATCGACGGATGCGGGGTCCAGCGTGACCAGCTCTCCCAGTCGGGTGAAGCCGAGCGTGCCAGCAACCGTCTGTGAGCCGTCGATCAGCACGGGCAGGTTTCCGGGCGACTCAGCCTGATTACGAATTTCGTCGGCGGAGTCGGAAGCGTTCAGCAGCAGGCAGGCCAACTGTGAGGGCTCAGCCTGATCGCAGGCGTTGGCAAACTGCCGGGCCGCGGCGAGGGATTCAGCATCTTGATACGAGAATGTAAGCACGGCGACAGTCTCCACATTCCTGTACCGGTACAGGTGATGGAACTGGCCGTGCTGGTCAATCAGTCCAAAGTCTGCGGCGCTGGCGCGCGGGCTGGCGGCCAGCAGCAGAGTGGTAACTACAACTGTGATCAGGGCGAATCGCATGGCAGAAAAATCGTTATTGTTGTGTCTGTCTATTTAAGCACAGAGCCGTCACCAGGTAAGCCAGCAACAATACAAACCCTGACGGATTTTCGAATTCAGCGCTATTTTCTGCGCAGTCTGAGTGCGTTAGCAACGACAAACACGCTCGACATGGCCATCGCCCCCGCTGCCAGCATGGGTGACAACAGCAGCCCGGTAACCGGGTACAACACGCCGGCGGCGACCGGAATCAGGCTGATGTTGTAAGCAAACGCCCAGAAAAGGTTCTGTTTGATATTGTTCAATGTGGCCTGGCTGATGCCCAGTGCATTGACGACACCGTTCAGGTCGTCCCCCATCAGCACTACATCTGCCGCCTCGATGGCGATATCGGTACCGGTACCGACGGCAATACCAACATCTGCCGCAGCCAGCGCTGGCGCATCATTGATGCCATCACCCACGAAACTGAGCGTGCCGTGCTGCCGACGAAGGTTTTCCAGGGCGTCTACCTTGCCTTCTGGCAGCACTTCCGCTGCGACCTCATCAATACCGAGCTCATGCGCGATGGCCTCGGCTGTGCCCCGGTTGTCTCCGGTAATCATGGCGACTTTAAGGCCCAGTTCATGCAAACCCTTGATCGCGGCTCGCGCAGACTCCTTGATGGTGTCGGCAACAGCCAGAGTAGCAGCGGGTTCACCGTTGATGGCGGCGTAAAGCGGCGTAGCGCCTTCATTCGCCAGCAGCGCGCCCTGCTTCGCCATTTCAGTCAGCTCCGGGTGCTTTTCCGCCAGAAACCGATCGGCACCCACTTCGACCCTGACGCCGTTGACGAGAGCAGACATACCCATACCCGGCGTTGCCTGAAACTCATCAGCAGGCAATAGCGCGATGCCCTGTTCCCGCGCTGCGCTGACGATGGCACGCGCAATGGGATGCTCCGAGTGCTGCTCGGCGGAGGCGATCAATTGCAATACTTCCTCATGCTGGCGACTGCCGCGCAGAATCAACTCGATCAGTTGCGGCTTGCCTTTGGTCAGCGTGCCAGTCTTGTCGAAGGCCACTACCCGGGTGTCTCGCAGCAGCTGCAGGGCCTGGCCTTTACGCAGCAAGACTCCCAGGTCCGCCGCCCGGCCAATGCCAACCATGACCGACGTGGGTGTCGCCAGCCCCATGGCGCAGGGACAGGCTATGATCAGAACAGCGACCGCATTGATCAAAGCCATGGTGAATGCAGGCTCTGGTCCGACCAGCAGCCAGACCAGAAATGTCAGAGCAGCAATGCCCATGACAATTGGCACAAACACGGCCGTTACCCGGTCGACCAGTTGCTGGATCGGCAGTTTGGTATTTTGCGCTTCTTCGACCATCTGCACGATGCGGGCCAGCACCGTGTCACCACCGACACGAGTGGCGCGAAACGACAATCTGCCATTCTGGTTAACGGTACCACCAGTGAGCTCATCGCCTACACGCTTGGCGACAGGCATCGCTTCGCCGGTCAGCATCGATTCATCGACATAGGAGTCTCCCGCCAGCACGATGCCATCAACGGCTATCCGTTCGCCCGGGAATACGTGGATGGTGTCATCAAGCCTGATGTCTGACAGCGCAACTTCTTCTATGGCACCTTCTCGCTCTACCTTGGCAGATTTGACCTGCAGGTCCATCAGTTTGCGAATGGCGTCACCTGTTTTACCTTTGGCGCGTGCTTCCAGCAGTCGACCCAGCAGAATCAGTGTGACAATCACTGCAGCGGCTTCGAAATAGACATGACGTGTCTGCTCTGGAATGAAACTGCCAAACAGCGTGACAAAAACGGAAAAACTCCAGGCGGCCAGAGAACCGAGTGCTACCAGCGAGTTCATGTCGGGCGCACGGCGCAGCAGAGCCGGAAGACCTGCTTTCAGGAAGCGTCGTCCCGGTACAAACAATACAACGGAAGTAAGCACCAACTGCAGCCACCAGCTAGCAGTCTGGCCCAGTGTCTGCATCACCCAGTGATGGAAGGCAGGCACGATATGCCCGCCCATTTCCAACACCACCACCGGCAGAGTCAACACGGCTGCCAGAATGACATCGCGTTTGAGCTCAGCTAATTCGCGATCGCGGTGCTGTTCCTCCTGCTGGTAGGAGCTTTCCCGTATTGGCCGCGCCTGGTAGCCGGCACCGGTGACAGCGTGCGTGACGGGCTCGATGCTGGCGCCTCTGGCCAGCATGATGTCGGCTCGCCCAGTTGCCAGGTTAACCGAGGCTGCTTCCACGCCAGGGGCTTTGGCCAGGGCCTGTTCCACGCGACGCACACAGGAGGCGCAGCTCATGCCTTCAATGGCCAGTTGTAGTCGCTCACTCATTTCCAGTTTCTCCAGAGTCGGAAAGCTCATCAATAATGACACAATCAGGCGAATCATCTCCTGCGCACCGCGCAACAAGATCTTCAAGCATGGCCTGCATTTTTTTCAGGGCCAGCATCTGCTGGTCCAGCTCCTGCAGATGCTTTTGTGCCAGTTGCTTCACTTCGCGGCTGGCGCGGCGCGGGTTGTCACGCAGTTGCAGCAGGTCGCGAATCTGTGCAATTGAGAAACCCAGGCTGCGAGCGTGTCGGATAAACCCGAGCTGGTCCAGCTGGGCCGGCGAGTACTGCCGATAACCAGCCTCGGTTCGCGCAGCGGGCTGAATCAGACCCACGTCCTCGTAATGCCGTATCATCTTGCTGCTCAGTCCGCTGTGCTGCGCAGCCTCACTGATTCGCATCATGTTGATCAGTGCTCCCTGTCGTTTGCGTATGGTATTAGTTTGAACCTTCCCATAGTGGTAAGGTCAAGCACAGGATGTAAATAGCGGTTAAACTTCGTGACTGATCTGCTGGATTGAGCCTGATACAGGAGCTAAACGGATGAAATTGATACTTAAACCCTTGCTGGCGATGGCGGCGATTGTGCTGCTGACTGCCTGCCAGTCAGCGTATTACGGGGCGATGGAACGATTGGGTGTAGCCAAACGGGACATCATGGTAGACCGTGTTGAGGAGGCACAGGACGCCCAGCAGGAGGGGCAGGAGCAATTTCAGAATGCGCTGGAGCAGTTTCGCAGTGTGGTCAATTTTGATGGTGGTGACCTGCAACAGGTTTATGACCGCCTGGACGCTGAGTTTCAGCGCAGCGAGCAGGCTGCCGACCGTATTCGTGATCGAATCGAGGCAGTAGAGGATGTAGCCGATGCATTGTTTGACGAATGGGAAGATGAACTTGATCTTTATACTAATCAGCAATTGCGCCGCGACAGCGAGCAGCAACTTCGTGCAACGCGCGATCGCTACGATCAACTGGCGCGCGCGATGCAGCGCTCAGAAGCAACGCTGGACCCTGTGCTCGACAGCCTGCGCGACAACGTGCTGTATCTGAAGCACAACCTGAACGCCCGGGCGATTGCGTCGATACGCGGCGAGCTCGATACAATAGATGCAGATGTGGACGAATTGATGGCAGCGATGGAAGCCGCCATCGCCGAGTCAGATCGATTTATCGCGCAGATGCGCAGTTGAGCTGAATCAGGCTGACTGCCATTCCGCGTGAGCAAGCTTGTCCGGGTCGATTGCCGCCTTGACCCAGAAATCAAATGCGGCAAACACTGATTGCTCGCGTGTCATGCCAACTTTCTCGAAGGTCTTGCGCCGAGCCGCGTCCGTCATCAGCGTGAAGTAGCACGACCAGGCGAACTCTGCATCAACATCGTCGCGCAAATAGGGCGAAAGCCGCTCGCGCATCGCGCGCATGCTCTCGTAGAGTGAGTCGATGTATACCTTGTACAGCTCAGGGTATCCGGTTTTCAGATCCAGCCAGAACGCCGATGAGTACTGCGCATCGTTCTCAACCCAGACGCCAATCCGGTAGCGCAGAATCTCCATCAGGTCGTTGGTGCCATAAGCTGTGATGGGTTTGTGCACGCGGGCTTCCCAGCGGAAGACCAGCTCGTGGACCAACGCTTCTTTGGTATCAAAGTATTTGTACAGGGTTTTGGTACTCATGCGCAGGCTGCGCGCCAGGTCGCTCATGGATATTGAGCGGATACCCAGGACCCGCGCCTTGCGGGCAAAGGCGTCCACGATGCTGTTGGCCACTCGGGCGTTTTCATCATCGTGAATACGGGTAGTCAGCTTCTGTGCAAGATTGGACGACATAGCACGTGATTATAGATCAGCCTGCCCCCATTAACGAGGGGGCAGAATCACTGCATCAGGGCCCGCCTGCTGTTCAGCATTGGGGTCGATAACAATGCCGCCGACAATCTGGTACCGGCCAAGTGTTGGCTGGCCTCGAGCTGGCAGTGGCGGTGCCTGGTCCCGGTACGATACGACTTGCGTGGCAATCGCTTTCGCATCAGGTGTCACAACAAACGCTGGCAGTGCGTCGACCCGCAGCGCAAAAGAGATGTGTGTGTTGCCGCTGTCGTCCCGGCCGGCCTGTTGCCCATGATCGGGGTGATAGTCGGCGCTGCGTTTCAGCGCGTAGTAGACGGCGGGCAGTTCCACCCAGGTCAGGGATTCGATCACGGGACCACGTGCGTTTACCCAGCCGTCATAGACATCCCGCCATGGCCGGTAACCGCCGACGTAACCACGCAGGCTGCCGTCTTCTTTCATCTCCAGGCTGATCTGCGCTTCCAGCAGTTCGAGGTCACGCGTGTAGCCGGGATCGCGCAGGGTGGCAGTCACTGGTTCACGCGATTCGATGACGCCATCAACGGTGCGGGCCGGAAACAGGCCTTCATATTTGGCGTGCGGAGCGATGCGATAGGTATAGTCAGGCGAAATACTGCCATCGCCGCCTTTGACCATATTGTCTTCGCTCATGTAGAAACCGACCATGACGTTGCTGTCATTGAGGGGATCGTCGCCCTCACCGGAAACCACAATCACCATGGTCCACGAGCCGTTGCGCATGCCGTCATTGAACTGCATCGCGCCGCTTGAGAGGCGCTCTGGCCCCCGATAGGTTTTCCAGCAGCCCAGCGCCTTGTAGAAGGTATTATCAATGCCTGGCTCGCCAGTGGGGCTGGTAAAGCCGGTATCCGGATTGCCGTCCAGGTTAAGGCCCTCGGCAATCGAGCCTGTCATCGGATACAGACCGGGGTCCGGGTAGGATTCCGGATTTGTGTAGATATTTGCCCTGTCCTTACCGCGAAAGGCCATCTGGTTCTGCCCGTGTACCGGGCTACGGGTCGGGTTGGCGGGGTTACGCAGCCATTCGGCCTCTTCACGCGTATAGCCGGCATTAACGAGCACTTCCACCCAGTCCAGCTCGGGATTAACACCGTCAGGGCAGTCGCTCCCCGGACTCTCGATACCACTTTCGCCGCCAAAATACATGGCTGGCTCATTCCATTCTATGACATAGGAACGCTGCCAATCGGCCTGCGCGGCCGTTGCCATGGTTGCCATTGCAGTTGTCAGGACCGCAGTGCGGACCAGGCTGCCTGATCGGAGAACCCTGGTCCGGCAGAAAGCTTGATAGTCTGTCATGTTGTGCCTCCTCAGGATGCCATCACATCGGTGATTGGACGGGCAGTGCGCATGGAGCCGCTGCCGAACTCGCCGACCGGTGCGCCGGCCAGTTGCATGGCCGTCAGAGAGACACGTGTCACTGATTCACCCGGAGCATGCACGTGATGCCCCGCTTTGTGACGGCCGCTGGCGCCACCTGCCAGCATCATGGGGATGTTCTCCAATGAGTGAATTTTGGCGTAGCCGGTATCACTGAGTGCAAACACCAGGCAGTTGTCGAGCAGGGTGCCATTGCCTTCCCGAATGGCATCCAGCTCTTCCAGGAAGGCACCAAAGCCTTCCATCACCAATCCGGCCAGCTTACTGGTCTCCGGCTGATATCCCAGTTGCGAATCGGTGGGTTCGTCGTGCGTTATCTGGTGATAGATCTTGCTCTGTCCCGGTACGTAGGTTTCTGATGTGCCGCCCGTGTGCACGAAGTTAAAAACACGGGACTGATCACAGGCGAGGCCCATGGCCAGCAGGCGGGCCATGACCCGGGTATTGTTATTAACGACATCTACCGAGCCTGCGCGCGCCAGCTCCGGCGGCATATCGGGAATTACACAGGCCTCGCGCGGCTCAGGGCGCTGCAGCTGGACGGCCAGTTGATTTTCCATTTCGCGCAGCGAGGTGAAATACTGTTCCAGCTTTATCTGGTCCTCATGCCCGACGCTGCGCATCAGTGCCTGGCGCTGTTCTGTGACGGCCGACAGTACGCTCTGTCGCAGCATGATGGCAGGGTCCGGCGCCCAGTGTTCGCTGTTGGGGTCCTGGAATCCTTCACCGAACAGACGTTGATAAAGTGCCAACGGAGTCTGGTCTGGCGATGCGAAGGTAGTACCAGTTCGTGTCGAATAACTGATTGGGCGGCGCGAAATGGAAGCATCAATATCCAGCACCTTGAATCGGGTGGCTCCACCAATCGCATCGGCGACGCGGGTATCCAGTGTGGCCCCATCAAAGCTGCCGCTGGCAGCCGGCGCAACGCCAGACAGGATGGAGGCATGGCCGCTCCAGTGCACCAGGTTCGGGCGGGTGTCAGGTATGGCGCGAAAGCCGGAGAACACCGAGACTTTCTGTTTGAACGCAGCAATCGCCTCAAGTTCGGGTGTGATCTCATAGTCTGCGCCAACTGTCTGCGGCACCCAGCGCGTCCCTCCCGTGGGTGTATCGGTTAATCCGAGCCCCCAGAAGTAGGTGCCAAACCGGGTCGGAATAACGCTGCCGTCGGCATAGGCATTGCCGTTCTCATTCAAAAACACATTCAGCAGCGGCAGACCCACGCCTACCGTGGCACCTCCCAGTATTCCTTTGAGGACCGAGCGACGATTTATTTTTGTTTTCATGATTCTCCCCCCCTGATTCGGTTATGGCGCGGCGGTGCCGCTGGCCAGCTGTGTGGCTCGCTGTGGCAGGCCTTCAGGCAGCGCGACAGCAAAAAAAGCGGGCGTACTGGCGATCTGTCGAAACAGTGCAGGTACTTTGTGACCACTCCTGGCAAACTGCTCGATCTGTTCGTTGATGTATGCCCGCTGAGAGCCAGCTGGCATGTGGGCTGTGCCGTAGGCATAGACGTTTCTGACCAGGCAGGATGAGGCTCGCGGATCGTTGTAAAGGAACTCACCCAGACCCTGTGCTCCAACAAACTTGTTGCCAAACAGATCCGCGCTGACGTCAATCAGCTGGCCATTTTCGTACTTGCGTATCTGCCCCAGGCCATCAAAGTGTTCCAGCGCCAGGCCGGGCGGGTCGCTGCGCTGATGGCAGACCACACAGCCGGGATTGCTCATATGATCCAGCAGGCGTTCCCGTGAGGTGGCCGCATTACTGTCCTCAACGGCAGAAAAATCGACATCGGCTGGCGGCTCGGGTGTGTGTTCACAAAGGAATATCTCGTGCAGCTTGATGCCCCTGATCGTCGGCGAGGAGCTGCCCGGGTGCGCGTACTGAGACAGAAATCCAACCTGCGAAAAAATGCCGGAACGTTCCGCCGAATCCGGGAAAGTGTATGGTGCCCATTCCTCTGTGGAGGTAAACGGCACCTGGTAGACAGCAGCCAGTGGCCGATTCAGAAAGGTATCGTTGGAAGTGAAAATCTCACGATAGTCGCGCTCGCGCACCACCAGCAGATCGACCAGCGTGCGCACCATCTGCTCGCGGGCGCTGTCGGCAACCAGTTGATTGAACTTTGGATAGATCGAAGCGTCCTTGACCATGCTGTCAAAACCATCAATCTGCATCATGTCAGTCAAAAATGCGGTGATGCCGGTTTCGATACGAGGAGAGCTGCTTAGACGGTCGATCTGTGCCTTCAGGCCTCGTTCAGTTAACAGCTCACCACTCTCGGCGGCTGCCAGCAGTTCAACGTCCGGTGTGGTATTCCAGAACAGGAAGGAAAGCCGGGATGCACGGGTGTAGGCGTCCAGGCGCCACTGATCGGGGTTTTGCGGGTCTGCTTCTGCCCGCTCCATACGAAACAGAAAGTCCGGCGCGGTCAGCAGACTCGCAAGCGCCAGTTCCAGCCCCTCGTAAAAGTCACCGGTCTGGGCAGTGCCGGTTTCCGCCGTTGTCATCCGGGCGTTCAATTCCGCCTGAGTCAATGGTCTTCGGAAAAGTGCCTCACCATAATGCGTGATAAAATCCGCGGCGCAGTCGCTGTCATGCGCAGCATTATTGGCGGGTGAACAGATCATGGTTTGCTTGCGCCTTGATTCATCCAGCACCTGGGCGGCGATGTCCTGGGATAGACCAAAGAACTGTTCGAAGCCGGCTGCTGTCATTGACAGCGTGGCGTTGCCAAGCGCCAGCAGTCCCTGTTCGCGGCGTTCCGGTTCAAAGCGGGCATTGATCTGAATGTCATCACCAAAAATGTCGGCGATGCTCTGGCGGTACTGTTCTTCAGTCAACCGGCGTGTGGCGACGACAACGGAGCTGGCGGCCATATCGTTTGCCGACTCCTGAGAGTTTGCCAGTGTGGGTGCAAGTGACGCGATTGCTGTCAGCACGGTGAAAGCAAGAGGAAAGGCCATGCCTGGCCTGTGAATGGTGCTCATTGTGAACCGACCCCAGGCAGCCGGGTATGCTGCCACTTTCTGATTATTCATTCTTGTTTGGGTGATCTGATCCGTGCAGGATCATGAGGAAAATATCAATATACTTATATTTTCCTCACTAAGAGCAGTCTACCGACTGTTGACGCCTTGTCAATCATTGTCTGTTACCACCTGTCGGGCGGCTTCGACAGCTGTCCCCGCCTAGCAGGGGCAGCGGCTTACCTTGCCATCGCCGGCTCCGTAGCGCGCGTCGACCCGGTTACGGTACCAGGCGCTGTAGTCGAGAACGGGCAGGTCTGGGTGATGCGAATTCATGTGCTCTAGATAGGCCTCATAATCGCCGACGCCAATCATCAGACGCAGCGTCTGGGCTGTCAATGACAGCCCTCGACGCAGTGTTGACGGGCGAAGAAAGTCGCCAGCAGTCATCATGCATACTCCTGAGCTGGAACCAGTTTGGCCGCATCAGGGTTGTTCAGAGACTGGCGTATGGTTTTGATGGCAAAGAACACCATCGCAACCACAATCACCATAAAAAACGCGGTCATGAATGCATTGATCCGATCGTTGAACAGCACCGACTGCATCTGAACCATGGTTGTAGCTGGCGCCAGAATTTCACCGCGGGCAATGGCAGCGGAAAATACATCAGCATGTGACAGGAAACCAATGGCGGGAATCTCGCTGAACAGTTTCTGCCAGCCGGCGATCAGTGTAATCAGCAGGACCCAGGCCGCAGGCACAGCCGGCACCAGCGCCAGCCTGCCACGACCCATGCGCACCAGAGCCACGGTGGCCAGAATCAGTGCGATGCCTGCCAGCATCTGGTTAGAGATACCAAACAGCGCCCACAGGGTATTGATGCCGCCAAACGGATCAGACACACCCTGGTACAGGAAGTATCCCCAGCCGGACACGACCAGGCTGGTAGCGATCAGGTTGGCAAACAGATTGTTGGTATCTTTCATGGCGGGCACTGCAGTGCCCAGCAGATCCTGCATCAGGAAACGGCATACACGCGTACCGGCGTCCAGTGTGGTCAGGATGAACAGGGCTTCAAACAGAATGGCGAAGTGGTACCAGAACGCCATCATCGCGCCGCCGCCCATTGCCTGAGACAGAATATGGGCCATGCCGACGGCGAAGGTTGGTGCACCCCCGGTTCGAGACAGAATGCTGCCTTCGCCCATGTCATTGGCCAGCTGGCTTAATGCTTCTGGTGTCACTACAAAACCCCAGGAACTGATGGCAGCTGCGGCGCTTTCAACAGTCGTACCGATGACCGCAGGTCCGCTGTTCAGCGCGAAATAGACTCCCGGGTCAAGAACGCAGGCTGCTATCAGCGCCATGATGGCCACGAAGGATTCTACCAGCATGGCGCCGTATCCGATCGGGCGTACATGCCCTTCGTTATCGATCATCTTTGGCGTGGTACCTGAAGACACCAGAGCGTGGAAACCGGACACTGCACCACAGGCGATCGTAATAAACAGGAATGGGAACAGCGAGCCTGAGAACACCGGACCTGTGCCATCGATAAACGGCGTAGCAGCCGGCATTAGCAGCGGTGGGTTGACCACCAGGATACCGATAGCCAGGCCAATGATGGTACCGATTTTCAGGAAAGTGGACAGATAGTCGCGCGGAGCAAGCAGCAGCCAGACTGGCAACACTGAAGCAATAAATCCATAACCCATCAACCACAGTGTCAGCGTTTTGCCGTCCAGGTTAAACACCTGACCCCAGTAAGGGTGAGCGGCAACGGTCTGCCCGTAAAGCAGTGCAAACATCAGCATTGCAAAACCGATAACCGAGATTTCTCCCACTTTGCCGGGCCGGATGTAACGCAGATAAACACCCATGAACAGTGCGATCGGAATGGTAGCCGCCAGCGTGAACACACCCCACGGGCTGCCGATCAGGGCCTTTACGACCACCATGCCGAGCACGGCGAGCAGGATGATCAGAATCGCCATGATGCCAACCAGCGCGATGATGCCCGCCACCGAGCCCATCTCGCGACGGATCATTTCACCCAGTGACGCGCCGTTTCTTCGCGTCGACAGGAACAGAATGATCATGTCCTGCACGGCGCCCGCCAGCACCACACCTGCCAGTATCCACAGCGTGCCCGGCAGGTAACCCATCTGCGCCGCCAGTACCGGGCCTACCAGTGGGCCGGCGCCGGCAATCGCGGCGAAGTGATGCCCAAACAGCACCCACTTGTGAGTCGGCACATAGTCCAGGCCATCGCTCATGGTGTGAGCAGGTGTCGGCCGCGCTGGATCGACCAGCAATACTCGATTGGCGATGAACCTGCTGTAAAAGCGATAGGCAATCAGGTAAACCGAAATCGAGGCACAGACCAGCCACAGAGCACTGATTGTTTCTCCCCGGTGCAGAGCAAGCACTGCCAGACAGATACTGCCGAACACGGCTATGAACGCCCACATTATTTTCTGCTTCATGATTCAAGACCCCAGGGTCAATTGAAGGTTGAGAGGAAGGAAGTTATGGTTGAGAAAGCGTTGAGAGGAGTGATATTGATTGTCCAAATCCGCGAAGGACCCGCAGCTAGATTTGGCGAAGGCTAACAGTAAAATCAGGAAAAGATAGATGGGTCAAAGAATATTTTTTTGCGAGAGAAAACTGGTATGAGGTTTGCCGGCAGGCAAACGAGTTGAGTAGGAGAAATCGCTGGGATGCGCAATAGCTCTGCAGAAATATTTTTTAAATCAACAGGAAGATTCGGATTTATGCAGCTAATATCAGGCTGTACATCCGAACAACAATAACAAGGATCATAATATGATGACGGATTATCAGGACGTAGACCCCGCCTACAAAACGCTGCTGCGACTTATCATCCTGATGGACACCGCATTGCTTCTGGTGCTCTGCGCATTGCTGACACGACTGGTACCGATTGTGCCGCTTTGGGCGGGTACTACCATAGCCGGGCTGATAATCCTGCTGGCAGGTACTTACGCGACCTTCTGGGTCAACAAGCGCTATCGTCTGACAGGTTTTCAGGTTCAGCCACAGGCGGTGTATTTTCGCACTGGTGCACTGTGGCGCACGCAGACGGTAGTCACACTGAACCGCATTCAGCATGTAGAAATCACTCAGGGTCCGCTCGAGCGACTAATGAAGCTGGCCAGGCTGGTAATCTATACCGCAGGCGGGCGTGGATCTGATCTGACAATCCCGGGGCTCCCGGTGGCGAGTGCAGAAACCATTCGCGATGGCCTGCTGCAACGAATCGATGAGCAGCCGCGGTACGATGAACAGGGAGAGGCGGAGGCGGTCAGTGACGAACACTTATGAACGCGTTTCGCTGTGGGCACTGATCTACTTCATCGGGCGAACTCTGATTTTGTTTCTGCGTCAGGCAGTCAATCTGATTCCGCTGGCTGTGGTGATAGTGACTGGAGGTGACCAGTTGCGTCTGGTCATCCTGTGGCTGCTCGCTACGGGCTTACCAACACTCATCGTGGTGCACGCCGTTGCGTCCTGGTGGTGCTTCCGGTATCGGGCAGATGCACACACGCTGCATGTGCGTGAAGGCATTCTCAAGCGGACTCAGCTGACTCTGGACTACGATCGCATTCAACTGGCGGATATCCGCCAGCCCTGGTATTTCAGACCTTTCGGTCAGTCGATACTCGGAGTCGAAAGCGCGGGATCCGATGGCAAGGAAGTTGAGCTCGCAGGACTTTCATATGACCGGGCTGAGTCATTGCGTCAGGCCATGATGCAGCACAAGGAAAATGCTCAGGGTTCGGCGGCAATTGATTCGCCGGCCGATGACTTCCGAATCGATAGTGATAGCTCAGTCACAGGCTTCAGATTGACCTTGCCTTTGTCAGAGCTTGTCCGTTATGGCTTGATGCATAATCCAGTGCTGTTGGCTCTTCCCGTTGTGGCTTATCCGCTAAGCCAGCTAGATCTTATTGATGACTGGGTGATCCCGCGAGTGGAGGGTCTGGTAACGCTGATTGAGAGGGGAGGTGGGGTCCTGCAGACGACTCTATTGTGGGGGGGCGGCGTGCTTGCCGTGCTGGCGTTGTTGGTGGTGGCTTCCGTTTTGCTGTCAATCGTGCGCTACTACGGGTTCACATTAACGGCGATGGGGCAGCGCTACCAGACACGGGCTGGCTTGCTCAGTATCGTCACTCGCAGCTTTCAGTATGTGCGGCTGCAGCGGCTGGTCTGGAGTCAGGGCATAATAGCTCGTTCCATGGGGCGCCGGTCGCTTCGCATAGATCAGACAGGCAGGCCAGATACCATGCAGCAGGCCAAGACTTTTTTTGTTCCTATCCTCAATGCCGAACGTGAAGCAGGTATTAAACAGCAACTAAGACTGACAGACGCAAACTGGCAATCTGTTCACCCAGCCAGCATGATACTGCCCTGGCTAATGACGACATCCGCGCTTACTTTACTGGTGGCGCTGTTAACTTCATGGAGTCTGGAGTGGGTGCTGGGATCGCTGTTACTGATCTGTCCTGGTGTAGCTTTGCTTGTATGGGCGAGCTGGCGCCTACGTGCAGTTTATGTCGATGATAACTGGATCGCGCTGCGACGTGGGATGATCGGCCAGCAGCAAAGCTGGATTCCGGCGTACAAAATGCAGACCTTGCGAATTCGACAGGGACCCTGGTTAAGGCTGTGGGGCACATCAGCACTGCAAGTGCTTAGCGCAGGTGGTCGCGAGACAATAGCCTGGTTGCCCGTTGCACAGATTGAGGCCCTGCAGTCGCGGCTTACAAAGTGCACGGCGGACTACCAGGGCCGCTGGATGTGAACACTTATTTGATCAGGAGATCACGCTGTGTACCAGATACATCTTACGCAGCGAATCCACGGTCAACACAAACGGATAGCTGTCGGGTTGACCCATACTGCGGGCCAGCACGTTGAGGACGCTGCTCAGTCGCACCCACTGATTAACCTTTTGCATAAAGCCGTCAGAGAGTTCGGAGTCAGCCATGTGAAATGGAAGCTCTGCAAGATCCTGCTGGGTGAAGGGATCGGTCTGAATGCTCAGTGCATCCGCAGCAATGCCAAATTGCTCAGCCGCGCTTAGCGTGTCAGTCATGTGCAGATAATGCGCCCAGGTTTCTGCCCAGTCTTCCCAGGGGTGCGAGGCCGCATAGCTGCTGATGTAATGGCTTTGCCAGTCAGCCGGGGGACCAACATTGTAGTGATTCTGGAGCGAGGCCGTGTAATCCTGACGCTCATCACCAAACAGGCTTCTGTAAACGGGTAACCAATTGGTGTCGCGAATCAGGAGATCCCAGTAGTAATGCCCGGACTCGTGGCGGAAATGTCCCAGCAGTGTGCGGTAAGGCTCCTGCATCTGTTGACGAATCTGCTCACGAAAGGCAGGGTCGGCTTCGGCGATATCGATGGTTATGACGCCAGCTTTGTGTCCAGTGACAGGTGCATCCTCTCCTGGCTGCCAGCGCAACAACTCAAAGCCCAGGCCCTTTTGCGGATCCATTTGCCGTGTTTTTACCGGCAGCCCCAACATCAGCAGCTGCGCAATCAGCCGCCGTTTGGCAAGTTCACACAGACGCCAGTAGTCGGGATTTCCAGACTGAGAAAGATCAGGAATGGTGATGTTGGTCGCGCAGGCGAGACACAGGTCGGCAGGCGAATCCTGGTCCAGCGAACCTGTGACAAGCCAGTTGCATTGTGCGGCAGAGTCAACATTGGCGCAGCGTCGATAGCTGGCAATAACGGTTTTGTCGCTGTCGCAGTCTGTCTGCAATACCCAGCGACCTGCCTGCTCGGCAGGCACCAGGCTTTGCAGTTGACCTTGCTCTGGGTGAAAGCCAAGCGCCGAGCCACAACGCAGGCAAACGCTGTTGTCAAAGAATACGACCTGGCCACATTGGCACAACTGCCGGTGACTGTATGAACTGAACAGGATCATCTATGAGGCCTGAGTCTGCACATTATCCTGTACGCGCGCGAAATAGGTCTTTGCCAGCGCGTCGTGAAGCTCACTGAAGTCCAGTTGAATATCGTCGACGAAAGCATGCAGGCGTTCCGGCTCACTGGCCAGCAGCGGGATATCCGCCCTGGAAAGATGCTCGCGGCAGGTCTCCACTTCGTTTAGTACAATCTCATGACGTGGTAGCGTCAATAGTGCATTCGCGAATCGTTCCAGACAGGTCCCGACAGCGCGCGGAAAGCTCCGATTCTGCAACAGGAAGCTCAATACATCCGGGCCCCGGATACGCAGTCGAACATGCTGGCGATACATTTGATAACCGCTGAGTGATTTGAGCACACTCATCCATTGAATATTTTCAAAGGGGGTCAGTTCTCCCGGGCTGCGCGGCAGCAGATTACCTGACCTCACATCGATAATTCGGGTGATCATGTCTGCACGCTCGAGCTGACGTCCCAGCATTAGAAAGGTACGCGCCTGCGTGTAGCTGAGCGTGCCCTCAATCAATCCATTGACAGTCTGGCAGCTGCGAATCACGCGTCTCAAAAATGCGTCGCGCTTGCGTGGTGTGATACCAGATTCAACCTGGTCGCGCACCGCAATAAACAGCTGGTTAACCTCTTCCCATATCTCTCTGGGGATAACGTCACGTGTGGTGCGAAGATTCTCACGTGCCGCTGCCAGTGAGCGGATGATGGAACCGTCATAGCGCTTATCCCCACATATGAAAGTCAGCACACTGACTTCATCACGATTGGGATAGAGCTCGTCAAACAGTTCGGCGTTGCCCGTGATCGCAATAATCTCTGACCAGCCGAGCTGTGTGGCGCGGGGCAGGTCCAGCAACAGGTTACTATTGACGCTGAGCAGGCGTGCGGTGTCTTCGGTTCGTTCGATGTAACGTGCCAGCCAGTATATATTTTCAGCAACGCGTGAGAGCATGATCAGCGGCCCTCCACATCGACAATCCAGGTGTCTTTACTGCCGCCACCCTGGGAAGAGTTGACGACCAGCGAGCCTTTGACCAGTGCCACTCGCGTCAAACCGCCAGTGGTCACGTAAGTGGATTGCCCCGATAGAATGAATGGACGCAGATCAACATGGCGCGGCTCCATCACGTTACCGATCAGAGTTGGAGACGTTGATAGTGCGAGAGTCGGCTGCGCCATGTAATTGCGAGGGTCCGCCTTGATCAGCTCGGCGAACTTCTTGCGTTCTTTTTTATTCACGTGCGGGCCGATCATCATGCCATAGCCACCCGACTCATTGGCTGGTTTAACGACCAGCTTGTCCAGATTGTCGAGTACGTATTTGCGGTCGTCCTCAAACATGCACAGATAGCTGGGTACGTTCGGGATCAGTGGTTCCTGGTCGAGATAATATTTGATGATCTTCGGCACAAAGGCATACACCACCTTGTCGTCTGCTACGCCAGCACCCGGCGCATTGGCCAGCGCCACATTACCTTTACGCCATGCGCGCATCAGGCCTCGGGCACCCAGCGCCGATTCGGGGTTAAACACCTCGGGGTCAAGGAACATGTCGTCAACGCGCCGATAAATGACATCGACTCTCTCAAGGCCGTCCACCATGCGCATGTACACGCAGTCATCATCACCGACCACGAGGTCGGATCCTTCAACCAGCTGCACACCCATTTGCTGTGCCAGGTAGGCATGCTCATAGTAGGCGCTGTTGTAGATGCCTGGTGTCAGGATGACAATTGAGGGGTCATCACCAGGGCGCGGGCTCATAGATGCCAGCATTTCGTATAGCTGGGATGTGTAATCGTCGACTGGCTGAATGAAACCGGTAGCAAAAAGCTCTGGCATCACCCGCTTGGTGACATTACGGTTTTCCAGCATGTAAGAGACGCCCGAGGGTACACGCAAGTTGTCCTCGAGCACGTAAAGAGTACCGTCTTTGTCACGCACAAGGTCTGAGCCACAGATATGTGCCCAGATGTTGTGTGGGGTATTGATGCCGACGCACTGGGGGCGGAAGTTTACTGATTGTTTCAGCAATTCGGCGGGGAAGACACCGTCTTTGATGATTTTCTGGTCGTGGTACAGGTCATTGATGAACATGTTGAGCGCCTGCACACGCTGTTTCAGGCCGGCCTCGGTTTTTTGCCATTCCTGCAGCGGTATGATGCGCGGCACAATGTCAAAAGGCCATGCCCGGTCTATCATGCTGCCTTCGGTATACACGGTGAACGTGATGCCCATCAGTTGAATGGCCAGTTCAGCAGCAGCCTTGTGCTCGCCCAGTTCCTTCGCGTCAAGCCGTGCCAGATATTCGCATAGCATATGTGCTTCGGGACGGGGCTTGCCGGGTGCGGCAATCAGCTCGTCATAGAATCCATCAAAACTATAGGTATCCCAGTCTACATTGCTCATTCAGATCTTTTTGTCCAAAACGTGGATAGCGGTTTTCCTGCAATAATTGTGCAATCACTGTACCAGTTCATCACGTTGTATCATGCGGCTGGTTGATCGGCAACTGCGGCATGGTGCGGTTTAATCAAAACAGCTCACATTGCATTAACGGTTGAGTGTTTGTCATTTGCAATTGGCATCGCCCTTGCTATGCTCGATAGACCGTTCTATGAGCCGGACTTCCTGTCATGACGATTCGCGTAGCCCTGAAACACTCCACCCGCTATAACTTTGACAGACCCGTTCAGGTGCATCCGCATCATATTCGCCTGAAACCAGCACCCCACTGCCGCACACCCATCGAGGCCTACAGCCTCAAGATCACCGGTGGTCAGTACTTTATCAACTGGCAGCAGGACCCATTCGGCAACCATGTGGCGCGGCTCGTGTTCCCCGACAAGATGACCCAGCTTCACGTTGACGTGGAAGTCATTGCGCCGATGACGGTCATCAATCCCTTCGACTTTTTTGTGGAGGAGTACGCCGAACATTTTCCCTTCAGCTATCCGGAAGCGCTAAAAAAAGATCTGGCCCCTTACCTGGAAACAGGTCGGGAAGGATCAGACGGACAGGACGGGCCCTTGCTGGATGCCTGGCTGGAGCGGGCCAGAACAGAGTTGCTGGACTCAGAAGATATTCTGATCGCCAGTGCACTGGTGGCGCTGAACCAGCAGCTCAGCAATGATATTGAATACCTTATCCGCATGGAGCCGGGCGTGCAGACGCCTGAGGAAACCCTGCAGAAGGCCAAAGGCTCCTGTCGTGACTCGGCCTGGCTACTGGTCCATATTCTGCGTCGTCTGGGCCTTGCCGCGCGCTTTGTGTCCGGATATCTGATACAGCTGAAGGCTGATGTCAAAGCCCTGGACGGACCCTCGGGAACAGACGTTGATTTCACCGACCTGCATGCCTGGACTGAAGTTTATATACCCGGTGCTGGCTGGATCGGTCTGGATCCGACATCCGGACTGTTTGCCGGCGAGGGACACCTGCCACTGGCAGCCACACCAGAGCCATCAACTGCAGCCGCCATCACCGGTGCAACTGGAAAATGCGAGGTCGAGTTTGACTTTGCCATGAGCGTGACCCGGATTCACGAAGATCCACGAGTCACCAAGCCATACACAGACGCGCAATGGGAAAAAATCGATGCGCTTGGCGAGCAGGTAGATGCAAAGCTGGAAACACTTGATGTGCGCTTGACCATGGGAGGTGAGCCCACTTTTGTATCAATCGATGATATGGATGCACCAGAATGGACCATTGCCGCGCAGGGACCCACCAAACGCCGGTTTGCTGAGAATCTGCTGCATCGACTGCGACCTCACTATGCCCCCAACTCCCTGCTGCACTATCAACAGGGCAAGTGGTACCCGGGCGAACCTCTGCCGCGTTGGGCGCTTGCCTGCTACTGGCGAAAAGACGGCAAGGCGGTCTGGAAAGATGATCGCTGGCTGGCCCGCATGGATCAGGACTATGCCGTTGGCGAGTCACAACTGCGTCAATTTGCGAGCTCGTTGGTCACGCGTCTGGCGCTGGACGAGAAGTATCTGATCCCGTGTTATGAGGATGCGTACCACTATCTTTGGCTGGAGCGTCAACAGCCGGTTGATATTGATCTGCGCAGCGAAAAGCTGGGCAAGGATGAAGATCGCCTGCGGCTCGCGCGTTTGCTGGAGCGTGGCATGGACAGTCTAGTGGGTCTGGCACTTCCACTAACGGCAACATCGGTGCAACAGAGTCAGTCAAAACAGCCGCGGCTGTGGTTGAGTGGCCGCTGGCATGTACGCCGCGATCACCTTTATCTGATCCCTGGCGATTCACCAATGGGTTTGCGATTGCCATTGAGTGCATTGCCAGTCAAAAAGCGTGAAGAAGAGCAGGCGCCCTCCTGGTTTGGGGAGCTGCCACCGCTGGAGGACGACAATGGCGAGGTCGCCCAGTGGTATAGCGAGTCCCCACAAAGACAGCCCGGTGTTACTCAAACTGGCCTGCATATTCATGGGCGGAGCCAGGAATGGCAGGAACAGATCCCGAATGAGAAAGCGGATGAAACCATCGGCACCGCATTGTGTCTGGAACCCAGAGACGGCAAATTATTCGTATTCATGCCGCCGCTGCCACTGCTGGAAGACTACCTGGCTTTGCTGGCAGCTATTGAGAACACAGCGGCCGAGCTGAAGTTGCCAGTCTGCATAGAGGGATATCCGCCACCTTCAGACCCCCGCCTGCAGAAATTCATGATCACGCCGGATCCCGGTGTCATCGAAGTCAACGTCGCGCCATCGAAGAGCTGGCGCGAACTGGTCACCAATACCCGTGTGCTGTATGAAGAGGCACGGCTGAGCAGGCTGGGAACGGAAAAGTTCATGCTTGATGGCCGGCACACCGGCACTGGCGGGGGTAACCATGTCACGCTGGGCGGGGCAACGCCAGCTGACTCCCCCTTCCTGCGACGGCCGGATCTGCTGGCCAGCATGCTGACATTCTGGCAGCACCATCCCAGCCTTTCCTACCTGTTCTCAGGGATGTTCCTTGGGCCGACCAGTCAGGCGCCGCGTGTGGATGAGGCGCGTCATGAAGCCCTTTATGAGTTGGAGATAGCGCTGTCGCAAATGCCAGTTGGCGATGTGCCAGCCCCCTGGCTTGTGGATCGCTTGTTGCGGCATTTGCTGACCGATATTACTGGCAACACCCATCGCGCCGAGTTCTGTATCGACAAGTTGTATTCGCCGGACTCCGCTACGGGGCGCCTGGGTCTGCTTGAGTTGCGTGGTTTCGAAATGCCACCACATGCAGAGATGAGCCTGATGCAGCAATTATTGATTCGGGCACTGGTAGCCAGGTTTTACGCCTCACCCTATCGCAAGCCACTGGTGCGCTGGGGAACCGCGCTGCATGATAAATGGATGATGCCGTATTACATCTGGCAGGATCTGTGTGACGTGCTGGCAGATCTGCGCGATCATGGCTTTGAATTCCAGAGCGAATGGTTCGCGCCATTCCTGGAGTTTCGTTTTCCGCTGGCTGGCGAGGCCCAGTACGACGGTGTTCAGATTCAGCTGCGCCAGGCTATCGAGCCCTGGCATGTGCTGGGAGAGGAAGCCAGCGGCGGCGGCACAGCGCGTTATGTCGATTCATCTGTCGAGAGGCTGGAAGTCAAATTGACAGGCTACAACCCGGCACGCCATGTCCTTACCTGCAATGGCTACAAGGTCCCGCTGCAGCCTACCGAGCAATCCGCGCAGGCGGTGGCGGCGGTACGTTTCAGAGCCTGGCAACCGCCCTCGGCACTGCATCCGATGATCAAGGTGCACGCACCGCTGGTCTTTGATCTGGTGGATACCTGGAATGGGCGTTCTCTGGGCGGCTGTACCTACCATGTGTCGCACCCGGCCG
This sequence comes from Gammaproteobacteria bacterium, assembly GCA_002706685.1. Classification (GTDB taxonomy): domain Bacteria; phylum Pseudomonadota; class Gammaproteobacteria; order Pseudomonadales; family Pseudohongiellaceae; genus Pseudohongiella. Next base: position 12,247 of record PALV01000012.1, on the reverse strand, counting down.
GCAGAAACTATGAGACATTCCCGGTTAACGCCAATGAGGCTGAAGCCAGACGCATGGCGCGATTCTGGGCTCATGGTCATACTCAGGGACAGATTGCTGAAATCAAGCGTGTGTCGGTGCGGGAGTACCCGCATACTCTGGACCTGAGGCGCAGCGCCGTGACGGATTCAGATCTCTAGAGTCGAGGCTTACAGCAATTACCCGGAAGCTATGTGAACCAGGCAGACAGGACGCTAAGCTTGTACACTTGTCAGCCGACACACTGCATGACAAGATCTACCGGTTTTTAATCACGAACAGGCCACACCATGCAGTCCGCAAGCCCCGCTGACCCCGTCAAATCCCTGCTGGGCGACTACCCTGGTCATGGTGCTCATGACGAGTTGTACGAGCGCGGGCAGGTCAGGGCGCACTGGCAGCAGCTGCTGACTGAATTTGCAGCGCTGGGCGCAGAGCTTCTCACACAGCGCAGCGACGAAGCACAAAACCTGCTGCACGAGAATGGTGTTACCTTTAATCCTTACGAAGACGACCCCGGCCAGCAGCGCTCCTGGCGACTCGACTGCTTGCCCTGGGTCATCAGCACCGCCGAATGGGAGGCGCTGGAAAAAGGGCTGCAGCAACGCAGCAGGCTCCTGGCTCACCTGCTGGATGATCTGTACGGTGAACGCCATGTGATTGCTGAGGGTCTGTTGCCGCCGGAGCTGGTTTATACCCATCCCGGTTTTCTGTTTTCTGCCGCTGACTCGCCCCCCATGGTTGAACGACCGCTGCTGATTTCCCACGGCTGCGATGTAGTTCGCGATCATGAAGGGCAATGGCTGGTGCTTGGCGACCTGACACAATCACCCTCCGGTGTGGGTTACGCACTGGAAAACCGGATCACACTCTCCCGCGCACTGCCGGGCCTTTACCGTGATGCACCACTGAAACGACTGGCCGGGTTTCTGCAGGCACAGCACCGATGCCTCGCGGCACTGGCGCCGGCGCACCGCGAGCAGGCCAATATCGTCCTGTTGACGCCGGGGCCCGGCAGTCCGGGCTATTTCGAACACGCCTGGCTGGCGAATTACATGAACGTGCCACTGGTAGAAGGCGACGACCTGGTTGTGCGCGATGGGCAGGTATGCGTGCGAACACTGGGTGGGCTAAACCAGGTTGATGTCATTCTGCGCCAGATCAATGACCCCTGGTGCGACCCTCTGGAGCTGCGACCGGATTCTTTACTGGGTGTGCCAGGCCTGCTGCAGGCCGCTCGTGATGGTGAAGTGAGGATCGTTAATGCTTTGGGCGCCGGAGTCCTGGAGCATCCGGCCCTGGCGGCATTTCTGCCGGTACTCTGTGAGCGTCTGCTGGGTGAAGCGCTGATGCTGCCATGTCGTGAAACACTGTGGTGTGGAGACAATGATGCGCTGCAGCGCATAAGACAGGCACCGGAAGAATGGATCCTGCGCGACATTACACAACCTGGCAAAGCCTTCAGGGTTGACCAGATGGGGCTTGAAGCTGCACGTCATCTTAGGATGGACCTGAATGCGCGCCCCCATCTGTTCTCTGCCCAGCGTCCCATAAAAACGGCCGTGACACCGGGCTTCAATCCCCGCACCGGTCAACTGGAGCGTCAGCAGGCCTCACTGCGACTGTTTTCACTGCTGGAACCGAATGACATTCCCAAGCCTGTTGCCGAGCAGCATTTCCGCATCATGCCTGGCGGTCTGGCCTGGGTGGGAGAACCCGGCTCAGCGATGATGAAAAGTGCTGTGGTCAAAGACATCTGGGTGCTGGCGCCGGTACCACAGCCGCACATCAGTATGCTCAGGCATGCCGGCGGTCCCATTCTGGTGACACGTGATGGCAAGGATTTGCCATGCCGGGTCGCAGAGAGTCTGTTCTGGCTGGGCCGCTACGGGGAACGCCTGGATGTGCGCGCCCGTCTGCTGCGTGAATCCCTGACCAAACTCCTGCAGGAAGACCCTCACAGCGAGGGCGCGACGCTGCTGCCTGACCTGATGACCGCACTGGATGTGGCACCTGATGCTGTTGAACTTGAAGAAATGCTGAAGGAGCTTCCTGAGCATCCAAGATTCTCCAAGGCGCACACGCTTGCACGTGACCGCTTACTGAATCTGCTGGCAGACCAGGGGCCACAGGGCATGCCAGGAATTTTTGCCAGTTTTGTGCGCAACAGCCGTTCCGTGCGTGACCATCTGGGCGACGATCTCTGGCGCTCGGTCAGCAATATTCGCCAGCGCTGCAACGCCATGTCTCGCGCGCGCGGCGTGGTGGCCGGTCAGCGACTGCTGGAAGCCGTGGTCCTGGATCTTGCTGCATTTTTTGGCCTTTGCAACGAAACCATGCCGCATCACTATGGCTGGCGCTTTCTGGACATCGGTCGTTTTATCGAACGCATTCTGGGCACGCTGGAATTACTGAAGCTGGCGCTGCTCACCGCCAGGCAGCCCGGCATCCCGCTATGGGAAGTGGTGCTGGCCACGACTGACAATTTCACGGTTTACCGACGTCGTTTCCGTTCACAACTGCATCCATCCGCAATCCTCGATCTGCTGCTGTTCGATGAGACCAACCCGCGTTCGGTGGGTTATATGTTGCGCCGCATTCAGCGGCAGGTGGCGCGTCTGCCGGGCCAATCGCAGTCGTCCTACCGTAACCTGGAGAACCGCCTGATCATCGAGGCGACCAGTACCCTGCATTTGATGGATATCGAGACCCTGGCTGATCTCGAAAACTCCGACTCGGCCCGCGAGGCCCTGACGGATCTGCTGGATCGGATTATTGCGCCAATGTCGGCACTGTCGGATGCCATCTCACACAGTCACTTCAGTCATGTTGAGGCGCCGCGGCAGCTGGTCACCATGCAGGTCAGCCCGGGTCTGGACGATGGCAAGACGCCAGCCAGGAGTGAGCGCCGATGAGATATCAGATCCGTCACCTGACACGCTACGATTACAGTGGCCAGGCAACGCTAAGCCACAACGAGGCGCGGGTTCTGCCGCGCAATCTGCCCTGGCAGAAATGTCTGAACAGCGAGTGGCAGATCAGCCCGAAACCGGTCCGGCTGCGCGAGCGCACCGATTTTTTTGGCAATCGGGTTGCCTATTTCTCGACCGAGAACGTGCACGACAGCCTCGAAGTGGTGGTCGTCAGTGAGGTTGATGTCAGCGCGCGTCCTGCTCAGGACATATTCAGCACGATTACCTGGCCTGATGCGGTGTCCGATGTCGCGCAAAGTCACCGCACCGGAAACCGGGAATGTATCGACGCCAGGCTGTATGTGCTGGAGTCGCCATTTGTCAGGCAGCAGCAGACCCTGCAGCAGTACGCCGAGGAATGTTTTGAAGACACTTCAGACCTGATCCAGGGCCTGCATATCCTGAACAAACGCATATTTGATGAGTTTACTTATGACCCGGGAGTCACCACTACGGCAACCCCGGTGCATGAGGTGATGGCTGCCAAGCGAGGCGTCTGTCAGGATTTTGCCCACCTGATGATCGGATGCCTGCGCTCGCTGGGGCTCCCCGCCCGCTACGTGAGCGGTTACATGGAGACCCTGCCACCACCCGGACAGGAGAAGCTGCTGGGCGCTGATGCCACTCATGCCTGGATCGCGGCCTTTATTCCGGGTTGGGGCTGGCTGGAGCTGGATCCAACCAACGGCTGCCTGCCGGATGAACGTTATATCGTGCTGGGCTGGGGCCGTGATTATGCGGACGTGACACCGCTCAAGGGCGTCATGACCGGCGGCGGAGAGCATGAACTGTCAGTAGCTGTGGATGTCATTCCCAAAGAAGTCGAGCAGACCACAGCCGTGGCCCTGGATTTTGGCAAATAGCAGACGCAGGCCGCGACAATTTGTCTCAGTGTTTTTGACAGCGTGCTGAGTTAACATTTTTTCCGTACTTTGCAGGCAAAACCCTCGGTCTGAAAGGTGCGTCTACGTCATAGATGGACTATGAGCCTTAACTTGAAGCCCCTTTCCAGGGGCATTTTTTCTATACTTGCAGTGATCCATCTACCTAACAGGACTGATCCATGAAAAAAATAGCACTGGTGACAGGCGCATCCTCTGGCATTGGTGAAGCCACCGCGCGCAAGTTTGCCGAGAATGGCTTTGCCGTGATTCTGGCGGCCCGCAGTGAAGACAAGCTGAAGCTGCTGGCGGAATCCCTGCAATCCTCAACAGATGTTTATGCTGCCCGGCTTGATGTCACCGACCCCGCGTCCATAGACGCTTTTTTCGACGGCCTGCCCGAAGCGTTTCAGGCAATCGAAGTGCTGGTTAACAATGCCGGCCTGGCGCTGGGTCTGGAGCCGGCGCATGAGGCATACATGGAAGACTGGGAAACCATGGTACAGACCAACATCATGGGGCTGCTGCGAGTAACCCGGCGCGTATTGCCAGGCATGGTGGAGCGCAATGCCGGCCACGTCATCAATATAGGCTCAACAGCGGGCAACTGGCCCTATCCCGGCGGCAATGCCTACGGCGGGACCAAAGCCTTTGTGCAGCAGTTCTCGCGGGGTTTGCGCTCGGATCTGCGCGGCAAGGCCATCCGCGTCACCAACATCGAACCCGGCATGTGCGAGACCAATTTCTCCAACGTGCGTTTCAAGTGGGATACAGAAAAGGCCAGTACCGTCTATCAGGGCACCCAGCCGCTCTGCGGCGAGGATATCGCCGACATCGTCTACTGGGTGAATTCAACCCCGGCCCATGTCAACGTGAACACGCTGGAAGTCATGCCGGTGAGCCAGACCTGGGCGCCGTTTCATATCCATCGCGAGTGATATCACTCAATATTCTGGATCTGAATATTGAGTAAGCTTGAAGATCTTTGAAAATCAATAAGATAGGCGCGTTTTTCGGCTATTTCAAGGATGTGGTCACCAAAATACTTACCAATTGTCCATGCCACAGCCACTGCCGAAATGGTCATCAATACCACTACCAATTCCACTGAAGCTGTCGAATGGGTCGTGGATGCCACTGTCGAAACCACTATCGATACCGATTGGATCATGGAAGCCGTCGATGGCCCCCGCGTGAAGATTATCAGTGCCGTATGGATTGCTCAAGATATCAGTACCTGCGACTCCACCTATCATTGGCAGACCATTGGCGGGATTGAATCGGGAGGTTTCGTGATGTGTCTCTAATGAGCTACGCGTCATGTAAGAGCTGGGATTAGACGAGCTTCTAGCCAAGCCTGATGAGACCCAGTGTGCGCAGGCCGAGGCCCCGCCGAACATGTAGTAAACAACTTCCCCAAAAATACCCATAAATCCCTCCATAGAAACGACTGGACGCCCCGAGAGTTAAGGACATCTGAGCGTGTTGCCTGGACTGATCCCGGTTTCCCGGACATTTCTTGCCAGGCTGGGAACTGACGGTTTGTGTAGTTAAAGTTAATTGAAGTAAAGGACCTCTCGTCTGGTAACTAGACAGGAACTGCCTCCTGATTGAGGTGTCAGGTAGAGATTGAGATTGCCGTCCTGACTCTCCAGCGCAAACGAAGTTGAAGTTACTGATCCATAATATTTGAAATCGTAAAACATCTCTTCTCGAAGAACAGTGCAGGCCTGGTGCCAAATGCTAGTTTCATTGTATTCGCCAGAACACTTGCCAGATTGATCTGGACTTACAACGAAACTGATATGTGTGTTCATGTCGGAATAGGACTTTACGATGAAAGAGGAGAACATTCGCTGATCGGGGCTGACGCTATGAGATATGTCATGAGAACCATGGGCTTCGTTTTTTAGTACGAATTCGGTCAGTTGCTTAATCTGAGGTAAGCAGGTCGTGATTCCGTAATTGACTGCTGATTTATACGGCACAGTTTCTTGTGTCTGGGCCCAAACACTGGTCGGGAGAACTGTGAGCGGAATAGCCAAAAGTAATCTATAAAAATCCATTTAATTTCCCTACCTCAAGTCATGTAGTGATCATAGATGACGGAGCCTGGAAAAATTGCAGCAACTACTTTATGGCGGGGGCGACTCACAAAATGCTGAATAGTCCTTTTCCAATATCCTCCATGTCGAATAGCCAAATCGCGAACTACTCGATCTATGCTAATGATAGTATGTAGAATCATAGTATGCAATGCGCGAAATTTCGCGCATGAGCCCAGAGACCAACAAATGCAAGCTAGTAAAGACATTCGCTGCAAATGTGCGACGAAGAAGACTAGCTCTTGGTCTATCACAAGAGGCTTTGGCTGAACTGGCGGGTGTTCACAGAACATACGTTGGAATGCTGGAACGGGGCGAGAAGAACGTCACGATCTACAATATTGAAAGAATCGCACTCGCGTTGGGGCTGCAGCCTCAAGAATTGCTCATTGACAGTGATTCTGACTAACCAGCTCGCACAGGTCCGCTCTAGCGTCTACCACCTAGCTCCAACATAACCACCCAGTAATCCCTCTACAGATTGTTCTGCCACTATTGTGGATATGACGAAATTGTTTACCACTAGCACTTGCCGACTTTGAACTTACGGGCTAATGTTCAGCGCGAAGGATGTAAAACAATACTAGCCGGCTGAACATAGGCTGAGTGAAAGGGCGAGGGTAGCCATGTCAATTCCTGACTTTCAGGCCGTCATGCGACCTCTATTAGAGATAGTGCAGGACGGCGTGCCCAGAACACTGGCAGAAGTCAGAGACGCAATCTGCAACAAATTCTCACTTACAGACGAAGAGCGCCGTGAATTGATCGCCTCGGGGCGGCAAACCGTCATACAGAATCGAGTTGGCTGGGCCCGTACGTACATGAATAAGGCCGGCCTGCTTGAGATTCCTGAGCGCGGAAAAGTTCAGATAACCGAGCGCGGCCTTCATGCCTTGCGGAATGGTCCTGACAGGATCAACGTCGCCTGGCTCAAACAATTCCCCGAATTTGAACAATTCCATACCCACCGACCAGCTCAAGACGTAATCCCAGCCAAAAACGAATCTGACTCCTTTCCTGACGTATCCGCGACACCCGATGAGCAGCTTGAAGCTGTGCATCGAACATTGATGAGCGAGCTGGCTAATGAGCTATTGTCGACTATCAAAGGGGCATCGCCGCTTTTTTTCGAGCGCCTGGTTGTCGACCTGATGATTGCAATGGGGTATGGCGGATCACGTAAAGAAGCCGGGCAGGCCACAAAGACAACCAATGACGACGGCGTCGACGGCATAATTAAAGAAGACCGCCTAGGACTCGACGTCATCTATCTGCAGGCCAAGCGCTGGACCAATACCGTCCACCGACCGGAAATAGACAAATTCATTGGAGCACTCACCCGACAACGAGCGAGGAAAGGAGTGTTCATCACGACTTCGGATTTCTCGCAAGGAGCTCGCGAGTGCGTCAACGCCTTAGACATAAAGGTAGTCCTGATTGACGGCGCAGAGCTGGCCAGATTGATGGTTGAAAATAATCTGGGAGTTACCTCAAGGCAGGTTTACGAGGTGAAGGAAGTTGATGTGGATTATTTCGTTGAGGATTGATGGAGTAACCGACCCGCTTCGCGAGAGAAATGATAGTTGTCCAGGCACGCTAATGAAATTTTAGATTTCACTGGTGCCAGCATGAGCGCATACATTTTGGCCGCTGTCGTTTTGCTATTCGCAATCGCGTTTTTGTTTCGCTATAAGTCGAAGAGAAGATTAACTGAGATGAGCTATTTTGAAGGTCTGAAAAATGAGTTGCCGACTCTAAGAGTCGCTGCGAATTCATCTGGCCCAGTAGGGTTTTTTGCTCAGGAAGCGCTGCGTTTCTACTCCGTTGCCGGGGCAATCAAGGGCAGTTTTTCTCTGGACGAGTCCGCGAATTTCGACGAAAGATGTATGACACACATCCTTTTCCGTTCACTCTTGGAAAACTATTTCCGAATTCTGTACATCTTTGATGAGCCGAGCGATATCCAAGCTCGGTATGACTCAGTTGTAGAAAACTTCAAGAGGGAATACGGAAAACTCCTGAACGAACCGATGCTTCCTAGGAAAAATGAGCTGGAGCCTGCCGGGGCTGGATGGTCTCAACTCCAGCGCGGTCTCGACATGAACAGCATGCTCGCGCAACTTCGGAACGATTACGGAGACCGCCTTAGTTACCTTTACTTTACATACAGAATTGCAAGTTTCGATACTCATGGAAACAATTTGAAAGGTGTTGCAGATGACGCTTTTGGAAAGTCCTGCAATTTCCCTGTCCTCAAGCTCGAATATGCAATAGGACTTGTTTCTAATCAGTACCTTGTAGTTTTGGGCGATATGCGAGGTCGAGGTGAAATCTAACAATCGCAGGCACGGCGACGGCTTTTTCGTTGCGGCTTCGCCTTCACTACAAAGCCGCGCGTGCTGCGGGCGTTATACGCAATTGGAGGCAGTGCATTGAAGAGAGACCTTGATCTGATCAGAGAAATCGTACTAGTAACCGAAGCAGCAAAGCCGGCGCAGTGTGTTTCCTTGAAAGATTTCGAGGAGTCGCACGCAGGTAAACTTGAGGAAGTTTCGGAGCACGTTCAGTTTCTAGATCGGGCTGGACATGATTATTTAGATGCAGTTCGTGACTCGGGAATTTGGTCCAAGACGCAGCAACAACTAAAGAAGCTTAGTGGCAGTGCCACATTAGAAGTAGTTAAAGCTGTTGCTGCAAAAAAATATGTCGCAGGCATTGGGTGTTTAGGCGGTACGAATATGCGTATAACAAGCGCATCAGATGCGAAAAGTTGGAAGATAGCAAACATAACTCGAGCCCCTGAGAAGTTGAGCGCCGGACTTATCGCAGACGAGCTTAACTGAAAAAGCCAAGGGGACTAGACTGGAATATTGGAAGTTTGTGATGAAGATATATTTCCATAAATTGATCAGTCGTGGCGGAAACTGAACCGGTATGGAAAGGGGGATGGTATGAAAAACATCAAGAGAGTTAAGCTTAAGAATTTCAAAAAATTTACTGAAATTCAAATACCCCTTTCAAACAAACTGAATATTCTCGTCGGGGAGAACGAGTCAGGAAAAAGCTCTGTACTGTCAGCCATTAGCCTAGTACTCGCGGGTAGTAGGGGGCAAGTCGAAAAAATTGGGTATGAACGTCTGCTGAACCACGAGGTTGTCGAGGCTTTTCAGCAATCAGACAGGCGATTTGAGGATTTACCAGTCGCTTATGTCGAGCTGTGGTTTAACGATTTCAGAGAATACGAAGTAGACGGACGTAACAATTCAGAAGGCGTTGATGCCTATGGCTTGAGGATGGAAATCTGTCCGAACGACGAATTTGGACCCACGATCAGGCAAATCCTACAAGGGGCAGAGCGAAATTTTCCATTCGAGTTCTACCAGGTCCGGTTCATCACTTTCGCGGGCCATGCTTATTCTGGCTACAAGAAGTATGTCCGACATATCATGATTGATACATCACGGATCGGCAATGATTATGCAGTGCGGGAGTATGTGGGTGATATGTACGACAGCTTCGCTGAGCCGCTTGAGAAGATCATCCATCAAAATGAATACAGGAAACTCAAGGAGGGCTTCAATCTTGGCCCGCTTAAAGATCTCAATGATCGCGCGGAGAAATATTCATTCGCCCTCAAGTCAGATTCAAAATCGAACATCAAGACAGATTTGACGCTGATTGAAGACAGTATCGGGATTGAAAATAAGGGTTCAGGCCGCCAGTGCTTCATTAAGACGGAGTTCGCACTGCAGAGGGCGAAAGGAGTGCAGCAAAGGATTGATTTAGCCCTGATAGAGGAGCCTGAAAATCATTTGAGCCATGTGAATATGAAGCGGCTCATTGGATTGATAGCAGACGCAGATGACAAGCAGCTCATAATTGCAACGCATAGCAACATGATTAGTTCTAGGCTCGACCTGCGAAATACAATCTACATGCATTCCGCAGACAAAAACCCGATTACTTTGGCGGATCTGCCGGAAGATACTGCCGAGTTCTTCGTCAAGGCTCCGTATCACGCCATACTGGATTACGTGCTTTCCAAGAAGGTAATCCTAGTGGAAGGGGACTCCGAGTATATTCTAATGGCAAAATTCTACGAAATGGTTAAAGCTCGAACGATGGAGGAGGATCACGTCCATGTCTATTCGGTCGGAGGCACAAGCTTCAAGAGATACCTCGATATTGCAAAACTTCTAGATATCAGGACTGCTGTTATCAGAGACAATGACAAAGATTTTCAACGAAACTGCGTGGATTTGTACGAGGACTACAACATCGATCACGTCAGGGTTTTTTCCGACCCTGACGACGTTAGGAACACGTTCGAAAAGTGCATCTATCAGGATAATGACGATTTCTGCAACTTGTTGTTCGCCGGATCGCGGCGCAAGTTGACCGTTCAGGAATATATGCTGAAGAACAAGGCCGAGGCTGCGCTAAAGATTCTCGAGCAGATGCAGGATGAGTTCGTCGTGCCGCAGTATATTAGGGAAGCCGTTGAATGGATAAGCGCCTGATCCTGTCTGTAGCTGGGTCGGGGAAGACCAGCTACATAGTCAACTATACGGATGAGGAAAGGCGATTCCTCATCCTGACATATACGACCAACAATGTTACGAACCTTCGTCGTAAGGTGGCGCGAAAGTACGGTTGCATCCCCAACAATATCGAAATCTATTCCTACTTTTCCTTCGTGTATTCTTTTTGCTTTAAGCCCTTCCTTCTGAATACAGTCGGAGCCAATGGCATCAACTTCAAGGATACGGCGCATTTCCAATTGAAAGGCGATGCGAGATACTTTGACAGGTTTAAACGCGTTTATTCGTACAGGCTTGCAAAGCTTCTGGAAGTGAAACGGGTCATGGATGCGGTGAAAGCGCGGGTCGAGAAATACTTTGATGCAGTCCTTATTGATGAGGTGCAGGATTTCGCGGGAAACGATTTCACGCTACTTGAGAGGATTGCGGAATGCAATGTGGACTTGATTCTCGTGGGCGACTTTTTTCAACACACATATGACACAAGCAGAGATGGCAATCTCAACAAGAATCTTCATGCTAATCTTGCTGGTTACAAGCAAAGGTTTGAAGCTGTCGGCGTGACAATTGATCAAGAAACTCTGGGGAACAGCTACCGCTGCAGTCGAACAGTGTGCACCTTCATAAGACACCATTTGGGGGTGGCTATAGACACCCACCGACAAGATGAGACGAGGATCGAGTATGTCACTGACGATGGTGCAATCCGTTATTTGCTGGGGAATAAGGGTGTAATCAAACTATTCTATGAAAACGGGAAGACGTACCCGCTAAATTCCAAGAATTGGGGAGACAGCAAGGGTGAAGACCACCACGACGACGTTTGCGTAGTCTTGAATAAGAACACCGACAAACTCTACCGTGAGGGTAGGCTCCCGGAATTGCCCTCCAGGACCAAGAATAAACTATACGTGGCCATGAGTCGTGCGAGAAACGACTTGTATCTAGTTTCCGAGGCGGCAATCAAGAGGCTAATTACTGGTTAAAGCGTGATCGGGCGAGGGAGTTTCGGTTGTATATCTCTTCTAGCTCTCTGGAGGCCTCATCACGAGATTCTTTCTTCGGGGGGAGCTTCGTTGAATGGGGTGTATGCCTGAGACAGATGCATTGGTCAATTCATGACATAAGCCGACTAGGGGCGAATTACCGGCACGGCGAGGGCGAAATATGGCTAGATATGGAAATAACAGAGCAGGCGAGCAGGAAGGGAGTCTGCTAATAGAAGAGGCCCACCCTGGGTTTGTCGAAGTCTTCTTTGTCCCAGGGAAGACGCAGTTGCAGCTTGCGGAGCTGAGTGTAAAGAAGCCGGAGCAATACAAAACCAAATTGCTCGGCATTAACGCACAACACGGCTTTCTGGAAATCTACCCCATAAACACTCTTGGGCAACTACCTGGGTTCCTACGGCCTAAGTACAACATTATTACAAGTATCACACTTGTCCAATCCGAGATTGAGATCCCAGAGTCAGAAGACGATGTTCTGATGCTGCTGGAGGGGCTCCCGGCAGCATTCATAAAAGACTTCGAGTATGGGCTTGGGCTTCAGAAGGACTACAGATTCATAATTAACGCGATCGAAGAAATAGGGGGCGTAACCAAGTTAGTTCTGAGTGACGAGCATCAAGAAAAAATGGGTAAGCGGATTAAATGGTTGATCTTACCTTTGCATGAGAGTGAGACAGACCGGCATCTCATCGGATTATCTGGTTGATGCTTCACCTACTGCTG
>PALV01000011.1 GCA_002706685.1 Gammaproteobacteria bacterium | reverse complement strand
GTCATCAACAATGTCGAGTTCCAAGATGGAGAAGTGGTAAAGGATCAATCAGTCAGGAACGCTGCCTGATGGGCATACACCAGATTTGACAATAACTCTGTTTGGCATTTCTTGGCCCACAATATTGGTACCCCTTGCAAGAAATATCGGGTATGTCTTGCGCGCAAAGTTCACGCATACAAACTAATAAAGCAAAAGTGCTGTTCAACAATGAAGCATATACTGACTTACTCGCATTCGCCTTAACCAGAAGTCAAAAAGTGAATCAAAACTTTCCATCTTGATCGCCGAATTGAATCTCGCGCGTGTAAGAGACGGAAAACTAGTCCAAAAAACTATGATTCAATGTTCTAGTATATTTTATGGAAAGACTGTATAAAGCAATTTTTGGTGGTAGCCAGATACTTAACTTCACTATGACGGACCATATATGCAGCAACGGAACGCGAAACCCCTCGGCCTTGTATTGGTAGTTTTGTATACTGCACTAAGTGGCTTAACATCTCTTTTCGCTAGCGGATTAGTACTTTTAGCATCAGCGATCCCCGGTGTACCATTATGGATCGGGCTGTTTGGCTTTTTTTTGCTTATATATACGTTGCTTTTGTTCGCTTCCGTGTACGGATTGTGGTCGCTACAGGCTTGGGGATTCAAACTAGCAATGTTTATTTACCTCGTCAGCATACCAATTGGATTGCTCGCGATTTTCCCTATATTGCCCGACAGCCAATTCAGCACATTCAATACAATCTATCAACTGATAGGAATTGCGATTAGTGTGCTCGTACTATGGTACCTTTCGAGACCTAATTATGTGTTTCCTAACTTCTAGCGCTGTACGTCTGAGCTAGGTCCAAAAATAAATCAGACACTTATAGCCTATTGGTTAGTGTTCGGTGTAGCAGGGGTAACTACACAACCGCTTTTTTTCCACTCAAGTGGAAAGATTCAAATGATGGATGACAATCCGAAAAGCCGAACTTTTATGTCTCTGTTCGGAACTAACTCTTATCTATATCCCATACATCCCCCCCAAATCCCTTCAACCACCTGCTCAGCACCCCGCTATCCACCACGGTCGCCTCAATCCGATAATAATCATCAAACTCCTCAACCAACTGATCCTCAGACAACCTTGCTTCAAGCAGATGCAAACCAGCGTGCTTCTTAACGCAGAAGCTTAGCCTGATTCGCTCACCCTCCCCGAAGCCAAACCTACCCTCATCGTCGTAACGACTCAGGTCAAAGTCCTTTGGGCGCTCGAATGTCAGGGTGCCGGCCTGGGCGCTGACAAAGCGGTGAAGTGCCAGACTGCGCTCGTTGTCAAAGCCTTCGAAACGACAAACCAGATACAGGTGAACGCCTTGCTGGGCCAGTCCCAAGGGCATGACCCGTGCCTCTATCTCCTTACCCGATGCGTTACGGTAAAAAACTTTCAACCAGAGGTTGTGGTACAGAGCCTGGCTGATTTCGGTGAAAACTCCGGAGTCTATCTGGGGTGGCAGGAGCGGTTGGCTGACACTGACGACGCGCACTTTCTTCAACCACTCTCTCTCCAGCCGGGCCTTACCAGGTTGCTGAAGGTTGCTGCGTGCCTGGCGGAAGTACGCATCCATGGATGCGATAAGCCGGGAGGGTAGAAGATTGTGCAGCTGTTGTTCGGCCAATGTGAGTAGCAGCGACTCGTGCTGGTTCATGCCCGGCAAAGACAGCCCCTTGGCGCGCTCCTTCCAGCGATAACCGTATGGTTTGCTGCGATCATCGCACTCTACGTCGAAATGCTCGGTTATTTGCTTGAGATGTCGCTGAATGCTACGCAGGTCGCGCTCGTACCCAGCGGCTGCCAGCTGTCTTTGGAGCTCGGTTGCGGTGATTTTGCTTTGTCTGGGGATGCGGTGCAGCAGCTCTATGGTCAGATGCACCGTTTCCATACTATCCCGGGCTTGAGGCATGGGCTTCCTTTTCATGGCGTTTCGACGCCTTATTGTTTTTAGCGACACTGTTTGTCGCTATTTCTACGATACTAATGCCTCACTAAGCGGGCGACAACTAGCTGAATGGCTAATCTGACGTTTGTGCGGCGTCGTTTGTCGCAAGAAACCACTGCCTCTAATAAAAAGGTTCTCCATGGTTCGAAGTTGCGGCATCATATGATCGACTATTGCGCCGTGCTTGCACTACAAGTACACCTGCAGAATTGTCAACCAGAACAAGAATAGTATGGAGATAAGGTATGAAGGACTCCCTGGCAGGCAGGTTGGACGCCCTCCTGGCGGATCCACGCTTTGAGCAGCTCAAGCGCCTTGGTCTGACTATAAATTCATTTGATATCAACCCAACCAACGAGCGCAGCCACAGCTCAGTGCTTGCCTGGCTGCTAGACCCCTCGCAGGCGCACGGCCTGGGTGACAAGTTCCTCAGAAGACTGCTCATGGAAAGCTTTGCATCGCAAAAAAAGCGAATCGATGCAGAGCAGAGCCAAAAGGGGCGGGGCAGACCGCAGAAACCGGATTATAGTCTGGACGGCCTCGACATTCGTTGGCTCCATGTTCAGTCACTGGATCAAGCGTTGGTCCAAACGGAAGTGAATATTGCCACTGGCGCTGTCAACAGGCAGAGCGACTCCGAAACAAACCTGGCAGAACTCAGCGGCTTTCTCGATATCTTTGTTCTTGATCCCGTTCTCGAATATGTCATAGCTATTGAGAACAAGTATGGGGCGGGACAAACTACAGATCAGCTGGACCGGTATCAAAAGTGGATCAATCAGACTTTTACTAACTACCACAAGATTCATATCGTCCTGGACGCCTACGATGCCTTATCGACCTCGTGCCCGCCTGGCTGGATCGGCCTTAATTACGAGTGGATTATCGACTTTTTGGAATCCGCGCTGACAAATGAACAACTGGACGACCGGGTTTATACCCTACTCAGCGACTATCTCGATTACATCCGGGGGGAAGACTACGACACCTGGAACAGTTACTCGCATAATACAGTGGTAGATCTTCACCATGATCACAAGGCTATCTTTGATGACGAGCATATTCGGGAGCTCATCGAGAAATGTGTCGAAGGCAATTACGACTGGGCAGCGCTCAACAGAGATTGGTCCAACCAGGACTATCAAATTGAAAAGTGGATCATTTACCGAAACTTGTTTGCATTTGAGGCTTTGCTCAGTGTCGAAATGCTGGAGCCATATCTGCTGCAGATACAGGCACTCGACCCAAACTGTCAGTGCTCAATTGTCAAAGACCGGATTGAATATTTACCCTCTGCCTGGTTGGACTTGCATCAAGAGCACTATTGGCCGCTCTACCTTGCCTGCACGTTCGCAGATGGGGAGGTGAAAGAGTTACACCTGAAAGTTAATTTCAATGCTTATGAAAGCTTAGAGTCTATCAAAGAGCTGCAAATTGCTGTTGCAGACCATTACGGCATCAGAGCGCGCAAGTTTGGCAAACGCAGGCTACATACCTTTGACACTTCATCAAACATGACTGAAAGCGAACTCGCCAAGTTCGTCGTCGAGTGTGCTAAGAATATCGATGACGTTATAAGTCAAAAAAGGGGGCTGCCGCGTAATTAACGGGCGGGGACCCCGATCCTTCCTCCTGATTCATAACGACACAATATGTCGCAACCCTCCTTATACTGAATAACCAGTAGAGGAGGATTCTATGACAAGACATAAGCTCAGCGCCGCTGCGTCGACTTCGCAGGAACGACCACTTCCCGCCATAGTCAAGCGTTGGATACTTCGCATTATGGTTCCTCTGAAAGGATACCGGCAGTTACTAACGTTCCACGGCTTCAGCGACGATGCGCTAGCCGAAGCCATCGGCCTGGGCGAATGGCTCGATCCTGCCATCATGGATTTAGACGCGGAAAAAATCTTGTCCGAGCTAAAGGCACTAGCCCACAGCGAAGAGAAGGGAAAAGCGCCTGCTCTGCCATCATCATTGCAACGAAACATCAACAAACTGGCCACGTTGGCGGGACTGTCGCGAACGGATTGCTCTATCCTGGCTTTTGCCGTGATGATCGAGAATCATGAACTGCTTGAGAGCGCTGCAGATCTACTTGAGCGCGTATCTACATCAGAGCTCTGCCGCATTCTGAGCCACTTGCTGGAAATCCCGGAAAGTGAGATACGGCACTCTCTCCAACCTCAAGGACTGCTCGCCAGGTCTGGCCTGCTAACTGTAGATCGATCAGGGGCAGCGCCCTTTTCACGAAAGTTTGACCTGCTCTCCCAAAGCTTTGCAGATACGATTTTTTCAGCGGATGCCGAGCCCGTATACCTGCTGCGGGACGTTCTTGTTCCCGCCTCACCCGCAAAACTTCAATGGCAGGACTATGCTCACGTAGTCGATCTAATGTCTATACTGCAAAGCTATATGGCTAACGCTGTACCCCGGAAACTGCAGGGCGTCAACATACTCATTCATGGACTGCCAGGGACAGGAAAAAGCCAGCTAGCGAGAGTTCTGGCTCAGCACCTGAACCGGGACCTCTTTGAGGTTGCTTTCGCCGACGAGAGCGGTGACCC
This sequence comes from Gammaproteobacteria bacterium, assembly GCA_002706685.1. Lineage (GTDB taxonomy): Bacteria > Pseudomonadota > Gammaproteobacteria > Pseudomonadales > Pseudohongiellaceae > Pseudohongiella. Next base: position 562,535 of record PALV01000011.1, on the reverse strand, counting down.
AATCAACGGAGATCGAAGATTGCGAGCCTATCGCGCTGCACAGTGCTTTTTTGCCAATAGGGATGTATTGCTAGTGTTTGATGAGGCCGAAGATGTGCTGGATGGGTCCAGTTTATTTTCTGAAAAAAGAACGCAGTCCTCCAAGGCGTGGATCAACCGGACTCTGGAGGATAACCCCGTACCGGCAATCTGGTTGTCCAACGCAGTTGATTGCGTTGACGATGCGGTTATAAGGCGGTTCGACATGGTGATAGAGCTGCCGATACCGTCTCGCAATTACCGCAACCGTATAGTCAAGACAATGTGTGGTGAAATTCTCAGCGAGAATGAAATTGCACAACTCTCGCTGTGCAGTGACCTGTCACCAGCGATAGTAGAAAATGCAATCTCGGTTGCGAGTATAGCATGCAATAACGAAACAGGTCTGAACTCCGCTCAGATCATCAGGAGCGTGCTGAACGGCACTCTGACGGCACAGGGGCATAGGCCAATTGCTGACGAACCGCCGAGTTACTTACCAGACGTCTATGACCCAACGCTGATCAATTGCGAAACCGACTTACTCGCGTTATGCAGGAATCTGAAGATATGCAAGAGCGCCCGACTATGTTTGACCGGCTCGCCTGGCACTGGCAAGACCGCGTATGCAAAGTGGTTGGCACGCGAGCTGGATCAGCCAATTATCGTGAAGAAGGCATCCGATCTATTGGGAATGTTTGTTGGGCAGACTGAACAAAACATAGCGGCTGCTTTTTCTGAAGCTAAAAAAGAGGGTGCAGTGCTTGTGATCGACGAAGTCGATAGCATGCTACAGGACAGGAGAAGTGTCACAGCCAGCTGGGAAGTGAGCATGGTCAATGAATTGCTGACGCAACTTGAATCGTTTGACGGCGTGTTTATTGCCTCGACAAATCTAATGGGGCATCTGGACCAGGCTGCTTTGCGGCGTTTTGATCTGAAGCTGCATTTCGATTTTCTGACTCCAGAGCAATCGGAGAAACTTCTCGAGCGCTACTGCCACGCCCTGAAGCTGGCCAATCCGACTCCCGCCAGTCTGATTTCCGTGCGCACCATTGCTAACCTGACGCCCGGTGACTTTATGACCGTAGCGCGCAGACACCGATTCCTACCGATTAAATCGCCAATGGCATTCGTCGACGCTCTGCATGCTGAGTCCGGGATTAAAGGCGGAGTTTCCCGGAGCATCGGCTTCATTCATTGAGCTGAACTCCAGGTGTCTCGTTACATTATCTCTATTCTGGTTACAGCCATGGACGGCTCAGCAACGCTGGACACTCTTGTCACCACGAATGATTGAAACCTGGATACTTTTCCAAAACAGAAATTAACTTCCTGTAGCGCTCGTCGTACTGAATAAGCGGAACTTCGACAAGGTCTCTGGCCAAGCTAATTATCTCTTCTCGCAGCTCTAGCTCAATAAGCCAAGCCGAAGGCAATGCGTCAAGTCCGTAGGTCAGACCCAGGACATGACCAGCGATCTGGGCGGTTTGTGCGCTTTTGCCACTGTGATTAGCTGCACGCAATACTCCTTCTCTAAAGTTGTCTGCCGTAAAAGCAAACCACAACCCCGACGCCAGTACTACCTCTGCAGATGCGGAATCGCCCAGACCATCAATAACCGCGGGGGTAGGTTGCACACCTTCTGAACTCAGCCTGACTGTGTGTTCGATAATCGCAGATACTGTATCAAAACCCTTTTCGTCATTATGACGGATGATTACCCGGCGGCAAATGTCGACAAGATCTGATTTTTTAGGTGACTCGACAAGGCAGAGGTCAGATAGGATTTCCGCCAGTATACCGGCAGATAAAGCAACCGCTGGATGACCATGAGTCAACTTCGCGGCCTCGGATGCAGCTACGAAGGGGCTATCTGAGAATGCACATGGTGCAGCCCATAAAAGCGGATAGGACTCATTGTTATTGTTCAAGGCATACTGCCCGTACGCTGTGGATGCAGCAAGCTCTTTCATGCATGTTTGAGGCGGTTCACGAAAAGACCACAAACGCTGATTGTCGAGCAGACCCTCAGTTGTATTTATTTCTAAGCAGTCACTGTCGAGATCAGAATGGGGTGCCTGACCTTGCGAATGCAACCATCTGAGAAGTCCATTGTGAATAACATTGGTTAGGCTGAATACATCACTTCTAACCCCATGGAGAGAGCTTCTGATAATACTTTCTGCAACGAACAGCATTGTCTGAATGCCACTCGTCGCTGCGCCAGGTCGGCGATAAAAACTCTGATAATCGGAGATGCCCTGTGGGCCGAACGTTTTAAGTATTTCTTCGTAGCTCATAAGCTCGACGGGGGCTCCCAGTGCTGCCCCTACTGCGCCCCCTAGAAGGCACGACTGAGCCTGTCGTATCTTTAAGTCACTCTTATTAGGCATGCTATTCCACTATGCTTGCGCGCTCGATAGCGCAAACTCCCGATGGTCGCTCGTTACGCGCATTGAATGTACTTAATGTACCTACATGTAGCGACGACTTGTGTCGCAGGTGTATGCGGGCGTGGAGCCTAGTGCAATGCACAGGTGTACTGCATCCATACTAACCTGGTTTCCGGGTATGGACTTCTTGCTACGCTGAGCCTTAGCGGCTAACGCTTAATATCGCCTATCTGAGACACTTACTGGCGCAGGCGACGCAACGCACGTCCATTCTTTTTGTCGTGTACCAAAACATGCAGCAGAGGTAACATTAAAAGAGCCCACAGAACTGAATTGCGGCGCTTAGACCGCGTTTCACCATCGAAAGCTTCAAACACTCTTGAAAAGAAAAATATACCTGCAGGCAATTTAACATAGAGCGCCAGTAGCATCTTGATGGGATTAGGATTATCAATCCAGGTGCGAACAAACACAAATAGCAAAACAAGAAATTCTAACACCACCATGATCACAAACAGGCTGCTACCCACAGTCACCGACTCCTCCGATATCAGCAATACATAAGCAAGCATCACAGCCGGAATCATATACAGCAACCCGACCACCATAAGGTCGTTATAGTTTCTGTACACAACAAGCTTGCCTTTGGAACTCATCCAGACGCCAACCGCGAACAGTAAGATGAAAGGGATTAGCGCAAGAAGCCAGAAAGCTATCTGGATCTCGCTTTCACTGACTGTAGGTGCTTCGGTCATGACTTGGCCTCCATCCTCACCGCCAGCTCTTCACGACCTCTCTGTACTACCTCTCGCAAATCAATACCCCAGATGCCTCGCGAAGCCTTCAAGAGAAGGTAGAGAAATAACAAAGGCATGATCAGTGTTTTCAACAGGAAAATGGCCATCAGATTCAACATAGTGCTGACGCTGTCTTCAAGGCGACTTTGCATGGTAGCCAGATTTAGATTGCTTCCAAACGAAGCCGCACGACTGGATACGTTTGAAAAACCTTGCGCGATTGCTTCCCGTGTGTTGTTAGGGCGGCCTGCCAAGGTATTTTCGATGGCCACAATCTGCCGGTTGACCGCTTCGAGCTCATCCTCCGAAAGCTCTATCTGACGCTGAACTGACTCCAACGCCTCGAGCGCCTGGTCCCGTGCTTCATTGGCCTGATCAAGCAGTTCATTTTCGCTGAACGGATTAAGACGCTCACCGAATCCGCGTTCCGATCTCACGGCAGCCAGCTGTTCGTCAGTCTCAGACAATTCGCGCTGCAAATCAGGCAGCTGCTCCTGCAAATCTGAGATTCTGCGTTCAATTCCTGATACCCGATCTTGACTGTCGGCAAGATCCTGTGTCAGCCCCTCTCTGGCTTCATCTGAGATATTGGACGTATTATTTGATTGCATAGAGTCCATATCGTTGACCACCTGATCAAGCTGTCTGAGATCTTGCTCTGCATATTGATCTACAAAACTCTGGTTAATTGCCCCGCTTAGAAAAACGACAACTGCGAGCAAGAAACGTAGAAACACTAGAGAAATAAATATCCTGGCCAGCACATTTAGATATAAGGTCTGTCGCAGATAGATAGCCGCCAGCAATAATCCACCGGATAGGGTGATCAAGGCCTTGAAAAACGTATCCGACACGACCTGCAGTAATACTTTCTGGATCACCAACGACCCAATCGCCATTTTCATCAAGGTTGAGTACTGCTCGACTAGATCATTGATTGGGTCTAGTACCTCACCCACACCCATAGTCAAACCACCTATCACTGGCGGACTAAGCTCAGCTGATTGAAGTATAGACACAGCCGCGTTGACGGCACGTGCAGAAGCAAAAGCAACGGTAGATTGTACGATTGCATCATCCACATATTCCGTTGCTGCATAGTCCATAACCCCCAACCACGACAGCAGAACAAATATCAGCACGCCAGCTGCGAAAAAGTTCTTGGTTCTGTAAGCATCATCGGCCAGAACCTGGGTAAGACTCAGTTTGTGATCAGTCATGCAGACTCTCCTTTTTTGTTGTGATGACGTTATATAAGTATTTCGTCATCCAGACAAATGCCCATTTGGGGAGGTTTGAAGCATAATAACTCGATGAGCGACACAGTCCGTCGCACGCTTGAAATATGCTGACACTCCTGCCAAATGGGACAGAGAGGCTCGCAAATGACAGATTACGATCCTGGCTTTGAGCAATTACGGCTGACCATACTGTCGCGTCAGTATCCTGACATCGTAATACATAAAGCCAGGGTCATATTCTTCGCGGAAGACAATGAGGATCGTATCTCTTGGTCTAGGTGGTTCCTTGAGGATGGGAGGGTCGGCGCCCTTTGCATCGAAACGGGTTTCAAGATTGACCTTATGAATCTCCTGGATATCTTTATCCAGTATCGCGGGCGATGCAATCAAAAGCCGAAGAGTGCAGGAGTAGTTGAGTTTTCTGGCGGCACAATAAGTATTGAGTGGCACAACACAACCAACGCTGAAGTATTGATTGCCGTTGGTTGATTATTTGAGGTAAGTGTGGTGGTAGAAAAAAGTTATGTTGAATATACTCATCCGAGGCAAATTTCCCTCTGGCTGGTGCAGTTTGAATTGGAAACAATTTTAAAGATCATTGAACTATCTTGCTGCCCTTTTGGAGATGATCGTGCGGATATCTACGGAGATGCATTGGCACTTGATGGTTTAGGTATGGTATACGAGGTCAATCTTCATTTCGGCGTCACCAAACAAGAAGCAGAAGCAGTAATGTCACTTGCCGGCCCAGGCCGCATAGTAATGGCAAAGGGTTGCTACTCGTATATACCTGGGGCAGGCGGTGGCATCACCCTACACAATCCCGAGTTTTCTGCTATTGACTCTGACGCCTCGCAGAGCGATCTGAATTATGTATTTATGAAGAACAGATGGATTGAGAAAAACTAGCAACAGCTTTGAAAAAACTTTTGCCTCGCAGTTTTGCGAGCCGTTTAACTCTTGTAACTAAAAACTTATCGACCCATGTCAGAAGTCAACGAAAATAGCAGAGGTAGCTGTGGATAATACTGAGAGTCATTGCGAAACCAGTTTCGACGAAACTTTACTCAGAATAAAGGACATAAACAGACTACCTTGGGTAGGGAAAAATTATAAAAAACAATCATACAAAACTTTGATTTTAGGCGAAAGTGTTTATGACTGGAACCCAGCGGACTCATCTAGTATCGGTAGAATATCCGACTCATACAATCTAAGGAAACTCCATAAAGCACTTGCTTTCGATTTCAACCAGAACGCAAGATTTATAAGGAATATTGAAAGAGCGATATATTCGAAAAGAAATCCTACAAACGAGGAAAAAGCTCACCTATGGAATTCTGTGGTTTATCATAATCTCGTCTGCCGCGTCCTAGAAACCAATAGACACAGACCTTCGTATGATGACTACTATACTGGCTGGAAAGTTTTCGACAAACTCACCACAGTTTTTGATATCGACCAAGTGATCGTCTATGGATTGGAAAGTCCCAAAATAATAGCTTTTAATAGTTATTACAAAGATATTGGCATTCTTCCTGTACAGACGAGCAATCTATGTAAAGTAGGCCGAACCAAGCCAAAGAAGTATATTATTGAGAAGGACGGAAAAGATATAAACATTCTTTTTATTCGTCACCCGAGTGCTTTCTTTAGCTGGAGAAAGTGGTCTACCGTCATTCAATCCGAAATGGCCGTTTCAGGAGAAATTTCATAACAAGTTTATAAGACGGTTTTCAAAAATCTATAGCCGGCCTGGCGGTGTTTCGCATTGTCGTCATACTGCAATTAACCTTATCAGTAATCATACTATTGGTGTAGAGCAAAACATGAGCATCTTCCGCTTAAACACTATGCGATACCCCTACTTCAACCCCCAAATCCGCGCCACAGCCGTATCATTCCCCAGCGTTGCCACCACAATGCTCACCAGACTTACCAGCCCGAATATCACCGCTGGCAGCAGCGAGGCCAGCTGATCGGAGCTGAACGCCAGGTAGGTTGATACTGCGCATAGCAGACTGAACAGTACGCCCAGCGCCAGCAGCACTTTGCGGTGGGAGGGGCGGTAGCTGGTGGCAGGTTCGCCACTCTCGAACCTGGCCAGTACCGGCGAAAAGATGTGCCGTAGTTTTTCTTTCATACAGTCCTCATTGTTGATTTGGGTCGGCGGCGTGCTGCGCTTTTACCAGTTTGCTCAGCCGCACATCCACGGTCACTGTCAGCTCTGTTAGTTGTTCGGCTTTGGCGCGCCCCTCTGCGCTGGCTCGGTATAGATGCGGCGTCATGATCAGCAGATTGCTGATCTGCTGTGCATCGGGCAAATGAACCGTGAATCTCAGCTGTTGTGTCTCGCCCTGCGTAAACCCGGCAGGCGGCTGGGTCTGCGGGGGACGGGCTGCCTTTAACGTGGGGTAGATAATCTCCCGCAGCTCACGCAAATGGTCAGCACCCGCGTCCACCATCAGCAGCTTTCCACCCGGCTTTAGCACACGCAGAAACTCGCCATACACCGGGAAGCCAAACATGCATAATACGTAATCCAGCGTCGCTGACAAAACGGGCAGATTGGCATTATTGCCGACTGCCCAGGTGACCTGTTTGTCCTGGCGCGCGGCAGCCTGCACGGCCCACTTGGAAATGTCCAGGCCCATCAGATTCAATGCCTGCCCCGCCCCACTGTGAGAGGCCCCACTGTGAGAAGCCCCACTATAAGCAGACCCGCTGTGAGCCACCAGCTGGCGCAGGTAATACCCTTCTCCACAACCGGCATCCAGGCAGCTCAATTCCGCAGAAGGGTCAGCACCACTCAGCACGACTCCAGCAACGGCGTCGGCTATCGGCTGGTAAAACCCGGCGACCAGAAACTCCTGGCGCGCGACAATCATAGTTTTGCTGTCGCCCGGATCACGGGAGCGTTTGTTTTGCACGGGCAGCAGGTTTACGTAGCCCTGCCGGGCAATATCAAAGCTGTGCCCCTGCGTACAGCGCCAGGTGTTAGCTTCCTGCACCAGCGGCTCGCCATCCAGTGGGCAGGCAAGCTCTTTAAAGGGCCGTATAGCCATCCGTTGCCCCTTGTTGATTACCACACCAGATGAAATGCTTCCTGACGTCGGAACACCCAGTGCCGTTCGCCGTTTTCATCCAGGTAGGCCTCTTCTTCCTGTCGGCAGTTGGCCAGTTCACCGCCCCACTCGGGGATGGCACGGGTCGCCTGTAATTCAATGGAGTGCCAGGTCGACGGCAATAACAAAGCGTCGCCCCGGATCGGCACACCTTCCTGGGCATCCCAGCGGCCAATCAGCGGGCCGGCGCCATGGCCGTGGTCGCCAATCGGGTGGGTGTAGACGGTACCAGTGATGCCTTCGGCTGCCATGCGCGACAGTGTGGAGGCAAGAATGTCGTTGCCACTTCGGCCGGGTTCCATTTCTTCCAGCAGCAGTTCCTGCATGCGGTTGGAATCGGCCAGACAGGCCTGCAGACCGGCGGGTGCTTCGGTCTCACCCGGCTTTAATACATAACCCAGATGCTGGGTGTCGGTGTGCAGGTTCATTGCTACCACACCAAAGTCAGTCCACAGCAGGTCACCGGGTTGGATGACGGTATTGCCGCTGATACGGCCATCACCCTGACGCGAGACATCCACCGAGGGCTGAAACCAGACCTGATAGCCCAGATCCTGCACGCGTTCGCGCATCCACCAGATGACATCTTCGGTGGTGGTTTCGCCGGGTGTGATCACTGCATTGGAGAAGGCCTCTGATATGACTGAGTGCACGGTCTCCATGATCTTGCGATAGCGCGGCATCATCTCGGGAATGCGCAGGGCGATATAGTTCATGGCCAGACGCGGTTCGCGGATCACGCGATCCACATAGGGGCCAAGTGCCTCTTCAAGTGCTTCGCGCTCACCGGCATGCAGGCCGTCGGAGAAAGCCCACTCGGCATCGATGTTCAGGGCTATATTGTCAGGGTTGCGGTCTTCGATCAGTTCGCGCAGCAGACGCCACTGTTCATTGCCTACCAGCTCGCCGGTATCCTGTGTCGGCGCCGGGCGGGTCGAGCGAAACGCTTCGAATACACCACCCTGACTGGAGCCACCAAGGGCGAGTCGTTCGACGCTGCCATCAGGCTGCAGGGTCATCACATAAATGGAACGGCGGCGCGCAGCGAAAGTGGTTGGCGAGGTGATGGACCAGAACACAGGGTCCTCGGCGTACTCGCGCATCGACAGTATCCACATGTCCACGCCGTACTCACTCATCAGCGCCGGCAATACGCGGTCCATACGTGCCTCCAGCCAGGCCTGCTGCTCAGCCGCCTGCTCACGCAGCGTGGGCAGCGGATGTACATGTGCAGGTGCGGAAGCCGGCACCTGAACGGGCGGCTGAGCGTGAACCTGAGTGAGGGGTAGCGCACTAAACGCAGTGGTGAGCAGCAGTGCAGCGAGCGGCAAGGAGGCAAACGAGAAAGTAGGCTTCATGAGACAGTCCTGTCGGGATTACACAATTTCAGCAAAGGTATCGACAGTGGTCGGGCTTGTCCAGATGCATTGCAGTCGCCAGGCGCTGCCCGGCCGCCAGACCTGGCTTGTGTCATCTGCCCCGAGGTTTCGGCCGTAAGCTAATACAACAATGATCTGTTAAATCACCACCCATTGACCCGATGCGGCCAAACCCGCCAGGAACCCGATATGTTCAAGCTGTTTAAAGCCGATCCCCAGAAAAAACTGCAGAAAGCCTATGAAGACAAGCTGTCCGAGGCCATGAAGGCGCAGCGCAACGGGGACATCCGCGGCTACTCCGCCCTGCAGGAAGAGGCCGAGGCGATTTATGCCAAGCTGGAAAACCTGAACAAATCCTCCTGAGCACGCATTAACGCGCCCCGCCCACCGTCACTGCCGTCAGGAATATGTTCTTGGCCGTGCGCTGCACCACATCAATACTGGCCCACTCGTCGGCAAAACCGCGCTGACCGCCACGTTCACTGGCAATGCCAATCGCCAGCGTGCCACCGGCAATGGCGACATTTAGGTTGGCAGAACCGGCATCGGACAGATTGGGCGTGGAGCCCAGGTATTCGGAGATGGCCAGCGAGGTCTGCACCAGGTCGCTGTCGCGGGCACCTTCGATCTGGCCGGGCGGCATCATTGAAAACGGCTCCATGCGAAACTCAATACCCAACTCATTGGTGACATCGGACAGAATCTGGCGCACCTGCGCTTCCATGGAGTTGATGTGCTCGGGATCCAGCGAGCGGATGTCGAGTGAGAACCAGCCGGTTTCCGGTTTGTGATTAAACACGGCGCCACTGTTGAGCATGGCCACATTCAGGCGGGTACGCCGGTCATCATAAAGCTGCGGATCGCGAATCTGCAGGATGCGGTCAACAGCGCGGCCGATGCCCTGATTGATGTTGGGCAGGCCGCCATTGAGCGTGTGCCCGGCCGGGCCTTCGGCATGCACACGCCACCAGTGAATACCCAGGGCGCCATAGCTGATACTGTTGCCCTCGCCCAGAATATCCACAAACCCCTCCGCCTGATCGCGATAAGCTTCGTACAGGGCCTTCATGCCCACCAGTCCGGTTTCTTCCTGGGCAACCGAGGCAAACACCAGGTCGTGTTCCGGCGTGACACCCTGCTCCAGCAGGGCACGCGCGGCAGACAGCATGGCAATGGTGGTCAGCGAGGTATTGGTACCCGGCCCTACCACGCGATCACCGTCAATGACGGGTGGGCCATCAGCGGCGCGCTGGTGTTCGGCGACGGTAGCCAGATCATCCAGCGTGGACACAAACACCAGCGCCTGACCGGAACGCCCCGGAATGCGGCCTGTGACATTTGGCGCGTCTAAGACTGTGACATCACTCAATCCGATTTCGCGCATCAGTTCGGCAACGGCGGCGGCGCGCTCATGTTCCTGGCCCGACGGTGAAATGATGCCACCAATCTGGACCAACTGTTGAGCCGACAGACCAGCCGTCTGCTCTATCTGCTCCAGCCCCTGCTGGACTGCAGGGTCGGCCAGCGCCTCTTGCAGGGAACGTGGCTGGGCCTGCAGTGACAGTGGCAGCACAATGGCAAGCAACAGCCAGGCGGACGGCAATCGGATCATGATGGGGGCTCTCCATTGGCTATGGCTTGGCAACAGCCTGGCGTTTACTATTTGAGTGAGCAGGAATAATAGCAACGACACCCGATGGGCACCATGACTGAAACAACACGTTTTTCCGACATCCTTTATCGCAGGCTTACCTTTGCCCTGGTGTTGTGGTTTGGCATCACTGCCGTATTTATCCATACCGTGCGGCCCGATCTGGTTTTGTGGGAACGCAACCTGAGCATCTATGCGGTTGGCCCCGCCGGCTGGTTGCTGGTCAGCGGCTTCTACGCCATTGCTCTGGCACAATTACTGATTGCCTTGCGTTTGTATGAGCTGCGTCAGTCGGCCGGCGACCTGCTGATCGTTTTTCTGCTGACCATGGCAGCCTTCGGCGTGACTCTGGTGGCTTTTTATCCTTACACCATCCGCACTCCGCATAACCTGGGGGCAGCCATGCAACTGGGCCTGTTCCCGATATTCCTGTGGCTATGGGTGTTTCTGCACCGCGGCGATGCGCTATGGAGGTTTACCCTGCTTATGGCTCTGCTCAGCAGCTCCACATTTGTGGTGCTGGTCTGGAACGGGGAGACCGACTACAACATTGGCACCACGGCCCTTGCACAGAAGTCAGAGATTCTTGTGAACAGTCTGTGGCTGCTCGTTTATGCCTGGCATATGCCACCCCGCCCGCGTTGACCCGACCAGTTTCTGCTCAAAAATATTTTTCTTAAAGTGCGACGGTAAATAATCGGCCCTGCGTATACTGATTTAAGACTCTCACAATAAGAGCAACATACGACCATGGCCCTCTACTCATCCTTTATTGCCGCCAACAAGTTCGGTCTGGGGATCCAGCCCGGTGAGCTGACGGAGATTGATTCGGATCCACGCGGCTGGCTGCTGGCCCAGTTGCCCCTGGCCGTCCGACTGCCGCCCCGGTATCAAGGCATGGAACCCTCGGCGAGGCTGATTCAGACGGCGTACGACGACTATCGCGCACGGCAGATGATTCAGCAGGACGGCCGCGTGAGTCCCAATGAAGTGCAGCAGTTTCGGGAGATTCGCGAACGCAATGCCGCCTTCTTTCGTGAGCAGGCCAATCAGCGCCTGGCCGTGGCCATCGAATCTGACACACCGTTTGCCGAACGCCTGGTGCGCTTCTGGTCCAATCATTTCAGTATCTCTCTGGGCACCAACAAACCTACAACGCTCTACGCTGGACTGGCTTACGAAAACGAAGCCATCCGCGCCAATATGAATGGCCGTTTTGAAGAGATGCTGATCAGTGTGGCGACCCATCCGGTGATGCTGACCTACCTGGACAACATCACCTCCATCGGGCCCAACTCCACGGCTGCCCAGCAGCGTAACGGGCTGGGCCTGAATGAGAACTATGCACGGGAGACACTGGAACTTCATACGCTGGGCGTGGATGGCGGCTACACACAGGACGATGTCATTGCACTGGCCCGCATCCTGACCGGCTGGACGGTGAACGTACCAACCCGAAACGGTAACCTGCCCAACCCGCAGGCGACACCTGGCAGCTTTGTGTTTTACCCGGTACTGCATGAACCGGGCACCCAGCAGCTACTGGGGAAATCCTATTTCAATACGGGTGTACAACAGGGCATCAGCGCACTGCGCGACCTGGCCAGGCACCCGTCTACTGCCTACTTTATTGCCGGCAAACTGGCTCGCCATTTTGTTGCCGACCAGCCACCGGCGTCGGCGGTGGAAAAGCTGGCACAGGTGTTTGCGCAAACCCAGGGCGATCTGCCCAGCCTGCATACAGCGCTGGTGGAGCTGGACGAGGCCTGGGATCCGGCCATGAAAAAACTCAAGACGGCCGAGGATTTTGTGGTGTCCACCACCCGTGCCCTGCCCGGTGTGCCGCTAAGCGACGAGGTGCTGAAGATCCTGACCGATACGCTGGCCAGCTTTAACCAGCGCGCTTTTACCGCCCCCTCTCCCGCTGGCTGGCCGGAACAGGCCGAGCACTGGGGCGGACCCGATGCGCTGCTGAAACGCATTGAGTTTATCAACATGGTCGGCGGCGCGGTGGGTCCCGACTTTGATGCCCGCGATATCGCGCCGTTGATCCTGCCCGAGGACGCTGACTTGCAGACAGCAGTGCGACGTTCGGAAAGCCGCACGCAGGCGCTGACACTTTTGCTGGCCAGCCCTCAATTTCAGTGGAGAGCCTGACATGTCCCAACATCACAAACATGCTCTGAATCGTCGTCAATTTCTAAAATCCACTGCATTGCTGGCAGGCGCCGGCAGCATCCCCGGCCTTAGCTGGGCCAGCACCGGGATCTCCGGCAACAACAAACTGGCAGTGATCATTCTTCGTGGCGCCATGGACGGACTGTCCGCAGTGATCCCCTACGGCGATCCACTCCTGGCCAGTTATCGCGGCGCACTGATTCCCGATGACAGCAGCCTGCTGAAACTGGACAACTATTTTGCGCTGCACCCGGCTTTCACAGAATCATTCAAACTGCAGCAGTCGGGTGAACTGGGCATCGTGCACGCTGTGGCAAGCGCCTACCGGGAGCGCTCCCATTTTGACGGCCAGAACGTGCTGGAAAGCGGCCTGGATATTGCCATGCCCAATCCGTCCGGCTGGCTGAACCGGGCCCTGCAATTACAGACCCAGCAGCAGGCCATGGCATTGGGGCAGGCGGTACCCTTGATTCTGCGCGGTGAGGCCAGTGTCGGGTCCTGGTCTCCGCCCACATTGCCTGCGATGAATGGCGATACACTGAGTCGCCTGCAAAAACTCTACGACATGGACAGTTTTCTGAGGCCAAGACTTTTGGAAGCCCTGAATGCGCGCGAGATTGTTGGCACCGATATGGACAGCGAAGCAAGCCTTACCGGATTTCCGGCACTGGTTGACGCCGCAGCCAGTTTTTTAAATGCCGTCAATGGTCCCAATATTGTTGTGCTGGAAAACGATGGCTGGGACACCCACGCCAACCAGGGTACTGAACAGGGCACGCTGCCACGCAAGTTTGCCGAGCTCGATGCCAGCCTGGCACAGCTAAAGCTCGGGTTGGGCAGCACCTGGCAGAATACGGTTGTGGTGGTTATGACAGAGTTTGGCAGAACGGTTCGCGTCAACGGGTCGCTGGGCACCGATCACGGCACAGCGAGCGTGGCGTTTCTGGCGGGCGGCAGTGTCAGCAAATTCACCTCGGGCAGCGCTGTCACCGGACCCTGGCCGGGCCTGGGCGAGAACAGCCTGCGCGATGGCCGGGATCTGCAGCCGACCAATGATATTAGACAATTATTAGTAGAGGTTTTGAATTTGCATATGGGATATGATCAGCGAACATTGCGCGAGCTGGTGTTCCCGGGACTGTCAGCGAGCGGCTTCACGCGAGTCTGATAGTCTGGCTGACAGCTGCACATCGAATCAACTTTGTGCAGAGCGTTATTGTCATTGGTTTTAACCCTACTGATCAAAGGTGATACGAAATGAACACTGTTTTTTTTTGCCCGATCGTACATAAAAAAGCTATTGTGGTCAGTGCTGTTTACCACCCCTTTTTCCATGCTGGCTGACGCCCAGACACCTCAACGTTCTACCTATGCCGCCGGCAATACGGTGTTCAGTCATTTCATTATGAACACGGACATGACTGACAACCGTTTCGTTTACTTTGAGGATGTGAACGGCGATGGCTACACCGATATTGTTGTCACTGGCTACACCCCCATCAGCCGACCGGCTCAAGGCGCGCAACCCGGCCATATATTGTTGAATAATGGAGATAACACCTTCCGCGCCGCGACCGGCGACAGACCGCAATCCGAGTGGGCGCGCGAAGTACTGGTGGCGGACTTCAATAACGATAGCATCCCTGACATTTTTATTGCTGACCATGGCTGGGATGCAGCGCCTTTCCCCGGCTTTCGCAATCAACTGCTACTGGGTACCGGGCAGGGTTTTACCGATGCCACGGACCGCTTGCCAGGTTTGTCTGACTTCTCTCACAATGCGGCAGTCGGCGATATCAATGGCGATGGTTTCATCGACATTCTGGTAACCAACCCGCCGCAGGGTGATGCATCCAAAAGCCCGTACTTTCTGATCAATAAAGGCAATGCCCAATTTGAGCTGGACCGTTCACGCCTGCCCGCCAACATTACACGAGCTGACAACAGCGAATTCGCCTGGGCGGTAGAGCTGGCTGATCTGGATGGTGACGGCCACGTCGACATGGTATTCGGACGCAAACAAGGTACGGCCACCCTGCCCAGCCGCATCTACTGGAATCCAGGCAACGGTAATTTTGTGAACGCATCGGTGACTAACCTGCCGGATATGCAACGTTTTGTCAGCGGTGACAAATACGAAATCATCGAAATCAAAGCCTATGATATTGATGGCGATGACCGCCGCGACCTGATCATGAGCGCCTACACTGCGAACTTCGGTGGCACAGCAATGCAACTGTTCAGCAACAATGGCAATCGGCAGTTTTTGGACAGCACAGATGTGTGCCTGTCAGGTCTGGTACAGGACCCTGACAATGCGCGTAACACACCCTACTTTTTGCGACAGGCCGACATTAATTTTGATGGCGTGCCGGACATGCTTGCCATGTCAAACGTGGACCCTTCCGGGCAAACCACTATTTTTTTTGAGGGCGGAAATACGCGACTGCGTGCCATCGCGCGCGACAGTCTGGGCGGTAACTCAGAGGTCCTGACACGTTTGCGATACGGCGGGGCTGTTGTCGGTAACGGTGTATTTGGTTACGCCGAAGTGTTTACCTTGGAGGAGAATGGTCAACGCAAGCTGGGCCTGAATTACGTACCAGTTACCTCTACTCCCGGCATCCCGGTCGCCAATCGCTTTGATGTGTGCAGCAACCTGATGACATCAGCGGTTGATGCCGCTGAATTTGGGCATATTGAGTTGCAGTTCAGGCTGCTCCGCATGGAGCCAACTGTACGCATCCAGGTTGTCGGAGAGAGCATCAAAGGTCTGACCAGCCTGCCTGACAAGCACAGCGTTTTTAACTCGACGACCGGTGTGCTGCACGTGCCGGAGCTGGTTCTGGACGATGCGGTCGCTTACCGCGGCATGCAGTTCAAATTAATCGACGGCGACAAGCTGATTTTTGAGCTTGTCGCCACTGAATAAACGGAATTGGTTGACAATTACTGGCCAAAAGTCACTTTTTGGCCTCAACTGCTTTTTATCCTCGAATTTAGTGCTAAAGTCAGCGTTGACGGGCTTAAACATGAATGAGTTCATTAACGCTGATGCAGTCCATCATCAATCGTGCCCCGAACCTATTAATGCGAATCTGTGCTGATCTTTACGGTCTGTACTGGCTTTGATGCCGGAGAATAATATGAATAATTTACTGAAGGGTATGATATCCGGGGGCAGAAAGGCCGTATTTGTCGGCGCTGCCGCATTGGCGTTTTCACTGAGCGCGGGTTCCGCCATGGCTCAGGATCGCGTCGGCGACTTCGCCCTGCTGGATCAGGACGGCCTGTTTCACCACATGGCCTGGTACGACAACAACAAGGCAATCGCATTCCTGGTGCAGGCCAGTGGCGACTCTGCCACCGAGGCCTCGCTGGCATCGTTTAACGCGCTGAAGGAACAATACGCCGACCAGGGCATCGTCTTCATGATGATCAACCCGCTGGGTGAGCCGCGCGCTACCGTCAAGGCAGATGCAGAGCGCCTGGGCATTGATATTCCAGTGTTGATTGATGATGCGCAGATCATCGCCAAAGCCATGGGCGTTGATAAAACCGGCGAGGCCTTTGTTTACGATCCCAAGACTTTCCAGGTAGTTTACCGCGGCCCGGCGGACCAGCCGCTGGCCGAGGCACTGGCTGCCGTGGTAGCGGATGAAGCTGTCCCCAATGCGATGGTCGCGACCCAGGGCACCCCGGTCAGTTACCGTTCGCTTGACCAGTTGGCACAGTCAGGTGTGTCCTACAGTGAGGATGTTGCACCGATTCTGGCTGAAAACTGCGCCAGCTGTCACCGAGAGGGTGGTATTGCACCGTTTGCGCTGAACAGCCACACCATGGCACAGGGCTGGTCACCGATGATCCGCGAAGTGCTGATGACCAAGCGCATGCCGCCAGGTCAGATTGATCCGCACATCGGCAACTTCCGCAACCACTACACGCTGACGCCGGAAGAGCAGCAGAAAGTGATCCAGTGGATCGCCGCCGGTTCCGTCAAGGATGGCGATTCGGATCCGTTGGCCGAGCTGACCTGGTCGCAGGAGAAGTGGGCCTTTGGTGAGCCGGACCTGATCGTCAAAGTACCGCCACAGCAGATACCTGCCACTGGTGTACTGGATTACATCGACGTGGTTGTACCACTGGAAGGTCTTACACGCGATCGCTGGGTCCGTGCCAGCCAGTATGTGCCCGGTGACAGAACTGTGCTGCACCACACGCTGAATGCCTTTATCGTGCCGGGCGAGCGTCCGTCGCAGGGTCTGATCACCCGCTTCAGCAACCCCGACCAGGCCTATATCACGCCTTACATCCCGGGTGCGGATCCTCACGTGGAAGAACCCAACACCGGCGGTCTGCTGCGTGCCGGCACGCAACTGGCGCTGAACCTGCACTACACAACAACCGGTAAAGAAACCGTGGATGCCAGCGAAATCGGCATCTGGTTCTACCCGGATGATCAGATCCCCACCGAGCGTCGTCTGGGTGACTGTGCGTGTATCTTCACACCAACCTGGACCGACATCCCGGCCTACGATCCGGACTTTGAGCAGACTGCTGAAGTGCTGATCACCACGGATGCAGAAATCATGGCCTTTACGCCGCATATGCATTTCCGTGGCAAGCGCATGGTGTTTGATGCTCACTACCCGGATGGCACTGTCGAGCGCCTGCTGAACATCGCCCAGTACAACTACAACTGGCAGATGGAATATCAGTTGGTTGAGCCGAAGTTTGTACCAGCCGGCACCCGTGTCGTAGTGACTGGCGCCTTCGACAACTCGGAGCAGAACAAGGCCAACCCCGACCCATCACGAGTGGTGCCATGGGGCCAGCAGAGCTGGGACGAAATGTTCTTTGGTCAGGTTTACTGGAAGGAAGTGAAAGCCAATCCGGAAGTAAGCTCTAACTGAAAGGTCAGTGCCAACTGACTTCGAAAAATGAGAGGCGCAGCCTGATTCACGGGCTGCGCTTTTTTCACTACGGAGGCCCGTCATGACCCTGATCGCCCGCCTTTCCTCTGCTTTTTTACTCGCCGCAACCCTGTCCGCAACATCACACCTGCACGCCGACGTCTGGGACACCGCCACTCACGGTTACGCCGACAACAACGGCGTGCGCATTCATTACGCTACGGTCGGCGAAGGACCGCTGGTGGTGATGATCCACGGCTTCCCGGATTTCTGGTACAGCTGGCGACATCAGATGGAAGGCCTGCAGGATGATTATCAGGTGGTTGCGATTGACCAGCGCGGATACAACCTCAGCGACTCCCCTGAGGGTGACGAGAACTACGACATGACACTGCTGACCTCTGATGTCGCTGCGGTGATTCGCAGCTTTGGGGAAGACAGCGCTGTCATTGTGGGGCATGACTGGGGCGGCATGGTGGCCTGGAATTTCGCTTTTGCCTATCCGCAGATGGTCGACCGGCTGGTGGTGATGAATCTGCCGCATCCTAACGGCATGCTGCGTGAGTTGACCATCAACGAAGAGCAGCGCGCCAACAGCAACTACGCGCAGCGCTTTCAGGCTGGCAGCCCGGCGGATCCCGACATCTTTTTTGGCATGCCGATGATGCCACAGACACTGGCCGGCTGGGTGCAGGATCCCACGGCGCGTGAGCGTTATATCGAGGCCTTTGGCCAGTCCGACTTTGATGCCATGCTGGCCTATTACAAGCGTAACTATCCGCCGCTGCCGCCACTGGCGGAGACAGCACCACCACCCTCACCCGAGGTACCGCAGTTGGACGTTCCGCTACTGGTCATGCATGGCCTGGATGACACCGCACTGCATTCTGACGGGCTGAACAATACCTGGGACTGGAACGATGCCGACACTACGATTGTGGCAGTGCCCAATGCCGGGCATTTTGTGCAGCAGGACGCCGCACAGATGGTTACAGAGACGCTGCGCTGGTGGCTGGGCGCGCGTCAGCAGTAAAGCTGCTCTCGTTAAGCACCCAGCTGTTCGGCCAGATCGATAAAGTCGTCTGCAAACAGATCAAACTCATCCCGCGCCGGCGCAATCGTGGGTCGTTCCGGCCCACGCTCCATGGGGCGATGGACGTACGCGGTCCGCAGTCCGGCCCTGGCCGCACCCCGCAGGTCACTGGGATGGGCGGCCACCAGCATGACCTGCTCCGGTCGCAGGCTGAACAGCTCGGCCGCCTTGAGATAGGCTTCCGGATCGGGTTTGTAGTGACGGGATAACTCAGCCGATAGAATGGTATCAAAGGGCAATCCGGCATTTTTTGCCATGTTCAGCAGCAGGGATACGTTGCCGTTGGACAATGGCGCGATGGTGTACTTCTCACGCAGTCGTGTTAAACCTGCGATGGCATCAGGCCAGGGCGTGAGCCGATGCCAGACGCGATTCAGATGCTGTATCTCTGACTCGCTCATATCGGTCAGCCCAAACTCCACGATCAGCTCATCCAGCACCATGCGGTGCAGATCATCCAGCTTGGTCCACGGCAGTTCACCGTTGCGCACCTGATTCATCGCCGGACCGTAGCCACTGCGCCAGCGATCGGCAAACTCTCCCCAGTCGACCTCATAGCCTTTGCGCGCATTGAGTTGATTGCCTTCCCGGATGATGGTGCCCCGCCAGTCTGCCACCGTGCCAAACACATCAAAGACCAGTGCCTGCACGTCGGCCAGCTCAGGGATCTGCGCCAACGCTCGTTTTGAATTGGAAAAACCTGTGGCAGCGATCACCACTGCGGAGGCCGTCATGCCGAGCAATTTGCGGCGTGAGATTATTGGCTGCGTAGACCTGTATTTCTGCATGAGCTCCCCCGAAGTATCCCTGCCTGTTGTTATTGTCAGCTCACTCTTGTGAACGTACTGGACATCCCGCTGGCCAGACGTGCTGAGGGTGAGATCTACACTTTACCTCAGCACAAGGGGTTTTGCGCAGGGATGTGACCTCACTTAATTCTCTGCAGACCCGGACTGGCGGTCGGACGCCGCCCCATTCATCGCTGCTTTCTTAAACAGCTCGACCAACTCGCCCTGTACCGAAGAGAAATCTGCAAAGTCCGGGATAGTTGTATTCATCGTCAACGCGACCGCCAGCGCCTGATCCGGATAGACGGCAAGCCAGGCCATCGAGCCCTTGGACACGCCACCATGGTGCGCATAGCGGTCGCGACTGTTCCAGCGCCAGGTGAGCGCGTAGGACTGTGGGTTGACCTCACCCGTGTTTAATACCTGCGGCGTCCAGAATACTTTGCGTGTCGCCTCGCTGATGAAGGTCGGATCCAGCCAGGCTGAACCAAGCAGCGCCAGATCCGACGGCGTGGACATGAACCCGCCGCCCGGCAGCTTGCTGCTCAGGTCAACATCTCGCCACAGTTGAACACGCTGCCCATCCTGCTGATAAAAACGGGCACGTTGCGGTGATGCCTGGTCTGGCACGGGAGATGAAAGCCCCAGAGCTTGCTGCACCTGTTGCCTGATCAATTCATGAAACGATTGGTCACCAGCGCTTTGCAAAACAGCTGCCATCAAATGCGTACCAAATGAGGAGTATTCAAAGTCACTGCCCGGCGCAAATCTCAGCGGGCTGCCATCGAACAGCGCCAAGCCTTCCCGGACATCGGTATGATGCTGTCGCAAGGCCATGGAGTGGTAGAGCCCGCGCAAGTCCCTGTTGGTGCCGTACTCGGGCAGGCCAGCCATGTGTGAGGCCAGTTGCCGCAGCGTCAGCGCATCCCATTCAGAATTGGGCAGCGCGGAGTCGTAGGACGCGATGGGTTCATCAAGGTCTACGACACCAGTGTCGACCAGGCGCGCCAGCAAAGTACCGGTCACAGGTTTCGACGTTGATCCAATGCGATACAGTGTGGCCGGAGTGGCCGCTTGCTCGTCGGCCAGATTGGCCCAGCCCACGGCTGCTCGCCAGACCACCTCACCCTCGATGGCGATGGCAGCCGATAAAGACGGTGCGTGCAAACTTGCCCGGTGGGCAATCAGCATTTCGCATGCCTTGTCCGCCGCTAGCTGCCACTGCGGTGCAACGGGTGTCGACTGGCAGGTGTTGCTGGCCGGCACCGCTTGCCACGCCAGGGGATTCCGCATCCAGGGCGTGGTCTCGCTGAAGAAACCAACCACTGGCGCGGCAATGAACAGCACAACGGCAACAACAATGGCAGTAATACAGGCAAGCACTTTCCGAACAATCATGACAGTCAGACTCCGAAGACCAGAATTAATGCCCCGGAGTCTAGGCATCACATGGGATGCTGGCTCGCCGATTTCAAAAATCTAGCGCCGATTCTGAACAGAGCGCCTGTATTCACCAGGTGTCTGATCAGTTTTTGCCTTGAATGCACGATTGAACGGTCCGACCGAGTCATAGCCCAGATCCAGCGCAATGCTGAGGATGGGCAGATGATCGCAGGCCGGGTCAGACAACCGTTCTGTGGCATCCGCTACCCGTAGATCGTTTAGCAGACTATTGAAATTCCGGTAGCCGCGCGTTTGATTGATCAGTCGTCGCAGCCGATGCTCCTGACAGTCAAGCTGACGGGCCATTACACCAATTGTCAGGGCATTCTGGTGATAGCCCTTGCGGGCTATAAAGTCATCCAGTGCCTCCGACAATTGTCGGTCGGCGGCTGACAGCGTCGCGATGGGTGAGCCAGCAATGGCCGTGGGCGCAGCAGGAGTTTTTCTGCTGGCGGGCTCGTATTGCAGACGAAATAACCGGCCAATTGCGACCGAAATGGCCAGCAGCAAAACGCTGGCATTCATCAAACCAAACCAGGCAGCATTACGATAACGCTCATCAGCAAATTCAAAACCCACCAGCACCGTGCTGTACAAACTGATGACAAGAACCACCACGATTCTGGCGCGGCGTCGCTCATTCAGCAGGTCATCGGCGAATCCGCGGTAGGCAACGTAAGCCGAATGAAGAATCAGTACCAGGCCAACAGCATGAATCAGGTCGTGCAGGGGGCTGACGCCAGCGCGCACGCCCAGGGCGTAGAAGTACATCAGGACAAACAGGCCAGTAAGCAGTTTGATAGGACGCGGCCATTGCCGGGGGGCAAAATCGTCATCGAACAAATAACGAATCAGTAACCAGAAAATGAAGGCAAAAGCGTCGGTCAGTATCAGCAGGACATTACGCAATAATCCGTACTGTTCATCCGGTATGGGCGCTGTCAGCATAAGCAGCCCGGCCACACTGACGCCCGCGGCAAACACAAGATGTCTCACGGTAGAGGGCGGCGAACGCCACAACAAACCACCTAACAGCAACAACTGCCCCAGCACCATCGTGCGTATGAGCAGGTCGAGAAGGCTGACAAAACTAATAGTGATCATGCTGCCTCGGCACCAGAGGTTCGCGTTTCCAGGCTGTTCTCAGCTATATTTGGACTGGGGCAGGATAATAGCTAATTTTCTGCGGCGCGGACATTGCCATCGGTTTGTATCGCCAAAGGACCACTCAACGGGAGCCAATACATAATCATGAATAAACTGACAATAAAAACGTTTGCCCTGCTATGCTGCCTGATGTTTTCTGCGGGATTGGCATCGGCCCAGACCACCAGCGCTGACGAAAATACCGAAGCCGTCGCGGGTGCCATGGCGGCGCTTGATGACTTTATGCGGACCTTTAACGCGCGTGACATGCAGGCCTGGGCGGCAACACTGAATTATCCGCATGTGCGATTTGCCAGTGGCACCGTGACGGTCTGGCAGAGTGCCGAAGAATTTGCGCAGCAGCCAAGCTTTGAGCGACTGAGCGCGACCGGCTGGGATCATTCCGCCTGGCTGAGCCGTGAACCGGTGCTGGTCTCATCAGGCAAGGTGCACATCAACACGGTGTTTCAGCGCTACAACAGTAACAACGAGCCGATTGGCACCTACGAGTCGCTTTACATTGTGACGCGTGACGCCCAGGGCAATTGGGGCACTCAGGCGCGCTCCAGTCTGGCGCCGTGAACCGTCACATAGTCCAAGAAGCAGACTGGATTAATAGGGATTTTTGTCAGCATCGGTAGGCTTGCTGAAAGCCAGCTGCACGTTGGCGGAATAGATAACGCGATACTCGTCGCTCTGATGGGGTTCGGTGTTGTGTGTCAGATAACTGGGAAACACCACGAACAGCCCCTTCTTGGGCTGCACACTGAAACGGTAAGGCATCCAGCAGATTTCCGGTGGGTAGAAGTGCTGGAAATACCCGCGCGCCGGATTCTCGAAAATCAGCTGGCCGGTGCCTTCAGTCGCCGCCGCGTAAAAAACCATACTCAGGTGTGCCATGGGGTGAGTGTGTTGCGGGATGTAATGGCCGCGCCCATAGATGGACGCCCAGGCACTGCCCAAATGCATGCCCACCTCAGGCTTGCCGACTATCCGCATGTATTCACCAAACACGGCCATGGCGGCACGGTTCATGAATTCAAAGTCGGCTCGATTGACCAGGTTGACGTTGTAGAAGGATGTAAAGCCGTGCTGTTCGATATCGTGCGGGCTTTTTGCACGCTGGCCACTGTGCCAGGCGTCACTGATCAGGCCGGCATCCGGATACTCCGCTTTTAATTGCATGGCCTTTTCGTAGAATTTGTCGGCAATCGCGTCCAGCTCCGGGAAGTCATCAATTGTGATAACCGGGTGGCTGAACATTTGAATGAGTTGACCCATGGTGCTCCTGGCGGGGATACCGGACTAACGATTTACATTGGCACGATCATGCAGAAAGATTCTTTTTCAAAGGTTCCAGGTAGGACACATAATGCCTGGCGCGTCCGCTGAAAGCCGCTGATACTGGCTGTCTGACCTGTACAGCACTGAAGGTGCTCACCGCACGCTGTGTTTTATGCGGCTCATGGCAGGCCGGTTCTTCAGTCAAACCGGCAAACGCCAACAGGCTTCGAATCTCTGCAGATGAATCTTTTATCATGTCAGCATGTTCAAGTCGATGAATGTGGTTCGGTGCCAGAGCGTACCAGTGCGCCATCAATCGGCGGTGCAGTCCGAGGTAATGGCCAATATCTTCAAGTCGGTGGGCGCAGGGCCAGTTCTTCGAGAAATCGTGACGGTATATCGACAGGCCAATCTCCAGCGCATCACGCTCGGTGGCGATGATCGGGGAGTCGGGAAACAGCAGGCGTATCAGGCCAATGGAGCGGAAGTTCAACGGTTGCTTGTCGACAACCCACCCAGGCTTCTCTCCCGCGTCACTACCAGCTGGTGTTGGCAATGCAGCCAAGTAAGCCTCGCGCCAGCGGGCCAGTTTTCGCTGCATGACGCTGCGGGTCTCTTCGATGCCAATACGACGCGCCATGGTAATCAACTCATCGTGTATCTCTGGCAACATCGGCAGTTCGCCGCCACCATGTACTGCCGAATGGGAAGCCAGTATGGATTCAACCAGCGTGGTGCCTGAGCGCGGCATACCCAGCACAAATATCGGTTGCGGTGACTGCGTGCCGGCAGCCTTTTTGTGACTGACTGAACTGGCACTGCCAGGTGGGAACAGGGATATGAGTATGTCCAGCTCCTGATCCTGCTCGGCGCGTTGATAGGCAATCCCTTCCTGCTGACTCAACTGCATGTTGACGCGATTTGCCTGTTGCCAGGCAGAGAACGCAGCACCGTATTCTTTGGCATGGTCCAATGCCTCGCCCAAGGTAAACAGCAGCGCTGCACGATACTCCGGATGCAGCCAGGTCTGCGCAAGCAGCCGCTGAATAGCTGCCACTTCTTCGCGTCGCAGGCGCCCCTGACACAGTTGCCCAAGTGTTATGTAGGCCGGCACCAGTGTGGGACTGGCAGCCAGTGCCTGACGGCAGTCGTGCTCTGCCTGCTGCAGCTTGCCTGTCAGGTAGTTAAGACGGCACGATGCCAGCAGCACCTCACTCGCGCCGGGCTGCAGGCGATCGGCCGTCGTCAGGTGACGCTGGGCCCGTTCAAAACGCTCTGCGGCTGTTGCAATCCGCGCCGCACTGACATGTTGCCGGAAGTTTTCTGGGTCAAGCGAAAGAACAACATCGAAGGCGTCCAGCGACTCAGTGAAAAGTTTCTGTTCAAAGCAGGCATGCGAAAGCGACTGCCAGGCCTGCACCGATTCAGGTTCGGCGCGTGTCCAGGCAGTCGCAATCTGTTGCATGAGTGGCCAGTTCCGCGAGCGTGCAGCCCGGGAGCAGGCAGGCGTCCATGCCTGTGAGGCGCCTTGCTGAGGCAACTGCGCCAACTCCATTACAGGAAGCCGAATCCCGACAGACTTTCAAAGCTGACGTTCAGGCCTAAATACACAACGCGACCACGGGCGCCAACCGGCACATTCAAGTATGTGACGTCGGGCAGACGGTCGCTGAGATTATTAACACCTGCATAGGCTTGCAGTCCTTCACTGAACCGGTAGTTCGCCTGGATATCGTGAACCAGCAAAGTTTTGGTGCCCAGCAGTTCGGATATATCGGGTGATCTCTGAATCTCTTCTTGCCGGTAGCGATCCAGACCACTCTGGTAGTGGACACCATAGGCCAGCGAGATCGGACCACGTTCCCAGACCGCATCCAGATTAAATACCCACTCCGGTGCCTGACCGCCCAGTAGCGCATCGACCTGACCGGCATCGTCCACCAGACGTGGTGCAACAGTAGGCTGAGTCAACAGCTCTTCAAGTTTGGTGCCCGCGAATGACATTGACAGGGAGCCGGCATCAAAACCAAGTTCCGTGCGATAGGACAGACTGAAGTCGTAGCCGGAGGTCTGAATCTGGCTGACGTTTACTGGTCGTTGTTCCAGCGCATCTACAACGCCTACAACGCCTTCAATACCCTGAGAGACTCGGGTAAACAGCGAGCAGAACGGGTTATCGAGCGTGGCAGCAGTGTAACACTGCTCAACAATTTCATCGTCGCTTGGATACAAAATGCCCTGATCCATGGAAATCTTCCAATAGTCCAGCGTCGCGACAAAATCCGGCAGGAAGGTCGGTGTAAATACCAGACCTATCGTATCAGTATCCGCTGTCTCCTCCATCAGGTCGGGGTTACCACCGACCACACCGGGTCGGCCCACCGGATAGGCATTGATGAAGGTGGCCGGGTCGACCCCAAGCGCAGACAGCACCGCAGCGCAGTTCGCGACAGTGGTGGGCGTCTGGATGCCCAGGTTGGTCTGCTCACAGACATCATCCGGGCGGAATGAAGCTTCGTTATCCGGCGAAAACAGTTCCTCCAGGTTCGGCGAGCGAACTGACTGACCGTGTGAGCCGCGCACAATGAAATTGTCGTTCAGTGTCCAGTTCAGACCCACGCTGAATGCACTGGTCTGACCAATGGTGGAGTAGTCTGAGAAACGATACGCGCCGTCCAGTCGCAGTGCCTGCAGGAAC
This sequence comes from Gammaproteobacteria bacterium, assembly GCA_002706685.1. Classification (GTDB taxonomy): domain Bacteria; phylum Pseudomonadota; class Gammaproteobacteria; order Pseudomonadales; family Pseudohongiellaceae; genus Pseudohongiella. The sequence goes on along the minus strand of PALV01000011.1, from coordinate 536,385 downwards.
GGGCCGAGGTCGTTAAACACTGGCACTGAAACTTCCGTAAACAATTCACTGACATCGTAAGACGACTTGCTGTCCAGCTCAAAATTGAGCTGTGTCAGGGCGTTGATGTTACTGCTGATGTCGTTAATGTCATTGACGATCTTCTCTTCCCGGTATTCACCACCAAACACAAAATCGACCGGCCCAGCTGGCAACTCAAGTCCGAGACCACCCGTGTTGCCGGCAACAAAACCATTCAATACTGTCTGTGTAATCTTGCCGCGGTTCACAAGTGGAACACCATTACCAGTGATGAAATCAATAGCCGCGGCGTTGGGCGCAGAGTCAGGTAGATTGCCCGACGCAAAATACCCAGGTGTCCCATCTATGAAGGGATTGAATGGAACACAGCCGCTGTTGGCCCCTGGGGTAAATGTCATATTGGCGGGAACACCCCAGGCAGTGGGCTTCCACGAAGACACCACATCATCATTCGGGGGCACCGCGGCTGGATCCAGATTCGATCGGCAGGTCGGCTGCCCGGTGGCCGGGTCGACAACGGCATCAATGGCAGCGAAGTAACGGTCTTCACGGCGCATGTTGGAAATGCTTGCCCGGACGTCTGTTCGTCCGTAGTTGGCAGATACTTCATAGTTCAGCCAGTCGGTCAGATCACCGCGCAGGCCTACTACCGCACGGAATGTTTCGCGCGTATTGTCATCGACGGAACGCATCTCCAGGTCGTCACGCGCAAGGCTGATGATTGGATCGTTGACGCCAGCCAGCACCTCACGGAAGCTGTCTGACAAGAATGGGTTATCCAGTGTGAGCTCAAGCGCCGAGGTAAACGAAGAGTTTCTGGGACTGACAGCATCTGTTTTTACGTACTTGAGTTCTGTAAACGCTGTCATCGCCGGTGTCAGATCATAGCGACCAAGCGCGTTGACCGAATGCACTTCCGTTTCCGGCAGAAACTGGTTGGTGAAATATGCTGTGGGCGTACCATCACCGCCTTCACCGATATAGTGTGCGCCGGAAACAGGAGTACCCAATCGATAGGGGTTGCCCTGCGAGTTAAGGGTCAGGTCGCCAAAGCCAATCTCCTCTCCCGTATTCGCGTCGGTTCCCATGATGTCATAACGACCGGCGGGTGATGTAAAGATGTAATGGCGTTGTCCGGCTACAATGCGGTCCGGCACATTGGGATCGTCGGTTTTGCGGAATTCTGCCGGGTTATTCACCAGGTACTGGCGATTCTCCAGACCAAAGTCACGCTCGAATATTTCCAGCTTCTCCTGCCTGCGGAACTCGTAGCTGCCGGTTATATTGCCACGCCCCTCATTAAAGTTACTGCCCCAGACGAATGATGCGTAGTAGTCCTCTGAGTCACCACGATCTGACATGCTGCCCTGGGTGCGCATATCAAAACCTTCAAAGTCATCCTTGAGAACAAAGTTGACCGCACCCGAGACCGCATCAGCACCGTAAACCGCCGAGGCACCGCCAGTCAGCACGTCCACGCGCTCGATCAGCGCCGTCGGAATGGTATTGGTATCCACCAGAGGCTCACCTGTTGCGATGGCACTGACATGGCGCCGGCCATTGACCAGCACAAGCGTACGGTTGGTACCCAGGTTTCGCATGTTCAGGGCGTTGACACCGGTCATCGCGCCACCTTCGTCAGCTCCTTCATAGGAGCCTTCAGAACCTACCAGTGCAGCCACCTCGCTGACAAAATCTTCTACGTTGACTTTACCTGAACGTTCCATTTGCTCGGCACCCAGCGATAATACTGGTGCAACATAATCACCTTCAAATCGAGTGATACGCGACCCCGTTACTACAACCTCTTCCAGCTGCGGCTCATTCTGGGCGAACGCAACGGGCGCCGCAACGGGAAACATGGATACGGATATGGCGGCGGACAGCATTTTTACCTTAAAGGGTGTAGCGGCTCTTTCGGATGCTTTCTCATTCTTGGTGGGCATAGCGGAATCCTCATACACTAGGTCAAGTCCAGCGAAATCTGGCGTCATTGAAACAGTCAGGGGGATAGGAGCATCTTTCGTGCCACCGCGAAAATCACGACCGTTGCATAGGGTGGTATTTTGCGCATCCAAAACGGGGCGTGATGGATTTTACGAATCACTAATTCAGTGCATAAATCCGCAAAGTGTTGTGATACCCGGCGCTGAAGGCACAAGAACTGGCACCGTTATCGAGCTACGTATGCACCAAAAGTGCAAACTACGCATTATGACGGAACGATGAACTTATATGCATTTCAAGGGAAAAATTTGCAGCCGGTGCACCAAGTCGAATCGTCTGCACACAGGTTTTGTCACAAGATGCTGCAACAGTGTGCAAAACCTGCAAGGCAGAACGCACTCTGCCCTGCTGCCTGAATTTGCTACTTGCTGAACCGGGCCGACTCCGATCGCCCGAGTGCAGCCAGCATCCAGCTCATCGGCAGATGCCGCATCAGAAATACGAGCAGCCGGTAGTTCCAGCCCTGTATTGAGATCAGCTTGCCTTTTTCAATATCCTGGAATGATCGTGCCACCACCTGATCAGCTGTCCAGGCTCGGGTGAAACCTTTCTTCTTATAGAAGCGGTCGGGATCAATGCCCATTCGCGAGTGAAAGTCGGTGATGGTGAATCCCGGGCAGATCGCCAGTGCTTTCAGACCATCCCGGCGATAGGCCAGACCGACACTTTCGGTAAAGCTGCGCACATAAGCCTTGGTGGGACCGTACAGCACGCTCTGCCCGGTTGGTATCCAGCTGGCCACCGAAGAGACATTAATCAGCATGCCTTTGGATTTGAGTAACTTGGGCAGCGCTGCGTGGGACAACTGAGTGGTTGCCACAACATGTACATCAATAAGCGCCTGGTGTTTATCCCAGGCCACCTCTCCCAGCCTGCCGTCTTCGGCGTAGCCAGCGTTATTGACCAGAGCGTCGAGCTCAGGCAGTGCCTCAATCGTTTCCACCAGTGCCTGCCGGTCCTGCGAGATTGACAGGTCACCCAACTGCAGGCTTACGGTGATGCCATACTCCGTTCGAAGTCGCTCTGCCAGGCCCTGCAGTTCCGGCTCACGTCGCCCGGTAAGTAGCAGATCGTATCCTTTTTGTGCAAATGCCTCTGCATATGCTGCCCCAATACCACTGGTGGCACCGGTAATGGCGGCAAGACGTTTAGACATGGTTCAGCTCCTCCTGGGCAGTTTGCCCTGTGATTGAGTGCCTGGCAGCACAGCCCAGTCCTGGGCCGTGTTTTGTATTCAGTCTGTCTGCTATTGAATGGCTTTTAGCAATTCACGCGTCAGGTCCCACGGATTGAAGCCCTGCCGGCCGTAATCCAGGCCCCGTCGCACAATGACCAGGTCGTGTGATGGGACCACGACTGTATACTGCCCACGGTTGCCGTTGGTGGTGTATGCGTCCGCTGGCACATCATTGCGCCCTTCTGGCACCAGCCACCATTGACCTCCGTACTGACTGCCGCGACCCAGGGTTGCCGGCGCCGGCGTGCGGGAAAACGCAATCCACTCCTCGGAAATCAGCCGCTGGTCATTCCACATTCCGCCATTGAGGTAGAGCAGGCCAAAGCGCGCCAGGTCTCTGGCATTGGTATAAACCTGACTGCTCAGCACAAAGTCGCCAAAGCGGTCGGTGCTGATCAGTGTATTGCGCATGCCGATCCGGTCGAGCAGCGCCCGTCGTGGGAATTCGGCGTAGACCTGGTCATCACCCAGTGCCCGCTTCATGGCATACACGCCCAGCAGGGTGTCGTAGTTTTCGTAATCCCAGTGAGTGCCGGGGGCGCGGATCAAGGCGCGTTGCAGGGCACCATTGACCGAACTGGCGCCGGCCCAGTAGGACAGGCCTGATCCGGTAGCGTATTCCATGCCGCTGTTATCAACGCTTTCCAGGCCGCTGCTCATGTTCAGCGCATGGCGCAATGTTATATTTTGTCGAGGATCTGAGTCGGGGGAACCAACTGTTGGCAGCCATTCCAGGTCCAGTGGCTCATCCAGCGCCAGCAGGCCCTCATCAACCGTCATGCCTATCAGTGTCGAGGCGATACTCTTGGCAGTGGACCAGGTTCTGGTGCGAGTACTCGCGTCAAAACCTGGCGCATAACGCTCGAGTATTATCTGGCCCTTATAGACGACCAACAGACTGATGGTGTTCTGCTCGGCGGTGGGTCGGTCGAACGCCCAGTCCGAAGCCGCCTGCAGTGCAGTGGCATTTATATTATCGGGCAGCTCGTCTGATTCGATCAGGTCACCGTCCGGCCAGGGTATCTGCGCCGCATCACCGGGCGGAGCCGGCAGCGTCAATTGCGGCAGGGTGTCGATATCGGCCAGCGTCTGATCCGGTGCAAGGATGATGCAGCCAATACCGTCCCGAAAAGCCGCCCGCATGACAGGTACGCCATCAGCAGCACCGACTTCTACAGCTCGACGCTCCCAGTCGACCTGGTAATCGCCGCCGGCCGCGGTCCCGATTGGCTCACGCAGAAATGCCAGCTCATCAGCAAAGACCTGCTCCAGCGTCCGTTCACTGGTAAACAGGCCATTGCACATAAAGATGGCCTGCTGGCCATGCTGGATCATGGCGCGCTGGTGCGCCCAGTAGTCGTACTGTTCGCTTTGTTGGGCCACAGCATGCGGCAGCAGCAACAAGGACATCAACACAGTGGAAAGTGCCATGCCGGCACCATGCAAGGTTTTCATGAGCCTGCTCCTGTTGGCCGCCTGCCGGGGCCGCGACGGTTAATGGACAGCCTTACAGCGCAAAACAGTAAAACAGCCCATCGCCGCCGGTGCCGACCAGGTTCTCCTGGCTGCAGCCACGTGAGCCGTGGGCACTGTTCCAGGAAGTCGGATTGGCGCCGCCACCGGTGCGATCATGATGCCCAACCTGGGCACTGCCTTCGCCGTTGGATGTCCAGTTATTGCAGGTGGCATCCGTGGCGTAGCCATCTTCGGTGCTGCCCGTGAGGATATCGTGACGGTTGGGCGTGTCGCCGCGACCGTTAACAACATTGCCGTTTTCGTCGACAGAGTTTTCTTTGCTCAGCTGATTGTTCTCACTGTGCAGGTCATCAACACTGGCGGCCACCTGCACACCGTTGGCGTTGTACCAGGGACCATCACCGATCCGGTCGCGTGCGTTGACAGCCGGATTGCCATTGGCGGCATGAGTACTGAGATAGGCTCGCCAGGTTTTGCCGGTAACGCCAGCCTCTTCAGCCAACACCGCGCAATGTGCGTCAGCGCCTTCCAGTCCTCCCAGATTTGCCCCATCGCCACTGCCGACGCTGGTAATAAAGAAACTGAGACTGTTGTCCTGAGGCAGGGCAGTCGTTGAAATGCCAGTCAGAGCGATAGCGGCCAGGAGTGGTGCGATTCTTTTCATTGTGGAACTCCTTTCATTGGTGTGGCGTGGTAGTAAGGGAATTCTTTGCAGGACCTACATATCATTCATCCGCTCGGTCTGCCGGACAAGCAGTTTCGACTCGTTGACCTCCATATCAAGGAACTCACGCAACAGATCTGAAGCTTCCGGGATCTCGGCCTTGGCGATCATGGCGCGGAACAGCTCGGCGATCTGGTCATGAAATCCAAACACCTCTTCCCGGATTTCATCTGCACTCATTCGCACGTAGTGATCATCAATGTCCATGTGTGTCGTGATCGGATTGTGCATGTTCATGTCGTAGGCATACATGTCCAGTGCCTTGGGATCTGCCTTGTCCTGAAACACCGTCACCATGCTGTCCAGGCGTGCCTCCTGGGATGCCAGATAGTGCAATAACATGGCCGTGCGCTGGTCAGGGTGCTTGTCGGCCGCATGTGTCAGGCATTTCGCAAGCTCGGCGTGCTTGATGCGTGTCCACTCTATCAGATTACCAAACGTCTTGATTTCCATTGACTTTGCTCCTCCGATGTTGGTCTTGAACAGTAACACAGGCGTTGGCTGACGGCTAATGCGGCGATCTCAAATGTGAATCATTAACACCGGCATGGCCTGGCAGCGAAAGCTCAGCACTGAAGGAAGCAGCTGCGTGGCTTTGGCGGGAATAAACATTAGCTTTGATCCGTTATGTCTGTATTGGTCATCTGATTGATTGACGGGAAAGCACGCGCAACACTCCAGAGGAAACCTGGAGAACGGATGAATTAACAGGGATGTGTCACATGGATGTGAAAAAGGCGACCTCGCTATGCGGGGTCGCCTTTTTTTCTGGCCGGCCGGTCAGTACGCGGCCGGCTACAGGTCAGCAGCTGCTTACAGAGAGGCCAGCGCCTGATTCAGCGTGGCTGAAGGACGCATGGCCGTGGATACCAGGTCTGCATTCGGCTGGTAGTATCCGCCGATTTCTACTGGAGAACCCTGCACACCGTTAAGCTCCTGAACGATCTTGTCTTCGTTGGCTGTCAGGAATTCGGCCAGCTTGCCAAAACGCTGGGCCAGCTCGGCATTCTTGTCCTGCGCGGCCAGGGCTTCGGCCCAGTACATGCCCAGATAGAAGTGACTGCCACGGTTATCGATCTGACCAATCTTGCGAGCCGGTGACTTGTCATTGTCCAGGAACTTGGCGTTAGCTTTGTCCAGTGCATCCGCCAGAATCTGCGCACCTTTGTTGCCAGCGTGCTGTGCCAAATGCTCCAGTGACGCTGCCAGCGCCAGGAACTCACCCAGTGAATCCCAACGCAGATAGTTCTCTTCAACAAACTGCTGCACGTGCTTGGGCGCAGAACCGCCGGCACCGGTTTCAAACAGGCCACCGCCATTCATCAGCGGCACAATGGAAAGCATCTTGGCCGATGTGCCCAGCTCCAGAATCGGGAACAGGTCGGTCAGGTAGTCTCGCAGCACGTTGCCGGTTACTGAGATGGTGTCTTCACCGTTTTTCATGCGCTTCAATGTGTGACGCGTGGCATCTTCCGGAGACATGATCTGGATATCCAGACCATCGGTGTCGTGCTCTTTCAGGTACTCTTTAACCTTCTTGATCAGTTCGGCATCGTGAGCACGCTTTTCATTCAGCCAGAACACGGCAGGCATGCCGCCCAGGCGTGAACGCGTTACCGCCAGCTTGACCCAGTCACGGATCGGCGCATCTTTTACCTGACACATGCGCCAGATGTCACCTTTTTCGACATCGTGTGAAAACACGGTTTCGCCTGCCTGATTCAGCACCACAACAGTACCGTTTGCAGAAATTTCAAAAGTCTTGTCGTGCGAACCGTACTCTTCGGCTTTCTGCGCCATCAGGCCAACGTTGGGGCAAGTACCCATGGTAGACGGGTCGAAAGCGCCGTTTTCACGACAAAAGTTGATGGTTTCCTGGTAGACGCCGGCATAACAACGATCAGGGATCATTGCCTTGGTGTCCTGACGCTCGCCGTTGCGATCCCACATTTTGCCCGAGTCACGAATCATCGCAGGCATGGAGGCATCGATGATGACATCGCTGGGCACGTGCAGGTTGGTAATGCCTTTGTCGGAGTTGACCATCGCCAGCTCAGGGCGATCGTTGTAGGCTGCCTGAATATCGGCTTCGATCTCAGCGCGTTTGTCGGCAGGCAGCTCAGCAATCTTGGCCACAACATCACCAAAACCATTGGTAGCATCAACGCCCAGTGTCTTGAAGATATCACCGTGTTTGCTGAATACTTTGTCAAAAAACACTTTGACGGCGTGACCAAACATGATGGGGTCGGAGACTTTCATCATGGTGGCTTTAAGGTGCAGTGACAACAGCACACCTTCGTCTTTAGCGGCAGCCGTTTCACGTGCAAAGAAATCCTGCAGCTTGGCAGCGCTCATGGTGGCCGCATCGACAACTTCGCCTGCCAGCACTTTAACAGAGGGTTTCAGCACCTGTTCGCCATTCGCTGATTTCAGGACAATCTTCAGCTCGTCTGCTTTGGCAAAGGTCGTGGACTGTTCGCTGCCGAAGAAGTCGCCTTCGTGCATGTGCGCCACGTGAGTTTTAGAGTCGCTGCTCCATTTGCCCATGCGATGCGGATGCTTTTTGGCGTAGTTCTTAACGGATGCCGGTGCCCGGCGATCAGAGTTACCTTCACGCAGAACAGGGTTTACAGCAGAGCCCTTGATCTTGTCGTAGCGCGCCTTGATATCACGCTCTTCATCAGTCTGCGGCTCAAACGGGTAGTTTGGCAGGGCGTAACCCTGTGACTGCAGCTCTTTGATGCACGCGGTCATCTGTGGGATAGAAGCACTGATATTGGGCAGCTTGATGATATTGGCTTCTGGCGTCTTGGCCAGCTCACCCAATTCCTGCAGGGCATCACCAATTCGCTGATTCTCGTTCAGATACTCCGGGAAGTTGGCGATAATGCGGCCAGCCAGTGAGATGTCCCGGGTTTCCACCGAAACGCCCACAGCCTTTGCAAACGCCTGAATAATGGGCAACAGGGAGTATGTTGCCAGGCGTGGCGCTTCATCGGTTTCGGTGTAGATAATCTTGGCACCATCGTTCGACATAGTGTTTCCTACTTCTTTGAATTTGGGTGGAATCGCGTGAAAAAAGTGGTGCGGAGTATAGCACTACTGTGCGGAGCGCCCAAATACCTGCGCAACAGCCTCGGCCAGCTCGGCTCGCCGGTAGGGTTTACCCAGAACCGGGAAGTCCGTGTGCGGCAAGGGGCCGCGCTCGCCAGAGCCGGTAAAACCTGAGGTATACAGCACCGGCAGTCCGGGTTGCCGGACCAGAGCCCGGGCCGCCAGCTCGGTACCATTCATTCCGGACATCTGCACATCGGTGAACAGCAGGTCGATTCTGGCGTCGCTATCCTGCGCGGCATCCAGTCTGGCCAGGGCCTGCTCACCCGACTCTGCCACCGTCACCTGATATCCCAGAGACTCCAGGCTTACCCTGGCCAGCTCTCGCACCTGCGGCTCGTCCTCAACCAGCAGCACCCGTTCCGACCCCAGCGCAATGCCCTGGTTTGCACGGGGGGACTCGGAGCTGTGGTCGGCAGCTTCCACCACTGGCAGATACAGGTCGAAGCGAGCACCTTCGCCGGGCGATGACTCGACTGCAATATAACCACCAGATTGGCGTACAAAACCATACACCATGGCCAGGCCCAGCCCCGACCCCTTGCCTTCCGGCTTGGTGGTAAAAAACGGCTCAAACACTTTGTCGCGATATTCCGCCGCAATACCAGCGCCTGTGTCACTGACAGATACGAGCAGATAGTCACCTGCAGCCAGCGAGACATCGCCAAGATTTTCAGCCATGTCCAGATGCCTGGAAGAGGTCTCGATTTTCAGAACACCACCATCGGGCATGGCATCACGAGCATTCACGCACAAATTCAACAGTGCGTTCTCCATTTGCGCCACATCTATCATCGTCGGTGGCAGGCCAGGCTGAGGTTTGTACTCGAAGCGTATATGCCGATTCAGCACTCGCTGCAGCATGGGCTGCAAGCCATTGATCAATCTGTTGATATCAGTCGGCGCCGGTGTCAGCGACTGCTTGCGGGCAAACGTCAGCAGGCGGCGCGTCAGGTCCGCACCTCGTTCTGCAGCGTCGGTGATCATTCGCGCGAAAGACTGCGCGTCCGGCTGATCCTCGAGCATTTCCACCAGACACTCGGCATTGCCCAGCACAACCGTCAGCAGGTTATTGAAATCATGGGCGATGCCCCCGGTCAACTGACCCACTGCCTCCATCCGCTGGGCATTGTGCAGGCGCTCCTCCAGCAGCTTGCGTGAACTGACATCCGAGATCCCGCCAACCATGCGTACAGGGGTGCCGTGCTGATTGCGAACCAGATGCCCCCGGTCTTCGACATGGGCCCAGCTGCCGTCGGCGCGCCGGAATCGATACTCCGCATACCAGTCGTCTTCCGATGCCAGTGTCTGGCGAAATTTAGCGAGCACCTCGACACGATCGTCCGGATGAATCAATTCCGCCCAGCTGCTGCGCGACGTTGCAACCGTGCCTTCCCGGTAGCCAAACAGATTGGAGAACCCGGCCCCCCACCAGCGGCGGTCCTGGGTCACATCCCAGTCCCAGACAGCGTCGTTGGTCGCCTGCGCCAGCAACCGGAACCGCTCCTCGCTGGCTGCCAGCGTGGCATTGACGTCCTCAAGCTGCATGCTCTTTTCTTCGAGCTTGCGTATCAGGGTCTCGCTATAGTGCTTGAGTAACTCTTCATCACTGCCGTCTTCAATCGTGCCGCCCTCTAAAGGCCCTGGCTGTCTCGGCCGGACCCGGTCGGCAACCTCGCGAATGCTGGCAACAAAATCTTCAGGCTCGGCAGGCTTGAGAATAAACGCGTCAGCACCCAGCTTCAGTGCCAGCTCTTCATCTTCTGCCTGCGTATACGTTGCGGTGTAGACAATAAAGGGGACGCGCTGCAATTGCGGATCAGCTTTCCAGTGGCGGAGCAGGGTGTAACCATCCATGACCGGCATCAGCAGATCGGAAACGACCATGTCCGGGAGTGTCTGACGTGCCAGGGTCAGCGCCTCGGCACCATGCCGGGCCACGGCCACCTGGTAGCCATAACCCGTCAGCAGCGCCTGCAGGTAATAGCGATTTTCTTCTTTATCGTCCACCACCAACACAAATTGCATTATCAGCTTCCCGGGCAGAAACGCTCTACTTCGTCAACGAAGGTCTCAGGGTCTATCGGTTTTTCTATGTATCCATCACAGCCTGCCGCCAATGCCTTTTCGCGATCGCCCGGCATGGCATAGGATGTCACGGCCACGATGGGTGTCTGCTGGAGGGTATCGATCTGTCTCAGGGCAGCTGCTACATCGTAGCCGTGCATGGCCGGCAGTTGAATGTCCAGCAGGATAAGATCCGGCTCATTGCTGCGGGCCATTTCGATGCCGCTAAGGCCATCGATGGCGGCAAGCACCTGATGCCCCTTGTTCTGCAGCAGGAAAGTCAGCAGGTAGCGATTCTGCTCGTTATCCTCAATGAGCTGTATCTTCAAACTACGCTTGTCAGAGACACTCTGGTTCACTGCAACTCCTTTAATTCAGTCTCTTGCGGCTGGTTGGCAGGCAACTCGACGGTGAATCGACTGCCTTTGCCCTGCTCGCTGCTGACACTGATGCGACCCCTGAGCAGTTCGCACAAGCGCCGGCAGATAGCCAGTCCCAGACCGGTTCCCTCGTGCTCCCGGGTCAGGCCGGTATCGATCTGGTTGAATGGCTGGAACAGGCCGCCAAGGTGCACCGGTTCTATGCCAATACCCGTGTCACTGACATCAACCCGTAATTCTTTTTCGCCGTGTTCCCTGCCCAACAGTTGGCACTCAAGCGTGACAGACCCACGCTCGGTGAACTTGATGGCATTGTTGAGCAGGTTTATGACAATCTGTTCGAGACGGCGCCGATCACTAATCATCAGACCGACTGCCGGATCAATACTGACATGTAACTGCAGATTTTTTTTGTCTGCCAGGGGTTTTATCGACGCTACCACCCGTTCCAGCGATTCCCGCGCATCAAATGGCTCGCAACGCACCTGGAACTCACCTGCCTCAATTTTTGACAGATCCAGAACGTCGTTGATCAGATCCAGCAAATGACGCGCACTACCGCGGACCATCTGTAACTGACGGGATTGCTCTTCATTAAGAGGGCCGGCCAGCTCCTGAAGCACAATACCGGTAAAACCAATGATCGAATTGAGCGGCGTGCGCAGTTCATGGGACATGGTGGCGAGGAAAGCCGACTTGAGACGATCGGCAGCCTGGGCGCGAACAACCGCATCCCTAAGCTCGCGCGTGCGTTCAGCAACTTTGCGTTCCAGATTCTCATTGAGATCGCGCAGCGCCTTCTCCTGCTCAAGGCGGCGACCGATGTCACGCAGAATGACGGTATACATGACACCGTAGCGGCCACGGACACGTGACACTGACATTTCGACCGGAAAATCTTCGCCACTTGCGCGCAGCGCCTGGGTGATCAGAAACTCGTGGGTGTTGTCGTCAACCCCAGTGGGTATTAGCTGGTATACAGACTTGCCCAGCACCTGCCGCGCCGAGCAGCCAAACACACGTTCAGCGGCTGGATTGAATGACAGCACAGAGCTGTTGCCATCAATGGTGATGATGGCATCACGCGCCGAGTTGATCACAGCGGACAATTGTGACCGACTGCTGCTCAGGCGCCGTTCGGAGGCTTTCAGTGCATTGAACGCGTTTTCCAGTACCCCCAGAGTGCGCCACATCAACACCAGTAGAAACAGCGCAGTGATGGTGACAAACGCGATGCCTTTGGCAACACTCCAGCGCTCGACAGCCGCGCTGTCCTGCAAAATTGCAAACAATATCCAGTCTGAGGTGAAGATCCACAGACCGGCCACTACCGCGTAAGCAACTGCCAGAGTGATAGCGCGCGGTCGCAACCGCCATGTCTGCTGTATTGATTTGCTGGAACTGACTGCCATGCTGCCCGTTACACAATGTCATTATTTTTAACTGCCCCGTTATACCACTGCCGGTGATGCAAGGGTATAGTTACCGCCATTTTCCAGGCAGCAGGACATTCATTTCTCATGTTCAAGCGACTTACAAAGCATTCACTCCGGGGCAGAGTATTCTCTTTGGGCAGATCGCGCGTCACCGCGATTGATATCACATTGGGTTTTGTTTTGGCGATTAGCCTGATGGCTAGTTCACTGGCCACAGCGCAGCCACCACGCCAGCCCGTTGAAGGCAATCCGGTCAGAACCCCATTTTCCACCGAGGTGCAGCCGGAGTGGCTGACCCAGGTCATGCCCGAAGCAGATTCGTTTTCCGAAAAGTCCGGCGAACCACCAGTGTATCGCGGTTACCAGACCGACCCTGACTCCGGCGCGCAGACACTGGTAGGTTATGTTTTCCTGACAGCGGACGCCCCCCCCGAGGAGCGAGGTTTCAGCGCACCCATCGACATGCTGGCAGGCGTTAATCTGGATAACGAACTGACAGGCATCAAGATACTGAATTACGTCGAATCCTACGTGAACACCGTCGGCGATTTTGCCGCCGACCCGGTATTTCAGGCGCAATATCAGGGCAAACATATCGGTGATGACTTCCAGGTCCGTCGGGACATTGACGGCATTGCCGGCGCCACCGTCACCAGCTTTGCCATCAGCCGCGGTGTCCGGGAAGCCGCCCGCCGGGTGGCTGCCGCCTACAATGGGTTTACGCCGGACAACGCCGTCGACGTGGCCCGCTCGCAGCGCATTCTTGAACATATGCAGCAATTCACTTGGGAGCAGTTGCTGGAGGAAGGCATTGTGCAGCAGCTGACCATGCCCATCCCTGGCGGCCAGGAGCTGCAGTTGACACTCACTTACATGGGCCACCCGGCGCTTGGCGAGTTTTTTATCGGCCGTCAGGCCTACGCCCGCGCAGAACGGGATGCGGCAGCCCAACTGGGTGGCAATCAGTTGATTCTGCTTGGCGTTGGCGGCAGTGGCTTCGGGCAGTTCCGCCAGGACCGCATGCAATTGCAGCAGGATGGTTCACCGCGTCGGCGCGTGATGGCAAACCGACTGGTTACCGCAGGTAATGCCGACGTCGGCATGATTGCGGGTCACGCCGAATTCGCCGGTGCGCTGGTCATTGACGACAACTATGACATCACCCAGCCGCTGAATATTTTTTATCAGCCGCTGGGCAGCCTGGAACCCTACGAGCTGACATTCCAGCCGGTAGGCATGGGTGCGCGCATTGCCAGTGGCGACCCCATCCTGAGCGAACAGGAAATTGAGCGCATCATCCGCGCCGAAAACAGTGCCATTCGGCAGTTCATCAACAATCCGCCATGGGGCGTGACGCCCTGGGGCAGTGTGCTGATGTCGCTGCTTATCTTCACCCTGGTGATGGTCGCCTTTATACGCAAGAGCTCGCGCTGGCGCTGGGTGGCCCTGACCGCCACGCTGGTGTACCTGGGTATCATGGAGGCAGGATTCCTGTCGGTGGCGCATATCACTGGCGTGTTGCTGCAGGGACCAGATGTGTTTCTGAACAACCTGCCACTGACCATGCTGGTTGTCTTTACCGTCGTCACTACCCTGATATGGGGCCGCGTGTTCTGCTCCTCGCTGTGTCCTTTTGGTGTGGTACAGGACATTATTACCCGACTGACACCCAAGCGACTGCGCCATAAATTCAGCCGACTGATGCCGCAGAAGGTCCATGACAAGGCCATTTATCTGAAATACGGCTTCCTGGCGTTTATCATCGGTGCCGCACTGATCGCCAACAATGTTGCCGTTTTCCAGTACTTTGAGCCATTTGGCACGCTGTTCTTCCTGAGTGGTTCGGCCGTGCTGTTTGCCATCCTGGCGGCGATCCTGCTGGCCTGTGTGGTTGTGCCGCGTTTTTATTGCCGTTATGTCTGCCCGCTCGGTGCAGCCCTGGGTGTGGTATCTTTTGTCAGTCCGCTGCGCATAAAGCGGGTGCCACAGTGCACCGTGTGTACCGTTTGCGAACACGCCTGCCCCACCGGTGCCATCCGGCGGGAGAAGATTGACTTCAAGGAATGTGTACGCTGTGATATCTGTGAAGACAAGCTGATCAAGAAAGCCGGCTCCTGCCGTCACGATATGAGCCGTATTATCGTGCGCCACAAGGAGTTGCGTACGGAATGACACAGCAATAACACCCGGGTCCCCATGACCCGCATGAGGAGAGGCCCTGTTGTCTGCCAATAACAAGAACACCATACCTGCCGACATCGACGCGCAGGCACTGGACAACCAGATATGTTTTCCGCTGTATGCGGCCTCACGTCTGGTAACCCGGCTTTACCAGCCCCTGCTGGAGCCACTGGGCCTGACCTATCCGCAATATATCGTGCTGCTGATTCTGTGGGAGGATCAGCCCTGCACTGTCTCTCACATTGGTCGCCGCGCGCAGCTTGCGACCAACACTTTGACACCACTGCTTAAACGCCTGGAGGCCATGGAGTTGATTGAGCGCCGCCGGAGCACCGATGACGAGCGCGTGGTCACCATACTTCTGACGCGCGCTGGCAAAGCCCTGCGCCGACGGTGCGCCTGCATACCCGAACAGCTTTTCACCCAGGTTGGCTATCCGATAGAGGACGCCATCGCTCTCAAGCGGCAGCTGGACCAGTTTTTGACACACCTGAAAGGTCTCGACACCGACTGACGTTTCGCGGCCAATGGCATTATCTGCACGATCGACCGCATTTGCAGTACTTGATGATTTATATCGCGCGCGATATTATCGCAAACAACATAACTACGGAGCACCTGCCATGACACGACTGAAAAAGATTGCCCTTGCTACTACCCTGGCCAGCGCCGCTGCACTGGCTGGCATTGCCCAGATTTACGCTGCTGACGCACCGATTGAAATCGATGCAGACACCTTTGAGTGTATTACCGAGATGACACCTGTGCGGGGATTCTATGTTGATAACCTGCTTGGTGATATCGCAGCCACGCTCGCGGTCGCCAATTCAGAAACCGGCGGCACCTGGCCAACCGGCTCTGTAGTACAGCTGGTGCCGACTGAAGTCATGGTAAAACAGCCCGCTGGCACCAGCCCGCAGACCAATGACTGGGAATTTTTTGAGCTGGATGTCAGCTCAGGTGAGTCGGAGATTGTGACGCGTGGCTTTACCGATGTGGTCAATCGTTTTGGTGGGAACTGCCTGGACTGCCACGTGAAAGCGGAGCCACAGTGGGACATGATCTGCGAAACCGGTCACGGCTGTGACCCGATTCCGTTGAGCCGCGAAATGATTGTTGGCATTCAGCAGGGCGATCCGCGCTGCAACCGCCCTGAGTAAGGGGTCTCCTGACAGCACTGAACCTGCCGGCCCGATCTAAAAGTCAGCCGGCAGATCCAGGCGCTGCATATAGCGCTGATCGTTGACTTCATCTGCGCTCAGTTCACCTCTGAGCAGGGCATCAACATCCTGATCAATCAGGGCCACCGCTGCCAGTTTGGCATGCGGTTCCTCGACTGCCAGCATGACACTGCCCCACAGACTGAGCATAGAGGTATCGATGGAGCGCACATCGTTGTCCTTGGCCCACTCTGCCGAGATCATCTTGCCCAGCTGCTCACTTCGTGCCGCCAGTTCGCGGCGCTGTTCGCCTTCCATATCCACCATCAGTGCCGGTGTGATGTCGTTCCAGCCGGTTGCCATCAGTTCCCAGCCTTCATAAAAGCGAACTACCCAGGTCAGGTACTCAACGTCTGTCTGGCGTTGCTGATTCGCTTCGTCTGCCTGGTAGGCCTGGATAAACCAGTTCTGTTCCGGAACGGTTTCCGGCCACTCATCCAACACCCGGCTACTCGCACACGCCGCCAGCAATGCAGCCAGTGCCACCAGGGCTACTGACCGAACTTCTTTGATCAACACTTACAACTACCCCATCTCTCAATGCAATTTATCAAGCTGATCATTCCTGCAGTCTCAGGGTCCTCAATTCCGGGTCAGCCAGAATATCAGCTTCATGAAACGGCAGATCAAGCCACATACTCTGGGAGTATAACCGCGTCTGGTCGGCAAAGTGTGGCGATCGTGGATCTTCCGACTGCGAATAACTCAGAATCCCGGTGGGATTGACCCTGCCGTCCGCGTCCCAGCTGACCACCTGCATGTAACTGTTGCCGTGCAGAATCGGCGTATAGGCGCCAGCTTCCGGGTTGAAGCGGCTGGTGATGACACTCCACATGCCGGCCCCGCCATCGCCACCGGGAATCGGTATGTTCTCGTCGTTGCGCGGTTCGTACTGCAATGTGCCAAGCTCGGCATCCAGCGCCACACCCTGGTCCTGCCAGAAGGTCTGGGCATGCGCCAGCGACTCCAGTACAGCCTGGCGCACTTCGGTGCGGTCCAGCGCCAGATCCCGGGGCGTATTGACCGGATCGGCCACATCAAACGGCACCGAAAACAGATTGTCGGTGCCAGACACGTCACGCCAGAACTCGCGCCAGACATGCGCGCCGCGGCTGTCGATGTCTTCGCGACGGTCCCAGGCTGCCAGCGCCTCACAGGCAGGCGTCACATCAACTTCGCTGTCATCCAGGGTCACGGGCTGCTCTGCGCTTTCACACAGCGCCAGCACATCATCGAGATGCTGCTCGGCACCATAGTGCCGATGACTGAACAGCATGTCCTGCAGGTCCTGCGGGCCCATCTTTTCGCCCGCCGCCTGCTTTTGCTGCAAGGCCTCTTCAATAAATGTCAGCCCTGCCCGTGTGCGCAGGCTGACCATGGAGCGTTCGCTGCCGATGATGGGTGAATAACCCTCCAGCGGTTCGCGGGGTGTTGAGAGCCAGTAGCTGTCGTTGGCGTTATGCACGTAATCGTCACGGCGCAGACGCGGCATATTGTCTGCCGGCATGGCGCCAGGTACTTCTGATTGATCGGACGCATACCATTCACAGGACGGATCGGCGCCGTTCAGGATAACCAGGCGTGACGGCCCACCTTCGGCTGGCACCCGGCAACGCTCGAACAGCTCCGCATCGACATTCGGCACAACACTGATGTCCGCGTAGAAAGCCGTACCGTGCCGGTCGGCGGCAATGGTATTCACCCAGGATACGCCCTGCATGCTCAGTGCAGCTTCGACATCATCAATGCTTTCAGCTTTGTTCAGCGCATCATAGGTGGCGGCCGACTTATCGTTGTACAGATTGACGTCGCGTATGGCGAAGGCCATCGACTCTGTCCAGGGCAATTGCGCCGAAACGACTACCGGCCCATAGTGCGTCGAATAAACAGTGTGCGTTTCTGTGCCACCGTCGACGGGCACATCAATGGTGATCTCTTCCATGTCCCGGTACTCATCACCGTACCGGTAGCGGGTAGGATCCTCCGGATCAAGCTCAAGCGCATATAGCGTAGAACGCATGCCGGTGGATACTGTATGTGTCCAGGCGACATCATGATTGAAGCCGATGGACACTCGACTGGTGGTGTACAGACTGACGCCCATCACGTCCACTTCACCGGGTATGGTGGTGTGGATCATGTGAAAGCGCGACGAACCCTGCCAGGGGTAATGCGGATTACCCAGCAGAATGCCGCTGCCGTTTTCTGTGACATCACCACCCAGCGCGACAGCATTGCTGCCAATGCCTGTCAGTTGATCAAAGTCGGTCGCCACGGCGGCCACCTCCGCGCCGGGTGGCGCGGCGTTGGCCATCTCACGCTGGAACAGGCCCAGTCCATAACGAATGCCCACACCCACGGTGAGTTTGTCGACATCTCTTTCTGTCAGCTGCCGCACCCAGTCGGCGCCCGAACATGCCGGTGGCAAATTACTGGCATTCTCGCTGAGGTAACGGTTATACCCCGCGACATAACCCGCCGAGAAATCGATGGTCTGCTCACTCTGTCCCTGCCGGAAACGCTCGATCATGGCATCGTCCAGGACAGCACGGTGAAACACATCACTCTCATAATTACCGCCATCACGACCGAAGTTGGCGGATAGCTCCCCATTCACCATCAGCACATCGCGGGCTATGGTGCAGATCGCATCGTTGGCTGTGGCGTAGGCAAAACCGTAACCCAGGCTGCCCCAGTCTTCTGCCTTGACATGCGGGATACCGTAACTGGTCCAGCGAATTTCAGTGTCGTAAAGATAGTCAGGCGCCGCCTCCGTCATTGCGTCCTGGACGGTGTCAGGCGCCGGCTCGGAGCAGGCCGCCAGCAGTATCATGGCCGAGGCCAGCCCCAGAGCCCGTGTCAGGGTCGACGTCGAAACGAGAGGGCTGACATTACCGCGTGGATCGTGATTCTCTGAGGATGGAGCCTGGTACATGATTGTTCTCCATAGATCGATAGGTTCACGCCAGATGTGTTTGCTGTACTTCGACGTTTGAGCATAGAAGCAGCTCTGGCCCTTGTCAAAGCGGGCATTTATTGCTCCTGTCAGTCAAACCGGGTAGGCTTTTGCCACTGTTATGAATACATTCATAATTTACAACAACAATAATTGCAAGGAGATCGCCAGCGATGAGCCGCCTCAAGCCACTCTTATATGCTCTGCTCACTGTGATGCTGATTGGCAGCAACGCGCCGACGGCGCTGGCACAGTCCTCTGCGTATCGACCGGCAACAGAAGCAACTGCCCGGCAGCAGCAGATGCTGAGGGATACCCTGCCCTTTGCGGACCAGCGCGACTTCGAGGAGTCCCAACGGGGCTTTATCGCCGCCCCCGGCTATCGGCAGATTCTCGGTGCGGCCGGTAATGTAGTCTGGGATATGGGACGGTATGATTTTCTGCTCAATGGGCAGGACTACGACAGTATCCACCCCTCTTTGCAGCGTCAGGCAACCCTCAACATGAATTACGGCCTGTATGAGGTGGTGCCGGATTTCATTTACCAGATCCGTGGCTACGACCTGGCCAATATGACGCTGGTGCGCGGTGAGCGCGGCTGGATTTTGTTCGATGTTCTGCTGACGCGGGAAACCGCAGCCGCGGCGCTGGCATTTGCCAATGAGCAACTGGGTGAGCGACCGGTGACCGCAGTTGTCTACTCACACTCACACATCGATCACTTTGGCGGTGTGCGGGGTGTTGTTGACGAGGCAGACGTGCAGTCCGGGCAGGTCGATATCTATGCACCGGTGGGATTCATGGATGAAGCCATTGCCGAAAATGTCTACGCGGGCAATGCCATGAGTCGCCGCGCCTCCTATCAATACGGCAATCCCCTGGCCGCCAGCCCTTTTGGGCAGGTGGATTCAGCCATCGGCAAGGCACTTGCGCGGGGCAGCAGTGGCCTGATCGCCCCCACTGTTGTGATTCGTGACGACTTTGAAGAACACACGATTGATGGCGTGCGTGTTGTATTTCAGAATACACCTGGCACCGAGGCGCCAGCCGAGATGAATGCCTGGTTCCCGGACAGCCGGGTTTTCTGGGCCGCCGAGAATATCACTGCCACCATTCACAACATTTACACACTGCGCGGCGCTCTGGTGCGCGACGCGCTTGCATGGTCCAGGCAGATCAATGAAGCGCTGTACCGCTTCGGACAGCAGGCGGAGGTGATGGTGTCTTCGCACAACTGGCCAAGATGGGGCAACGAACGCATCCAGGAAGTGATGCGCGACCAGCGCGATGCCTATGCCAACCTGAACAATCAGGTGCTGAATCTGGCCAACCGTGGCGTCACCATCAATGAAATGCACAACGAGTATCAGGTACCGCAATCTCTGCAGCAAAGCTGGGCTGTGCGGCAGTACCACGGCTCCGAATTTCATAACTCCCGCGCGGTCATCAATCGCTACCTGGGCTATTGGGATGGTAACCCGGCAACTCTGGTGCCACTGTCTCCGGCCGACTCGGCCCCACTTTATATCGAAATGATGGGAGGTGCGGCCGCCATTCTGGAGCGGGGTCAGGCGCTGTTTGATGAGGGGCGGTATCACCTGGCCATGGAAATCGTCAACAAACTGGTCTATGCCGAGCCCGACAATCAGGACGGCAAGAACCTGCTGGCGGCGATTTTCGAGCAGCTGGGTTATCAGTATGAAAGCGCCAGTGTTCGCAACGTGTTTCTGGTCGCGGCGCAGGAGTTACGCTATGGCGTCGCGCCAGCAGGACCGGCACGTGGTACCAGCCCTGACCTGGCGCGTGCCATGACCACACTGCAGTGGTGGGATGCCATGGCGACCCGCGTCGACAGCCAGCGCGCCGACGGCATGGCGTTTATAATCAATTTTGTGACACCTGACACCGGCGAGACATTTGTCATAGAAATGCGCAGTGGAACGCTGACTGCGATCGCCGCTTATCAATCTGATGCGGCCGATGCAACAATCAGATTGGACCGCAGTATTCTGGATCAGGTCATCATGGGGCAGACCACACTGGCGGCTCAGCTCACCTCGGGCGCAGGCGAGGTTGAGGGTGATATCGGCGTGCTGCAGCAACTGGCCTCAGTGCTGGTCGAGTTTGATCCGGTGTTTGAGATCATGCCGGGCACGGCAGCCAGCCAGTAAGATGATGGATGGTGACCGACTGACCAGCTATCAGTGAACCGTCACATGCGGTGCCAGCTCAATGGCCTGCAGACGATTACCCAACAGCTCGACGGAGCCCGAATAACGTTCGGTTCCGGTGGATGAGAACTCAAAGTCATAGCGGCGGAACCAGGCCAGCAAACCGTCCTGGCCCCGGCGCAGCCGGCTTTTGCGCAGCACCATGCTTTGATCGAGCAGTTGCAGGTCGAGCTCGGCACAGCGCTGCGCTGCATATTGCAGGGCAAAAGCCTTGGCGTCTCGCGAGCGCCACCAGTGGTTGACCAGCAGCGCCAGCAAAGCCAGCCAGACCATATCCATTAATGTGAACATCTACCTATGTACCACGATCCTGATTATGAGAAACTTCAGCATCATAGCAAAAACAGGAGGCTGGCTGGCGATGAACAGGAAATTCAGAACGTGGCTTACCATAAGCGCGGTGTTGTTATCACTTGGGCTGGGCAGCACGCATACACGGGCACAGGAGAACCCTTTGATGGATGAACAATCGCCAATAGACGGCATCAGCTTTCGGTACATCGAGACAAACGGCATTCGCATGCGGCTGGCCACCATGGGTGACTCCGGCCCGCTTGTCATCATGGCGCATGGCTGGCCAGAGTCCTGGTATTCCTGGCGCCACCAGATCAAGGCTGTTGCCGAGGCTGGTTATCGGGTGGTTGCGCCTGACATGCGCGGATATGGCGGCACCGACGCACCACCCGATGTTGAGGATTACGACATTGTGACCATAGCCGCCGATATTGTTGGCATCGTCGATGCCTATGGCGAGGATCAGGCGATCCTGATCGGCCACGACTGGGGCTCCATCGTAGCCTGGAACACAGTCCTGTTGCACCCGGAGCGCTTTTCGGCGCTGGTCGCCATGAGCGTCCCCTACAGCGGACGTGCTGCGGAATCGCCACTGGTGAGCTGGCGCAACGCTTACGGCGATAACTTCTACTACATCCTCTATCACCAGGAACCCGGCGTGGCCGAGGCTGAATATGACGCTGATCCGCGCGGCATCCTGAGCCGGCTGTACCTGTCGCCGGACTCACCGCGCCATCCGCCACAGGTCACAGACCGTCATCGCTCGGCAGGTGGCTGGATTCCGCGACTCGGCGCACCGGTCGGGCTGCCTGACTGGCTGACCGAAGAAGATCTCGACTACTTTGTTAAGCAGTTCAGCGCGGCTGGCTTTCGCGGCGGCGTTAACTACTACCGCAACTTTCACCGCAACTGGGAAATCACACCGCAACTAGCCAACGCCCGTGTCACGGTGCCAACCCTGTTTATTGCCGGTGAGAATGATGTGGTGATCGCCGGCGCCAGCCAGGGTCGTCTGGAAGGCGCCATGCGTCGGGTGGTGGACGACCTGCGCGGCGTCATACTGCTGCCGGAGGCCGGTCACTGGATTCAGCAGGAGCTGCCGGAAGAAACCAATGCAGCCCTGCTGGAGTTTCTGGAGGGTCTGTAAGCCTTAAATCATGGACTGCTGGTAATTCTCGATACCGACATTGTCGATCAGTTGCAGCTGGGTCTCCAGCCAGTCAACGTGTTCTTCTTCGCTTTCCAGAATGGACACCAGCAGTTCACGGCTGCCGTAGTCGCGGATGGATTCGGCGTACTCTATACCATCGCGCAGATCCGGAATGGCCTGATTTTCCAGCTTGAGATCACACTCCAGCATTTCACGGGTATGTTCGCCGATCAGCAATTTGCCCAGGCTCTGCAGGTTGGGAAGCCCTTCCAGGTAAAGGATACGCTCGATCAGCTGATCGGCATGCTTCATCTCGTCAATTGACTCTTCGTATTCCTTGTCCGCCAGTTTGGTCAAGCCGCGGTCCTTGAACATACGCGAGTGCAGAAAATACTGGTTGATGGCAACCAGCTCATTCCCCAACGCCTTGTTCAGGTGTTTGATCATGGTTTTATCGGATTTCATAGCCTGCTCCTTCGGACTGCATTGATTCTTAGGCGCAAGCGTGCGTTGAATACTGGCAAAAGTCAAGCCAGAACTTAATTCAAGTTATTGATAATAATGGAAAAAGATAAAGAGAATGATTGCGATTGGCACCTGCAGACGCGATGGCGTCAGGCGGCGTAGGCAATGGACGATGTATCGACCTGTTGAGCGACTTCTGCCATGATTTGTTTAGCGAATTTGCCACAACGACCGCAGTCACTGGCCAGACCAAGCTCGGCACGTACTTCGCTCATAGAAACTGAACGACCTTTGCAGAACTCGCGGATCTGAGTATCAGTGATTTGCTGGCAGATGCATACGTACATGGGCGCTTTTCTCGTTTGCAGGTCTCGTTAGCAGGTTTACTACTGGCAGGTATTGCGGTGTGGATTCCGCCAGTGAATGCAAGCTTAAATGCAAATAAGAATGATTGTCAATAGCGCTCGTAAAAAAGATGAGAATTATTTGCATGCCGCCACACCGGGGGGGTAGCTTAGGCACATGCAGCGCTCTGTCGGCGGCAGCAGCAACGACAATAAAGAAACTTATAAGCACAATAACGACAACGCAGGAGCGAGCCATGAAACTTTTCATGATCCCGATTCTGGCCAGCTTTACTCTCGGCGCGGTAGCCGCCGAGCTGCCCAGAACGCCTGAGGGCAAACCCGACCTTCAGGGTATCTGGACCAATGCCACACAGACGCCTCTGGAGCGACCTGAGCGGTTTGGTGACCGGCAGGCGATGTCTGAAGAAGAGGCGATTGAACTGCAGCAACGCGCCCTGGCGGCTGAGGAACGCGGCAACGCTCCCAGTGACCCCGACCGACCACCACCCAGCGACGGCAATACCGCAGCGGCATATAACCTGTTCTGGCTGGATCGCGGCAGCCAGGTGCTGCACATAGATGGGGAATATCGCACATCAATGATCATCGACCCGCCAGATGGTCAGATACCGTTTCGGGAGGGCGCGCCGGAACAGAACATGATGGAGCGCTGGCGCGACGAACATGGTGATGAGGCGTTTCTGGGTCCGGAAATGGCGACAATCGGTGAGCGCTGCCTGTTGTTCTATGACTTCCGCACATCCAATTCCAGCGCCGGTCCGCCCATGATGCCCATCATCTACAACAACAACTATCAGATCATACAGACTGAGGATTATGTGGTGATCATGGCGGAGATGATGCACGACGCGCGTATCATCCGCCTGAACAGTGATCACCAGCCGCCCGAGATCTACAAATGGATGGGTGACTCCACCGGCTACTGGGACAACGATACGCTGGTCATCAGCACGCGCCACCTGCATCCGCAGCAATCGCATTACGGCTCAGGGCCGGGGCTTGAAGTAACGGAGCGACTGCGCATGGTGTCTGAAACGGAGATCGTGTACAGCTTTACCATGAACGACCCGGTAGCCTACACGGCGCCCTGGACGGCAGAGATGGTGTTATACGCCCGACCTGAGGGAGAACGCATTTACGAGTATGCATGCCATGAGGGCAACTATGCACTGCCCGGCATACTGGCTGGCACCCGCCGCCAGGAGCAGGCTGACGCCGACCCGGAGTAAATGGGTGGTGTCAGCGCTACCGGCCAGCGCTGCCTTGGCGTCAGATCGGGCCGCGTTCCCACGGACCCCAGATGGCAAACGTGATACCGGGATTCTGGACATTGATGAACAGAATCTCGCCTGAGGGATCGAAGCAGGCACCGGCAATTTCAGTCTGGCGGTAGTCACCCGGCTCGGCGACTTTGCCGCTTACCGAGATGTCCGTATCGGACAACACCACGTTGTTTTTGACCAGAATGTAAGACTCACCCGTGGGTGTCAGGCCCATCACTCGCTCGCCGAGCCCAAATTCGTCCTCGACACCACCGCCGTCTTCGCACATGACAATGCCACCGCGGGGGCTGATCGACACGTTATCCGGGTTATTGGCCATGTTGGCATCGGTCGAGGCGAAGATACAGCGCAGTCGATTTTCGTGAGGATCCAGCATCCACACCGCACCTTCACCATATCCAGCACGCCCCTCATCATTGACACCAGCGCTGGTGTCCACGATGTACATCAGGCCTTCGTGGTACCAGATACCCTCACCACGGCTTATCGTGAATGCACCCGCCGCGCGAGCCTGCACGCAGGGACCGCTGGTGTCTCCTTGCGGGTCCATATCCGGGTCTGCGATGTCGACCCACTCCAGCTCGTATTCATCACCCATTGCGGGGGCAAGCAATTCGGCGCCGTGCATGGACTTGATACGGGCAGCCTGCAGGCGTCCGCCCTGCTCCAGCGCACCAGCCTGTTGACTGGTGTTGTCTGGCACATAGCGGTAGATGGGCGACTGATTGCGATTGTCTTCAGTCAGGTAGGCGTAACTGCTCGCCGGATCGATGGCAACAGCTTCATGTTCAAAACGTCCCATGCCAACAATCGGAACGCCCGTGGTGGCAGCCGGATCAGCAGGCACCTCAAACACGTAGCCGTGACGACGGCCGCCAGTGGCGCTTGCATCGTGAATGGTTTCTTCACAGCTCAGCCAGGTTCCCCACGGCGTGACGCCACCAGCACAATTGACCATGGTGCCGCCCAGGCTTGGAATCGTCTGGATCTCCCGACGATTGCTGCGTGAGAAATGAATCGTGGTATTGCCGCCACCCGCGCGGGCGCTGTCCGACACCATACCTGCATCGTAAACGGTGGCAGCTGAAATCGGACGACCAGAGCCAACCTCGTGATTGCGCACCAGTATGATGGTATCGCCATCAACAGCAATTACACCCATGCCGTCGTGCCGTGCGGGCACCGGGTTGCCATCCGCCATGACGTCGCCCGCCCAGGACAGGCTGGCGTAGGAGAAACCTTCCGGCAACTGCAGCAGCTCCAGGCCCGTCACTTCATCCTTGACCGGACGTATTGGTCCGTAAGGGCTGTCCATGCGTCGAGACGCGGGGCCGCCTGTAGTGACCTGACGTGTCGACAAAGACTGGAATGCCTGTACCAAAGGAGAAGACACAAGGGCTGCTGTCATGGCACTACCCCTAAGGAAATTGCGGCGCGAGCCGATAATGTTTACAGGAAGATTGCGCTTGGCGCTGGGTGCTGAACTACTCATTGCTTTTTCACCAGTTCTATTGGGGGTCGTTAAATTTGGCTCTCGATTTCAGCACAGATATGTGACAGCAAAATAACAATTTTAAGCCTTGAACCAAAACGCAAAGGATCGCGTATCTAAACCGAGCCGCCAAGCGTCATCATGTGCCTGATGTTATCCAGCTCGTTCATTCATCTTTTTGCGAAGTCGTCTTATGTCAATTTCCGCCTCAGCTCGCTCAACCCGAGAATCCAGCAACGAGTATCTCGACAAAACCAATCGCATCATGATGGGCGTGTTGCTTGGCTGCCAGGTTTACGCACTCGCGCTGGCGCCCTGGCATGGTACATGGACCAGTGCACTGCTGGTGGGCGGCGGTACGCTGGCCGTCACAATCGCGGCCTGGCAGAGCAATATCCTCGGCGAACATTTTCGAAGCCTGATCGCAGTGGCCTTTATGGTCATGTCGGGACTGCATATTCATCAGAGTTACGGCACCATCGAGATGCACTTCTCGATCTTTGTGCTGCTTGCCCTGCTGATTGCCTATCGCGACTGGCGGCCTATCGCGGTCGCGACGGTGGTGATAGCCACCCATCACTTCCTGTTCTTTTATCTGCAGATAAGTGGCTACCCGGTCTGGGTAACCGAACCCGATCATGCACATTGGCACATGATATTCATTCATGCCGGCTACGTATTGGTGGAGGCAGGCGCACTTTTCTATCTGGCCCGGCTGGCAGCTGCCGATGCCGCAGAAGGGCAGGCACTGGCGGCAGCATGTGAAAAGCTGACACGTGACGACGATCGTATGGACCTCACCCTGCAGCTTGACCACGACTCCGAGTCAAGCCAGTCATTCAATCTTTTCCTCAAACAGTTGCGCGCACTGGTGGCGGATGTTCAACACCAGCTCGGCAGCCTGCAGCAGATGGGCCGCTCGCTGACCGGCAATGCGGCCGACGTTGAGCGGGGCGCTGAGCGCCAGGCGGCAGT
The DNA here is from genome assembly GCA_002706685.1 of Gammaproteobacteria bacterium. Classification (GTDB taxonomy): domain Bacteria; phylum Pseudomonadota; class Gammaproteobacteria; order Pseudomonadales; family Pseudohongiellaceae; genus Pseudohongiella. The sequence continues at coordinate 509,305 of PALV01000011.1, read as the reverse complement.
AAACCAGCAGATGTTCGACGCCATGCAGGAAATGAGCGAAGCGACTGCCACGGTTGCCCAGTATGCTCAGTACGCTGCCAATGGCGCCAATACCGCCAATGAACTGGCCGCCGACAGTGGTTCCGTCGTGCAGCGCATCAGCAAAAGTATCGGTGCGCTGCAGAACGACATTGAGATCACCAGCAAAGCGGTCAGCGACACCGCCAGCCAGGCAAACGATATCGACAAAGTGGTCGACATCATCAAGGACATTGCGGAACAGACCAACCTGCTGGCGCTGAATGCGGCGATCGAAGCAGCCCGCGCAGGCGACCACGGCCGCGGGTTCGCGGTAGTGGCCGACCAGGTGCGGTCGCTGTCCCGGCGCAGCTCCGAGTCAACCAAGGATATCCAGCAACTCGTCAAACGACTCCAGCAGACCTCTGACTCAGCCCGCCAGGCCATGACGCGCAGCCAGGAAGCTGTAGGTGAGTGCCTGGTGTCAGCAAATGAAGGTAGCAGCACCCTCCAGCAGCTGACACATGAGATTTCACAAATGGCCAGTCAGAACGACATGATTGCTGCCTCAGCGCAACAGCAGTCGGTGTCGGGCGATCAGGTCGTCAACAATCTGCAGTCAGTCAATGAAATCGCCTCTCAGAATCTTAAAAAGGCGCGCGAACTGTCTGGCATCAGTGACTCTCTGCACCAGCTGAGCGATTCGCTGCAGCATCAGTTATTACGCTTTGATTCAGGTCGAAAGGGCTGATTTGTGCGAGCTGGACTGATACTGGGCGACCAGCTGGACAGCGACCTGCCTACGCTGGAGGCGCTTGACCGCGGGAAGGATCTCGTTGTCATGGCCGAGCTTTATGAAGAAGCCACCTATGTCAAACACCACAAACAGAAGATTGCCCTGCTTTTCAGTGGCATGCGACATTTTGCCAGCGAGCTGGAAGCCGATGGCTGGCGTGTTCACTATTACAAATATGAGCCTGACAGCCGACTGAAAAAGTTTGCGGATGTCATCAAAGAAGTTGCTGGCAAATACAGGGTCGACAGCTGGGTTGTTACCGAGTGCGGCGAGCATCGCCTGCAACAGCAGATCGACAACTGGTCATCAGAGCTTGATATTGAAGTCTCCGTTCTGGGCGACTCCCGATTCATATGCAACAAAAAAGAATTTGCCGAGTGGGCGCAAGGCAAAAAACAGCTACGCATGGAATATTTCTATCGGCAGATGCGGCGCAAAACCGGATTGCTTATGGAGGACGACCAGCCAGCTGGCGGCGAGTGGAACTACGATGCTGAAAACCGCAAGTCGCTGCGCGATGACGTAGACATACCGGATCGCAAAGGCTTTGATGTGGACAGTGTTGATCGTGAAGTCATCAAACTTGTCGCTGAGAACTTTTCTGACCATCCAGGTCATCTGGATGCGGGCGCTGATCAGTTTCAGTGGCCAAGAACACGCAAGCAGGCGCAGTCTGCGTTACGATTTTTCGTCAAACACTGCCTGCCCGATTTTGGCCAGTACCAGGATGCCATGAGCCACCGGCAGCCATTCCTGTTTCATAGCCTGCTGGCCACCAGTCTGAATATGGGCCTCCTGTCCCCTGTCGAAGTGTGCAAGGCAGCGGAACGTGCCTGGCAAAAAGGTGATGTGCCCATCAACGCCGCCGAAGGATTCATACGCCAGATCATCGGCTGGCGCGAATACGTGCGCGGGCTTTACTGGTGGCTGATGCCAGACTATGCCGAACACAACTACTTTAGGAATCAGCGCAATCTGCCAGCGTGTTACTGGACCGGTGACACGCGCATGAACTGCATGGCACAGAGTCTGAAAAACACCTTCGACAATGCCTACGCACACCACATTCAACGCCTTATGGTTACCGGCAATTTTGCATTGCTGACCGGCATTGAGCCAACGCAGATCTGCGACTGGTATCTGGCGGTTTACGCAGACGCCTACGACTGGGTGGAGCTGCCCAACACGCTGGGCATGGTCATGCACGCCGATGGCGGCCTGATGGCCAGCAAACCCTATGCCGCGTCCGGTTCGTACATCAACCGGATGTCGGACTACTGCAAACACTGCCATTACTCGGTAAAAACAGCGGTGGATGATGACAGCTGTCCCTTCAACAGTCTTTACTGGCATTTCATCATGCGACATGACACTCTATTGAGAGACAATCCGCGCATGAGTATGATTTATCGTAATCTCGACAAAATGTCCGAAGATAAAAAGCGGGCACTAAAAAAACGCGGTGACTTTGTTCTGGAGCACATTGATGCGCTGTGAGACCGTGGACAGCCTTATGGTCGTGTACAAACGGGTTCTGCATACCACCTTGATTGCAGCTGCCATGGGCATGCTGGTGGCCTGCACGGGCTCGCCGCCAGGCGAGTTACGCGTCGTCGACGACTTTCAGCTGCAGCGCTATCTGGGACAGTGGTATGAGATCGCCAGACTGGACCATCGCTTCGAGCGCGGGCTCAGCAATGTGACAGCGGAGTATTCAGAAAACCCGGACGGCAGTATCGCCGTGATCAACCGCGGCTATAATGCCGAGGACGGTGAGTGGGAACAGGCGACAGGCCGGGCACGATTCGCCGGAGAGTCATCTCAGGGGGCGCTGGAAGTCAGCTTCTTCGGCCCTTTCTACGCATCCTACAATATCGTTGCACTGGATCAGGATGCTTATGAATGGGCGCTGATAACTGGCAACAACTACAACTACCTGTGGATACTGGCCAGGCAGAGAGATCTGGCAGCAGATACCCAGGCTCGCCTTGTGTCGATGGCGGAACATGCCGGCTTTGCCACCGACGAGCTGATTTTTGTCGACCATCAGTCAGATGCGCCGGTTGATGCGGAATAATTCAACCCGGACAGTCGTTTACTGACTAAACCAGGACGCAAAAGGAGTATTTTATGTCTACTACCGGCAAACTGATTGGCACAGCAGTCATGACCGCAGCGCTTGCTGCATGCACCACAATCAATCCCTACACAGGCGAACAGCAGACCAGCCGCGCCGCGACCTATGGTGCGATCGGCGGTGTTGTGTGTGGACTGATCGGCGCCGCTGAAAGCGGCACTCGAGCCCGCAATGCTGCTCTCGGTTGTGGCGCAATTGGCGCTGGCGTGGGCGCTTATATGGACGCCCAGGAAGCTGAGTTGCGCCAGGAGCTACAGGGTAGCGGGGTGCAGGTACAACGCAATGGTGATCAGCTGGAATTGATCATGCCTGGGAACATCACGTTTAATACCAATGAATATTCGATTCGCCCGAACTTCAATCCGGTACTGGACTCGGTTTCACAGGTTCTCGCCAAGTATGTGGATACCCGATTGCGCGTAACCGGCCATACCGACTCCACCGGCTCGCGCGATTACAACTACAACCTGTCGGATCGCCGCGCCAATAGCGTCGCCAATTATCTAGCCGCAAACGGCATCGACCAGGGCCGACTGATCACTCAGGGTGTGGGTCCGGATCAGCCAATTGCCAGCAACGACACTGAATCAGGCCGCGCCATGAACCGCCGCGTTGAATTACAGATCGTGGCCATTCAGAACTGAAGATATCCATGATCCAGAAGACGGTACGGCGGTGACAAAATGTCGGTGACCAAGGGCGCTGCTTTAACGATACGCAACGCCAGACTGGAAGATCTCGACGCACTCCACGCTCTCGAGAATGTCTGCTTTGACACTGACAGATTAAGCCGCCGTCGGCTGCGCCACTGGATCATGGCGAGCAACCGCGAATTTATGGTTGCTGAAAACCAGCAACAGATTCTCGGCTATGGGCTGGTGCTGTTCCACGGCGCCACCCACCTCGCCCGCCTGTATTCGATAGCCATTTCACCTGATGCCCGCGGGCAGGGTGTAGGCCGCGCGCTTCTGCAGGCACTGGAAACTGCTGCCGCGAATCGCGATCGCTTTTTCATGAGGCTGGAGGTTGCCACAGATAACCCATCCGCCATCCACCTCTATCAGTCCTCTGGTTATGTTGCCTTTGATACCCTGACCGATTATTACGAGGATCATGGCGATGCCCTGCGCATGCAGAAGATCATTCGTTATGCGCCCAAGCGTCGCCGCGGAAATGATGTGCCCTGGTATCAGCAGTCCACTGCATTCACCTGCGGCCCGGCAGCCTTGATGATGGCGATGGCCGCACTGGATAGAAAACGCGTACCCAATCAGGCCACAGAGCTCGATATATGGCGCGAGGCTACCACCATCTTCATGACATCAGGGCATGGTGGCTGTCATCCACTTGGACTGGCGCTGGCGGCTGCGAAACGCGGGTTCGAGCCGACTGTTTATGTAAATCAGAGTGGCCCGCTGTTTCTGGAGGGGGTTCGCGACCCGGAAAAGAAAACCATCATGGCGCTGGTGCATGAGCAGTTCGAGCAACGCGTCGCCAAAAAAGAAATTCATGTGGAGCGACGTGACGTAACGCAGGATGATATAGAACTTGCCATCAAAAATGGATCTGTTGTGCTGGCACTGATCAGCAGCTACAGACTGGATCGTAAAAAAGCGCCTCACTGGGTGACAATTACCGCTTTCGACGATGCCTGCTTTTACATACATGACCCTGACCCGTCTTTCGAAGAACAGACAGGCCTGGACTGCGAAGATCTGCCAATTGCCAGATCAGACTTTGCCCGCATGTCCCAGTTTGGCAAGGACCGACTGCGGGCGGCCCTAATTGTTTCCAAAAAGAGTATATCCAGAAAGAAAAAAGCGGCGCGTTAACGGCCGCGGTTCTCCAGACGGCGGGCGAACTCCGCCATGATCTGCATATAGAGCTCATCGCCAATGAACTCATCCTCAACACCGTGTTCAAGACTGGGGTTGTCATTAACCTCTATCACATAAACCTTGTTCCCCTGCTGCTTGATGTCGATACCATACAGACCATCACCAATGATGCGGGCAGATTTCATGGCGGCATCCAGCACCGCCTTGGGGACTTCATAGGTTGGCAGAGTCTCCCAGCCACCACTGCCAACACGTCCCTCGCCATGCTTGTATATCTGCCAGTGCCCTTTTGCCATGAAGTAGCGACAGGCAAAAAGTGGTCGATTGTTCAAAACACCAATGCGCCAGTCGTACTCTGTGTAGAGGTATTCCTGGGCGAGAATCAGCGCCGATTTCTTCAGTAGTTCTGACAGTTTTTGACGCAGCGATTCACGATCCTCTGCTTTCATGACACCAACGGAAAATGCACTGTTGGGGATCTTCAGCACGATCGGGTATTCAAAAGCAGCCTCCAGCTCGTCCAGTGCGACATCATTGCTCGAAGAAACAATTCGCGTCTTGGGCGTTGGCACACCACTGTAGGTGAAGGCATCCTGCAGAAACACTTTATTGCAGCAACGCAGGATCGATGTAGGATCATCGATAACCACCAGGCCTTCGATCTCTGCCTTGCGCGCAAAGCGATAGGTATGGTGGTCAATGGCGGTTGTTTCGCGCAGAAACAATGCGTCAAACTCATTCAGACGGGCATAGTCCTGCGGGCCGATGATCTCCACTGCAAAGCCGATTTTTTCGGCTGCACGTGTCATGCGTTTGATGGCGCTTTTGTCGCTGGGGGGCAGTTGCTCCTCCGGATTGACCAGTATCGCCATGTCCCAGCGCGCCGATTTACTGCTGCGAGGTTTACGCCACAGACTTTTGGTGAAACGTTCCAGTGCATCTACAAACACCGGCATCTCGTCCGTTTCGAGTTCGGCGTAGGCAACAGCACGAATCGAACGAACCTGCCACCCGTCACCGGCATGCATCAGCACTGCCTCAAGAATGGGACAGGGAAAGCGCTCGAACAGGCGGCGCGCCAGGATTTTTAACTGTGGATACTCGGTTCTGCCAAAGTAGACACGCAGGCGATAGCCATCATCTGTCTGTACCAGCTCATCAGTGTCGATTTCCTCCAGCACTTCACTGGCCATGACCAGCGTCAACTGCTGGCTGCTGAGATCGGTCAGTGTGTTGATCGGAGGCATGACCTTATGCCCACGCGCTTCTGCAAGCAGCGAGCAGTAGTAGCCTTTACTGAGGTACTGATCGGTATTACAGAGATTGATGATGCGGGTTTTCTTTTCGCCTTTGACGGGATGCTCCGTCAGATAGGTCTCAAAACTGATGACCGCCTGACCCTGCAGCTGGTGTTCCCAGCCTTCGATATCATCAACCACCAGATAAAGCTGTGACATGCTAACCTCGTCATTAACCGGGTTGACCGTGACGTCGCTGACGCCACAGTTCAAGAATATTGCTGGCATACATCAGCGCCAGTATCGATACCACTATGGTAATGACAAACCACTGAATAGCATAGCCAATATGTGTCCGGGTGGAGACACTGGGAGCCTGCCAGTGGCGGGCCAGCACACCTGGCTGATCTGCTTCCAGGCGCAATAGATACGGGTAGACCGGTTCACCCAGCAGACGCCCGGCCTGCGCTACATTCAGGCGTGACAGACTGACTGGCCAGCTCTGGTCTGTCACTGTCGCAGGCGGAATTTCCTCATCTGGCAAATAGACTTCGGCCACCACGCTCTGCAGTCCACTGACCTCTGGTACCTGCGGCTCACCACCGTCATCGGCTGGGGCCAGCCAGCCCCGACTGACCAGCGCCAGCGATCCATCGCTCAGTCGAAATGGCGTAACAACTTCAAACCCGGCCTGGCCACGATAAAACTGAAAAGTCACCAGAAACGAAATGCTGGTTTCATATTCACCCTGCACAACAACTCGGCTCTGATTGCCAAACAGCGCAGTCTGTTCGGCCTGCTCCAGAGGCAATGGATCCGCCATTGCGCGCTGTTCCAGTGCCTGTGCCATCGCCCGTTTTTCTTCAGCACGATCGAGTTGCCAGAACGCCAGACTGATAAACATGCCCAGACTGGATATAAAGCACAGCAGAACCAGCCAGTTGATCGTGATGTGTAGTTTCCCGAGCCGCAGGATCATGTTCTGGCCGTGCTCACTCAGGAATGGTGATATCAATTGGCTGCACGTCGCCGTATTGCTGCAATTGATCACCCAGCTCAGCCTTATTACCCACAACCAGAATGCGCAGGCTGTCGGGACGCAGATAGCGCTGCGCCACCGACTGTACATCGGCCACAGTAACCTGCCGGACCTCTTCAACCAGTCGCTCAAAGGTATCGGGCGGCAAGCCGGCGTAGTCATTGCTCATTCTTTCGCGCAGCACAGAGCTGATGCTGGGATATTGAAAGACCAGCGTGTTAAGAAACTGTTCCTTGGTCTGGTTCAGTTCTTCTTCGCTGATAGGTTCCTGCTGTATACGTTCGATCTGCGCGATTATGGCGTTGATTGCCTCGCTGGTAGTCTCACTCTGAGTCATCACTCCGGCGGAGAAGGTGCCCGGGAAATACACACCACTGCCGTAGCTGCCAAAGACAGAATAGGCCAGCCCCATCTCGCTGCGCACCACCTGCATAAGACGGCTGGAGAAGCCGCCACTAAGCACGCGATTCATCACCTGTAGTGCCGCATAGTCAGGGTTGTCACGCATGCCGCCGATGTGCCCCATCAGGATATAACTCTGATTGACATCGGGCTTGTCGACAAAATAGATCCCGGATTCAAATTCGTAATCGACCTCGGGGAATTCCAGCTCATTCTGCTCGCCGGCCGGGATATCACCAAACGCCTGCTCCAGCAGAGTTTTCATTTGCTCCATATCAAAGTCACCAGTAACACCGACCATCAGGTTACTGCCAACAACGGCCTGTGCATGGAAGTCGATCATGTCTTCGCGAGTGATGTTGTCCAGCGTGGCATACTCAACTCGGCGGGAATAGCGACTGTCCTCGCCGTAGATGATGCGCTGGAACTCACGATTGGCAACACTGCCCTGCTCGTCATTGCGGCGGGCAATCAGGCTGGCCTGCTGGGTTTTTGCCAGCTCAATACGAGGCTCGGGAAATGCCGGTCGACGCAACACGTCCATGAACACGGGCAACAGTCGTTCGAAGTCCTCGCTAAGCACATTCATGGTGGCACTGCCCGACGTGAAACCGAACTGCGTTTCAATAATCGCCGCGCGATTCTCCAGCAGTTCGTTTAATGCATCACCGGGATATTCGTTGGTGCCCCCACTGCGCATGACGGTGCCAACCAGGCTGTTCAGGCCAACTTTATCATCCGGAATGTTAACTCCACCGGCGCGGATAAGAACTGTCACATCGATCAGTGGCAGTTCGGCATCCTGAACCAGATAGAAGCGCACACCATTGTCGATTTCAAATATCTCCAACTCCGGCATGTCAAAACTGTTCAGCTCAGGGTAGTCGAACGACTCCCAGACATCCTGCTGGGCATGAACCCCGATACTGAAAGTGACAGCCAGCACCGCGATCCAGATCTGCTGTTGAATACGCTGTTTCATTCAGCACCTCCTGCCATCGCATTGCGAACCATGCCAACCGTGCGGCTGGTTTCGACCAGATATTCATTGGCGACTCGCTGCAGATCTTCAAGTGTGACCTGCTCCAGCTCCTCGAGATAGGAGAAAGCATCCTGCCAACTGCCGAGCTGAGCGTGAGCCTGGGCAAGATTAAGCGCCAGCCCCATATTCGAGTTAAGACCCCGCACGACCGAAGCGCGCGAATTGGTGACCGCCCGATCCAGTTCTTCCTGGCGGATATCACCCTGCTTGGCCTTATCGATTTCTTCGTTCAGCACACGCTCGATGTCTTCCAGCGGCACACCCATATTGGGCACAGCGAAGGTGACAAACAAAGCCGGGAAACGAACACCCGGGAATCCGGTTAGGGCCTGAACACCCAGAGCCAGACGTTCGTCCTGCACCATGCGTCGATAAAGGCGTGATGTGCGCCCCGACGACAAAATCTGGCTTAACAGCTCGAGCGCCGCCGCATCCGGGTGATCGGCGGCAACCGTTTTGTAGCCCGCGATGAACAGGGGCTGACTGGTATCTTCGATGACAAAGCGTCGTTCGCCGCGCTGCTCGGGCTCAATGGTCTTGACGCTGGGCGGGTGTGGTGCGGCCGGCATGGGACCAAAGTACTGCTCCGCCAGCTCTCGCATGCGAGCCGGATCGACATCGCCGGCAATCGCGATGGTCATGTTGGAAGGAACATAATAGGTCTCATAAAAGCGCTGTGTGTCGGCGATGGTTGTGGCAATGATGTCGGACTCCCAACCCACCACCGGATTGCGATAGGGATGGGCCGAGTACGCTACACTCAAGAACTCTTCCAGCAACCTGCCCTGCGGACTGGAATCGGTGCGCATGCGCCGCTCTTCCATGATTACATCTTTTTCCACGTAGAATTCTCGGAACACGGGGAATCGAAAACGTTGTGACTCAAGGTAGAACCACAGTTCAGCCTTGTTCTGAGGCAGCGAATAGAAGTAGCCAGTGGCATCAGCACTGGTGAAAGCGTTCAGCCCCACGCCGCCCTCTCGCTCGATAATCTGGGAGAACTCTTCACTTTGAATATACTGACCAGCCTGCTCCTGCCAATGCTCAAATTCCTGCCACAGAGCCTGTCGCTCCTCTTCGCTGGCATTGTCCCGATACCCTGCCTCCATCCACGCCGTATAGGCGGCATCCATTTTATCCAGTGCCAGCTGCTCGGCTTCGTAGTCAATGGTGCCGATGGTGCGCGTGCCCTTGAAGGCCATGTGCTCAAAAATATGGGCAACACCAGTATTGTTGACGGGCTCATCTGCGCCGCCGACATTAACGAAGGTGACAAAGGTGGCAATCGGTGCAACCGGCCGTTCAACAATAATAAAATGCAGACCGTTATCCAGTGTGAATTCGGTCACTCTTTCTGCCAGCGCCTCAATATCCTGGGCATTGGCACCAAAAGCAGTCAGCATGGACAGCGCCAGAATGCCCGCTGTCAGTCGATGCCGCCATTGGCTGATTGAGTCAGTCATACCTTCCCCTCGTTTCGCCATGTTCTATTAAATTGCCAGTAACTGAACTAGCGCCCGCTGCCCATCAGCACGATACCGGCGAGAATGCAGATCGCACCGAATACCTGTGTCACACTGATGGGCTCGCTGAAAATAAAGCGGCCGGCCAGCAACACAAACAGTACCGATAAACCAGTGTATACAGGATAGAGTATAGACACCGGGCTGCTGCGCAGCACGACGATGTAGTAAAAAAATATGAAGCCATACAGAGACAGCGCCAGAAAAACGCCTTTCCACTGCGTCTGCAACAGCTGAATATAGTTATCGTGCTGCTGCACGGACACCCATTTGAGTACGGCGTGCGAGGTGGCCAGCAAGGTTGCCAGCAGCAGCGCATGAGTCAGCACAGAAAGATATTTGCCTGTCATCATGGTGTTTCGTTCTCCTGCTGCGGGCTTTTGCCAGTCGACTGTCTGCGCCCGGGCAACAGACTCTTTTGCTGATCCACCAGATAGTTTGGTCGCCGTTTGACCTCATCATAAATTCTACCGATGTAAATTCCGATCAGGCCGACGCTGAACATCAACACGCTGCCGATCAACAGTATCAGCAGAATGACGGTGGTAAAACCATCAACAGCCCGGCCAGCCAGCTTGTCTGCCAGCGCCATGCCACCAATTACCAGGCTCAGCAGGAAGGTCATGCCGCCCAGCAGTGTGACGATCTGCAGCGGGAAGGCCGTGAAGGACGTGATGGACGCAATGGCGTAGCGGAACAGGGCTCCATTGCCCCAGGCAGAGCGTTTGCGTGTGGATTCCGGCACATCAAAACTCAATTGCACCGATGGAAAATTCATCCACTTGATGAGCCCGCGGAAGAACCGTCCATGCTCGGGCAACGAGCAGTAGGCCTGGACGACTGAATGGTCCAGCAATTTAAAATCGGTGTCGCCAGAAATACTAAGTCGTGTCAGATAATTAAAAAGTGCATAGTACAGTTTGACCAGGGTTCCGCGCATGCGGGTTTCATTACCGCGTGATTCCTTTACGGCCTCCACGACCGATGCTCCCTGCTGCCAGTGCGCAATCATGTCCGGGATCATTTTGGGCGGATGCTGCAGATCGCTGTCCATGACAATCGCCGCGTCATAATCCCGGGCTGCCCTCAGGCCAGCGGTAATCGCCGACTCCTTGCCAAAGTGTCGACTGAGACTCAGCAGTTTAACCTGTGGCTCGGTCTCTGCCAGATTACGGACCAGTGCCGCCGTGTCGTCTGTAGAACCATCGTCAACCACCATCAAGTCGAAACTGACATCTGCCACAGATGTCAGGTGGCCCTGAATGGTTTTCAGATTGGCAACAATATTGGCTGCCTCATTCAGCGCCGGAATGATGATCACGACCTGCTTCATGTTTTTACTCCCTGGACCAGGCTGTTTCAGGCCCGTCGCGAACTACCCGCTGCTGCGCGGAGTAGGTCATCCATCCTTCTGGCGATGTGTATCGAATATAAAATGGCGCTCCATCTGTTAACGTGGCGCGCAATTGACCAGCTGCAGGCGCCGGAATCACGCCAATGACGTCAGATACCAGATGGTACTGCCCATCACTGTAGGGCCCGAACTGCCAGGTGAAATAACCACCCTGGTAGCCGTACCGCAGATTCAGCGGCGCCTGCGGCCGCAGACTGTCCTCGTAGGCTGCCAGCCGATCCGGGACCTGTTCGGAAATGTCCACCATGCACTGACAATCCTGCTGCCAGCCGTACAGCTGATCCACGCCAGACTGCTGCAGATAGATATCGTCGACGACAGTGACTGGTGACGAGCCCAGCCCCAGGCCCTGCTTGAAGTCTCTTAGCCCGGTGACGAACCAGAACGCAGGCACCACGTTGCCTGATGGAATCATGGCCACTGAATCATCCTGCTGCCAGAGAAACTGTCCCTGCACGTCGAATTCTTTGCCAACCGCTGCCAGGGCACTGCGGACGCTGAATCCCTGCACGGCCGCCGCCAGCGCCAGCAGACCAGTCAGCGCCACCGTGCCTGTGCCCGCCCAGCCCATCGACTCTGTAGTCGCCTGCCAGACCTGGCTGAGCATGTAGGCTATGGCAAAGCTTGTAGCCGCCCACACCACCAGCAGATAGCGGTCCGCCAGCACAATACCTGGTGACTGCACCAGTGGCGCCAGAGGCAGCAACACCATGGCTGCCACAATCAGCATTCGCCAGGGCACATGGCGCCTGGTGTAGATGTATGCCACAACCACCAGCACTACGGCCAGCGTTAACAGCGGCCACCATCCACCACCCAGCAGGCGCGGGAATCCGGCAAAGGTAATCACAACCTGCTGAATAAAGGCAGCAGAAAAAAAGCTGGCGGTTGAGGCATAACCACCCGTGACGCTTTCAAGCATCCAGCTGCGCCAGAGTGCATAGAGCAAGGTGAGCAGAAAAAACGGAGCGGCTGCGCGCAGACGCTTTGCAAAGGTTCCATCAGGAATGCAGAGCAGTATCAGCGGCAATGGCACGTAGACTTCCTTTGCCATGCAGGCCAGGGCGTAACTGACCAGGGCAAGCACCAGCCACAGCACTGCCCCACCACGAACAAAGCGAACAAAGCCGTAAAGCGCGACCAGCGCCAGCACCAGGCCCTCTGCGTAGTGGCGCGTCATCAACTGCTGCGCAACCAGCAGGGTTGGCGTGCCAATCAAAAACAGTACACCGCCCAGCACCGCGAACCCGCCCCGGCACCAGAACCTGAGACACAGGAACATCATCCAGGCAGCGGCCGCCAGTGCCAGCAGCTGATGGAGATAAAACATCGAGGGGGTCAGGCCAAACAGAATGAGGTCGACTTCGAAGCTGAGAATGAGGAGCGGTGTCAGGTTGGCAGGGGAAAACTGCTGCCATACCTCGGGATTCGTGAAATCCTGCAGCCAGTTGAACTGGTGCGCATGCAGCAGAATCTGACTGTCATCCCAGCGCCAGCTGCCATCAAGCACGCCGAAATTGATGAGCAGCGCCAGCAGCACAAATCCGATGGCAGCCAGCAGGTATTGCATTGTTCTGGGCATCCGCACCATTATCCTGTTATGTTATTGCCGAATCTTCGCATGCTGCCCGCACTGGCAGCAAGCCAAAGTAAGCACATGGCAGTTGTAAGATGCCGGATTTATGGTACCTTATGCCGCCTTTCCGGGCCCACCCAGCCCAAAGCCCATGGTTTTGTGTCATGGCACGCCTCATTGGGTATTGGCATCGGCTCTGATATTCTAGATATACAAACGCCCACTTAACTCTCGCACCAGTCACAAAGGTTCTCCGTCATGAAAATTGGCGTTCTGTCGCGCAATTCCAAGCTCTACTCAACACGACGTCTGGTCGAAGCAGCCAAGGAACGCGGCCATGATGCACGCGTCGTTGACGTGTTGAAGTGCTATATGAACATTACGGCCAATAATCCGACTGTGTTCTACAAGGGCAGTGGTGCGCCAGAAGCGCTGGAGTTTGACGCCGTGATACCGCGCATTGGCGCCAGTGTCACGCTGTATGGCGCGGCCGTACTGCGACAGTTCGAGGTGAGTGGCACCTATTCAGTCAATGAATCCATTGCAATTACCCGCTCTAGAGACAAGCTGCGTGCCCATCAATTGCTCGCTCGCCGCGGCATTGGCCAGCCCATTACCAGCTATGCCCACTCGGCTGACGCCACGGATGACCTGATTCAGTCGGTCGGCGGCGCGCCGCTGCTGGTCAAGGTCTTGAAGAGCACCCAGGGTAATGGTGTGGTGCTGGCCGAAACCAAAAAGGCGGCAGAGAGCCTGATTAATGCCTTCCGTGGCCTGGAGGCTGATTTTCTGGTGCAGGAATTCATCCGGGAAGCTGCCGGCTCGGACATCCGCTGTTTTGTTGTCGGCGACAAGGTTGTAGCTGCCATGCAGCGTACCGCAGCAGCTGGCGAGTATCGCTCCAACCTGCATCGCGGTGGCTCTGCAGAGGTCGTCAAGCTGCGGCCCGACGAGCGCAAACTGGCCACCAAGGCCGCGCAGGTGATGGGCCTGGATGTAGCCGGCGTCGACATCATTCGCTCCAATCATGGGCCGCTGGTGCTGGAGGTGAACTCCTCGCCTGGCCTGGAAGGCATTGAGAGAGCGACCGGCAAGAATATCGCGGGTGCAATTATTGAGTATATCGAGAAGGATTCGCTCAAAGGCCCTAATAAAATGAAAGGCAAGGGATAGCAGAACGTATAAAAACTATCATCGTTGCCATTGCTTCGTTGAAAACAGGCTCAAAATGCTCATGTACTAACTGTACATTCCGCTTTTTCGCCTGTTCTCGCCTCGCACTGGCTGCCTCGACTACGTTTTTAAACGCCCTGCTCCTACTGTTTTTTGGCCACTAACACCTATGCACCGACACCTTTGCAGTAGTGCTGTGGGGTTATGGGCAGGAATGAAAAAAGCCATCAGGACCGGGGTTCTGATGGCTTTTTTTGGGGCGCCGCGAGGGAGTTGCGGCGCCGGTCAAAATTTACTTACTCGGCGTCTACCGGAGCGTGTATCGGGATGTTGATCAGCTCAGGTGCCAGTGTGCCATTAGCAACATTCATGGCGCGCGTCACAGCGGTGCGGTATTCACCCGGAGCCAGCTCGACCCACTGGTCCTGATTGTTGTCCCAGACTGCTGTGACCGTGCGGTCTGCTGTCTGATACGCCAGCATGATGCGGCCAACACGGGTAATCGTCACCTCAGTCTCAACACCGTCGATTTCCATGGTGGTTTCGTAGGTGTCCAGCGTTCTGCCGTAACCGCCCTCTGCCTGATACAGGGAAATAAGCAGGCTCAGCTTTTGCGCCAAAGGTGCTTCGGGGTTATCAACCAGACCGCGAATACGTGCCACCTGCTCGCGACGCTCATCCAGCTCGAAGGGCAGATCTGCCTCAACAAACTGCTCAATGCTGCTCATCATGCGCTCGATCAGGTCATTCAACGGCGAGTTCTCTTCGTTCGCCAGCAAAGCGGCGTGTTCGATAGACTCTGCCATTTCGCCGATCAGCTGCTCTTGACGGGCAATACGCTGACGCAGCTGCTCGTTCATCTCGACCAGTGCTTCCAACTGGGCATTTGCCTGGTTGAACTGCTCCTGAACGGTTTGCGCGCTAACTGGTGTACTCAGGGCAGCCAGAGTGATCGCGGCTGCAGCGACAGGTCCCAAAACGGTGGACCTGGAAAAGTAATGCAGGGACTTCATAATTATTCTTCCTCGTTGGGGACCCACATAGTAAATCAGAAGGCCTGACGAAAACAACCCGCCGACCATGCCGATTTTTACGTTAAATGCTATTGACTGTACAGGTGGCAGGCAACCAGACGATCCTCGTCCACCAGAGGTAACAAGGCAGGTGTCTGCTCCCGGCAGACCGGCATCACCTTGGGGCAACGCCCCGCAAATCGACAGCCAGCGGGCACGTTGACCGGGCTCGGAATCTCACCCTGTATTGTCGTCGAGGCGCGTTCGCGCTCTGTTACTGGATCTGGCTCGGGGTTGGATGCAATCAGCACTTCGGTGTAGGGGTGACGCGGCTGAAAATAGACATCCCTGGCATTACCGAGCTCGACCAGCGCTCCCAGATACATGACGGCCATACGGTCACTGATGTAGCGCACCATGGACAGGTCATGGGCAATAAACAGCATGGTGAGCCCCATGGAGGTCTTGAGATCGTTCAGCAGATTGACCACCTGTGC
Organism: Gammaproteobacteria bacterium; assembly: GCA_002706685.1. Lineage (GTDB taxonomy): Bacteria > Pseudomonadota > Gammaproteobacteria > Pseudomonadales > Pseudohongiellaceae > Pseudohongiella. The sequence continues at coordinate 493,620 of PALV01000011.1, read as the reverse complement.
CTGCACGGACACATCCAGGGCAGATATCGGCTCGTCACAGACAACAAATTCTGGCGACATGATCAGCGCCCGGGCTATGCCTATACGTTGCCGCTGGCCACCCGAGAACTCATGGGGATAGCGCGAGGCGTGCGCCGCATTCAGGCCGACTTTTTCAAGCCACTCGCCCACTGCCTGTTGTTTCTGTGCTTTGCTGAGTGGCTTGCCGCGCAGCCCTTCGCTGATGATTTCGCCTACTGTCATGCGTGGGTTCAGCGACGAGTACGGATCCTGGAATATCATCTGCATGCGACTGGCCATGCGCTGAAAATCGGCCGCCCGGTAGTGCCTGGGCAGCTCCTCACCGTCGTAAATCACATTGCCGGAAGTCTTGTCATGCAGGCCCATCAGGGTTTTACCCAGCGAGGACTTGCCCGAGCCACTCTCGCCTACCAGACCCAGTGTTTCGCCGCGCTTGATCTCCAGCGAGATACCATCAACAGCATGCACGCGTTGCCCGCGCCCCAGATCAAAGTGCTTGGTCAGCTGGTCAAGTTTCACTAGTGCGCTCATGCCGTTACCTCATCCGCACGGCGATAGAGGCCGGCAACGGGACTGGACTGCTGCGGGTGATGCAGCCAGCAACGCGACTGGTGATCGCTGGCGATTCTGAATGCCGGCGGATCCTCACGTTGACACACCTGCATGGCGAACGGACAGCGTGCACAGTAAGCGCATCCTTTGGGCGGCGAAAACAGGTCAGGCGGACTGCCGGGTATGGGCTGCAGGCTGTGAGTCTCATCGGATTCCTTACTGGGCATCGCAAGCTTCAGACCCAGCGTGTAGGGATGTGCTGATTTGGCGAACAGGTCATCGACGGTGGCATACTCAGCCACCTGCCCTGCGTACATCACAGCCACTCTGTCGGCCATGCGCGCAACAACTGCAAGATCGTGCGTAATCAGGATGATGGCCATACCGGTTTCGCGCTGAATATCTTTCAACAGGTCCAGAATCTGCGCCTGAATGGTGACATCAAGGGCAGTGGTTGGTTCGTCGGCGATCAGTACTGCAGGTTTGCAGGCGATTGCCATGGCGATCATCGCGCGCTGCAGCATGCCGCCGGAAAACTCGAAAGGATACTGTTTCGCGCGCTTGGCGGCCTCGGGTATACGTACCAGTTCCAGCAGCTCGATGGCGCGCGCGAAGGCCTCGCTGCGGCTGTGACCGCGATGCACCTCCAGCGTTTCAGCAATCTGATCGCCTATTCGCATGGTCGGATTCAGCGAAGACATCGGATCCTGAAAAATCATACCGATTTCGTCGCCGCAGATTGCCTTGCCGTTCAAATGCGAACGGCCCAGGAACGGCTCACCCCGCAAATGCGCGGTGCCGGCGGTGATTTTGCCCGGTGGCATCGGTATCAGACCCATCACGGCCTGCATGGTCACAGACTTGCCGCAGCCGGACTCTCCAACAATCGCCAGAGTCTCACCTGCATTCACACTGAAACTGATCCCGCGCACGGCCTGCACAATGCCGCCGTAGGTGGCAAACTGAACATGAAGATTATCAACGCTCAACAACGCGCTCATTCGGAACTCCTCATTCTGGCATCCAGTGCATCGCGCAGGCCGTCGCCCAGCAGATTGAAGGCGAGCACGGTAATACTGATCATGGCAGCCGGGAAGATGAGCTCATGAGGATGCGTCAGCATGGTCTTCAGACCTTCGTTGCACATACTGCCCCATGAAGCAGTCGGCGGCGCCACACCCATGCCGATAAATGACAGGAAGGCTTCGGTAAAGATGGCTGTTGGCACTGCGAATGTCAGTGTCACCAGAATGACGCCCAGCGTGTTGGGGATCATGTGGCGGGTGATCAGGTATTTGTTGGATGCGCCCAGCAGCCTGGCAGCACTGACGTAGGCTTCCTCACGAATCTGCAGGATCTGCCCGCGCACCAGGCGCGCGGTAGCCGGCCAGGACAGAATCACCAGTGCCACCATCATTGGAATGATGCCGCTCTCACCTGGGCCGATTCCAAACACGACCTGAAACAGGATCATGAACAGAAGGAATGGCAGCGCCACCACAAAGTCGGCGAAACGCATGAACAGCTGATCGAGACGACCGCCGATGAATCCGGCGGTTGCGCCATAAACCACACCGAAGCTGACGAACAGCAGAGGTGCCAGCAGACCGATAAACAGGGAAACCTGTGCGCCTGCCATCAGGCGGGCCAGCATGTCGCGACCGAGATAGTCAGTGCCCAGCGGGTGCCAGGCCAGCATGACTTCATCGCCCGGCATCAAAGCTGAAGGATCGTCAACCAGATTGCGGGCGATCACCTCGTCGACGGTAATCACGCGGCGCACTTCCGCTGTAACTGTCTGATAATCATTGCCCTGCTGGCCAGCGCCATCCAGTGGAACCAGTGAGTAGTAGTAAGTCTCTGGCTGCAGGTCCAGTCGGTCTTCGTAGTAGTTTTGTGCCCCCTCTATCTGCATCAAGGGCAAACCGAGAGAGTCCCGCCCTTCGGGCTCGTATATGTTGCGGTAAACCATGTAGCCACCGGCGCCAGCCACCGGGTCCCATTTCAACCGGACACTTTGCGTGTTCGGACTATCAGCGACACGCAGGCCACGTTGGCCCTGAGACTCAGCCCACTCAGTCACGCCATTCCAGGCTGCGAACGGCTCAACAACCAGTGCCCGGCGATCAGCACCAGGGGCCAGACTGATCTGATCGATATCCTGCAACGCGGGGTCGACGCGCCAGACCAAAGGCCCAGCAAAGGTAAACAGTATCAGGCCAACAACCAGATATAGTGATACCAACGCACGCTTGTTGGCTTTCAGTCGCTGCCAGGCATCCTGCCAGTACGAGCGCGAAGGACGCACCAGCATTGGAGCGGCGGACTGGGTACCCAGAACCTCAAAATCTGTGGGACGCAGAGTAGGCACAACGGCTGCTGTCGGGTGTTTTAAATGTTGATCCATACTGTGCTGCCCCCTTACTGCAGTCTGACGCGCGGATCAATCCAGCTGTAGACCAGATCCACCATGATGACCATAAACACCAGGAAGGCACCATAAAATACGGTTGTACCCATGATGACGGTGTAATCGAGCTGCTGCACGGCCTGCACGAAGTAACGTCCCAGGCCCGGAATGGCAAATACCAGCTCCACCACAAAACCACCGGTGGTGATGGCCGCTATGGCCGGCCCGAGGACGGTGATGACGGGCATGACGGCGTTGCGAAGCTGATGGCGGGCGAATATGCGGGTGGGAGACAATCCTTTGGCCTTTGCGGTGCGGATATAGTCGGCACTCATTACTTCCAGCATGGATGAGCGCATCAGGCGCGTCATATAAGCCATGGTGCCAAGCCCCAGCACCAGCGCAGGCAACAGCATGTGACCTACCGTACCCCATCCGGCAACTGGCAGAATCGAGAAACCCAGCACATTATTCACATTTACCAGTGACAGCTGACCCAGTGCCGCAAATACAAAGCTCGGCACGGATATGCCAAGGATGACCAGAAACATGATGATGTAGTCAGGCAGACGATTGCGATACAGCGCCGTCAAGGCACCGAACAGGATGCCGCCTGCAGCCGCAAAAAGGACCGCCAGCAGCCCGAGGGTCGCTGACACCGGAAAGTGCTCACGAATGATGTCATTTACTTCGCGGTTCTGCTGCGTGTAGGAAATGCCGAAATCGCCTCTCAGCATATTACCCATGAAGATGAAATATTGCTCGGACACCGGCCGGTCCAGCCCATACCGGGCTTCCAGGTTGGCGCGAATGGTGGCGTTGGTGGCGCGCTCGCCGGACAGCGGATCACCGGGCACACTGTGCATGCCAAAAAACGTGGCGGTGGCAATAAACCAGACGGTGATGACGCCCTGCAGCAGACGCTTGAGTGTGTACATCCACATTTACTGATCGTCTCCCGCATCAACATCAATCCAGGCGTTGGTAAAATCGGTTTCAGCGCCGAACACATGGCGAACAATACCTTTTACGCGCGGGTCTGTAACGTAGACATAGCCACGCTCATAGTCAGGCATGATAACTACCTGCTCGCGGATAATACGGTGGATCTCGCCGAACGCGTCCGTCCTCTCCTGCGGATCAAGAGAGCTTTGGGCGATGCGCACCTGGGCATCGAGTTCGGGGTTGCTGTAACGCCCCCGGTTATTCAGGTTCCAGGACGCGAACAGGTCGGCAAACGTCAACGGATCGTTGTAGTCCGGGCCCCAACCCGCGCCTACCAGGTCAAAATCGCCGGCCGTCATTTTCTCCAGCCGCTGACGGAATACCTGGCGGTCAATCAGCAACTCAATACCCAGATAGCGTCGGAATACTTCCTGATAGTACTCAGACTGGATCCGGGCAACAGGCGTATCACTGCTTAGAAACACCAGGGGAGGGAGCTCCTCAAGCCCGAGCTCATCCAGCGCCATCTGCAGATGTTCGCGCGCTTTCTCGACATCCCGCTGCAATGGCGGCAACGGGTACTCTTCGCGGAAAGGCCCGTTCATGCCTTCTACCCAGCGTGGGAACAGCGTTTCAGCGGGCAAGTAGCCGGGCAGTTTGATCACTCGATTAACCAGCTCACTGGGGTCGTGCACCAGCAGCATGGCCTTGCGCAGGTTGAGATTGCGGGTGAGCCGGTCAGGCCTGTGATTAAATTCGGTATAGAAAGTGGTGCCTTCCATAAACTGGCTGAGTGGCCAGCGCTGGAACATCGCCTCTTCCAGCATCTCTGAGGTCAGGTCTGCAATCGCTATCTGCCCGTCCTTGAACAGGTTCTGCAGCGTATTGGAGTCACTGGTCATATGCGCATAGTTAAGGCCATCCAGTTTTATCCTGTCAGCGTCCCAGTAATAGGGATTCTTGCGCAGCTGCATGCTGGCACCATGCACCCAGCTGGTCATAATGAACGGGCCGTTATACAGCATCTGATCCGCATCGGCACCATAGCGGCCATTGGTCTGCTCGTAAAATGCCTCATTTACCGGCATGAAGGTCATGTAGGCCACCATGCGATCGAAGTAGGCTATCGGGGTTTCCAGCGTCACTACCAGCGTGCGGTCGTCAACCGCCTCAACACCAATCTCATCAGTGGATATTTCGCCATTATTGGCTGCCTCCGCGTTGAGAATCGGGTATAGCAGAAAGGCATACTGCGACCCTGTCGCAGGTGCTAGTACCGTTTTCCAGGCAAATTCAAAATCATGCGCGGTCACCGGCTCGCCGTTGCTCCAGCGGGCGTCGTCACGCAGCCAGAAGGTCACCGTACTGCCGTCCTGCTCCCAGCGCTCGGCAACACCCGGGGCCAGTTGACTGTTCTCGTCATAGCGCAGCAGTCCTTCCATGACATGCGCCATCACCATGCTGCTGACGGCATCGCTGGAGCGCAGACTGTTCATTTGCGGTGGTTCTTCGCGCAGGTAGGAGGTGATGATATTGTTCTCGACATCGACCGCCTGCCGCGACATACCCGCCGCGCTGCTGGTGAGACTGGCCAGGTAATTCAGGCCGAACATGGCAGCTGCCAGGGCAATGACAACTATGGCGGCGTACAGTGCCAGCTGCCGGGACGCCGCCTGTGTCAGTCGGTCGCCTGGTGCCTGCGCTGGAATGGATTGTGTGGACTCTGACTGGGACTCGGACTGCTTCATATCTCGATCAATCTGGTAAAAACGGTTCGGGCAGTCGTCCCTGACAGCCAGGCAAGCTCCAAGCATACCCCAGTGCGTTTATGCGCGTCGATAGCATGAGGCACAAATTTGAATGAATTCATATTCGAGACAAATAGCCCGGAAAATTTCCCAAAATGACCCGCTTTCGTCCACAGTCAGGGCCAGAAAGCACTGGCATCTTGCGCCATTGTGAGTAGAATTATCATCGACTAAAAGTCCATCGAGCATTCGTGCCGTAGTGCAATGTGACCCGAGATGCCGAAACCCGGACAAATACTGAGCAAGAAGGACACAGATCATGAACAAGAACACCAGATCTAAACTCACGGTGCTGCTGGCTGTATTCAGCCTGTCACTGTTTACCGCCTCCAGCGCCAATGCCACATGGGGCTTCAGCGGCTTTCTTGGCAAACTGTTTGGCTTTGTCAGTGCTGACGAATCGCACAGCGATTCCAAGTCCAAAAATGATGACAAAGGCAAGAAAGACGACAAGAAGGACGACAAAAAAGACGATAAGTCTAAAGGCAAGGACAAGGACGACAAGGGCAAAGGCAAGGATGATGACAAGGATCGCGGTCACGACCACGACGGTCCGGGCAAAGGCCATAAAGACCATGGCAATGGTAAGGGCAAAGGCCATAACCACGATCACGACGATGATGACGATGACCACGACTGGAAAGACGGTTGGGGCAAGCACAAAGACCATGATGACGATGACGACGACCACTCCTGGAAGAAAAAAGACTGGGGCTGGGGATGGCACAAGGATGACGACGACGACGATGATGATGATCATGACGACGATGACGACCATGGCCACGACAACGGCAGTGACACGCCAGTCGTAGATGGCAACTGCGCCATTTACCGCGCTGGTCAGCACATCGTTGTGGGTAGTGTCTGCGTAACCCTGGACGGTGACAATCTGCTGGTTGACTATATCCTGGAAGATGGCTGGAAACTGTCAGAGCCGCACCTGTGGGTTGGCGAGACACTGGACAGCGCACCGCGCACTGGCTCCGGAAACCCGATTCCTGGCCAGTTCCCGTACACTGCCAGCGTTATGGGTGTTGATACCCACACCTTCACTATCCCGGTCAGCGACCTGGGCATTGACCCGGAAAGCTACTGTGCAGATCCGTCCAAACTGCTGATTGGCGCACATGGTGTTGTTTCCAAGTCAGGACAGACTGAATCTGCCTGGGCAGGTGAGACCCGATTCACCAAGAAGGGCAACTGGGCCACGTACTTTGGCGTGAACGCCGAATGCGCCACCGATGACGATGATGATGACGACAATGGCGGCGGTGGCAACGACCCTGAACTGCCACAGGGCTGCTACATCACAAACACCAGCGGCGCCAGCGTCCCGCTGACGTTTGACCCGTTCGGCTTCGCATTCCAGAATGTCAATCTGACCGACGCCATGAGTCCGTCAGACATTTACGGCAATCTGCTGCTGGCACCATCGCAGCTCGGTGGTGGATTCAGCCTGGTGATGTCGCCGGTTGCTGGCTACGAGATCCGCACCGTAGACTTTTACGTCGGCGCTGCGGGCACGTACAACAGCGACGTCGAGCTGAACTACAGCTTCTCAACCGCAACTGCGCCGGGTGCGGGTGCTATCTGGTCGGGTAGCCCGGTATCTGTGGCTGTGCCACTTATCCCGGTAACAGCGACGAGTGATGTGGCGATTTTTGCGACAATCTGCGAAGAAGGTGTCGATGCCACACCAAACTGATTACAAATAGTAAACAACCAAAAGAGAAGGCCGCGATGTGAAACCACATCGCGGCCTTTTTATTTCCTGCCTGCCAACAGCTTTAACGCTGACGATACAGCACCTGCACATCCCCATCGGTAATCTGGTGCATCTCATCCGGCGTCTCGAACTCAATTGCGCTGACCACCTGCTGGCCCATGGCGTTCAGGCGGATATGATCGTCGTCGATCCACTCATAGGGAAAGCTGATGCCGAAATCGAGCACGGTGACCTCACTAACGCTGTATTCCAGCGTAACCGCCTGCCCTTCAAACTCTGCTGTCCAGATGCCCTGAATAAGCACCTGCTTGGAAGGCTGCTGAGAGGCGCAGGCCGCCAGCAACAAACACACGGATGAGGTTAACAACAGGCGTCCCGGCGCGATCATGCAATACTCCTGATTAAATACTGACACCGCTGTCCAGCGTCATTTATACGGTTGGGTTGGATTCAGAGCTGTAATAGACTACGCGACAATCCCTGTTTCGCCAACTTACTGTCTGGAATTGTTATGACCGACCTGAAGCCCGGTACTTACCGCCACTATAAAGGACCATTGTACGATGTGATCGGTGTAGCCCGTCACAGCGAAACCGAGGAGGCTCTGGTGGTTTACCGGCCACAGTATGGCGAACGCGGCCTGTGGGTCAGGCCGCTGACCATGTTTACTGAAACAGTCACTGTTGACGGCCAGGACGTGCCCAGATTTGCGTATTGCGAAGGGCAAAGCTGATCTTCTGGCTGCACGGTATCAACCGGCCTGGCGCTGCTCCAGTTTGGCTGCCAGTTTTTCCTGTCGTCGTCGCCTGATGACGGCCGACATCGGTTCACCAATGTGGTGCTCTCCCCGCTCCCTGGCCAGTTGCATCTGGCGCTCCCGTTCGGCATAACGGCGCAACTGTTCCTGGCTGTGTTTGTCGTAACAGTACGGACAGCTGATGCCTGGGCGGAAGTGCTCCGAGGTCTTTTCTTCATCGGTGATAGGCATACGGCAGGCATGGCACTGGTCGTAAGATCCGCGCTCCAGCTGATGGTTAACCGTCACCCGGTTATCAAACACGAAACACTCACCCTGCCACAGTGACTGTTCCTGCGGCACTTCCTCCAGATACTTGAGGATGCCACCTTCCAGGTGATAGACCTCTTCAAAGCCCTGTTGTTTGAGGAAAGCTGTCGACTTTTCACAGCGAATGCCGCCGGTGCAGAACATCGCCACCTTTTTGTGTTTCTGCGGATTAAGGTTCTGTTTCACATAGCGCGGGAATTCACGGAAGGCATCGGTTTCCGGGTTGATCGCACCTTGGAAGGTCCCGATCTGGTATTCATAATCATTACGCGTGTCGATAACCGTCACATCCGGGTCGGAGATCAGCGCATTCCAGTCGGCCGGTTTTACATAGGTACCGACAATATGGCAGGGATCGATATCTTCCACGCCCATGGTCACGATCTCATTCTTGAGTTTGACCTTGGTGCGGTAGAAAGGATTGTCTTCGGTGTAGGATTCTTTGACTTCCAGTGCGGCGAGGCGATCGTCTTTGCGCAGCCAGCCCAGCACGGCGTCGATGCCCTCACGCGAACCTGCGATGGTGCCATTGATACCTTCACGCGCCAGCAGCAAGGTGCCTTTGACCTGATTATCCAGCATCACGCGATGCAGTGGTGCGCGTAAATCTGTGAAATCTTCCAAACGTGCAAAGCGGTACATGGCCGCCACTACTACCGAGCCTGTCATTCCTGCCAATCTCCTGTCTGCCCTCCGGAACGTAAATCCGGTGCTTAACGAAAAACGGGGCGCATTCTATACCATATCGAGCTCATGCTCATTGATTATTCGCAAGAATTCCTCACCGTACTTGCTAAGCTTGCCCTGCCCTACGCCGTTGACCGCCAGCAACTGCTGTGCGTTCAGGGGCCGCAACTGCACCATGTCCAGCAAAGTTTTGTCATGAAAGATCACGTAAGGCGGCACATCATGCTCGTCCGCCAACTGTTTGCGACACTGGCGCAATGCCTCCCAGAGGCGCCTGTCCTCAGGTAGCAGCACCTCGCCACGGTCGCCGGATCGGCGCCGTCCACCTGCCACATCGCTGATATCCTCACGCAGACGCAGGCTTTCATCGCCGCGCAACACCGGGCGCGCCTTCTCCGTCAGATACAGGCCACCAAAGCTTGTGTGATCCACGCCCAGGTAACCCCGCGCCACCAACTGTCTGAATACGGACTGCCAGTGCGCTTTGTCGAGCTCGCGACCAATGCCGAATGTCGTCACGCAATGATGGCCGTTACTCAGTACACGCTCGCTCTCAACCCCGCTAAGCACCTCAATCAGATACGCTACGCCAAAGCGCTGCCCGGTCCGGTAGACACAGGACAGCGCCTTCTGCGCGGCCTCGGTGCCATCCCATGTCGGGGGCGGATTCAGACAGGTGTCGCAATTGCCGCATTGTTCCGGCGCCTGCTCGCCAAAGTACTGCCGCAGCGCCTGCCGGCGGCAGCTTGTGATCTCACACAGTCCAAGCATGGCATCCAGCCGGATCCGCTCCAGACGCTTGAATTGCTCATTACCCTGCGATCCATCCATCATCTGCCGCAGTTTGATCACGTCCTGCAAACCATAGACCATCCAGGCGGTCGCAGGTTCCCCATCGCGACCTGCTCGACCAGTCTCCTGATAGTAGGACTCAACGCTGCGCGGTAGATCCAGGTGCACTATAAATCGCACATCAGGCTTGTCGATGCCCATGCCAAAGGCGATGGTTGCCACCACGATTACACCATCTTCCCGCAGGAAGCGCTGCTGATTACGCAATCGCTCATCTGCGCTTAGACCGGCATGATACGGCAGCGCATCAAAGCCCTGCTGCTGCAGCCATGCAGCGGTCTCCTCGGTCTTGCGCCGCGACAGACAGTAAATAATGCCGGCATCACCGCTGTGCTCGCGGCGCAGAAAATCGATCAACTGCTGGCGCGGATTGCGTTTCTGGGTGATGCGATACTGAATGTTGGGTCGATCAAAACCCGACACAAAATGCCGCGCATCTTCCAGCGCCAGCCTTTCAATAATTTCCTGTCTCGTTGCGGTATCGGCCGTTGCTGTCAGAGCCACCCGGGGTATCAATGGGAAGCGCTGCTGCAGTACCGACAATGTCAGGTAGTCTGAACGAAAATCATGTCCCCACTGTGACACGCAGTGCGCCTCATCAATGGCAAACAGGGCAATCTCCAGAGAGTCCAGCAGATCGAGCGTGGATGGCTGGCTGAGCCGCTCCGGCGCCAGGTACAGCAGGTCGAGCTGACCCGCGCGCAGTGCCCGCATGGTCTCACTGTACTGTTCCGGGCTTAATGAGGAGTTGATGAAACCAGCGCTCACACCCAGTTCGCGCAGGGCATCCACCTGATCCTGCATCAGGGCAATAAGCGGGGATATGACGATGCCAACGCCCGGACGGACGATGGAGGGAACCTGGTAACAGAGTGATTTGCCGCCACCGGTGGGCATCAATACCAGTGCGCTGTGACCAGCGACAAGCGTATCTACAATTTCAGCCTGGGCACCACGGAACTGTTCGTAGCCGAATATTTCCCGCAGTACGGCCAATGCCCTGGACGACTCGCTCATGCGATCAGCGTCCGGCCTGGAGTCGCTCCCGGTAGGCAGGCAGACGTTCTTTCAATTTAGCGGTATTCGCGGGTCCGATACGAAGCAGCTGCTTGTCTACCGGGTCCATATCTTCAATCCTGGTATCGGCATACAGGAACATCACAGAAGGCTTGATCAACTGGAAAGGCCCTTCCGGCAGCTCGGCCTCCATGACCTGATCGATCGCACGTACCAGAACTGCATCAAAATCTTCCTGGAAGCCGATTTCTGCGTAGGCTTCCTGGAACAGTGGTTTGAAAGCACGATAAATCGACATGGCTGCCTGCGGTTCGATACTCACCAGAGTATCGATAAGTGTATCAAAGCGTCTGTGCGTGGCCGGGTCCATCTCAAAGAGATTCTCGTCTACCTCTGAGGCTACAAAATCAGACTGAATGTCACGTAGCGGGTAGTCCAGTTGCGGTAGCTCACCGGTTGAGGCATTGTGGACAAACACTACAAATTTTCGGATTACATCATCGGGTGCCATCAATCGCATCAGGCTGGCACCCAGCTCGATTTCAGCCAGTCGGGCAAACAGCTCGGCGTCACTGGCGTTCAAAGATGGCAGGGGCTCAGCGTCTGGCAGATCGGCTTCCGGTTCCGCAGGCGTAATCTCCACCGGATCAACCTCGACCAGGGCCTCGGCGGGCTCAGTTTCGGTGATGGTGGGCGCCGGATCGGGCGTGGTTGTCACGGGCCGCGGGATGGGCGTATCCAGCTCCGTCGTGCGGGTCTCCGACGGCGGCTCAAAGGTCATTGCCAGATAGATCAGGAAAACGACGCCGATCAGCGACAGTGCAGCAAAAATAGCTAATGTTTTATGTGCCATAGTGACAACTATTCTGGCACAACGCCAATGACAGGAGCAAGACGCTAAAAGCCCAGATCTGCCATATTGTCAGCCAGATCCTGGCCGGCTGTATTGGGGTTGGTTTGTTTGTCTATTTTGACTACCACGCCGTTCACGTCAATGTAGTAGGTCCAGCGATTGGCAAATCCCCGCTCACTGAGCACACCGTAGTCAGCCGTCATGGTTTTCTGCGGGTCGGCCAGTACCGGAAAATCGAGACCATATTCGGTGGCGAATTCGGTATTTTTCTCAGCAGTGTCGACGCTGGCCATGAAGTACGCGACATCAAAGCTTTTGATTTCGTCGCTGCTGTCGCGGATTGCCTTGCACTGAATGGTGCAGCCGCCAGTAAAGGCAGCCGGGAAGAATGCCAGCACTACCGGCTGTTTGCCTACAAACTGCGACAGGCTGTAGGTATTGCCGTCAGAAGCCTGCAGCGTGAAATCCGGTGCTTTGTCACCAACTTCCAGTGCCTGTGCCAATGGCAGCGCCAGCGCAGCCAGCAAACCGATGGCCACTCCGGTGAACCGGCGGGTTAATGCTGTAGATGTCTTTTTCATGCCAAAACTCCTGTTGTTTGTGTTGTTTTGCGATCACGCCTGGTTGGGCTACCAGGACCTGAAAGCGGCGCGACTGGCTTCACGTTGCAACTCTGAAACCACCTGGTCAATCTGCGCCAGACGATTGTTGACCTCATCGCTACGCTGGCTGACAAAATCTGGATGCGTAACCATGAACTGCTCCATCTCCCGGCGGGTTGTCAGCAGATTGGCGCGCGTGCGCTCCAGTTCGTGCCGACGCTGGTTGGCGGCTGAATTGTAAAAATCCGGATTACTGACCCGCTGCTGCCAGCACACACGCTGCGCACCGCCATTACCATCCGAGACCATACGGCAGACTGTCTGCATTACATAACGAGGCTCGGACGGAAAAATATCCCTCATGCCCTGGTAGGCGACGTGGCGTGCAATCTCGATATCAGTCTGCAGCTTGGTGTCCAGCAGCTCCCAGTGCAGCGCGGGGTCTGACTGCTCACTGGCGGTGGCAAGTGCCTGCTCGTGTGCAAGATTCAGGTCATGCAATTGCCGGATCTGAAAATCATTTCCCGGCCGGCTCAAAAGATTGTGGCGTGAGGCCTGCAGCTGCCATTCGCTGCGGGCAAGCAGCGCATCAATATATTCTGGTGACTGAGGGTCCTGCTGATGGGTTGCCAGGGAGAAGCGCAGGTGTTCGTAGTCATCCACTTTTCCCCAGTCCTGAAGGCCGCTGTGAGCCGCTATCAGCCCATCCAGCACGGCCAGCTGCTGCGCACTGTACAGGCCATCAGTGACGCGGGCCAGCTGCAGCGCCCGTGCATACACTTCGGCAGCTTCCTGGTGGCGATCCAGCCTGAGCAATGCAGAACCCAGATCCCGCTGAACTTCCAGCAGGGACGGGTCGTAGAGCCCCAGTGAGTTTGTCAGATTGTCCAGCTGCGCCACCAGTCCGGCAGCATCACGCTCCCACTGCAGCCGCTCAGGATCTATCTCAGGGGGAGCTTCGGCCTCAGGAACGTCCATACTTTCTGCAGATCCTGGCTCAGAATCGCCGGACTGGCTTTGCGCAATGGCCGGAAGTGTCTGCAAGGCCAGAAAAGATACAAGCAATACCGCCAACGCGCGGCCGACGCTGGCCGCGAGAGGTGTCGCTCTGCTGACTGACAGCAGGCGGAGCTGGCTGGATATGGCCTGAATCATGGTGTGTCGCGACAACCTCACAAAAAAAGAGCCTGGGTACGGTACATGACCGCAGGGCCAACGGGCTTCGTTCACCGTCGCTCAGTATACGCCAGCGAGCACGGATTGGCAGTTGTCTTTGATTTATCCCATAATCGGCGTCTGAACCAGACCACCGAACTAACGAAACAACCTTGGGGGAACATAAATGAGCAATGATTACCTGTCGTTTTATATCAACGGCGAGTGGGTTAAACCGGAAGGTCGCGACACTGTTGATGTCATCAATCCGGCAACAGAACAGGTGTTTTCCCGTGTGTCGCTGGGGACAGCGGCCGATGTAGATACGGCTGCAAAGGCAGCGCGTGACGCCTTCCCGGCCTGGTCCCGGACCAGCGTGGAAGAGCGGCTGGCCATCCTCGACAAGATCCTGGCGGGCATCAAGGCACGCTCTGAGGACCTGGCCCAGGCCATCTCGCAGGAAATGGGTGCGCCCATCAGCTTTGCACGCAGTGCGCAGGTTGGCACCGGCCTCGGCCATTTTGCGACCGCCCGCCAGATTCTGGCCAACTACGAATTCGAAGAAGCTCGCGGCAAGACCCAGATCATCAAGGAACCCATCGGCGTATGCGGCATGATTACGCCCTGGAACTGGCCGCTGAACCAGCTGACCTGTAAAGTCGCGCCGGCACTGGCAACGGGCTGCACCATGGTGCTCAAACCCAGTGAAGTGGCGCCCATCAGCGCAATGATACTGGCGGAAATCATTCACGACGCTGGCGTGCCGGCAGGTGTATTCAATCTGGTGAATGGCGATGGCCCCAGCGTTGGCGCTGCCATCTCCTCGCACCCGGAAGTTGATATGGTCTCGTTTACCGGCTCCACGCGCGCCGGACGTGAGGTGGCCAAGGCGGCAGCCGACACCATCAAACGCGTGTGCCAGGAACTGGGTGGCAAGTCTGCCAACATCATTCTGGACTCGGCCGATTTTGCGGCGGCCGTCAAAGGCGGCATCATGGGCTGTTTTGGCAATTGTGGTCAGTCCTGCAATGCCCCAACCCGTATGCTGGTACCACAGTCAAAAATGGCTGAAGCCATCGAGATTGCCAAAGTGGTCGCTGCCAAAGCAGTGCCTGGCAACCCGGCCGATGAAGCAACCCGCCTGGGCCCTGTGGTAAGCCAGGTTCAGTACGACAAAATCCAGTCCCTGATCCAGGCCGGTATCGACGAGGGTGCCACGCTGGTTGCTGGCGGTACTGGCAAACCCGAAGGCCTGGAAACCGGCTACTTTGTTAAACCTACCGTGTTCGCCAATGTCACCAATGACATGACCATCGCTCGCGAGGAAATTTTTGGACCGGTTCTGTCGATTATCGGTTACAAGGACGATGAGGATGCCGTCCGCATCGCCAACGATACAGTATATGGCCTGTCCGGCTATGTATCCGGGGAGCCAGAGCACGCCCGCGCGATCGCGCGTCGCATGCGAACCGGCATGGTGCACATGAATGGCGCCGGCCCGGACTTTGCCGCGCCGTTTGGTGGTTACAAGCAATCAGGCAATGGTCGCGAATGGGGCGAAGAAGGTTTCCATGACTATCTGGAAATCAAGGCCGTGATGGGCTACAACGCATGAGCCTTGATATCGGCAAGCAGGCCATAGACCTGGGAATAATTACCCGGAATGCGGATGCCATGCTGGCGTTTTATCAGGATGTGCTTGGTCTGCAACTGGAAGGCGTCATTCCGATGCCTTCCGGGGGCACCATGAACAGACTGAAGGTCGGCAACAGTGTGCTGAAGATTGTTCAACTGGACAAGGCACCACCACACGACGCAGCGCCGGGCGGCATTCCGGCCGCAACCGGCATGCGTTACTTTACGATTTACGTAAAGAATCTGGCAGACAGCGTGGCACACTGCAAAAAGGCGGGATTCAAGATTCCGGTGCCACCAAAAGTCATCCGTCCGGGCGTGACCATTGCCATGGTCGCCGACCCGGACGGTAACTGGGTAGAGCTGTTGGAGAGCGCTTAGTGCGCGTGATCTCCGTCATGTACGTGACCGTGGGCGATTTCTTCTTCGCTCGCGTCACGAACACTGACTACTTCCACATCAAAGTGCAGCGTTTTGCCAGCCATCGGGTGGTTGCCGTCAACAGTGACTTCGTCACCGTTCACTTCGGTTACCACGATGTGCTGCTGTCCCTGCGGACCCTGCGCCGTAAAGCCCATGCCAGGCTCAATGTTGTCGACGCCCTTGAACATTTCGCGCGGCAGCGTCTGCACCAGCTCCGGATTGCTCTCGCCATAAGCCTCAGCCGGCTCTATGGTTGTTTTGAAAGTGGCGCCTTCGGCCTTGCCTTCCAGCTGCTTTTCCAGCCCCGGAATCAAGTTGTTGGCTCCATGCAGGTAAACCAGCGGGCCGCGACCCTCTGAGGTATCCATAACTTCACCAGCGTCATTGGTCAGTGTGTAGTTGATACCTACGACTGCATTTTTGCCTATCATTAAACTCATTGTGATCATTTCCTGTATTTTCTAAAAATCCGCGATACCCTAACATTTATGGGCGTCTATGTCTTGTCAGTCCCCTGAGCGCTTGTACTGCTCAGCGAATCTGTCCTGCAGTTTGCGCATACCTCCCAGCCAGCGATCATAGTCGCCGCTCTTGCGCTGCATGTAGGTCAACACCTGCGGATGGGGCAGGCAGAGGAAGCGCTCTTCGGCCAGCGTTTCGATTACTGTCTGTGCCAGAGCCTCCGGCTCCAGCATGCCATCCACACCAGCCACACCACCGCCGCGGGTATTGGCCGTCATCTGGGTACGCACAGCCTGCGGGCAGAGGACAGAGACCTTGATGCCTCTATTGCCGTAAGTGATCGACAGCCATTCGGCGAATCCTATGGCCGCGTGCTTGGTTACCGCATAAGGCGCAGAGCCGATCTGGCTCAGCAAACCAGCAGCCGAAGCCGTGTTGAGCAGATAACCTTCGCCGCGCTCCAGCATCGCTGGCAAAACCGCGCGGGACGCGTAGATGTGCGCCATGACATTGATGTCCCAGATCCGCTGCCAGTTCTCATTACTGACTTCTTCACCTCCAATGGTGAAAATTCCGGCATTGGAGCAGAACAGGTCAATGTCACCAAAAGCCTTTCTGCTTTCTTCTACCAGACGCTGCACATCCACCTCTTTGCTGACGTCTGTGACAACACCCAGGGTGCGAGTGCGCCCGCTAATCGCGGCAACCACCTCGTCGATGCCTGCCTGATTGATATCAGCCACTACTACGGCCGATGCGCCTTCCTCAGCAAAACGCTCGCATAATGCGCGCCCGATGCCACTGGCACCACCTGTTACCACTACCACCTTGTCTTTGATCTGCACGTTTTTTCCCCCAAGTCTCAGTCAATCGTCCGTATCACAGGCTGCACGCCTGAACTGCTAATGTTGTTCTGCCGGTCCAGATAACACCACCTCTGCATGACAATTGCAAAAATTCCTCATGCAGAACAACCGAACGATACCACCTGTCAACGCAGGCGATAACGTGGCAGGCGCTATTTGTGTTATGTTAGTAGCGATTTTTTCGGCGATCTCCACTCTGAATGCCTATAAGAAGTGCTGCCCACAGCAGGTACAGCACCGATCCCGTTGTCGATAAGGCACCGGCCCAGAGTTAGGCGCCGAGGAACAAGAATGCATCAAGGGGAGTTTTATGAGTACAGCCAATCGAAGATTTCAGAAGTCATTGCTTGCAGCCGCCTGTGCTGCAGCTTCAGCCGCCGCCATGCAGCCTGCATTGGCGCAGAGCGGCACGCCGGCGATAGAGGAAATTCAGGTGATTTCCACTTCTCGCCGCCCGGAAAGCCTGTCGGACGTGAACGCATCCATTGCGGTGCTCAGTGAGGAAGAGCTCAGGCTAATTTCCCACACGCATATTCAGGAAGCGGCCAACCGCCTGCCTGGGGTTAACATCAACCGCAATAACGGCCAGGAAAGCCTGACTGCTATCCGCTCGCCCGTGCTGAGCGGTGGTGGCGCATGTGGCGCCTTCCTGCTGGCGGAACAGGGTATCCCGCTGCGCGCAGCAGGCTTCTGCAATGTAAACGAGCTGTTCGACTCCCACTCTGAAAACGCAGAGCGCATTGAGGTCATCCGCGGGCCGGGTACTGCATTCTACGGATCCAACGCGGTGCACGGCATGATCAACGTGGTACTGCCACGCGCCGGTACCGGCAATGACCTGACAGTGGAATATGGCCCACGTGGCACTTTGCGCGGCAATGCCCGCATTGGTTTTGGCGAAGATGGCGGCGTGCGCCAGACAGTATTGCTTAACGGCATCAGCGAGGAAGGGTTCCGACCAGAGAGTGGTTACGACCAGCAGAAGGGTTCATGGCTGTATGAAACCACGCTGAACAACGGCATGACACTGGACGGTGGCATTACTCTCACCAACCTGAATCAGGAAACAGCAGGCTACGTCGTTGGCGCGGAAGCGTACAAGGATGACGATCTGCGCCGCACCAACCCAAATCCCGAGGCCTATCGCAATAATCGCAGTATGCGCGCCTGGACGCGCATCAGCTATGAGCTGGATGGCGACTGGGATGTCGTACTGACACCGTATTACCGCGATGCCGACCTGGACTTTATCCAGCACTTCCTGCCCGGTACGCCAACAGAGACCAACAAGCACAGCAGCGTCGGCATGCAGTTCGCCAGCTACAAACAGATTGATGAACAGCGTCAGCTGGCGGCCGGTGTAGACGTCGAGTTCACCAGCGGCTCGCTGGTGCAGCGTCAGGATCAGCCAACTCAGGGCTCTGCGTTTCTGCAGGCAACTATCCCCCAGGGCCGTCACTACGACTATGACGTGGATGCCACACAAATGGCACCGTTCGTTCAGTACCAGCAGTACTGGGACAGCGGTTTTGACGTAACCCTGGGTCTGCGCTTTGAGCGCATCGGTTACGACTATACCAACAACATGATTTCCGGCCGCACCCGCGAAGACGGTACACCCTGTGGTTTTGGCGGCTGTCGCTATAACCGCCCGTCTGACAGACAGGACACCTTTGGCAACTGGGCGCCCAAATTTGCGCTGCGCTATGCACTCAATGATTCGCATGATCTGCAGTTCCGCGTTACGCGCGGCTATCGCGCGCCGCAGGCCACGGAGCTGTATCGTCTGCAGAACGATCAGAACGTGGCTGACCTGGACGCGGTGAAAATAGACAGCGTGGAGCTTGGCTTTGAAGGCTCAGTGGACCGACTGCAGTACGAAGCCGTTGCCTACTACATGGACAAGGACAACGAGATCATCACCGACAGCAATCGTATCAACCTGAACAATATGCATACCCGCCACCGTGGCATCGAGTTGTCAGGCTCATACGAGATCAGTGATGCCTGGCGCCTGAGCGCGGCATATAACCACGCGCGCCACACCTACGAGAACGACGAGATTTCCAATGGTGTGAACCTGAACGGCAAGGATGTTGCAACTGCACCACGCAACTTTGGCAGTGTACAGCTGCAGTGGCGCCCCAGCACCAGCCTGATGACAGAACTGCAGTGGGTAGCACAGGGTGAGTATTACACCAGCCCTGACAACCTGAACAGCTACGAAGGTCATGATGTACTTAATCTGCGCACGCGCTGGGATGCCACTGAGGATCTGACACTGTCGGTCAACATCCTCAACCTGACAGATCGCAAGTATGCAGAGCGGGCTGACTGGTCAGCGTTCGGCGGAGATCGCTACTTCCCTGGCGAACCGCTGCGTGCCTTTGTTGCCCTGAACTGGCGTTTCAATTAATCCTGGCTCTTTTTAGAGTGAGGGCTGATACCGGAGAGTGTTAACAGACCATGGGCGAGGAACTGATTCAAAGGCTGGAGGATTTCTTTCAGCTCTCGCCCTCGCCCAGTGGACTGATCAAACCTCCCGACCCTGAAGACCAGATCCTGAGACCGGCAAGCCACATCTACGGCAAACCGGTTCGTCAGGCTGCAGTACTGATTCCCATTATTGCCTCAGGCCCGGAACCCATGATCATGCTGACCCGGCGCACGGAGCATCTGCGCAGCCATGCCGGACAGATCAGTCTGCCCGGAGGCTCCAGAGACCCGGAGGATTCTGATCTGATTGCCACTGCCTTGCGGGAAGCTGAGGAAGAAACCCGATTACCTCCTGAGGCGGTGCGGATCATGGGAACCCTGCCGGCCCTGCTAATGCCTTCAGCTTTTCATGTAACCCCGGTTGTTGGCCTGGTGCGTCCAGACACACCTGTCACGCCTTGCCCCAATGAGGTCGCGGAAATATTCTACGCGCCAGCCTCGCTGATTCTGGATCCTTCACAGTACAGGATCAGCTCCATGGAGTTTCAGAACCGGCAGCGCAAATTTCGGGAGCTGCAGTTCCGGCATTACCGGATATGGGGCGCCACGGCAGCCATTCTGCATCATCTGGCAGAACAGCTGCACGCCTCACAATGACTCTGCGGGCTGGCCCGGAGCTGGCCTGAAGCGCCAGATCGGGCCATCGGAAGTGCTCAGGGAGCGACATCCAGCGGGGGAGTATCCACAAACAATTCATGGAAGAAGTTGGCCAGGGCCTGCTCTGCCCGACGGTTGGCAGTCTGGCTGTAGACGGTACCAAAGTCAGGGTTATTGGCTCCAGGATTGGTGAAGGCATGCTTGGTGCCACCATAGACATGCACCTGCCAGTCCACGCCGGCATCCGACATTTCCTGCTCGAATGCCAGTACCTGCTCCGGGGGAACCATTGGGTCATCATGCCCATGCAGGACCAGCACTTTGGACTGGATTGCCTTGCTGGAAGGGGCTTCGCCTGCAAACAGCAGCCCGTGCACGCTGGCAACACCTTTCACATCCGCGCCCGAGCGCGCAAGCTCAAGCACTGACATACCGCCAAAGCAGTAACCCATGGCTCCCATATTGCTGTCGTCTACCTGCGACAGTTTGCGTGCCGCCGCCAGGGCCGCCAGCATGCGGCCACGCAACAGCGCGCGGTCTTCGACAAAAGGTTTCATCATGGCCGAATTACCTTCGACATCACCCTCTTTGCCAAACTTGCCCTTGCCGTAGACGTCCACTGCAAATCCCACATAACCCAGTTCGGCCATGCGCTCGGCACCAGCACAGGCGTATGCGCGGCGCCCGGTCCAGTCATGTGCCACCAGCACGCATGGTCGCGGCTCTTTGGCGTCCTCATCGTAGGCCACATAGGCTTCCAGGACGACATCTCCGTCCTGGTATTCGATATATTCGGTCTTCAGCATGGTCGGTGCCTCCGCAACGGCTACAGTTGCTCCATAATTTTTTCTGCCGCGCTGACATTGACGCCGGCGCCGTCCTCAACCGCCAGATGCTCAATCACGCCATCATTGACGATCATCGCATAGCGGCGACTGCGCGTACCCATTCCGAAACCACTGGCATCCATCGTCAGGCCCAGCGCCTTGCTGAACTCCGCATTGCCATCAGCGAGCATCAGTATTTCGTCAGCGTTCTGGCTTTTGCCCCAGGCGTCCATGACAAACGCGTCATTGACTGCAACGCAGGCGATAGTGTCGACGCCTTTCGCCTTGATCTTGTCAGCATTGACGACGTAGCCAGGCAGGTGGGTCACGGTGCAGCCAGGAGTAAAAGCACCCGGTACGGCGAACAGCACAACTTTTTTGCCGGCGAATACTGTATCGGTGCTCATACTCTCGGGGCCGTCTTTGCCCATCACTTTTAGTGTCGCTGCTGGAATCTTGTCACCTTGGTTAACGCTCATGTGCACCTCGCATGGATTGTTGAATGAGAAACCTGAATCGGGAAAGCTGAGTTATTCAGCACAGTCTTTCGAGTGTAGCAAATTCACTTGAGAGTCGATACGGAGCTGATAGGCTGACGGATGATCTGGCGCACCCAGTCGATGTGCTGCCCGATGCGCTCATAGACAACCCGGGCGCCATAACGCCCCCAGCGCTGACCCTGGTCAATTTCACCAACTGCTATGCCGGCAAGTTGCCACTCGCCCTGCTCCAGCACCAGTGCCGGTCCACCGCTGTCACCGAGACCGGGAATACCCTCCAGCGGCAATGCAGTACTTGCAGGTCCGGCAGGGTCATCAAAATAGAAATGCAGCCGGGCAGCTGCCACATCCACGCGATTGGCGGCGCGGCGCAATCTGCCATCATTAAAGCGCTGACCACTACTGCCGAAACCGGCATAACCCCAGCCGACAAAACTCATCTCCCGGCCCTGCTCAGCATCGCCCTGATACAAGGGTATGGGCGCAACCTTTGCCACAGAACGGTCGAGGTAGAGCAGGGCCAGGTCCACCTCACCGGCGCTGTTCAGCGGGCGCGCCTGGCCTGGCCATTGGGGGTGAAAAAGGACTCTTGTAACAGTGTGCGATTGTTTATTGATCTGCACGGGGTGGCTGAGCCTGTCGTCGAGCACGTCAATGCCGACCTGCTCTATGCAGTGTGCGGCCGTAATGGCCCAACGTGCTGCGACCAGGGTGGCTACACAGGTCTTGCTGCGCTCATTCTCAAGCAGCGGAAAGATTGCCGGATACTCTGATTCACTGGCGAGATAGCGCGTGTATCCGGTATCATGGCGCATCATTATGGCATTGGCAGGCAAGCTGACCACACACAACAGGGTCGCCATCTGTAGAATTATGCGTTTCAGCCAGGAGGTTGCCATGAGCGATTCAGAAAAACCCGAACGTGAATATGAACAATCTGGTTTGTACCCGGAAAACGGCAAGGCGTTTCGAGTCTGGGCACTACTGGGCTGGCTTGGGGTAGTTGTCGCTGCGCTGGCCGGTGTTGCTGCGCTGCTCGACATCATGCTGCTGTAATTAACAGCCGGATAAATCGCCAACCATGACCCGGGCGCCGAACTAACGCCTGGGTCGCTTGCCAGGGCGTAATACTGGCATTTCCCGCTTCTTACCGACACTGCCGATAATTTTTGCCAACCGGTAAGCAATTACAATTACCGCGATGATAATGAAGGCCAGAATACTGACGATCAACCACTGCTCGTGCGTCCAGCTGCCTGGACTAAGCCAAACTTCCGCCATGCAATCTCCTGATTCCTGCTGTGTCACTTACCGCTGTTGCAGGCTGAGTTAACAGCCCCGGTAACGTCGAATTATGAATGATATACCCCGGCTTCGCCAGTGCAGCCCCCGGATACACTCTGATACTCAATTTTTCCTGAAACTGGCCGCTAACAGAAAAGTAGCCGTTACGATAACGACAGGATTAATTCATGAACGCAAGCCAAGCGCTGGCCGTTGACGCCAGTCAGCACGATGAAGAGCTGCCGCGCAACGTCATCAAACACGTCAGTTTTGCACTGGGTGAAGAAACCTACGCGATCAACGCTGCACGGGTAAATGAGGTGCTTCGATACACCGAAATCACACCGGTGCCGGGCGCTCCCAGCTTCATTCTGGGCATAATCAACCTGCGCGGCAATGTTGTGACTGTCATCGACGCGCGCACCGTGTTCGCCCTGCCAGGGCGCGATGTGACTTCACAGTCGCGGATTATCGTGGTTGAGGTAGAGGACTTTATTGTAGGCGTGCTGGTAGATCGAGTTGCCGCCGTCGTGGACCTCGACGAAACCGCCATGGAGATTGCCCCCAACACTGGACAGGATGCCTCTGCCAGATTTATCCAGGGCGTCTACAACCAGGAAGACCTGCTGCTGATTCTGGTTGGATTTGACCGGATTGTTGAGTTACTGCCGAGATAACAGAACTGCTTGTGCGGCCCTGTCGGCCGCTCAGCCGGATGTGTAACGCAGCACCGTCGCCAGCAGGTTTTCAAGCTCCCGCAATCGCTCATCGGTATCATCCAGCTCCAGCAGGCGCTGCTTGTCGTCGGCGGGCACCGGCAACAGCTCGGCCAGTCGCCAGGCAACCTGGCGCTGATCGCGCAGATCGATTTCCAGCCCCAGGTTCTCCACCAAAGGGTGAGCCATCAGATCTTTCAGCAGATCAACCAGATGCGCCTGATCATCACTGGGCTCGATGGCTGGCTGACCCACAAAATCTGTATCAGCCCACTCGACGGTCGCCATCAGCACTTTGTCTGCCCGCGGCCAGCATTCCTGCACACGAAATTTGCGTGTACCTTCAACAGTGATACCCAACAGGCCGTTTGGCAGTTTGTCCCAGTCCACTATGCGGGCATAGGTGCCAGTGCGGTGGACCTGCTGACTGGTCCCGGCACGAACTGTCTCTTCCCCTTTTCTGAGCAGGCAGACACCAAATCCACTGTCGCCGCGAAGACACTGGCTCACCAGGTCCAGATACCGCTGCTCAAATATCTGCAACGGTAGTCGTCCACCCGGAAACAACACCGAGCGAAGTGGAAACAGTGGAATCAGTTCATGCTTGTCCACAGCTATTTCTCCTCTGGACGACCGGAGCCTGACATCATGGCCTGAGTCCAGACACTGGACCTAGGACTCCTCAAGCTCGGCCCCGGCTGAGTCTCTCGATTCGAGTGCATTGAGCAGCGAACGGTGAATGCCACCAAATCCCCCGTTGCTCATAATGACGATATGATCACCGGCTCGCGAGTAGTTGGCCAGGTAGTTCACTATATCGTCCACCTGATTAAACGCCAGCGCCGGCACCGGACTCTCATTGACCAGCAGCTCAACATCCAGCCCGGAATTATCCGCTGCCATCCACAACACCATATCTGCATGTTGAGTGGATCGTCCCAGTGTATTCTGATGTATGCCGAGCTTCATGGTTGCGGAACGTGGCTCGATCACTGCGATCAATCTGGCGCCCGGCGCGCCGCCAAGCGACTTGCGCATGCCATCCAGCGTAGTTTCAATTGCTGTAGGATGATGCGCAAAATCATCATATACATGTACACCCTGTACCTCGCCCAACAATTCCATGCGTCGCTTGACGCTCTGGAATGCTGATAACGCCTCACAGGCGACGCCGATATCAATTCCTACGTGATAGGCTGCGGCCACCGCTGCCAGCGCATTGAAGGCATTATGGCGCCCAGTCAGCTGCCACTCGATCACGGCCCGACTGCTGTTGGCTTGCGGGCCGTTTTTCTGAATCTCACACACTTTGCCGTCGGGGCTGAGCAACTCGACCTGCCAGCCTATGCCAGATCGATCGGCGCGTTCCTGCCCCTGCCAGTCAAGGTACTGCACGGGCGTCCAGCACCCCTGATTGAACACCTGCTCAAGGGCCGGAATGTCACTGGGACAGACGATAAGCCCATCAGACGGCACCGTACGCAGCAAATGGTGAAACTGTCGCTGGATAGCCGCCAGATCCGGGAAGATGTCGGCATGGTCGAACTCAAGATTATTCAGAATCAGTGTTCGGGGATGGTAGTGAACAAACTTCGAGCGCTTGTCGAAGAAGGCGCTGTCATACTCATCCGCCTCGACAACAAAAAAATCACTGCCTCCGAGTCGGGCCGAGGACGGCAGATTCTTGAGAACACCACCAATCAGATAACCTGGCTGCATACCGGCAAATTCCAGAATCCATGCCAGCATGGCGCTGGTGGTGGTCTTGCCATGGGTACCAGCGACTGCCAGCACCCACTTGCCCGGCAATACATAACGGGACAGAAATTCGGGACCAGAGCAGTAAGGCAGACCGCGGTTCAGCACATACTCGACACTGGGATTGCCGCGTGACATGGCATTGCCGATGACCACCAGGTCAGGGTGCGGCTGCAGATGAGCAGGATCAAAGCCCTCGTGCAAAGCGATACCCTGCTGCTCAAGCTGCGTGCTCATGGGCGGGTACACATTGGCGTCCGAGCCGCTCACCTGCATGCCGAGCTCCTTGGCCAGAATGGCCAGGCTGCCCATGAATGTGCCGCAAATACCCAGAATATGAATTCGCATAAGTGATCCTGTACGCTAATATCCCTAATGTAGCATCCTGTCGACGATCAGGATAAATCCAACAAGACAGTCATTGCCGAATGATATCGCTGACCGACTACGCGCTCGAATTGTACCAGCAACCTGAAGTCCAGGGGTGTTGCCTGTCCCTGCAGGATGAATATGGCATCGATGTGCCCTACGCACTGTTCCTTTGCTGGTACGGCGCCTGCGTGGGCGACCTGCCAGAGGCTCTGGGGTCGAAGACACTGGCGCACAGTCAGTCCCTGTCTCAGCAGGTCATCAGGCCCTTGCGGGCTGCCCGTCGCTGGATGAAAGAGGGCTGGCAGGCGCAGCCTGAACTGAGAGAGCGAATCAAAGCCGCCGAGCTTAAGGCCGAGCTCGCGCTATTGAAGGAGCTCGAATCAATGGCCGCACCCTGGATTGAACAGCCCACTGCCAGCGGCAGCCAGCAGTCCATCCGAAACAATCTGTGCGGCTATGGTGGTCTGTTTGCACCCGCTATCCCCGATGCTCGGTGGCAGGTGCTGCTTAGCTCTGCGCCGCAGCTCCCAGCCAGCGTTTGACCAGACCTGACTCGATATCAAACAGATCCAGCACTCGTCCCACGCTGTGATTGATGATGTCGTCTACCGACTGCGGCCGGGCATACATGGCTGGCATGGGCGGCGCAAGAATGGCACCCATCTGGCTCGCCCTCAACAGCAACTCACAGTGCCCGGTGTGCAGAGGCGTTTCACGCGGCATCAGCACCAGCCTTCGCCGCTCCTTGAGTACCACATCAGCAGCGCGGGTGAGCAGATTGTCGGCATAGCAGTTGGCAATGGCCGACAGGGTTTTGATCGAACATGGCGCGACCACCATGCCATCCGTCCGGTAAGACCCACTGGCAATACTGGCAGCCAGGTCTTTGACGGAATGAAACTGGTCAGCCATCGCGATTACTTCATCAGCCTGCCAGTCGGTTTCGAGACTGATATTCAGACGTGCTGAAGGTGTCATTACCAGGTGGGTTTCGACGTCGTCGGTGTGTTTTAACACTTCCAGGAGTCTGATGCCGTAAATAAGCCCGCTGGCCCCTGACATCCCTATGATCAATCGCTTCATGTAAAAATCCGAATCAGGCAGGAATCTACGATACGAGACACGCGCGGCGGCGGATTGCCAATGCGCGACACAATTTGTACCATTATGCCCCGACCCGTTCCACTTTGCATCTCGCCTCCACCGCTCACAGGAAATCCCACAGGTACAGCATGTCCAAAGCCAATCTTTTTTACGCTCAGTCCGGCGGCGTGACCGCCGTCATCAATGCCAGCGCCTGTGGCGTTATCGAAACCGCCCGCAAACACTCAGACAGGATCGGCAAAGTGTACGCCGGCATGAATGGCATCATCGGCGCACTGCGTGAAGAGTTGATCGACACCAGTAAAGAGTCCGATGCCACCATCGCGGCCCTGCGCCACACACCCGCAGGCGCATTTGGTTCCTGCCGTTACAAGCTCAAGAGCCTGGAAGACAACCGCGCGGAGTATCAGCGCCTGATGGATGTTTTCCGGGCGCACAATATCCGTTACTTCCTGTACAACGGTGGTGGCGACTCGCAGGACACCGCCAACAAGGTGTCCATGCTCAGCCTCAAAGAAGGCTTCCCGATCACCTGCATCGGCATTCCGAAGACTGTCGATAACGACCTGCCAATCACTGACAACTGTCCCGGGTTCGGATCAGTCGCCAAGTATGTCGCGGTATCAATTCGCGAAGCTGGCCTTGATGTCGCGTCTATGTGCGAAAGCTCAACAAAAGTGTTTGTGATGGAGGTAATGGGGCGCCATGCCGGATGGATTGCCGGCGCAGCAGGTCTGGCTTCAGAGCAGGAAGGTGACGCACCTCACATTATTCTGTTCCCGGAAATCGCATTCGACAAGGCAAGCTTTCTGCGACGCGTCAAACACTGCGTCAACCAGTACGGTTATTGTGCAATTGTTGTGTCAGAAGGCGCTCGTTACGACAACGGGCAGTTCCTGGCTGACGCTGGCGGCAAAGATGCCTTCGGACACACACAGCTGGGCGGCGTGGCACCGTTTATTGCCAGCATGGTCAAACAGGAACTTGGCTACAAATACCACTGGGCGGTCGCCGATTACCTGCAGCGCGCAGCACGGCATATTGCATCGGGAACTGATGTGGCGCAGGCCTACGCTGTCGGCAAGGCTGCTGTGGAATTTGCACTGGCTGGCAAGAATGCAGTCATGCCAACCATTGTGCGCAAACCTGGTGACAAGTATGACTGGGAAATTGGCGAAGCAGCACTGGCTGACGTCGCAAACGTCGAAAAGCCAATGCCCCGAGACTACATTACAGAAGATGGTTTCGGTATCACTGAAACGGCACGCAGGTATTTCTCACCGCTGATCAAGGGTGAGGACTACCCGCCGTATACAAACGGTCTGCCACAGTATGCACGCCTGAAATCAGTTTTGGAGAAGAAGCAGCTACCCGACTGGGAAGCGCGCTGATAATCAGGGCGCCAGCCGCTCGATATTCCAGTCTCCGCCAGCCTGCAGGGTATAAACGAAACGATCATGCAGGCGTCTCGCCCCTCCCTGCCAGAACTCGATCTGGCAGGGACGCACGCGAAACCCTCCCCAGAATTCCGGCAGCGGAATATCACCGTCCTTGAACTTTTTGGAAATCGAATCAAATTGCGCAAGCATGCTCTCGCGAGACTCCAGCACACGGCTTTGTGGTGAAGCCCAGGCGCCTAGCTGGCTTTCTCTAGGACGACTGCTGAAGTAGGCGCGAGACTCTTCCACAGATACTTTCTCGGCCACCCCACCGATAATGACCTGACGCTCAATACTAAGCCACGGGAAGTGAAGACTGACACGCGAATTGACGGCGATCTCACGGGCCTTGCGGCTCTCGTAATTTGTGAAGAACGTAAAACCACGCTCATCAACTCCCTTCAGCAATACCACACGCTGACTGGGCTGTCCGTCGCGTGGCGTGGTCGCCACAACCATCGCAGTGGGTTCCGTCTGCTCCATCCTGATGGCTTCTTCCATCCATCGCTGGAACTGTTTGATTGGGTCATCCAGCAGATCTTCGCGGGTCAGGCTGCCGCGCAAATACTCACGGCGAATCGATTGCAAATCCATTACAGCGTCTCAGTTATTCCAGGTTATCGGACGAAGCGGCCATATTCCCAAACCTGATCACGACGAGTGCCGGTTGGATAGTAAAACGTGCCAGGTCCATGTTTTTCATTGGCGTAGAAACCGCCGACGTATCTCTGACCATCCGGCCATCGGTAAGTTCCCTGCCCCTGATACAGATCATCCACAAAATCACCGGTATAGTTTTCAACATTTTCACGCAGCCAGTGCTCGGAATGCTTGTTGGGATGCCAGTCTTCTATGCCAATAAAATAGGAGCCATAACCATGTCTGCGGTCATTACGCCACTGGCCTATGTACAGACGATCGCGACCATCCCAATAGGTGCCACGCCCTTCCTTGACTCCCAACACCCAGTCTCCCTCGTAGTAGGCGCGCTCAAAACGACTGATCATCCGCTCGTAGCGACCATGACCATGGAATTTGCCGTCCTGAAAGTTACCTTCATATCGATCGGTACCCAGTGTCGTGCGAATTTCCAGCGTGCCGAAGCCTTCCTGGCAGTCACCATACACGCACTCACGGCTGAGCTCGTTTACGCCGCTTTCCTGCGCCAGGCTGATTGCGCCCGCACACATCAGGGTCAAGGCAAGCAGCCAGCGCACACCGTGTTTCATTGTTCCTGTCAGTCTCATAGTGTCGACTCCTGTTCTGTCAGACTGTCAATTGCCGCAGCACCGCCAGGGGACTGGTATTGACAACTCGCCGCGTGGCATTGACGCCCAGTGCAGCGATAATGATGGTTCCCGCCAATGGACCGGCAAACCACACCCAATAGTGCAATCTGAAGTCCTGGCCAAATACCTGCGTCTGCAGGTAGTAAAGACTCAATTCTGCTCCTATGGTAGCAATTAAACCGGCCAACAACCCGATAAAGGCAAATTCCAGCAGCAGCGCATTCAAGATCAGCCTCCTGCCCGCACCCAGGGTTCGCAGGATCGCATTCTCCCGAAAACGCTCATCCAGCGTGGCGTTGACACAGGCCAGCAGCACCAGCGCACCGGACAGCAAAACCAGAACCGCAATCAGTTCAATTGCCGAGCTGACCTGGGCAATGATTGTCTGAATCTGCTCAATCAGAGCATCGACCTCAAGTACCACGATAGTCGGGAACTGCCGCAGCAGCTCGTTTAGCTGCAACTTTTCCTCGCCCTCCAGCAGTAGCGTAGACAGATAGGTAGCGCCCAGGTAGTCCAGAGTGCCTGGCGAAAATATGAAGAAGAAATTCGGCTGCATATTGTCCCAGCGAACACTGCGCATGCTGGTCACTGTTACTGTCACTTCGTCTTCACCAACACGGAATACCAGTTCGTCGCCCAGCGACACACCCAGCCGTGAAGCATAATCATCTTCAACAGATACCTGGCCGGCAATGTCCTCACCCGACCACCATTCACCGGCGACAATCTGGTTGTCCGGAGGCAGCGAATCCGTATAGGTCACCTGGCGATTGATCACCCGCTCACGCTCCCCCTCTTCGCCTTCGCTCTGAGCGTCGGCGCTCTGGCCATCCTGGGGCGACATCTCATTGAGTTGTCCGCTGCGTTCGGTCAGGTTCTGTTGACCCTCATCATCGTCATCGTCCCAGGGGTTGCGGGGCGGTTCGCCGTTCACGCTGACCAGCCCGGCTGTCATCATCGGGTAAAACGCATTTGTCGCGATATCCCGCTGTGCCAGAAACGCCTCCATGCCATCTACCTGGGATTCAGTGATGTTCATCATGAAATGATTGGGGGTATTCTCGGGCAGTTGCGCCTGCCAGTCCCGTATCAGATCAGTCCGCAGCAGCGCCAGCGTTAACAGACTCATGATGGTCAGTGAGAACACCAGCACCTGCAGCACACTCTGACGACGTCGCCGCCGCACCGCAGACATGGCCAGCATACTGGCACTGCCAGCGCGCATGCCAGCCGCCGAGCCACTGCGCAGCAGTAGCAGTGACAGCAGGCCGAGAGTCACCGCCACACCCGCCACGGCAGCTACCAGAATGGCACTGATAAGCAGGTCCTGGCTGTACCAGAGGATTAACACGAGCGCACCAGCCAGACCGAGCGCATAGGGCAAGCGGGTACTCAGGTGGGAGTCATCCAGATCTTTGCGCAGCACTCGCAGCGGTGAGGTGTGCTTGAGCGCCAGCAAGGGTGGCAGGGCAAAGGCGAACAGGCAGATCAGCGCCGTCGCCGCGCCAATTGTATAGGGCAGGAAAGACGCCTCTGGCAGCTGAATCGGAATTACTGAGGCCAGGGCTATCAGAATGGCTTCATGAACCAGCCAGCCCAGCACCGAACCCAGGACAACGGCCAGCACCAGCAAGGCTGCCAGAATAACGAAGTAAATCGCTGATATCTGCCCCGCCGTGCAGCCCATGGTTTTCAGAATGGCGGCATAGTCAAAATGCCGTTCGCTGTAGCGACGCGCGGTCAATGCGATGGCGATACCAGCAAGCAGCACCGCAAACAGACTGCCCAGCATCAGGAAGCTCTCGGCACGCCCCAGGGCCTCTGCCACTTCCTGACTTTCATCGCGCACATCGCTTAGCCGGAAGCCGTTCTCCGGCTGAGACTGCAGCCAGTCCGCGAAAGTTTCCAGTGCCGCCTGGTCGCCGGCAAACAGATAGCGATAGGTCAAGCGGCTGCCGGGCTGGATGATATTGGTGGCTGGCACATCTTCCAGATGCATCAACAGACGTGGACCGGCGTTTTCCATCATGCCGCCCTGCTGTCGATCCGGCTCCTGAACCAGAACACGGCTGACGACAAATTCTGCGTCACCCAGATATATGCTGTCACCCACTTCAGCACCCAGCGCTGGCAGGATGCGTGACTCCACCCAGACTTCGCCCGGTTCGGGGCCGCCCTGATCACTGACATAAGGAGGACCGAATGGCCGATCCGCCACCTGCAGCTCGCCACGCAGAGGGTAGGCATCGCTGACTGCCTTGGCAGACACCAGCATATTGCCCTGATCGGAAAATACCATGGACGCAAAGGCAACAAACTCGGCAGTCTGCAGGCCACGGGATTCCGCTTCCTGCAGCCATTCACGGGGCGGCTGCGTACGCCCGCTCAGCACGCGGTCAGCAGCCAGCATATTGGCTGACTCCTGCAACAGTGCCCGTTCAAGCCGGTCGGTAAACAGCGCGATACCACTGACAGATGTGACAGCCATGATCATGGCGAACAGCAAGAGTTTTAATTCGCCGCCGCGCCAGTCGCGCCAGAGCAGGCGCAGCGCAATGCGAATCAGGGTCAAGGGCTGCAGACCGGCGCCGTTGACGCGTTTGCTGCCTTGATCACTCATGCCGGCTGTCCTCAGTGATGTCGCCCGCCACCAGTCGGATCACTCGTTTGCAGCGCGCCGCGAGGCGGTCATCGTGAGTTACCAGAACCAGGGTCGTGGAAAATTCAGCATTCAGCGAAAACAGCAGATCAATGACCTTGGCACCGGTCGCGGTATCGAGGTTGCCCGTGGGTTCATCCGCAAACAGGATGCGTGCCTCGGAGGCAAAGGCTCTGGCGATGGCGACGCGCTGCTGCTCGCCACCGGAAAGCTGGTTGGGGTAGTGATGCAGACGCGACTCCAGCCCCACACGCTGCAGCAGCCTTGCCGCTTTGCCGCGAGCACCGCTGTCATTTTTCAGCTCGATTGGCAGCATGACGTTTTCCAGCGCTGTCAGACTGGGCAGCAGCTGAAAGGACTGAAACACAAAACCAACTGACTGGCCGCGAATGATGGCCCGCTCGTCCTCGTTCATTGCCGAGAGATTTTCGCCATCCAGCAGCATGTCGCCGCTGCTGGCTGTGTCCAGACCTGCCATCAGCCCAAGTAGCGTGGATTTGCCGGAACCCGATGCACCAACAATGGCAACTGTCTCCGCCGGCTCGATACTCAGATTGATATCCTTGAGGATAACCAGCTGGCCCTCACTGGTACTGACTTGTTTGGCCAGATGTCTGGCTTCCAGAATGGCTGTCATGCGCTGGCGTCTCCTGACCTGATTTTACGGTTCGCTCGTATCTAGAAAGCGTAATGAATACGTTGAGAGTGGCTGCCAGGTTCATTTTGCTGCCGGCAGTAACCGGACTCCCTGCATTGCAGCGATGCTGCAGAAGTCTTACTCTAGTGCTTTGTAATCTTCTTTTCACAAACGGTGTATTGTACTGACTTATGCCTGACAAATCTGTTCCTGCCTGCCTCAAGTTGTTGCGACAGGTCGCATTTTCGTGTCGATTCGTGGCTCAGGCCGCGACCCTGGCGTTCATCACGGCTTTGGCCTCTGTGCCGGCGGCTGCGTGGGCAGAGTCCGATCCTGGCGTGGTGCTGGTATTCGGAGACAGCCTGAGCGCTGCGTACCGCATGGATGAGGAACAGGGCTGGGTGGCTTTGCTCCAGCGGCGCGTGGACACTAACGGCCTGGACTGGCAGGTGCAGAACGCCAGTGTCAGCGGCGAAACCACCAGTGGCGGCCTGGCGCGCCTGCCTGCAGTTCTCGACAGCACGCAACCCGACATCGTGATCCTTGAACTGGGCGGCAATGACGGCCTGCGCGGCCTGCCGGTCCCAACCATTCGCGCCAATCTGCAGCAGATGATCGAATTGAGCCAGCAGGCAGGCGCACGCGTCATGCTGGTTGGCATCCAGATTCCTCCCAACTATGGGCCACGCTATACGCAGCCCTTCTACGACCAGTATCAGGAACTTGCGGACCAGTACGATACGACATTGATTCCCTTCCTGCTGGACGGCATCGCTGACCAGCCCGAGTTGATGCAGGATGACGGCATCCACCCGCGCGCTGAGGCGCAGGGCATGATTGTTGATATTGTATGGCCCGTGTTATTGCCGATGCTGGAACCTGAAGGCTGACGCGACCGAGACTAGCGCCGGTTGCTTGAGTCATCCACAGGCGGCTGCACATACAGCGGGCGCTTGTCAGAAATCACCATCAGGACAACTGCGGCTATCAGATTGCACACCGCCATGGCCAGAAAAGCATTGTCGTAGTTGCCCGCGCGATCGTAGTAGCCAGCCGCCATCACTGGACCCAGTGCTGTCAGCGCAAACGTGAAAGGCATGGCAGTGGCACGCACCGAACCCAGATACCGCCGCCCGAAAAAGGTTGCCCAGATGACCTCCTGCAGCGGCACCAGGCCTCCCCAGCCGACCCCCATCAGCAAAAACGCGCCGTAAACCAGCATGTCGTTTTTCACCTGCACCGCCAGCACAATGATGATCAAGGAGAAGCCGGTAATGCCCGCACCAATCGCCGCCAGTGGTCGTGCGCTATAGCGATCAATCAGAATGCCCCAGAAAGGTTTGCTGATAAACGCGGGTATGGATGTCAGTGAAATCATTGAGGCGGCGACGATGCGCGAATATCCGGCATCCGTCATGAAGGGCACGGTCTGCAGCAGCATCACTGTGATGGAAATCTGGAACAGGCCAAAGGCCACCACCAGTGTGTAAAAGCGCCCGGTGCGCATGGCCTGACGCCTTGTCATGGAGCTGGCGTAATCCAGTCTGGCTTTGTCGCCCAGTTCGGTGGCCATCTGCTCGGCAGTGTGGCCATCGGGATTCATGCCGTAGTCTTCGGGACTGCGCCTGATGACCAGCGCCGCAGGGAATATCAGGATCGCCGCCGCTATACCAAGCACATGCCAGGCCTCACGCCAGCCCAGGGTATCCACCAGGGTGGTCGTGATGGGTGGCAGTAATACGCCGCTGAGTGAAATGCCCATGGCCGCCAGTGCGACCGCACGCCCACGCTGAGTCACAAACCATTTGCCCAGTGTGACGTTGACGACCAGGTTGCCGATCATCGCCGAGCCGACCGTCAGCGCCACACCATTGATGACAATCCACTGCCCCAGCGACTGCACGCCGCCCAGCGCAAACAGTGACACCGACAGCACAACCAGACCCGCCAGAATGAAGGGACGGCCGCCCCAGCGGTCGACACCGGCTCCTATAAAAAATCCAGTAAACGCAGCAACCATCTGACCTATCGATCGCGCAGAGGTAAATTCGGCTCGTGACCAGCCAAATTCATCAATCATCGGCACCGTGAATGGGCCGATGATATAGTTCTGCATGCCAATGGCAACAAACTGGGTAACAAAGGCCGCCAGAATTATCCAGTAGCCATAGTAGACAGGCGGCTTAGGCAGCATTGCGGGTGATTGCCAGGTATCGCGCCAGGACCTCGGCCATGCCCAGCTCCAGCGATTCCACAATCAAGGCATGACCAATGGATACTTCGTGAATAAGACCGCCCTCAAGCAGGGCCGCCAGATTCTGCAGGTTCAAGTCGTGGCCGGCATTGACACCGATGCCAGCCTCAACAGCGGCACGCGCAGTCTGGTGATAGATTTCCAGCGTCTGCTGCAGACGCTGACTGTCAGCTTTTGCAAAAACGCGGGCGTAATGTTCGGTGTAAAGTTCGATGCGATCGGCCCCGACAGCGCGGACATCCTCGACAAGCGCGGGAACAGGATCCAGGAACAGGCTGCTGCGCACGCCCCAGTCCCGCAGTGTGGGCAGTACATCAGTCAACAGCCCCTTGCTGGCTCGCACATCCCAGCCGTGGTCTGAGGTCAGCTGCCCCGGCTCGTCGGGCACCAGTGTGCATTGTGCAGGTCTGATGGTTTCAATCAGCCGCATGAAACCATCGGACGGATAGCCTTCTATGTTGAACTCCACGTCCGGGTGGTCCTTTAAAAATCCGGCGATATCGTGGGCGTCCTGCCGCGTGATGTGCCGCTCATCGGGTCGCGGATGTACGGTAATACCCTTAACACCAGCATCAAGAATTTTTTCAACAAATGCCAGCAGATCCGGGTAGTTGGTGCCACGTGAATTTCGCAGCAGCGCAATCTTGTTTACATTGACACTCAACAGAGTCATGACTCAGTCTCCCAGAAAATCCGCAGCCAATCGGTGAAATGTTTCCGGCTTCTCTGCATGCAGCCAGTGCCCTGTCTGCATGATGGTTTTTACGGTTGCCTTGGGAAACAACGTTAATATAGCGTCTTTGTGTTCGGGCTTGATATAGTCAGACAGATCGCCGCGGATAAACAGCACGGGGCCTTCAAAAGGCCCAGCTACAGACGGCTTATCTCTGAGTGCCGGGTAGCTTTCTTTAAGCACTGGAAGGTTGATGCGCCACTCAAAGCCACCCGCCTCACGTCGTACCAGATTGGACAAGAGGAACTGTCTGACTATCTCATCCTCCACCCACTCGGCCAGCTGCTGGTCTGCCTGGTTTCTGGTCTCCAGCGTCTCGGGTTTGAGCGCACAAAGGCCTTTAAATATTTCGTCGTGTTCACCACGTTCGCCGCCATACTGAACAGGCGCAACATCGGCGACGATCAGTCGATCGACCAGCGACGGTTTGCTGAGCGCCAGCTGCATGGCCACTTTGCCGCCCATGGAGTGTCCCAGCACGTGCGCATGATCCAGCTCGTGTTCTGACATGAAGCGGACGACATCTTCCGCCATCGCCGCGTAATCCATTGAAGGCACATGAGGCGACGCGCCGTGATTACGCATGTCGAGCGCGTAGACGGTGTAATGTTCGGCGAACTTGCGACAATGCCAGGCCCAGTTACTGTGGCTGCCAAACAGGCCGTGAATGATGATCAACGGCTCGCCGCCTGAACCATACTTTTTGAAATTAAGTGCTACGCTGCTCACAGATTCTCTTTAATCCAGCTGATGACATCGTCATGGTGAGTTTTTGTTTTCACTTTGTCCATAACGTGCTGCAATTTACCCTGCTTGTCGATGATGTAGGTCTGCCGCAGTATTCCCATATATTCGCGACCCATGAATTTTTTAAGACCCCAGGCACCGTATTTCTCGGCGATGGCATGATCCTCATCTGACAATAAAGTGAAGTTCAGCTCTTCCTTATCGATGAATTTCTGTAAGCGTGCGACCGGGTCAGGCGACACGCCCAGCACCACGGTGTCCAGCGCTTCGAGCTCGCTCTGGCTGTCACGCAGCCCGCATGCCTGAACCGTGCAGCCCGGTGTCATCGCCTTTGGGTAGAAATACAGCACCACATGCTTTTTGCCTTTAAAATCAGCCAGTGACACTGGTTCACCACGCTGATCAAGCAGTTTGAAGGCTGGCGCCTGCTTGCCTGTCTGTGGCAACTGAGGGCTGTTTGCTGTCTTGGTGTCAGATGTACTCATGGACATGCTCCCTTTAAAAACAATACATTATAGCGTTACGATAGACTGTCGTCATGGCGGGCGGCGGATTGTTGATAAAGACTCAACAGCTGCAGGAGTAATTTGTGACAAGTCCTTACCGATCCATCGTGGTGCTGACAGGTGCTGGCATATCCGCAGAATCGGGTATCCAGACATTTCGCGCCTCCGATGGCCTCTGGGAAAACCATCGCATTGAGGATGTGGCGACGCCAGAAGGCTTTGCCAGCAACCCTGTGATTGTCCACCAGTTCTACAATGGTCGGCGACATCAACTGCAACAGCCTCATATCAGACCCAACCCGGCTCACTCCGCACTGGCCCGACTGGAATACGAGATGGGCCAGCGGCCGGACCACAAGTTCCTGCTGGTCACGCAGAACATAGACAACCTGCACGAGCGCGCCGGTAGCCGGGAACTGGTTCACATGCATGGTGAGCTCCTCAAGGCGCGGTGTGCCGAAAGCGGGCTGATCTTCGATCATCGCGACAACCTGCAGGTCGGTGACGAATGCCGTTGCTGCCGGGTTCCCGGCAACCTGCGGCCGCACGTCGTGTGGTTTGGTGAAATGCCTCTGGAAATGCCGCGAATTACACGCGCGCTTGGCGAGTGTGATCTGTTTGTGTCGATTGGCACCTCGGGCAATGTATATCCGGCTGCCGGCTTCTACGAAACCGCCAAGTCATCAGGCGCCCACACGGTAGAATTGAACCTTGACCCGACTCGCTCGCATTTTGATGAGCATATTTACGGCCAGGCTAGCGAGATTGTGCCTGCTTTTGTGGACCGCGTGATCCGGCAACTTGACCCGCTTACTCTTTGACGCTGGCCGGGACTGCGTCGAGTAATCGATGTAATTGTGGCGGCATCCACGGCCGCCCTCTCGCATTTACTGCGGTAGTGATGATGCGAGCTTTCACCATCAGTTCCTGAGAGTCTGAACGGCGAATCTGCTGATCAAATACCATACGCACCCGCCCACTGATTGAGGGACTTACACTCACAACGAACCGGTCTCCGCTGCGCAAGGGACGCAGGTAGTCAATTTCTGCTCGGACAACAACTACAATGACCCCTTCCGCTGTCAGCTGCGCAAAATCTAGATCAGCGGTTTTAAGGAATTCATGCCGGGCATGTTCCAGGTAGTGCTGGTATACGGCGTTATTGACGATTCCCTGCATATCACATTCGTAATCGCGTACTGCCATGAGACATTCAAAAACTGGAGAGCTGGACATGATACCTTCCATTTGTGTGGCTATTGGCCATCTCCTGTCAGCAAGGTCTGTTATGATGGCGGTTTGATTCAGAAGAAAGCTTGGCACCGGACCGTGAATAATACAAGCGATGGCAGACCCGCAACATCTTCACAATCCGCCTGGAGCCATTACTGGCGCAGAGGCCACCTGCACTCCTGCCCGGGAGCGTTTCAGGGTAACTACGAAGATAGCATCAGGGAGTTCTGGCACAGCACTTTCAAGGAGCTAGGGGAGCACAGCAGGGTTCTGGACATTGGCACGGGCAATGGCGCAATTGCCCGCCTGGCGCTCGACTTTGCGGCAAGTCGCAGCTTCAGCTGGCAGATAGAAGGTATCGATGCTGCCGACATTCAGTCTGCCGATACGCCTATCAACTCTGGTCAGTGCAAACTGACACTTAGAGGCAATCAGTCAAGCGAGCATCTCGATCATGCTGATGACAGCGTGAACCTTGTCACAAGCCAGTATGCCATCGAATATACCCGTGTCGATCTGTCACTCGCCCAGGTGGCCCGAGTACTGGTGCCAGGTGGCATCGCAGCATTTATTGTGCACCACACGGATGCCAATATCGTTACCGTCAGCCGCAACGAACTGGCCTTCTTCGACTATTTTTATCAACAATTGAATTTGTTTGGCGATTCTCGAGAACTGATTCAGCACTTTGATAAATCAGGGCTGATCAGCAGCCCTTGGCTAATTGCCAGCGATCCAAAGGCGCAGGAGATGATGCAGCGCATTCAGCACCAGCTGAGCAGCATCACCGACTTTAGCCATACGCACCCTCACTGTGGTTTTGCCCGCGATATTGGCACTCAGTTCGCGACTACATTAAACGCCATCCCTCAAGCCGGGCGAGCGAACACGGATCATGTACTGCAAGTACTGGAGCAGGAGATGGCTGCGCACGCAGCACGAATTCAGGCCAACATTGACGCAGCTCACGATGAGCAGGCTATCTCAAAGCTGGTTCAGATGGCCGCTCAATCAGGCCTGGAAAATTTGTTTTATTCGCCCCTGCATCGAAGCTCTGGGGAACTTCTGGGCTGGGCGTTGCGTTTCAGGCGCGCTGTGTAAACCAGCAGTTACTGGCAACAGTAATGCGCACATCTTTCCCAAGGAATGGCGCCACTTCATGCACCAAATAGGAAGGGAATATCACCAGCTGACCTGCGGCCAGACGCATGGAGTAATGCCCAAAGTTGTAAGGAACCTGCAGCCTGGCATTGGCCGGATCAAGAAACATATTGGAGCCGGGCCGGTGATCCAGAAACCGTAACACCCCGCTATCTCTGCGATCAGCCACTTCTTCGCCGGGCGTCACGCAATAGACGGCAGACCAGGATGCCATTGGATGGTTGTGCGCCACGAATGAGCCACCAAAACGGGTGACATGGAACCAGGTGTGGTTGTGAATATTGAACTGTCGCATCTGCTCCGCCGAATAACCATTGAGCTGTGCCACGACCTGAGCAATGGACTCCATCATGAAGCCACGCAAGGTCTGCACACAGGGTTCCGGCCAGCGGAACATGTCGAAGTTGCTCTCAAACACTTCCCGTTGCGGAATATGGGTCGGATTCGGATTTCGGTAGGGTTCAGCTTCACGTTGCAGAATCAGCTGTGCCAACTCCTGGTTCAGACCCTCAGCATTTCGCAGGCTACGCGTCGCGACGGGCGATGCAAACAATGGTCGGGTTTCCAGTTGGCTGGCGTTCATTAATCTCTCCATCGGGTAATAAGTCAGTCGCGCACTTGCTCGCTGGATATTAACGTCTTCGCACGATACCTGTCATCAGACATAAAAAAACCACCGCCTGCGCGGAGCGGGCGGTGGTTTTTGTTGGCTGCTTTACAACAGCTCTACCTTAATCTGACGGATCAGAAGCGGTAAGAGGCTGTCACAAAGTAGCGGCGACCCAGCACGTCGTACACTGACGGATCAGTGTTGGCCTGGATGCCAGCACGTGAGTCAGATGTATAGATCGGCGGCGCCTTGTCGAACAGGTTGTTGATACCTGCTGTCAGGCTCAGGCCTTCCAGGTTGCTTGGGTTCCAGGTACCTGTCAGACGGTGGTAGGTATAGGAACCAACTGTTGGGACGACACCGTTCGCCACAGGCGAACGAGGGGCGTCCGAGTTGACCACATCCATGCCTTCA
This sequence comes from Gammaproteobacteria bacterium, assembly GCA_002706685.1. GTDB lineage: Bacteria > Pseudomonadota > Gammaproteobacteria > Pseudomonadales > Pseudohongiellaceae > Pseudohongiella. Next base: position 453,201 of record PALV01000011.1, on the reverse strand, counting down.
ATGAAGTTCATGGTCCACTGAACACTGTAGTCACCCAGCGCGTAGCCAGTTGACAGACGGGCCTTGTTCTCTGGCAGCGTTTCCGCAACGATGATACCGATGGTTCCTTCCTGATCAGTCAGCGGAGCTGAAGGATCTTCCTGTTGCTGCCACTTCAGCAGGTGCGTCCAGGCCAGGTTGGCCGTGATTTCACCAGGACCAAACTGCATCGCGCCATCGACCTGCAGGTCGATACCGTCAATGTTCATCTTGCCCAGGTTCTGGTCAGTTGCTCGAACGTTTTCAGCAACGCCTGAAGAGCTACGCTCGAAGTACGAACACCACTGGTTGCTTGGGCTGAACGTTGGGTTGGAGTCCTGCGCGTTGAAGCAGCGAGACACGATTGATGATGCACCAACACTACCAATACGCTCAGTGATCTCGTAGCGGAACCAGTCAACGGCCACACGCAGATTCACGTCCTGAATATCCGGAGTCCAGACAGAACCCAGGGTGTAGGTATCCGCTTCTTCAGGCGCCAGATCGGGGTTACCACCGGTCAGAGCACGCACCTGGCTGTTACCCTGCGGGAAGTTGGCTGGAGCGCCCTGAGCCGCACACAGCGCATTAACCTGAGCAGCGTTGGCACCGGTACGCTCGGCACTGCCGTTCCAGCAAGGATCCGTGTAAGACGGGAAGCCTTCGTTTTGCGGACGGAACAATTGGCTGACGTTAGGTGCTGCAATTGCCTTGTTGTAGGAACCACGCAGTTTCAACTGATCAATCGGCTCATAATCCAGACCCAGAGAGTAAGTATCTACGCCACCGGCCAGGTTATAGTCAGAGTGACGCGCCGCACCGTTCAGACCCAGGTAGTTGGCGAAAGGCGAGCCGCTCAGCAGAGGAGCATCGAACTCGACGAAGTACTCCTTCACGTCAATTGCACCCGTAGTAGGCTGCTGCGCATTGAAACCAACCACATCGCCACTGGCCAGGAACTGGTCAGGCTTGAAGTCAGCTACGTTCTCGCGATATTCAACACCCAGAGCCACCTGGAAGGTACCGGCTGGCAGTTCGAACACACCACCCGTCATGGTTGCACCAGCCATGGTGTTGGTCAGTACGGTTGTGTTCTGCGCCTGAACAGAGATCGCTTCGGCGCACGCGTCAGAGATCTGGCCCAGACCAAACGGATTCAGGCCGCCACAACCCAGCGGATCAGGATTCGCTGCAGTTGCGTTGTAGGCGCGGTTGAGCGCAGAGCGCGAGACGTTACCGGTCTGGATCTCTGTGCGCTGTGTACGACCCCAGCTGCCCCAGATATCCCAGTTCCAGGTGTAATCCGCCACCTGGAAATCACCGCGGGTACCGTAGATCATCTGCAGTACGTCGTAATTGTTGTCACCGTTACGACCGCCAACTTCTGTTGTGCGCTTGTACAGAGTGAACGGGGCAGTCGGGTTCGGACGGGAAGCCAGAATCGTAGCCAGGTCTGCCGGGATGAACGGGTTGGTGACCGGCATGGTAGAACCAACACCAGAGGTGATTGGTGTCGCTGCCAGCTCCTGTGCCGCATTGTAAGTCGTATAGCTCATCTTGGCATAGGCTTCGACATTGTCAGCCAGCTCATAGTGGCCGAAGGCCGCAACCTGACGACGCTCCAGTGGCAGCTGCAGGTAGTTCACTGGTGAGTAGTTATAGCTGTAGCTGGCCGGGTTGAAACCTGGGTCGCTGGTGTCGCCCTTGTAGTTGACTGTACCGGTACGCGAGAACACAGTGCCATCGGTGTTAAAACCAATGTAGTCAGTGTTCGGCACGCCAGATCCAAAGACAGCGTTGTACGCAGCCTGTGAAGGAGCGTTGGCACCTGCTGGCACAAAGAAGCCATCAGGGATTGCAACAGAGCCCAGTGGGTTCAGGGATGGTCCGAGCGCAACGGCTGAGAATTCACGATCACCCGCAAAAACGGCTTCACGATCGTCGTAGCTCATGTACATGACCGCGTTGCCGCGACCACCATCGAAGTTGCCGCCCATGGTCAGGCTGATGGTTTGCGTCGCGCCGTCACTTTCACCTGTTTCAGCGTAAGTGGACTGAACCTGCACGCCTTCAAAGTCCTGACGCAGCTTGATGTTTACAACACCCGCGATCGCATCGGAACCGTATACGGCAGAACCACCACCAGTCACGATCTCAACGCTTTCGATCAGACCGGAAGGCACTGTGTTCAGGTCGATGATGCCAGACACGTTGGACGGCTGCAGACGGATACCATCCATCAGCACCAGCGTACGGCTGCTACCCAGACCACGCAGGTCAACCTGCGCCTGACCACCGTTAGAGGGGTTGTTGGAAGTTGTGGTAATAGTTGGAACCAGCTGTGGCAGCTCGTTCAGTACCTGTTCGATCTGCGGAGTACCGGCATCCTGAATGGAGCTGGAATCCAGCGTGAACACCGGGCTTGTGCCTTCAAAGTCACGACGGACAATACGGCTACCGGTAACGGTGATTTCTTCGATCTGCTCTTCGGCCTGTTGTGCCTGAGCTGTGGAGAACACTCCAGCGCCTACAGCATACACACCCGACAGCATCGCGAATTTGATCGCACGGCTGAGTTTGTAGTTCTTGTTCATACTTATCCCACCTTAAAGATAGATTTATTGAACACAAAAGTGCCCGGCCCGTTCTCAGGGCAGCAACTTTTGCATCATCTTTTGGTTGTCATTTCAAACATATTGTTTTTATTTCTCGTCAACTCGCCCTGCCAGTAGCAGGAATAAGTTGCTTAACGCACGCAGTTTTAACTGAACACATTCACAAAAGCAACGATTAAAGATCGAAAAGTTACAGTTTTGTGAGAAAAGTGTAACAGTGAGTGACTGTCGAGCGATGAAATGCTTGTTTGAAAGGATTAAGCGCTGGCCACGGGGGCGCTCAAGAAAAATCTTGTGAAATCCGCGCTCACATGAACGGGTCAAACGAATGACAATTCGAGCCAGAATTCGACGTTATTTAAAAATTGAGGACTTGTGCTTGAGACGACTGACAGAGGGGGAGAGATGGTGCCGACACCAGGAGTCGAACCCGGGACCTACTGATTACAAGTCAGTTGCTCTACCACAGCTGAGCTATGTCGGCGAAACAGTGTTATCTCTACAGGGCGCGCATCCTACCAACGAATCAGAATTTGATCAACATTTTTTTGTATTGGGTAAAGCAATTGATCAGCTGTTGGGAATCCGCTAAGTTAAGTTGATCTGCAGCCGTTGAGATCTGTCATTCATGACAAGGAATACTCCACAGGATAACCCCGCCGGAATTCACCAACAGTTGTCGAGCCACCAGGCATTGCTGGCAAGCTCCCCTGATCAACTGACTTCGCTGTTTCTCAAAGAACCCGAACGAGCGAGCAAACTCACCTTTGCCTGCGGGCCCTTGCGTGTCGATCTGTCCAAGAACCTGCTCGATGAGCGGGCACTGCAACTGCTGATTTCACTTGCCGAAGAACAGGAGTTGCCCGCCAGGCGCCAGGCCCTGCTGGATGGGGAAACCGTCAATACTACCGAGCGACGTGCCGCCCTGCATACCGCGCTGCGTGGTTATCGCGCAGCCAACCAGCCAGAGACGGGTCGTGAAGTGGAGCAGGTGCTGGATCAGATGCAGGCCTTTGTCGAGCAGATCCACGCTGGGCAGCGGCGTGGATCATCGGGCGAGAAGATAAGAGACGTAGTCAATATCGGAATCGGCGGATCCGATCTGGGCCCGGCCATGGTCACAGCCGCACTGAGGCGGCAGCACAACACGTCGCTAAGATGTCACTTTGTGTCCAACATCGATCCGGCCCACTTGCAGGCCTGCCTGGCTACTCTCGATCCTGCCAGCACCCTGTTTATCGTCGCGTCCAAATCATTCAGCACACTGGAGACACTCAACAACGCACTGTTGGCAAGACAGTGGCTGTTGACTGCCGATGCTGATGCCGATGTTTCCCGCCATTTTGTCGCCGTCAGCAGCAATATCAAAGCCGCCACCGAGTTTGGCATCGCGGCGTCGAACATCTTTCCGATGTGGGACTGGGTGGGTGGCCGTTTCTCTTTATGGTCGGCGATCGGTCTGCCGATTGCGCTGGCAACCAGCATGGCAACGTTCAGGCAGTTGCTAAGCGGCGCCGCACTGATGGACCAGCATTTTGCTGAGACCCCGCTCGAGCAGAACATACCCGTACTCCTGGGCCTGCTGACTGTCTGGTACCGCAATTACTGGAATGCCGGATCACACGTGGTGCTGCCCTACGCGCAGGACCTGGCCATGTTGCCCGGTTATCTGCAACAGCTGGACATGGAAAGCCTTGGCAAATCAGTTGACCTTGCCGGCAATGCACTGGCCATGCAAAGCGGCCCGGTTATCTGGGGCAGCGCCGGCACCAACGGACAACACTCCTTTCATCAGTTGCTGCACCAGGGTACGCAGATGATTCCGGCCGATTTTATTGCCGTCGCCCAGGCTGACACCCAGGCGTCCGAGCAGGCACGGACCCAGCACCAATACCTGCTGGCCAATTGCTTTAGCCAGAGCCGTGCGCTGATGTGTGGCAAAACCGTGGCACAGGCCGAGCAGGAACTACTGGATCAGGGACTGCCGGGCGCCGAGGCAGCCAGACTGGCACCTCATAAGCGGGTGCCCGGAAACAGACCCAGCACGACAATCGTGCTGGAAAAACTCGATGCCCTCAGTCTGGGTTGCCTGCTGGCAACCTATGAGCATAAGGTATTTGTGCAGAGCGTCATCTGGAACATCAACGCCTTCGATCAGTGGGGTGTCGAGATTGGCAAACAGCTTTGCACACCTTTGTTCGATGCACTGCAGTCCGGTGCCAGCTCGCCCGAACTGGATGCGTCCAGTGCCGCATTAGTGGCATACTGCCGTCAGCAAGCCAGTGGCGGAGTACAGGATTGAGCAAGTCAGACGTGTTCCACAACAAGATCATCGTCGGCAGCGAGGAATGGTGTGCCATGCCTGCGCTTGGGATCCCGGCGACCAAGGCGCGAGTCGACTCCGGCGCCAAGACATCCTCGCTGCACGCCTTTAACATTCGTCCATTTTTTAAGGGTGGCCAGCCCTGGGTGAGTTTTGAGGTACACCCTCTGCAGAACAATCGGCGCACCATTATCCGCTGCGAGGCGGAAGTGGTGGACAAACGCATTGTCAAAAGCTCAAGTGGCATTGGCGAAAAACGCTACGTCATTCAGACTGAACTGCAGCTGCATGGGCAATCCTGGCCGGTCGAGCTGACGCTGACCAATCGCGACTCCATGGGCTATCGAATGCTGCTGGGACGCCAGGCCATGCACGGGCGCATTCTGGTAGACCCGGCGGCCAGCTTTTTGTGCGGGCGCATCGCCAGCCAGCAGATCGAGGAACTGTACCAGGCCCACTCCCGCACCCCATCAGGTTTGCGCATTGGACTGCTTGCCAGCAATCCTGAACTGGCCAGTAATCAGCGCATCCTGGAGGCCGGCGAGGAACGCGGCCACCGCATCCGGCTTTACGATGTGCGACAGTGCTACATGAAACTGGATGCCGAGCACCCGGAAATACACTATCGCGGCGGCAAGTTGCTGAACAAACTGGATGCAGTCATTCCCCGCATCCGACCGGACCTGACGTTTTACGGCTGTGCGCTGGTGCGACAGTTTGAAAGCCTCGGCATATATTCTTTGAATAGCGCAGAAGCGATTGCCCACTCACGCGACAAGCTTTATTCCCTACAGCACCTGTTACAGAACGGACTACCCATCCCGACCACCGGCTTCGCTGACAGCCCGCTGGATACCGATGAGCTGATAGACATGGTCAATGGCGCGCCGATGATCGTCAAGCTGCTTGAGGGACCCGAGCGTCGCGGCGTTGTGCTGGCTGAATCACGCACGGCTGGCGAAAGCCTGATCAACGCATTCAAATCGCTGCAGGCGAATCTGCTGGTTCAGGAATACATTCGCGAATCCGAGGGCAAATCTCTGAGGCTGCTGGTTGTCGACGGCAAAGTTGTCTGTGCGGTCGAGCGCCAGGGCATTCCGGGGCAGTTTCGCCACAAAAAACAACTGGCGCGCCAGACAGTGGCCCGCATCAGCACGGAAGAGCGCCGCCTCGCCATCAAAGCCGCCCGCAGCATAGGCCTGAAAGTCGCTGGCGTGGATATGCTGCGCTCCCGCAAAGGGCCGTTAATACTGGAGGTCACCAGCTCGCCAGCCCTTGCAGACCTGGAAGAGGTGTGCGGCAAGGATCTGGCCGGCGCCATGGTCAGCGCTGTTGAAAAGCAGTTGGGATGGAAGCGTCAGCTCGCCAGCTCTGTGAAGTCTGAAGGGTGAACAGGCCGCGCCCATGATCACCCTGCACTATAAAAAAGCAGACCCCAAAGATATGGACTGGGCCTACCAGCTGTTTCGCACCGTTATGCGGCAGTACATAGCGGACACCTGGGGCTGGGACGAGCTGTTTCAGCGACACAGCTTTGAGGAGAATATCCCGGCATCCAGCTTTACCATGATCAGTCACAATGACCAGGATATTGGTGGCTACAGCCTGAAATCTGAGGCTGACTATCTTCGCCTGGAAATGTTGTTGATCCACCCCGACTGGCAACGCAATGGGGTCGGCACGGCCGTGATGGAAAAACTGTTCTCTGCCAGTCAGCAACAACAGAAAGTGTTGCGCCTGAACGTCCTCAAGGCCAACCCTGCCTATAATTTCTACCTCAAGCTGGGGCTGGCCATAGAGTCCGAAGACCGTTATCGCTATCGGATGCTGTACACGCCTTAAAACAGCGCCAGCAACTCCTGCGTCTTTTGCCGCATCAGCTCAGGATCACCACGCGACTCCACGTTCAGTCGCACTACCGGCTCCGTGTTGGACATGCGCAGATTGAAGCGCCAGTCAGCGAAGGCCACACTCAGACCATCGGTGTGGTCTATCGACACGGCGTCTTTGCCGTATCTGTCCTCGACCTGATTCAACAGAAATGCTGCGTCTTCCACCTGCCGGTTGATCTCGCCACTGGCAGGGAACGCGGCCTGGCGTTCGGCTACCAGATCGGACAGGGGCTTGCCGGTCTGGGACATCAATTCTGTGACCAGCAGCCACGGGATCATGCCACTGTCGCAATAGGCAAAGTCCCTGAAATAATGGTGAGCACTCATCTCGCCACCATACACAGCGTCTTCCTTGCGCATGCGCTCCTTGATGAAGGCATGGCCGGTTTTGCACTGAATGGCGCGCCCGCCCATCGACTCGCAGATTTCCTGGGTATTCCAGGTCAGACGCGGGTCGTGGATGATGGCAGACCCAGGCTGCTTGCTCAGGAAGCTTTGCGCCAGCAGACCCACAATGTAGTAACCCTCGACAAAATAACCCGTCTCATCAAAGAAGAAGCAGCGATCAAAGTCGCCGTCCCAGGCAATACCCAGATCGGCCCCATTTTCGCGTATCGCTTCGATGGTCGGCGCTCGGTTCTCCTCCAGCAGAGGGTTGGGCACGCCATTGGGGAAATGGCCGTCGGGCTGGTGATGAACCCGAATCAGCTCAAAGGGCAGCTTTTCCGCCAGCGCATCGACCACGGGTCCAGCACCGCCATTGCCTGCATTGACTACCAGCTTAAGCGGGCGCAGCTCACCGACATTGATGTAGGACAGCAGGTGCTCGATGTAGGCGGGACGGGTATCCTGCTGCGTCACTGAACCTGTGCGCGCTGCCGGAGCAAAGTTGCCAGCCTCGGCGAGTCGCCGGATATCGTTAAGTCCGGTATCACCGCTGATGGGGCGAGACTCCTCGCGCACCAGTTTCATCCCGTTGTAATCCATTGGATTGTGACTGGCCGTCACCACAATGCCGCCGCCAGCCTTCAGGTGAGAGGTCGCAAAGTAGACTTCCTCTGTGCCACACTGACCGATATCGATCACGTCTACACCACCCTCTGTCAGCCCGCGCGTCAGGGCGTCGCAAAGGCTGCGGCTGCTCAGGCGGATGTCATGCCCCACCACCATGGTGTCAACTGACAAAAACTCCGCACAGGCACGGCCGATGCGCCAGGCGATATCTTCATTAAGCTGGTCCGGCACGCGCCCTCTGATGTCATAGGCCTTGAAACAATTAATCTGCACGATATTGCATCCTTCGCCGTTATTTTTTGTAGTAGTTGGTGTAACAGTGGTTGGTCGCCTCAACAAATCCTTCAACGCTGCCGCAATCGAAGCGGCGGCCTTTGAACCGGTAACCCAGCACACGACCTTCGCTGGCCTGGGTCATCAGCGCATCCGTAATCTGCAACTCGCCGTTTCTGCCAGGTGGTGTATCACGCAGAATATCGAAAATATCCGGCGTCAGAATGTAACGACCAATGATGGCCAGGTTGGAAGGCGCCTCACTGGGATCCGGCTTTTCCACCATCTGGCGAATACGGAATACACCTTCTTCCTCTTCTTCGCCATCTATCACGCCGTATTTGTAGGTTTCTTCTGATGGAACTTCCTCGATGGCCACGATACTGCACTGATATTTTTCGAAGAGTTTCACCATCTGCAGCAGCACCGGATCCGGCTCGGCTACACAGTAGTCGTCGGCTAGAATGACGGCGAAAGGCTCAGACCCGATCAGCGTCTCGCCAGTCAGGATTGCATGCCCCAGACCTTTCATCTCGATCTGGCGTGTGTAGGAAAAGGTGCACTGGTCGATAATCTTTCGGATCGGCTCTAGTGCTTTTTCTTTGGAGGTGCCTTTGATCTGGTGCTCGAGCTCATAGCTGATATCAAAATGATCCTCGATCGCCCGTTTGCCGCGCCCGGTGACAATCGCAATGCCCGTGATGCCGGCCGCTACGGCCTCTTCAACGCCGTACTGAATCAGCGGCTTGTTGACCAGCGTCAACATCTCCTTGGGCATCGCTTTGGTGGCTGGCAAAAAGCGGGTGCCATAACCAGCGGCCGGGAACAAACATTTCTTAATCATCTATCGTTGCCTCCATGATGCGTGTCATTGCGCGGCCTCTGTCGATCAGCTGCGCCCGTAGACATCGTCAAATCTGACAATGTCATCTTCTCCCAGATAACTGCCGGTTTGAACTTCGATCAGTTCAACCCAATCTGTTCCCTCATTCTGCAGGCGGTGCTTGCTGCCCAGCGGAATGAATGTTGATTCGTTGGCCTGCATTACAAATTTACGCTCGTCACAGGTGACAGTTGCACTGCCACTGATCACCACCCAATGCTCTGCCCTATGTTGGTGCATTTGCAGTGAAAGCGCTGCGCCTGGCCTTACGCGAATCCGCTTTACCTGAAATCCAGGCCCGCTGCTAAGGCATTCATACGAGCCCCAGGGTCGGTAGACCAGAGTATGGGACACGGCCTCGCTGCGCTGCTGCTGCGTCAGCCACTGCACGATGCCTTTTACATCCTGCACCTGGTCCTTGTTTGCCACCAGCACGGCATCTGCCGTTTCCACGATGACTGCATGATCCATGCCGACCGCGGCAACAAAGCGCGAACCGGCGTGCACATAGCTGTTGCTGACCTGTTGCAGGTAGACATCACCGCTGCGAACATTGTTCTGCTCGTCTCGCGAAGTACTGGTCTCCCACAGAGCGTTCCATGCGCCCAGATCGCTCCACCCTGCCTTCATGGGAACCACTGCGGCCAGAGGCGTCTTTTCCATCACGGCGTAGTCGATTGAATCAGAGGGGCTCTCACTGAAGCGTTTTTCGTCGATACGAATAAAGTCGCCGTCGCGGGTTAGTGTCTCGAATGCACGCGTACAGGCCTCGGTTATGGCAGGCGCGAACTTGCCCGCCTCCTGCAGCCAGGTAGTGGCTGTCATCATGAACATGCCACTGTTCCAGAAATAATCGCCAGCCTCGAGATAGCCGCGTGCGGTCGCAATATCCGGTTTTTCGACAAAACGGGCTACCTGGCACGCTCGATCATTGCTGGCGGCGAGCGCCGCACCTGCCTGGATATAGCCGTAGCCGGTTTCCGGATAAGACGGTGTAATGCCAAAGGTCACCAGCGAACCGGCGGCAGCCTGGACCTGGCCGATAAGGACACATTCGTGGAAAGCCGCGACATCGGCGATTAGGTGATCGGCCGGCAGGACCAGCATAACATCATCGGGACCAGCCTGCTGCTGTGCCAACAATGCCGCCAGTGTCAGCGCCGGCGCCGTGTTGCGACCGGCCGGTTCCAGCAGCAGGCTGGCCTGCGCCGCACCGGGAACCTCATGTTCAGCCAGTTGTCTGAGCTGTTCAGCAACCAGGAAACGGTGCTCCTCGTTGCAGATGACTATCGGCGAAGCCAGGTCCGCAAGGCCCTGCAATCGCGACAGTGTCGCCTGAAACAGGGTCAAATCGCCTTCGTGGGTGGCAATATCAACGAACTGCTTGGGGTTGAGTTGCCTGGAAAGCGGCCAAAGTCGCGATCCGGTGCCACCGGCCAGTATGACGGGGATAATCATGTCAAATCCTTTTCCAAACCTGGGCCGCAAGTCTATCCCAAATCCCCGTGATTCGTCAGGAGGGGCAAAATATTATCGATTATTTCGCCCGCTCGCGATAATATTGCACGCTTTGCAGCAAACTGGTGATTCAAACCGCCTATGAAGAATACAGGGAATCCAATATTTACTCCCAAAAATGCCTATGACCGCGAAGAACTTCTGCAGTGCGGTTATGGTCAAATGTTTGGCCCCGGCAACGCACGACTGCCCGTCGGCAACATGCTGATGATGGACAGAATCGTCGAGATCAACGATCACGGCGGCGAGTTCGGCAAAGGTCTTATCGTTGCTGAGCTCGATATTCGCCCGGACCTGTGGTTTTTTGACTGCCATTTCCCGGAAGATCCCGTCATGCCAGGTTGCCTGGGGCTGGATGCGATGTGGCAGCTGGTGGGCTTTTATCTGGGATGGCGCGGCAACCTCGGCAAAGGGAGGGCGCTGGGTGCCGGCGAGGTAAAATTCAGCGGTGAAATTCTGCCCACGGCCAAAAAAGTCACATACGAGATTTCTCTCAGCCGTATCATTGAACGTAAACTGGTCATGGGGATTGCGGATGGTACTGTTGCCGTTGATGGCAAGGTAATCTATACCACCAAGAACCTGAAAGTGGGCCTGTTTACGCCTGACGCCAAATTCTGAACGATCGCTACACAGAGGTACCTATGAGACGCGTTGTTGTAACTGGCATCGGTATTGTTTCCTGCATCGGCAATGACAAGCAGACCGTGCTTGATTCATTGAAGCAAGGCCGCAGCGGAATCAGCTACAACCCGGCATATGAAGAAATGGGCCTGCGCGCTCACATTTCTGGTCGGGTAGACATCAATTTCGAAGAGCACATTGATCGTAAAGTGCTGCGATTCATGGGCGATGCTGCAGCCTATGGCTACATCGCCATGGAACAGGCTATCAAAGATGCTGGCCTTTCCGAGAGCGAAGTATCCAATGAGCGCACGGGCATCATCATGGGCGCCGGCGGTTCTTCATCTGCAGACCAGGTGGAGGCTGCCGACATTCTGCGCACCAAGGGTCTTCGCAAGATCGGGCCATATCGTGTACCGCGCACCATGGGCAGCACCGTCTCCGCCTGTCTGGCAACGCCATTCAAGATCAAGGGTGTGAATTACTCCATCTCCTCGGCATGCGCCACCAGCGCACACTGTATCGGCAATGCGATGGAACTGATTCAGATGGGCAAGCAAGACATGGTATTTGCAGGCGGCGGCGAATCTGAACACTGGACGCTGACCAATCTGTTTGACGCCATGGGTGCGCTGACCACCAGCCACAACGACGAACCCACGAAGGCATCACGCCCATTCGACGTCAGTCGCGACGGCTTTGTTATCGCCGGCGGTGGCGCAGTGCTGGTTATTGAGGCACTTGACCACGCACTGGCGCGTGGCGCCAGGATTTACGCCGAAATCACCGGTTACGGTGCGACATCAGACGGTTATGACATGGTTGCGCCATCCGGCGAAGGCGCGATTCGCTGCATGAACATGGCCATGGCCACCAGCAAGCAGCCAATTGACTACCTGAACACGCACGGCACCAGCACTCCAGTTGGTGATGTCACCGAGCTGAAAGCCATCAAACAGGTGTTTGACGGCAAATCGCCCATCATCAACTCTACAAAATCCCTGACCGGTCACTCACTTGGCGCTACTGGCGCGCAGGAAGCGATCTACAGCCTGCTGATGATGGAAAACCGATTTGTCAGCGCATCGGCCAATATTCAGGAACTTGTTCCGGAGGCCGATGGTCTGAACATCGCAACTCAGCGCATGGACGATGTCACCCTGAACTGCATCATGTCCAACAGCTTTGGCTTTGGCGGTACCAATGCAACACTCATCTTCGAGCGTTATTCGGACTAGACGCCAGGCCCTGCTTGCAGGCTGCTTTCTGGCATTGATGCTGCCGGCCGGGCTTGATGCCCAGCCGGGCAGTTCGCTGTTCGGCGGCTCGCGCTTCCTGCCAGTTGATCAGGCTTTCAGCTATTACACCAGCCTGGACAGCGATTCGCAGATCAGCATTCACTGGACCATTGCCCCGGGGTATTACCTGTATGCTGACAAGTTCAGCGTTTCGGTAAGCAGCCCGGAATCTGAATCCGGCGAGCTAGCCTTCGAGCTTCCCGCCGGTGTCGCTCATAATGACGAGTACTTTGGCGACGTTACAGTTTTTTACGACAGCCTGCGGATATCGTTGCAGCTCCCGCAGACACTGACTGACAGCACTGAGGACATAGTCCTGCAGCTTGACTATCAGGGCTGCGCGGAAGCAGGTCTGTGTTACCCTCCAGAATCCCGCGAGATCCCGATTTACCGCTGATTCACCCCACCGTCCATCACCGGGGGCGACGGTCTTTACACCGCCTTCGAGAAAAGATCAGAGAAAAGCCACAATTGAGTGGTGAAAATCTAAGAAAAATCTGCGAAAATCCCGCATCAATGATCGCAATAGCGCACCACGAGCTGGATTAAGAATATGGCGACAATCCTAGTGTTGCACGGCCCCAACCTGAACCTGCTGGGCACCCGTGAGCCTGAGATCTACGGCAATGAGACGCTGGACGATATCAATTCGCGCCTCAGCAGCACCTGTCTGGCCGCTGGACACCATCTGCTGCATCTGCAAAGCAACGCAGAGTATGAGCTGATTGAGCGGATCCACGACGCGCGGCGCGAGGGCATAAATTTCATCATCTTTAACCCGGCTGCCTTCACGCACACCAGCGTCGCCCTGCGCGACGCTCTGCTGGGCACCGGCATTCCCTTTATTGAAGTTCACCTGTCTAATGTCTACAAACGCGAGCCGTTTCGGCATCACTCCTATTTCACGGACATTGCCAGCGGCGCGATCGTCGGGCTTGGCTCCCAGGGCTATGACCTGGCGCTGCAGGCGGCGCTCACGCGACTGACAGACACTCATTAATCTAGTTGATCCACTACCGGCAAAAAGAGAAGAAATCATGGATATCAGAAAAGTAAAAAAACTCATCGAACTGCTCGAATCTTCCGATGTTGCGGAAATCGAGATCAAGGAAGGTGAAGAGGCGGTTCGCATCAGCCGCGGCAGCACAGTCAACGCTGCCCCCATCCAGTACCAGGCAGCACCGCCACCCCAGCCAGCAGCGCCAGCACCCGCGCCAGCTCCGGCTGCCGCTGATACCGACGCGGGCAGCAAAGAGAGCCAGAAAATTCGCGGCAATGTTGTCAAATCTCCGATGGTTGGCACCTTCTATCGCGCGCCTTCACCCTCGTCTCCGCCCTTTGTTGAGGTTGGCCAGCACGTAAAAGTGGGCGATGTCATCTGTATTATTGAAGCGATGAAAATGATGAACCAGATTGAGGCGGATCACGCCGGTGTGGTCGAAGCCATTCTGGCTCAGGACGGCGAGCCCGTGGAATTTGATCAGGCACTGGTCACAATCGTTTAAGGATCATTAGCTATGCTGGAAAAAGTCCTGATTGCCAACCGCGGAGAGATTGCTCTGCGAATTCTGCGAGCGTGCAAAGAGCTGGGCATCAAAACGGTGGCTGTGCACTCCAGTGCCGACCGCGACCTGATGCACGTCCGACTGGCAGATGAATCAGTCTGTATCGGTCCGGCCAGCGCCTCACAAAGCTACCTGAATGTTCCGGCCATTATTGCAGCGACGGAAGTTACTGATGCAGTGGCCATTCACCCCGGTTACGGATTCCTGTCCGAAAATGCCGACTTCGCCGAGCAGGTTGAGCGCAGCGGGTTTACCTTTATCGGTCCGCGCGCCGAGACAATCCGCCTGATGGGTGACAAGGTTTCAGCCATCGAAGCCATGAAAAAAGCCGGTGTTCCAACCGTGCCGGGCTCTGACGGACCACTGGACGGTAACCCTGAACGCACGCTGGAAATCGCCCGCCGCATTGGTTACCCGGTGATCATCAAGGCTGCTGCCGGCGGTGGTGGTCGCGGCATGCGCGTGGTGCACAACGAAGGCTCATTGCTCAAGGCGATCCATGTAACTCAATCGGAAGCCAAGGCAGCCTTCGGCAACGATACGGTCTATCTGGAAAAGTTTCTGGAAAACCCGCGCCACGTGGAAATCCAGGTGCTCGGCGACGGCCAGGGTAATGCGCTGTATCTGGGTGACCGCGACTGCTCGATGCAGCGTCGCCACCAGAAAGTTATTGAAGAGGCGCCTGCTCCGGGCATTCCTGACGAAATACGCCAGCAGGTAGCAGAAACCTGTATCAAGGCCTGTGAGCTGATGAAGTATCGCGGCGCCGGCACACTGGAATTCCTCTACCAGGACGAGCAGTTCTACTTCATTGAAATGAACACGCGTGTTCAGGTGGAACACCCCGTTACTGAAATGGTTACCGGCATTGATATTGTCAAAGAACAATTAAAAATCGCCAGTGGCCAGCCTCTTTCCATCAAACAGGAAGAGGTTCAGATGAAGGGCCACGCGCTGGAATGTCGTATCAATGCTGAAGACCCCAGCACATTCATGCCCTGCCCCGGCAAGATCAATTTGTATCATGCACCGGGCGGCAATGGTGTGCGCGTCGACTCGCATATTTACAGTGGTTATACCGTACCTCCGTTTTACGACTCATTGATCGGCAAACTGATTACTTTCGGTTCTGATCGTGACGAGGCGCTGGTGCGCATGCAAAACGCACTGGATGAAATTCTGATCGATGGCATCCGTACCAACATCGCGCTGCACAAAGATATTCTGCGTGATCACAACTTCCGCAAAGGTGGTGTAAACATTCACTATCTGGAGCACATGCTGAGCGACCACAAAAAATCGTAAGCTGGTAAAAACATGCCCTGGCAACAAATCAAGGCCAGAGTCACAGACACGGAAGCCCCAGAGATGGAACAACTGTTCCAGTCACTGGGCGCCGTGTCTGTGTCGTTTCTGGATGCAGAAGATGAACCGGTTTTTCAACTGGAACCGGACAGCACACCGCTATGGCAGCAGACCATGCTCAGTGCACTGTTCGAAAGTGATGCGGTGATGGCTGACGTTGTTGCGGCGGTCACCTCGGGCAGTCGCCTGACGGAAAACGAGCTGATCATTGAACAGATTGAGGACCAGGATTGGGAACGCGCCTGGATGCAGGACTTCAAGCCCATTCAGTTTGGCAAGCGGCTGTGGATCTGCCCGAGCTGGTGCGAACCACCTGAGCCTGACGCAGTCAACGTCATGCTGGACCCCGGGCTCGCATTTGGTTCTGGCACACACCCGACAACGGCACTGTGTCTGGCCTGGCTGGATGGCCAGGATCTCAAAGGCAAGACAGTCATTGACTACGGCTGCGGCTCCGGCATTCTTGCCATCGCTGCGATTCTGTTGGGTGCGGAGCGAGCCATCGCCATCGACAATGACCCGCAGGCCCTGATCGCCACAGCTGCCAATCGTGATGCCAACGGGATTGCCGCAGACCACCTGCCGGTCTACCTGCCCGGCGAATACGACACACCCGCCCCCATCGTGGTCGCCAACATTCTGTCCGGGCCACTGGTAGAATTGACACCGATTCTCTCGCATTTGACCCTGCCCAACGGACAACTGGTGCTGTCCGGGGTATTGTCGGAGCAGACCGAGGCACTGCTGGCCTCATACCGGGAAACATTTGAAATGCAGCCACCAGTTCTGCAGGATGAATGGGTGCGAATCAGCGGCGTCCGGCGTTAGCCGGACAGGCCGTCCAGTTAACCGGTAATCAGCATCTGGCACAGAGACTTGTCGAACTGACCATGTGGACCATCATTGAACAAGACAAACCACAAATAGAGCTTCCGGTCATTGATGAAGCACTGGAGCTGGAGTCATCCGCCCGGCCAACCCGGCCCGGACGGGAACTTAGCGCACGCAGGATACTTGGGACGACTCTGTCATTGCTGGCTGCATTGTGTCTGCTGCTAGCCATTCCTGTGCAGCTGCTCCTGTTCCGCCCTCAGCTGCTTGCGGCATATCCTGCTTTTTACGATTGGCTCGAAACAACATGCATTGATCGTTGCCCGTTTCAGTTGCCGACTCGAGTAGATCCGGAGACTTTCGAAATAAGCGGGCTCGACTACCGGGAACACCCATTCCTGGCCGATACGGCCCTGCTTGAGTTCAGTTTCCAGAATCGCGACAGCTATGCGCAACCCATGCCAGACGTCGTTGTCCGTTTCAGCAGTATGTCGGGAGACCTGCTGGTCAGCGACCAGCTGCCAGCCAGTGACTACCTGGACACGGACTCTGAACCCGCCCCGCTGCAACCCGGCGAGGTGGCATCTGCCCGGATCGAGTTTACCGAACCTGGCAGCAATGCCGTAAACTACGACATTCAGTTTGTTAAACCGGCATCCTTGCCGCGAGCGATTCAGCCATGAGCGCCATCGGACTTAATTCCGACACAATGCCGCAGGGGTTTTACCTGGGCAAACACTTTCTGCAGCAGCCCGTCATTCTGGCGCCCATGGTTGGCGTTAGCGACCTGCCATTTCGTGAAGTGTGCCTGCAGCAGGGTGCGACTTTAACCATTGCCGAAATGGTGCCTGCCGACTCACAGGTCTGGCAGAGCGAAAAAAACCGCCTGCGCCTGAAACGCTCAGGCAAATGTGGGCCGGAGATTGTCCAGATTGCCGGCTTTGATCCGGACATGATGGCCGATGCGGCGCGAAAGAATGTCGAGATGGGTGCTGAAATAATCGACATCAACATGGGATGCCCCGCCAAGAAAGTGCTCAAACGTGCCTCTGGCTCGGCGCTGATGCAGGATCCTGAGCTTGTCGAGAGAATACTGCGCGCTGTCGTAGCAGCGGTGCCAGTACCGGTGACTTTAAAGACCCGTACCGGCTGGAGTCGCGAACAACGCAACGGACCGCAGATCGCCCGCATTGCTGAGGATTGCGGAATCGCCATGCTGAGCATCCATGGGCGCACACGCGAGTGCCGCTTTAAAGGCAACGCAGAATACGACACAATTGCCCGCATCAAGCAGGAAATCAGCATTCCCGTGATCGCCAACGGCGACATCACGTCTCCTGAGCAGGCGAAGTTTGTGCTGGACTACACGCAGGCAGACGGCGTGATGATCGGGCGGGCGGCGCAGGGACGTCCCTGGCTGTTCCGGCAGATCCACGACTTTCTGCAATCCGGCAAAACGACCGAACGTCCCCCGGCCCAGGCCATCAGCCAGCTAATGGTTGATCACATCCGCGCCCTGCACGCTTTTTATGGTGACTTCAAAGGCGCATTGTTCGCGCGCAAACACATCGACTGGTACAGCCAGGAGTTGCCAGCTGGCGCAGAGCTCAAATCCCGCTTCATGGACAGCCGTGATGTCATGGAACAGCGTGATATACTTGCCGACTACCACGAGAATTTAGCCAGTTTCAGCCTGACACAATAAGACTCGCATGAAAAAAGATACCACTGAGCAACAGATGGGGGCACCCACACCCACCGATATCGCCGAACCATTCAGTCTGCGTCAGGCTGTTGAGCGGTCGATGGCCGTGTATCTGTCGGATATTGATGAGGAAGACGAGAACCTGGTCGCCAATCTTTACGACCTGGTAATGAGCGAGATCGAACCCCCGCTGATACAGGCAGTTCTTGACCACAACGCAGGTAACCAGAGCCGCACGTCTACCATGCTGGGGCTCAATCGTGGTACTCTACGCAAGAAGATCAGGCAATATGGATTGCGCGTGTAATGCCGTTAATCCGCCCTTTCCCACCCGCTTATAAACCTAGAAATCGAGCTTATGTCTACTGAGAACACAGCAGTCATCCGTCGCGCCCTGATCAGCGTGTCGGACAAAACCGGTATTGTTGAATTTGCACGCGACCTGCACTCGGCAGGTGTAGAAATCCTGTCCACCGGCGGCACTTACCGCCTGCTGCAGGACAACAATATTCCTGCCACGGAAATTGCCGATTACACAGGCTTTCCGGAAATGATGGATGGCCGCGTCAAGACGCTGCATCCCAAAGTGCACGGCGGTATTCTGGCCAGACGTGATATCGACGGCAAAGTAATGAGCGAGCATGGCATACCGCCCATCGACCTGGTAGTTGTCAATCTGTACCCATTCGAAAGCACCGTGGCACGCCCCGACTGCCATCTTGATATGGCAATCGAGAACATTGATATCGGCGGCCCGACCATGCTGCGGGCTGCTGCCAAAAACCACGCCTGGGTGGGCGTAGTGGTCAATCCGTCGGACTACGGGACCATCATCTCGGAAATGAAGCAGAACAACGGCGGCCTGACACAACCGACGCGCTTCGACCTGGCGACCAAGACTTTTGAGCACACCGCGGCTTACGACGCAGCCATTGCCAACTATCTGGGCAAAACCATTTCCGGCAGTCAGTTCCCGCGCACCTTCAGCAGCCAGTTTGTCAAAAAGCAGGATCTGCGCTACGGCGAAAATCCGCATCAAAACGCGGCGTTCTACACCGAGAAAAATCCGCAGGAAGCCAGTGTCAGCACCGCTGAACAATTGCAGGGCAAAGAGCTGTCCTACAACAACATAGCTGACACGGATGCTGCGCTGGAGTGCGTCAAGAGTTTTGCCGAGCCCGCCTGCGTCATTGTCAAACATGCCAATCCCTGCGGCGTTGCGCTTGCCGAGACTATCGAACAGGCCTATCAACTGGCTTTCAAGACCGACCCGACATCAGCGTTTGGCGGCATCATTGCGTTTAACCGGCCGCTGGATGCGGCTACCGCCAAGGCCATTATCGATCAGCAGTTCAGCGAAGTGATCATTGCTCCTTCCGTACACAACGAAGCGCTGGAAGTGCTGTCGGCAAAACCCAATGTGCGCGTCCTGGCCTGTGGTGAGTGGCCAGAGAAACCTGCCGACGCCTGGGACTACAAGCGCGTCAATGGTGGTCTGCTGGTTCAGGACCGCGACAATCACCAGATCAGTCACAGCGACCTTAAAGTAGTCAGTAAGCGCCAGCCAACCGAACAGGAACTGGCAGATCTGATGTTTGCCTGGACAGTTGCCCAGTTCGTGAAATCCAATGCCATTGTGTATTGCCGCAAACAACAGACCATTGGCGTAGGCGCCGGCCAGATGAGCCGTGTATACAGTGCCAAGATCGCAGGTATCAAAGCTGAAGATGAAGGCCTGGCCGTAGCTGGCTCTGTGATGGCGTCAGATGCCTTCTTCCCGTTCCGCGACGGTATTGATGCGGCAGCCAAAGCTGGCATTACGGCGGTCATTCAGCCTGGTGGCTCCATGCGTGATGAGGAAGTCATCGCCGCGGCCGACGAAGCAGGCATGGCAATGGTCTTCACCGGCATCCGCCATTTCCGTCACTGATAGCCACCACAGAAACAGAGAGCACGCATATGAACGTACTGGTACTGGGCAGCGGCGGCCGTGAGCACGCCCTGGCATGGAAACTTGCCAAGTCCCCTGCGGTTAAAAAGGTATTCGTGGCACCCGGCAATGCGGGAACGGCCACAGAGAATGGTCTTGAGAACGTAGCAATTGACCCACTGGATTTTCCGGCGCTGGTAGAATTCGCCCGGGCAAATGCCGTTGAATTGACCGTTGTTGGCCCGGAAGCACCTCTGGTGGCCGGTGTTGTTGATTACTTCACCGAGCAGGGCCTCAAGTGTTTCGGTCCGCGCCGGGGCGCGGCACAACTGGAAGGCTCCAAGGCTTTCTCCAAAGACTTTCTGGCCCGCCACAATATTCCCACTGCCAGTTATCAGAACTTCACTGACGCTGAACAGGCCATTGCCTATGTGCAGCAGCAGGGTACACCCATTGTCATCAAGGCCGATGGCCTGGCCGCGGGCAAAGGCGTGATCATCGCGCAGACGCAGGACGAAGCCGCCGCAACCATTCGCGACATGCTGTCGGGCAATCGTTTTGGCGACGCTGGCAGCCGCGTCGTGATTGAGACCTTTCTGCATGGCGAAGAGGCCAGTTTTATTGTCATGGTGGACGGCAAGAACGTTCTGCCGATGGCTACCTCACAGGACCATAAAGCGCGTGACGACGGCGACCGTGGCCCCAATACTGGCGGCATGGGTGCCTATTCTCCCGCGCCCGTGGTCACCCCCGACGTGCATGAACGGATCATGGCCGAAGTCATTCGACCAACTGTCGAGGGCATGGCGGCAGAAGGTAACCCCTACACTGGTTTTTTATACGCAGGCCTGATGATCTCCCCTGACGGTAAGGTTAATGTCATTGAGTTCAATTGCCGTTTTGGTGATCCTGAGGCGCAACCTGTCATGATGCGCCTGCAGTCAGACCTCGCCGAACTTTGTCTGGCGGCTGTAGACGGACGCCTGGATCAGGTGCAGGCAAACTGGGACACCCGCGCCAGTATCGGTGTGGTGCTGGCCAGCGGTGGTTACCCTGACGCCTATGCTAAGGGCGCCGTCATATCTGGTCTTGATAAAGCTGCCGAGTCTGACAGTGGCAAAGTATTCCATGCCGGCACTGCACTGAAAGACGGACAGATAGTCACCAACGGCGGTCGCGTGCTGTGTGCTGTTGCGCTTGGCGACACTGTCACCGAGGCCCAACAGGCCGCCTATACACTGGCAGAAAAGATTGAGTGGGATAAACTCTACTATCGACGCGACATTGGCCATCGGGCCATAGCGCGCGAACAGGGTCGTTCTTAACAATCGTAATTGCTGACAATCTCGAATAAGCTAGGTGCTTACTCGATAACAATTTCGCAGTAACAAGGGATGAGTCGCATGCAACAAGAGCACTACAGCCTGGCTGATCGTCTGGTGCTGCAACTTGACCAGGCACTCCACACACTGGTTCCCGGCAGCAGCCACGCTGACAGGGCCTCGCCCGCCAGCTCGGTGGACGACGGCGATTTGACCGAAACTGAACGAGCGCTTGCGGCGGGTCTGATGCGCATCAACCACACCGGCGAAGTCTGTGCCCAGGCTCTTTATCAGGGCCAGGCGCTGACGGCGCGTCTGCCACAGGTGCGCGAGTCGATGAATCATGCCGCCCAGGAAGAGATCGATCACCTCGCCTGGTGCGAGGACAGACTGAAGGAGCTGGACAGCCGTCCGAGTGTATTCAATCCTGCGTTTTACGCGCTGTCCTTTGGCCTGGGTGCATCGGCCGGCCTGATTGGTGATCGCTGGAGCCTGGGCTTTGTTGGCGAAACCGAACGCCAGGTCTGCGAGCACCTTGGTGAGCATCTGGATCAGCTGCCTGCCAATGACAACCGCAGCCGTGCTGTGGTGCAGCAGATGATGACAGATGAGCAAAAACACGGCGAAGCAGCCATGGCAGCCGGTGGCGCAGAGCTCCCACTTCCCGTGCGCACTGGCATGAAACTGATGGCAGGGGTCATGAAAACGCTGACCCGCCGACTCTGAGGCAAAGTCTGTGTCGCACCTGCCACGCCTGATAAGGATCATCTCGGTTGCGGCCAAGTACCGACTGCATCACCTTAGCCCATTGACCGCCAAATCTATCCCGTTGCGTCTGGTGATGGGTCTGCTGGCTTTACCCTGGGCATTCTCTCCAGTGCGAAAACTGCCAGCCCCGGTGCGACTGCGCAGCGCTCTGGAAGAACTCGGCCCGATTTACATAAAATTTGGGCAGCTGCTGTCTACCCGCCGCGATTTCCTGCCTCACGACATCAGTGAAGCACTGCAAAGCCTGCAGGACAAAGTGCCCGGCTTTAAAGAGCCCGGTATCCTGCAGGTCATTGAACAGACGCTGGAGTCGCCGTGGCAGTCACACTTCGCGAGCGTGGAAACAGATGCGCTGGCGTCAGCTTCCATCGCACAGGTGCACGCTGCCACACTGCATGACGGAACCGCGGTTGTCATCAAGGTGCTTCGCCCCGGTATTGGCGAAGTGATCCGTCAGGATATCGCCGTGCTTAAATGGATAGCGCGGCTGGTCGAGCGGTATGTCCCCGATGGACGCCGCCTGCGACCACGTGAGGTGATCGACGACTACGAACACGTGATCCTGAATGAGTTGAACCTGACCGCGGAAGGTGCCAACACCACCCTGCTAAAACGTAATTTCGAGAACTCGCCACTGCTGTATGTGCCCCGCGTTTACTGGGATATCAGTCGTGACAATATGCTGGTCACTGAACGTATACATGGCATACCGGTTTCCAATATCGACTCTCTCAGGGAACGCGGCGTTGATCTGAAAAAGCTGGCTGAAACCGGTGTCGAGATTTTTTTCACACAGGTCTTCGAACACAGCTTCTTCCATGCCGACATGCATCCCGGCAATATATTTGTGGATGCAGATAATCCCCTGAATCCGCGTTATATCGCCATCGACTGCGCCATCATTGGCTCACTCAGCCGCGACGATCAACAATATCTGGCGCGCAACCTGCTGGCGATTTTCAAGCGTGACTACCGCAAAGTCGCCGAGCTGCATGTGGAATGTGGCTGGGTTCCCAAAAATACCAAAGTGGTTGAATTCGAAGCGGCGATGCGCACGGTATGCGAACCGATCTTTGAAAAACCCTTAAAAGATATCTCTTTCGGATATCTGCTGGTACAGCTGTTTCGCACGGCAGGTCGCTTCAATATGGAAGTACAACCGTCTCTCGTGCTGCTGCAGAAAACCCTGCTCAACGTCGAGGGACTGGGTCGGCAGCTATACCCGGAGCTTGATCTGTGGCAGACTGCGCTACCATTTCTGGAGCGCTGGAATCGCAAGCGCATGCAGCCTTCCTGGCTGTGGAAGCAACTTAAACAGAATGTTCCTGACTGGGTTGAACAGGCCCCGCACCTGCCACAACTGGTGCTGGACAGCCTGAATCAGCACAAACAGGTAGAAGCGCTGAACAACACGCTTTCCCACGTGCTGACTGAGCAGCGCGCGCGCGAGGAGCGACAGCGACGTAGCGAGCGCAGGGCCATGTTCGCTATCATAGTCATGGCCGGCGCCCTGTTGGCAGCTTTGTATTTTGGCCGATGAAAGAGCATACTGAATTGATGAAAAATGCAGCATGGCTGGACCAGATCAAGTGGGACAGTAACGGTCTGGTGCCCGTCGTCACTCAGGACGCCACCAGCGGCAGACTGCTGACCCTGGCGTGGATCAACCGCGAAGCCTTGTGGCTGACCCAGCAGGAAGGCCGCGCAGTTTACTGGTCACGCTCACGCCAGAAAATCTGGCGCAAGGGCGAAGAGTCCGGCAATGTGCAGCACATTCGTCAGATCCAGCTGGATTGTGACGGCGACTCGGTCTGTTATCTGGTTGACCAGGTCGGCTGCGTAGCCTGTCATACCGGCCGCGAAAGCTGTTTTTACAAACAGCTGCAGGGTGACAATGAGCAGGCTGACTGGCAGGTTATTGACCCGGTCCTGATTGACCCGGCGTCCTTGTACAAAAAGCAGTAAAGGCGTGGCATGACTCAAACCACTTCAGACACACTGACAGAACTGGCAAAGGTGCTGGAGCAGCGCAAATCTGCGACTCCGGATTCATCCTATGTGGCTTCACTGCATCACAAGGGCCTGAACAAAATTCTGGAAAAAGTGGGCGAGGAAGCCGTTGAGACCATTCTTGCCGCGCGGGATGTCCAGGCCGGCAAAGAAGCCCAGGCATTAATCGGCGAGACGGCGGACCTGTGGTTTCACAGCATGGTGATGTTGAGCCACCTCGGATTGAGCCACGAGCAGGTATTGGAAGAACTGGCAAAGCGTTTTAACATATCTGGTCTGGACGAAAAGGCAGCCAGATCGCAACAGTAAGTAACGATAACAGGTCTGTCGCCTGACGCTATCAAGCAGACAGAACCTTCGGAGGAAGTATGGGAATCGGCGGTATCAGTATCTGGCAACTTTTAATCATCGCGTTGATCATCGTGCTGCTGTTCGGCACCAAAAAACTGCGCAATCTGGGAACTGACCTTGGCGGCGCGCTGAAGGGCTTCAAAAATGCCATGAAAGACGAAGACAAGGATGGCGACGAGGACTCAAAGCCCGAGCAGCTGGAAGCAGACAAGGAACAGACCGGCGCAACCACGAGTGCCCGCACCGAAAAAACGCAGGACAAGTAAGCTGCATGCCCTGGCGGGCAGCACCACAGGATCTGAGCGATGTTTGATATTGGGTTTATGGAGCTGCTGCTTATCGGCGTCGTAGCACTTTTGGTGCTGGGCCCCGAAAAGCTGCCAGGTGCCATTCGTACAGGCGCGCTCTGGGTAGGTCGTGCCAAGCGCAGTTTTAACAAGGCCAAAGCCGAGATAGAACAGCAACTCAATGCAGATGACATCCGGCGTCAGCTGCACAACGAATCGATTCTTGCCGATATCGAAAAAGCCAAGAAGAACGCCAACAAACTGGTCGAAGATACCCGCAAGGACTTCAAGGAAAGCAGCGAAAAAGCCAAGCAGGCTCTGGACAGTGCACGCGAGGTAACGCCGGTTACCAGCAGTGCCGAAGAAGGCGTCCCAACAGAGCCCACCGCCAAGGCTACTCCAGCGGATAAAGAGCCCTCAGCCAGTAAAGAGCCCTCAGCTAGTAAAGAGCCCTCCGCTAGCCAAGAGACCTCATCAAGTAAAAATACCTCTACTAGCGAGACATCCAGCGCAGCAGAACACACTTCTACGCCTGAAACTGAATCTTCGGGAGCATCGCACGAGTCGCAGCCAGCGGATCCGGCACCGAAACCCAAACCGGTCAAACAGGATTTTTACAATACGCCGCCGACCGGCCGTATCACAACTCAGGGTGGACGGTTTGTGCCTGACTCTGACAAACCCGACGCCGACGACAGCAAATCATCATGAGCGAAAACACCCCCATCCACGATGATCAGAAAGAGCTGACTCTGATCGGCCATCTGGTCGAGTTGCGCGACCGAATTCTTAAATGTGTGGCCGCGCTATTGCTGGTGTTTCTGGGTCTGGTGTATTTCGCCAATGATATCTACGCCTACGTTGCTGCCCCGCTGGTCTCTGTGCTGCCGCCTGATACAAGCATGATCGCCATCGATCCGACATCGCCGTTTTTCACACCATTTAAATTGACGTTCTACGCCGCCCTGTTTGTATGCGCGCCTTACATTCTTTATCAACTCTGGGCATTCATCGCGCCAGGCCTCTACAAAAACGAAAAGTCACTGGCGATCCCTTTATTCGTTTCCAGCGTTTTACTTTTCTATGCCGGCATGGCCTTTGCGTATTTTGTTTTGTTTGGCATCGTATTCAGCTTTTTTGTATCGGTGGCACCCGAGGGCATAGCAGTAGCACCCGACATTGCCAGCTATTTGAGCTTTGTCCTTAAGATATTCTTTGCGTTTGGTTTCGCATTCGAAATACCTATCGCGGTATTCCTGTTCATATGGGCAGGCATACTAGAACCGGATGATCTGAAGGCTAAACGCCCTTACGTTATCGTTGGCTGCTTTGTCATATCGATGTTGCTGACGCCACCCGACCCCTTCACTCAGACCATTCTTGCCGTCCCGATGTGGATGCTGTTTGAAACCGGTATTTATTTCGGCCGGGTTTTCCTGCGCAAAAAAGCTGAACAGGAAGCGTCAGAGAATCAGTAAGCTACACAGGGCGGGCAGCGCCACCAATGACTCTGACTATGGAAGGAATAGCTTCTGAGCGTGCGCTCAGGAGCTCAGGAGGAAGGTCACCGGTCCGTCGTTTTCCAGACTGACCTGCATGTCGGCAGCAAACTGCCCTGTTTTTGTAGCGGAGTGGGCCTGCTGCAGCCAGTTGACCAGCTGATCGTAAAGCTCGCGGGCAGGACCTGGCGCCATGGCCGACGAGAAGGAGGGACGCAGGCCTTTGTCTGTGCTGCCAGCCAGGGTGAACTGCGAGACCAGCAGCAGCTCGCCATCAATCGCCCGCAGACTCAGGTTCATTTTCCCTTCAGCATCGGCGAAGACCCGGTAGTCCAGCACTTTGCTCAGCAGACGCTGGCCATCGGCCAGCGTGTCATGCTTCTCCAGACCCAGCAGCAACAGCAATCCTTTGCCGATGCGGCTGTACTCGCTGCCTGTAATACTGACACTGGCGTGATTGACGCGTTGAATCAGTGCAATCATGCAGAGGCTCCCCCGTCAATCCAGTCCAGTCTGTCAGCCGCGAGCGGCACCGCCACGGCTGGCGCGCTTGCGGTCACTCTCAGTCAGGTGCTTCTTGCGGATCCGGATGTTGGCAGGTGTAATCTCGACCAGCTCATCCTCATCGATAAACTCCATGGCCTGCTCCAGGGAATGCTTCACTGGCGGCGTCAGGACGATGTTTTCATCCGTGCCCGATGCACGCACGTTGGTCAGCTGCTTGCCCTTGATCGGGTTCACCACCAGGTCGTTGTCGCGGCTGTGCAGACCGATAATCATGCCTTCATACACTTCCACGTTGGGATCGATAAACAGACGGCCGCGCTCCTGCAACGCCCACAGCGAATAACCCAGCGCCTTGCCGGTCACCATAGACACCAGCACGCCGTTTTTACGCTTGGCCAGATCACCTGGCTTGGCCGGACCATAGTGATCGAACACGTGGTTCATCATACCGGTGCCCGAGGTCAGGCTGAGGAACTGAGAGCGGAAACCGATCAGGCCGCGCGTTGGAATTTCGAAGGTCAGACGTACACGACCCTTGCCGTCAGGCAACATGTCCTGCATTTCAGCGCGACGCAGCCCCAGCTCCTCGATCACGGAACCCTGGTGCTCTTCGTTACAGTCGATCACCAGGGTTTCAAACGGCTCGCTGAGCACACCATCGATTTCCTTCATGATCACTTCCGGCCGTGATACGGCCAGCTCAAAGCCTTCGCGACGCATGGTTTCGATCAATACGGACAGGTGCAGTTCACCACGGCCGGAAACTTTGTATTTGTCGGGGCTTTCACCCTGTGCAACACGCAGCGCCACGTTATGGATCAACTCACGTTCCAGCCGTTCTTTGATATTACGTGTCGTGACGAATTTGCCCTCACGACCCGCAAAAGGCGAGTCATTGACCTGGAATGTCATGCTGATCGTGGGCTGATCGACGGTCAGAGGCGGCATGGCTTCAACTTGATCAGGATCACACAGCGTATCGGAGATGTTCAGCTTGTCGATACCGGTAATACAGACGATCTCACCAGCATTTGCCTCCTGAACGTCCACACGCTCCAGGCCCAGGTGGTTTTTCACCTGCAGTATCTTGCCTTTACGTTCCTTGCCTTCACGATCGACAACTATTACCTGCATATTGGGTTTGGCGACACCACCGGTGATACGGCCGATACCAATAACACCCACGTAGCTGTTGTAGTCCAGGGCGCTGATCTGCATTTTGAAGGGCGCGGCGGCGTTTACCGGCGGTGGTGGTACATGTTTGACCACTGTCTCGAACAGCGGTGTCATGTCATCGGCCAGCTCATCAGCTTCCAGACCTGCGATACCGTTCAAAGCAGATGCATAAACCACCGGGAAATCCAGCTGCTCGTCAGTTGCGCCGAGCTTGTCGAACAGATCGAATACTTCGTTCAGTACCCAGTCCGGACGGGATCCGGGACGGTCGACCTTGTTGATGACAACAATTGGGTGCAGGCCCTGAGCGAATGCCTTCTGGGTGACGAAACGCGTCTGCGGCATCGGGCCGTCAACCGCATCAACCAGCAGCAGCACACTGTCCACCATGGACATTACACGCTCCACCTCGCCACCGAAGTCAGCGTGTCCGGGTGTGTCAACGATGTTGATGTGATAACCGTTCCAGTTGATGGCAGTATTTTTTGCCAGGATCGTAATGCCGCGTTCCTTTTCCTGATCATTGGAGTCCATCACGCGCTCAACCGCGCTCCCGCGATCTCCGAGCGTTCCGGACTGCTGCAGAAGTTTATCAACCAGGGTGGTCTTGCCATGGTCAACGTGAGCAATAATGGCGATGTTGCGGATTTTCTCGATCACTGCGGATTACCTGTGGTTGCGAGCGCGTCGCTGGGACTGGAGCGCCCTGTGCGGACGCGTAAAAATGGCCGCGAATTATACACCACGACAGTTTTGATTACCATGACGCTGGCGCGACAGAGTTTGTAGCCCAATCAATGGCTGTCTCTACCCCCTCCGGAACCAGTTCACAAAATCAGGCGTTTTACTCACCGAACTGGGATGCACGTCACAGATCCCCACTCTGCCCCGCAAGTAAAGGCTTTTTATCAGGTCCAGCTGAAATACCAGGCCGTAAGCCCGGGAACAAGACCGAAAGAGAGCAGCATAAAAATTTTCCATGACGCCGCTTTCGCACGGATTTGAGTGAACACTCACGCGACGACCCAACCATAGATGGGAGCACAATATGCAAAGACATAACCGCAAGACGAGAGAAAGTAACAAGCACATGCGCCTGAAGGTGAGCGCTCTGACAGCAGCGCTGCTGGGCTGCTCGGCTCTAGGCTATGCGTCAAGCCACCGTGAGGCACCCATGATTGCCGGCCTGCCCCGCCTGGATGCCACAGACCTGTACATGTTCAGGAGCTATGAGACAGGCCGCCAGGACTATATCACCCTGATTGCCAACTATTTTCCGCTGCAGGCGGCCTACGGCGGGCCTAATTATTTCGACCTGGAGACAGCCGGGATCTATGAGATTCACATCGACAATACCGGTGACTCCATGGAGGACATAACTTTCCGCTTTGATTTCTCAACTATTCTGGCAGGCGCAGCTGTACCAGTAGGCGGCGAAAACATTCCAATTCCGCTGATCAACGCCGGTGCCATCGGGCCGGGAGCAACTGACACCAGCGCGGTCAATTCGCGGCAGGAGTATACTCTGGACGTCATTCGCGGCAACGCCAGAACTGGAACCGCTCAAGCGGTAACCAACGTTACCACGCAAACCACGACCTTCCGAAAGCCGGTAGACAATATCGGCACCAAATCCATCCCGAACTATGCCGATTACGCCAGTGCACACATCTACCCCATCAGCATTCCGGGCTGCCAGACCCAGGGACGCGTGTTTGTGGGCCAGCGTAAAGAAGGGTTTGCAGTCAATCTGGGACAGGTATTCGACCTGGTCAACCTGAACCCGCTTGGCGCCGCTGATGCCGTTGCCAACCCGATTGGTGATACCAACATCACGTCCCTGGCGCTTGAAATCCCCACTAACTGTCTCGTTGATCAGGATCCTGTTATCGGTGCATGGACCACTGCCAGCCTGGATATGGCCGGCGGCGAACCCATGCAGGTATCACGCCTGGGCTTCCCACTGGTGAACGAGGTAATCATCGGCCTGCCGGACAAGGACAAGTTCAACAGCAGCCATCCCGTCAATGACGCGCAGTTCGCCGCCTATGTGGAAAAACCGACGCTGCCCTACTTGCTGGAAGTACTGTTCCAGGATGCAGGTGCCGTGGCTCCAACCAACTCACCGCGCAGTGACCTGGTAGATGCCGTTGTTGGTGTACCTGGCCTGAACTTGCCAGCATCAGTCGCTGACGGCACCTTCCCGCGCAGTGAGATGCTGCGGCTTAACACTTCGATTGCGCCGGCCATGCCGTCACAGCAGCAAAACATGGGCGTACTGGCGGGTGACAACGCCGGCTTCCCGAATGGCCGCCGTCCGGGTGACGATGTTGTCGACATTGCCCTGCGCGTAATGATGGGCGCCCTGATCAGTGATCCTGCAGTAGCGCCCAACCGAACTGCACCGTTCACGGATCAGACGACCGTATCTGCAGGGGATTTTAAAACCTCATTCCCTTATCTGAATGAACCTCTGCCTGGTTCAGCGGTTCAGTAAGCAATCTGTTCGCCAGGCAGGAACACCCCTGTCTGGCGAATTCTTATGGACTCAGAACTCACCAGAATACTTCTCAAGCTGCGAGGGCAGGTACATGTTGGTTTTCAGAAATGCGCAGAAACTTTTTGGTCCACATCTCAGAAAAACCCTTTTGCTGGGGATTTCCTGCTGCGCCATGGCCGCTCAAGCCGCACCGTACATACCAGACAACGACAGCACCATCATCACGCGCCTGCCGAGCGCAGTGGTGGCGATGTCCCAACAATTGCGCGCCACTGAAGGCAGCCGCAATGACAATCCTCAACAATTGTTCGCCCAGGCTTATCGATCCTATCAACTGGCGCTGACCGAGCAGGATCCCAGGGCGTACGGTAGAACGCTGGCGATCATTGAACAGTGGCCAGACAACGTTGGCAAACCGGTGTCGCTGCGGCTGATTGCTGCGGCCGTGCTGCAACACAATCATGAATTCGTGCCTGCACTGGATGAACTTCGTACCGTTCTGGAAGAAGAGCCAGGCAACGCACAGGCATTGATGATACAGGCACAGATTGGCCTGGTAACGGCTCACTACCCATTGACACAGCAAAGCTGCGATGCGCTTGTAAACCGCGTGGAGCGAGCATTTCAGATTAACTGTCAGGCACAACTAGACGGGGTTACTGGCAAGGCTGATACGGCACTAGACACACTGACGCAGGAGCTTGACTCCGGCCGTCCGATGAGTCGCCAGGCATTGCTGGAGATACATATTACGATCGCCACAATAGCGCACCGGCTGGGTGAAAACGATATGGCCGGCCAGCACTACCTTGCAGCTCTGACAATGGCGCCAGATAACACCTATTTGCTGAGCAACTATGCGCAGTGGCTGCTCCAGCAGGAAAGATACCGCGACGTGATCGCGCTGCTGGGATCGGAACCGGATCCAACAAGTAATGTAGAACTTGGCGTGATGCTGACAAACGCACTGCTATCCTCATCGGACGCGGCCAACAGCAACCGCGCAGCGTCATTGATCGCAGAACTCGAAGCCTATTTTGAGACTGCCTACCGGCGAGGAGAGAACCTGCCCGTTAAGGAGTTTGCCCGTTTCGCATTGGACATTCAGGGCCGCCCCGAAGCCGCACTGGAGGCAGCCATGAAAAACTGGAGCTCCCAGAAAGAGCCCTCTGATGCATTGCTGCTGGCCGAAGCGGCAACTGCCGCTTCGCGCCAGGACGTTATAGAAAACCTGCGTGACTGGACTGGCAGCACGGGCATGCAGTACGCAGCTCTCGACACACTCATTGCTGCTGGCGACGCGAGGTAATTATGAAAAGCAGATTTATGTCCGTAATCATTTTTCCGCTGCTGTGCCTTGTCGTGTCGAGCAATCTCAGCGCGCACACCTTGAGTGACAGCTACCTGAACCTTTCAGTCGATCAGCAGAATGTTTCGGGCCACTGGTTGATTGCGGTTGAGGACCTGGAACTGGCTGTTGGCCTCGATGCCAACGCCGACGCAGCCATTTCCTGGGGTGAAATCCGCCAGCATAGTTCACAAATCAGAGATTACGCTGCCTCCCGCCTCACTATGGCGTCCGGCGGCCAGCCATGCTCCCTTGAAATTGGCACGCTGATGATTGAGCAATTGAATGCTGGTCCATTTGTTCATCTGCCCATGACCGGCTCATGTGCTGGCGTTGCGGAAGTCACCCTGAGTTACAGCCTGATGTTCGACATCGACTCCGCACACAGAGGCATACTGAATCTTCAGAGCAGCGATGAGACTTATGTCAGGGTTTTCTCGCCCGACACTGCGACATATGAGATTGACACTGAACTTCCATCAGATGCCGCATATCTATGGACCTTTTTCATTGAGGGCATCTGGCACATCTGGATCGGACTGGACCACATCCTTTTTTTGCTTGCCCTTCTGGTGGCCATCGTACTGGTCAAAACTCCAGGCGCCACCGGCCAGCAACAGTCTGCGAATGTACCATTCAGCACATATTTATATGACATCATCAAAGTTGTTACCTCTTTCACGATCGCGCATTCCATAACGCTGATTCTTGCCACGCTGGAGGTAGTATCTCTGCCCGGACGATTTGTGGAGTCGGTCATCGCGCTATCTGTGGCGATATCAGGCATCAACATACTCTATCCCTTGTTCAGAACACGTGCCTGGCAGTTCGCCTTCGTGTTCGGCTTGATTCACGGCTTTGGATTCGCCGGCGTGCTGGGCGATCTTGCTCTGCCTCAACAGCTGCTTTTTGGCAGCCTGCTGAGCTTCAACATCGGCGTCGAAGTCGGGCAGATCGCGATAGTCCTGGTGCTGGTGCCATTGCTGGTGCTGCTGGGCAAGGCCACTTTCAGCCGACGGCTTGCGCTCGGTACCGCCGGCCTTGGCATCACCGCGTTTGGCGTGCTGTGGCTTCTGGAGCGCTCGCTGTCACTGACAGTGCCGGTATTTTCCTAGGGCCTGAAAACACCAACATTCGCATAGCCGGCATCTTTCAGATGTGAGGCGTGCAGACGACTCATCATGCCCTTGTCGCAATACAGCAGGTACTGGCGTGACTGCGGCATTGTCGCAAACTGGCTGGCCAGCCTGAAAAACGGTACCTGCAGCACTTCATGACCCGAAAGCTCAAAAGGTGCCCGCTCCAGCTCGTCGGGGTGGCGGATGTCGATGACCACAGCATCCGGGGGCGCCACGGCAAACTCCGGAGGCTCGACATCACGCCTGTCGAGCACCTCTACCACCCGGTCAATGCTCTGGTATTCACTGGCTTCGATGGCGGCATCCAGCACCGCCGGATCCATCTGGCGCTCTTCGTGCTCAACACGGCTGCGCTTGGCGTGAGTTGTAGGTTTCACTGAAATGACGCCGCAGTACTCGGGCACATTCACTGAGAAGGGCTCGGTGCCTATCTCCCGGGCTGTATTGATTATTTCCTGCTTGTCGGTGACGATCAATGGCCGGAGTATCATCATGTCGCAGACTCGATCAATGACATTAAGGTTGGGCAGCGTCTGGCTGGAGACCTGAGAAATCGCCTCCCCTGTCACCAGGGCGCGCAGCCGCATACCAATGGCTATGCGCTCTGCTGCACGTAGCATCTGCCGTTTGAGAATAACGCCCATGTGGCCGCTGTCGACCTTCTGCGTAATTTCCGTCACAACACCCTCGAACGGGACGCTGACAAACTTCACGCGATGTGAAGAGCCAAACTTCATCCACAGATAAAGCGCGACCTCTTTTACCGCAAACTCGTGTTCCCGGCCACCCAGGTTGAAGAATACAAAATGTGTCTGCAGGCCGCGGCGCATTGTCATGAAACTGGAAACTGCTGAATCAAATCCACCCGATATCAGTGACAGCACCTGCTCCTGTGTCCCCAGCGGATATCCACCCAGGCCGTTGATCTGCTCTTTGACGACGTAAAGAACGTTGTGTCGCACCTCGACGCGAACCGTGATCTCGGGATTTATCAGGTCCACCCCTTTAGCATCACTGTTGTGCAACAGATATCCACCCACCTGACGCTCGATATCGCCGGATGAGTAGGCATGCGTGCCGGTACGTTTGCAGCGCACGACAAAGGTTCGACCGGCCAATGCACCACGATAGTGCAGCAGCACAGACTCGGCAATTGCGTCGATGCTCTCCGGCAGCGGGAGCTTCTCCACAGGCCTCACCACTGATATGCCAGGCGTACTCAGCAATGCATCAAGGACGCGGCTTTCCAGCGCCTGGTCCAGGTCCCCGGTATCAACTTCCAGAATGTCCCAATTGCCAACCACAGAAATCTTCTCATCCAGTCGCTGCAGGATAATGCGCAGATTGCGGCGCAGCGCCTTGACCAGTCGCATGCGCACAGGTCGTGATTTGACGGTCATTTCGGGAAAAAAACGTACTACATAAAGCATTAACTACCTCTGGAATCTGGGGAATATGAGACAAAACTAGGATTGTCAGTAAAAGCTTGCCTTAAAACAGGGCGATAGGCACTATATCAGTGCATGTAGCTGCACAATGCACCTTATTGGTGCACTACAAACAGGGCGCATGTGTTAACTGCTTGATATTCAAGACCTGACCACAGCTTCCATTGTGGCATGAGTCTTGCTCATCTCAGTGCACTGGGGGTCAGGCGGCAACCAAAACATTATAGTGCCGATTCCCCTGCTTGTTGAGAGCAGATTATTGCAAGACCTTTAACCTGTGTCCGCAACCGACTTCAGATCGGGGAGGTCACTATTAATTCTCGATCACTCGGAGGATCAGGAATGTCTAAGACATTAGAAATGATTAAAGAAAATGACGTGAAATGGGTAGATCTCCGTTTCACCGATACCAAGGGCAAAGAACAGCACGTAACCTTCCCGGCCAGCAAAGTTGATGAAGGCTTCATGGACGGCGTTATGTTCGACGGTTCCTCCGTAGCTGGCTGGAAAGGCATCAATGAATCAGACATGATCCTGAAGCCAGATGACACCACTGGATTCATCGACCCTTTCTCTGACGAAGTACAGTTAAACCTGCACTGTGACATTATCGAACCGCGCACCATGGGTGGTTACAACCGTGACCCACGCTCTGTTGCACGCCGTGCAGAAGAATACCTGAAGTCTACCGGTATTGGTGACAAGGCTTTCTTTGGCCCTGAGAACGAATTCTTCGTGTTTGACGAAATCAAGTGGCACGTTGGCATGGAACAGTCCTTCTTCAAGATCGGTAGCGAAGAAGCAGCCTGGTCTAGCAGCAAGAGCATTGAAGGCGGCAATCTGGGTCACCGTCCTCGCGTCAAAGGCGGATACTTCCCCGTTCCTCCCGTCGATTCACTGAGCGATCTGCGTGGCGCAATGTGCGACACCATGACTGCCATGGGCCTGGACATCGAACTGCACCACCACGAAGTGGCCAACGCCGGCCAGTGTGAAATTGGTGCCAAGTTCAACACTCTGGTTTACAAAGCAGATGAAGTTCAGCGTCTGAAGTATTGCGTCCTGAATACCGCGCATGCATTCGGTAAGACAGCGACATTCATGCCCAAGCCGCTGGTAGGCGATAACGGTTCAGGTATGCACGTTCACATGTCCATCTCCAAGGATGGCAAGAACACCTTCGCAGGCGACGGCTACGCTGGCCTGTCAGAAACTGCTCTGTACTACATTGGCGGTATCATCAAGCACGCCAAGGCACTGAATGCATTCGGTAACGCGTCAACCAACAGCTACAAGCGTCTGGTGAAAGGTTTCGAAGCACCAACACTGCTGGCCTACTCCTCACGCAACCGTTCCGCCTCTATCCGTATCCCATACGTACTGGGCGGCAACCCGAAAGCGATCCGTATCGAAGTACGTTTTGGTGACAACACTGCCAACCCTTACCTGTACTTTGCAGCCCTGCTGATGGCTGGTCTGGACGGTATCGAGAACAAGATCCACCCTGGCGATCCAGCCAGCAAAGACCTGTACGACCTGGAGCCGGAAGAAGAAGCAGCAATTCCACGCGTTTGTTTCTCGCTGGACGAAGCGCTGGATTCTCTGGACCAGGATCGCGAGTTCCTGAAGAAAGGCGGCGTATTCTGCGACGACCTGATCGATGGTTACATCGAACTGAAGCGTCAGGACTGCACACGTCTGAACAGCTCAACGCATCCGGTCGAGTTTGATATGTACTACAGCCTGTAAGGGTTGCTTGTCACTATCATCTGATGGTTAAAACAAAGCGCCTGGCCGGGCTCCCCAGCCAGGCGTTTTTGTTGGAGCAGCGCGAAGGGGTCTCTGCGTTAATGAGTCCCACGATTAACTGAATGACGGACATTTCATGCTGAGTAGCACCAAATTATACCGCCGACTGATGGACACACTGTCCACGGCCATCCTGGTGATGGATGATCAGTTGCGGCTGCGCTACCTGAATCTTGCAGCTGAAAGTCTGCTGGCCATCAGTGGCCGCCAATTCAATCAGTCGTTTATCGGCGACATCATGGTCAATAGCGATCAGGATATCGAGGATATTCGCACCGCCCTTCAGCAGGGTCACAGCTTTACCAAACGTAAAACCCAGATTCACCTTCTGCACGGCAAGACCCTGCAGGTGGACTACACGATCACACCCATGACAGATATGGATGAAGTTGCATTGGTCATGGAAATTCAGGGCATCAACTATGCCGAGCGCATCAGTCGCGATGAGAACCTGATCTCTACACATGAAACAACCCGGGAACTTGTTCGCGGCCTGGCACACGAAATCAAAAATCCGCTTGGCGGCATTCGCGGGGCCGCACAACTGCTGGCCTCTGAGCTGCCTGCCGATACCGACCTGACCGACTATACCAGTGTGATCATCGAAGAGGCTGACCGGCTGCACAAGCTTGTCGATCGCCTGGTCGGCTCGAGAAAGCCCATGGAGTTCCGTACGCTTAACGTTCACGAAGTGCTTGAGCGCGTACGTAATCTGATTGAGGCTGAAGTGCGCAACATGGACATCACCGTGGTTCGCAATTACGACCCCAGCATTCCAGAAATACAGGGTGACTCTGAGCAGCTGATACAGGCCGTCCTCAATATTGTACGCAATGCCGTACAGGCCCTGGAAAGTCCTCATGTCAAACATCGTTCGGGCATCATCGAACTGGGCACCCGTATCATGCGCAATATTACCATCGGCACGGTTTATCACCGACTGGTGACGCGTATCGATATCATCGACAACGGCCCAGGCGTACCAGCGGAGCTAAAAGACAATATTTTCTTCCCGATGATCAGCGGCCGGGCCGAAGGCACTGGACTTGGCCTGTCTATTGCACACTCAATTGTCAATCAACACAAAGGCATTATCGAATGCAACAGCGAACCTGGCCGCACGTGTTTTGCCATTTACCTGCCGGTAAACACGCCGACCATTCCAACCAACGACATCGGCAGTGGCCAGTTTGGCAAGTAGCCTTGACGGAGTAATATGTCATGAACAAACACAACACGGTCTGGGTTCTGGATGACGACAAGTCCATCCGTTGGGTTCTCGAGAAATCTCTGAGTCGCGCGGGAGTCAGTACACACTCATTTGATAACGGCGACGACCTGCTGCACCGCCTGGAAAAAGACCGGCCTGATGCGATCATCAGTGATATCCGGATGCCTGGTATCAACGGCCTGGATTTGCTGTCGACGGTACATACTCGCTTCCCAAGCCTTCCGGTGATCATCATGACGGCGCACTCTGACCTGGACAGCGCTGTCTCATCGTATAGCCGCGGCGCATTTGAATATCTGCCCAAGCCGTTTGACATTGATGAAGCGGTTGCCATGACTCAGCGCGCTCTGGAGCATGCCCGTGAACAGCACATGGACCTTCCTGCGCCCACGCTGGAGAACAGCAAGGAAATCATCGGCGAAGCGCCAGCGATGCAGGAAGTCTTCCGCGCCATTGGCCGCTTGTCTCAGTCCAATATCACGGTACTGATCAACGGTGAGTCCGGCACTGGTAAGGAGCTGGTCGCCCATGCCCTGCACAAGCACAGCCCACGCCGGGAGAGACATTTTATTGCCCTGAACGTGGCGGCCATTCCCAAGGATCTGATTGAGTCAGAACTGTTCGGTCATGAAAAAGGATCCTTCACCGGCGCCACGACTCACCGCACCGGCCGGTTTGAGCAGGCCAATGGCGGCACGCTGTTTCTTGACGAAATTGGCGACATGCCCCCCGATACCCAGACCCGCCTGTTGCGTGTTCTGTCAGACGGTGAGTTTTATCGGGTTGGCGGCACAACGCCAATCAAAGTGGATGTACGAATTATCGCGGCAACACACCAGAATCTGGAAAAGCTGGTCGGCCAGCACCTGTTCCGGGAAGACCTGTTCCACCGTCTGAACGTGATCCGCATTCACATTCCGAGGTTGCGTGATCGCCGCGAGGATA
Source organism: Gammaproteobacteria bacterium (assembly GCA_002706685.1). Taxonomy (GTDB): domain Bacteria; phylum Pseudomonadota; class Gammaproteobacteria; order Pseudomonadales; family Pseudohongiellaceae; genus Pseudohongiella. The sequence goes on along the minus strand of PALV01000011.1, from coordinate 415,007 downwards.
TCCCACGTCTGGCCCGCCACTTCCTGGCACGGGCCGCTGAGGAGCTGGATGCCGAAGCCAAAGTGCTGCGCCCGGAAACCGAGAAATACATCACGGGACTTAGCTGGCCGGGCAATGTCCGTCAGCTGGAAAACTTCTGCCGCTGGATTACCGTGATGGCCTCCAGCCGCGAAGTCCGCATTGACGACCTGCCGCCAGAACTGATGGATCATCAGGCACAAAGCAGCGGTTCAGGCAGCTGGACACAGTTGCTTGAGGAATGGGCAAACCAGGAGCTGAATCTGGGGCACTCGGCCATTCTGGATCAGGCTACACCGGAGTTTGAGCGCACCATGATCAATGTCGCTTTGAAACACACTCTTGGTCGGCGCCGGGATGCAGCGCAGCTACTGGGGTGGGGTCGCAACACCCTGACCCGTAAGATCAAGGAGCTGGAGATCGAGGATTCGGGCGGAGACACTGACGAAGATTGATCTCTTGCCCCGCGGCTGTTAGCTCAGCCTGTGCAGCTACAGGCGTGGACGCAACACCCCCGTCTGTGGCTATAATCGGGGCATGCCCAACACCTCAGAACAACGCCAGCAGATACTGGCAGGTCCCATATTACGCAGGATGGAACCAACGCGGCTGGTCATCTGGCTGGCGAGCCAGTCCCCGCTTGAATTCCGGCTACAGTTGTCCGTCGACCACGACGATTGGCAATCCGTGATACCTGTCACTCACCACCCGGTCAGGGTAGGCGAGCGCTGTTACCTTCACCTGTTGAGCTTCACACCGGCAACCCCTTTGCCGCAAGATGTGTTCATTGAGTACGACCTGCAATGGCAGGACGAGCATTCAGCGAACTGGCATGGGCTGACTGATTGGGCCAAAGATGCTGCGCAACCCGGCCGGTCCCTGCCACGATTTGTGCTGCGCAGCCGAATGGACAAACTGTTGCACGGCTCCTGTCGCAAGCCACATCATGCATCCGATGACGGCATGGTCACGGCGGCAAACTGGCTGGCGAAGCGCAGCGAACAGCCAGATCAGTGGCCGGGCGCCCTGCTGTTGTCTGGCGACCAGGTTTATGTGGATGATGTCGCCGGCCCCATGCTTACCGCCATCCATCAGCTGATCAGTAAACTCGGCCTGTACCCCGAAACCATCGAAGGCGCTCTGGTCAACAACAGCAAAGAGCTGTTCGACAGTGAATACAATTACTACCGTCGCGGCGAGCTGCTTCCGGACATCGAGAACAACGAAAGTCTGCAAAAGCGCTTTTTTGAAGGCGCTCGCAAGCCGGTGTTCACTTCTGCCAATGCCGACAATCACCTGGTGACGTTCGCGGAAGTCATTGCCATGTACCTGCTGGTGTGGTCACCCGTCCCATGGGAGATGATCGACGCCGACACAAGGCCGACTCTTTCGAAAGAGCACAATCAACGTTATGAGCGCGAGAGGCGGCACTTGCGGGCGTTTGTAAGCGGACTGGGGTCTGTTCGCCAGTTACTGGCGCAACTGCCGACGCTGATGATTTTTGACGATCACGATATCACCGACGACTGGAATCTGACCGCCGACTGGGAGCAGACAGCATACGGCCACCCATTTTCACGGCGCATTATCGGCAATGCCCTGTTTGCCTATCTGTTATGTCAGGGCTGGGGCAATAATCCCGACGCCTTCGAGGGTGACACCATGGATTGCGTGATGCGCTGGTGCCAGGCACCGCAAAGCTCACGGCAGAATGCCATTATCGAACACCTGCTGGGCCTTCAGCGTTGGCATTACAGCCTCGACACCAGCCCCAAATTGCTGGTTCTGGACACTCGCACGAGGCGCTGGCGGTCTGAAACCAATCTGCGCCACCCCTCGGGGCTGATGGACTGGGAAGCTCTCAGCGAGCTGCAGAATGAGATTCTGAATCATGAGTCGATCATCATGGTCTCGCCGGCACCGGTTTTTGGTGTCAAACTGATTGAGGCCATGCAAAAGGTGTTTACCTGGCTGGGCAAACCCTTGATGGTAGATGCAGAAAACTGGATGGCCCACCCTGGCACAGCCAATGTCATTCTCAATATTTTTCGTCACGCCCGCACACCCAGAAACTATGTCATCCTGTCCGGAGATGTGCATTATTCCTTCGTTTACGGTATCCGCGTGCGTTCCTCACGAACCTCCAGTCCGCACCTGTGGCAAATCACCAGCAGCGGCATCAAGAACTGCTTTCCGGATCGGCTGCTGGACACGCTGGATCGTCTCAATCGCTGGCTTTATGCCCCCCGTTCACCGTTGAACTGGTTTACACGTCGACACCCCCTGGAAATCATCCCCTATCGTCATTCGCGCGCTTCCCGCGGCGAGCGGCTTTTCAACGCCTCCGGCATGGGTTATGTCGAATTCGACAGCGAGGGCAAACCGGTAAATGTCGAACAGATCACCCCCACCGGCTCCGCCTGTTTCAAAATGGAAAAAACAAGCGGGTGACAGCGGTTGAAAAATCGCCTATGCGCCCCTATATTCAGCCAACCATGTGATGTCCTGCCCAGGCTGGACACAAGTCCGCACATCATGACAGGCCAATAAGAATATGATTGAAATCAGTCACGTAACCAGGAAGTTTGAACATTTTACGGCGGTGGACGACCTCAGTTTCTCCGTGTCCGAAGGCGAGGTACTTGGGTTCCTCGGTCCAAACGGCGCTGGCAAGTCCACGACCATGAAGATTATCACCGGTTTTCTGGCTCCCACCTCGGGCACTGTGACCATCGACGGTCATGATATTCGCACCGACCCGCTTGCTGCCAAGCAGCTTATCGGGTATCTGCCAGAAGGTGCACCCAGCTACCCTGACATGACTGTGCTGGGGTTCCTTGAGTTTATCGCCCAGATCCGCGGTTTCTCTGGCAAGGAAATGCAGCAGCGCGTGGAAAAGGTCCTGAATGACGTTGACCTGAGCAGCGTTTGCGAACAAACCATCGATACCCTGTCCAAGGGCTTCAAACGGCGCGTAGGACTGGCACAGGCCATCCTGCATGATCCCAAGGTCCTGATTCTGGATGAACCGACGGATGGCCTTGATCCCAATCAGAAGCATCAGGTTCGCCAACTGATTCGCAACCTGGCCAAAGACAAAATCGTCATCGTATCGACGCATATACTGGAAGAAGTAAGTGCCGTGTGCACACGCGCCATCATTATCGCCAACGGTCGTATCGTCGCCGACGGCACACCTAACGAACTGGAAGCGCAGGCCCCGGTAACTGAAGCTGCGGAAATGCCGACAGCTCCGGGACGTCTGGAAGCGTTTTTCCGCAGTGTTACAGCGCAGGAGGCCTGATCAGCATGGACTCACTATTCGGCAAAACCGGCATTATTTTCAAACGCGAGCTGATGGCATATTTCAGTACGCCACTGGCTTACGTGTTTATCGTTATCTTCCTGGTGATGAACGGCATATTCACCTTCGACCTGGGTGGTTTCTTTATTCGTGGGCAGGCTGACCTGCAGCCATTTTTCAACTTCCATCCCTGGTTGTATCTGTTCATGATCCCGGCACTGGCCATGGGACTCTGGTCCGATGAGCGCAAGACTGGCACCATCGAATTGCTGATGACACTGCCCATCAAACTGCGCGACGCCGTACTCGGCAAGTTCCTGGCGGCCTGGGTGTTGAGTGGCGTTGCTCTGCTGCTGACATTCCCGATCTGGATTACCGTCAATTACCTGGGTAATCCGGACAATGGCGTTATTCTGGCGGCCTATATCGGTAGCTGGCTGATGGCTGGCGGTTTCCTCGCCATCGGCTCCTGTATGTCAGCAATGACCCGAAATGCGGTGATTGCGTTCATTCTGACGGTGGCGATCTGTTTTGCCTTTGTGGCCTCTGGCTCTGCCATTGTGCTCAACGCGTTTTCAGGATGGGCACCAGAGTTTCTGACCAACGCCATCGCCAGCCTGAGTTTCCTGACGCATTTCGATGCAATCAGTAAAGGTGTGCTGGATATCCGCGACATGCTGTTCTTTGCAGCCGTCATCGGTGCCTGGCTAGTGGCATCGGCCATTGTCATTGAAATCAAGAAAGCCAACTAGGAGCAGCCGGCCATGAAGAACAAAGCACTCTATTCGCCTGCCGGGCTGGCTACTGTCGCAGTCGGCCTGATTATTGTCATTACCCTGATCAGTCTGCTGCCCAGACTGCGACTGGACCTGACCCAGCAGAACCTCTATACCCTCAGTGATGCAACCCGTGACATCGTCAGCGATCTTGATCGACCGCTGGAGCTGACTTTCTTCTACTCGGAAGAAGCCGCCTCCGAGGTGCCTCAGGTGCGAACCTATGCACAACGCGTGCAGGAAATGCTGCGCGAGATCGTCATTGCCAGTGACGGCATGCTGAGTCTGGAAATGATCGATCCTGAGCCCTTCTCTGCGGAAGAGGATCTCGCCACAGCGTATGGCATTCAGTCCGTGCCATTGGCACAGGGACGGGAATCAGTTTACTTCGGTGTAGTGGCATCTGACCCCAGCACTGCAGAAGACGGTGAGCCTGGTGTATACGAAACAATTCCCCTGATCCGTCCGGATCAGGAAGAGTTCCTGGAGTACGAGTTTGCCCGCCTGATTACCCGCGTCATTGACCCGGACCCGACCGTGGTTGGACTTATCACGTCACTGGATATTGATGGTGGCTTCAACCCGGCCACGAGTCAGGCAAGCCGTGCCTGGGCGGTCATGGATACCGTCCGCTATATGTATGACGTGGAACGGCTGCAGCTGGACGTCGAGGAGATTGATGAGAATATCGATATCCTGATGATTGTTCATCCTCAGGATCTGCCCGAACAGACACTGTACGCCATTGATCAGTTTGTGCTGCGTGGCGGTCGCGCGATTGTGTTTGTTGATCCCAATTCCGACACACAGACACAGATTGCAATGAGCGGTGGCGGCTTCCGCGACACCATGGCATCCAATCTGCCGGGCCTGCTGGAAGCATGGGGAATTGATTACAACCCGGAACAGGTTGTCACCGACAGCGAGCTTGCCCTCTACGTAACCCTGCAGGCTGGACAGCGTCCGGTGGCACATTACGGCATGCTGGGTATTCAGCGCGAAGGCTTTGCTGACGATATCGTCAGCGGACAGCTGGAAGTGATGAACATGTCATCCACTGGCTCACTTTCACCGATTGAGAGCGCCAGCACCACATTCGATCCATTGATTCAGACATCGGAACAGACCATGCTGATGGCACCCGGTTTCTTCAGTGAAATGGGTGACCCGACACTGCTGATCGATGAGTTTGAGTCCGAGAACCGACGGCACACGCTGGCCGCACGCGTATCGGGCCCTGCCCAGACCGCCTTCCCGCAGGGCGTGCCGGTTGAACCGGAACCTGCTCCGGTGACTATCGCTGCGCCAGCGACCGACGCTTCCGACGATCCATTAAGCGCTGCGGCAGACACCGAAGAACCCGCTGAGGCAGAAGTGACCTACCGCATGCCAGACAACCACCTTGGCGAGTCCGATGGCGACATCGCCGTTATCGTGGTTGCCGATAGCGACGTGCTGGCGGATCGCATGTGGGCGCAGTCACAGCAGATTGCGGGTCAGCGTGTCATCAATGCCTTTGCCAGCAACGGCGACTTCATGATTAATGCGCTGGACAATTTAAGTGGCAGCACCGAACTGGTCAACATCCGCAGCCGGGGACGCTACGCCCGCCCATTTACGCGGGTACTGGACCTGCAGCGTGAGGCTGACGAGCGTCTGCGTGCGGAAGAAACCCGCCTGCTGGAGCGCCTCTCGCAAACCGAGCAGCAACTGATGGCGCTGAATCAGGAAGGGTCTACCGGTATCTCACCGGAGCAGGAAGCTCAGATAGAACAGTTCCTGCAGCTGCAACTGGAGACACGCCGCGAACTGAGAGACGTACAGTTCCGCCTGAATCAGGAAATCGACCGGCTGGGCACCGTGCTGCAGATCATCAACACCTGGTTGATTCCGGCACTGCTGATTATTGTTGTACTGACGGTGTCACTGCTGAAGTCGCGTCGACGACGCCGATTCGCGCACGCGCGCTAAAAAGATACGGACTCTTAGCAGGCTATTGAACAGGCTATTGAAAAACGTCATCGAGGCAGTCAGTGCGAGGCAAAAACAGGCGAAAAAGCGCACGACTGCATGGATGCAGGAGTTAGAGCGACGCAGGATGCCAAAGCCGAGATAGTTTTTGAACAGCCTGTTAGTGGATAGGCAGGTAAATGCTGACCCGAGTGCCCTCGCCGGGTCGGCTGTCTATCAGCATTCGACCACCGTGTGCTTCGGCAATAAGATTACAGAGATAGAGCCCCAAACCAAACCCGCCGGTATTACGCGTACGAGAGTTGTCTACCCGGTAGAAGGGCTCCTTGACGTGTTTAAGGTGTTCGGCAGAGATACCCTCACCAGAGTCTGAGACCTGCAGCAACGCCTCGTTATCTGAAAACTCCACATGAACTACAACAGGGCGGTTGCGTCCATGCCGCATGGCATTATTGACGATATTGGCAAACAGCAGGCGTATGCGCAGTTTGTCGATATGCATGGCCCGATCGTCGTCGGGTAGCTCAACCACCAGCCCGCCTTCGTATTCACGGTACTGCTCGGACAGCATGCCAATGTAGTCTGCAAAATCCACATCGTCGGAGGTCAGTGCAGAGTGCTGCGTGCTCAGGCGTTCTGCTTCGATCAGATCGGAAATGAGCAGGTCTATTTCATTGATATCCTCACTCAAGGCTTCCTTCAGATCACCCTCATCCATGAACTCCAGTTGCAGTTTGGCGCGCGTCACGGGCGTTCGCAGCTCGTGGCTGATTGCCAGCAGCAATTGCCGCTTTGCTTCCAGCATGGACTGCAAGGAGTCAGCCATGTGGTTGATACTTTCCGTCAGTTCACCAAGCTCGTCCTTGCGGGCAACTTCCACGCGATAACTGAGATCGCCCTCACAGATCTTTTCCGCCCCCTGACGCAGGCGCCCCACCGGATCCATCAAACGCCGGACCAGCAGGTAATTGGAGAACAGGATGACAATTGCAAAACCCAGGCCGATATAAAGCACCAGGTAATCGAAGTCACTCAGCGAGGGCGACTTGCGGTTCAGGAAATACTCATAACCGCCGCGGGCGACACGTATCACCTGCTCACTGCCAACGGCAAGCATCTCCGCATCTTCTGACAGGCGCCGCACAAACTCAGCCGCCGAGATATCCAGATCGGACTGATCATCGGACTGCCAGTTGATGTAGGGGCTGCGAATAATGATAGTCAGCGAAAGATCTTCGGCAAGCTGCTCGGCACGCTCCATATTGGGAGGTATGCCGATGGCATCTATGATCAGACGAACATTGTCGAGATAAAAAACCGGCAACGGGTTAAGCCGCTCGCGGCGCCAGTTTTCGTCGATCTGACGCAGGGACAGGGTGATCGTGATGAGGAAGAAAATCACAGTGCCGGAAAAGATCAGAAAGAGTCGGAAGTACAAGGACTCAGTGACTTTCGGCAGGCGGAATTTCATTTTAACTGGCCGACAAACGTGTAGCCGCGCCCCCAGACTGTTTTGATGAAGCGTGGCGTTTTGGACGTGTCCTTGAGCTTGTGGCGCAAACGGCTGACCAGCGTGTCAACAGCACGAGAGAACAGTTCTGCATCGATACCACGCAGACGATTCATCAGCTCGTCGCGTGTAAACGTCTTATTGGGCGACTGCATGAACAGCACCAGCAGTTCATACTCCATCGTGGTCAGCTCGATCAGTTCACCATCCAGGTGCACGGTGCGGCGGGCCGTATCAACGTCAAGCCCCTCGATTGATGGCAGGTCACTGCTGGGTCTCGTATCATCTCCAGCGCGGCGCAGGATATTGGCAATCCGGGCGACCAGCTCACGGGGTTCGAAGGGTTTGGGAAGATAATCATCTGCGCCCAGTTCCAGACCCACGATGCGGTCAGTCACTTCGCCATGTGCTGTCAGCATCATGATGGGCAGGTGACCATAGACTGAGGATTTCGCGCGGATTTCGCGACATATTTCAAAGCCGTCTTTCTCTGGAAGCATGACATCCAGAATCAGCAGGTCCGGCTTGGAGCGCTTGAGCAGTTCAAATCCCTTAGACGGCGTGTGCGCCACAGTAACCTGCATATCGTAGCGCTCCAGATACTGCGTCAGTAGCTGGCCGAGTTTTTCGTCGTCATCAATGATCAGGATTTGTTTCATAACGCGGGAGTTTACGAATTTGCCAAGGATAAATCAATCTGATAAAAACACGCGCAGGCCTGCAAGTCGGCCGCAGTCACGTATAATACGCCTTTTTCCCCGCAGACTCGAACGCCAATCATGATCAATTTGACAAACGCGCGCCTGATGCGCGGTGAACACGTGCTGCTGGAAAGCGCGACCCTGACCATTAACAAAGGCCAGAAGGCCGGCATCATCGGTCGCAATGGCGCCGGCAAGTCCAGCCTGTTTGCCTGCCTGACCGGTCAGATCGGCCTGGACGCCGGCGATCTGCTGATGCCTGAAGGTCTGCGCTGTGCGTGGATGAAGCAGGAGACGGAAGGCTCGGCGCGTTCGGCGATCGACCACGTCATAGATGGCGATGAGCGGTATCGGCAAATCGAAGCGAAGCTGGCCGAGGCCGAGGATGCACACGATGGGCATGCTATTGCCAGCCTTCACAGCGAGCTCGATAAAATTGACGGCTACAGCATCCGCGTTCGCGCCGAACAGCTGCTCTCCGGCCTCGGATTCAAGGTGGCCGAATTTGAACAGCCACTTCAATCGTTCTCGGGAGGCTGGCGGATCCGACTGAACCTGGCTGCCGCGCTGATGGCCCCGTCCGATCTGTTGCTGCTGGACGAGCCAACCAACCACCTGGACATGGAAGCCACCCTGTGGCTGGAACAATGGCTCAATCGCTATCCCGGCACGCTGCTGTTGATCTCTCACGACCGCAGCTTCCTGGACAAGGTGATAGACCACGTCATCAGCTTTGAGCAACAGACCCTGTTCATGTATCGCGGCAACTTTACTGCATATGAGATTCAGCGCGCGGAGCGCATGGCCCAGCAACAGGCGCAGTTCGAGAAGCAGCAGAGACGCAAGGCTGAAATTGAAGATTTCGTGCGGCGCTTCCGGGCCAAAGCCAGCAAGGCACGCCAGGCACAGAGTCGCCTGAAAGAATTATCCCGCATGCAGGACATTGCTCCGGCACACATTGACTCGCCGTTTCGCTTTGAGTTCTTCAAACCACCACAGACGGCCAGCGATTTGTTGAGCGTAAAGAAAGCAGTGATTGGTTATGAGACACCTGTCGCTTCAGGTATCAGTTTCAAGCTGATGGACACGACGCGAATCGGCTTGCTCGGCTTCAATGGCATGGGCAAATCCACACTGTTAAAAACACTGGCTGGACAGCTACCCTGGCTGGACGGTGAGACAGTCGCCTCCAAACATTTACGTATTGGTTACTTCGCACAGCATCAGGTTGACGTCATTGATCTGCGCTCCAGCCCCCTGCAGTTGATACAGCAACATGACCCGAAAGTGCGTGAACAGGAAGTGCGCAACTTTCTCGGTGGGTTTGATTTTCGCGGCGATCGTGTCGTTGAGCCAATCATCAACTTTTCAGGTGGGGAAAAAGCACGACTGGCACTCGCACTGATAGTCTGGCAAAAGCCAAATGTACTGTTGCTGGACGAACCTACCAACCACCTGGACCTGGAGATGCGCCACGCACTCACCGTCGCTTTACAGGGCTTCGAGGGAGCGCTGGTGCTGGTCTCTCACGACCGCCATCTGGTGGCCAACACCGTCGATGAATTTTATACCGTCCACAACGGACGCTTCGACGCTTTCGAGGGCGACCTGGACGACTATGCCGCCTGGATGCAGAACCCAGACGCCCCGGCAGTCAAGCCTGCCGCAGCCGGCGCAGCAAAGACGGACAACAAAACAGGCAACTCCACAGTAAAAAGCAGCTCGTCATCGACAGGTTCCAGCGCGGATCGTACAGCGGGGGATAAAAAAGAACAGCGACGCCAGGCTGCCCAGCAACGTGAGCAGCTGGCGCCCTTGCGCCGGGAAGTCAAACAGCTGGAGAAAACTATCGACCGATTAACTGCTGAACAAAAATTGCTGGAAGACAGGCTGGCTGACCCCGGACTGTATGACGACAACCGCCGCGACGAGCTTGCTGATCTGGTGCGCCAGCAGGGATATTGCAGCGCAGAACTAAGCCAGGCCGAAGAAGCCTGGCTGGAAAAAAGTGCTCTGCTGGAGGGTTCAGACTGATCATTGCCGGCTGGCCCGCAACTCAATACGGTAGCTTACACGCTGGTTGTCGCGCATTGAGATCACTTCGATGATGTCGCCGACCTCGCGATTCTCCAGCACGTTAAGCAGATCATCTTCGTCAGCGATCGGCTCGCCATCCACCTCAATAATGACATCACCAAGCAGGATACCGCGATTGGTCTCGGTCAGACCTCGCATTCCGGCGCGCTCGGGACTCGCGCCCTCTATAACATCCAGCACAATCACGCCAGTGATACCCCAGCGGCTGCGATAATAATCAGCATACTGGGGCGGGAACATGGCAATGCCCAGCGTCGGTGTTTGCACACGCCCGAACTCGATCAGCTCGGGTACAATTTTTCTGACGGTGTTAACCGGTATCGCAAATCCGATGCCGGAGCTGGCTCCACTGGGACTGTAGATGGCGGTATTCACGCCAACCAGCTGACCCAGAGAGTTCAACAGCGGACCACCGGAGTTACCCGGATTAATCGCCGCATCTGTCTGAATGACATCCCGAATACGACGCCGTGTCACTGAGTCGATTTCGCGCCCCAGCGCACTGACCACGCCAACAGTGAGCGTGGTATCAAGACCAAAAGGGTTGCCGATCGCGATGACTTTGCGACCAACCTCCAGCAGTGAAGAGTCACCCAGCTCGACAGGTATCAGGTGGTCCTGAGGAGCTTCAATATGCAGCACCGCCAGGTCCTTGTCGGGTTCAACGCCCACTACTCGCGCGTCCCAGGCAGTGCCATCCTGCAGACGCACCGTCAGGCGTGACGCGTTCTGAATGACATGAAAATTGGTGACAATATAACCATCGTTATTCCAGACAAAGCCTGAACCACTGCCCTGCGGTATCTCCTCCGGGTTCAGCGACAGGAACGAACGTCGAACGAGTCGAGAGTTGGTGATGTATACCACCGAAGGACTGGCCTTTTTAAAAACCTCGATGTTGTTGTCTTCATCGTTGGTGCGAAAGGCTGTGTAGTCAGGGGCTGACTGCGCGGCAAGCTGCGCTGGCATCAGAACCAGGATGGACGACAGCAGCACACAACAGGCAGCCAGCAAGCGGATCAAACGGGCTGAGAATGTGTTCATGGGCAATCCTGCTACAGAAACATACTCTGTTCATCATGGTAGCTGCCCAGGTCGATTTCAAGGGCCGTCAGGGTGACGGCCCGTTATAGAGTTCCTGCCAGTTAATTACCCTGTCGTGGCTGCGGAACTGACCAAACTCAAGCTGAGCACGCGGGTTCTCATTGTAATTCACATCCTGATGTGGCCAGCGGAACTGCAGGAACTGCAGCCCCAGATCGTCCAGATCGAGCTCCACATCGACGGTGCCACCATTATCTTCGCCCGGTGCGCTGGCTTCCAAAGTCGCGTCTGTCGGGTTGGTAGCAGCCTGCACGCCCTGTATTCTGCCGTCATGGAAAGTGGACGTCTGTGGTGTGGTGATAGCGGTCTCACCATCGTCGAGATTTCCGGTATAAGTGCCCGGCAACAGATCCAGATCTGCAGCGTTTATTGACGTACAGTTATCGTCATCGTTGATGATGAATCGGCTGCCATCAAAGTATTCCACCTGGAACGTAATAGCCAGTGGCTCCGTTTCCGGCCCATACGCATTGTTCACCAGCAAACGGCCATAGCGGAAATCGTGCCTGTCGATTTCGAAGAACTCCGGGTCGCCATCGGTTATCTCCGCATCCAGGTCACCTGAATCCAGCGTCACCCCATCACTGTCGATCGGTACCATCGCGATGATCAGGTCGGCGAATGGACCATCCGGAATTGCCGGGTTGGCCCGCTGAAAGATCAAATTGCCTTCCAGTACCAGTTCACCGCCCTGAATATCGCCCCAGTCTGCCTGGAAGTTGGCTGGCACACTGCTGTTGGCAAGTCGGGCGGTCAGGTTGTTGTTATCGCCCGGATTGCTTTCCTCAATAGCGCGGAAGTTCAGGTCATTGTAGGCACTGAGTTTGGCGAACACGTCACGGTAATTTACTGTGGGATCACCCTGGACATTTCGGGCCACCAGCTCTACTTCGACACCAAACGGCTCATCCATATAGGTAAACACAGAAGGTGGTGAGCAGTTGGCATCAACACGTGGCAATAACATGTCACTGGTCACTTCAAAGCGCACAGGATAGAAGCGCCCAACATCGGCCACCGCACCACGAATAACGGCAGTTCCCAGATAACTGACCGGGTCTTCGTTGCTGTCGACCAGTTCCGCCTGCAAATCTATGATGCCAACCTCATTGTAATACAGGTTCAGGAAACCCGTTGCGTCAACTCCATAGTTATTAAAACTGTTGTAGTTCAGAATATCCTGACTCAGCTCTCCTCGAACACCTCCAAGCGCTTCAACCTGGTTTTCAGTAACAGTCAGTTTGATGCGATAGTCGTCACTGGTGCCGTCACTGTCATAGTAGAAGTTGGGCGTCGGCCGATTGTCATGCAGGTTGGCACCGGTATCCGGCTGCCCGTCCTGATTGACGTCGTCGCCGGCCTGCCAGCCCATTGCCGTGACAACCAGATCAAAGCCTTCCCCAGCATGCACAAACACGTTGCCATCCTCATCGGCTGCAAATGAATCGGCCGTCTCCCCATTGCGGTCCGGGAAGTTGTCTGCGGGCAGACTATCAGCGCGATCCAGTCCCTCATCGCCCGGGAAGTCGATGGCAAACCCGAACGGCCTTACTACAAATTCCTCACTGCTACCCACCATAAGATCGCCGGAGTAACCAGGCGCAGACAGGGGATTGTCCGGAGACGGCGTTCCAAAGAAACCGAACGGAATATCAAACTCGCCATGCAATTGCATGACACCCACGTCCGAGTAATTCAGCACTAATGTGGCACCCGGCGCCCCGCTTGGCTGAGTGATGAAATCAAGGTCGATCTCGGTATACGTCGTGGCACCATCAGTGCTGTTATCGTTGACCAGCGAAATAGCTTCACCGTTGACGCTGAACGATTCGCCTGCCTGGCAGCTGGCTGGATCTTTACACTCGGCGGCCATACCAATTGTCAGTGTTTGTCCGGCATCAAACAGCGGAACACACTGCTGCGGGTTGTCGTCTGAGCTGCGCACGCCCTGCAGCGTCAGCACCTGAGCAAGTGGGTTCACATTGGATGGTTTGCCGGCAATCTGGTACGGAATGACTTCATTCGACTGAGTCTCGTTAAAGAACCGAAGGCCGGCTTCAGCAATTTGCAGGGTTGGATCTTCAAGCTCTGTCTTGTTGCTGACGGTACCCAGCACGTTGATGTTGACCGGTTCCACTGCGCCTGCAGGTACTGTGTAGTTCAACAGCAGCGTCACACTGGTTTCACCCGGTGCAAAGGTGTAGGACGCAATGCCGTTATCAGACTGAGAGGCGATACTGCTAAGGGCACCCGCGCCTGCCAGTACTCGCGCCCAGGTGCCTTTCGCTGGCGCAATAGTCAGATTGATGGTTTCGCCGCCAGCATCAATCGGATCATTCTGTGAATCATGCGCGGTAATGGTAATTGGTGAGCCAACACAGGATATTCCAAAGCCGGAATGTGATATCGCATAGTGATCAAGTGAGCCCGTGCCGGTATAACCACACTCATCAGTTGCAGTCGCTACTTCAACTCGATCGATAAAGAAGTATCGGTCTAGCTCATAACCGTTGGCGACGCGGAAGCGAATCTGAGAGCTTGCGGAGAAACTCTGCGACCCATTTGCCAGTATTGTGCTCAGGTTGTAGGACGCCGGAATCGATGAGTTTGACTGATTGGCGGTAAGCCCCGTGAAGTTGTTTACAAGCAACCAGGAGTCACTCGACGATCCACGCGCTTCTACCACCAGAGAGTCACTGGCTGCCAATGCGCTATGGCCATAGCGCAGGTTCAATATGACATCTTCACTGAATGGCACCGCATCCAGATCAAATGTACGGGCCAGCGACGGAGAGATTGAGGCGTTATTTGCCGCCACGCTGCTGGTCAGGCGAAGGCGACCTGACGCAGAAATCACCTGAATATTGCCGGTACCTGGGCCCGTACCAGTGCCCGCACCGCTGACACCATCCACTTCTGTCCAGCTACCCGACCAGTTTCGACTGCCTTCATTATTGTTGAATGCAGATACTGTAAACGTATCGAGCCAGGTGATAGGCGTGAGGATTTCATTAAACGTGAAGTTAGGATCTTCACTGCCAGCCAGCTCGGTAGCAATGCCGTTGGTAACGTTTACGTTAACCGTAGCAGACTGGTCGTGAACCAGTCGCAGCACAACGTCGCCACCATCGGATGAAACGAAGGTATAGCGTGCCACACCGTTGCCGATATTCGTGAACGTGCCATTCCCGCTTTGCAGCTGCCAGGTACCATAGTTTGTGCTGGTCGTGATTCGGATGGTGCCGTAATAGTCCTCGTCGAGGTCGTGCGTCAGACCATCATGCTTACTGATGCGAACAACACCTGCTTCACAGACGCTGCCGCCCTGATCCTGTCGAATCTGGAAGTGACCGATATAACCATCTTCGACCAGATGCAGTGCGTCAAGACGCCTGTCAGCACTGGTTGGTTCAAATACGCCCAGCTCTTCGTCGCCCACAAACAGGTTCTGGGTTTCGCCAGCTGTGCGATCAAGCTCAGTGACATCGTCGCGGGTAAACAGTGTACCGGTAACTGGATCCAGGCCCTGGCCTATTGTGGCAGTTGCATTGTCTGCGGACAGCACAAATGTATCGATGACGCCTGTGGGGTCATTGGGATCGACACGCAGGTAGAAGGCGTCAACATTGACGTTGCCATTTCCTTCTGTTGAGCCAAAGACATCAGCGTCACTGCCCTCCAGATATATGAATGCCTCTCCCGCATTGGGCCCCGAACGGTAATATCCCACAATATCTGAGCTGGTAAAGGCAAGGTTATTGGTACCAGCCACGCCACCTGTGGTGGTTGTAAACAACACCGTACAGTCTTCGTTGTTATTGTTGGCATCACAGTCGTCCATGATGTAGACGCCATTGATGTTGGTGCTGGCCGGGTTGGCAAACACAGTATCCCCATCAAGGAACAGTGTGGCTTCGTCCAGGATGGGATCGTAGCGCACCAGATCCGAAGGCTCGAAGTTCAGATCATTGCTGCCAATGGTGCTGGCGGTATTAGCCGATAGAATCAGGTGACCGTTCTTGAGCAGATGCACGGCATTAATATCGTTGATCCTGCCACTGTTAACAACACTGTCATCAAAGAACATTGTCGCTACATCAGTCGCCGGGTTGTAAATAATCAGGTCATGATTCTCGAACGGTCCCAGACCACCGATCGTTGTGGCATTACCCGGCGTTGAAACCGACAGCAGGAAGCGCTCCTGAGATGCAACGGGCGGACCGACAATTGTCGTAATGTCCGTGTCCTGATTGTTGCTGCTGACAATATCAAAATTGCCTGTGCCAATACTGACCTGAGCAGTGTTGGTGACATTAAATCCGGCTGCGCCAACGACATCCACATCCAGTGTGATGGTAGCGCTCGCATTGAGAGCCAGAGACGCTGCATAGGTGCAATTCAATGTCGGTGATACCGTATTGCAGACCCAGCCGGTGCCGGATGCAGCCGTAAAATCGACGCCTGTAGGCTCGCTATCTGTAACAGTAATAGTTGCCGTGGTTGCATCTGGTCCAAGATTGGTAACCACCAGTTGATACTGCCCTGTCTGGCCGGTCTCAAGCGTATTGACAACCTCTTTAACAATGCGAAGGTCGGTCTCCAGACCACGAATATTGGTTATGACACGATCAACGTTGTTGTTGCTCGACGTTTTTTGATTCACATCATCAATATCGATGACACCGCCCTGGTCATCATTCCGGTTGTCAAACTGAGGTGCCCGGTCGCAGCTATCAGGATCAGGTATGAAGCCATTGGCCTCGGCGGTACAGTTGCCACCGGAGTGCAGCATTCGCGCCACAATTGGCGTGTTGTTATTTAGCAAAGGGAAGTCCGTCGGACTGCCGATTTGTACATCCAGGTCAATCGGCGGCAGGCTGTCACCCGAGGGTAATTCACCGCCTGGATATGTTGCAGCTATGTCGTAGGTACAGGTAAATGCACCCGGTGACAATGTGACACTACAAGTCCAGCCAGTCCCACCAACGTCGCCCGCCGAATTGAATGTCATGCCGTCAGGCAGGCGCATGGCTACGGTGACTTCACCGGTCGCTTCTCCCGCAGAGACCGATCCATTGCCATTATTGGTCACGTTGACCTGGTAACTGCCAGACCCATTAACTTTAAAGTTGCCACTCTGCGATACGAATACTTCCATGTCGGCAATCGGGAAGTTCGTAACACTGATGACCTCTGAGACCAGTAGCACCACGTCCTGGCCGGAACTGTAACGGGTAGTGATGCGCTCGGCTTCACTGCCCAGCTGCGAGAAATTTTCCAAGGTTGTGGGGCTCAGATAGTGAGTATCAATATCGATACCCCAGGTAGAGCCTATCTGATTGCCACTTCGCCCCGACAACTGTGCATCGGGTCCCGGAAAATCAATCTCGTAACCGTCACTGTTCAGACCGGCGCTGGACTGGAACTCGTAGAAACCAGTCCCTCCAATGGCGAATAGCGGTCGAGTCACCGTTGAGTTGAATTCGTTTGTCGAGGAATTAAAACTGTTCGGCAATGGATTGAACGTAGTTGCATTGGGTGCCGTTTGGATGCCCAGTGACTCATCACCAGTCGAAAGCTGCTCATCACCTTCCATGGTAACGTGTGTCACCAGACCATTTGGCAGAATTTCGGCCGCATCGTAAGTCGCCATGCGGAAATTACGGGGCACCAGGGTAAATGCCGAATACTGGAAGGGCTGCAGGCCATGGAACAGGTTCAATACGCGCAACCGCTCATCCGGGTTTTCGTAGACAACAATCATTGACCAGCCGCCCGAGCAGGTGCCATTGTCATCCCACACACCGCCTGTCTGGACGGTCAGATCTTTGAGGCGATAGTCGCCAGACCCGGTAACCAGCTCTGTTACCTCAGCATATCCGGCAAAGAAGCCGGCATTAACAGCGGTCACATTAACAGCCTGGAACATCTGGTCGGCTACAACTGCAACCTCGCTGCCGTCTGGTCCGAATGACACCTGACTGTCGGCGTCTTCCTCGTCGCCGGACCCCATCCAGTAGAGGTAGGCTGCAACGACGTCCGAGCCCGCAGGCAAGCTGAGTGGCGCCTCTGTGCCGACAGCAAAATCGACAAACGAGCAGTCCACGGAGGGGTCAACCTGCAGATCTGCCCGGGAACCACTTGTTCGCAATGAGTTACCCATGGCGATATATGACATGGAGCCCGAGAACGTTTCGTACAGCGTGACCGGCACGTAGTCATCCGCTAGCGGCTCACCAGTAACAAGCGGTCGGAATGCCGCTACCGCCATCGCATTCATGGTTGGTGCAAATATGCCGGGATTCTCGAATGGTTCCACCACCTCAAGGAAACCGGCCGAACTTAATACACCTGCAGAGCCAGCGGAGGCACCGGCCTCGCGGTCATCGTCCTGAGTGTCCTGATTAGGCCGGGCTGGCGTAGTATTCTCCCGATATGGCGGAGACCCCCCGTCTGCAGAAAAGCCACCCCAGAGCCCAGTCAGTGTCGATACTGGTTCTGAGGGACGGAAAAAGAACGTGTTGAACTCATTGTAAAACGCCGCATCATTGGCAACGATGCTGAATATGAACGCATTGTTTACGTCCGTCGTAATACCGGCTGCTACAGAGTGCCGCCCACTGACATTACCTCCGGTATAGGTATTACCGTTGACCGGGCCCTGTGCAGGTGTTGCCGCAGGTATGGGTATACCCTGTTCTACGCCAGTTACTGACAACAAACAGATGGCGGGGGCGTTGACTCCCCCACTGAATACACCCGCATACGAACCGGCATTGGCAGGCAGATCATCATCAAAGATTGCCCAGATTTCGGTTGTCACGCCGGGCGCCTGGTCATCGTTTTCAACACGGATAACGCGTGTCATCGGAGCTCCAGCGTAAGTCGCTGTGGTGCTCGGGTTTGAATTGCCAACCTGCATGGTTGCCATCAAAACCATACGGGATTTTAATGATGCCTGAGTATTGGTAGCCGGTATGCTGACTGAGGTGGAATTGCCCGGACTGGTACACTGCGCACCATCAAATATCTGCGGGAAACATCCACTGTAGAAAAGATTAGGATCAAATGCCCCATTTTCGACGATCAGGCCATCTTCCACGTCGAAGTTCACAATACCTGTATTGGTACTGGTAAAGTCGAGAATGACCTGGCCAGCGTCCAGCGCATCAAAAGTGTAGTCCGCTATGCCTGTATCTGGACCGGATGGGGCATCGATAGTTCCCTCGGCTGTGCCAGACAAGGCCCAGTTGCCGCTTGTAATGTTGTTGCTGATTCGCATGGTGCCCAGATAATCGCTAGCGATATTGTTGTCACTGTCCCGAACTGTAAAGGTGACAGGTGTAACCTCACAGGCGTTTGCGGCAAACCCATGTGTTATCTCAAAGGTACACAAGGCAATCTGCAGGTTCTGGTCATACATACTGGAAGAATTGCGAGGATCCAGTGTGACACCGTCACTGACGTTGATATTCACCGGCCCGGTATTTGATGAATGCCTGAATCCGAGCACAACCTGTCCGTTGTCAGAGGCTTGAAACGCGTACGTGGCGTTACCATCCCCGTCAACCGGATCAACCAGATTACCGTCGCTCTGGCCGATATCGACCCACGTACCGAAGCCTGTCGTCGTGCTCAGGTTTACGGTCCCGGTGTAATTGGTAATCGTGTTTCCACCGCTATCGACCAGGGTCAGCGTCACCTCCTCGATGGAGCACACATCTGACGAACCGCTGTGCGTTACACGGAAAGTACAGGCGGCATTGACCAGATTGGGATCGTACTGCCCTGAAGGCTGCGAAACGTTTGCCGCCACCAGGTTAAAGTTGACAGTTTCAACGTTGTTATTCTGGAAATTAAGAATTATCTCGCCGGCATCTGTTGCGGTAAATGTATATGATGCAGCACCTGTATTGGCCGTTCCAGGCGTCAGTGTGCCGAATGCGTCACTGGCGGTACCTGTTTTGCTCCAGTTGCCCCCGGTCACTCCCGCTGTGCTGATATTGACGGTGCCGGTATAACCAACAACTGTGTCACCTGATGCCGTGACAACCTGAATCGTAATCGGCTCAACACTGCAGACATTGCTGTTGCCGTCGTGGAAGATTCGGAAGGCGCAGTTCTCCAGTGCCAGCGATATGTTGTAGTTTTCTGTGCCTATCGAGCCTGCGTTGGCATCAAATGTGTAAATCTGCGCAACGCTGGTGGAAAAATTGACCACGATACTGCCATTGTTGCCAGCCACCAGCGTCACCTGTGCCTGGCCATCGTTGGCTGTTACATCATTGACAGACCCCTGCTGGCCAGCCGCTAACGCGTAGCTGCCAACCGAACCATTGCTCAGGGTCAGTGTGCCAGCAAAATTGGTGACAGGATTGTCGTTGGAGTCTACGACACTGATCGTAATGGGTGTGAATGCCGCACAACGGCCGTTAGCAGTCTGGTGTGATATTTCGAAATGATAAGAGATCAACTCAACATTGTTCGAAATCAACTTGGTATTGGTACCCGTAACGGTGAATCCAAGCGTACGGACTCCAGCAGCTCCGGTAATTGTCAGATTAGTAAAGACGGCCTGTCCGGATCCATTTGTCGCTACCGTCGTTGTGCCACCCAGCGTACCGCCACCTGTCTCGATATTGGCGGTGACGTTGGCACCAACAATCGGATTGCCGCTGGCGTTCAGCAGTGTCACAACGGCGGGTTGATTGAATGCGGAACCACTGATCGCTGTTGAAGATGGCTGCGTGGTCAGCGTTGCACTTGGCGCTGCATAACGCACAATTACAACACCACTACCACCTGCGGCGCCATTTATGGAGTTGTTACCACCGCCGCCACCACCACCGCGATTGGCGGTACCGGCCGTCGCTGGAGTGGTGTTATTACCACCGTTGCCGCCACCTCCATTGCCACCAGTGCCGCCTGCGGCCCTGTTCTGAGCCGCACCACCGCCACCACCACCGGCATAAAAGGTTGCAGTGCCGCTGATATTGTAGGAAAGACCAACACCACCGTTACCGCCGGCCTCGCCGGTAGTGCCCGCCAGGTTCTGTCCGGCACCACCAGCGCCGCCGCCACCGGTGGCAGCTGCACCGGCTGGAGAGCCGCCACTGTTACCGCCAGCCGAGCCACTGCCAGTGGTCGCGGCACCTGGTTGTGTCGCTGCGCCACCATTGGCCCCTCGAGAGCCACCACCCGAACCACCTGAATTGCCCTGGCCATTGCCACCAAAACCGCCACCGCCACCCAGTGCCGTTAGAGAGCCGAAAACTGAATTTCCACCATTGCCACCGGTCTGATGCCCAGGCCCCACGCCGGCTGTGCCGCCAGCTCCGACGGTCACCGCTACTGAACTGCCCACTGCAAACCCGGTTCGGTAAACAAGTCCACCGGCACCACCACCACCAGCACCCGCATCCCCAAACGCCTGAGACGTACCACCGCCACCACCGCCGGCAACTACCAGCACATCTACAGAACTAACCCCGGGCGGAGGGACAAATGTGCCGCTGGAATTAAAGGTATGTACGGTGAAATTATTTGTTGGTGGAATATATCGCACGATTACAACACCGCTGCCACCCGCAGCACCAGGCACACCACCTGTGCCACCCGATGCACCGCCACCACCACCGGTATTGGCCTGCCCAGCCACACCTGAGTTGCTGGACGGGCTACCACCCGCGCCACCACCACCAGTACCCCCGGTGCCGCCTGAGCCACCACCGCTGCGCTTGCCGCCACCACCACCACCAGCAAACCAGCCACTGGCACCAACGCCAGTGCCGAACTGCGTACTGAAGTTCTGGCCGACGCCACCGTTACCGCCGCTGCCGTCTGTACCCACGCTGCCAGCGGCACCGGCACCACCACCGCCACCACCACTTCGGTTGCTGGCCGAACTAGTGCCGTTGCCCGCTCCACCGACGTTACCCTGGCCTGCCGTTGCGCTACCACCAGGTCGTGCGCTGCCACCGGTAATACCGCCACCGCCACCACCGGAACCACCAGAGCCGCCACCAGCGCTACTCTGCGCGCCGCCCTGACCATAACCGCCCCCTTGAGCGATCAAGGTACCAAATGACGAATTCTGACCCGCCTGTCCGTTACCACTGGGGTCATTAGTGCTTGAGATACCGGCACCACCCGCTCCACCGGCGCCAACGACTACACTGTAAGACGGTTGGTTGACAGTAACGTTCGTTTCCCAGCGAAGACCACCAGCACCGCCGCCACCACCGTAGGTGCTACCACCGCCACCGCCACCACCGACAATCAGCACATCGAGCTGCGTCAGGCCCTGCGGCGGCGTGAATGTTCCATTGGAGGTAAAAACGTGAACCCGGTAAGCACCCTGAGTGTAGGTCGAGTTGCCGCCTGTTCCCAAAAGCGGCGTGGATACCTGCTGGACATTGCCACCGGTCCCGGAAACAGATAGAGGCCCCGGTGTCTGGGCGAACACCAGACTGATGCCCATAGCACCTGCACCAACTGCCGCCAACAGACGCGCACCCCAGCCGAACATCAGCCGTCCGGGGGAATCGACCCGATTACCGCTTCGGGTCTTGCTTGATTTGTGAGGCCGCGTCAGCCGCTGGTCTCGCATTGGCGCCTATACCTGAATAAATAACGCATTATTATTGACTTACACATTCTAGCTAATATGGCGGCTTAATTCAGATCTGTCGTAACTTTCGGTACACAAATCTGCCCCAATTTGTCCCACTCAAAGTGCCTGAGCCGTTGCATAATGGACCGGCTGGCCACAAAATTGATTTACAACATCCTCAACGGCTGCGGAGACGACCATGGACCTGGAATACAAAGTCATTCAATCCACTGTGCCTTACTTTGCCAAACCTGCCAATCTAAAGCAGACCCTGCACGAGGAATCCCAGGCTGGCTGGCAACTCGTTGAGAAATTTGACAATTTCAAGATCCGCCTGCAGCGCGAAGTATCCAATCGCGACAGCGACCATACCCGGCAGATTGATCCCTATCGCTGCCATGTCGGGCCAAGCAATGTGGTGACGTACAGTGTGACGGCTGTGGTGACCATTGCAGTTGTGATTGCCATATTTGTCGCGGTTGGCGCCATCTGACCCAGCGTTCTGTTCAGGCGGCGGCAACTACTCGGTACTAATCAGCGTCGAAACTGGTACGTACCCGAATGGTTCTTGTGACGTCACCACAAGTACCAGTACTGGTTATCGTAAAATAATCCAGCCCATCCACTGTCGCGTCGGTCACACAACTGACTGCGGCGCTGCAGCTCGACAGACCGTCTGATTCAAACTCATACTCACGCGGACTTCCCGCATTCTCCGGGCAGATTGCTGTGGTGTTATAGTTCGGGAACTCATCTGGCGGAAATAAGGCGTTCATGGCGAATCCGGCGGCGGATTCAGCAGCATAGAATGCCCGGGTCAATTGAGTTTCTTCCTGAAATGTTTCTGCGTTCTGTGAGACCAGCAGATTGATACCAACTGCAATTGCTGCCATTAGCGTAATCACAAAGATTGCTGCAGGCAATCCGACACCTTTCTGATAGAACTTGCCGGACTGCGCTTTTCTCAACCGTCCATGCGCAACTCTACCGTGCGACTTCAGATAGATAGGATCAGGGCACATTTCGCATCAGGACCTCATGTTTAATCCTCACTACCTCGCCGGATTCCGTAAAATTCAAATCCAGAGAGATAATTGCGTTACGACGCAATGTTGCTGGGAGAATTTCGAACGCTGTCAGGCTGGAGTTGTCTATACTCAAGCTGACCAGTGTTCGGTCTGGTGCCGTTTCTGGCAGGCAGGCGGCTGTGTCTGGAGTGCACTGCGTGGATTGAAACCCGTAATCTTCATAGCGGAACAATTGACCGCCCTCTAAACAAAAACTGACAGGCTGATCTGCCACATAAAACCGATCCACCGGCGAACGACGTGAAAATCGATGTGTCGCATCAAGCCTTACTGTCACGATACCGTCTGCGCCGCCGGTATCTTCTAGCTCATCAATCAATGCACGCGGCCCGGGTGAGCCACCGTCATACAGGTCTTGTGTATTAATTGGATAAATCACAGCATGCCGATCGGCGGGCGATGTAAGTGTCAGCACCGGGTTGAAGTCGATGGCCTCAAAGTCGGTACCGCCGCTTCCAGTGAAAGGCGCATCGCGATAGTTGGATGCACCGATAAATGGAATGAATTCCAGACATTGATCACCAGTACCTTGGGCAGCAGATACTCGGATACTGTTAGGAACGGCATTGTGAAGCTCTAATGCGATTCGATCGACAACATTTCGCCCCGATGTCGCCAGCTTGTTGCGATTTCCTGATGTGGCAAACCCCTCAATGGCATCGCCGATATACCCAACTATCCCTATAGCCAGGATTGAAGAGATCAGCAGTGTAATCACAATCTCGATGATCGTGAATCCATGCTGTCCCGGGCAGGACCGTTTAATTGCCGATCGCAGTCTCATATTAGAAATTAGCCTTATACACACTGAACTCCCAGCCGTCCGGTCTTTCCAAATGGCTTACCGTAACAGTGATCAATTTGGCATCCTGTTCGTCGGTTAAATCGTTCAGCGCACTCGCAAGACTTTCTTCGGCGCCGCCCCCACCCAGGTCCAGGTACCTCACAGACACACGAACCCGAAAATTTTCGTACCCTTCACGTTCGTTGCCTTCGGCATCCTGCAGGGGATCTGCCTGACCATACCCCTGATCAAGGCCATGGTAGTCATCTACGTCGTCGAAATCCTCTCGATCAGACTCACCGCCATCCAGGCCAAAATTGAGCTCGAGCGTACAATTGGCCCTGCAGGGCGGAATTCCTCGTGGTGCCGAATTCTCATCGAATCGACGCGAAAGGATCTCGTCAAGGTAACTTTGGGCCAGAGCCAGCGCTCGCGTCTCAAGGAGCACGTCGGAGCTGCGTGATACTGCCGACGATACGGCTGTCGTAACGCCGATAAGCGCTACCCCCAGAATGACAATGACAGCAATTAACTCTATCAGAGTAACGCCATCTTGCCTCTTTATGGCAGGGAATTTAGTCAACACAGTCTCCTGCGTAAGCGTATCCAGAAGCTGACCAGCATATTGATCTGGCCGGATCGCCATTAATACACAAGCGCGCGCCGGAAGTTACCGTCTCCGGATAAGCAACAGACCCAGTCACTCCACCCTCCAGTAAATCGCCAAGCTCATCAAACTCGAGAACGAGGTCATTGGACGTTGTCAGCGCATCAGCACCCGGCGTACTTGTACAACTATCAAGCTCATTTACATCTGCCGTCAGTGTGACGCCTCGGAGATCCAGTGATGCGCGTTGAATCACTCCATTCTCATCTTCCACCTGAATGTCCAGATTATTACCCGCCGGGCTGAGAGTGAGAACCAGGTCGGAGCGACCTATAGAGCGTTGTTGAGCTGCGCGCGAAAGGGATATCACCTGGTCACGCACAATTATGGCGTTATAGGTATCAGAACGGAGAATTCGGGACATTGCCAGCGCGGCTATGATACCGACAAATGCAATAGCAATGACGGCTTCGATAATCGTGAAACCCACATGCAAACCAGGGGAACGAAAAGCCTTTTGACAATCGCTGCGTCCCATATCAAGTCTCCGCAACAATTTGAGTGAGAGCGCAGATCATAGTACTAGAAATGAAACAAGGCCGCAGGTTTTACACCAGCGGCCTTGCTGTTAATAAGCTGCGTCCGAAGGATTACAGTGTGGTCTGGAGCACTGAACCAGCTTCGATCGCGCCGCTGTTTGCTGCTGTTGGGAAGTAAACAATAGCAGGCACCGCGTCATCTACTGTGCTGCGTCGGTTGGCGTCGGCAACGTAGCTGTAGACGCAGAACGAATCAGCGGCTGTTACGGTTAATCCACCCACAGCAGTAATACCTGCGCCACCAACTTGTTTTGCAACAAATCCGTCGCTTATTCCGAAGAAATCGCTGTTTGTAGCAGTTTCGGCTGTGGAAGCAGTTGGAGAAATTGGCACCGCAGTGTCAGCTGTCGTCAGGGCAGAACCCGAAACCGGTGCACGACCCGCCTGCAGCAGACCGTTGTAAATCTCTACACACTGAGCCTCAGAGTTCGCAGCGGCGGCGTCAAACGCGCCGGTGGAACTGTTGGTCACGCCAATCGGATAGCCTGAAGTGCCTATTACCAAGCCACCAAACTCAGTGGAACTCAATACGGTTCCAGCAGCAGGCTGCTGTTGGGCAATCCATTGAGCACGATACAGAGCTACACCAGTCTGCAGTGCAGAGGCAGTACCATCCACGACAGCGTCATGCGCCTCTTCGGTCACATCCAAAAAACGTGGCAGAGCAGTAGCCGCCAGGATGCCCAGCAACAGAATGACCACTACCAGTTCGATAATGGTGAAACCTTGCTGTTGTTTAGCTTTCAATTGAATTTTCATCTCTTATCACTCCTCAATAATGGGTCTGCGTACGGCTGACTGCCTCACCATTCCCTTTCCAGCATTAAATGTCGTTAATCAATTCATCGTGCGATGTTACTTATTTTTACACTCACTGCGTTTCGCGCCTGTTAGTCTTTGTAAGACAGTCACTTGCGTAATTCCACTTCCTCATACCAGCTTGGGGCCCATCGTATCAGCGCTTTCCTGGTCGGGCCAGACACTCACCCTGTAAGCTTCCCCAATTTTTCCTTTTTTACCCCTTTTTGTCCCGCGTTGCTGCTTGCCAGCAGCTGTTTTACCAAAATTGTAGGTATATTTTACCCTTCTTGTCCCAATGAAACCGTATTCGTTTGAGGTTCCGGGACACTCAGCGGCACTGATTGCCACTCATACGGCTGTACTGGCGCCAACACGATGCCCTCCCAGGATCCAGAATCTGAGTAACGATTGATTACCCGAAATCCCAAGCGCTCTGTCGCTATACGCTGCCCGCCATCAAGCAGATACAGGTTTTGCGCATTTTCAGCCAAATATATCAGCTCACCTCGCGTGCGATCAAAGTACCAGATCCGTCGCGGCAGCTGGGCTATATCAGCGCCGTTTAGCGCCCCAACGTAATTGCCTGGCGTTGTCAGCATCAGATCCATCGGGTTCATTCCATCCAGCTGCCGCGCGTTCTGCCAACCGCCTGAAGCAATAATTTGCATCATCTGCAGATTGATCGCCGCGTTCAATTGCGCCTGGATTGCCATGAAATTGGCCCGCTCCGCCTCACCTGGAAAATCCTGGTAGCGGTTAAATGCCGCAGCAAACAGTATAGATGCGGCGAGAATGTAGACCATCATCTCAAATAGGGAAAAACCCGCACTATTTGACTTGACTGGACTTCCAGACATTTTTTGATGCTTCATTCTATGCTCGATCTGCAAACCCTCAGTAGGCAATACTGCATTTCCTTATTGCAAAGGTTAGCAGCCAGCAATGGCTCTGCCCAGACAATAAGGGCGTTTGCGTCCCCAAATACGCCTTTCAATGGAGCTAATCGTCCCGAAATCTTCCCAGATAGATCCGTTCGTGCAAGCTAATGTCAATTGCGCGCAGCAGCACTCAAATCCCAGATTGGCAGGAATACACCCAACGCGAGTATCAGCACCATTCCGGCGATAATCATGATCAGAACTGGCTCAATGGCCTCCCCCATACGCTTGAGCTCGTACTGAACCTCTGCATCATAAAATTCAGCCACATCCTCCATGAGCTGATCGATAGTGCCGCTTTCCTCGCCCACCGCAATCATTTGCAGCACCAACGGCGAGAACATCCCAGCATTGACCGCTGTATTGTAGAGTGTTTCCCCTCGTGATATCCCTTCTCGCATTTTAATGATACGTTTGGCGATATAGCGGTTCCCTACAGCGCTTGCGACGACGCCCATACCATGCACGATGGGTACACCTGCTCGCAAAACCATAGAGAATGTCCTGGCGAACCTTGCAAGAGCGACTTTTTCGATAACACCACCAGCCAATGGGAGAAAGCGCTTCTTTTCATCCCAGGCCAGGCCGCCCTTATCCGAACGTGCCCAGACCTTAAAAGAAACGATAAGTGTAACCCCTCCACCCAATAGCACTGGCCACCAATTGACAACAAAATCAGATATACCAATTAGTATTCGGGTTTCGAGAGGCAAATCTGCTCCAAGGCGTGAAAAAGTATCAGCAAAAGCAGGAATTACAAAGTAAGTGATCACTCCCAAAGCTATGGCTATTGTTGCAAGGACAAAGGTTGGATAGCGAGTAGCGCTTTTGACCTGCTTGCGCGTATTTTTCTCCAGCTCCAAATAGCGCACTATTTGCTCAAATGCCAGGTCAAGCCGGCCGGTATTCTCACCTACGTCAACCAGAGACAGAAACAGGTTCGAGAATATCTTCGGGTGGTGCCCCAGCGCAGTGGAGAGTGTCCGGCCAGCTTCGAGACTTTGTTGAATCTGCTTAAGAACGGCCTGGAAAGTGGGGTTCTTGTTTGATTTCTGCAGACCTTTTAAGGCTCTATCCAGCGGCATGCCGGCTCTGGTCAAACTCTGCATCTGGCGCGCAAAAATTATCTGGTCATCGAGCGTGATCTTGCGTTTTTTCAATGCCGCATTGAGTACTTGAAACGCATCCGCATTGAGGTCAACACCACCCGCCTTTTTTGCAGGCGCCGGATTCAAACGCGCTTTAGGCTTTCCAGGCTTGGCCTCGCGCTCAGTTTCGGGTGTGCGCCCCCGAGCGGCTTTAATATCTATTGGCGTATAACCCTGTCCCAACAATTCACTGGCTGCCGCATCCAGATTGACTGCTTCCAGATCACCGGATATCAGGGCGCCTTTGTTATTTCGGGCTTTGTATTGAAAATACGCCATGATCAGCTGTCTTCGTTCCAGGCAATGGTGCGATTGTCTGCCTCAGCGCTTACTTCATCATCCACTTGGACGACGTGACCATCTCTTTCTGTGCCTGCCTGCATCAAGTCGCCACTTTCATCGATCTGTTCAGCCACGCGATACACTTCTTCAAGACTGGTCACGCCAGTCAGAGCCTCCATCATGGCGCTGACAACCAGCGGTCGATACCCCTTACTGCGTCTGGCAGCTTTTACAAAATCCGATGAGTTGGATCGACGCAAGGCGTCTGCCATGTCGTCATTAAGTACCAACAACTCGAACACACCAACACGCCCTCGATAGCCCGTATTGTTGCAACGGTGGCAACCGCTTGCCTGCTTGAGCGACATGCTCACTGGCGCCTGCTCGCCCATGGTGTGACGTATCCAGGCCTGTTCACGGGAATTGGGGGTATAATCAATGTAACAGTTATCGCAAAGACGCCTAACCAACCGCTGTGCCATCACGGCACGAATGGCCGTTGCCGCCAGGAACCCTTCAGCACCCATATCCACCAGGCGCATGGCACTGGAGACTGCATCATTGGTGTGCAGGGTGGACAGGACCAAGTGACCAGTCATCGCGGCTCTCAGTGCGATTTCGGCTGTTTCCTGATCGCGAATCTCGCCCACCAGCAGAATATCAGGGTCCTGCCGCAATGCAGCCCGCAGTATCCGCGCGAAACTCAGACCGATTTTGGTATTGATCTGAACCTGATTGACACGATGGAGACGGTATTCAACAGGGTCTTCTACAGTGATGATTTTTTTGCCGGCGTCATTCAGTTCCTGCAGGGCACCGTACAGTGTTGTCGTTTTACCGGAACCGGTTGGACCTGTCACAAGAATCAGGCCATGAGGCATATGTATCAGGCGCCTGAACTGTTCAAGCATTTCCGGCGCCATGCCCACTTGATCCAGGTCAGCGGCTCCGTCTGTCTGATCCAGCAAACGCATCACTACCGATTCGCCGTACTCAACCGGCATGGTCGACAGACGCACGTCAATTTTGCGCTCTTTGACCTTGAGACTGAAACGACCATCCTGCGGCAGACGTTTCTCGGAGATATCCAGGCCCGACATCAATTTCAGTCGCAGCACCAGAGCTGGCGCGATACGGCGCTCCTTGACTATCTGCTCCTGTAGGACACCATCAATGCGCTGACGTATCCGCAGAACCGTTTCATCGGGTTCAATGTGAATATCCGAGGCCCGTATCTGCACAGCATCCTGAAACAGCGATTGCAACAGCTTAACAACTGGTGCGTCACTGTCGTCATCCGCTGGCGTCAAAGCAGCAAGGTCAAACTGACCGTCTGTCAACTCTTCGTCCAGCTCTTCGGCAAATCCGGCGATTTCGTCGGTACGGCGATACACCATATCCAGTGTTGCCAGCAGCTCGCTTTCACGAACAACGGCCGCTTCGATCGGCTGCTGCAATAACCTTTCGAGCGCATCCATGGCATAAATGTCGGTCGGGTCAGCCATACCGACTAGCAGCAGACCACCTTTTTCGGATAGCGCGATGGCTCGGAAACGCCGCGCATGCGTTTCCGACAGTCGCTGTACTACGGTGGGGTCAAACTTGTAACGACGCAGGTCAACGAATGGCACTCCCAATTGTTCTGAGAGAAACTCGAGAAACCTGTCTTCCTGGACGAAGCCCAAATTGATTAACGTGCGACCAAGCCGCAACCCTGTCGTCTTCTGTTTAGACAAAGCCTGTTGAAGCTGTTCTTCGGTGATAACACTGTTTTGTACAAGCAGGTCACCAATACGGATTTTTTGTCGTACGGCCATAGCGTTAAAGGTTGCCTTTTATTGGGCGGCTCTGATCAAAGCGAGCCGTTCACGACTTTGTTCGCGCAGCGCGGGTGGCAGATCTTCACGACGCGACGCCTGCTGGTAGGCGTCTACCGCCTCTACACGCCGCCCGAGCGTATCCAATGCCACAGCCAGGCCATACCACCAGCGACCGATAGAATTGTTTTGCCTCAGGAGGGCCTGATAGGTGGTTACGGCATCGCTGTAGTTCTGGCTAGCCAGCAGTGCCGTGGCAAGCATGTCATGGTATTCAATGTCAGCGCTCATGGCAGGCGGGCGCTGCATCAGCACTTCTGCCGCCTGGAGCGCTTGACCCGCATCGATAAACAGGCGGGCTTTGATCTTTTTGTACGCCGCCCGATTAGGCTCAATACGCAGACCCAGTTCGACAGCCTGCAATGCCCGTTCGGGCTCACCTTGCTGAATCAATAGTTTGGCGAGCATTTCGCGGGACAGGTGAGCTTCCGGCTCCTGATAGATAAAACTGTCCAGCGTCTGCAAGGCTGCCATACGCTGGCCGTCCGCCCATTGTTCAAGTGCAGTCTGCACTGCCCGGCGGTCGCGATCGGTGAGGGACATGGGACGTTGTTCCCTGACAATGCCAGTTGACTGATTGCCTGACGACAATGGCTGATTGCTCCCGACTGTGCCTTGGTCAGCCGAACTCGACAAAATCGCTGCCACCGCGTTGTCGCTTGGCGGTATCGCCGCAGGCATGGGCTGTTGAGCCTGGGCAGAAGGCGATTGTTCGTTTTGAGTAGCGGGCTCCCAGTCACGTGCTTGCCATTGCGCAGGCTGCTGATTTGTCATTGCGGTGCCGGTGGAAACAGAGCCGGAGGATGGAATGCCGTTGCCCACCGTATTGCTGCTCTCAGGGGTCCCGTCGTCCTGTTGACTGACAAGCGCCTGGTTTTGTCGCTCGAGGTCCTGCAGGCGTCGCTCGAGTTCGCGAATTATCTCGTTGTCGTCTTCATTGGTGCCAGATGGCGGCACCACGTTATCAGGGGACTGAGCGGGCGCTGTAGTCATCGGCTGTGTCGTGAAAGTCTGTTGCTCGACCCCCGTGCCGCGCAAAAACCAAAATGCGGTTATTGCAGCCGCAAGCAACAACAACGCAGCCAGCAACCAGATTTTTGAGTTGCTGTCGTGAGTTGTCGCTCGTTGCGCTGAACTGGATGAGGCTGGCACCAGCTTTTCCGGACCCGAGTGCGAACCAGGTGCATCTCGGCGCCGCGCATCCAGGTCTCGAAGCATGTCATTGATCAGACTCATGACAGATTACCGCAAATAGTAGTTAAGCATGTAAATCACCAGTGCCACGGCCATGACTGCCATGACAGCACTGACCCGGCGCAGGTAGCTTGGTGGCGGTGCCTGCAATTCAACACCTTCGGTATCGGCGATGGCTCGTTCCATATGATCCCGTTCAACGATCCGGTCGCCGCGGCCGAATGCGACCATCAGGGCTTTATGACAAAGAATATTTATGAGCCTGGGTATGCCCCGTGTCGCCGCCGTCAGGTCATCCAGCGCCCGGGACGAGAACACTGCTGGCCCGTTGTAGCCTGCCTTGCTCATGCGATGTGACACATAGCGCTCAACCCCGTCACGATCCAGGCACTCGAGCCGATAGGAGAAGGTAATTCGTTGCAGCAATTGACGCAGTGACTTGTCTCGCAGCATGTCATCCAGCTCAGGCTGAGCAAACAGTACAACCTGAAACAGTTTGGTTTTTTCAGTTTCTATGTTGGTCAGCAGACGTAGAGCTTCCAGCGTCTTCTGAGGCATTGCGTGTGCCTCGTCGATGAACAATATTACCTGACGCCCCGCGACTGACTGCTCCATCAGTACGCGTGAGATTTTTTTAAGCAGACTGTGATGGCCGATGTCGGTGTCGACTTCGATACCCAATTCTTCTGCAAATGCCAGAAACAGCCCTTTTGGGCTTAACACCGGATTAGCGATATAGGCTGTGACGTAGCGCTCGGAATCGTCTTCCAGCGTATTCAGGACTTTCCGGCAAAGCATTGTTTTGCCAGTTCCCACCTCGCCAACCACCTTTATAAACCCTTCCCGATTGGCGATCGCGACCATCAACATATTGAAGGTCTCGTGATAACTCGCCATGTTCAGAAAGAACTCGGTGTTAGGTGTCAGCGAGAACGGTGATTCCTGCAGGCCGAAATGTTCCAGATACATGGCGTCGACCAACCCCCGGCTATTGATTCGCGAATGGGTTGATATCTTGCCCTAATGCACGCAGCCTGTCACTGCGCTCGCGAATCAACTGCTGCTCCGACTGCGGGTTGGCGATAATCGGCCTTAGCAAAATGATGAACTCGCTCTTGACGGTGGTGCGTCGACGCTGATCAAAGGCGGCACCCACTACCGGGATGTCGTTTAAACCTGGCACACCGGCCGACTCGTCGATACTCCTCTCATAGGCCAGACCTCCAAGCACCACAATACGCCCGTCTCGTGCCCGGATAATACTATCGAGCTCACGCACAGCGGTACGCGCCAGAGGAACCTGTTGGCCATCTACAGATTTGTTTTGTTCGCTCACGGTTGTAATCGTTGGGTGAACATGGAGAGTAATCTCGCCATCGGCGCTGATCTGCGGCGTGATATCCATCGAGATGCCTGAGAAGAACTGCTGCAGATTACTGGATGAAGATTCTGTGACTGCGCCGCCGCTGCTGACCACATTAGAGCCGACATTGGTCTGAAAGAATTCCTGGTCACCGTCCTGGAATACAGCCTTTTGGTTGTTCAACACTTTGAGGCTGGGGCTCGAAAGTACTTGTGTAGTGCCTCTTGACTCCAACAGGCGCAACACAGCATCAAAATCTGTAAAGTTCGTCGTTATTGTTAGCGGGTTAGAGATGCCATCAATGTTCGTTGCCTCTTCGCCGGGACCAAATTGTCCGGTAATGCGATTATTGCTGCTACCCGATCCACCAGGACCGAACGTGTCGAAGTCTATGGCCGACTGAAAGCCTTTATTGAGAATGACTTCGAGGAACTGAATCTGAATGGTGACCTCACGGCCAAGAATATCCTGGGCGGTCTCAATGTAATTTGCAACCCGCTCCAGCTCCTGTGGAGTCGCAGTCACCATTACCAGACCGACTTGTGGCTGAACGACCACCGATCGGCCGCTCTCATCTGTTGCGGCACTAGCCCTTGGAGCATTAGTGCTAATTCCAGCCAACAAACCGGTGCCAACTCCGGGGTTAACGGTCTGTGCTGCTCGGGACGAGGTTGTAGAAAGTCCAAGCATACCCTCCAGGGTTTGCTGAATATCACTCCAGAAGTCGGTTTCGGTTTGCGTGCTTACCGAGCCGCCACCACCAGCACCGCCACCAGTACCGGTGGCACCAATTCCGCCGAAGCCTCCCACGCTGCCAGCGCCGAAGCCGCCGCCTCCGAAGCCACCGCCTCCGAAGCCACCTCCGCCGAAGCCACCTCCGCCGAAGCCACCTCCGCCGAGGCCCCCGCCAAGACCACCTGCACCCCCACCAAAACCGCCTCCGCCCCCAGTGTTAGAGGATACTGAGGCACTTGAACTGCCACTACGACTCACATTCAGGTAGTCGATAGTAAAAATGCGAGTTTCCATACCCGGCTGACGAACCTGCCAGGTATTGCCATTTCGTGTTATCTGAAAACCGTAGGTATCGGCGACCGCCTCCATGGCTTCTTCGATAGTCGTGTTAGGCATGTTGAGCGTAATTTCTCCCTCAACATCAGGACTGATCGTCACACCGTAATCGGTGCCAGCCACCAGGCCATTGAAGAAATCGCGCGCTCTTTCCTGGTTGGCCACGATGTTGAAGCGCTCTTCGACTGCAATCAGTACGTCGTCATTTAATGACAGACCTGGCATCAGGTTTCTGACAATGTCGTCATCGGGAGGTGGCGCCAGATCCTCATCGTATCCGTATTCAGCCTCGCTCAACACGCTCTGCATGGATCCCAGGACTTCAGTGCTGGGTTGATTGGTGACTGCGGAATTACCACAGCCAGCAAGCACGGCAACTGCCAGGGGAGCGAAAAACATTCGCACCCACAGACGGCATTCGGCATTTGTCTGCTTGTTGTTGTCCAAAGTCATTCAACCGGCTCCCTGATTGAGCGCGTAAAGGCTGTCAGCACATAGTCTCTGCCTGCGGCCGACAACACAACTTCTCCGTTTCTTATATCCACAATCTCGGCGCCGTCAACATTATCACCTATTGTCAGTTGACGGTCATTGATTACCGCAATCGGTCTACTCCCACCGGTTCTGACAAAACTGACTACATAGTTGGTGTTGTTGATGGCTATTTCCGGACCACCAGCATCAAGGACCTCAACGGCCTGCACGGCAACCCGGTTTGGTGGCTGAGTGGGGTCGCGGAACACTTCTCCGTCTATTGTCAGCGTCTGGGCTGAAACGGCAGCGGACAGCACCAAGCCTGCGATGGTAGCCGCTGAGCGGACTGAAACCATAGTAAATCCGTATAACTCAAACACCAACAAAGCCCTCCTCTGCGCTCAGTGTATGCAGCTGCAGCGTAATTCGCGCATTGGGCCAGGTGGTCTGTACAAAATGCAACTCATCCCAGAAAAACCGCTCCGAGAATGCTTCGACACTGCGCAGGTAGCTGATCAGGCTCAAATAATCACCTTCGAGCTCAAGTCGCAGCACATGCTTGTATACCTGTTGTCGTTCAACTTCATCAGCCTCGCCCTCTGCTACTGCGGCTTGCGCGCCAGCTCCTGACTCGGTTGAATTACGCATCGGGATCGGCATCTGGTTTTCTACCCGAATCAATTCCAGGCCTTCCCGACTCTCCAGCATCGAGGTCAACAACCTCGTCATGGATTGTGGCGTTACCAGATTCCCAGCCAGGCTCTCGATCTGCTGCTGCAGCTGGCTCTGATTTGCCATGGCGCGCTCGATACGCACCCGGACCGCCTCATTGGGATCTTCATTACCCATGATCACAGCGGTCCGTTCACGCTGCTGCATGGTGACCAGACGCGCCTCTCTGACCATGAGATCATTAGCCGCCTGTTCGCGGGCACTATCCATTGGCTCGAACACAAAAATCAGATACAGCCATATCAATACGCCAATGCCGAGCACAGCGAGGATAGTTTTCTCTGCAGCCGGGCGCTGGTCGAACGACTCGCCAGCCATCTGTAGACGTCGCTTCAGAGTCACTCGCCAGCCTCCAGCGTAAATTCGTAGAGGGATTGCTGCGTTTCATCACGCGCACTGATCAGACGGTTAAATCGCCTGGTGGCGATGGCACTGTTCCCGCCACTGAGACGCCCTACGTAGTCAGGCAGCATGGCCGGCTCCAAGGCAACCCCGCGAATCATCACATTATCTGCGTTGCCCACGATACGAAACTCCTGCAGCCACAGACCAGTGAATGACGCGCGGGACAGATCCTTCAAGTGCTGGGAATAGCCAACAAGGTTGCCGAGCGTTGTACCCTGCATGAAATCATAAAGTTCTCGCGCCTGCTGCACGCGCAACTCCCGGGTATTCATCTCACGCACCAGGGCCTGGTCGGTCGCGCGCGCGGCGACCTCTCGCTCCAGTTGCTCAGTTCGTGCGGTTTGCTCCTGAAGGGCCTGCTCGACCTCTGCCAGCCGATTCTGGTTCAAACCAGTCTGCCACCACTGCACCAGCAATATGAGTAACGCCAGACCCAGCAACACACCCAGCACCTGCACCGCGCGCGCAGCGGTCACCAGGTCGCGCCGCGGCCGCAGCTCCGGCAGGTACAGATTGATTTGCTGATTCACAGTAGCCAAGCTTATGCGCTCCCCGCGCCGTCTGTTCTGAGTGCTGCACCGATCGCCATCATGCAGGCACCCTTGGTTTCGTTAGTCACATCTGATGGTGCGTCCAGATCATTGTAAAAATCCAGCATGCCCACCGGTGATGCCAGCGCATCCGCCAGCGAGTTCATCATGGACTCGGTGTCTTTCTGGCGCGGCGCGATCATGATCTGGGTAATCGGACTCTGCCCCATCTGACTTTCAAAATAATCCAGCGAGCGTTGTATCTCCAGGGCCAGCCGGTCACGAACCATCTCCCAGTCTGCCTCAAGCAGGGCATCGGGCCCAACCTGAGTGTTGATCTTGCGGGTCAGGTACAACTCGCCGTTCCTGGTCACGTTCATCATGCTGCCACTGGCCTTCAAGGCAATAAACGCCAGGCCATTACTGTCGTCGCTGAACTGCGCTGTCACATTGCGCATCGCCATTTCCGGTATATCGATACTGCTGAGCGACAGACCGCTACGCTCAACCACTTCAATTGACTGCTCCAGTTTTGGCCGGTTCGCAGCTACCGCGTAGACCATCTGCTTGCGCGCCTGAAAAGCATCGTCGGGCAATGGAAACACGTCGATGACAGCCTCTTCGACCGGCATATCCAGCAGGTCCTTGATCTTCCAGCGGACTGCGGCGGCTACTTCGGCCTCTTCTACCTGAGGCATGTCGACCAGAAAGACGCTGTAGTCAGCCGGCGCCAGCACCAGATTGGTATCGGCCCCGGCAAGACGGTGCTCATCGACGAGCTGAACCAGCCCGTCCCGCAGACTCTGCTGCGCCAGTTCGTGCTGAATGCAATGCTCCAGTGACAATTCATCCCGACGCCGGGCGATATGAGCAAGCGAGATTCGCCGATCATTGATCGACAAACCCACCAGGCCATCGACCCGATTTTTGCGTCCAAACCATTTCAGCACTACCACAACCTCAGATGACCGATTTTCAGCTTACAAGCTACTATGACGGCCAATTTAATAATATGTTGAATTATAAGCGTCAAACTACCAATTTCTATAGTAAAAAGCTTGCTTCATGGGTATATTTGGGGACGTTTTTGCACGGTAGTGAGCGACAGTGTTTCAAATAATCCTGTATCAACCTGAAATCCCCCCAAACACCGGCAATATCATTCGACTCATCGCAAACACGGGCGCATCGCTGCATCTGATCGAGCCCCTGGGCTTTGACCTGGATGAAAAGAAAGTACGCAGAGCCGGCCTCGATTATCACGAGCTCAGTCAGGTGACCCGCTGGCCAGACTGGCCGTCGTTTCAACAGCATTTCCAGACACACCATCCAGACAACGTGCTGTATGGCTTCACGACCAAGGGCAGTAAGCACTACCATCAAGCAGTATTTCGTGCGGGCGATGGTCTGCTGTTTGGACCTGAAACCCGTGGATTACCGGCTGACTTACTGGAAAAACTGCCGGTCAACCAGAAACTGCGCCTGCCCATGCAAAGCAACAGCCGAAGCCTGAACCTGTCCAATACAGTGGCGATCGCCCTGTACGAAGCATTCAGACAAAATGAGTTCCCGGATTTGCTCTAAATTCTCGCGAAATCACGATAAAAGTCACGAAAGATCAACAAATGACGGGGAATTGCAGAGTTTAGCGGACTTGCCTGTCGCCCCCGCAATCGAGACCGACAGGCGGATTCGGCGCTAATTAGCTAGCGGGCTGTTCGCCGCTCTGACCTTGCTGCTGCGCCTTGGACTGCGCATATACTGCATCAAAGTTGACCGGAGCCAGCATGACGGCCGGGAAGCTGCCGCGGGTTACCAGCGCATCAATGGTTTCACGAGCGTATGGGAACAGGATGTTCGGGCATACTGTTGCCAGAACGCGCTCCAGATCTGCTTCTGCAAAACCATTGCAGGTAAAAATACCGGCCTGCTGCACTTCCACTAGGAAGGCAATATTGTCGTCCTGCTTGGCTTCGATAGTCAGCTTCAGGACTACGTCGTAAACGCCGTCAGCGATCTTGCTGTTGCTGGTGTTCAGGTTGAAAGTGATCTTCGGAGCCCACTGGCTGCGGAATACTTCCGGCGTCTTGGGGGATTCGAATGATGAATCCTTCAGGTAAATGCGCTGCAGCGCGAACATTGGTCCCTGTTGACCTTCTTGACCAGCCTGCTGTGCTGATTGTGAAGCTGCCTGGCCGTTTCCATTCTGGTTGTTTTCGTTCTCTGCCATGATCTAACTATCTCTCTTGCTGTCTGTTTGTGAAGTACGCTGTTAGCGTAAATTAACTTGTAAAGTAGAGTTTCGTGCTACTTTTTCTGCACGACTGGCAGGTTTTGACCACGCCACTCTGCCATACCACCGCGCAGCCTGACGACCTGATCAAACCCTGCATTCGACAGGATCTTGCAACTGTCGGCGGAATGCTGCCCCAGCTTGCATACAACAATAATGGGACGGGATTTATACTTTTCAAGCTCAGCCAATCGCTCTGAAAGCTTGTTGGCGGGAATATGGATCGAATCGACGATGTGTCCTGCGTCAAATTCCTTTTTATCACGGATATCCAGCATCACACCATCTTTTCTGTTTACCAGCATGACAGCTTCCTGAGTGCCAACCGCGCGCGCATTGGTTTTACTGCGGTGGAACAGGAACGCCACTAACAGCGCCACCCACAACCCTGACAGCATCCAGTGATTGCCCACGAATTCGATAAACTGTGCCATGCCTTCAAGCCCGTTACTCTAATCTACCAAGCCGCGAAGTATACACGGGCCTTATGTCTATTGGTACTTTTGCCTCGGTTCCGCGATAATGGCGCAGTCAATGACCTGCTACAGACTAGAGACCACAAGGACTACAGCAATGACCAACACCACCAATCGCCCCGCCACCCTGCTGCTTATTCTGGATGGGTGGGGTTATCGGGAGGAAACTGACTCCAACGCCATCGCTGCCGCCAACACCCCTGTCTGGGACTCACTGTGGCAGCACTGCCCTCACACCCTGATCAAGACCTCAGGAATAGACGTTGGTTTGCCTGGCGGCCAGATGGGCAACTCTGAAGTTGGGCACATGAACCTGGGTGCCGGACGGGTGGTGTATCAAAGCCTGACCATGATCGACAAGGACATCGCTGACGGGGGCTTTTACGACAACAAGGCACTTTGCGCAGCTGCCCAAAAAGCCGCTGACACAGACCGCGCCCTGCACATCATGGGACTGCTGTCGCCAGGCGGCATTCACTCCCACGAAGACCACATCCTGGCCATGATCAGACTGGCCGAGCAGAAAGGCGTCAAGCGCATTTATCTCCACGCCTTCCTTGATGGACGTGACATGCCGCCACGCAGCGCCCTGACATCCATTCAAAAAGCGGATGCCGCGCTGCGCAACACGGGTCTGGGCCGCATCGTGTCTGTTGTCGGCCGTTATTTCGCCATGGACCGTGACAAACGCTGGGACCGTATGATGACCGCCTACAACCTCATCACGGCAGGCCTGGGCAAATTCGTTGCTCCCACTGCCGAACAGGCACTGGCAGATGCTTACGCGCGCGATGAAGACGATGAGTTCGTGCAGGCCACTGCCATTGCTGCCGAGGGAGAAAGCCCGGTAGCAATTGCCGATGGTGATGCGGTGGTGTTCATGAATTTTCGTGCCGACCGTGCCCGTCAGCTGGCTAACGCACTGGTCGATCCGGGCTTTGACGGTTTTGTGCGCAAAGCCCAACCCACGCTCGGCGCCTTTGTGATGCTGACTGAATACTCTGCTGACCTGAATGAATTTGCAGCATGCGCCTACCCTCCGCAAAAACTGACCAACAGTCTGGGGGAGTACCTGGCGACTCAGAAGCGCAGTCAGCTGCGGATTGCCGAAACCGAGAAATATGCGCATGTCACTTTCTTTTTCAGCGGCGGGCGCGAGGAGCCCTTCGATGGCGAAGAGCGTATTCTGATCCCTTCGCCGGACGTGGCCACCTATGACCTGAAGCCTGAAATGAGCGCACCGGAGGTGACTGACAAGCTGGTGGAGGCCATTCGCAATAAAAAATTCGACGCCATCGTCTGCAATTACGCCAATGGTGACATGGTTGGCCACACCGGCGACTTCGACGCTGCCGTCAAGGCCGTCGAGGCTCTGGATGAATGCCTGGGCCGCCTGGTAGAGGCGATCCGCGCGTCCGGCGGACAAATGCTGATTACCGCCGACCATGGCAATGTCGAGCAGATGCTGGATCCAGAGTCAGGCCAGGCACTGACCTCCCATACCTCCGGCCCTGTGCCTCTTGTCTATGTGGGTCCGCGCGAGTGGCGCTTCACACAGGAGGGTGCGCTGTCCGACATCGCGCCTACCATGCTCAAGCTGATGGATCTGGATGTTCCGCCAGAAATGACTGGCCACGTGCTGATGGCACCCTGAATCTGGACTGAATTCATGGCAATCGAGTGGGACGCGACAGCGGATCGGCCTGCCGGCTCGGGCTGGCAGCAGCGACCTCTGCGGCTTCCTGCCTGTATTGCCGTCGCAGTTTTTGTGATCGGCCTGTTTATTGCAACAACGGTGATCGCTCAGGACAGCAATCAGACACGGCTGATCGAGCTGGACAATGCCATTTCAGCCATTGAGCAGTGGGTGTCGGAGACCCGGCAGCAACGATCCGCCGAGGAGCGTGAACTGGATCGTCTTGGCGCAGAAACACGAGACCTGTCGCAGCTGATCGCCCAGAACCAGCAGCAGCTTGCCAGCCTGGACAGTCAGTTGCGCGCTCTGGAGTCACAGCGCCGTGAGTTGCTGCAGCGCAGTGACTCTCAGCGCCAGCAGATTGCCGAGGCATTGCGCGCCACCTACAAAGCAGGCAGTGACAGCCAGCTTAAACTTTTGCTGAACCAGCAGGATCCGGCTACTACCCAGCGCATGCTGGTGTATTTTGAGCACATAAACCAGGATCGACTGGAACAGATCAGGCAATGGCGCGAAACCCTTTCACAGATTGATTTCAACTCGGACGAACTGAGCACCGCACAGGCGACCATCACCCAACAGTCGGAACTGCTAAATACCCGGCAGAGTGCTCTGGCGCTGGCGCAACAGCAACGGCGGGAAATCATTGCCAGCCTGGATGCTCAACTGGCTGAGCGTGACGATGAGCTCAGCCAACTTCAGCAGGATCGCCAGGAGCTGCAGGAGCTGATCGACGAGATCAATCGCATCGTCGAAGATATCCCGGCGCCTGAAGATCTCATGCCATTTGCAGACTCGCGCGGCAGCATGCCCTGGCCTGTGCGGGGTGAGTTGCTGGCGCGCTACGGCGATCGCTACAGTGATGGCAACCTTCAGCGTCAGGGCATCATCATTGCTGCTGAAGCAGGCTCTGCGGTTCGCGCCATTCACCCCGGACGTGTTGTGTTCGCCGACTGGCTGCGCGGCTCAGGTAATCTGATTGTCGTCGACCACGGCAATGCCTACCTCAGCCTGTACGCACACCAGCAGACATTAAACAAACAAAGCGGCGACTGGGTAAACCGGGGCGAACCGGTCGGCACCGCCGGAACGGATGCGGGCATGGGCATGCCGGGCCTGTATTTCGAGATCCGCCGCAACAGTCAGACATTAAATCCGGTCGAATGGCTTGAAACAGTGCGCTAAACTGCTGAGCACTACGAGGAGAGTTCATGAACACATTAGATTCCCATGATACGTCGGCAACTGTCACAGACAGGCGTGCCGCAAGATCTGTCACGCGCTCAGCCGGTTCCGTGCTCGGTGCACTGCTGGGATTGATACTCACCACAGCATCTGTATCCACATCTGCGCAGCCTGTCATGGACAACCCGGAAGCAGGGCAGCCGACCGCTGACACAAGACCGCTGCCGATCAACGAAGTACGTATGTTTGCCGAGGCACTGGAGGCAATTCGCAGCGCTTATGTGCAGGAAATCGATGACCAGACCCTGATTGAGTACGCCATACGCGGCATGCTGGCTGGCCTCGACCCGCACTCCGCCTATCTGAATGCCAATGATTACGACTCACTGCAGGAAAGCACCGAAGGGCAGTTTGGTGGCCTCGGTATAGAGGTAGGCGAAGAGGATGGATACATCAAGGTGATCACGCCTCTGGACGGCTCACCGGCTGATCGGGCCGGAGTCATGGCCGGAGACCTGATCGTCGAGATCGACGGCCGTCCGTTGCGTGAAATGATCGTCAACGACGCCATTGAGATGCTGCGCGGCGAGCCAGGTACCACCATTGACCTGACGCTGATGCGCAATGACGAGTCAGAGCCGATTGACCTGACCCTGACACGCGAGGTGATTTCGGTAGAGAGTGTTCGGCACCGGATGCTCGAACCGGGTTATGCCTACCTGCGTAT
Source organism: Gammaproteobacteria bacterium (assembly GCA_002706685.1). Lineage (GTDB taxonomy): Bacteria > Pseudomonadota > Gammaproteobacteria > Pseudomonadales > Pseudohongiellaceae > Pseudohongiella. Next base: position 372,644 of record PALV01000011.1, on the reverse strand, counting down.
CGCCCAGTTCCGCGTCAATACTGGCGAGGAAGTGGTGGAAGCACTGGAGACCCTGATTGAAAACAATGGTGGCCCGTTGAACGGCATGGTACTGGATCTTCGTAACAACCCGGGTGGCGTTCTGGAAGCTTCGGTGGCAGTCGCCGATGCCTTCCTGACTGACGGTCAGATCGTCTACACCGAAGGACGCATGAATGAATCAAACGAAACCTATCAGGCCACTGCCAGCGACCCCAGTCAGGGTGTACCTCTGGTAGTGCTGATCAACACCGGTTCCGCCTCGGCAGCTGAGATTGTAGCGGGCGCGCTGCAGGATCAGGGGCGTGCCGTGATCATGGGCACCCGCAGTTTCGGCAAGGGCTCTGTTCAGTCTGTGCTGCCAATCAACAATGAGCGTGCACTCAAGCTGACGACATCGCTGTATTTCACACCCAGTGGCCGATCCATTCAGGCCTTTGGCATCGAACCTGATATCAGTGTTGATGAGGCACTGGTCACACGCAGCCTGGAACGCCGCGGCATCTATTCTGAGCGCGACCTGGAGGGACACCTGCCTGGCGTCAACGAAAACAGTGACCCGGAACCATCCGGCCCACGTCCGGTGACATCATCCGAACAGATCGTGGTCAGCGACTATCAGCTGAATGAGGCACTCACGCTACTGAAAGGCTGGCATATCATGCAGCGATCACGCCGATGAGCTCATCGTCACCTGGCACGACCGGGCTGCGCGCGCTGCTTGCTCGCGCAGCCCCCTATGCAAACAAGCATGCTCTGATCGCCATTATCCTTTTGGGCCTATTGATTCTGATTCTGGAGCCCTCTGCACCCGCTACTCAGGAAACCTCGACGGCAGAACCAGCGCTTCAGGATGTAGAGCGGCAAACAGCTATTGAGATTGAGGTTTCAGGTGTCACCCAAGAAGACACGCCGTTCACTGCAACCGAGACTGGCGAAGCATTGCCTGAGGTCCAGGTTGCTGAACCCATGCAATCAGCGGCCAGCCCGGCACTTGATGAAGCGGTTCCGCGACTCGCCATTATTCTGGATGATATCGGCAACAATCTGGAGCTCGGAATGCAGGCAGTGAACCTGCCCGGCCCTGTTACGCTGGCCATTTTGCCATTCACCCCACATGCTCACGGACTTGCCGAAGCGGGACACCAGGCTGGCAAGGAAATCATGCTGCATGCCCCAATGAGCAATCTTGCTGGTAGCGACCCGGGACCCGGCGCACTGACTGCCCAGCAGGACCAGACAACACTGATAGCTGCGCTTCGCAGTGCGATTGCTGACATCCCGCATCTCAAGGGCATCAACAACCATACCGGCAGCGAGCTGACTGCGCTCCCTCAATCAATGCAGTGGGTGATGGAAGAACTGAAATTGCACGATCTGTATTTTGTTGACAGCATGACCAGCGCCCAGAGCGTGGCAGCCACCGTGGCAAAATCGAACGGCATTCCGGTACTTAAGCGCCATGTATTTCTGGATAATGTTGCCGAGGAGTCGGCGGTCGACGCGCAAATGCAGCGTGCTTTAGGCATTGCTGAGCAAAGCGGATTAGCCGTTGCCATCGGCCACCCCTACCCCGCAACTCTCGCCTATCTTGAAAAGAGGCTGCCGGAGCTTCAGGCGTCAGGCAATGTGCAGTTGGTTCTGGTGTCCACGCTGCTGGACAGAAGCAGACTATAGGCGCATCTCGATGCCATGCTCGGCCATGTACTGTTTGGCCTGCGGGATTGTGTATTCACCAAAGTGGAAGATACTGGCAGCCAAGACCGCGTCAGCGCCACCTTCCAGCACACCATCTACCAGATGCTGCAGCTCACCCACACCACCTGATGCGATGACAGGCACATCAACTGCGTCACTGACGGCACGATTCAGGGCCAGGTCGAATCCGATTTTTGTGCCATCACGATCCATGCTGGTCAAAAGAATTTCTCCTGCCCCGTAAGACACCATGCGCTTGACCCATTCAATGGCATCCAGGCCGGTTGGCTTGCGACCACCATGCGTGAATATTTCCCAGCGATCAGGCTCACCGGCCTCGCTTACTTTCTTGGCATCCACCGCAACCACGATGCACTGTGACCCGAATCGGGCTGCAGCCTCGCGTACAAACTCCGGGTTTACCACAGCAGCGGTATTGATCGACACCTTGTCGGCGCCGGCATTGAGCATGGTTCTGATATCTTCCAGAGTGCGGATGCCACCGCCAACTGTCAGCGGAATGAACACCTGACCAGCTATTGCTTCCACAGTTTGAACGGTTGTTTCGCGCCCTTCACTGGAGGCTGTTATATCAAGAAACGTGATTTCATCCGCCCCTGCATCGCTGTAACGTCGCGATATTTCGACCGGGTCACCTGCATCGCGGATGTCTTCGAATTTTACGCCTTTGACAACCCGTCCCTTGTCACAGTCCAGGCAGGGGATGATTCGTTTTGCTAGTGCCATGCGCCTTTAATTCCTAATGGTCATCCTGAATGATTATGCCAGTGTTCAGTGGCCGTCGCAGTATGCCTGCGCCGCTGCCAGGTCCAATGCACCCTCATAGATTGCACGTCCGGTAATGGCTCCCATAATACCGCCACCAGAAGGAGTTTTGGCGACCGAAACCAGCTCGGCAATATCTTCCATACGACTGACACCGCCCGACGCAATCACCGGGACACGCGTCGCACTTGCCAGCCTTACGGTGGCTTCGACGTTAACGCCCTGCATCATGCCGTCGCGAGCGATGTCTGTATAGATGATGGCTTCAACACCATCATCAGCAAACTGTTGTGCCAGGTCTACTACATTGGTGCTTGATACTTCCGCCCAGCCATCCGTTGCAACCCAGCCATCTTTGGCGTCCAGACCCACAATTACCCGACCAGGGAATTCGCGGCAGGCCTGCGTCACAAACGCAGGTTCTTTGACAGCCTGCGTACCGATGATCACATATTGAACACCAACACCCAGATAGTATTCGATGGTTTTCAGATCACGGATACCACCGCCGATCTGCAGGGGCAGGTCAGGGTAGGCTTTGGCGATTGCCTCAACGATGGCTCCGTTGACTGGCTCACCAGCAAACGCGCCATTCAGATCGACCAGATGCAATCGTCTGGCACCCTGTTCCTTCCAGTGCTGCGCAGTCTGGACCGGGTTGTCGGAGAAAACCGTTGAGTCCTCCATGCGCCCCTGGCGCAGGCGAACGCACTGGCCATCTTTCAAATCAATCGCGGGTATCACCAGCATGAGTCAAAACCTTGCAAAAAAATTGTCTTCTTTCGGGAAAATCAAACACCTGCAGTTGACCGCCGCTCAGGCGCGACCATCCCAGGCCAGAAAATTGCGCAACAGCTGCAGGCCGCTGTGCTGGCTTTTTTCAGGGTGAAACTGAACAGCAAACAGGGAGCCTTTGCTCAAAGCGGATGCAAATGTATGCCCATAATCTGTGGTCGCTGCACACAGTGACGCATCCGTTGGTGCCACAAAGTAGCTGTGAACAAAATAGAAGCGGCTGTTGTCTTCGATGCCCTGCCACAGCGGGTGGGCCTGCCTCTGTTGAACCTGGTTCCAGCCCATGTGCGGCACTTTAAGACGATTGCCGTCAACATCCAGCAAGACGCCATTGCCAGTCTCGCCACCAAAACGCTTGACCGTGCCCGGCAGCAGCCCCAGGCACTCGACGTGCCCGTTTTCTTCGCTGCTTTCCATCAAGGCCTGCATGCCAACACAGATGGCCAGTACGGGTTTGCTGGCTGCCAGAGCCTGACTGACGATATCGTCAACGCCAAGTCTGCGGATCTCGGCCATGCAATCACGTATGGCGCCGACGCCAGGGAAAATGATTCGGTCGGCTGCCAGAATGCGCGATGCATCGCTGGTAATTTCTACTCGGACATCGTCGCCCAGGCTTTCCATGGCTTTCGATACGGAATGCAGGTTCCCCATCCCGTAGTCGATAACAGCTACATTATTCATATGCGTGTCGACCGGTCGTTCAATGGCTTACAGACAACCCTTGGTGGAGGGCACAACATTGGCACTGCGTGGATCAATTTCCATGGCCATGCGCAGCGCACGTCCAAAGGCCTTGAATACGGTTTCAATCTGGTGATGAGTATTGTGCCCGCGCAGATTGTCGACATGCAGCGTTACCAGCGCATGATTGACGAATCCCTGGAAGAACTCGTGGAACAGGTCCACATCAAATCCACCCACAGAGGCGCGGGTGAACGGCACGTGGAATTCCAGACCAGGGCGGCCGGAAAAGTCGATGACAACCCGCGACAGGGCCTCATCCAGCGGCACATAGGCATGTCCGTAGCGGCGAATGCCCTTTCGATCCAGCGCCTTGTTGAATGCCATACCCAGTGTGATGCCCAGGTCCTCGACGGTATGGTGTGCATCAATTTCCAGATCACCATTGGCAACGATATCCATGTCGATCAGGCCATGACGGGCAATCTGATCCAGCATGTGATCCAGAAACGGCAAGCCTGTCTGGCACTTCAATACGCCACTGCCATCCAGGTTAACTGAAACCTTGATCTGCGTTTCTTTGGTATTGCGCTCGACCGCTGCCTGACGGCCCTGCTCTGACGATATAGACATCAACCTATCCTGAAAAGTCTGAATTGCGCGCGCATTATACGCCTTTAAGGCCATTGCCAGCCAGTAGCGCGTTTCCCATCCGCCGGCCGGACTGCTAAAGTAAAAAAACATGCAGACTCCTGGCTCGGTCAAAAATCTTTATACCTTGCGCCTGGCATTGCTGGCTGGCGTACTGATCCCGGTTGTGCTGGTGGTTGCGCTGGCAGGCTCGTGGTCGCTGCGCCTGCTGGAAGATCAGGTAAATCAGCGCATGCAGCAGGATATCGAGCTGATCGCACATGCTATCCGCCTGCCCTTGAGTCATGCGCTTGAACGGGATCGCATCGGCTCAATCAACCAGGCATTAAACTCCGCATTCACCATCGACGTGGTCTACGGCGCCTATGTCTACGACGAAAATGGTGAAGAAGTAGCCCGCAGCGGCCGACGCGCGGCTCGCGTGGCGACGGACCAGGCAGCATCACTGGCCGCCTCCGGCGACCAGCTGGGCGAATTCTCCCAGGCAGGCAATGAGGAAATTTTTTCCTACTTCGTGCCTCTCACCGATGCCGGTGGTCGCATCAACGGGCTGTTGCAACTGACCCGGCGCGGCAGCGACTTCAGTAACTACATTGCCATGGTGCGCGCCACCGCATGGTTTGCGCTTGCCGGCCTCTGCCTGATACTGGCCCTTATCGTAATCGGCGGTCATCACTATGCACTGGGCAGACCACTGCGCCGGATGCTGGGGGGGATAAAGCAGATCAGGAGCAAGGACTCCCAGGCCCGCCTCGCTATCGAGGGCCCCGCAGAAGTCAGGAATATATCTGGCAGCATCAACAATATGCTGGACCGCATAGAGAGCTCAGAAAAACTGGCAACAATTGGGCGCCTGTCTGCCGGTATCGCTCACGAGCTCGGCAGCCCGCTGGCGGCTCTGGACGGCAAAGCCCAGCAGGCCCTGCGCGAAACGGACCGCGAGTCCCGGACCGGTCGCTGTCTGACGCAGATTCGCGCCCAGGCCCAGCGCATGGAAGTCATCATCCGGCAGTTGCTGGATTATGGCCGCGATAACCCGCTGCAGCGTGTCAGTCTGGAAATCAGCCAGCTGGTCGAACAGGCCACCGACCATGCGCTGGCAGCAGCGCCCAGCACCAGGGACTCACTATGCGACGCCCAGCCGACTATCAAGGTCGAGGGCAAACCCCTGCGTGTGCGCGTGGACGCGATGCGTTTCGATCAGGCTCTCAGCAATCTGGTCGGCAATGCGCTTCATGCCTGTCAGTCTCAAATCAGGATCAGCTGGGATGTCGTGGACACATCAGGGTCGCAATCAACCCGCATCATGATCGAGGATGATGGGGACGGAATCAGCGAAGACGAGCTGCCGAATCTTTTCGACCCATTTTTTACGACCAAACCAGTGGGTCAGGGCACGGGGCTGGGACTTGCTGTTGCCCACGCAGCCGTTGCTGACCACGGAGGACATATCTCGGTGACGCGCTCCGAACGTCTGGGCGGCGCCTGCTTCACGATCCATCTGCCTGCTCCAGCCCCTCAGGCATGACGCACCCTGACCGCCCATCAATCACCCAGAGGAAACGCACCGGGACATCGAATGGATGACAACATCACACAAGACACCGTTTTAATTGTCGAGGACGATGAGTCACTGCGCGAGCTGCTCACCGAAGAGCTGACGGATGCCGGCTACCAGGTGCTGGCTGTTGGTGATGCACGCAAAGCCGCGCTGATGCTGGAGAAGCATGACGTGCAACTTATTATCAGCGACCTGCGTCTCCCCGGGGACACCGGCCTGGATCTGCTGGGTCATATCCGCTCAACCAGCTCTCAGCAAAACAGCCCTGGACCGGGGTTTATCATGGTGACTGCGTTTGGCACCGTAGAGCAGGCCGTCGACGCCCTCAAGCAGGGGGCCGATGACTTTTTAACCAAACCCATCAAACTGGATCACTTGCGAATCAGTGCCGACCGGGTCATTCAGCGCCGCCGGCTTCAGGAAGAGCTGGCACGCTACAAGGCCCTGATTGACGACCAGGAGTTTCACGGAATACTCGGCCGCAGTCGGGCCATGCAACAGTTATTCAACAATATCCGGATGGTCGCGCGAGCGGGCGGTCCGGTGTTGATCTCCGGTGAAAGTGGTACTGGCAAGGAGCTGGTGGCCCGCGCCATTCATGCCGAAAGCGATCGAAACAACGCGCCTTTCATTGCCATAAATTGCGCGGGCATCCCGCCAGCGCTGCTGGAAAGTGAGCTCTTCGGCCACACCGCAACCGCATTTACGGGTGCCCAGAAGGCACGTCAGGGTCTGTTTGCCGAGGCCGACGGTGGCAGTCTGCTGCTGGATGAAATTGGTGAAATGCCTGTCGAGATGCAGGCCAAGTTGCTGCGAATCCTGCAGGATGGGCGTATTCGACCGGTAGGGGCAGATCAGGAGAAACAGCTGGATGTCCGTATTCTTGCCGCCACCAACCGCAAACTGGAGCAGGAGGTAAGCGACGGTCGCTTTCGTGAGGACCTGTATTTTCGACTGCAGACCTTCGCCATCGAGGTACCCGCGCTACGTGATCGTGACGATGATCTTGATCTGTTGATCGCACATTTCATCCGGCGCGTCAGCCTGCAGCAGAACAAAAACATAACGGCAATCGATGAGCCCGCCCTGTTGCGGCTGCGTCAATACGACTTCCCCGGCAATGTGCGCGAACTCGCCAGCACCATCGAGCGAGCCGTCACGTTCTGTCAGGGCAGCGAAATCGGGCTGCAGGACATGCCGGAGCGCCTGCGGCACGCCAGCTCAACACTGTCGACACCCAAAATCAGTGATACAGACACGGCAGAGATCGGTGACAGGACGTCGCAGGAATCCGTATTCCTGGAATTGATCAACCGCCTTGAGGGCAGCCAGCCGGACCCGGAGAAATGGACCTCACTACCTTCGCTGGAGCAGGCCTATATTGACTATACCCTGCAGCGCTTTAAAGGAAACAAACGGCAAACCGCCAATGCCCTTGGTATTGGTCGAAGAACGCTGTATCGCAAGCTCGGCGATGACACAGATGCGGAAACTGGCGATCACAGCTAACTGGATCAGCGTGCCGGCAAGGCCGCGCCCGGGCTGGCGGAATTGGTGCCTGAATTGATGCCTGAATGGCTGTCTGACACACCCATGGAGGCACATGCGCCACTCTGACACACCGGACCAGCTTCGATCAAAAATAATTTAACTAACAATATCAGTCGATTAGACAAATCCGCAGACTGGCATGATGCTTGAATATCACCACGGCACATGAACACTATGGAGGATACCCATCATGTTGAAGAAGCTGATTTTCTTGCCGCTGACCTGCGCCCTTGCCTTCCTCGCTGCACCGGTTCACGCCCAGCCAGCACCGCAGGCCGCGCCACAGGGTGCGCCGCAAATGGAACTGACAGCCGAGCTGAAGGATAACTTTGTGGCAGCCTACACTGACATCATGGAAATCCAGATGCGGTACGCACAGCAGCTGCAGTCAGTCACTGATGAGGCTGAAGCCAACACCCTGCAGCAGGCTGCGCAGGGAGAGATGCAGCAGGCCGTTGAAGCCAATGACCTGAGCATTCAACAGTACAATCAGATCATTCAGATGGCGTCAGCAGACCCGGCACTTTTGCAGGAGCTGGAGACCGCCATTGAAGCCAACTCCTGAGGGGCTTCTTTAAGCGCAGCAATGACGGCTGCTACCAGGCAGCCGTCGCTTCGCTCTTTCGCAGCGTTGCTACCCTGCAACTACTGCCAGACTTCCCGCCAGAACCTTCTCAAACTTCGCAAATTTTGCACCCATCCGATTTCGTGCGACAATCAAAGACCATGTTCAGTCTGCTCCGGGGATGCGGCAATCCATGTCAAAGTTATTGAAGTACCTGACTTTTTTTATCACCGGCCTGCTTGTTTTTGTTGTTGCGCTGGCGTTGATTCTATTTGTGGTAATCGACCCCAATCGGTACCGACCCGTGCTGGAGGACCTGGTTGCCAGCCAGACTGGCCTGCAACTGCAGATTGCCGGGGACATGAACTGGACTTTCAGGCCGGTTTTCGGACTCAGCCTGCAGGATGTGCGCCTGAGCAATGGCGTGACACCGCAGGAGCTGGCTTCCTTCTCTAACGTAGCACTTCGGCTGGAACCAGCGGGACTGTTTCGGGGAGAGCTGAATCTCCAGGAATTCATTGCCGAAGACCTGCACATCAACTGGACTGTCGACAGCAATGGCCAGACAAACTGGCTGCTGGACCTGCCACCCAGTGAGGCACCTGCCCAGACCAGCAGTGCCGGCAGCATACCGGTCGATATCAACATCGCACAGGTGACCCTCAATAATGCCAGCATCGACATACAGGATCAGCAGCAGGGGCTCAATGCCAGCCTGCGGCGTCTGAACCTGTCGGGCTCGAATACCAACCTGCAGGGCCAGGAGTTTCCGCTGGAAATCAGCACTCAGCTGATTGACCAGACGACCAATCGGCGTCTCGACCTGAATCTGCAGAGCGACACATCCGTCGACCTGGACGCTGGTGACATTGCGCTGAGCGACATCAGATTCAATCTCAGCCCATTGCTGATTACCGGCTCAGCCGAAATCAACAACTTCCGCAACGATCTGAGCTGGCATGCTGACCTCAGCAGTCAGCCGTTTAATCTCAGTTACCTGCTGGAAAACTTCATGGCATTGCCAGAAGACAGCATGTCGGCGCCAGATGAGCAGCAGATTACTGTGCAGACTCTGCGCGTCAACGGCGATACCGAAGGTGTCACGCTGCAGGAGCTGTTGCTGGGGCTCAATGACACCAGCCTGGAACTGTCCGGCGACCTGTTGTTCGCTACCGGCAACCGTCGCATGATGATTGGCTACGAGTTACGCGGCGGCGACATCAACCTCGACGACTGGCTGCCTGCCTCCGAACAAGGACAAGCCTCAGCACCAGGCTCTGGTACCAGTGGTGGCACATCCACCGCCAATGCAACTGAGCTGCCACTGGATATCCTGAACACCCTGGATTTGCGCGGCAACCATTCCTTTGACTCAATCAGCTATTCTGGTCTGCGTCTGGCACCAGTGAGTGCCACCGTGCAAATCCAGAATGGCGTGCTTAATCTGGTCAGCCAGCCCGCAGGTTTCTACGACGGCACGCTGGCTGCGACCGCCTCCGTCAATGCCAGCAGCAGGCCTGCGCGTGTCGAGCTTGAGACTCAGCTTGAGAATGTCAGTGCTGCCGCACTAACTGAGGACAAACCCAGACTGGGCTTTTTCACTGGTAATTTTAACGCCAATACCAGCCATACCATGCAGGGCAATACCGTTGACGCCCTGTTCAACAGCATCTCTGGCGCGAGCCAGATGCAGGTAGCCAACAGCTCGGTGGACATCACTATGCTGAAACAGGTGTTTGCAGCCATCTCAGTGCTCAATCCCGATGGCAACCTCGCTGCGCAGTGGCCTGACACCGTTCGCTTCAACAGTGTCGAAGCATACCTGCTGTTCAACGACGGTCTTGATGAAAATCAGGAATTGCGCGTGCGACTGGATAATTTCGACGTAAGCGGTACCGGCGGAATCAACCTGGATCAAGGTGAGTTTGATTACAGCGTAGAGTTCACTATTCTGGGCGAGCCGGCACCTCAGACAATACGAGTCAATCCGAACTATCACAATATCCCCTGGCCCATTCGATGCGACACCGCCTTCGCGGACCCCGGCCTGCAATATTGCAGCCCCGACCTGCAGCGCGTGCGCGAGGTGTTTGCGCAAATGGCGCGCAATGAAGTGGAACGCCGCGCCAGCGAGGCCATTGGCGAGCAGGTCGAGCGCCTGCGTAACCGCGTGCGCGAACTTTTCCAGAACAACTGATAGTGCCAGCTGCAGGGAACAATCCGCCACTCCTGGACTCAGGAGTGGTCCTGGAATGGTTTGATGACCACGGCCGGCATGATTTGCCGTGGCAGCATGATCAGACTGCCTTTCGCGTCTGGGTTTCAGAAATCATGCTGCAGCAGACGCAGGTCAGCACGGTCATCCCCTATTACCAGCGGTTTATGAGCAGCTTCCCGACCGTCGAAGCGCTGGCTGCTGCGCCCCTTGATGAAGTGCTGCACCTGTGGACAGGCCTGGGTTACTACGCCAGGGCCCGTAACCTGCACAAAACGGCCCAGAAAGTAGTCAGCGAATTCGACGGCGAGTTTCCCGCATCGCTTGAATTACTTGAGTCATTGCCCGGCGTAGGTCGCTCCACCGCTGGCGCCATCCTGTCTCTGGCGCTGAACAGGCGTGGCGTCATTCTGGACGGCAACGTGAAGCGCGTTCTCTGCCGTTATTACGCGATTTCCGAATGGCCCGGCAACAGCAAGACACTGGCACAACTTTGGGAGCTCGCCGACGCCTCGACTCCGGCGCAACGCTTTGGTGACTATGCCCAGGCCATGATGGACCTGGGCGCAACGCTCTGCACGCGCAGCCGGCCGGCCTGCCTGCATTGCCCGCTCGTCAAACACTGTCAGGCCAGACAGCAGGGTATTGAGTCGCAACTTCCGGCCAGCAAACCACGCCGATCCTTACCGGAGAAGTCTGTCTTCATGATCATGTGGCAGGACGACAATGGCTGTGTATTTCTTCAGCAGCGACAGGCCTCCGGCATCTGGGGTGGCCTGTGGAGTTTGCCAGAGTGTGAAGACAGGGATTCCCTGGACCAGTGGCTGCACGATCGTCAGTTGCAGATTCACAGCATCTGGCCTAAGGTCAGCCACACATTCAGTCATTTTCGTCTGCATATCACCCCGGTTCATGTCACTGGTGCAATCGACGCTGGCCAACCGGGCCGCGGGGTCGCAGATTCTGCAGGTATAATCTGGTATCACAGCCAGACACAGACACCCCAGGTTGGTCTGGCTGCACCAGTCAAGAAGCTATTGCAGCAGCTGACGTGAAAACGATTATTCAGATCATCAAGAGATAGAGGAACAACATGTCCCGCACTGTTTTCTGCAAGAAGTACCAGAAAGAACTTCCGGGATTGGCAATGCCACCCTATCCGGGTCCCAAAGGCCAGGAGATATTCGAGTCTGTTTCCGCCCAGGCCTGGCAGGACTGGCAGAAGCAGCAGGTGATGCTGATCAACGAAAAACACTTGAGCATGGCCAGCGCCGACGACCGCAAGTACCTGCAGGCGCAGATGGACAAATTTTTCAATAATGAAGACTTTGATACTGCCAGCGGGTACGTCGCGCCGGAATAGAAAATTGCCCATCAAATCCCGTTCAGAGACTTGACTCCGGCAGCCGCAACGGTTTTAATACGCGCCTTGTCGCCATACGACAGCCAAATTACGCCCAGGTAGCTCAGTCGGTAGAGCAGAGGATTGAAAATCCTCGTGTCGGTGGTTCGATTCCGCCCCTGGGCACCACATACAAAAAGCCTCGCTTTAGCGGGGCTTTTTTGTATGTGCTGTCCAGGGGCTGGATGAGAACCACCGCCTGGTTCGACAAACTACGCAGTAGTTTGCAACGAGCGCGTCAGCGCGAAGCCCGAAGGGTCGTAACAGCCCCAAAGGCTGTTACGATTCCTATTTGCGGGAGCAAATTGCAACGAGCACGAAGTGCGAAGCCCGCAGGGTCGTAACAGCCCCAAAGGCTGTTACGATTCTTCCGCCCCGTCAAACCAACTAATGCCCTACCCCGAAGCCTCACTCTAGCGGGGCTTTTTCGTATGTGCTGTCTCCTCATCCAGGAGGGGGCCGAATGAGACCCACCGCGATCAGCGATCCGCCAGGCGCCCCGAGCCACCTAATTCGTAGTAGAGCACGGGCAGGAAATCATCGCCCCCCCAGCCGGGGTCATTAGTCCACTCAGCATCATAATCAGCTGTGGGGCGCGCTGACATGACCTCTTCCAGCTTCTTTCCTTCCTGGATCAGGGTAAGCACCCGCCCCCGAATATCAAGAATCATGTCGCGAAATGCTACCAGCTCCTCACGTCCGACAACTGACAGACCGTGCCCGGGAATCACCCTGGTATCAGCACCAGCAATCTCGATAGCCATGTTTATAGCCTCAATCGTCCCCGCAAGACTTCCACCGTTGTAGACATCGATGATGGGGTAGCTGGTGGTTCTATACACATCCCCCAAATGCAGCACATCTGACTCTGGGAAATACACAAATATATCGCCATCCGTGTGTGCCGGCGGGACCAGAAATGCCTGAACCTCCTCACCATTCAGATGAAAGCTGAGCCTGTCGTTAAAGGTAACGACAGGCCGGGCTGATTCAGGTTGCGAGGGCACGAATGTGCCGCCATTTCTTGGGAATCGATTCCGTTGCTCAAGAAATCGATGACGGGTGTTGTCAGATGCAAAAATGAGCACGCCCATTTCAGCCAGATCATGGTTGCCACCTATGTGGTCGATATGAATGTGGGTATTGATCAGAAACCGGATGTCAGCATCACTTACCTGCTTTACGGCAGCAACAAGCCTGTCAGATAACGGTGCAAAAAGGGAGTCCACCAGCAGGACGCCTTCCGGCCCTATCATTGCTCCGACGTTGCCTCCGCCACCTGGCCGTTGAACCATATAAACACTGCCAGACACATGTTCAATAGAAAGCTCAACTCCATCAAACTGATCCTGGCTCAGGGACAGTGTCGGAGCGGCAGCAAGCAGCATCACCGCAATTCTAATAAAGAGTGTTTTTGCTAACATGGAAGCCCTCTCTGGCTTTTGTAGAGAAATCTGCCACCAATCTTGCAGGATTTAACCCCGCTCTGAAAGGCAGCGCTAACAAAAAAGGGCGCAGCCAAGACTGCGCCCTTTCTTGTTTAAGCAGGCTGATCAGAACGTCTTGCGGATACCCACCTCAAACGTCCTGCCCAGCGGATTACCGATCCGCGGATCGTAGCCAAACTCCTGACGTGAAGCCGGCGGATCTTCATCCGTGATGTTGTTGATGGACGCAGTGAAGCTGGCCCACTCGTGATCCCAGATCCAGTGGAAATCACCGGCCAGCCAGCCGCCCGGATCAACACCGTAGTAGGAAGGCTCAAACGGCGTCGTTGTGCCTGGCTGGAAGCCACCAGGAACAAGGGCCGCCTCGTTGATGGTGCCATCAGCATTGTAGTAGCGCTCATCCTTAACGCCATCAATGTAGCCGATCACCAGACGGAAGTTATGGTCTCCCTGACCGTAGTTGATGTTGACGTTAGCACGCCACTCAGGTGCTGCCTGCGCAATGGTTGCGAAGTTCAATGTACCCAGACGGTCATCACCCGGATCGAGCAGGAAGCCGTCCAGCGTGGTTTCGCCAAACTCAAACTTCTCAACCTTGGTCAGCGTCAAGCCCAGACGCATGTCGCCAGCAAACGCCGGGAAGCTGTAGTTAGCCTGAACATCAAAGCCTTCCGTCAACTGACCCGGGCCGTTTCCGAACTCAGTAGTGATCGCGGCGAAGTCGTTGGCTGTCGTGACACCCTGCGTACAGGTGCCACCATTGAACTGAACTCGCCCGATCAATGGGTGGGAACAGTCAGCCAGCGCAGTCCGGTTGCTGGGCACACTGGTCTGCCCGGGTGGCGGGATGCTGAACACCGAGCTGGCAATGGTGTTGGCAGACGCCAGCAGGCCTAGTTCATCTTCGGTTTCAATACTGAAGTAGTCCACAATGAACTGGAAGTCGTGGCCCGCATCAAAGCCTTCCGATTGCCAGATAAAGCCGGTATTCCATACCGTTGCAGTTTCTGGCTCGATACCAGTTGCGGTTACCGTGGTGGCACCACGCCAGTCACCACCAGCAATCGTATAGCTGTTGACACCTACGTTCACTTCACCTGGGTTCAGACCCGCACCTGGTGCCTGGTAGTTGGTGCCGTAAGACCCGCGGAACGACAGGTTATCGGTAATATCGTACTTGCCTGAAACCTTGTACACCGTTGCATCAAGGTCACCACTGAAACGCTCGTGACGAACCGCCGCAGTCATGTTCAGACGATCCAGCAGTGGCAGACTGAATTCAGCAAACGCCGATTCCTGCTGCTGGCTGGTAGAGTCTGGAGGGTTGATCCCAAAGAAGAAGAACGGACCAGGACCATCCGGCGTACAGCCATTGTATTCCGGATCAGTTGGGTCCCGCGGTGTCTGCTCATCCCAGAAACAGGGCATCGCGCCGTTGTAGATGGGGTCGGGGACTGTCTGACGATTGCGGCTGTCGCGGTACTGGACGCCGGCACCCCAGGCAATATTACCACCAGGCAGTTCAATCGGCGTAAGGCCACTGAATACCAGATCGACTGTGGCGCTCCAGGCAGTGGTTTCTCCGTAGCGATCATTAAACAGCCACTGACGCAGCTCCAGCGGGTTCTGCAGAGATGGATCGAATGCAGGGTTCGGCAGACCCAGCTCAGGCTGACTGGCGAAGTTGGTGGCAAACGGGTTGTACCACATACAGTCACCAACCCCGGCCAGTGCAGGATTTTGAGTGCCCAGGCGGTTGGGATCCAGATCCGGAGCATCACAGTTCGGTCCACCGAAGCCATTCAGGGCCTGCTGCACCCGGGCACCCATGATGTCCGGCGCAGAGCTGCGGATATCCGACTGGTTGTAGGTAAAGGCCAGATCCCAGCTGATGTCATTGGACAACTCACCGGTAAATCCGGTCGAGATGTGCCAGTTACGGCTTTCGTTTTCGTTTGGTGTACTGTGCAGACCGGGGCCCGCCCAGGTGTCATTACCACCGTGCGCAAAGGCACGATAGGTGATGGGCGTATAGCCACGCGTGAGACCAAACAGAGGATTGTTTGCCCAGCCGGTACGCTGCGCAAACTCCTGGACAAATGGGTTAGTCGAAGGAACATAAAGTTGATAGGTCAGCCCCGATGTCTGCGCTGGGCCACGGACCACTGGTTGCGATGGCGAGCCATAGGCCTCAGGCGTGTACACACGGCCATATGCCGCCCGGGCGTAAAACTCCAGCGTATCCGACATTTGCGTCGTCACCTGACCAAACAGACGATAGATCTCGTTTTCTTCGACTACGTTGTAGTAGGGAATATAGCCATAGTTACAAGTAAATGCGTTGACGTAAATACCACCCACCGCATTACATGACTCTGGTGTAAAGTCTGACACCAGTCCCAGCGGAGTACCCCATTCGGAATTGGCGGTAAGACCAGGATTCGATGGCAGGGTTGCACGCGGCACCCACCCCGCCAGGTTGGTCAGCCCCGACCATGGCGCCGGGTTAACACCGTAAGGCAAACTGGAAAAATCCCTGTCCTTGGTCTGCAGCCGGGAGCGGTGATCCCACTCGGCAGCGACCAGAATATTGCTGTCGCCAACATCCCAGCCGGCTTTACCAGTAACATTCCAGTCACCGTCGGAATCAAATCCGCCTTTGTAGGATGAGCTCAGTTCAAAACCAGAAAAGCTGTCTTCAGTAATGAAGTTGACAACACCACCGGTGGCGTCCGCACCGTAAGTCACGGCAGCGCCATCCTTGAGGATTTCGATGCGAGAGGTTACTGATGACGGAAACAGCGAGGAGTTTTGTGGGGTCCGGCGTCCGTTAAACAGGGTCAGCGTTTTGTCAGAGCCAATCCCTCGCAAGTTGAAACTGACATTACCAGTATTGCCTGAACCACCAAAATAATACGCCTCACCGGTGATGGGACCACCTGAGGTCAGGGTTTTGGCGAATTCGAGGGCAGTGGGACTACCGGTCTCCAGAAGTTCGGCTGCTGAGAAGACCTCAACGGGCAGTGCGGTGTCAACCGGGGTTCCCCTGATAAGTGAACCTGTTACGATGACTTCTTCGATTTCTGCTTCCTGGGCAGCGATCGGGACTGCGGTGCTTGCAAGCATGATGGCCAGCGCCAAAGAATGACGCCTGCCTTTGTAGACATTTTGCATGTGGTCACGCTCCTGTAGTTATTGTTTTTCTACTCGAATGGTCCGTAAAGCACCACTGATACAGCTACAGCGTGGAATCGACGACGACTGCTGACTGTCATGACCGAAATTGACTATATTCCCTGGGTGTTACAGATTCAAGCAATACTCAACCGACTGTTACAAATGTGTTACTAACAATTCCCATTCGGCGCACCGCTGAAGGTGATCGCCATGCTTGCAACTGGCGCACCCATGTCATTAAATGGTGTTCAACTCCAAACGAATCATCAAGCAAGTACTATGATCAACTGGCAAGACATCGATACCGTCATATTCGACATGGACGGCACCCTGCTCGATCTGCACTTTGACAACTATTTCTGGGAACATCTGGTTCCTGCCACCTGGGGCGCCCGAATCGGCCTGTCGCAGCAGGAGGCGTGGACACGACTAAGCGAGCAATACCGCAGCCTCCACGGACAGCTGAACTGGTACTGCATTGACTACTGGTCAGACACCCTCCAGCTGGACATCCAGAAGATGAAAGACGAGCTGCGTCACAAGATTGCGGTACGGCAGCACGTTCCCGAATTCCTGCAACGCCTCAAACAACTGGAAAAACAACTGTTGCTGGTCACCAACGCGCATCCAGGCAGCCTTAACCTGAAGCTCGATCACACCAGAATAGGTGACTACTTCGACGCGACCATCAGCTCACACTCCCTCGGCAAGGCCAAAGAGAACCACGGTTTTTGGGAGCAGTTGCGCCAGCAGCAACCATTCCTGCCTGCACGCACTGCGCTATTCGATGACAATCTCAATGTGCTGAGACAGGCCCAGCGAGAAGGCATTGCGTATCTGTATGCCATTGAGCAGCCAGATAGTCAGCGCCCGCCGGTTGAACAGGGCGAGTTCTACCAGGTACGCCAGTTTATCGATATCATGCCTCAGGCCACTGAAACGGTTTCCGCCAACTGATCAGCAATAGCGACCAGACTCACAACTATGCCAGACCAGGATAACAACTCGCCCGCCAAAGTCAGACTGGACAAATGGCTGTGGGCCGCGCGACTTTTCAAAACACGCGCTCTTGCCAAAACCGCCATAGAGGGCGGCAAAGTGGAAATTGACGGCCAGAAACCCAAGCCTGGCAAGGAAATAGGTGTCGGTACGACTCTCAAGGTGCGTCAGGGATGGGATGATCGCACCATGACAGTGCTCAAGCTTTCCGAGCAGCGGCGAGGTGCGCCCGAGGCGCAGCAGCTTTATGAAGAGACCGAAGAAAGTATTCGCGAGCGCCAGCGCCTGGCAGAGCTCCGAAAAATGCAGTCAGCCGGGCCTTTCTCAAGTGAAAAACCCAACAAAAAAGACCGTCGCCTGCGACAGGCCATGAAGGGGCGCTTTTAGGTCATTACGCTGACGCGATACGGCGTGAACGACCAGCGATAATCACAGTATGATCACCTGAGCTTTTTTGGCATAATGCCGACGATCCGTCATCCCGATGCAAGCAGTCCAGGAAGGTAACGTATGACTACCATTACGCAGGACATTACGCAGGACGCTACACGCACGATCTACAAAAACCTCGCTCCCGCCCGACTGATCGAAATTGCTCTGCAGCGGAATGAGGGCACGCTGGCCGACAATGGCGCCCTGGTGGTCACGACAGGACAGCGTACTGGCCGCAGCCCCAAGGATCGCTTCATCGTAAAAGAGTCAGCCTCAGAAGGCCTGATCGACTGGGGCGCTGTCAACCAGCCCTTTGATCCGGCAAAGTTTGACGCCCTGTGGCAGCGTGTCAGTGACTACATGGCGGATAAAGACGTTTTTATCGCAGATCTGCACGTCGGGTCGGATCCAGAACACTACATTCCCGTGCAAGTGAATGCGCAGTATGCCTGGCACTGCCTGTTTGGCAGCACGCTGTTCATCAAATCACCGGACAACTACAACCCGAAAGACAAGGCAGTCTGGCAGATTCTAAGCGCACCGGAGTTTGTCTGTGACCCTGGTCGCGACGGCACCAACTCGGACGGGGCAGTAATCATCAATTTTGCACAGCGCAAGGTACTGCTGGCAGGCATGCGTTACGCAGGCGAGATGAAAAAATCGATGTTCTCGGTACAGAACTTCCTGTTGCCAGAAAAAGACGTGTTGCCCATGCACTGCTCTGCCAACGTTGGTGAAGACGGTGATGTCTGCCTGTTCTTTGGACTGTCTGGCACCGGCAAAACCACCCTGTCCGCAGACCCCGCACGTTACCTGATCGGTGATGACGAGCACGGCTGGGGTAAAGGCACGGTGTTTAATCTGGAAGGTGGTTGCTACGCCAAGTGTATTGATCTGAGCCAGGAAAATGAGCCAGTCATCTGGGATGCGATCAAGTTTGGCTCGGTGATCGAGAATGTTGTCATCGACGAGAAATCGCGTCAGGCTGATTACGCCGATACCAGCCTGACTCAAAATACCCGTGCCTGTTATCCGCTGACCCATATCCCCAAGCGCGTGGCAGAAAACCGCGCCGGTGAACCCAAATCGATCGTATTTTTGACCTGCGATCTGACTGGCGTACTGCCTCCAGTGTCAATTCTGACGCCAGAAGCTGCCGCCTATCATTTTCTCAGTGGCTACACCGCACTGGTTGGCTCCACCGAAGTGGGTGCGGGTGATGGCATCAAATCCACCTTTTCAACCTGTTTTGGCGCGCCATTCTTCCCACGCCCGGCGGGCGTCTACGCTGAGCTGCTGATCAAACGCATTGCCGAGTTCAACAGCCAGGTGTATCTGGTAAATACCGGCTGGACCGGCGGCCCTCACGGTGTTGGCAAGCGCTTCAAAATTCCTGTTACCCGGGCGATTCTGCATGCCATCCAGACAGGTGCCCTGCGCAATGCGGAAACCACACATCTCGATGGCATCAACCTGACCATTCCGACATCCGTACCCGGAGTCGACAGTGCACTGCTGAACCCGAAAGACACCTGGGCGGACCCGTCACGTTACGATGCCAAGGCGGCCGACCTGATTGATCAGTTCCGCAATAACTTCAAGCGGTTCAAGGTTTCGGACGCCATTGTGTCAGCCGGCCCGCAGGCGAGCTAGCCAAAGCAGGCATCAGGTGGTCTATAATACGGCGCCAGCGCATTACTGGCGCAGAAGAGGCTGATATTTTGTCCGATACACTGCAGGAATCCCTAGATCGTTTCAGGTTGCCGGCCTTCAAGTCCACCTGGGCCAATATCCATCGCGGCATCGAAAAAGAAAGCCTGCGCGTGACACCAGACGGTCGCCTGGCCCAGACGGAACATCCTCGCGCGCTGGGCTCGGCATTTACACACCCGTACATCACCACGGATTATTCAGAAGCGCTGCTGGAGCTGATTACACCCGTCTCGGATTCCATCACCGAGACCCTGTCGTTCCTGGGCGATCTGCACAAATATGTGTACTCCAATCTGCCTGACGGTGAAAGGCTTTGGGTATCCAGCATGCCCTGCCTTATAGAAAGCGACGAGCAGATCCCGCTGGCCCGTTATGGCAGCTCCAACATGGGGCAACTCAAGACTCTCTATCGGGAGGGTCTGGGTCACCGCTACGGGCGACTGATGCAGACCATCGCCGGCATCCACTACAATTTTTCGATGCCAGACAATTTCTGGGAACAGTACCGGGAAATGCAGGGCAGCTCAGAAGACCTGCAGACATTCCGCACCCGGAATTACCTGCATCTGATCCGCAACTTTCACCGATACTCCTGGTTGCTGGTTTACCTGTTCGGCGCGTCTCCGGCAGTGTGCAAGTGCTTTACCAAAGACCGTCCGCATGATTTACAGGAACTCGATGAGTGGACTCTTTACAAACCCCATGCCACCTGCCTGCGGATGGGTGACCTCGGGTACAAAAGTGATGCGCAGCGTTCGATATTCGTCTGTTACAACGACCTGAACAACTATATCGACAGCCTGTACAGCGCCCTGATTACGCCCTACCCGCCCTACGAGCAGATCGGTGCGACCGACGCCAGTGGCAAGCGACTGCAGATGAACACCAACCTGCTGCAGCTCGAAAATGAGTTCTATGCAACCATTCGACCAAAGCGGGTAGGCGAAGGCGGTCAGCGCCCCCTGCAACTGCTCAAGGCTGGCGGCATCCAGTACATCGAAGTCCGTGCTCTCGATCTCAACCCATTTCTGCCACTTGGCATCGATGCCGAGCAGATTCATTTCCTTGATGCATTTCTGCTGTATTGCCTGTTCGCGGAAAGCCCCGAGTGCCATCAGGCCGAGAACCGGGAGATCGAGAAGAATCTGTCACTGACTGTGAATCAGGGACGAGAGCCCGGGTTGATGCTGACCCGCGAGGGCGAGGCAATTTCGCTGCAACAATGGGCTACACAGCTCCTGGGAGATATCCGTCATAGCGCAAACCTGCTTGATTCGGCGCATGAGACTAGCGCTTACAATTCAGCCTTGAGCCAGCAGCAGGCCAAGGTGGACGAGCCTGAGAATACGCCATCAGCCAAAATCCTCGCCATGATGAAAGCGCAACAGATGCCGTTCTGCAAATTTGGCATGCAGGCTTCGGAAAACACGCAGAAGTTTTTCGAGGAAAGTGCGATTGACTCAGAAAGGCTGGCCGAATTCAAAGCGGCCAGTCAACACTCAGTGGACGAACACACAGCTGGCGAGGCCGCGGAGGACAGCAGCTTCGATGAGTTTCTGACCCGCTGGAATGACTATCACATCTGAGCCAGCGCGCTGAGGGCTGGCTCAGATTGATGACACTGATCTAGCGTCGGAAGGCCTGGAACAGGCACAGGGAAAACAGCGCGATAAACCCGATCAGCGCCAGCTCGGGAATGGAAAGGATTCCCAGAAAACGCCAGTGCACTTCAGCACAGTTACCATCACCCTGCAGCAGGAAACTGAGCGTATCCATCAGGGGGAAGTTCTCCACCATGTAACTGAACCCAGGTCCGCAGGCCGGCACCTGATCTTCGGGCAGATAGGTCAGCCAGATCTGCCGAATGGCAAAATAGCTTCCCGCTACACACATGGCTGCCGCCCCCAGCGCATAATTGCGTCGACCTCGCACACCAGGATTGTGAATCGCTGCTGCAAGACACACCAGGCCGGCCGCCACAACAAAGACTCGCTGTGTAATACAAAGACCACATGGCTCCAGCAACATGACGTGCTCCATGTACAAAGCCCCGCCAATGATGAGCACGGTGGCAATGAATATCAGCAGATTGAGCAGTCTGGAGTTGGGCATCAGCGCCAGCAGTCGGTCGATCATGATCCGTTTCCTGTATCAGTTGGCGATCGCGATTGTCCGCGATCAAAAAAGTTTTCCGTCATCGCCCGCATGTCGACGCCACTGGGTGCCTGAAAAACGCGCAGACCGAATTCTGGCAGGATTGACAGCAGATGGTCAAAGATATCCGACTGTATGCCCTCATACTCTACCCACTGCGTTGTATTGGTAAAGCAGTAAACCTCCAGTGGCAGGCCTTCAGCACCCGGCGACAGATGGCGCACTATCTGCGTCATATCCTGGCGCAGATGCGGGTGGCTTTTAAGGTAATTTGCCACATATATCCTGAAAGTTCCCAGGTTAGTGACTCGCCGGGTGTTGGCGGCTACCTTCCCATACTCCTTGAGAGCCGCGTTCCACTCGTCGATTTCCTGTTGGCGAGTCGCCAGATAATCCTGCAACAGGGTAAACCGGCTCAAATGACTTTTTTGCTCACTGTCGAGAAAGGTGACGCTGGTCTGATCAAGATATAGAGACCGCTTGATGCGACGCCCACCCGACTCCTCCATACCGCGCCAGTTTTTAAAAGAGTCACTGATAAATCGCTTGGTGGGAATGGTTGTGATCGTTTTATCCCAGTTCTGCACCTTGACGGTATGCAATGCAATATCAATAACATCTCCATCTGCATTGAGCTGGGGCATTTCTATCCAGTCACCCACGCGGATCATGTCATTGGACGTAATCTGCACACTGGCTACTAAAGAGAGGATGGTGTCCTGAAAAACCAGCATCAGCACGGCCGCCAGCGCACCCAGGCCTGAGAGCAGTATCAGCGGCGAGCGATCCAGGAGTGTCGCGATCATCAACAAGACCGCAACCGCGAAAATAGCGATATTGGCTACCTGCAGATATCCCTTGATGGGGCGATCCAGTGCATCCGGGCGCTGACTGTAGACATGATTGATCATGTCAAGCACACCAGATAACGCCAGCGCCAGCGTCAGCACAATGAATGCGTTGGCGACATTGCGCACCAGCACGATGACGCCCTCTGGCAGACCAGGCACCAGCGCAACACCAAAGGTGATAACCAGTGCGGGCACGACATGCGCCAGTCGCGGGATGAACTTGAACTTTCGATAGTCAGCCGAACGCTCTGCGGGGGCCTGCAGACGCCGCATCAGCCAGTTAACCAGAATCTGCCGGGTAAACAGGTCCAGCAACCAGGCGGCCAGCAGGACGAGCAGCGCAACGATCAGCGTTGACAGCCAGGGATAGCTGGTCAGCCAGTCGTTGACCAGCGGTGGGAGGGGCAGCCTCAAAAGGAAGTCGTCAGTCACATCGTAACTCTGCTGTTTGCAGTAGGATCGCGCGCAATCCTAACAAACCTTGCTACAGTATCGCCAGTAGATGCCGATAAGGCTTACAAATAGACCTGGAGTTGTAGCTAATGAAGTATGCCGCGTTGGCGCTGATTGCCTGTCTCAGCCTGTTTAATCAATCCGTACACGCTGCTGCTGCCCCACAGGCAGAGCCTGAGTTCATTCTGCCGGCCGGCGTGTCGCCAGACGACCCCGAGGCAGCGGAACTGGCGATGCAGTATTTTACGCTTGGCCCAAGCTTCGTGACCAACTACGACGGCTCCGGACGTCTTAAATACCTCAAGGCCGACATCTCTGTGCTGGCCCGTCTGACGGCCCAACCCTACCTGGAACGACACCTGCCGTATATCCGTAACCGCCTGGTGGTGCTGTTCTCCGGTCAGCTGGAAGAAACCCTGCAATCTACTCAGGGCAAGGAGGCACTGCGCCAGCAGGCTCTGGTCGAGATCAGACATGCGCTGCAGATGCTTGAGACGCCGTCTGTAGCCGACCAGATTCTGGAGCTGTACTTCACCTCATACGTCCTGCAGCGCTGAGTTCTCTCAGGCTCACGCCATAGGTTGATCGCAACAGTCTAGCGGCGCTGCCAGGCAAAAAACTTTTCAGCGACCGGCAATAATTTCTGTGGCACGCGCGCACTGCGCCAGGCATTGGCTGCGAAGCGATTGGCTTCCAGCAGCGTCGGGTAGATGTGCGTAGTAGCACCAATCGTTTTCAGCCCCATGTTGTGTGTCATGGCAAAAACAAAGCTGCCGATCAGCTCTCCGGCCTGCGGCCCAACTATCGTGGCGCCCAGAATCCGGTCCTTGCCGGGTACCGTGAGCACCTTGACGAAGCCCAGGTTCTGCCCCTCGGCCAGAGCTCTGTCCAGATGATCAAGGGAGTACCGGGTTACTTCATACTCGACACCCTGCTCTTTCGCATCCCTCTCATTCATGCCTACTCGAGCGACCTCCGGATCGGTGAAAGTAGCATGTGGCACAACACGATAACTGGCACGGAATGTTTTGAATCCGCCAACCAGCGCGTTCAGCACAGCGTACCAGGCCTGGAATGAAGCCATGTGGGTGAACTGGTACGGGCCGGCGACATCGCCGCAGGCAAAAATATTGGGACAGGAGCTGCGCAGCGTGTCGTCCACGGCGATGGCACCACTCTGGTTAATTTCGACGCCAAGTTCTTCAAGCCCGAAACCCTCGACATTCGGTTTGCGCCCAAGTGCTACCAGCAGCTTGTCAAAATAGGTTTTGCAACGTTCACCGTCACTGGTTTCAGTAATGACATACTGCCCGTCGTCATCACTGCCAAACTCATGTGCCTGGTGCGAAAGCAGCAGACGGATGCCTGCATCGCCAAACTGGTTTTCGATCAATTGTGCAACATCTTCGTCCTCGCGGGACATCAGCTGCCCGGCCTGGTCCACGACTGTCACTTCAGACCCCAACCTTGAGAAGCTCTGTGCCATCTCGCAGCCAATGGGGCCACCGCCCAGCACCAGCAGTCGCTTCGGCAGTTCAGACAAGTCCCACATGGTGTCTGAGGTGACATAATCCATATCCGATAATCCGGGGATATCTGGCACGCGCGGGCGCGCTCCGGTGGCAACCACAATACTGCGGGTGGTTATCACCCGCCCATCGACCTCAACTTCCCAGGGCGACCTGATTGTCGCATGCCCCGTGACGCAGTCGACGCCCAGACTGGTAAAGCGTTCGATTGAGTCATGTGGTTCGATGGTCTTGATCACGCCGCGCACGCGATCCATCACCGCTGCAAAATCGACTTCGCCACTGGCGCCCTTGATGCCATAGTCCCCAGCCTTGCGAATGGTTTCAGCAACCTTGGCGCTGGCTATCAGCGTTTTGCTGGGCACACAGCCAGTGTTCAGACAATCCCCGCCCATCTTGTGTTTTTCGATCAGCGTTACTTTGGCTTTGGCGCCCGCCGCGATAATGGCGGCGACCAGTCCGCCTGAACCGGCACCCAGAATCACCACATTGGTATCAAAGTGACCTGGCTTTTTGTAAGCCTTGTACCAGCGTCGGCGCCGAATGATGTTGATTACTGCGCGCCCCACCCAGGGCAGCAGCGCCAGTAGTGCAAACGAAACAATAAGCGACCCACTCAGCAGGCCCGACAGCGAGTCAAGCTGTCCGAGTTCGACCCCGGCATTCACATACACCGCAGTGCCGAGCAGCATGCCGGTCTGACTGGTCCAGAAAAATGTAAACGTTTTCAGCGGCGTCAGGCCCATCACCAGATTGATCAGAAAAAACGGAAACACCGGAATCATGCGCAGCGTAAACAGATAGAAAGCACCATCGCGCTCGATACCGGCGTTAATGGTCTTTAGCGAATTGCCAAACCGTGCCTGGACCCAGTCACGCAGCAACAGGCGCGATGCCAGAAATGCCAGGGTCGCGCCCAGCGTGCTGGCAAACGAGACCAGCACCAGTCCCCAGGCCAGACCAAAGATGGCCCCGCCCAGCAAGGTCATAATGGCGGCACCCGGTATGGACAGTGCGGCCATCAGCACATACACAACAAAATAGATCAGCGAACTGAGCATCGGTTCCTGCTGGCTGTAGTCGCGCAGCACATCAAGTTGCGACTGCACAAATTCAAGTGTGAGGTACTGACCCAGATCGAGCGAAAAATAGGCGGCGAAAGCGAGCCCGATCAACAGGACAATGGCCAGTCTCAGTTTTGACATACATACCTCGGTTATACAGCTGCCGGACCTGCCGACTTTTGAATGATTTGGGTGCTGTGCTATAGTTTTTGCTCTTTTTCATCACCACCCAGAGTGAATAAAGTGTCTGATCATACCTCACCTCGGCCCAATGGGCGCCTGTTTCCATCCACCCGGATGCGTCGAATGCGACGGGACGACTTCAGCCGCCGGTTGATGCGCGAAACGCGACTGTCGACTGACGACCTGATCTTCCCGATCTTCATTGTCGAAGGCAGCGAACAACGGCAACCAATCGCTTCAATGCCCGATATTTTCCGTCTCAGCATCGACGAGTTGCTGAAAGAGGCCGCGGAGCTGGTAGAGCTGGGCATCCCCGCCATAGCCCTGTTTCCGTCACCCAACCAGGACACCAAAAGCCTTGACGGGCATGAGGCCTGGAACCCGGACGGGCTGGTACAGCGTGCAATCCGTGCCCTGAAAGCAAGCCATCCGCAACTGGGTATCATCACTGATGTTGCACTGGACCCGTATACGACACATGGTCAGGACGGGATCATCGACGACAGTGGTTACGTGCTCAACGATGAGACAGTGGTGGCCCTGGTCAAACAGGCACTGTCACACGCAGACGCTGGCGCCGATATAGTGGCACCATCGGACATGATGGATGGGCGTATTGGCGCAATCCGCCAGGCGCTGGAGGCCGAGGGCCACATCTATACCCGAATACTCGCCTACTCTGCCAAGTACGCGTCCAGCTACTATGGCCCGTTCCGCGACGCCGTGGGCTCCAGCGGCAACCTGGGCGCAGGCAACAAATACACCTATCAGATGGACATCGCCAACAGTGATGAAGCCCTGCACGAGGTGGGTCTCGATCTGGCCGAGGGTGCAGACATGGTCATGGTCAAACCCGGCATGCCTTACCTGGATATCGTGCGGCGCGTCAAAGATGAGTTTGGGGCCCCGACCATGGTGTATCAGGTGAGCGGAGAATATGCCATGCATATGGCTGCCGCCGCGAATGGCTGGCTGGACGAAGACGCCGTAGCAATGGAATCGCTGATCTCCATCAAGCGCGCTGGTGCCGACGCCATCCTGACCTATTTTGCCAAAAAGGTGGCCCGGCTGCTGCAAAGCACTTGAAACGATATTTTTAGGCCTTATGATAGATCTCATCGTCCGTTAACAGCTTGTCAACTTTCATGGCCGTAGCGGGCACCACCAGACGTAATGACAAGGAATTACTTATGAGCGACAAAATCGTTCACACCACCGACGCCAGTTTTGAACAAGATGTACTGAAGGCTGATGGCCCTGTGATGGTTGATTTCTGGGCAGAGTGGTGTGGCCCCTGCAAGATGATCGCACCCGTACTGGACGAGTTGGCGGATGAATATTCCGGCAAGCTGACCATCTGCAAGCTGAATATCGATTCTAATACAGAAACCGCGCCACGCTTCGGTGTTCGCGGCATTCCAACACTGATCGTGTTCAAGAACGGACAGGTCGCTGGTACCAAGGTTGGCGCACTGTCCAAGTCGCAACTGGCCGCATTTATCGACAGCGTCATCTGATCCATGATCAGGAAAGTGCCCCGGACGGCCTGACTGCCCGGGGCACAAATAAATACACTTTTTACTAGACACCGGTTTCAGAAGTCATTATATTCAGTCGCATCCCCGCGAAAGCGGTGCGGATTCCAGTCTCATACCTGACTGACACTAAGCCTGAATCCTTAGCTTAAACCCGAATCTTTTAAACCAACCGGCATCCCGGCCTGTATCAATACCTCTGTATTTGTTGACCCGGCTGTGTTGCCAATTCCCAGATCTTCTGTACCCAGAATCAATTAAACCTTAGCCTATGAACCTTACCGATCTCAAAACGCAACCCATTGCCAAACTGCTGGAAACCGCCCAGGAAATGGGCCTCGAAAACCTCTCCCGAACCCGCAAACAGGACATCATTTTCTCCATACTGAAAAAACACGCCAAGAATGGCGAGGACATCAGTGGTGACGGTGTTCTGGAAATTCTTCAGGATGGTTTTGGATTCCTGAGATCGGCTGATTCGTCTTACCTGGCAGGTCCTGATGACATTTATGTGTCTCCCAGCCAGATTCGGCGATTCAACCTGCGAACGGGGGACACAATCGCGGGCAAAATCAGACCCCCGAAGGACGGCGAACGCTACTTCGCCCTGCTCAAGATCTCCGAAGTAAACTTCGCAAAACCCGAAAACTCAAAGCAAAAAATCCTCTTCGAAAACCTGACACCACTGTTCCCGACAGAGCGACTGCGTCTGGAGCTGGGCAACGGCAGCACCGAAGATCTGAGTGCACGGATCATTGACCTGACAGCCCCCATTGGCAAAGGTCAGCGCGGCCTGATCGTATCACCGCCCAAAGCTGGTAAGACGCTGTTGCTGCAAAACATTGCGCAATCCATTACGCGCAACAATCCAGAATGCCGACTCATTGTATTGCTGATCGACGAACGCCCGGAAGAAGTGACCGACATGCAGCGTTCAGTGCGCGGCGAAGTGGTCGCAAGTACCTTTGACGAGCCGCCCGCGCGTCACGTCCAGGTCGCAGAAATGGTAATCGAAAAAGCCAAACGCCTGGTGGAACACAAAGAAGATGTCGTGATACTGCTCGACTCCATCACACGTCTGGCGCGTGCCTACAACACAATCGTGCCCTCATCAGGCAAAGTACTGACCGGTGGTGTGGACGCCCACGCCCTGGAGCGCCCCAAGCGTTTCTTCGGTGCCGCACGTAATCTGGAAGAAGGCGGCAGCCTGACCATCATCGCCACAGCGCTGGTAGAAACCGGCTCCAAGATGGATGAAGTGATCTACGAAGAGTTCAAAGGCACCGGCAATATGGAAATCCATCTTGACCGCAAGATTGCCGAGAAACGAATCTACCCGGCCATCAACGTCCGTCGCTCCGGCACACGCCGCGAAGAACTTCTGACCAGCGAAGAAGAACTGCAGCGTATGTGGATTCTGCGCAAGATTCTGAGTGCGATGGAAGATGTGCAGGCGGCTGAGTTTATTATTGATAAGCTCAAGGACAGCAAGACCAATGAAGAATTCTTCAACATGATGAAACGGAAGTAACAGAAGCTACCTGCGTTGCAAATGCTTCGTCAAGAAAGGGCCGTCCGATGCTCATTTACTATTAGTAAACTGCGCTCGTCCGGCCCTTTCTTTTCTCGCCTTTGCTGCCTCGCTTACGCTTCTGATACTTCCTTGCTATTGGTTTACGGATTACCATCTTCTTTAGACAAACAAAAAATAAAAAGATCTTTTTCCACAGGGACAAATCCTTTTACGGGGAAAAAGCGTAATCGACACTGCAAACCCGCGCCCGGCCAAATAGTTATTTCTTTCGGTGCCGGGGTAACGACTACGGAGCACGTACAACAATGGCATTCAAGGATCTGCGGGAGTTTATTGAGCTGCTCGAGGCTGAGGGTGAGCTGAAGCGGATAAGTGTGCCAGTTGACCCTAACCTGGAGATTACGGAGATCTGTGATCGCACCCTGCGTGCGGGCGGGCCGGCCCTGCTGTTCGAGAATCCAAAAGGCTCATCGATTCCGTTGCTGGGCAATCTGTTTGGTAATACGCGGCGCATCGCGCTGGCCATGGGGCAGCAGGACACCGAAGGTCTTCGGGATGTCGGCAAGTTGATGGCCTTCCTGAAAGAACCGAATCCGCCAAAAGGCTGGCGTGATCTCTGGGAGAATCTTCCCACCTGGAAACAGGTGCTCAATATTGCGCCCAACGTCAAAAGAAACGCACCGTGCCAGGACGTGGTGATCGAGGAAGATGACATCGATCTGTCGTTCCTGCCCATCCAGACCTGCTGGCCCGGAGATGCCGCACCTCTGGTTACCTGGCCGCTGGTCATTACGCGCGGCCCGGACAAAGAAAGGCAGAATCTTGGCATTTACCGCATGCAGTTCCTGGGTCGCAACAAGCTGATCATGCGCTGGCTGTCGCATCGCGGCGGTGCGCTCGACTTTCGCGACTGGCAGCTGAAACATCCGGGCGAGCCATTCCCGATTTCCATCGCCATTGGTGCCGACCCGGCAACCATCCTGGCGACCGTTACGCCAGTGCCTGACACACTGTCCGAGTATGCCTTTGCGGGTCTGCTGCGCGGCAGCAAGACCGAGGTAGTTAAGTGCCTCACCAATGACCTTCAGGTACCTGCCAGCGCTGAGTTTGTTCTGGAAGGCGTCATTGAGCCAGAAGAGATGGCCGACGAAGGTCCCTTTGGTGACCATACCGGCTATTACAATGAAGTGGAGCGCTTCCCGGTATTTACGGTCAAGAAGCTTACGCACCGCAAAGACCCGATTTACCACAGCACCTATACCGGTCGCCCACCAGATGAGCCCGCTATGCTGGGTGTGGCTCTGAACGAAGTGTTTGTACCGCTGCTGCAAAAACAGTATCCGGAGATTGTGGATTTTTATCTGCCGCCAGAAGGTTGCTCATACCGGCTTGCAGTGATCAGCATTCGCAAACAGTACCCGGGCCACGCCAAGCGCGTCATGATGGGAGCCTGGTCGTTCCTGCGACAGTTCATGTACACCAAGTTCGTGATTGTGACTGACGATGACGTCAATATCCGTGACTGGAACGATGTGATCTGGGCGATGACCACTCGTATGGATCCATCACGCGACACCGTGCTGATCGACAACACACCGATTGATTACCTGGACTTCGCGTCGCCAGTGTCGGGCCTGGGGTCCAAGATGGGTATGGATGCGACCAACAAGTGGCCAGGTGAAACAGATAGAGAATGGGGCACACCCATTTCCATGGACCCGGAGGTCAAGGCGCGCATTGATGCGCTGTGGGATCAACTGGGTATCTGAACGCGGCTTCTCAGATTGAGCTTCTTGAACGCTTTGATGGCCGCCTGTCGCCGCTTCTAAACAGTCGCATCGGGTTAAGCCAGCGGAACAGACTGAGTATCAGTTTGACAATAATCAAAAGCAGAATTATCGCAACCAGCAATGCGAACAGGCTGGTTTCAAAAGTGTAGTCGCCGTAAGCAATCAGAAGGTAACCGGGATCACGCGCCAGCTGGATGGCCAGAGCAACACCCGCTATCAGCGCCAGCAGAATGAGTATGAACGTTTTTTTCATGGCCTTATTCCACCCGTCCTGAGGCACTGGCACCCAGCTGCCTGATCAGATCAGCAGAGCCGTCCAGCGACGGCAGCTCAGCGGTAATCCGGATATCGTGCAGACGCTGAATCTCTGACAGCAGGCTGCGTGTCTGACCACTCTCATCATTCATATATTCATTGATGATGCTTGCCAGCTGCTCCAGCGCAAGTTGGAACATGGCCTGATCGGCCTGCACTACCGCCAGCCGGGCCTGTTCAATCTGCAACAGCATCTGCTGTTTCAACAGCTGTTCCTGATCAGGCTGCAGAAATGCTGGCTCTGAACGGTCAACTTCTCGCCAAACAAACACCGTTCGCAACAGGTCCAGCGTGGCCTGCCACCAGGTGGCTTCCTGCCCTTCTCCGCCACCAGCACCCTGCTGCCATCGATCCTGCAGTGACTCGACATAGGCATCCTGACGCGACGAGGCAAACGAAACCACTCGCAGCTGATCGCTCAACGCAGATAACTGCTCGGCCAGTGCCACACGGTTTGGCAGTCGCAGGGATTCCAATCGTTCTATGTCTTGCTGGATATTCTGACGTGCAGTGTTCGCCAGCAGACTGTCCTGCTGCGAGAGCAGCGAATCAATTGAGTTGAGCAGCATGACCGTAGAGCTGATGTCCGCCTCCAGTGTCAGCTTGCGCTGTGCCAGTCGCATCAGATAGGCCGCTTCCGCATTGAGCCAACGGACATCGCGTTGCTGCATGTTTGCCATTTGTGTCTGCAGCGCCGCCACCAGATCTGAGACATCCTGCATATCCCGACCGACCTGCTGCTGCAGGCGGGCGAATCGCTGATCATCGCGCGTGCCAGCTGCTTCAACCTCCGCCAGGACTTCCTGCAGCTCTGACTCTCTTGCCTCAAGACCTGCCAATTCGCTCTCTACACCGGCCATTAACTCATCGCGAGCTGCCGACATCTGCTGTTCCAGCTGGCTGGCACTTTGTGACAGCTCGTCTCTAAGCTGGGCTATGGTCTGTGCCTGCGACTGTTGGGTCATCCACTGCTGATAACCAAACCAGGCGCCAGCCGCCGACACACCACAGAGTAAAAGAAATAACAGAAATACCGGCCAGCGCGACTGACGGCGACCAGAACCGCCGCGTCCGCGCCGGCGATCGATTTCATCCAGAAACTGGGGGGTATGCTGCCGCGCAGACGAGGATTTTTCCTGCCCAGCATCAGGACCTGAGGGTCCTGTGTCCTTCTTTACTGATTCGGCCTGCTGTTTTTGCGACCCGCCAGTTGGCTTCGGATCGTGAACGTATTCTTCCTGCGGCATGATGTCAGAGGTCTCTGCATTGTCTGCGGCCGACTTGTCGTTATCTGAAGACATCGATTGCTCACCTCACTGCGTTGGCGATATCGCCTAGACTTTCCAGAATGACCGCGTCACTGGCTCCACCTGCATCGATCACACTGCTGAACCCCGCCTGCAGCGCCCGATCCCTGACCCGTGCAGACGGCACGATAACCGGGATAGACCCAAGCACAGCCGGATCGTTATGTACAAAGTGCAGCAACACATCCAGTATCTGCGCGCTGGTAACCACCAGCGCATTCACCTTCCTGTCACGCACCATCTCAGCCACTATATCGGCATTATAATCAGGCGTCCTGCGGCGGTAGAGCTCTATGTAATCGACCTGGGCACCGCGCTCGCGCAACGTCTCGGCAATCAGCTCGCGGCCACCAACGCCGCGAAACAGGGCCACACGCTGCCCGGCGATATTCCTGAGGCCCGGCAATGCCAATAGATGCTCGCTTGTCACACCCTGATCGGAACAGTGCACAGGCCAGTCAAACTCGCCCAGGACTGCCGCTGTGCCAGGCCCCACAGCGTAAGCGGACAGACCGGTGGGCAGCTGCGGCCAGTAACGGTCTATCCAGCTCATACCCAGTCTGGCAGCATTGGTACTGATAAAAATCGCTGCGACATACTGATCAAGGTTCAGAATGCGCGACTTGATCCGTTCGCAGGCATCCGGGTCTGTGACTGGCTCAATCTCTATCAATGGCAATTCACAGACGCTGCCACCGCAGCATTTGATGGTATCGCTCAGGCTTTCGGACTGACCCGCAGGCCGTGTCAGCAATACATTCAAGCCAGACAGATCATACTGTGCACTCATATTCAGTCCAATAGGCCGCTTAGCAGTTTAGCTGCAGCACAATCAGTCAAACCGGTCAGTGTGACCTCAGGAATTAGCGTACAGTTCTGCCAGTATTTTGTCAGCCCCCTGTGCCAACAGGTGTTCGGCAGCCTCTATTCCCATGGCTTCTGCATCACGTCGGTGGCCGCGCTGCTCGGTTCGCAACACAATACTGCCATCAGGTTCGCCCACCAGACCGCGCAGGTGCAGATCGTCATTGTTCAGTTCGGCGTAGCAGGCGATTGGTACCTGGCAGCCACCCTGCAAGCGGCGGTTCAGGGCGCGCTCGCAAATGACGCGATCAGCTGTATCAAGATGATGCAAAGGCATGAGCATGTCGATGACGCGTTGATCGTCACTGCGGCATTCGATACCAACAGCTCCCTGCCCGCCTGCTGGCAAAGACAAATCCGTGGGGATGAACTGTGCAATACGCTCGTGAAGCTCGAGCCTCAGCAATCCTGCGGCGGCCAGCACAATGGCATCGAATTCACCAGCATCCAGCTTGCCAAGGCGGGTTTGTACATTACCTCGCAGAGTGCCTATCTGCAGATCCGGGCGCAGGGACTTAAGCTGGCACTGGCGGCGCAGGCTGGCAGTACCAACGCGCGCACCAGGTGGCAGCGACAGAACGTCCGGGTAGTGATTGGAGACAAATGCATCGCGCGGGTCTTCACGCTCACAAATAACTGGCAGAAACAGGCCGTCCGGAAACTCCATCGGTACATCTTTCATGGAATGGACGGCGATGTCAGCCTCGCCCTCCAGCATGGCGACTTCCAGCTCCTTTACAAACAGGGCTTTGCCGCCGATTTTCGCCAGGGGCGTGTCCAGTATCTTGTCACCGCGCGTGGCGATGCCGACCAGTTCCACCTGCAAATCCGGATTGCGCGCCATCAATTCGTCACGCACGAATTCCGCCTGCCATAACGCCAGCGGGCTGCGGCGCGTAGCAATGCGAATGACATTTGAACTCATAAGATATCCGCTAAATGTTTAATGACAATGTAATGGCGCCATTCTACGGCAATTGCAGCACAAATGCGCCCCGCAAAGCGGCCATGCTATAATCGCGCCCCTGATTTCCTTGCAGGTGATACTCATGAGCCAGAAAGACAAAACCTCCGGTACAGACACCCATACATTATGGGGTGGCCGCTTTTCTGAACCGACCGACGCCTTTGTACAACGCTTTACAGCCTCAGTCAGCTTCGATCAGCGTATGTACAACCAGGACATCAACGGTTCGATAGCTCATGCACGCATGCTCGCCAAAGCCGGCATTCTGACAGACGAAGAACAGCAGGCAATCGAGAACGGCCTGGAAGCGATTCGTACCGACATCCGCAATGGCGAGTTCACCTGGTCAGTTGAGCTTGAAGATGTGCACATGAACATTGAGTCTGCACTGACTCAGCGCATTGGCCCGGTCGGCAAGAAACTGCACACAGGCCGTTCGCGCAATGACCAGGTGGCGACTGACATTCGCCTCTATGTACGGGACGAAATTGACGCTCTGGCCTCCGACCTGATTCGCCTGCAGTACGCCCTGGTTGACCTGGCAGAAAAAGAAGCCGATACCATCATGCCCGGTTTCACGCACCTGCAGACGGCGCAGCCTATCACGCTGGGTCACCACCTGCTGGCCTGGAACGAGATGCTCGACCGGGACTACAGCCGACTGATGGACTGCCGACGACGATTGAACGTCTCACCGTTGGGCGCAGCGGCGCTGGCTGGCACCAGTTTTCCGATTGATCGCCACTACACAGCAGAGTTGCTGGGTTTTGACGCACCCACCCGCAACTCACTGGACTCGGTCAGCGACCGCGATTTTGCCATCGAGCTGGCCGCCTGCGGCAGCCTGCTGATGACGCATCTGTCACGGTTCTCTGAGGAGCTGGTGCTGTGGACATCAGCGCAGTTCGATTTCATCGATCTGCCTGACAGGTTCTGCACCGGATCGTCGATCATGCCGCAAAAGAAAAATCCGGACGTCCCCGAGCTGGTACGCGGCAAGACAGGCCGTGTTAATGGCCACCTGGTCTCATTGCTGACGCTGATGAAATCCCAGCCGCTGGCCTACAACAAAGACAATCAGGAAGACAAAGAACCTCTGTTTGACCTGCTGGACACACTGCGTGACTGCGTTAAAGCCTATGCCGACATGGTACCGGCGATCGAATCCAAGCGCGACAATATGTACCAGTCAGCCAAAAAAGGCTACGCAACAGCAACTGATCTTGCTGACTACCTGGTAAAAAAAGGCATGGCGTTTCGAGATGCTCACGAAGTGGTCGGGAAGTCGGTTGCCTATGGCATTGAGCACAAGAAAGATCTGAGCGAACTCAGCCTTGATGAGCTGAAAGCTTTTTCAGACAAAATTGAGGATGACGTGTTTGCGGTTCTGACTCTGGAAGGTTCGGTTCAGGCGCGTGATCATATTGGTGGCACAGCACCCAATCAGGTGCGGGCAGCAGCTGCCAACTATCGCATCCTGCTTCAACAGCGCTGAGTGCTGCTGGCAGCACACCCTGCTGCCAGGAGAGGGTCCATCCCCTCCCACAACGTCCATTGTTGTCGTCAGCGTGCCCAGTGTGGCACAGCGGGACGGCGGTGCGATATTAGCCATATGGGTTAGGTTTGGGCTCCTGGTCAGTCTTCCAGGGCCTCCAACAGGTTTTTCAGCAGGACGGTGTACTCAACCGGTTTGATCAACACCTTGAACCCGGCATTGCGAATCTCGGTGATACGCGCACTGTTGGCATTACCGGTCGCCATGATAATCCGCCGTCGCGGCATGATGGCTGCCAGTTTATTGGCAATATCGAGCCCCGACAGACGATCGTCCAGCATGTCATCCAGCAGGACCAGATCAAAAGGTTCACCGTGACTCATCAGGCGATCCACCTGGTCTGGTGACGATGCACGAATCGTGTGGCAACCCCAGGTCTGCAACAACACGGCCATCGCATCAAGAATCGAGGCATCGTCATCAACAATCAGTATGTCTCTGTCCCGCAGCCGCGTATCGTCAAGTACATCGAGTTTACCAGCAAGCTCTGGCTCCTCGGTTTCCTGCACCGATCGTGCCGGAATCAAAACTGTGAAATGACTGCCAACACCGACCTCGGATTTCAGGCTGATCTTCAGGTCCAGCAAGGCGCCGATTCGCTTGACGATTGCCAGCCCCAGCCCTGAGCCTTTACCTTTGGTCCGCGCCTTGTTGCTGACCTGGTAATAGTCCTGAAAGATTTTTTCCTGATCCTCCGGCGCAATACCTACACCAGTATCAATGATTGAAACACTCAGGCCCTGCCGCAGGCGTCTTGTCTGAATACTCACCGACCCGCGATCTGTATAGCGGACAGCATTCATCACCAGATTTCGAAGCAGGCGTTCCATCAAAAGCATGTCTGAGCGAACCGTCACCGGTGTCGCATACAGGTGGATGGCAAGATTTTTGGGCTGTGCTTCATGCCTGGCCGCGTCCACAATATTCTTCAATAATACATCCAGCCTGAAATCAGACAGATCTGCAGCAACAACACCGGCGTCGAACTTTGACAGATCCAGCAGGCTGTTGAACTGTTCGTGAAGCAGGGTGCTGGTCTCGTCTATCTTGTCGACCAGCTCGATCATGCGATCATCGGTGCTGATATGCCGCAGACTCCCCAGAAACAGGGTCATGGCGTGCAATGGTTGGCGCAGATCGTGACTGGCCGCAGCCATAAAGCGGTTTTTTTCTTCATTGGCCTTGCGAGCCAGATTGAGCGCCTTTTCAATGATGATTTTATCTTTTTCCAGCTTCGCATTCTGTTCCCGGTTTTCGTCCCTGATGCGAATGGACTCTGCAAAGACATCAGCATTTCGCCTGCCAAACTCAATCAGCAGAATGAGAATGGCCAGCATGGCGGCGGCACTCTCCAGAGCAACAGGTTCAGCAAAGAACAACAGGAATATTAACGCCTGCCCGAGGTTGGCAATCAGCATCCATGAAAAACCACGAATATGAATCGAAGAATTAATGGTGGTACCAATCGCGTATATCAGACTCAACATGATCACAGCAAAGTCGGCGCGATCAGGTCCGTACAGGCCAACCCACCAGAATCCGGACCCCACCGCCAGGGTGCTGGCGAGAGAGGTCACATAAAGCATCGCCTCATTGTGATATAGAGTCGGTACGCTTGCGTTGGGCAGCTTGCTTTCAACGCGCCGACAGACAATGACTCTTAACACAGCGAACAGTATGATCAGTCCTATCCAGGCACTCAGCAATGCTGGCGGCACCTCGTCCCAGAGGCCATAGAGATAAACAAGCCCGGCACCCAGCACCAGCCATAAGGCCTTGTGTGACTGGTGGACGCGAACTCGCTGCGACTCCAATGTCAGGCTCAACAGCCGCGGATCCAGCTCCTGATCATAACGTGAGAAGCCTGCAATGTAGTCAAACAACCTCATGGTTCGACCTCCGCAATACCGCCTCCTGTCCTCCATGCCGGGCCGCAGGGCCGACCCAGAGCGTCGAATGCCTGCATGCGCAACCGGAACGCTGAATTGTGAGGCTGCAGATCAAGTCGGATGAAATGCTGCAGACTGTGGCTCAGCAGATATTGCCGTGCACTGATGGTGACGGGCTCAACACCGTGATGACGCAATGTGACACTCACGATTTGATCCCAGTCGTAGTTGTGAATATTAGCATTGGCAAAAGGCATCGGCGCATACAATCCAGAGCAGCAGAGCTGTACGATTGATCGATTCTGTGAACCAGCGCACAGATTGACATCAGCAAAGCACGAGAAATGCGGATCTCCTGTCAGCCAGACAATCGGAGTCTCCGCAGGCACTGAGGACAACAAGTCAAGCAGCTGTTCCAGGAATCGCGGATATGCGAGCAGACTGTCATCCGTGCTGGCGCGCGCCGGATGACCTGCAATATCCTTGCTCAGTGGCGCCAGTGGCGACCCACTTACCAGAAACAACACCGGCGCATCCCTGTTTTTATCCAGCCAGCGCCCGAAAGCGGTCGCCTGCTCCTGATCCAGAAGCGCTGTTTTGCCATTAGCAATCAGGCGTCGCTGAAAGCGGGTATCGAAGACAAAAAAGGGATACTCCTGGCACTCAAACTGATACCAGAGCTTTGGTGTCGTCTGTTTCCAGGCAGAGTCGCTGTGCATCTGGAACCGTGAGGCCATTTCCCGTGAGTACTGGAAATTGATTTCAGCTTCAGCGCTGTCGCCACGCCAGTTATCGCGGAACTCGTGATCGTCGACTGCAAAGTACACTGGAATCTGGCTGAACAGCTGCCGGGTAAACCGATGTCCGAACGCTGTTCGATAAGGGTTTCGGAAACGCTCGTAGGGCACTTTTGGATCGAACAGGTTGGCGGTGGCATCTGCGTATATCTGATCCCCCAGCAGCAGCACTGAATCTGCGCCGCGCATGGACTGGTCAGGAATGTGTTTTGCCATGCCGGAGAATATCGACATGGCAAGATCCCGATCGAATGGCATGCCCGGATACAGACAGGACCCCAGCAGCAGGGTCAGCGGTCGCGGATCCGGTGCGGAGGAATCCTGCAGGCGCCTGAACCAGGGTAACTGCTGCCAATGCAGGGCGGTCCTGCGGTGCACATCATGATTGTCATTGGCAACGCCGTCATAATCCAGGCGCAGATGCATTGGCGACTTCAGGTCTTGACTGACAACCACCTCGTTGCGCCAGAATTCGTGATCCCGATGTTGATGTGACTGAGTCACTACCTGATCGTGGACAACGGACATGGCGCTGGGTGACTGCGCAGTATAGTCCTGTGCCTCCCCCCAGATTGTCACCTGCCACTCGCTGCCACAGCGCTTGCGCGGCGATGAAACGATGGGCCCCGTCAACAGCGTGGCGGGAGGCAATGGATGGCTGTTGCTCGCACAGCGCCGTTGAAAACCCTTGAGCGAAGCCTCGGACTGACAGCGGTTTGCATAGTGCTCCTCCATGTTGTCCCTGTCTGCGCTCACGAAGAACTCGTGCAGTCTGGGATAAACATCGCGGGCGGCGCTTTTGCTGAATATCATGTCCATGTGACCATAGTCATCCAGCATCTCTATCCACACCTTTTGTCTCGCGTAATCCGTCGGCCGCAATTGACCTGCCGGCCATTGTCCGGTGCTGCCCTGCATTCTCAGCCGGGTCAACTGATCTGCAGAATGCCTCGACGACTCCATGTCGAATACGGTGTTGCGGTTGCCGTGCAGGAACAGAGTAGGAAAGGTCCAGTGCGTTGCAAAGTTTTCAGTTTTCACGTAGCTGTTGGCACCGTCGTTGTCCGCCAGCAACCCACGTGTCAGCGAGAAGTAAACCTGCTGAATCACTCCTATCGGCACAGGACCGATCATGCCGGCAAATTCGTAACGAGTATCTTTGGTGATGTTCGCGTTGTGCCACTGCCGACCCCAGAAAATGGTGTAGCGCGTGTAGATCGTGCGGGCGAAGCCAGGCCCTCGCCAGTCTCGATACTCCCGCCAGGACGACCATTGTCGGCGCTCATCAGCATTCACTGCGAGGGCGGCCAGCCGGTCGTAGATCATCTCTAGCGGACCGGGATTGCGCATCGGCAAGGGTTCGATGATGCGTATCGGGTCAAACTCTTTAACCAGACTCCACAGATTGGCGCGGGTGCGATTCTCACCGGATGTCGTCAGCCAGGGCGTGACGGCATGTGGCACAAGTGAGGCCACCATGCTGCGTTTGACCAGATCCCCACTGGCACTTCTGTATTCGTGATTCAGATGTCCGCCCAGCACCGCCATGGCGACCGCTCCGGCGCCGATACAATGTGAAAAAATGTGGACACCACGTTCCTGGCCAGGTACTGAGAGGCGGTTTATCTGATTGAATACAGTAGTCACCGCCCAGGGAATGTCATTGCGGGCGATATCATCCCAGGTGTGTGCCGGGTCGACCTCACGCACATAGTTGGCGCTGACGCGGTGGTCGAGAATCCATACATCGTAATTGTTATCGAGAAAGTACTGCACAAAATTGCAGGCGATGGTATCAGTCCAGAATACCCGGCTGCTGTGAGCCAGACCATGAACCAGCAGAATGCTGCGCCGACCTGCGGTGTCACCGGAACCAGGCTGGTAACGTACCAGGCGGGATACCGGCGAGGGTTTGCCATTGCGAAACCCGGCCCTTTCATACTTTTCGCGCGGTGTGCTCTGCCCGGCACCCCCTCGCCCGTAATAGACAACTTCAGGTGGTTCGTAGAATCGTCCCTGTCGCTCGGATGTCTCCAGTTGGCGGCGCTCCGCGAAATGCTCGTACGACGGCGCTCCGAAAGACCAGAAATGCGTAGACATGATCATGCGCAGAAAGTACATCGCAAAACCGCCCATGGACAACACCGATGTCGGTAAATTGGGCGACCTGGTCACCTGCAATACAGAAGGGCCATTGGTAATGCGTTGCACATCCAGCTCCAGGGCAGACTTCAAACTGCGTGAGCCTGCCGAAATTGTGACCGGTAACACCAGCAGTCCTTTCAGCAGGTCAGGGAGTCCCAGCCCGTAGGCCAGCGTCTTGCGCCCTGAAATAACAACACCGTTGGCGGATTTGAACTCATATTCCAGGTATCGCCTTTCCGCCTGAAGACTGCCAATACGCCAGAACGTGCGAATCTCCTTTAATATCGATGCTTCCCTGCGCACAGCCTGGGCATTGTCACCGTATCGAAGCTGCCAGGTACGAGCCGGCAGCAGCCAGCGCGCCAGTCTTTTAGGCAACCGTACCCACAAATCCATTCCCCGGTAGCGCAGATATCGCAGTATCGCTGACACAGTCCGCAGCGCATGCCTCACGCGTCCAACCGGCTGTAATGCACCCAGCCTGACTTCTCCTTTCAGCTCCAGCACCTGCGTCAGGTGTGCGTCAACTGTTGTCAGAATACCGCCTACCGTGTCCATCGACAGCGCGGCAACAGCCGACAGGGGCTGTCGCGGCTTCTCAAGCCACCTGTCCAGTGACTGCTCACCTGCAAAACTGAAAACCACATCCAGCGCCATGGCCCGGGTTGTCTCCGGAAGCCGGTCAAGACCCGAAAGACGCCCGGCAAGCAGCCGATTCAGTTGATCAACTCCGGCTGTCGCAGGGCGACTCCAGGGAAACATCGAGCGCTTGCTGTCCGACAGGTGTAATACCATGCGCTCACTGAAATCTGCTTCGACACTTAGCTCAGAGGAAACAGGTATATGTTTGAGTGCACCCGGCGGTATCTTGCGATAAGCCTCCTGAAGTGGTGGAAATGACTCGCCGGCTTCACTGTCGGAATCACCAGGCAGCATGCTTCGCAGTTGACCCGCCAGCTCATAACTGAGCGCTGCGATTGTCAGCAGGGGGTTGGTTCCGATGGCCTCCGGAATGATTGCCCCATCAAGAACGTACAGGTGCTCGTAGACACCTTCACCGCTTTCGCCGCAGAACACCTGACCAAGCGCATTTACAACGCCTGTCTCAGCGGATTCGGCCATCGCACAGCCCCCCAGGGGGTGCACAGACAGCAATTGTCCGGCCAGCTCATCGGCACCCTCAACGACGCCCTCGAAGCCAGGCGGCAATGGTTGTGAAATCATGTTCTGCGCGAACAGTCCGCCATCGAAGACGGTCTTCTCGTCGGACCTGAAGCGCTTATCCAGTCGCTTGAAGTAATCGGAACTGCCGTCGCGACGCCATACTGGCCGCAACTGGTTACTTTCCCAGGCCAGTTCGCCATTGCTCTCATCCAGCCCCATGATCAGCAGCGCCTGGCTATGCTCCCCCAGTTCTTTGGAGCGGGCCAGTGGGTCATGCTTCTGATTATTGTGGTGCCAGGCACTTACCGCACCATCCGCAAACTTGCGCAGCAGCAGTTGGCTGACCAGCATTTCCTGCCACACCTCGCGAAGCGCATAAGGGATGACAGCGTCCTCCAGGGTCACTGCGCTGGCGCTACCCTGGGGGTCGGCGAGATCAATCATGGCCATGCCACTGATGGTGGGCCCTGGCTGCGAGGCCGGTGGCTGCTCACCGGGAATCGATGCTTCCTGGCTGACAATGGCATTTTGCCCAGCCGCAAACACCAGCGCGTCACCGTTGGTCGAGAACCGTTTACCAAGCTGTGACGACAGTGCCAGCCCGTGTTTATCACGTGAGCGACTCAGGATCTCGGTGCTGCCCAGCGTACCTGCGGCAACAATGACATGCCCGACATCAACCACGAGCGCAAGCTCATCTCGAGAACTGACGTGACAATGAACCAGCCATCGGCCGTTTTCGCCGCGCTGAATACTGCTTACGGTTACACCACTGTACAGCGCAGCGCCCAGTTGCTTCGCCAGCGGCCAGGCATTCATATTCAGTGAGCCCTTGGCACCTGAATGGCAACCCATGACACAGTTGCCACACAGATTGCATGGTTCATGATCGGCGCTGTGTTCAGTGGGTCCGCTGAAGTTGATTGTCACGGGTGCGGGAGCGGCCACGCTACCCAGCCGATCGGCGCTGCCACGCAAAGCTCGAAAGGATACCGAATGGTCCACATCTGGCTGCACTGACACACCCAGCAACTTCTCAAGCTTGGGATAGTGAGCAGCCAGGCGTTGTGACCATGGCGTACTGTTGAGTTTGGACGGCCAGCGATTGACAACATCCGGAGCAGGCCGGGCGGCCACGTTGGCATTGACGAGTGAGGTGCCGCCAATTCCCCGACCCGTAATGGTCACGACACCATCGCCTGCGCGCACATCCCACAGCCCGGCAGGGTTGACCTTGTCAGTGCCAATCAATCCGGGAAGATCGGCCATGGTTTTCGGGAAGTCATCCGGCACGTATTCGTTGCCGCGCTCAAATACCCAGAGCTTTTGCGATATCCGCCTGCCCTGCCTGTCAGGCTCAAGCAGTGCAAGGGCCGCCATCGCCGCACCATAGCCGGAACCAATGACCAGAACATCAGTTTGTAGCCGGAATCGGGACTGCGCCTCAGGGTCTTCGAAGGGGTAATCGTTGTTCAGCAGCAGTGTCTCGACAGGCTCGGAAAGCCAGTTCGTCACTGCTGAGCAACCTCCTCGTAGCGGGTTGACTGCCCGGGCTGGATACCCAGTTTGGCAGCCGCATACACAGCCTCTGTGCGGTTCTGGACACCCAGGGTGCGAAACGCAACCGATAAGTGGGCCTTGACGGTATGGTCAGAGATATCCAGTTCGCGGGCAATGGTCTTGTTCGACTTTCCCTGCACGGCCTTCATCAATACTTCGAACTGGCGGCGCGAGAGCTTGGTGATCATGATCTCATTGCCCGCGTCGGACTGCTGCACTGCAAAACTGATTGCCGGACTGACAGGCCGATAGGCATGGCTGGGCAGGTAGGTCCCGCCGGCCAGCACCAGTCGCAGCGCTTCGACCAGATCGTCACGTGACGATGACTTGGGTATATACCCTGAGGCACCCTGCTCTATTGACTGGCGGATGATGCGCGGATCTTCCTCTCCGGAAACTACAACAAGGGTGGCACTTTCAAACGTCTGACGACACTTCTCCAGTGCATCCATGCCATTAACCCCAGGCATGTAATAGTCCAGCAGGATCAGATCAAACCCTTCCTCGCATTTCAGCTGCAGGGCATCATCGAGCGTACCCGCCTCAAAATATTGAACCTTGCTGTCGAGCACGGGCAACAGGTACTTCAGTCCCTCGCGAAACAGGTCATGATCGTCGATCAGCAATATGCGCACCCGCGCTCTCCCATCCGTCGTTGCTGCTGTAGCCGCCGCCATATCTACATCCTGTCTAGCATACCGTTGTTGTGAGGAAATTTGTAGATTCAGGACTTTGGCACATATGGGATAGCAACACGACTACCCAAATGGGTAGGTGAGCCAGAGAAATACCGATACTGACAGCACAAAAGCTGACATGTACAGAAATTAGCTGCCCAGAGCATTCCTCTGTATAATCGCGTTCAAAATTTACAGCTTACAGAGCTTCAACCGGGTCATTTGAACATGCGAACGCGCGTGCCAATGCTTCTGATCACAGTCGTGTTTTGCCTGCTGGGACTGTGTGCCTGCGGCCAGAAAGGCCCGCTGCAACGTCCCGACACTCAACAGGTGGCCGAATACGGCGCTTTGTCAGCGATTACCGAATCAGGATCTCATGACAGCATTTCATTACCAGAACGATCAGCTTTATGCTGAAAACTTGCCACTGACCGCTATTGCTGAACAATTCGGGACACCTTGCTACGTATACTCCCGCGCAGCCCTTGAGCAGAATCTGCAAGCCTACGAGGACGCTCTGTCCGGCGTGGATCACCTCACCTGTTATGCTGTGAAGGCCAACTCCAATCTCGCCGTACTGAATGTTCTGGCGCGTCGCGGTGCAGGTTTTGACATTGTGTCAGGCGGCGAACTGAACCGCGTCCTGAAGGCTGGCGGCGATCCTG
The DNA here is from genome assembly GCA_002706685.1 of Gammaproteobacteria bacterium. Lineage (GTDB taxonomy): Bacteria > Pseudomonadota > Gammaproteobacteria > Pseudomonadales > Pseudohongiellaceae > Pseudohongiella. Next base: position 327,948 of record PALV01000011.1, on the reverse strand, counting down.
CCAAAGTCATTTTCTCGGGACTGGGCAAAACTGAGAGCGAAATCAAACTGGCATTACAGGCCGGGATATTGTGTTTCAATGTCGAGTCAGAGCCGGAGCTGGAGCGCATCAATTGCGTCGCAGGGCAACTTGGCCTTGAAGCCCGCATCTCATTGCGCGTCAATCCTGATGTGGACGCAGGCACTCATCCCTACATATCCACAGGGATGAAGGAAAACAAGTTCGGCATCGATATCGCCCGCGCCCTGAAAGTCTATCAACTGGCCGCCAGCCTGCCACATCTGCAAATCACAGGTGTGGACTGCCACATTGGCTCACAATTGACTTCGATTGCGCCATTTCTGGATGCGCTGGACCGCGTGCTGATGCTGGTTGACCAGCTGGCGGAGCATGAGATTCATCTAGAGCACATCGACATTGGCGGTGGTCTGGGTGTCACATACAACAACGAACAACCACCCGCCCCAGGCGCACTGATTGCTGCTGTCAGGGAAAAACTGCAAGGCCGCAAACTGACACTGATCATGGAACCAGGTCGTTCCATAGCAGCCAATGCCGGGATCATGCTGACGCGGGTCGAGTTCCTGAAACACACAGATCACAAGCATTTTGCGATCATCGATGGCGCCATGAACGACCTGTTGCGGCCCTCACTTTATGGGGCCTGGCAAGACATTGTCAGCGTCGACCGACGACCACACGATGCGCGTGAGCAACATATTTATGACGTGGTCGGTCCTGTTTGTGAATCTGGCGATTTTCTTGGCAAAAACAGGGAGCTCAATATCGCCGCTGGTGACCTGCTGGCCGTGCGCTCGGCAGGCGCTTACGGATTTGTGATGAGCTCCAATTACAACACGCGGAATCGAGCGCCGGAAGTAATGGTCGATGGCAGCCAGGTTCACCTGGTCCGTCAACGCGAAACTCTTGAAGACCAGTTGAAGCTGGAAAGTCTATTGCCGGAATAAGCAATGAGTACCCGTCAACCGAAAAAAAACCGCCGCCGCTCACCACGCAATCGTGATGCTGCCGGACAACGACGAAGGCAGCCCGACACGGGCCATGCCAACCGTCTGCCGTTCACTAAAATGCACGGCCTCGGTAATGACTTTGTTGTGCTCGACATGATCTCCAATCCTGTTTCGCTGGATACGGAGCAGATTCGGCGGCTGGGCGACCGCCACCGCGGCATCGGTTTCGATCAGCTACTGGTGATCGACGCTCCCAAACGTCCGGACGCGGACTTCACATACCGCATCTTCAACTCGGATGGCAGCGAAGTCGAACATTGTGGCAACGGCGCGCGATGTTTTGCCCGCTATGTCCTTGACCGCGGTCTCATTGCCAGGGCGCCGGTGCGCGTGCAAACCAAAAACCGGCTACTGGAACTGCACCTCAAAGACGGTGACCTGGTACAGGTGGACATGGGACGACCGGATTTTGACCCGGCAGCGCTGCCGTTTACGGCAGAACAGGCAGACGAATATTCTCTTGATGTGGCGCCCGTTTCCGGAGAGGCAACCGTATCGGCCCGTTTCTTCGCGGTCTCTATGGGCAATCCACATATCGTACTGCTAACCGACAACTGCGAACAGGCACCTGTTGGAACGCTGGGAAAAACCCTGTGCTCACACCCTGCCTTCCCCCAGGGGGTGAATGTGGGATTCATGCAGATCATCGACCGCGACACCATCCGCTTACGTGTTTTTGAACGAGGTGCGGGCGAAACAGAAGCGTGTGGCACGGGCGCATGCGCCGCCGTCGTTTGTGGCATTCAGGCCGGATTGCTGGACCATAGTACAAAAGCCCTGCTGACCGGAGGTGAGTTGACAATCGAATGGCAGGGTGGCGACAGTTCAGTGTTGATGACCGGGCCAGCCGAAACTGTTTATGAAGGCAGCATCTCAATCGAAACACCTTTGGCGCCAGCATCACCCGGCGATAAATAGACATCAAAAACAGGCAATGACAGGAACTTGCTCATGACGGTTGATAGCGTTCAGGCCAAGAAAAAAAACAATCTGGCAATTTCTGCGGATGACGTCGCCAGCTACCTTCGCGAGAATCCTGATTTTTTCACCGACCGTGACGGCCTGCTGGCGGAGATGACAGTACCTCACGAGAGCGGCAAAGCCATCTCCCTGCTCGAACGCCAGGTAAAGATACTTCGTGAGCGCAGCATCGAATCGCGACATACGCTGAACTCGCTGCTGGAAAACGCCCGCTACAATGACCAGCTGTTCAGTGTCACTCGTCACCTCATCCTGAGCCTGCTTGAAGAAGATACCCTTTCGCAGTTGACACATGTCACTGAATCCAATCTGATGACTCAGCCAGGCATTGATGCCTGTCGGTTAATCGTGCTGGACGAAAGACAGGCAGCAGCCGATTTACAGAACCGGTTCCCGGCTGCAATGCGCAGCCGCAGTGTCATCACTCAGGTCATAGACAAGTCCGGAAGTCAGTTTTTATTCCCTGAAGCCAGCGCGACGATCCGCTCTGTGGCGTTGTGCCCGGTTATCCACCACAACAGCCTGCTGGCTGTGCTGGTGATCGGCAATCACGCCCAGGACTATTTCAGCGATGAGCTGGACACGTTGTTCCTGGACTTCATTCGCGAGGTACTGGCATCCCTGATCGACCGGTTGCAGCGAACTACGCCCCGCAAGTAGTCACGCTCAGACACCTCGGTGCGCCAGCTTTGTAATTGACGGGAATAATCACCGTTAACACACGTTATAACTGCAGGAGACCTCCGAAGCTCACAGCCGGAGCCCCTGCAGGTGAAGCCACGTACCGGGCTTCCCCCCACAGCCGGCTGTTGTTGACCCCCGGCCCCGCCGGGGGTGTTTTTTATGGGAATATTTCCCTCAGAGGGGGTTTTTGGCTTCACGCGGCGCCTTGTAAGCCGGTACAATTCGATCCTTGACCACTCACAGGCAAGCCGCCCTCCGAATGACCGACACCAACGCAAAAGCCCGCCCCCCGCTCGTTTCCATCTTATGCCGCACTGTGGGACGCAGCTCTTTGGCAGAGGCGCTCGAATCCGTCAATCGACAAAGCTGGCCGGCCGTAGAGCTGGTGCTGATTGATGCCTCTGGTCACGGTCTCGCCTGCCCTGTACCGCTGAAAGACCATGTCACACTGAAGCTGGTCAATCTCGGCAAGCCACTTGATCGGCCCGAAGCCGCCAACGCCGGACTTGATCATGCAACCGGTGACTACCTGCTGTTTCTCGATGATGATGACTGGATCGCGGACTCTCATATAGAAAAGCTGCTCACAGCGGCTGCAAAGCATCCCGAGTGCCAGGTCGTCTACAGCGCCACCCGTAAGGCCAGCGCGGATGGTAAGCTGAGTGACGACGTGATTGCGGTGGGTTTCGATCGGACTGTGCTGCGCCGCGACAACTTCATCCCGATTCATGCCGCATTGTTTAATCGCCGATTGCTGGAGCATGGTGTGTACTTTGATACCAGCCTGACAGTCTATGAAGACTGGGATTTCTGGCTGCAATGTGCCGAACACACGGATTTCTGCCTGACCGAGCATGTTGGGGCGTTTTACCGCGAGGGCGGTGATTCGCAAACCATGCTGGAACAGCACAATGCCCGCTACCAGGCGGGGCATCCGATGGCCGATGCGCGTGCGCAGGTGCTGGATAAGTGGCGGCTGCGCTGGTCAGGTGCCGAAATCAACGCCGTCATGGGTCTGCTTGATCAGTCTGTGACCGTCCAGCAATTGCACACCGAACTGCAGGCCGCACACAACATCCAGTCCGTGCATGAGCGACAGATCGACTCGCTGCAGACCAAAAATCATATGCTCAGCGGAGAACTTGCCGAAACTTCTACCCGTCTGAGTCGTACTGAGCAGCAGTATGCCATGCTGCAGTCAGCCCATATTGAACTGAACCTGGCTCATGAACAACTGGACCAGGGCGTGCGCGAAATACTCAATTCATTTTCCTGGCGCGTGACCGGTCCCTATCGTTATATGCGTAACCGTCTCAACCGTGTGATTGGGCCTTTCGTTAATCGCCTGAACAGCCAGTTAAAGCCCACGACCAGGACCGGCTCTACATCAGGCGTCCTGTCCTCAGACAGTCCGTCGCATCTGAAGCAAGCGGGTGAGCGCGAGCAGACTGTGTATCAGGGCCCGATTGAGGCAGGCATACTGCAACCGACTCTGGAACGTCGGGTATTCAGCTCAGATTTGACTTTGCAGGCGTGGGCCTGGGCGCCGGATGGCCTGCAATCTGTTGAGGTTATGGTCGACGACCAGCATGTGGAGTCACCCGCGATTCGCCCGCATGAAACTGCTGAAGAGGCCCAGCGTACAGGATTCGCTACATTGGTCCCGATTGCGAATCTGTCACCAGGCCCCCATGAATTGACTGTCAGCATCGTGGACACGGCTGGCAACACGCGACAACTGCAACAGCAGTTTGTTGTGCAGAACCCTCAGCACCTGTACATGCGCTGGCTGCAGGCTCAGTCTGCAACCGCCAGCGATCAGCAGTCAGAATCAGACCACCCTGATAGCGGGTTACCTGGCACCACAGGCTTTGTGATGTTGGCCAGCGAAATTGACAACAGTCCGTCCAGCGACTCACTGGCAACACTCCTGTCACTTAAACAGCAGTCAGACGCCGGCTGGCACCTTCATATCGCGGGCAAACCATCGTCAGTGGACATACTGGCGAACATTGCTGAAAGAAATACAGAAACTCACCCCACGCTGCTGGCCGCACTCGAAAGCTGTCCGGCCATGGTGGTTCTGCTGAAACCAGGCACAATACTCAGTCACGACTACGTCGCGCGAATTTCCGCCAAAGCATTACCCGATACAAAACTTCTGTACTCAGATCATGACGAACTCAATGGCGATTACCGACAGAATCCATGGTTTACATGGTCCTGGGCACCTGATCTGCTGCGCAGCCAGGACTATATTGGTGCGACTTACGCCATCGACAGCCGGTTGGCACAGCAGGCACTGAGCCCCCAGACAGCAGAAGACCTGGACGCAGCAGACTGGCGCCACCAGCTTCTATTGGCGGCAGCGCCGGAATTAACACTGACCAACACCGTACGCGTGGCAGAAGTATTATGGAGCGAACCGGCAAAGGAAACTTCACCCGCCATAGACTCAGCCCAGACTTACGCCCCACTGCCGGTCAATTTTCCACGTGTCTCGATCATCATTCCCACCACGGGCAAATTGACCTATCTGCGGCCCTGTCTCGAAACGCTTGCCAGCACGGACTATCCGGATTTCGAGATCATCATCCTCGATAACGGTCGCGGCGAGCACCGGGAAGGTATCCAGTTTGCCCAAGAGCAGGGCGCCAGGGTGATTGAGTGCAATGAGCCTTTTAATTGGTCGCGACTGAACAATATCGGCGTTGCCAACAGCTCGGGTGAAATACTGCTATTCCTGAACGACGACATTGAAGTCATGCACCCGCAATGGCTGACACAACTTGTACGACACGCCCTCAGGTCTGATGTCGGCACGGTTGGCGCACGCCTGCTCTACCCAAACGGAACTCTGCAGCACGCTGGCGTGTTTCTGGTCGATCACGGTGGCGGCGCACGCCACCTGTTTCACAAACAGCTGCCAGGTCAGGGCATATACCAGCACCTGGATCAGTGCGTGCGCGAGGTATCAGCGAACACCGGCGCATGCCTGATGATTCGACGCGAACTGTTCATGTCACTGGGACAGTTCGATGAAAATCTGGCAATTGTTGGAAACGATATTGATCTGTGTCTGCGCTGCCTGGAAGCTGGCAAGCGCAATGTCTGGACACCGCACAGCGAACTGATTCATCACGAAAGTGTCAGCCGCAAAACCAACCCCATCGGGCAGGATGAACGCACCATGTGGGAACGTTGGGGACATCGCTTTAAAGGCGGTGACCCATACTACAATCCTGCGTTGTCGCTGACCCGGGAAGACTGCACGCTGGGCAGTCTGACTGAACATCAGGGCAGCCTGCTCAGCAGGCAATCCAGCACCCGCAGTGAGCCAGATTTTGGTGTCAACCTGATCGCCTACATTCGTGCAAGCATGGGCGTCGGAGAAGCCTCCCGGGGCAATGCATCGGCTTTGCATGCATCTGGCATACCGTTTGGCATTATCAACTACGAGCGCGGCAACCCATCGCGCATGGACAACCTGCGCTGGCAAAAACTGGAGATCGAACGCAGCAGGTTTGCAATCAATCTCTGGCACATTAATGCCGACCATCTGCCAACCGTCATGGGTGATCTCAAGAGCACAAGCAGCGCTGGCCGCTACAATATCGGCTTCTGGGCGTGGGAAATGCCAGAGTTTCCTGATCGGTGGTTGCCCAGTTTTGAGATGGTCGATGAGGTATGGGTCCCCTCCAGTTACGTCAATCAGGCAGTCGCAGTCAAATCACCTGTGCCAGTTGTCACCATACCGCACGTGATCGACGTAGACATGACAGGGGCCAGTCAGTATCAGCGAGAGTGGTTTGGCATCAAAGACGACGCGTTTGTGTTTATCAGCATGTTTGATACGCACAGTATTGCCAAACGAAAAAATCCCTTCGGTTCGATACGCGCGTTTCAGCAGGCATTCACAGCTGATGACATGGCGGTACAGTTGGTAATAAAGATAAACAATGCCGATGCGGCAAGCATCAAAGTGTTGAAAGAGTGCATCGCTGCCTATCAGAATATTATTCTTATCGACGCACATCTCGATCGTGCGCAGATTGATTCGCTGATCAACTGCAGTGATTGTTATGTCTCACTGCACCACGCCGAAGGGTTTGGGCTGGGACCCGCTGAAGCCATGTTCATGGGCAAGGTAGCTCTGCTGACAGGCTGGTCTGGCAATACCGAATACATGCGCAATGACAATTGTGTGGCCATTCGCTACGAACTGAAAACACTCGGCAAGGATTACGGCCCATACGAAGCGCACCAGCATTGGGCTGAGCCTGACATCAGCCATGCTGCAGACGAGATGCGCGACCTGGCACAGAACCCTGCGCGGGTAGCCGCATTGGGAGCCAGGGCCAGACAGACAATCATCAGCGAATTCTCTGCCCTTGCTATCGGCAAACGCATGCAGCAGCGACTACAGAATATCGAAAGGCGACTGCAGGGACATTCGCAGACGCGCTGAATTGACAACACAATAATGATAAGGGGTTAGGCTTATGTCGTCCGTCTCAGAACAGGCCGGGTATCTGACACCAGAGCAGATTCAGAAGTTCAATGATGATGGTTATGTCATCGTTGATTTTGGCTTTACACAACAACAGATCGATGAACTTATCGAGACCCTGCATCCATACTATAACCCCGAGCACCTGCAGGCTCCGTCTTTCGGCGCCCGCATACAGGATGCCTGGAAGTTCGTGAAGCCTTCTCACGAGCTTGCAACCAATGCCAATGTGCTTAGCGCGCTGGAACAGCTTTTTGGCAGAAAACCACTACCGTTTCAGACTCTGAACTTTCCAGTGGGTACCCAGCAGGCAACTCATTCTGACACCATTCACTTCAACAGCGTTCCGTCCGGCTACATGGCAGGTGTTTGGGTCGCACTGGAAGATATAGACGAGGACAACGGGCCTCTGAAGTATTATCCCGGCACTCACAAGCTGCGAGAAATTACCATGGAAGATGCCGGTCTGGAGCCTGGTTATCACAACTACCCGCAGTACGAGGCATTTATCGCCAAACATCTGGAGTCACTGGGTGTTGAGCCAGCATACGGCTATATGCCTAAAGGGCATGCATTGATCTGGCACGCCAATCTTCTGCACGGCGGCTCCAAACAGAACGATCATCGGCGCACCCGACACTCTCAGGTAACGCACTATTTCTTCGACAACTGCAAATACTATACGCCGATGCACAGCAAGCCAGGCAAACTGGCGTTTCGGAACCCGGAATGGATCAAGCCTGGTGAATGGGTAATGCGCCCGCCAGTAAGCCAGCAGAGCGCCGAAGATACGCCAGCACTGCAGAAGAATGTGAACAGACTGCGCAATTGGCTGCGCCGAAAGCTGGGGTAAATCAGCGGCGCAACCGACGGAACATCAAGCGCTGCCGCCAGAGTCCAAGATCAGGCATTCGCTGCACCTGTCTCAACAAGGTCCTGTCTGCCTCATTCAGTTGATCTGCAAACCGCTGTTCAAAGGCCAGCGCCTGTGCGGCGCTGCCTTCAAACAGGGCCTGCGCCTGCATTGATTTACGCAACTGGAACAGCTTGAGAAATGTCTTCCAGCTGAAACTGCCTGGAGTGTGCTTCCTGGCACCTATTGTATTCGAACCGTGCTGCCGGTAATCAACCAGCGCCCGATCAACGCAGCGCAGACGACCAAACCTGCTGGCTACCAGTGACAGCCACCAATCGTGCATCATCGCCCCGGCCGGCACCGGAAGGGCCAGGCATAAAAGGGCTCTATTTAGCAGGGCTGTGCAACCAGTGACTGTATTGCTCAGCAATTGTGCAGAAAAGTCGTGCCGATCTGCATCCAGCCCCTGGTAGTTCAATAGTGACTCGGCCAGCACCTGGCCAGCGCTGTCTACAACCCGCAGATCACTGTGAATCAACACGGGCGTTTCTCGCTCTGCACTGGTCGCAGCGGCCAGTTGCTCCTCCCTCTGCATGCGCTGCAGACACACGGCAAGCTTTTCCGGCGCCCAGACATCGTCCTGGTCTGCCAGCGCCACGTAAGCCGGTTCCGACGCTGACTCGACAATTGTCAGTGCCTTCTCCATTAACAGTGAAAACGATGCCGCAGCGCCGAGATTGCCACGATCATCTTGAGTCACTTTTATGCGTTCACTGTCCACCAAGGCATACTGTGCAATAAGTTCATTGGAAGTATCCGTTGAGCCGTCATCACGCAGCAGCAACAGCCAGCGGCCGTGGGTCTGTGCGATGATGGAATCAAGCTGTTCACCCAGCCAGCGAGCGCCGTTGTATATCGGGAGCACAATAACGATGAGCGGTAGTTGAGTAGCCGCCTGAGTGTCAGTCACGCAAGTCTCCCGCATCCTTGATGCCGCGGCGGATCTGTTGCAGGTATTCGCGCCGTCGGCGATTGAATATCAACAGCCAGCTTGTTTTGATCGCAAACCTGATCAGGTCGCGCACCTTCCAGTCTCGCGGGGCGTATGACTGGCGGCGCAGATGCAGGCGATTCCGCGTGGAGTAATAGCTGCGCAGCGGACTGTGTGACACCATGATTCCTGCCGCGACCAGCGGATTTTGACTGTCCTCACCGATCCGGTGAAACAGCACGGTCCGATCAGTTCCGTAGAGGGCGTAGCCCAGCGAGCGCGCCCTGAAACACCACTCCAGATCAATATTGTCTATGAAGTAGCTTTCCTTCATCAGGCCTATGCGTGACAGTTCAGACAATGGCAGAAGCGTACCTGAAGAAATCAGGAAATCAGTTGCGAATAGTCCGGGCGCGGCGGGTATATCGTTGCGCGCCAACAGGCGGAAGCACTTGAACGGCGTTTTGCGACCACTTTGAGGGTCCTGAAGACGTGGTCCGATTGCTGCTACCGGATGCCCCAGTTTGACGGCCTGTCCCCAGGCCGCCAGCATAGACTGACAGAACCGGCCGCCGATGCAGCTGTCCTGATCAAACAAAAATACGAATCGATAGCCCTGCGCGCGGGCCTGCAATATGCCAGCGTTCATGCCGGCGGCAAGGCCCCGGTTTTCAGACCAGGACAGCAGGGTGACGTCATCCCGCATTGGATGCAGCGTCTGGGTCAGGGCCTCGGCATTGGCTGAACCGTTATCTATGACTATGCTGGCACAGCCCTGGGCACTCAGCGATTCCAGCAGGGCAACAAGGTCGGATATCTGGGGTTGCCAGGTGACAATAATCGCGCAGCACTGCGACGGAGTCAGACGTTGGGCGTTCTGATCAGGCCTGGATGGGGACATCGGTAGCCACCGGCAGACTGGCCGCGCCACTCTGTCTCAGTTGCAGAACGTAATAGAAAATCGACAGCACACCCACAACCAGGCCTGCTACCACGCCGACATCAACGATACCACGCCAGGGCTGTGGCAGCAGGCGAACCAGCAGAACGAAACTGATTATCATGGTGGTCAGTCCCACTGACAGCAGGCGTCGGCGCGCTGTGGCATGGATATAGCCCATGCAGAATAACGGTGCCAGCAGCAGATGCGAGATACGGGGGTTATCAGCCAGATAGTTGGCGCGTACTACTACACGAGGCGCAAAAGCCTTGTGAAATCCTTTGTAGCCCTCTGCCCAGATCATATAGATCAGCCAGGCCAGCATGACTGCCCAGTGCTGCGGCTGCAAGGCACCCGGATCAAGCTCAAGCGCAACACCGCCCAGGCGGACAATCGCAAATGACAGCAGCAGCACGATGCCGCCGATTCCCCAGATATAACCTAACGCTCTCACCTGTTTACTGCCTCTTGCAAATGCAACCTTACCGCCAATGCACCCTGATGGCCTTAATCGACTTTGCAGACGAAGGCCGCATTATAGCCACTTAGCCGGGCGGCTGATAGGCAAGATGGCGCTTGATTGTGTCGCGCTGCATTTTCAGCAGCTCCAGCAAAACAGGCTTCAGGCCGGCTGTGTCGGCAGAGCTGTTCAACAATCGCCGCAGGCGCTGATTGCCTGCGTCCAACTCGGCCCAGGTCTGCGCCGCCCAGGGTTCAGACTCGTGCACTGAATACGTCGCCGATTGCCTGCCAGATGCACACGGATTGATCGAGTCTGTTGCGCCCGGCTCCAGAAGACGATAGAGACGCTCCACTAGGAGACCAACGGGATCGGCCTGTTGCCACGCGGCGACCCGATCCAGCATTTTGCACAGTTGATGCTGCGCAATGATCAGCGTACGGCGAATTGTCGTCTGAGTTAACAGGGCAGGCTGCAACTGGATTACCCGGTAGAATTGTAATAACACAAGACTTAAGGACCCCAGTGGAGCAATCTCAAGTCGGGCAGCCGCCTCGCAGACCGTGTTCAGCTCACGCCCCAGTTCTTCGACAAATAGATCCAGGTCCGCCTGTTCCGCACTCAAGCCTGCCGCCCAATCCCGGGAATGCGGTAGCCAGTACAGGTTGGATGCGAGTTCCAGCTGCTCGCTCTGGCTCAGGGCGAGCTCAGCACCTGTACTGGCGAGGCTAAGCCTGACGACAGTCAAAGCCTGGTCAATTTTCTCAATCTCGGATAAGCCTGGATCAAGCAGTGACTGAAAGCAGCGTAATGAGTCAGTAAAGCCAGATTTCATCGTATGTCGGGTGAGCGCTGCCTGTCGGTACCAGCTGTCTGCCATCACAATCAAAAGCACGGGCTGGTTTTCCTGCATTCGCAGCAGCGCGGACAATTTGTACCAGAATTCGGCCTGCACGGTCCGGTCTGGTAGCTGCGCCCGGGACTCTGCGAGCATGCTGGACACATGATGCCGCAGTCGCTCTGCCGTATCCGCAGTGGAAAGAAGATCTGCGAGGCCGTGCTCTGACCCGTCAAGCGGCGCAAACAAGTCATTCGTCTGAAGTGCGGTTGACAGAGTTTGCCAGCTGGACGCACTCCTTGCGTGGGGAAAGTAGAGCATCTTCAGTACCAGCAGCAGCCAGCCTCGGGTATTGGCCGCTCCGACAGCGTGCAAGCCAAGTGCGGCCCGCGCCGCGTGAGTCAGTGAAGCGTTTTGCTGACCGTCTTTGTTCCTTTCGCGACAGAGTTCCAGCTGCTCCGCCAGTGCGGCTTTGCAACGTTGCCGTGGACCCATCCAGTCACAGGCCTGGCGACAATCAACAAACGAGGCCAGTGTTTCAACTGCGTTTAGCACCATGCCACAAAGCGCTCTGGCGTCGGCAAGCTGCAGCTCATTCATCTGCCCTTGTTGTCCGAAAGAGACAGCTTTTGGCAGGAAACACCAGCAGTGCCTGATCCCTTGCAGTGACGTCATCGCCGCCTGTCGCCACTCTGCGATCGATTCGTCTCTGTCGGGTGGAATCTGCATGGCCTGAGCCAGCAACTGCCGCAATGACGCAAGGAGCAGCGTGGCCAGCGCCGCGACACAATCATCAGCGCCACCCGGCGCTGATTCAGCATCGCACTTTTGCTTATTGGCAACCAGATCGAGGATCCTGGATTCGGGCTGTCCCTGCAGATACTTGCTGATCTGTCTGACCATCCCCCGAGGGCCACTGCAGCGTGAAACAACACCTGACATGCCACGCGCCCGCGCCCAGGCCGTGTCCGCAGATTGCAGCCGATCACTGATCAGCAGCGTTGGCACGGCATTAATCCGGTCTCGCCAGTGCCTGGCGAGCAAGGCTCCTGCCGTAAAGCCGTTACCCCTGCGAAGCACCAGCTCTACCAGGCAGAGATCGGGCAGCTGGAGCTTGCGTCCGGCAGAAACCAGCTGTCGCCTGGCAGCCTGCAGGGTATCTGCCGCGACCACCGCCCAACCCTGATCCTGCAACAACTCAGTGGTGGCCAAGCGCGTATGCTGATTGTCGTCAATAAGCAGTATCAGCGACACTACAGTGCGACCGCCTCTGCCCTTGCCGCCAATCCACTCAGCACAGCGCTCAGCTCACTGCTGCGGAACGGCTTGGGCAGGCAGCCATCCGCAGCCACGCGCTCTGCGTTGACGGAATCCAGGAAATTTGGCTGCTCGGACAGCAGCACGATACGCAGCCCCGAAAAGTCGGGTGACTGGCGTAGCAATGTACACACCTGCACGCCACTGAGACGTGGCAGCGCACAGGACATCATCAGAATATCTGGCCGAAGTTCCGGCAATCGACACAACACTTCAAAGCCATCCTCCACACAGGTGACATGATAATCGTGGCCTTTCAGCACCTGCTGCATGCGCTGGCGGGTGGCACCCGCTGACTCGGCCAGCAGTATCTTCAGGGGCTCAGCCGCCTGCGCCAGCGCCTCTCCCCGGTTCTGTTGATACCCGTCTGCCACCCTGCTTTGCTGGTTCATCCGATCCTCCCTGATCGCGCTTCTGTACGTGACACTTCTCCTCAATGTTTTAGCAGACAAAAAGAGTGTGTGCAGCACCACGCGGGGCAGTCAGGCAATCATGTTATGATGGGCCATCGCACTATCACCGGAGACTTTCGCGTCATGCAGATCAAACTGGGCATTGTGATGGACCCCATCAGCCAGATTAGCTACAAAAAGGACACCAGCCTTGCCATGCTGGTTGCCGCTCAGGAGCGCGGCTGGGAGCTTTTTTACATGGAACAGGGCGACCTGTATCTGCAGGGCGAAACTGCCATGGGTCATATGCGCCCCCTTTCGGTCGCTTACGACCCCAATAAATGGTACGAAATGGGTGAAGCGGTTGAGCGCCCGCTGTCTGAGCTCAATGTCATCCTGATGCGCAAAGACCCGCCGTTCGACAGCAACTATATCTACTCTACCTATCTGCTGGAGCGGGCAGAACAGGTTGGTACGCTGATCGTCAACAAACCGCAGGCTCTGCGCGACTGTAATGAAAAAATGTTTGCTACCCAGTTCCCCCAATGCTGCCCTCCGTTTCTGGTCAGCGCCAGGGCCGACAAGCTCAAGGCATTCCACAAATCCCACGGTGATGTGATTTTTAAACCCCTGGATGGCATGGGCGGCAGTTCCATTTTTCGGGTGCGTAACGACGACACCAATATCAGTGTGATTCTGGAAATGCTCACCCAGCACGGCCGCAGCCCGATCATGGCGCAGCGCTACATACCCGAAATCGTCAAAGGGGATAAGCGCATCCTGCTCATCGATGGCGAACCTGTGCCTTATGCGCTTGCCAGAGTTCCTGCGATAGGCGAAAGCCGTGGCAACCTGGCAGCTGGCGGCAGTGGCATCGCGCAGCCACTGTCAGATCGCGACCGCTGGATCTGCGAACAGGTACGTGACAGCATCAAGGCGCGTGGACTGCTGTTTGTGGGACTGGATGTGATTGGTGATTACCTGACGGAAATCAATGTCACCAGCCCGACCTGCGTACGCGAAATTAACGCGGCACACGACCTTGATATTGCAGGCGACCTGATGGACGTCATCGCTGCACGTCTGGGCCAGGCCTGATTCTGACCACGTTCAGCTGTAGTTTGATATGGAAAAAGAACGCTTCGGATTCACCATCTTTATCTCGGCCTGTTTTCACGTCATCGTGATCGCCGGTGTCGGTTTCAGCTTTTTGAGCGAACGACCATCGACACCGGCCATCGAGATAACCCTCGCGCAGTTTCAAAGTGAGCAGGCACCGGAGCAGGCAGACTTTATCGCACAGGCGAATCAGGAAGGCAGCGGCTCGCTGGAAGATACGGCGGCCCCGGCAACACCATTTGAGTCCCCCATCTACGATGAGTCGATACAGCAGGTACAACCCATTCCGACGCCAGCGCCTGCCGCACAGCGGCGCGAGGATGTTCGTGTTGTAACAAGTACCGATGCTGAGCAGCAGCAGAGCCAGCAACTGGAATCGCGCGATGAACAGGACTCGCGTCTGCTCTCAGAAGATTCTTCGCCCGAAGAAATTGCCATGGCCATCGCCAGCCTGCAGGCCCAGCTTGATCATCAGCAGCAGGCCTATGCCAACCGGCCCCGGCGCTACACCATTTCCTCGGCATCCACGCAGCAGCGACATGATGCGCTGTATCTCGACAACTGGCGCAAACGCATTGAGCTGGTCGGCAATCAGCACTATCCTGAGGCAGCACGTCAGAATGACATTTATGGCAGCCTGCGCATGATGGTCGCGCTGCGCCCGAACGGCAGTGTCGCGGAAATCCGCATCCTGCAGGGATCAGGACACCAGCTACTGGACATGGCGGCTGTGGAAATTGTGCAACTGGCAGCGCCGTTCGATCCTTTTCCAGAAGAGTTGCGCGGCGAGGTTGATATTCTGGAAATCATCCGCACATGGCGATTCAGACCCGGAAATGCTTTTAGCAGTCAGTGAACCAGGAGACGTATTCATGGGCAGTATGCACAAAGCAATCGAAGAAAACGCCACCAGTCTTGAACACCATTTTCTGATCGCCATGCCTCAGCTGCGCGACCCCAACTTCAATGGCACCGTCACCTACCTGTGGCGCCATGACGATAACGGCGCACTGGGCGTTGTCATCAACCGCTGCTCGCGGCTGCCTATTTCAGACCTGATGAGTGAGCTGAAGATAACCGTAAGCGATGACATGGTTGCCAGACTGTCCGAGAAAAAAGTGATGGCCGGCGGCCCGGTGGAACGCAGCAAAGGCTTTATCGTGCACCCTACGACGGATGAGTGGGAATACACCATGCGCGTCAATGATGACGTCAGCCTTTCGATGTCCAAGGATATTCTGCAGGCCATCGCACGCGGTGAAGGACCGGACCGCTACCTGATCGCGCTGGGATGTGCGGGCTGGGAAAGCGGACAGCTGGAGCAGGAAATTTCGGACAATGCCTGGCTTACAGTGCCAGCCGACCCTGAAATTCTGTTCTCTGAAGACTTTGACAACATGGCCAAAGCAGCGGCCGGCATTCTGGGCGTGAGCCTGAGTCAATTATCATCTCTGACTGGACATTCCTGACGCAATGGACAGCTACCCCTCTCGCGTCCAGAAACACCTGACAGTCCTGGGTTTTGACTTTGGCACCAAACGTATCGGCGCCGCTGTCGGCCAGTCACTGACGGGGACTGCGCAGACCCTGCCCATCATTCCCGCCCGCGATGGTATCCCTGACTGGGACATGCTGCGGGCTTTGGTGACGCGCTGGCAGCCCGATGTATTTGTGGTAGGTCTGCCCTATAACATGGATGATTCCGAGAGTGATCTGCTGCTGCGGGCACGCAAATTTGGCAAACGCCTGGAAGGACAGCTGCACAAACCCTGCTTCGGTATTGACGAGCGTCTGACATCCTTCGTCGCCCGGGGTGAAATACTGCGAGGCAATCGTGACGACGCCGTCGACAGTATTGCCGCGCGCCTGATTGTCGAGAGCTGGCTGGCCGGATTGCCAGCCGTATCACCCGCTACACCATCCTGAACGCCAGTGTTGGCAGCCCATCAATCGTCACTTCAACCTGATCGCCTGGCAGCACTGCGCTGACACCAGCAGGTGTTCCAGTGAAAATAAGATCGCCGGGCTGCAGAGTAAACAGCGTCGACAGTTCAACAATGATTTCATCGACTTTCCATATCATGTCTGCCAGGTCGCCCTGCTGGCGCAGTTGACCGTTGACAGACAACCGGATCGCCCCCTTTTCCAGCCAGCCCCTGTCACTGACAGGCGTTAATGGCGACACCGGACCAGAGGCATCGAAGCCCTTGGCGACATCCCAGGGTCTACCCTTTGATTTGGCCTCTGCCTGCAAATCACGTCGCGTAAAATCGACACCGACGGCATAACCATAAACGGCGGCCTGCGCCTGTGGCAGTGACAGTCGGCTGCCTCCCTGCTGCAGCGCAACCACCAGCTCTCCCTCGTGATGCAGATCCCGGGTTCGCGGGGGATAAGGCACTTCGCCATCAGGCGTCCAGACCGCACAGGCAGGTTTACTGAAAAAGAACGGTGCCTCACGACTGGGGTCCGCGCCCATTTCCCGGGCATGGTCGGCGTAATTGCGACCCACGCAAAAAACGCGATTCACGGGGAAGCGGATATCGCTATTAACGATGGGCAATGAGGGCGGGGTCAGGTCAAACAGGTTTTTCATTGTTTATTCTCTCACTCGGCGGCGCTTGAGCCACCTACCAGCCGGGCACCCAGAAGCGCAACCGGCACAATCAAAGTCAAAAAGCTGAGGTGATACCACACAGGCATCAACGCCCAGACACTTGCCTGAACACCAACACCAGTGAGTACCAGCAGCACGCCAGTGATCAGCACTGCCCGAAACGCGTTTGCACGATCCAGTCGGGCAGCAACCACCCCGGCGGCCAGCGAACAGATGATACTCAGCAATAGAATACCCAGCAGCACGCCGACTGCCGTCACCGGGGTGCCATCTGCAGACTGCGCCGCCACATCGGCAAACAGCGTCGCATTGCCCACCAGCCAGATAACTGTCCACACGGCATAAGCCGCAATAATTGCGACGACCATTCTTTTCATTTTGCTACCCTCCTGTCTGGCTATTAAATAAACACTGACACATTCATTGTTGTTTTACCTTGTTCAGTTGTTTAGCAGGCTGTTAAAAAACCTAATCGAGGCCGTCAGGGCAAGGCAAAAACAGGCGAAAAAGCGCACGACTGCATGGATGCAGGAGTTAGAGCGCCGCAGGATGCCAAAGCCGAGTTTACACGGAGTAAATGAGCATTTTGAGCCTGTTTTTAACGAAGCAATGGCAACGCAGATAGTTTTTCAACAGCCTGTTAGCCACCTTGTGACAGGACCACAGGCTGTTCTCTCAACTCGGTCTCACCATGATATCTCATATCGGGGCGCCCGGTGGCATCGCCAGCGGCGCGGTCAGCAGCATAGTCTCACCACCACTGTCACGCCAGCTCTCAATCGCATCCAGGCTCAATTGATAATGCGCCTGCCAGTCGCGATCGCGGGATTGGTCCGCCGCATCATCCAGCCACTCTTCCAGTGTTTCCAGCTGCAGGTGAATGGCTGCTTTGACCTGATTGCCAAGCTGGTCATCTGCTGCCAGAGACAGCAGATGATAAAGGACGACGTGATCCACTGCCCGTTGCACGGCACCTGACTGACCAGCCTGGCGTTGTTGATAAAGCGTGGCTTCCAGCAAACGGGCCAGCACATCATGGACAGAGGGCAGCGAGTCGTCCAGCATGTTGAGATTGTTTATGCGCGCCAGCCGCTGCGGCTGCAGAATTCCGCTCACCGTGTGGTCCGCTGCGGTCTCGGCGATACTCAGGAAATCCAGCCCAAGTGCTGTGCGCAGTGGAAAACTTTCGCGGGTCCGGCCATACCCGGGCGGGCGCGGCGGAATCATCGCCAGTATCTCGGGTGGCAGCATCAGTTGCTCCGGCGTCAGGGTCAGCAACAAGGCATCCAGAGCACGCTGCTGCATATCCGCAGCGACCGGAATGACCTGCTCTGACTCGGCGACCTGTCCATCATAAACTGAGTACTCGTAGTAGGTGCCGCCCACCAGGCGATGGACTGCCTCAACCTGATAACGGTGCAGCAGATACAGGGGAACAAGAATGTCCTCCAGCTCACCATAAGGCTGACCGGGTTTCAGATTGGCGGCGCTGAAGCGCTGCAGAGCAGATCCGCGTACATCCAGCAGGTGTTGCAGTTCGGCTACCGGATCGGCGCCGTTGTCCCACATATGCGACAGGGGATGCGCGCCACCGGCCGCACGGCTGTCAAGATCAGTGATATACAACAGACCGGCGTCCTTGTTCTCCTGCAGAATGGCAGCAAGACCCTGCGCCTCCTGATCCTCGCTGGCGAACTCCGAGTAACCATACTTTATAGTCTGAAAATCCCAGGCACCAAGACCGACATCATAAGCATCCAGTGCGTCGAGTACGCCCTGATCAGTGATATCCAGCAGCGGATGCGGGTAGTCCATGACGGAGGCACGGTCATTAACACTGGCCGCAAAGTTGTGGGCGATGCCCAGCGTATGGCCAACTTCGTGTGCGGACAGTTGACGAATCCTGGCCAGTGCAAGCTCCTGTATGGCCTGATCGGAACCTTCCGATGCCAGGCCAACCAGTGACTGAGCGATGCGGTAATCCTGCCGCACTCTTAATGAGCCAAGTGTCACCTTGCCTTTGATGATTTCGCCGGTGCGGGGGTCAACCACACTGGAGCCATAGGACCAGCCGCGCGTGGATCTGTGTACCCATTGAATTACGTTGTAGCGAATATCCATGGGGTCGGCTTCTTCTGGCAGCAACTCAACCTGGAACGCATCGACATAGCCAATCGCCTCGAAGGCAGCATTCCACCATCGTGCGCCATCCAGCAATGCACTGCGTACCGGTTCCGGTACGCCCGGATCCAGATAATAAATAATCGGCGTCACGGGCTCACTGACAGCCGCGTCGGGATTGCGCTTCTGCAGACGATGTCGGGGTATGAAGCGGCGCGTCATGTCTTCGTTGATTGGTGCAGCAAAGTCCTGGAATCCGCGGGACCAGAAGCCCGAAGCCGGATGAAAGGCACGCGGCTGGTACTCATCGTCAGGCAGTTGCACAAACGAGTGATGCTGTCTGACTGTGATGGCCTGCGGTGTCGGTGTTACCGAGCGTACCCAGGCGCCGGGCGAGTTGCCTGCAAAGGTCAGTTGCGCTTCAAACTCGGTATTTAATGGAAAGTTTCTGGTCCGCTCCAGATAAATGGCAGAGCGCGCTTTATCGAGACTGTAACTGCCCTGCTGCGAATTCTGCAGCGTTGTCACCACACCGTGCGCGTCGCTGAGCAGAAAGTCAGTCATGTCAATCAGTGCCACGCCATCCTGACTGTCTACCACTTCAAAGCCAGCCAGAATCGATTCGGCAAATGCCTCCTGAACTGACAGACGCTCCATGAAACTATCGGAATCGGCGCGGAAATCGAGGTTGATATGCTTCAGGAAGACTTTATTGCCGTGCTGCTCGAACTGCACAACACGACTGTCACCAATTTGTCCGCGGTCCAGACCGATATCATTCGAGCCAACGCCTGTCGATAGCGAGTTCACATAGAGGAACTGCTGATTCAGACGATCAACCACCAGAAACAGCCGCCCGGTAGCGGGCTGGTAGTAATAATCGAAATAACCTTCGTGGAAGCTTGCACCGTCCAGCGTCTGGCTGGTCTCTGCGTCCCATTCTGGCTGCGCATGAACAAGCGAGCCAAGGCCTGCCGCCATCGTCCAGCAAACCAGCAAGCCAATCGTGCGCCAAGTGCGGCGCGCGGATTCCGTAACTGACAACATGCGCTTGTTCTCCTTATTTTTTGTTCTGGTAATCGCTACGGGCCCGGATCAACGCTCGCCTGCAACTTACCTTCAACTGTTGGCCAGATAGGATCGCAGCCGCGGATTGATTTCCTGGCGACGCAATAATTGCTCTAGCGCCCACTGGTGTTCGGCGGGTATTTCACGCAGGAACTTTACCCTGGCACCATCAAGAACAGCGACAGGTACACCGTTTTTATACAAGACACGGTTGCGACTGGTTCTGGCAAGCTTCATTTCCGGCAAAAACAGCGCCAGGTGATTCACCGGATCAGTGGCTGCCAGACTGCAATAGTCAGCCGACGACCAGTCCGAGGTGTCGCGTTCTCTCAGCTTGCGCGCCTGCTCACGCAGCGGAGCCACGTTCTCTGGCAGCGTAAACTGCTCGCCACCCAGGCCTTCGATAAACCGCCCACCACGCAAGGTACCTCGCAACTCCAGTCGCCTCAGCACTGTCAACAGGTCGCGCCAGGACGGGGCCGCACTTTCACGTGACACAATCTGCCGGCTGATCACACCCCAGCGCTGCAAATATACCATGATCAGCTCTTCAGTCATTTCGTCATTCAACGGGCCTGCATCGGGTGGATACAGCAAAGACCAGCGCCCGGCATCTTCGACACTGTAGCCACGGGACCGGCTGCGTCCCGAGCGGCCCTGGCTGCCTTTGGTGGATGGTTTACGTGCATCAGGTGTCAGCAGCGCCCTCAATCCGGTAAAGCCATCACTGGTCAATTTGCCAGCGGCAGCAAGTTCAGATAAGGCCTGCTCCAGCTGGGCTGCCAACAGGCCGGTACGCTGCCGTATTTCATGAAAGAAGCTCGCGCCGCGCTGTTTCAGGTCGTCGAGGACACGCTCGGCATTGCTGCTGAGCCGGGCCTGATCCTGCCAGGCGCCACCATGTAACTGCTGCCAGCTGGTCATCAGCTGACGCGACGACAGAGTAATCGGCGTGGTCTTGATGGGACCTGCGGCACGTCGACTGTCGGCCCGGATTGCAGTTAACTGAGCGGGTGGTGAATAACGCCCCCAGGTCAACCGGCCCGATGTACAAAGGATATCCAGCCAGCCTGGGTCATACAGCGCCATGCGGGCCGGGAAGATTTCGCCCTCCCACGCCGCCGCAGGCGCTGCAACACCATCAAGACGTTCCAGGGTTCTTTCCAGTATGGCCTGCGCAGCCGCCGCTGACGGCAATGGTTGCGGCCGCGGCTGCAGTGTCTGTTGCCGCAACTCATGATGCTCAAACAGATAGCAGGTATAGGCCTGCAGGGAAACTGGCTTGATGGCTTCTCGATGAGCATCCAGTGTGTAGCGATGGATGCGCTGCAGCAGGCGGCGTTCACACCACTCCAGAGTTGCCGGGTCGTCATTTGCGAGACTGCCAGGTGTAAACCGGCCACGGAAGGCAAAGCCCTGTCGCTCCAGCACCATCAGCGCCATGTCTACCTGATTGACGGGAATTCCACTATCGTCGGACAGACAGGCGGCGGTGACCGGCCCCAGGACATCCAGCCGGCGCCGAATGATGGTCTGAATCGCATCTTCTTCAGACCCTGCCTCTGTCAGCATGTCTGCCGGCAGCTCAATTTCGGGTGTGCTCTGCAGCGACTCGAATACCTGGCGGAAAACCGGCAGCATTTCCGCCGTAATCAACAGCTCGCCCGGCATGCTTTCCGCCTTTATGGCACAGACGCGCCCTTGCTCCAGCAATTGCCGGTACAGGCGATCGCCACCAATAACCCGGCCTAATTCATCGCAAGTCATGAAACCTGCGCAGTACAGGGCATCGTGCAATTCATCAACATCGCGAACCAGCGGCCAGGCTTCATCCCTGACGCGAGCAATGGCGGCTTCGTCCAGTCGGGTGTAGGCATCTGACTCGGCAGGATCCACCCAGCTTCGGTTGCGAATGGCCAGCGTGCGGCGCTCTTCAAAAGGCGCATCATCAAGGAATGCGTAGGGGCTGGCGTTAATGATTTCCTGTGCAAACGGTGAGGGTTCGCGCAGGTCCAGTGCCACCAGCTCGACCTGGCTGGCCTCCATCTGCTGCAGAAGCGCCAGCAAACCCTCAATGTCCATGGCTTCTGTCAGACAGTCATTGATGGTCTGCACAACCAGTGGATGGTCCGGCACATCGCGTTTGCCCGTCAGGTTCTCCTGACAGGCAATCTGATCCGGAAACACCTGGGCCACCAGGTCCTCGGCATCCATGCGCTGAAACTGCGGCGGAACCCGTTTGCCACTGCGATTGCGCTGAATCGCCAGTGACCGGGTCGCATTCCAGCGCCAGCGTACTTCAAACATTGGCGCATCCAGCAGGGCCTGGGTCAGCACATCGGTTGCTGAATTACTGTGCAGGTAGTGGAACACTTCTTCCAGTGGAAAACTGTGTACTGACCCCAGCGAGATGACAATGCTGTCTTCGTTGGCAGCAGCCTGCAGCTCAAAGTTGAACGTACGACAGAAGCGTTTGCGCAGTGCCAGCCCCCAGGCCTTGTTGAGACGACTCCCAAACGGAGCATGTATCACAACATGCATGTCACCCACTTCGTCAAAAAAGCGCTCCATCACAATGCGATCCCGTGTCGGCATCATGCCCAGGGCATTTCGTCCGGCCCTGAGGTAGTCGACTACCTGGGACGCTGCCGAAATCGGCAGCCCGACCTCTTTGACCAGCCATTGGATGGCCGCCTCTGGCCCATCATCTATCAGCCGTTCGTCGATCTCTTCGCGCAGCCTGGATACCGCCTCCGACAGTTCGGTGGTACGCCCCGGCCCTTCGCCCAGCCAGAACGGCACGGTGGATTTTTGACCGTGTGCGTCGCGTACCCGCACCTTGAGCCCATCCACGCGCACCATCTGCCAGGCATGGGTGCCCAGTGCAAATATGTCCCCGGGCAGGGTTTCCAGCGCAAAGTCCTCATTGAGTGAGCCCACCACGATGTCATCAGGGTCCAGCACCACCTGATAGTCAAACATGTCGGGTATTGCACCGCCATTGGTCAGCGCCGTCAGCCGGGCTCCCCGACGGGCACTGGCTCTGCCATTAATACGATCCAGATGCAGCCAGGCACCACGGCGCCCCAGCCGGGTTGAATATCCATCTGCCAGCATTTTTACCAGCTGATCAAACTGCTCGCGGGGTAGCGCGCGATAAGGCCAGGCTTGCGTCATCAATTGATACAGCTCATCCAGCGGCTGTGCTGACACATCTTCGTCCTGCCGCGCCGCCAGCTCAGCAACAATCTGCTGCGCCAGGATGTCCAGTGGCTGCTCAGGCATGATGATGCGGTCCAGCTCACCTCGTCGCACGCTGTCCACCAGAGCGCTGCATTCCACCAGGTCGTCTCGCGTCAGCGGAAACAGAATGCCTTTCGGTGTGCCGCCGACATGGTGGCCGCTGCGGCCTACCCGTTGCAGGAATGTCGCAATGCTGTGCGGCGACGAGAACTGCACCACCAGATCCACAGCACCAATATCGATGCCCAGCTCCATGGATGCAGTGGCCACCAGCACCTTCAGTTTGCCCGCCTTGAGTTGCTGTTCGGCGTTATGGCGCCGCTCCTTGCTCATACTGCCATGGTGGGAGCTGACCAGGGACGCGCCAGCCTCGCCATACAGACTGTCGGCGCCCAGTCGCTCAGACAGCGCCAGCGCCAGACGTTCGGACAGGCGTCTGGTGTTAACAAATACCAGGGTTGTGCGGTGCTGTTGAATGAGCTCCACCAGCCGTTCGTACAACTCGCCCCATACCTCGTTACTCATCAGAGCGGACAACGGCGAGGCCGGGACTTCAATATTGATATCCAGCGTGCGACGGTGCCCTGTATCCACAATGACCGGCGCGGCGGCAGGCTCTCCACTCCTTGCGCCAACCAGATAATTGGCGACCAGCGACATCGGTTTCTGCGTTGCGGACAGGCCGATGCGCTGCAGCGGGCGCCCCGTCAGGGCCTGCAGGCGCTCAAGCGACAGGGCCAGGTGTGAGCCACGCTTGTCGCCCAGCATGGCGTGAATCTCGTCGATAATAATGGTGTCGACACTGCGCAGCATGTTGCGGCCGTGCGCACTGGTAAGCAGCAGATAGACGGATTCGGGAGTGGTCACCAGGATGTGGGGCGGGTTTTTGAGCATTTTCTGTCGCTCGGCCTGCGGCGTATCACCGGTGCGCACGGCGATCCGGATGTCAGCCGGATGAGCCCCCTGCAGGAACAGCTCGTCCTCAATGCCCGCCAGCGGCTGCTTGAGATTACGCTCGATATCGTTACTGAGGGCCTTCAGTGGCGAGATATAAAGGACCCGGGTCTGAGTCACCAACGGTTTCTGCTGTGCCTCACACACCATACGGTCAATGACAGCGTAAAAAGCAGCCAGCGTTTTGCCACTACCGGTGGGGGCTGCAATCAGGGTGTGCTTTCCTGCCTGAATGGCCGGCCACGCATCGGCCTGCGCCGGCGTCGGCTGGCCCAGAGTGCTGGCAAACCAGGCACGACTGGCCGGATGAAAGTTTGAAAGTACAGAAGAAGTCGACATGTCAGTGGTTGTGCGCCTTCAATTTGTCCAGTTTCCGCCTCTGGCTGTTGAGTGCCAGACATGGCGACCAATCGCTGATTACTGTGTATACATACAGCTCAGTATACGCCGCTCCATGATGCGTGAACAGCGCCGACCAGTACTTAAGTCGTATTGACAGGAGTCAATTGCAGGATCAGAGTATTGCCGCGTCCAACCGGCCGTACCCTGCATGTCACAACAACCCTCCCGGAGATATCTGGAATGCGATACCTTTCATCGTTTTTCATCGCCTTACTGTGCCTGACCGGCACTGCTGCAGCTGCTACCGAGTCGCGCATCGACTGGGGCGTCAATACGTTTACGGTACAGAACAAGAGCTACAACAGCATCAAGCTGGATGTTGCATTCACCCAGCGCTACATTCGGACCAACGGTGTACTGGGCAGCTCTGCTCCCCAGACTGCCGGAACACCGGTGACAGGCACCTGCGTTGAGACGCCTGCCAAACGATTTGTCTGCCAGCTGTTCTTCGACCAGTCTCTGGCAGAAATCGATATCGATGGCACCCTGAACGGCAACCTGACCATCAAAGACCGGGACGGAGCAGTAATTGTGACGCGCCCACTGTTTTATACAGGCATTGTCCAGCAGTAAGCCTGTATTTCAGTGAATCACACCTGCCCGGCAGACCCGCTGCCGGGCACCTGAACCGCTGATTACACTCGATTCATCGCAGGCGGTTGACCGAATCCTCAGATATGGCTACCTTTGGGAAACGGCATTTATTGAATGTCCGATAACCCCGGAAGTTTAAAGGATAAGCTGGCCTGCATGAAACGATACCTTGCCATTTTCTGGCGCGAAAACAAGAAGTTTCTGTTGATCCTCGCGTCCATTGTCTGTTTCAAGAGCGCAGTGGCTGATCTCAATTCAATTTCCGGCCGCTCCATGCAGCCCACGCTGCTGGATGGCGACAAAGTCTGGGTAAACAAACTTGCCTACGATGTCCGCATCCCGTTCACTGATATTTCTCTGCTGAGCCTGTCTGATCCTGAGCGCGGTGATATCGTCATCATCGACTCTGAGGCAGCCGGCAAGCGTCTGGTCAAGCGCATCATCGGTGTGCCGGGCGACACAATCTACATGCGCAACAACATGCTGGTTCTCAATGGCGACATTGTTGACTATGAAGTACTCGGTGAAGACCGGGAGGGCACCATCATCGTTGAGCACCTGGTGGATGACTCGCATCAGGCTCTGATAACCAATGGCTACGGACGCCGGTCGACACGCAGCTATGGCCCTGCCGAAGTCCCGGCCGACCATTTCTTTGTGCTGGGCGATAATCGCGACAACAGCGCAGACAGCCGTCTGTACAGCTTCATACCGCGGGATCAGCTGGTCGGCCGATCCAGCTCAGTGGTTTTCTCGCTGGACAGCCAGCACAATTTCAAGCCGCGGGCCGGACGATTCATGGCACAGCTGGACTGACGCGCTTACCCCTGTTAAATCCCTTCGCTTCACCGTAAAATATTGCGTTTTGGCGTGAATACGCCTCCGGAGGCCGCTGTGGGACAAAAAACCGCTCTTTATGACCGCCATTGCACCGCAGGGGCGAGGCTGGTTGATTTTGGCGGCTGGGACATGCCCATCCAGTACACCTCCCTGATCGAAGAACACAACGCCGTGCGCCAGCATGCCGGTGTCTTCGATGTCTCTCACATGACAATCGTGGATGTGACCGGCGACGACGCCGAACCCTGGCTGCGCTGGATGCTGGCCAATGATGTCGCGCGCCTCGGCCAGCCCGGCCAGGCCCTCTATACAGCGATGCTGAACGACACGGGCGGCGTGATTGACGACCTGATTGTATACCGCCTGCGCAACGGCTACCGGCTGGTCGTCAACTGTGCCACCCGCGAGAAGGACCTGGCATGGCTGCAGGGACATATCGAATCCCACCAGGCAACGCTGACTGAGCGACCCGAACTGGCGATTCTCGCCGTACAGGGCCCCAAGGCACTGAAAATTGTTGATGACATTTTGCGCAGTCGCGGCGAGCCTGAACTGGCTGATGCAGTCCAGTCGCTAAAACCCTTCACCGCTGCCGAAAACGACCAGTGGCTGGTAGCTCGTACTGGCTACACTGGCGAGAATGGCGTGGAGATCATCCTGCCGGAGTCACAGGCTCCCGAGCTGTGGGATGCCCTGCTGGAAGCCGGCGTGCGTCCGATTGGCCTGGGCGCCCGCGACACCTTGCGCCTGGAAGCCGGCATGAACCTTTACGGGCACGAGATGGACGAGTCAGTCTCACCGCTGTCTGCAAATATGGGCTGGACGATTGCCTTGAAACCTGAGGATAGGGACTTTGTTGGTCGCAGCGCAGTAGCACTGCACGCTGACCAGCTGACCGATGGCTCACTGCCGGTGCTGGCCGGTCTGGTGATGACAGAACGCGGTGTTCTGCGCGAAGGCATGCGTGTTGTCTGCACGCTGGAAGACGGCAGCACTGCCGATGGCATCACCACCAGCGGTACCTTTTCACCTACATTGAAGCATGCTATCGCATTGGCTAGAATCCCGACTGGTACCACACAGTGTGCGGTCGAGATCCGCGGCAAGCTTTTGCCCGTACGCACCGTCAAACCCGGCTTTGTCCGCCACGGCAAGCAGATTTTCGACTGATGCCGGCAAGCCTTGATAATCAAACCAAGTTTACAGTCAAAACTATGAGGATCGACCCGTGAGTGATTTTCCTGATGAACTGAAATACGCAGCCACCCATGAATGGGTCCGCGTTGAAGAAGATGGCAGCGTGACAATTGGCATCTCCGATCATGCGCAGGAATTGCTGGGCGACATCGTGTTCATTGAGCTGCCGGAAGAAGGCGCCACCGTCTCAGCCAAAGACGAAATGAGTGTCGTCGAATCAGTCAAGGCTGCCTCGGATATCTACGCACCGATCTCTGGCGAAGTCATCGCTGTCAACGAAGACCTGACCGATGCACCAGAAACTGTTAATGCTGACCCTTACGGCGAAGGGTGGATCTGCCGAATACTGCCAAGCAACCCGGCTGAACTGGAAGAGCTGCTGGATGCCAACACCTACGCTGGAATGTGTGAATGAACCTGAAGTCGCCGCTGAGCTCGCTGCACGATTCTGAGTCTTTTATTGCTCGCCATATCGGCCCGGATGAGAATGACATCCAGGCCATGCTGGCCGAGCTGGACTACCCCTCACTGGACGCCCTGATAAGCGCAACGCTGCCAGCAGCGATTGCGCTCGGCAGGCCGCTGGCACTTGACGCCCCGTCCAGCGAACAACAGGCACTGCAACGACTGCGGCAACTGGCACAG
The DNA here is from genome assembly GCA_002706685.1 of Gammaproteobacteria bacterium. Taxonomy (GTDB): domain Bacteria; phylum Pseudomonadota; class Gammaproteobacteria; order Pseudomonadales; family Pseudohongiellaceae; genus Pseudohongiella. The sequence goes on along the minus strand of PALV01000011.1, from coordinate 300,148 downwards.
CAGAATCAGCTGTGCCGCTCCTATATCGGTCTGGGATATTACGACACCGTGACTCCCCCGGTAATCCTGCGCAATGTGCTGGAAAATCCGGGCTGGTACACCGCCTACACACCCTATCAGCCGGAAATCTCCCAGGGTCGACTGGAGACCTTGCTGGCCTATCAGCAGATGGTCCTGGATTTGACCGGAATGGAACTGGCCAACGCCTCCCTGCTGGATGAATCGACTGCAGCAGCCGAAGCCATGGCGCTGGCGAAGCGTGTCAGCAAAGCCAAAAAGGCCAATGTATTTTTTATCGATGAGAGCTGCTACCCGCAGACCATTGATGTGATCAAGACCCGCGCCAGCTGTTTCGGATTCGACATCGTTGTTGGACCTGCTGCCGAGGCTGCGCAACATGATGTATTTGGCGCTATTTTCCAGTATCCCAACTGCAATGGCGAAGCGGTGGACTTGCGCGACATTATCGAGCAACTGCATCAGCGCGACGCGATTGCCTGTGTCGCTGCCGATCTGATGAGCCTGGCTCTGTTGAGCTCACCGGGCGAACTGGGCGCCGATGTGGTCGTTGGCAATACTCAGCGCTTTGGCGTTCCCATGGGCATGGGTGGCCCTCATGCTGCTTACTTTGCTACCCGTGATGACTACAAGCGCGCGGTCCCCGGCCGCATCATCGGTGTTTCTGTCGACGCACGCGGCAAACAGGCCTATCGTATGTCGCTGCAGACCCGTGAACAGCATATCCGCCGGGAAAAGGCCAACAGCAATATTTGTACGGCCCAGGTATTACTGGCCAACATCGCGGCTCTGTACGCCATGTACCATGGCCCTGACGGCATCCGCAAAATAGCCTTACGTATTCACCGACTCACGCGCATCCTGGCGACCGGACTAGCCAATAGCGGACTGCAACTGAACAGCAGCTTTTTCGACACACTGACAGTGAGCCTGGAAAGCAGTGAACGTGCAGCGGTGCTGGCACGCGCCAAAGCGGCAGGTGTCAACCTGCGTGACACTGATGCAGACACACTGGGTGTCAGCCTCGATGAATGCAGCAGTGTCGAGGACCTTGTCACGCTGTGGCAGGTCTTCCTTGGCGATAAAGCTCGCAGTCTGAACGTCAGTGATATCGATGCCAGCCTGGATGACGCCGTTGGCATTCCTGCTGCCCTGCAACGCCAATCTGAGTATCTGCAGCACCCGGTGTTTAACCGCTATCACAACGAAACCGACATGCTGCGATACCTGAAACGTCTGGAGAACCGCGACCTTTCGTTGACGCACGCGATGATCCCACTGGGCTCATGCACCATGAAGCTGAACGCGACAGCAGAAATGCAACCTGTCACCTGGCCAGAATTCAGCAAGCCGCACCCATTTGTGCCGCGTGAGCAGGTTAAAGGCTACCTGCAGATGATAAGCGAGCTTGAAGATATGCTGGCCGAAATCTGTGGATTCGACGCCGTCAGCATGCAGCCAAATTCCGGTGCCCAGGGCGAGTACGCCGGGCTGCTGGCCATACGCCGATACCTCGACAGTCAGGGACAGCAGCACCGCAATGTGTGTCTGATTCCAAGCTCGGCCCACGGTACAAACCCGGCCAGCGCACAAATGCTGAGCATGAAAGTTGTGGTTGTCGCCTGCGACAAGAATGGCAACATCGACATCAATGACCTGAAAGCAAAAGCAGAGCAGTACAGCGACACCCTGGCAGCATTGATGATCACCTACCCGTCCACGCACGGCGTGTTCGAAGAGTCGGTCAAGGATATCTGTAAGATCGTGCACGATCACGGTGGCCAGGTATATATGGATGGTGCCAACCTGAATGCTCAGGTAGGCGTATCACGCCCTGGCGATATCGGTGCCGATGTTTCCCACGTCAATCTGCACAAAACTTTCTGTATTCCACACGGTGGTGGCGGACCCGGCATGGGCCCAATCGGCATCAAGAAACACCTGGCCCCTTTTGTCGCCAACCATCCGGTCGTACAGCTGGACGGCCCCCTGCCAGACAGTGGAGCCGTGTCTGCGGCGCCCTGGGGCAGCGCCAGCATTCTGCCAATCTCCTGGATGTATATCGCCATGATGGGCGCGTCCGGCCTGCTGAAAGCCACACAGGTCGCGATTCTAAGCGCCAACTACATTGCGCGCCAACTCAGCTCGCATTATCCGGTTCTCTATACTGGCAAAAACGGTCGCGTCGCGCACGAATGCATCATCGACCTCCGTCCCTTAAAGGCAGCCACCGGTATCACCGAAGAAGACGTCGCCAAGCGATTGATGGACTACGGCTTTCATGCTCCGACCATGTCGTTCCCGGTGCCCGGCACACTGATGATCGAACCGACAGAAAGCGAACCCAAAGCAGAACTTGACCGCTTCATTGAGGCAATGATTTGCATCCGCCAGGAAATTGCCCGGGTTGCCTCTGGTGAACTGGACGCCGAGAACAACATGCTGCGACATGCACCGCACACACTTGCCGACATTATGGACGACTCCTGGGACCGTCCCTACAGCAAGCAGGAAGCGGCATTCCCAGTCGACTCGCTGCGTGACAACAAGTTTTGGCCCGCGGTTAATCGTATCGACAACGTTTATGGCGACCGAAACCTGTTCTGTGCATGTCCGGCCATTGAGAACTACACATAAGAGCCTGGCGAACGCATGTTGCCCGCCAGGTCTTGAGGTTGTGTCATGAAGCAGTCGTTTCGTCAGCGCGTTGAACGCTGGATAGAAAGCTCGATAGTCCAGAATTTTATCATTGGGGTGATCATCTTTAATGCGATTACGCTGGGTCTGGAAACTTCCGCCAGCGTGATGCGTATTGCTGGCGAACCGCTCAGAATAATCGAGCAGCTTGTACTGGCGATATTTGTCACCGAGATCGCGCTGAAACTCTACGCTTATGGACACCGTTTCTTCCGTAGCGGCTGGAATGTCTTTGATATTGTGATAGTTGGCATTGCCCTGCTGCCTGCCACCGGGCCATTGGCGATCCTGCGTGCGCTGCGTATCCTCAGGGTACTGAGATTGCTGACCAAAATCGATCGGCTGCGCCGTATCATCGAGTCATTGTTGCGCGCGATTCCCAGCATCGGCTGGATTCTGTTTCTGCTGTCAATGGTGTTCTATATTTTTGGCGTCATGGGCACGCAACTGTTCGCCGAACGCTTCCCTGAAGACTTTGGAACGCTGGGCCGCACACTCTATACGCTGTTCCAGGTGATGACATTGGAAAGCTGGTCAGAAGGTGTATCGCGACCGGTCATGGCGATTTACCCCTATGCCTGGATGTTCTTTATCAGTTTTGTCCTGATAACAGCCTTTGTTGTGCTGAACCTGTTTATCGGTATCATCGTCAGCACCATGCAGGAAAGTCACTACGAAGAAGAAAATCGCCGTCGCGACGAAAAAGAAAATGCCGCGCATGCCGAACGTGAGGAAATGCTGGTGCTGATTCGTGAACTCAATGACAAGGTGGATCGCCTGCAGGCGTCTATCCCGCAGCCGTCCCGGACGTCCAGCGAATAAACCAGCAGCTGCCCCTGGCCTCATGACAGTTTCCGGGCAGCAAGCGCGTGACCTGCACTAGAAACTATCCGGCATCTTCGCCTTGCTGCGCGCAATCTCGACTTCGACGGTACCGGCAGTAACCAGCTCCTTCAGGCACTGATCCAGGGTGCGCATGCCCACCCCGGCGCCAGTCTGAATCGCCGAGTACATCTGCGCGATCTTGTCCTCTCGAATCAGGTTACGTATGGCGGGTGTGGCCATCATGATTTCATGAGCGGCGACACGGCCTCCACCTTTCTTCTTCAGGAGCGTCTGTGAAATGACGGCCTGCAAGGATTCTGACAACATCGAACGCACCATGCTTTTCTCGCTAGCCGGGAAAACGTCCACAATACGGTCAATGGTCTTGGCGGCAGAACTGGTATGCAGTGTTGCAAATACCAGGTGTCCTGTTTCAGCAGCCGTCAGTGCCAGACGGATGGTTTCCAGATCACGCAACTCACCCACCAGAATAATATCGGGGTCCTCACGCAGTGCTGAGCGCAGGGCCTGGTTAAATCCCAGGGTATCACGTTGTACTTCACGCTGGTTGACCAGACACTTGTGACTTTCGTGCACAAATTCGATGGGGTCTTCTATGGTCAGGATGTGTTCGTAGCGCGACTTGTTGATGAAATCGATCATCGCTGCCAGCGTTGTGCTCTTGCCCGAACCCGTCGGGCCCGTAACCAGTACCAGGCCTCTGCTGAGACTGGCGATGGTTTCAAACACCTTGCCCATCCCAAGCTGCTCCATTGTCAGCACCTTGTCCGGGATAGTCCGGAAAACAGCCGCAGCGCCCCGATTCTGCGTAAACGCGTTCACACGAAAACGGGCCACACCCGATATCGCGAATGAAAAATCCGTTTCCATGAACTCTTCATAGTCTTTGCGTTGCCGGTCGGACATGATTTCATAGATCAGCCCCTGCACCGTCTTGTGGTCCATAACAGGCAAATCGATTTTTCGCATATCGCCATCAACGCGGATCAATGGTGGCATGCCCGCCGCCAGATGGAGATCCGATGCTCCATTGTTTACAGAGAAGGTCAGCAGCTTGGTTATATCCATTTAAATCATTACCTATTCTTCAATAAAAAAGAAAAACGTCAGCAGCGCCAATCAGTCGCCTGCTAAGGTCTTTATAGCGGCTCTGCGGCCGGTATGCTTAATCGCCTGCACCGTTCCACATTAGCGTTGGGGTATTGGCCAGGGATGTAACAGGCCGTATCCAAATACAGCATCACGTCCGATGTCGCCGAGGTCTTCGGCCAGGGCCTGCAGGGTTTCCCGGGCCAAAGCTATACTGCCTCCATTGCGCGACAGCTCACAGGCGAAAAAGGCCGCTACAATTGGAGCCGCCAGAGAGGTGCCAGACTGGCGTGTCAGCCGTCCGTCATTTCCTGCTGTTGGCAGCTGCACACCCAGTGCGGCAAATTCCACATGGTTACCCTGGTTCGCCCAACGATAGATGCTGCGATCAACGGCTACGGCAGTCACTGCAACAACCGGGTCATAGGCCGATGGATATTGCTCTGGCGCAAAGGGTCCGTTATTGCCGGCAGCGGCAACCAGTACCTTGCCCTGGTCGGCGGCAATATTGACGCCCTGCTCCAGGACTCGATTGGCCGGACCGGTAAGACTGAGGTTGATAACGCTGACGGCTGACTCACCTGCCAGCCAGTCAAGTGCCTGCATGATGCTGGAGGCGCTGGCCCCCTGACGATAGTTATCCTGGCTGTATACAACCGCCGCACTATAAAGAGTGGCATTCGGCACCACAGGCGCCAGATCATCACCCTGGCCTATCAGTACACCTGCGATTGAGGTGCCATGCGCGGGCGGACTGCTGAGCCCCTCTTCGATAAAACTGCGGCTGACTACAGGTGCCTGACGTCCCCGGTATGCCAGTGCCGGATGATTGTTGTCTACGGCAGAATCAATAATGCCTATAGAGACCGGTGCCTGACAGATAGCAGCCAGCGGCACTGGCAGGGACACACTGCTGCCGCGTGCTGGCACGGGACCAGCCTGTGCCTGATATACATGATTGCGATCCATTAATGGTCGCAGGCTATCTGGCAACAGTTGCAAAATGGCATCATCAGCATCAAGCTCTGCCGGCACATCAAATACCAGTACATCCCGGTTCATGGCATTGAGTTCATGCTCCCTGATCATGAACTGCAGGACCACAGGCGCCTGGATCTCCAGCTGGATGCGCTGCTCCGGATTCACGACCATGACCCACTGCCGCTCGATGGCGCGCACGTTGGGCGCCACCTCTATCTCCGTCAGGGGTTCACCATCGGTAACGGGCAATTGCAGCCTTTCCGGAAGAGGCGGAATCAGACCAACTGGATTTCTGGGCGGTCCCTGCAAAGGTCGCGGTGCTCCCTCAGTGTCTGGCGCCGCGCGGCGGACCGGCCCAACAAACGGCTGCGTGGTTAAACCTGCACTGGCCACCTCAATCTGACCCTGTTGAACCCGCCGCAAGATGTCTCCGCTGACGGCGGCAGAGGCATCAGATGTTGTTGCTGCCCGGCCTGGCTGAGGTGCTGTCTGAACAGTCTGGCTGACGCTCTCTCCTGCGCCTCCATTTGCACTCGAACGTAAGCGCTCACTCTCCTCTTGCTGCTTGCGCTCCCTGGCCGCTACCACGTTGTGGTCACGAAGCCGCTCATAGGCCTGCTGAGCCTCATCAACCACGGCCGTCAGCGGCACACAGGCGCCCAGCTGCATGGCGATCAGGGCCGCCAGGCCGACGATTCTGACTCGCTTAAAGAAATAACGGTGAGCTGAGAACAACATGATATGCTCGGAATTGGATTACAGGCGGAATAAACTACACGATTGTTCGTTATCGACACAAGGAAGGAGAAAAACAAGCCCCATGAAAGCTGAGCTGTTGGAGCTATTGCCAGCGCTGAGACGCTTTGCCTGGTCACTGACCCAGTCCGTGCATGACGCGGACGATCTGCTGCAGGCAACCGTCGAAAGGCTGCTGAAGAAAGGTGTGCCCGACGGCGTTGAGCTGGCGCGATGGGCATTTACCGTCTGCAGGAATCTGTGGATCGATGAATATCGGTCCCGCAAAATTCGACGCAATGTAGATGTTGAGCCCGAAGTGTACGAAGCCGGCCAGGTGGATGGTGAGAGCGATGTCCACTCGCAGATGGAACTGGAGCGTGTCATGGCAGCCATCAAGCATCTGCCTGAAGACCAGCAGACAGTATTGACCATGGTGGCCATTCAGGGCCTTCCTTACCAACAGGTCGCCGACGAACTTGAAATTCCGATCGGCACCGTGATGAGCAGGCTTTCCCGGGCACGCGCACGACTCGCCAGCTCGCTGCAGTTAACGAATTGAGATGTTTTTTCACAGTCCGCCCGAGTAATCGGCTTACGGAGTCGAAACCATGACTATAACCGACGAAACACTGTCCGCCTTCATTGATGGCGAATTGTCCCCCGCCGAGAAGCGCGAGGTGGAGCAGCAGCTTGCAGCTGACAAAGAGCTGGCAGCGCGGCTGGCGCAACTGAAACAGGCTGATGAGTTGGTGCGGCGTCACGCAAGGCTGATTGACGACACCCCGATGCCGGCATCGGTTCTCGCCATGCTGCAGGACACGCAGACCTCTTCGACCGACAATGTCATTCAGATGTCTGCGTGGCGTAAATCCATACAGACACTGTCAGAAAGCGCTCAACAACATCTTGCCAAGGCAGCCTGTCTGGTTTTGGCTGTGGGGCTGGCTGGCGGTTATCTGCTTGGCAGTGGCAGCTCATCAAGCAGCATGCAGACAGATATCGCACAGACCCGGTCTGGCAGCCAGGCAGAATTTCTGGCAGCAATCAGCAGTGCCGCAAGTGGCGAGTCTGTCAGCCTGCCCGGCAATCAGCAGCTGCAAATCAGCTTTAGTTTTGAAGATGCTGATGCGCGCCTGTGTCGACACTACCTGCTTGAAAGCCCGCAACAACAGCGCGAGGGCGTGGTCTGTCGAGCCAACAACGAGTGGCTGAACATCGCCGAAATGACATTCAGTGCTGACGCGGCCGGAGCCACCTACCAGACGGCTACATCAAGTGCGACCAGCATTGACCAGGTACTGGATTCCCTGATGGTGAATGGCCCGTTGCAGCCGGAGCAGGAACAGTCTCAGCTGACCCGTTAATCACGTATTGCAAGGCGTGGTATTATTCACGTCATGACAGCAAACACACAGAACGACTCATCGGTTGCCAGCCGCTACCAGCATTTGCTGCAGCAATTACGCGACGAAGCCCTCAAGGTCGGTCGCGACCCCGCCAGCATCTTATTGCTGGCGGTCAGCAAAACGCACGGCGTAGACAGGATACGTGAAGCCTGGCATGCCGGCGCCCGTGATTTTGGTGAGAACTACGTGCAGGAAGCGCTGGAAAAAATTACTGCGCTGACGCCGGAATCTGTTTCGTCCACTGCTCTGGCTGGGCCTCAGGCTGACTCCCTGGCAATAAACTGGCATTTCATCGGTCCGGTACAGTCCAACAAGACCCGGGATATAGCCGGGGCATTCGACTGGGTGCACAGCGTTGATCGAGTCAAAATCGCCCGCCGGCTTGACGAGCAGCGCCCTGACGACAAGGCAGCATTAAACGTCTGCGTTCAGGTCAACCTGTCAGATGAAGATACCAAGTCAGGCGTTTCACTTGCGGAGACAGCAGCACTTTGTCAGGAGATCAGCCAGATGGACCGGCTGGTCCTCAGAGGCCTGATGGCGATTCCGGCGGTCAGTTCTGACTACGAGCAGCAGCGACAGACATTTCGCCCGCTTAAAGAACTATTCGACGAGTTGCGCACACGCCATGCAACGATGGACACACTGTCCATCGGCATGAGTGGAGACTTCCCGGCCGCCATTGCGGAGGGCGCCACAATCATCCGCATCGGCACGGCCCTGTTTGGTCAGCGCGGCAGCTGAGTTCAGGCTTTGCCCCTCACTGGCTGCAGCCGCGTCATGATCGCTCCAGACTGAAACAGTTCCCGGCAACGCGCTCGTTGCAGTGTGCCAGCATCCGTCTTGGGCAGACTGCCCGGTCGCAACAGCAAAACCCTCGGAGCCGGCAGTCCCAGTACCTCCGCCATCAGCTTTACAATGTCCGGCACCAGGCCCCGCCAGGTTTCGGCCGGTGCCTTGCGGGCACATTCCACCATCAGCACAATCTCCTGGCGGTGATTCCCGCCAATCGCCATGCAATGGCTGATATGACGCTTCAGGAAGTGCTGCGTGATCAGCGCTTCCAGATGCTCAGCGCAAACAAGCTGACTGCCACACTGAATCAGATTATCGAACTGCCCAAGAATATACAGCGTGTCATTTCGCACCACGACAATGTCCTGCACTGGCGTCTGCCGGACCGCTTTTCCAGCGCCGGCGCGCGTCCAGCTGACCAGACAGGCATCGCCTGTTGCAGGCACCAGATTTCGGGCGATGCCTTCTGGCAGGCGCTGCAGATTCCAGCGATGTGAGCCCGATTCGCCACCGACACCAATCAGCCTGCGACCTGCAATGCTTATCGTACTGATGTCCTGCCTGGCCAGAATGACGCCGTCGAACAGCGCAGGCTCATAAAGAAAACAGAGCTTCGGCGGCTGTATTTGCTGGCGACGAAAGCACGCCATCATCCGCTTCAACAGGACCGGGTTTGCGAGACGGTCACTTTCATAATACAAACGCAATGTACTTTCGCCACCAGCCACCACAACGGACGAATCTTTCCCGGACAACAGTGACGTGGTGTAGCTTCCGGCCACCGTGCAGCCATACTGATTGATTGCCGACCACCAGCGTTCAGGGGTCACTGGCACCCCGGCAGCCATGCCAAGATAGCTTGGCAGTGCCGCGTAAACGGGCATCAGCACATGCAGGAGAAGGGGCCGAATGCCGTTCATGGCCTGCCAGGCAAACAATCTGTCGTCGTCCCGAAGAGCCATGGCTTTATCAAGGTGTCGAAGCGAGTTCAACACATCGGCATGCGTGTAGGCCTTGAATCCGACTGCGGAACTGGACTCGGCACCGGAGCGCACGCCTGTTTTGGCGGGCAGTTTGAGAGCGACATGGCTGCCATTCAAAGCAGGGCGCTGCCAGGGGCCGCGCTTCAGAGTCGATAGTGCAGCCACATGGGGGGTTAAAGGCAGGCGGTGATGAGCAAGCAAGTCGGCCAGCGTTCGCAATCGCTGCTCGGAAACCAATACCACAGCAGGTTCCAGCGCGGTGATGGTTGACAGCAGGCTGTGCCGATCGGCAGGCAGATTGGCCCGCACCAGCACCGGCACGTGGCCCGACAGGATTACAGCGAACAATGCCTCAACCAGCTCGCGCAACTCGTCATTGGTATACATCAACACAACGTGTCGACGTCGCCCGGACACAGCCTGAAGGCTGCCAGCGAGAAGTTGAGCACGGTGCAGCAGATCACTGCCGGTCATCGCCTGCACCGTGCCTGGCATTGCGTCTATAAAGTTGTATAACGCCAGCGTCGGATAAGCGGACGCTGTTTGCTCGAGCAACGTGATCAGATCCCGCGCCCGTCGAGCATCTATCATCGGCAGTCCTTGCGGATGTCCACTAGTCGCTGCAGTCTAGAATATTGACATGGCCCCCGCCAATTTCTTTGTGACATAATCGTGAGCGGCGTCTCATTTTTGCCATCACATGTGAGTTTATATGAAAAAAATAATAGTCACTGTGGCCATCGTTGCGGTGCTCAGCATTGCCTTTGCCAATGGCGTTACTCCCGCTTATGTGGCCAGCGCGCCGGGCGTTGCATCAGGAATTGGTGCCAAACTGCTTTGCAGCGGACGCTATGTCAGCGGTTTCAGTCAACAGCAGGCGCTGGATGATCTCGTTAAGTATTCACCGCTGCTGGACTATCTGAGCGTAGAGTTCGATGACAGCAATGAGCGCGTCACCACATCCTTCCTGGGCCTCGCCACGACCACAGCCACGCATATTGATGGTATCGGCTGTTACGCCGACTATGAGGGATTCGAGCAACGTGCCAATTATGCGGATGAAGAAAGAATCCCGATGCCGGTTTTCAGCAGCCGCTGGCCGCACGGCACGCGCGTCGAGACAATCGACCCCACCATACAGTCGCAGCTTGACGCGCTGATCGCCGCAGACAATGCAGAGGGCCTGGATACACGCGCGCTGCTTATAGTGCAACACGGCCAGATTATTGCCGAGTCGTACGCTGGCGAGGCTGATGCCGAGACGCCCCTGCTGGGTTGGTCGATGGCCAAGAGCCTGATGGCCATCATGCTGGGCAATCTTGAGTACCGGGGACTGCTTGATCCCGCTGCGACGCCAGTGGTTGCGCAGTGGGCTGATGACGAACGTGCCAATATTGAGCTGACTGACCTGTTGACGATGACGGACGGTCTGGCTTTTTCGGAGGCCTACAATCCTGGCGATGACGCAACCGCCATGCTGTTCACCGAGGCCTCCGGCTCCGCTTACGCCATCAGCCGCCCCGTCGCGCAGCGCCCAGGCACGCAGTTCAACTACAGCTCCGGCACAGCAAACATACTTTCCCGTGTTTATTTTAATCACACGGGGGCAACGCTGGCCGACAGTCTGGCTGACTACCGGGAACACATCGCAACGCCTTTGAGTTTTCAGCACACTGTTTTCGAACCAGATGCTGCAGGCGTTCTGGTCGGGAGCTCGTATTTCTACGCATCAGCGCGAGACTGGGCGCGAATCGGTCAGATGATGCTCAATGGAGGCGTCCTCAATGGCCATCGTATCGTCAGTGAAGACTGGGTTGAACGGGCGACATCACCCAACAGCTCGCGCAACAATCGCGCCTACGGTTATCAGTTCTGGCTTAATCGTGGCAACGCCGACCAGCGCTGGCCGGATCTGCCGCCAGACGCCTACGCGGCGAATGGCAATCGCGAACAGTCGGTAACAGTCCTGCCCTCTCAGGACCTCGTTGTTGTCCGTCTGGGATGGACCACAGGCCGTTACCCGATCAATGACCGGATCGTCCAGATTATGGGATGGTTAACAGCGCAATGACGTGACAGGCGATACTGGCAACAGGCCGCTATTGAGGTTCGCCGGGTTTGGCGACAAAAGATAGTCCGCAATGTGCACAGTTACGCCGGAAAGGGTTCAGAAAGTAGTGCTTCACAAAAAAGTGCTGATTGCACCGCGGGCAGCGCCGGGACGACATGCCTATACCAAACACGGCATAGATGGCCATGTAGACCAGCATCAGCCAGGTAATATCCTGACCATTGTTCAGTAGCTGGGTAACACCAACGACATACAGCGGAAACGTTAAAAAACACACCATCAGGCGACTGCGCGCCCGTTTGATCTGCAGCAGCTGGCGACCATACTGCTCCTGTTCGGAAGGGTTCATCTACTGTTGTATCTCCGTAATGCTGCTGTGCGCTGACAGCCTATCATGAGCCCGGGACTCATGCATTGTTGTCGTCAAAACTGATGACCTCAGCTATTCGCTGGCGGTCACTTGTCAGCATCAGAAGACGATCAAAACCGAGCGCAACTCCGGCACAATCCGGCAAACCTGAGGCAAGCGCAGCAAGCAGGAATTCATCTACTGGCTGGACAGGCAGACCACTCTGCTCGCGACGCTGATTATCCGCAGCAAAACGGCGTGCCTGTTCCTGCGCATCCGTTAGTTCAAGGTAACCATTGGCTATCTCCATGCCGCGAATAAACAGCTCGAATCGCCTGGCAACCCGGTGACCATCATCAGTCAGCTCAGTTGCAGCCAGCGACGCCTGGCTGGCAGGAAAATCGATGACAAATACCGGCGCCTGCAGCGTTGGTTCTATGACAACAGCCATCAGCAGGTTCAATGCATCATCGCGAGACAGTGTCAGCTGGTCGCTGGCAGTCTGCTGTCGGGCCAGGTCGATCAGTTGCTGATCACTGGCGGCAAATGGATCAATATCCAGCCGTGATTGAAACAGATCACGATAGCTGATTCGCTCAAACCCAGATACCGCCCAATCGGACGACCCGTTGTCAGACTGCTCAGCACAGGTGCACACCAGCGCCTCTACCTCGGCCATCAATTGCTGGTCGTCAAAACCGGGCCGATACCATTCCAGCATGGTGAACTCAGGGTTATGCCGCTGGCCTGCTTCATCACGCCGAAACGCCTTGCAGATCTGATAGATCGGTCCACTGCCCGCAGCAAGCAGACGTTTCATGGCGAACTCGGGAGAGGTCTGCAGAAACCGGCGCTTTGAGTCATGCAACTCAACTACCATGCTGTCCAGGTGCAGATCAGTCACGGTAGCCTGCGACAACAGCGGTGTTTCCACTTCCAGCACCTGCCGCTGCGCAAAAAAAGCCCTGATACAGTTCAGCAGTGAAGCCCGCTGTCGCAGCAGATCAAGCGACGCTGTAGGCCGCCATGACGCTGACATCAATCAGCGCACCCGGTTCTGATATTCACGTGTTCTGGTGTCAACACGCAGTACATCGCCGATGTTCACAAACAGGGGCACTTTCACCACAGCGCCTGAACTCAGAGTCGCAGGTTTACTGCCGCCCTGCGCAGTGTCGCCCTTGATACCAGGATCTGTCTCGACAACTTCCAGTTCAACGAAGTTTGGTGGCATGACATTGATGGGATTGCCATTGAACAGCGTTACCACGTAACTCTCTTCTTCTTTCAGCCAGTCCAGCGCATCACTCATCGCCGCCTTGTCGGCCGGGAACTGCTCAAAGCTGCCGTCAGTTTTCATGAAGTGCCAGAACTCACCGTCGGTGTACAGGTAACTCATGTCGGTTTCCAGCACATCGGCGGCTTCCAGCGAATCACCCGACTTGAACGTACGCTCCCAGACCCGGCCGTTCATCAAATTGCGCAGTTTTATGCGGTTGAAGGCCTGCCCTTTACCGGGTTTTACATACTCATTGTCGACGATGGCACAGGGGTCGCCATCGAGCAGCACTTTCATGCCGGGTTTGATTTCGTTGGTAGAAAAACTTGCCATCTGTAACCTCTCTTAAATAATACTTCTGTAAACATCTGCCTTCGGTTTACCATGGCCGACCTTGTTTACCGAGATACGCTTTTTATCGAGATACCAGCGCAGGAAAACTGATTAACATGTTGATCGCATCAACCGCCGGATCCTGGCAGCAGCAGTTGTCAGACGTGATTACCGATCCTGATGAACTGTTGCGAACCCTGAATCTGGACGCCTCTCAGCTGTCGGTTTCGGCCCAGGTGTTGAAACAATTCCCGCTGAGGGTGCCGCGCTCTTTTGCAGCACGGATGCAGGCTGGTAATCCCAGCGATCCATTGCTGCTGCAAGTGCTGCCCAGCGACAAAGAAGGGGATGATACCCCCGGATTCGACTTCGATCCACTTTCAGAGTCCGATTTCAACCCTCAGCCCGGCATTCTTCACAAATATCATGGCCGCGTGCTGGCCCTGGTCGCGCCGCATTGTGCGGTTCATTGCCGTTACTGCTTTCGACGGCACTTTCCCTATGAGGAAAATACACCCGGTCGTCAGGCCTGGGAGCAGAGTCTTGAGTGGCTGGCCGGGCAGCCAGAGATTCATGAAGTCATCTACAGTGGCGGCGATCCACTGGCTGCCAGTGATAAATATCTTGCCTGGCTGACAAATCGTATTTCAGAAATACCCCATATCGGCCGATTACGTATACATACCCGGACACCGGTGATGATTCCTGCGCGGGTGAATGATGAGCTACTGGCCTGGCTGTCCGAGTGCCGGCTGCAGAAAGTGATGGTGATACACGTCAATCACGCCAATGAAATTGATGCGGAAGTGGCCGAAGCCCTGCAGAATCTCAGACGGGCAGGTGTCACGCTGCTCAATCAGAGCGTGCTGTTGAAAGGCGTCAATGACAGCGCCGCTGCGCTGATTGACCTGAGCGAGCGTTTGATGGATGCTCAGGTAATGCCGTACTACCTGCACGTACTGGACCGCGTGCAGGGAGTCGCACACTTTGATGTCAGTGAGACGTCCGCCTTGCAACTTTTGGCTGAATTGAAGGGAAAACTGCCAGGATATCTGGTACCCAGGCTGGTGCGTGAGGTTCCCGGCGCCAGCTCCAAGACCGGACTACAATAGCAGTATGAGCGATATGGATTCCAACACGTACCAGATTCTGATCAACCACAGCGCGGGTCCGCGATCGCAGGCGGTCCTGAATCTGCTGCGACGCGCTGGCATTCAGTTTCGCGCCAAAGAGCTGACTACCGGCCATTTGCCAGACGACGTTCCCGGCTGTGATTCGCACGACCTGATTCTGCTGTTCACCGACAGCCCCGGGCAAAACTGCGAGCTGCTTTTGCGCCAGCTGCAGTCGTCCCGGCGCGATATTCCCTGCCTGTTGATCTGCCGTACACCGTCGCGCTGGCTTTCGATGTTGAGCCTGGGCGCTGCCGCGCTTATCAATGAAACACAGCTTGAGACGCCCACCGGCCAGGTACAGTTTGTTTACCAGATAAAACGCGAGCTGGAACACCTAAACCTGCGCCGGCAATTCCGCCGGGCCAGCAGCAGTATCCGAGAGCTGCATCAGCGGCTGCAGCTGTTTACTGATCACACCACCGACGCAGTGGCGACATTGCAGGGCGGCCTCCACCAGTACGCCAATAACGCCTGGCTGTCCTATTTTGGGTTTCGCAATCATACCGAGCTGCATGCCACACCGTTTCTGGATCTGGTCGCTGACGAAGACGCGGACCGCGTGCGAGCCTTCATGAGGCAGCCATTTAACAATGGTATGCAGCGCTGCGAGTTCATGGCCATCCGGCGCGACGGCAGTGAGATTCTGACTGCGCTGGACTCTGCATCCATAAGCGTCAACGGGGAACAGTCTCTGCAATTGATGGTGCAGGCAGCTCTCGGCAATGCCACACATCAGAACGCCGTACGCGAGGCAATGAGCCAGGACCTGCAAAGCGGACTGCTGAATGATCGCGGCTTTCACAAGGTCATCAACCAGGCCATCAGCAGCGCGGTCTACCAGGGCCGCAGCAGCGCACTGATTTTAATGACAGCTCCGCAGCTTGCCGAAATCTCCGTCGTACTTGGCAAAACCGATACGCATATTCTGCTGCGCGATATCGCCTCGGTGCTGGCTTCCAAGTGCCCGGAACCCGCCATACTTGGCAGACTTGATGACGGCGATTTTGCCGTGTTGCTGCCGGATGCTGATACTGAGGCCTGCCAGTCAACGCTGATGCGGCTGGATACACTGGAGACGGCGCTGCAGGCGATGGCACCCCAGGGGCTGTCGCTGAGTTTCAGAAGTGGCGCCGCCATGGTCACTGATGAAGCGCCGGACGCCGAGACTCTGCTGATTCGCGCCCGCCAGCACCAGATCATTCGTCAGCACCAGGTTTATACAAACGGGCCTGTTTCGATCGATGTGCTCACGCCCTTGCGGCAGTCCCTGCGCGATGAAAACCTGTTGCTGGTGTATCAACCCACTGTCAGCCTGCGCACCGATCCCAAGGAGTTCTATGAGGTCCGCATCCGCGTACCCATCGCCGACCGGATGATTTACCCCAACGAGTTTTTGCAGATCGCCAACCAGCATGGTTATGGTGAGCGACTTGACCGTTATGTAATCAGTCATGCCCTGCGAACACTGAACAACCAGAAAAACCCGCAGTTGTGTCTGACCGTCAACCTGACTTCCAACACGCTGCTCAGCCAGACCTTTGCGGTGTGGCTGGCACAGGAACTAAAAAGACAGGAACAAAGCGCCAAGAGTCTTATTCTGCAGTTCAGCGAGATGGACGTGATGGGTTCACCGGATCAAGTCCGGCTTTTCTGTCAGCGCCTGCGTGAGCTGGGCTTTGAACTGTCGCTGTCGCATTTTGGCTGCAGCCTCGACCCATTCCGCCTGCTTGGTCAATTGCCAGTGGACTTTGTCAAACTGGACCGTTCACTCTGGCAGCAGATCGACATCGACCTTGAGCAACGCGAACGCCTGCAGGAAGTCATTCGTCATTTGCATGCGCAGGGCATTCGCGTCATCGCGCCCATGGTAGAAGATGTCGAGTTGCTGCCACTGTTGTGGCAGGCCAACATCAACTTTGTGCAGGGCAACTGCCTGCAACAGCCCAGTGACTTACTGGAGTTCGGGCTGTTTCAGGAGCAACGGATCAGCCTGCCTCAACCCGATCAACATTCTGAAACCCTCTAGGCAGCTTGTTGCCCCGGCGACCGCGCTCACCACGGTAATGTTCCAGGTCAGACGCTTTCAGATTGTGGTGCCGTCGGCCGGCGTAGACTGTGATAGAGCCGTCTGCCGGCAGCACGGTCATTGACACAACAAACTCCAGCCGGTCAGCCACCCGCCCTGATGGAATACCAATGATCTTGTTGCCCTTGCCGCGCGCCAGCACCGGTAGCTCGGCGACCGGGAAGCACAGCATACGACCTTCATTGGTAACGGCTACCAACAGATCAGTTTCAGGGTTGGAGACCAGCACCGGTGGCAAAACCCTGGCACCTTTGGGCAATGAAAGCACTGACTTGCCGGCCTTGTTCTTGCCCTGCAGGTCGCCCACACTGGCAATGAAACCGTAACCGGCATCACTGGCCATCAAGACTGGCTGCTTGTCATCCGCCAGCAATACGCCTTCGAATGACGCACCCGATGGAGGTGCCAGGCGTCCCGTTAACGGCTCGCCCTGCCCACGTGCCGACGGCAAGGTATGCGTCTGCAGACTGTAGGCGCGACCGGTAGAGTCGATAAACACTGCCGACTGATTACTCTTGCCTTTGGCTGCCGCCTTGAAACCATCGCCGGATTTATACTGAAGTGCTTCCGGGTCGACCTCATGACCCTTGGCAGATCGTACCCAGCCATGTTTGGACAGAACGACTGTGACCGGCTCAGAGGAAATCAGCTCGACCTCGCTGAAGGCCTGTGCTTCCGAACGCTGAACCAGCGGCGAACGTCGGTCGTCACCGTATTCTTCCGCATCCGCGGTCAGCTCTTTTTTAATCAGCGTTTTTAGTTTGCGGTCAGAGCCCAGCAGCGCTTCCAGCGTTTCACGCTCTTTGGCCAGCTCGTCCTGCTCGCCGCGGATTTTCATTTCTTCCAGTTTGGCCAGATGTCGCAGTTTCAGTTCCAGAATGGCTTCAGCCTGGGTATCAGTCAGTGCGAAACGCTCCATCAACACCGGCTTCGGTTTGTCCTCGGTGCGGATGATGTGAATGACCTCATCAATATTCAGAAATGCCGTCAGCAAACCTTCCAGGATGTGCAGGCGATCCAGCACTTTCTGCAGTCGATACTGCAGACGGCGTCTGACAGTTTCCGTGCGAAATACCAGCCACTCCGACAGCACAGTGCGCAGATCCTTGACCTGCGGTTTGCCGTCGGTGCCAATCATGTTGAAGTTGACGCGGTAGCTTTTTTCCAGATCCGTCGTTGCAAACAGATGCAACATCAGCTCGTCTGCATTGACCCTGTTGGAGCGCGGTACGATTACAATGCGTGTCGGGTTTTCATGATCCGACTCATCGCGCAAATCGACGACCATCGGCAGCTTTTTCTTTTGCATCTGCGCCGCAATCTGTTCCAGCACCTTGGCACCGGATACCTGGTAGGGTAGCGCAGTAATGACGACGTCGCCGTCTTCCACTCGATAGACAGCGCGTGCCTTCAGAGAGCCGCGCCCTGTTTCATAAAGTGTGCGCAGATCTTCTGCCGGGGTGACGATCTCTGCTTCCGTCGGAAAATCAGGGCCTTTGACGTGCTCCATCAGTTCATTCAGCCCGGCCTTCGGTTCGTCCAGCAGGCGAATACAGGCACTGACCACTTCGCGCAGATTGTGGGGTGGAATATCAGTCGCCATGCCTACCGCGATACCACTGCCACCATTCAGCAATACATTGGGCACGCGGGCTGGCAGCATGGCCGGCTCGTCCAGCGTGCCGTCGAAGTTGGGCTTCCATTCGACCGTGCCCTGCCCCAGTTCGGACAGCAGCAGCTCGGCATATTTCTGCAGGCGCGACTCGGTATAACGCATTGCCGCAAAGGACTTGGGATCATCAGGCGAGCCCCAGTTGCCCTGCCCATCCACCAGTGGATAGCGATAGCTGAATGGCTGGGCCATCAGCACCATGGCCTCGTAGCAGGCCGAATCACCGTGCGGGTGAAACTTACCGATCACATCACCGATCGTTCGCGCTGACTTCTTGAACTTGGCAGATGCCTTAAGCCCAAGCTCGGACATGGCGTAAATGATGCGTCGCTGCACTGGCTTGAGGCCATCGCCGATATGCGGCAGCGCCCGATCATTGATCACGTACATGGAGTAGTTCAGGTAAGCCTGACGGGTGTAGCTGCCCAGGGCAATCTGTTCGACGCCGTCCTGGTTGATGGTGATGTTCATGGTCATACGGTTTCTGCGAGTCTCTCGTAGGTGGAACACGGATGCGTCGTTATAGCATATTCGCGCGGCTGACCTGTAGTGCAGTGCTGGACATTCCTGCGACAATAAAATACTGTTTATATATACAGTATCGGAATTCAGCATCATGAAACATAAGGCCGACATTATCAAGGGCCGTGGCGCCAGCTCAAACCCGCAGGGACGCTTTGCAACGCAGACACTGAAAGCCTTTGATGACGGCTGGGTACGCAATGATGACGACGAGGATCAGGATCAACGGCCGCAAACCTCGGTAACGCACGAGCAGGCCAAAAGCATACTGACCCGAAACCAGTCACCAGATCTGCCATTCCACGTATCACTGAACCCCTATCGTGGCTGTGAACACGGCTGCATTTACTGCTTTGCAAGACCCACACACAGCTATCTGGAGCTGTCACCTGGCCTTGATTTTGAAACACGCCTGTTCGCCAAAGTGAACGCGGCCGAGTTGCTGCGCCGTGAGCTGGCAGCGCCCGGCTGGCAAACCGAACCAATTGCGCTGGGGGTCAATACAGACGCCTATCAGCCCTGCGAGAAGCAACTGGGTATAACCCGCCAGATACTGGAAGTCCTGCACGAGTGCCGCCAGGCTGTTGGCATCATTACCAAGTCCGCGATGATAGAACGGGACATGGACCTGCTGGCCGATATGGCGCAGCAAAAACTGCTTGCCACCACCATCACCATTACAACACTGGATCACGACATTGCCAGAACTCTGGAACCACGCGCGGCTTCACCGACAAGACGCCTGGCCACCATTGAGCGTCTGGCCAGGGCAGGCATTCCGGTTGGCGTCAATGTGGCGCCTGTCATTCCATTCGTGACCGATCAGGATCTGGAGCGGATAATTCAGGCAGCCGCCGACGCTGGCGCCAGCAGCGCAGGTTACATCATTCTGCGACTGCCCTGGGAGCTGAATGAGCTGTTTCAACAATGGCTTCAGGCACACCTGCCGGATCGCGCCGAACGCGTCATGAACCGTATTCGCGACATGCGAGGCGGCAAGGAGTATGACGCCACATTCGGCAGCCGGATGCGCGGAGAGGGCTTGTGGGCCGAGCTGATAGCAAAACGTTACGCCGCCATCATCGCAAAAACCCGTCTGTCCGAAAGGCGTACTGCTGACTTTGGTCGCCTCGACTGCAGCCTGTTCCGACGCCCGACTTCAGTACCTGCCGCCAGACAAATTGACAACGCCGGTACCCCCACTCAATTTGATATGTTCTAATCTTCACCAGTCAATACTCACCGGCATGGAGTCGAACCGCGATGAAACTGATTTCCTGGAACGTCAATGGTATCCGCGCAGCAGTGAAGAAAGATTTCCTGCAGGCGGTGGCGGACATGCAGCCAGATGTACTGTGTATACAGGAAACCAAGGCACAGGACGAACAGGTGCTTGCCGCGATCTCTGACCTTGATGGTTATCACGTTTATACAAGCTCGGCGGTCCGTCCCGGGTATTCAGGTACGGCCGTATTCAGTCGCAGCAAACCCAAATCTGTCACACCTGGCACAGGACTTGAGGAGCACGATCAGGAAGGGCGCGTTATTTGCGCCGAGTATCAGGATTTTTTCCTGGTCACGGTTTACACACCCAATTCTGGCAGCGAGCTGAAACGGCTGGATTATCGGGAAAAATGGGATCGTGATTTTCGCGACTATGTGCTGTCGCTGGAAAAACACAAGCCGGTCATTATCTGCGGCGATCTGAATGTGTGCCATAAACCCATCGACATCGCCCGGCCGGATGCGAACTACAACAAAAGCGCGGGTTATACCCAGCGTGAAATTGATGGCATGGACAGCCTGATCGACGCCGGCTTCATCGACAGCTTCCGGCACCTGCACCCCGACACCGTCAAGTACAGCTGGTGGAGCATGCGTGGAGGTGCACGCGCCAGGAACGTGGGCTGGCGCCTGGATTACTTTCTGGTTTCCAAAGCCATGCAAAAGCGAATCAAGAGTGCCGAGATTCTCAATGAGGTGTACGGCTCAGATCATTGTCCGGTAGTTCTGACACTGAGCTGATCATTTACTGCCGCACCTCTTTGATCACCAGCGTCACTGGCTCGGATCCGGGGTTGTGCAGTTCGTAGGCCTGCATCGGTGCCGCCCAGTCGCCGGCCGCGTCAAGCTCATGAGTCACCCCGTCCTGCCGCTGCACATGCAGTGCACCAGCGGGCGATACCTGCACCACAAAGGCCGGATTGATGTGTGCAATTGACGCATGCCGCGCACCAGGTTCAAGCGTCAGCCGCCAGGCGCGGAACCACGGATTTTCCAGTTCGACATCGGATGCCTCAAGTCCTGTTGGCAGATCATCAGACGGGTCGCTCAGCCCGGGGCCGAAACTGGCCAGCGCAATAATCCTGAATAGCCCGGGACCGGCATTGGTAACACGATGCGTGTAGGCCTCGTCCAGATACCTGGTGATGCTGGACAGACGACCGTCAAGGTAACCCTGGCCGTTGCTGATGAATGTGTAAAGAATCGGTCCATCGTGGGTATGTGGCAGCGTGGTATCGCCCGGATTGATCTGGACATCAAGCAGCGTAAAACTATCACCCTTAAACACTGTCCGGTGCCGCGGTTCATCCAGAATATGGACAACTCGCAGGGGTTCACTGTGTCCTATAAAGTCCTCGGGATCACCTTCAGTCGGTATCGGTCCAGCGCTGGTCTGGGCAACAGACAGGCCCGAACTGACCCCGAGTAGAGACAAAAGTATTACTGCAACCGCTTTATATTTCTTGTTATTCATCATTGCGCCCGCCTGACGTGAACTTAAGCGTTTGATCAGGCTGACAGCTTTACACATTCGGTCTGTTACTGTCCAAAAAAAAGCGGGCCAACATTCCCTGTCGGCCCGCTTGCTCTTTTCATCCTGGCAGTATTACTGCGACAGGATCAGAACTCCAGCTGTACGCCCAATCGAACCTGCCACAGAGACTGAGTCTCCTGCAGGTCGCTGACCGACAGATTGTTAAAGCGCTCGAACACGTATTGACCCTGCGCATTCACTGACTGGGTCACAACGTCCGGCGAGAAGAACTGCGCATCATACTGATGTCCCCACTCGTCGTTGATCATGTTCAGGAAGTTGTAGACCTTGACGTACAGTCGTGCTTTGGCGCCATCAAAGAAGGCTGGCAGCTCCTGATCCAGACGCAGATCCATACGTGAGGTCCAGCGCGAGTACTGATCGTTCCGCGTCACAAAACCCTGCTCCAGGCCGTAAGCTGCAACAAAGTCCGAAAACGCCTGTACGTCGAAGTTTGGACCAGCAACAACGTTGGGGTCGTTGGGTCCTGGTACGTACAACAGGTGACGACGGTTACTGCTGTTGGAACCTTCCAGTCCACGGCTGCTCATCACCCAGCTTTGTGGCTGGCCTTTGGCGCGGAACCACTGCGCGGTCACTCGGGTTTCATAGCCAGCCAGGAACTCGCGACCGTAACTCACACGCGCTGTGAAACGATGCGGCGATTCATAGTTCGATGTGCCAGAAACTGGATTGTTGACATCATACAGCGCCAGGTTGGAGAAGTTTGAACTCGCCACGGCCGAGGTCATCGGGCTGACATCTTCTGCCTGGGTGTATGCGTAACCAAAGGTCCAGTCAAGGCCCCAGTCATGAGTCTGCTTGGCCAGCAGTGACAGGGAATGGCTCTTCGGTGACTCACCGGAGTTCGTCAGCATAAAGTTATTCTGCCCACGCACGTTACTGTAGATCGGCTGCCCTGCATCGGTGGTGCCGGTCACATCCTGGGCGACGTCCACATAGTAGGCCGGATCGTTTTGTACAGAGTACAGGTAGTCACCTTCCAGAATCGTACCAGTCGGCAGCGTATAGGTGGCACCTAGTGCGAATTTCCACTCAGAAGGCTGTTCATAGTCAGGATCGATTAACACCAGGAAGCTGGTTGAGGCGTTGGCAGCGGTTGTTGCGGCTACCTGATCCTTCAGTGCCTGTGGCACATCGTAGCCAGGGCGCTGATTGCCGCTCAACTGATAGTCAGTCAGGATTGACTGATTATTGTTGTTGCGGTCACGAACCTGAACGTTGGAGATACCATCGTTACTCCAGGCATTGGACAGCCATACGTTTGGGTTACCGCCTGAGTAGAGGCCGAAACCACCACGCATGGTCAGGTTATCCATGGCTTCCCAGGTAAAACCGACTCGTGGCATCAACAGGTCCAGGCCGTCGACATTGGCATCGTTGCGCAGGCCACCATTGAGTGTAGTAAAGGCCTGGTTAAATGCAGGACGGTCGTCGCTTGTGAACCAGTCGTAGCGCAAACCACCAACCAGTGTCAGGGCGTATTCGTCAAGGCGCCACTCGTCCTGAATGTACAGTGTGTTCAGCACATTGCTGAAACTTGCGGCGGCGTCGTCAGCGTTGTTGGTGCCACCGCCGCTACCGTAGTATATGTCTGTCGGGATACCCAGTTCGAAGTGATCGATGCCGGTAAGACCGCAGGCAGGATTACTCTGCCGACCTGTTGCTGTCAGCCCCGCACAGAAAGCCGGGTTATTGGCCGAAAGGTCTTCAAAGCGGTACTCGCCGCCGCGAGCATGCTGAACAAACTGATTGAAGATGGACAGGTCTTCGCGCTCATAACCAGCGGTAATGACGTGATCCTGCCACAGATATTCAGCCGTGAACTTCATGAAGTCCGACTCAGTGTTCAGGTTGTTGGCCTGTCGCGAATCGTCCGCACCCAGGTAAACGGTATTGCTGCCCATGTAAATCTGAACTTCGGCAAAGTCCTGCGGGCCAACCGTGACCTGAGAGTCATCCATTGTGTTGCGACTGACAAACAGATCGGTAGACAGTTCGCTGGTCCACTGCGATGCCAGTTTAAACGTCAGAGTCTCTGACTCGGCACCCTTGCGATAGAAGTGGTTGGCAAACTCAAACTCGTTGCTGTCTGAGTCTGAGGCGCGATCTTCAATACCATCATAAAAGTTGTAGATTACAGAAGCATCGTGCTGCTCGCTGATGTTCCAGTCCAGCCGCAACATGTATTTCTCTTCGGTCTGCGCGCCATCAGCGGGCATGCCGCCAGCGTCGTAGTCGTAAATGCGCGATGCAATATCAGAAATTCGATTAAAGTCTGTCTGACTCAGCCAGGGTCGCTCAACGCCATTGCCTGAACCGGAAAAACCCTGTGCGATAAACTCGGGCTCTTCGGTTTCTTCGTAGGCACCGTAGAAAAACAGGCGATCACGCATCAGCGGACCACCAAAGCTGAAGCCGCGTTTCTCTTCTTCGTAATCCTGGCTTTCGTACTTCGATTCAACACCATCAACAGTCAGAGAATCACCGCGCAGATCCTGGTTGTTGAACTCATAGAAAGCGGTACCCGTCCAGGTATTGCTTCCAGAGCGAGTCACCGCATTGATGTTACAGGCCGTGAAGCCTCCGTATGTAACGTCAAAGGGAGCCAGCTCAACGGCAACCTGAGCAATGCCTTCAAACGGGAATGGCATGCCTGTGGCTGTAGAATAGCCATTATCGTTGAGACCAAAGCGGTCATTCTGGCTGACACCGTCCAGACTGATGCTGTTGTAGCGTGGGTGTTTGCCAACGCAGTTTATCGCTGAGTTTGTATCCAGGTTCAGTCGCGGATCGTAGATAAACACATCCTTGATGTCACGATCGAAGGCGACTGATGTTTCCAGATCAAATGTGGAGTAAGTGGCTGCAGGGCCAGAAGCCACATCCACAAAGTTGCCGGATCGCCCCAGCACCAGAACTTCTTCTACCTGCGCCGCACCCAGATCAATGCTGAGGTTGTAGATATCACCCAGGGAAATTGAGTTGACGACAACGGATCTGCCGCCATTTACTGTCACACGATACGGACCACCCACCGACAGGTTGGTCGCATAGAAAGTTCCAGAGTCATTGGTTTGCAGCGTGCGCGTGGCGCCGGTGCGGGTGTCTTCAATAACTACTGTGGCGTTGGCTTGTGGAGCTCCATCGGTGCCGCTGATGCGACCGCGAATGGCTGATGTCATGTCCTGCGCCCAGACGGGCGCTGACAGGCCGAGCCCGATCAACACTGATGTGACCAGCAGTTTTTTCTTTATCGTGTGTTTTGAAAAATACATATCCGTTCCCCTGCAGAAATTTGGCTACCGGGCAACGATAAGGCGCTTGTATGACAAACAGATGAACAAGCTGTGGCATTTGTATGACGCTTTCGACACGGCCGGGTCACCCTGCGATGGCACAGGACGCCCAGCTGTGTGTGCGGGAAGCCTGGACTACTGCCCGCGCAGTTTGCCACCAGGAATGGATGCCATCATTCTGGCGATGTAGCGGGTTACTTGGGGCTCCAGCCCCTCCGTGTGTCCCTTGTCCAGACGCACGATATCAGCGACCACGCGATTGTCTTCACAGTTCGGGAACACCAGGACCTCTGCTACACCTGGCCCGGGCATGCCGCCCCAGCCCGGACGCGTGGGTCGGCCGTTCTCCTCAGTGCGCGAATCGTAAACCTTGCCCGGCTGTGTATCGACGATGTCTGCAAGGCGCGTTTGTGGTCCACAGCTGTAGCGATCGGCCAGCGGTGAAGTATCCGGAATACCAGCTACTCCGGCGGTATCAAGCTCACCAGTAGTGTGGATGTGTGAGAAATCACAGCTCTGAAGTTCATGGCGGCCGCCGACCCGTCCACCGGCCAGGCTGACAAATCCGTCGACTTTATCGCCAAAATAGTCAGAACAGACGATGCGATTGGACGTCAAACCGCCCTGACTGTGCCCGGTCAGCCAGAAAGAGCGTACATTGGACTCACCGATTGCATCAATCAGCAGGCTCGACACGTCCTGCAGGTACTGATCATCGGCCTCCTCGCGCCAGACACGAATCGGTTCCGCCGTCAGAGCGGTAGGTGTGGCAACCACCATACGATAGTCCTGCGCGTAATCGGTGATCGGAAAATAGAGACGCTGCCATTGTTCGTATGAGCCGGCCCCGTGCAAATTCAGCACCAGTACAACCGGCTCGGATGGCCCCAGGTCACAGGGATACTCAAGGTGGAACTGTCGACCACTGTTGGGTTCTGTGGCGTTAGCCGGGCTGGAAATATCGCCGCCAAATGCCCCACAGCTGGCACCAGCGAGTTGAGCGCCATTAGCAAGTTGGTTGCGTTGCTCCGGCATGGAAGTCTGACACGCTGAAATGGTAGCGGCAGCGGTCAACAGCATCAGTGCCGACCAACGCCTGGGCACATCGATTAACTTCGGGTGACGGATTCTATTCATATTTATTAGCTTTTTCATGGGAATACCCCTCCTCTGAGACCAGTATTCGCTATACTGGTCCGGAATTCCAGTGACAGGCACTGCAAGCGAATGAGCAGACTCAATTATCATCACCTGTATTATTTCTGGCAAGTGGCAAAAAACGGCAACCTGAGCCGCACAGCAGATCAGTTGCATGTCGCACAGTCTGCACTGTCTTCACAGATTCGCCAATTGGAAGATTCGCTTAAGGTACAGCTGTTCGACAGAACCGGCCGCCAACTGCAATTGACCGAGAGCGGCCATCAGGCCCTGCGGATCGCCGACGAAATTTTTGCGCGTGGCAATGAGTTGGAAAAATTGTTGCTGGAAGGTCATCAGCCTGAAGATGCCATTGTTCGAATCGGTACACTGGCCACCATGTCGCGAAACTTCATCGAGGCATTCATTGGCCCCTTGATCGACAGTGAGCATGATCGCTACAGCCTGACCTCAATGAGTCAGACTGGATTGCTAAACGCGCTGGCCGATCACCAGATTGACCTGGCACTGACTAACGCCGAAGTACAGGGCAGCGGCCGGCAGATCTGGCACTGCCAATTGCTGGACAGCCAGCCTGTGTCCGTGATTGGACCACCGGATCAACACTTACCAGACCGTCTTGGACCTGAGTACATAGGGCGCCGATGGGTCCTGCCGCCTACCTCCAGCAGCATCCGCACTGCCTTCGATGCACTCGCCGCACAACATCAGCTGGAACCTGAGGTTCAGGCAGAAGCCGATGACATGCCCATGCTGCGACTGCTCGCTCGCGACAGCGGCGCTCTGGCAGTCATTCCTCATGTTGTGGTCAGGGACGAGCTCGCATCCGGACTGCTGTGTCAGTACCTGACCCTGCCGAATGTGTTTGAAAACTTTTATGCCGTCAGCATCCAGCGGCAGCTTGTGCACCCGCGCGTGCGTTCACTGCTGGCGCGTTACACCTGACTTTAGTTCTTTAATACAGAACAATAAGTGCTTTTATATCTATTTTACTAAACAATCCCTATCTCTCAGAATAGCGCCACATTCACAACTGAGAGACTTCAGCTATGCCCTGGCCATCCTGGACCGCCGCTTCCGGATTCGAATCTGCTCTGACTGACGCCTGGTTCAGCAACAACTGGATTCATATCTCTCCTCTATCAACGACCATTCTTGCGCTAATTGGTCTGCTTGGACTGGTCGTGCTCCGCTATGCTCACGACAACATGCGGGGCGAAGCTTCTGCTCGCCGGTTCATGCGGGCCATGGTTCTGACTCTGGCAGCGGTTGTCGTCACAGTAGCAAGCAACAACCTGATTCTGTTTGCCCTGGGCTGGATCTGCGTCAGCCTGAGTCTGCATCAGCTGTTGCTGTTCTACCCTGATCGCTCACGTGCCGTGCTGGCCGCACACAAAAAATTTCTGTTTGCCCGGCTGGCCGAGGCACTGCTTGTCGCGGCATTTCTGCTGCTCTGGCTGCAGCATCAAACGCTTAATATCCAGTCGATAATTCTGCATTACCAGACCGTGGACACACTCACACTGCAGGACCAGAGCATCGCGGTATTGCTCGCGCTGGTTGCGCTCATCAAATGCGCCCAGATGCCACTGCATGGCTGGCTGATACAGGTCGTCGAGTCACCAACACCGGTATCAGCCCTGCTGCATGCGGGTATCGTCAACCTGGGTGGTTTCCTGCTGCTGCTGTTCGCGCCACTGATCAGTCTTGCCGACGCGGCGCGGTGGTTACTGCTGATTATCGCCGGCCTCAGTTGTATGCTGGCTGCTCTGGTTATGATGACCCGAATCAGCATCAAGGTCAGACTGGCCTGGTCCACTGTGGCGCAGATGGGACTGATGCTGGTTGAGTGCGCGCTGGGCCTGTATCACCTGGCACTGCTTCATCTGGTTGCGCACTCCTGCTACAAAGCGCACGCGTTTCTGGCTTCGGGAACCGCCGTCGCCAGCTATCTGTCTGGCCAGGCAGCGGGTTACAGACTGCCGCGTCTGCAGCACTGGCTGATGGCCCTGGCCATCACTGTTGCGGCTGCGCTGGCCGTCAGCCCATGGCTGTCACCGGTGTCGCTGATCAGTCCCTGGATATTGATTGGTATTGCCTGTGCCACTGTGCTGGCATGGCACTTCAGTTACGGGCGGGCCGGGTGTACCGCGCGCGGCTTGCTGCTGGCAGCCGCCGCGCCAGTGCTATACATCGCTCTGACGACCATAGCGGCTCACATTGCCTATCCAGACGGCGAGTCACCATACCGTCTGGCATCAGTGTTCGCAGATATCTGGATCAGTACCCTGTTCATCACACAGTTCGGACTGTTCCTGTTTGTGTACTACGCTTCACATCAGCCACTTGCCAGACGCCTGTTTGTGATCATGAACGCCGGGTTCTATCTGGATGAATGGGCCAGCCGCGTCACGCTGTGGCTTTACCTGCTAAGACACAAACCAAACCTTCGCAAGCACCTGCAATCCAGGTCTGCCACAGCCATAGAAACCCAATTGGGAGGTTCAGTATGAAAACTGTTGTGCCCGACTACCCACAGTCAGTTCGAGTTGCCTGCCAGCGTATAGCACCCGTTTGGCCTCTGGATCAGTCCATCGCAGTCAACCCCTGGTGGGAGCTGCGCGACCAGCCCATTGAAGATGTTGCCGCCGAACTTCAGGCGCTGGGCCAGGTGAACTGCCTGATGCACCGGGAGTACTACAGGCAGCAGTGGCAGACTGTCATCAAACCAGAGCACCTTCAAGCCGCCATTGAGGAAAGAAACGAACGGTGGTCCGAGGAGCAGCTTGTCGAGTTTCTGTCGCAACCAGAGCAAGTCCTCCCGCATTGGCACAATTACAGCGAACTACTGGATGCACTGCCAGACAGACACAGAAAGATTTCCTGGCATGATGAAATCGTGCAGCAGATCAGTCAGTTCTGTGGCCTGTATTTCCAGTATCAACATTATTTTACTGAGCATCAGGACCCGGCAGTTGCGCTATACCGTAACTGGCTTGAGATTACCCGAGGTGATGTGGGCATCGAAGTATTGACGGCCGCGCATGGTCTGCACCGTCAGTTCGAACAGCTGCCAGACGATCCTGCCCTGCTTTGTCATGAGTATATGGAGGCGCTGGGCTGCCCGGAGAACTTTGCAGACTACGCCTTTGCCTTGCTGCTTGATATCCACGGTTGGGCATCATGGGGCGCGTATCAACAGTGGCAGGAGGCATTCAAAAGCGTCAACAATGACTGGGTTGCTCAGCTACTGGCAATCCGTATGGCCTGGGAACTGGCATTGTGGCGACACAACGAACAACAGGCGGCATCGAACGGTGATCGCACACAACAGCGATTCTTTGACCAATTTTCACAAATGGCATCCATAAGAGCTCATCATCAAAACCAGCAATCAATGTTGTGGGTGTGGCAACGTGCGCTTGAACTTTCATATCAATTGCCGCTTCAGAACATGCTTAGCAACAGCACAGTCGTGCCGCGAGAATCCCGTCCACTGCTACAGGCCGCTTTCTGTATCGACGTCCGATCCGAGCCCATGCGCCGGGCACTTGAAGCACAACACCACGACATCGAGACACTCGGTTTCGCGGGCTTCTTCGGATTGCCACTGTCGTATCGACTGCCAGGACACGGCTACCAGCGCCCGCAATTACCGGGACTTCTGGCTCCCGCCATCGAAGCCGTACAGACAGGCAGACCATCCAGGCGTCTGACTCTTAAGAACAGGCACGCTCATGCGCAGGCAGAAAGCTTTGCTACGCCGTCCGCCAGTTTCGGCATGGTGGAAATGCTTGGCGCGGTCAAATCGCTGTCATTGCTGGGCAGCAGCCTGATGCCAGATTCACCGAAGCACCCTGTCAATGACATGTGCGATATGCGGCCGTTTGTGCTCAGCAAGCAGGGTCGGGAGCTTAGCATTGCGGAACTCACAGAATTGGCGGCGACAGTACTGCGCCACATGGGCCTGACAGAAAAGTTCGCGCCAGTTGTATTACTTCTGGGTCATGGCAGCGAAACCAGCAACAACCCCCAGGCAGCCAGTCTGGATTGCGGTGCCTGTGGCGGACAGACTGGAGAGGTCAATGTAAAAGTGCTGGCCCAGCTGCTGAATGACCCGGCCATCAGACGAGGGCTGGCCGCAACAGGCCTGCTTGTCCCCGCAGATACACGGTTCGTCGCCGGCCTGCATAACACCACTACTGACAATATCCACTGTTACGGCGATGCACTCACCACAAACAGCGATATCACATCGCTTCTGACGAAGGCGACAGCCAGTGCCCAACATCAGCGTGCTGGCACCTTACCGGGCATCAAAGATGTAAAAAATCTGGCCAGTGAACTGACCAGACGCAGTCGCAACTGGTCGGAGATCCAGCCTGAATGGGGTTTGGCAAATAATGCTGCATTCATTGTTGCGCCACGAGCAGCAACGCGTCACCTTAACCTCCAGGGCCGAACATTTTTACATGACTACCACTGGAACAAGGATGATGATTACAAAACGCTTGAGCTGATCATGTCGGGTCCAATGATTGTCACTAACTGGATCAATCTGCAGTATTATGCCTCTACGGTCGATAACAGACTGTATGGCAGCGGCAACAAGCTGCTGCACAATGTGGTTGGTGAACATATTGGTGTCTTCGAGGGTAACGGCGGTGACCTGCGCATTGGCCTGTCCAGGCAGTCATTGCACGATGGTGGGAAATGGCGACATCAGCCGGTTCGCCTGGCGGTTTACATCGCAGCCCCGGCGGCAATCATTGCGGAGATCGCAAGCCGTCACACGGCCATTGAGCAGCTTGTGCGCAATGGCTGGATGTCGCTGTACGCCTGGGATATCGGTAGCGGACAGGTTGTGTCAGCGCTTGCAGCCAGCTCATCGCCACAGCCTGACTGCCTGCCTACCAGTGGGGCCGCCATAGGTGTATGATTCTGGTTAACACGCGGATATCGTCGTACCGCCTGGCGACAATTAAACCAACAATGGCCATAGCATTCAGTAACGACGATCTCGATGCACCAGAATCAACCAATTACAAACCGCCCCTGCAGGCCGCTCGCAGCCTGGTTAGCCGGCCTTGTTCTGTCTCTTTTTTTCGTCTGCGCCGGCGTTCAGGCTCAGACAACCGTAAGAAGTGACACAGAGCGCCTGTTGCTTGGGCAGCAGGCGCTGACCTCACATCTGTCGGAAGAATTTCTCGATCGCTGGCTGCAAGCGCCAGCCGACACATTCGCAGAACTGTTGAGCCAGTTCCCCTCGGACATTGCTCTCGAATCAATTGCAGGCTCAAATGTCGCGGCGCAGGACTGGTCCTTCAACTCCAGTGACAAACTGCTTCTGGATGCCCCCAGCCGACTAAACTGGATTGTTGTTGACCTGATCTATCGGGGCACTCAAACCGAGCAGTTCATGCTGGATATGACTGGTATGGATGGCGTTGGCTGGGTCTACGTCAACCACCTGGGCGAAACCATCAGCCACTGGGACGACTTCTCGGCTCCCCAGGGTGGCAGACCCGTTTTCGATACCAAGGCCGTGATGCCTCTCAATATGGTACCGAACCACCCGTATCGGCTGCATATCGTTGCCATGACAGTCACAGAGGCAAAATACGCGACCTTCACTCTCTGGGATGACGATGGATTCCGGGCAGTGCGATTGCAGCAAACACTTTTGGATGGCGCCTATTTCGGCCTGGTGATTGCGCTCATTCTGTACAATCTGTTGTTGTACATCGCACTGCGTCGCAACATGCACCTGTATTTCTGCCTGTTCATTTTTGCCAGTGCGGGCATGATCTATATCGGCTCGGGTCTGTCACTGATTGTAGGCCTTCAAAACCCATTCCCGCTATCTCTTCCGCTGGCGTATCTGTTCCAGGGGCTTATCGGAATCACAGCGGCGATTTTCAGTATGTCCCTGCTCAATATCAGCGATCGCCACAGCCGCCTGTATCGTATGTGGATTGCCGTGTTGGCAATCAACATCTGTGTGACGCCACTTATCATGTATCTGGCGCGTGATGGCGGTTATTCGACTGATGATATTGGTATCACATTCAGTATTCTGACGGGTGTCTGGTTGATCAGTCAGCTGGTTTACATTTACACATTGTCCACACACTGGCGCCAGTCCCTACTGGTCAGATTCTGGTTTACGGCAGTGACGATTCACACCTGGGCGATGGCTGCCTGGCCAATGCTGATGAACAGCTCACTGGACCTGCGCATCGCGCCTTACCACCTGGCGCAGCTCGCCACACTGCTGGACACTATTGTTTTGTCAGCGCTGATCGCGTACACCATGCGCAGTGAACAACATTCTCGCATCAAGGCACAACAAAAGGCGGTTGAAAGCTTGCGCCTGTCTCATGATCTCGAGCATGCCAAGTCCAATTTTGTCTCTGCTGTGGGCCATGACCTGCGTGGCCCAATCCAGGCGATCAGTCATTACACTGAAGCCTTCCGACTGAAACAACCCAATCACCATGATCGTGATCTCGACGCTATCGATCAGAACGTGAAAAACGTCTCAGAGCTGATTGACAACATGATCAGGCTTTCCCGTGTCGAGCGCCAGGCAAGCAACCCGGTGCTCGAAGCTGTCAGGCTGGAACAATTATTGATGGAACTGAAGTCAGAATTCAGCCCCAGAGCTGCAAGCAAGAAACTGTCGCTTATCATGGAAAATACAGCAGCGGTTGTATTCACTGACCGCATCAGCCTGAGTCAGATTTTGCGCAACCTCCTGGACAATGCCCTTAAGTACTCGGAGCGTGGAGAGATACGCGTATCCACGCTTCAAAGAGGGTCAAAGGTCATTTTGACGGTCAGAGATTCCGGCATCGGCATTCCCGACGACCGACTCCCGCATATATTTACAGCCTTTTACCAGGGGCAATCGGGCAAAGGCATAGGGCTGGGCCTGTCGATAGTGAAGCGACTTGCGAACCTGCTGGATATCAGTATTGATGTGGCATCCACCGTCGGGTATGGCACCCGTTTTACCTTGACGCTGGAATCAGCGATCGCAGATCAGCACCAGTCAGAATTGGTCGCGCCCCAAAAAGAAAGCCGCAAGCATAGACAACTGATAACCTCACTGGAAGGGATATCCGTGCTGATGATCGATTACCGAGGCGCCCTCGCACCATTGCATCAGTATTTGACCAGCTGGGGCGCCAGCGTCACCCACCTTACTGACAGCAATGAGCTGACAACGATGAATGGCGCTGCAAAAGCAGCGAATATCTGCGTGATTGATAGTGTTGCGTACCTGGGCGGTCAAGCCTGGATGAGCGTGCTGGGAAATACATCAGTGATAGTTGTCACGGCAGCGGATGAAACCCTTCCTGCCAGTCGGTTGAGATCCGCTAGCCACCTTGTCATAGACGCGAAAATTTCACCGATGAAGTTCCGTTCGCTGATCCATCGCAAGCTACACATGAGGGCATCAGCCTGATACTGAATTCTCGCGCTGGCGCTCCTTTATCGCGCGCAGGCAGCTGATCCGGTTACTGACATTGAAATTCTTGAACATGTGATTCACATGTGTTTTAACCGTCGCTTTGCTGATACATAGATGGTCTGCAATCTCCTGGTTGCTCAGACCTTTCTCCATTAGTCCGGCGATCTCCAGCTGTCGTCGTGTCAGGCCGCCCATGAGTAACGAGTCGGCCGCTGCGTCAGTATCAGTGTCAAACGCGTCGACCATCAAGTGCCTGGGGAGATGAATCTGTCCCTGACGACACTCTTCTATGGCATCCAGTATCTGATAAACACTGTAGGACTTGGGCAGGTAGGCAATGGCGCCCAGCTCAATGACATGCTGGATAACTGCAGGATCCTCAACCGAGGACAACACCATTACGGGCGTAGAATTGTGGCTTTGCTGCAGGTAGCGCAGCAATTCAATGCCACCCATGCCAGGCATCATCAGGTCAATAATGAGCAGGTCATAGTCATTGCTGGCCATTAATGCGTCAGGTATCCATTCTGCGCTGGCATCGAATTCCACCTGATACTCATTGCTCGCCGCGAGTATGGCAGACTTCAGCCCCTCACAAAAAGACACATGATCATCAATTAGCAGAATCTTCAATTTTCTGTCTCGAACCTGATTTAAGCCTGCTCAATGTTACCAGAATGTTTGCTAACAGACTGACAGCTCTACTTTTTGTTACAGAGATTCAACCTTTGGGTTGATAGCAATGAGTCTCTCATGGGCATACCATCTTAATCCTGCCAAACCCCGTCGCGACAGGAGAATAAAAATGAGCAATAACAAGAACAAAGATAAAAACAAGAGCAAAGACCAGCCCGAGCAGAGCGCTAACGACAACAATAGTGCGGAACAACAGGCTAGCGCCAGTGGCAATGGCAAAGGAAACTCCAAGAACACGGGCGGGGGCACAGAACAATCCTTCAGAAACACGCCCCAGGCAAAGGACGATTTATTCGGAACCGGGTCCGGGCGGATTGATTATCAGGACTCGGTTTATTTCCTTGATGTCATGGATAACGATCTGGCGGGCAATGCCAAGTGGCTCTGGTCGGTCGACGACGGCGTCAATGACAGCGGCGCCATGGAAGGATATGAAGCAGGTGATCTGTTGACCCAGGATGAAGCTGGTGTCAGTGGCCTGGCTGAAAACACCAGTCAGTTTGGAGCCGACATCTGGATTACAACTGACGGCAAAATCGCCTACGATGCCGCCAGCATCAGTGGTCAGGCCGCAGCGGACCTGACTGAACTGGCACTGGGTGACACGCTGACAGACAGTTTTATTTACGCCATTCGCATGGCCAATGGCACGCTCAGCTGGGCGAAAGCCTCGGTGACAGTGACCGGCGTCAATGACACACCAACCGTTGAAGCTGTAGCTATCTCAGCAATTGAAGACGGATCGGCTGTTTCCGGCACTTTCCAGGGCGACGACGTCGATTCGGACAATGACATCAATGACCTGACATACACCATTGTTGGCGGGCCAAATGCCGGCACGCTGACCAATAATGGCGACGGCACCTTTACATTCAACCCAGGCAGCGATTTCCAGAGTCTTGCCCAGGGTCAGCCCACTACCATCACCCTGAGTTATACCGCAACCGACCGCCATGGCGCAGTCTCTGATCCGGCATCACTGTCTATCACCGTGACCGGCGTCAATGATGCGCCGACGCTCGGCGCCGGCGCGGGTGCAGCCAATGAAGACGGCAACGTCGTAAGTATCGACCTTGCGCCGCTGGGCGATGACGTCGACAGCGACGACAGCGGCAGCAGCCTGACCTATTCGGTTACCGGCCAGCCAGCCGAAGGGAGCGCTAGCATCAGCGGCACCAGCCTGACATTTTCACCGGGTGACGACTTCCAGAACCTGGCCGAAGGCGAGACTCGTGACGTCATCGTTGAAGTAACCGCAACCGACACACATGGCGCCAGCGCGGTCAATAATGTCACCATCACCGTCACCGGCAAAAACGATGCTCCAACTGTTGAGGCAGTTTCAGTGGCAGCCGTTGAAGACGGTAACACGGTCACTGGCGCATTCGTTGGTGACGACGTCGATAGTGACGACAGCGGCAGCACCTTGCAGTACAACATTATCGGCGGTCCATCTGCCGGATCGCTGACCAACAATGGCGATGGCACGTTCACATTTGATCCGGGCAGCGACTTTCAGGGCCTGGCCAAAGGTGAACTCACCACCATTTCGCTGACCTATACCGCCACCGACAATAAAGGCGCAGTATCCGCGCCGGCAACATTGACGATTGATGTGACCGGCACCAATGATGATCCGACGCTGGCAGCCGGCACGGGCGCAGCGACCGAAGATGGCAACGCCATCTCTGTTGACCTGGCTGCGCTGGGCGCTGATGTCGACAGCGACAATCACGGCAGCAATCTCAGCTACAGCATCAGCGGGGCTCCGTCAGAAGGCAGCGCCAGTATCACTGGTACCAGCCTGAGCTTTGCACCTGGCAGCGACTTCCAGGATCTGAACGAGGGTGAAACGCATCAGGTTGTCATTGGTGTAACAGCTACTGATGCCCACGGTGCCAGCGCCAGCAACGATGTCACTATCACCGTCACCGGCACTAATGATGCGCCGACGCTTGCGGCAGCTACACTTGCTGCGCAGGAAGATGGCAATACCGCTTCGCTGGACCTGACCACACTGGGTGATGACGTAGATAGCGAAGACACTGGCAGCTCCCTTACCTACAGCCTGCTCAGCTCAGCGCCCGGCGGCTCGGCTTCCATCGACGCAAACGGCGTACTGAGCTTTGACCCCGGTACAGACTTCCAGAATCTCGCCAAAGATCAGGCTACCAGCTTCGATTTGCAGGTACAGGCAACCGATTCCCGGGGTGCCAGCACAAGCAACACCGTCACTGTAACGGTCACGGGCGCGAATGATGCGCCTACGCTGGCAGCCTCAGCTATCGCCGCTACAGAGGATGGCTCTGCTGTTACGCTGGACCTGGCCGCACTCGGCAATGATATCGACAGTGATGACGACGGCAGCACGCTGGACTACGTGGTTCTCAATACGCCTGCCGGTGGCAGTACTGAAATTAATGGCTCGGTACTCAGCTTTAACCCGGACGGTGACTTCCAGTCTCTTGCGCAGGGTGAAACCACCACTGTAGATCTTCAGGTTCAGGCAACAGACGCACACGGCGCCATTGCCACCAATACAGTCACTGTGACCGTCACAGGCGTCAATGATGCGCCTGAGATTACCGGCGGTGACAGCAGCGCCACGGTAACCATGAACCCGATTCAGGCGCCATTCAAGGTTGAGCAATGGGTCGGTTACAACTCCGACAAACTGTCGAATCTGCAGACCTACGCAGCCAATAATTCACCCGACTACACTGTATACACCAGTGTCGTAGACTACACGGATGACCCAGGTGGTTTTGCCGGAGAGATACCCGGCAGCACCCCGTGGCCAGCGGCGCAAGCCACGGGTGAAAGCACAACGGGTGGCATCAACAACAATTTCTTCGCCAGATTAACGACGCAGATCCTGATCACAGAGGCCGACACATACACCTTCCGCACGTTCAACGATGATGGTGTGTTTTTGTCAGTTAACAATGACTACATCATCAGCAATTCAGGTTACTTCGCGGAAACAGCCTTCGAAGGCACCAAGTATCTTGAGCCCGGCATCTATCCGCTTGAACTGTATTTCTATGAGGGTGGTGGCGAAGCATCATTGGAATTGAGCTACAAAAACTCCACTGGTATCTATCAGCATGTTGGTAACAGCACGCTGAATGCCAATGGCACGCTTAATTTTGAAGACATCGACCTCACTGACGTTCACAGCGTTAGCACCAATGCTGCCAACAGCGGCACGGTCGGTACTCTGACGGCGTCAGTGACAACTGATACAACCGGCAATGGTACTGGTGGCAACATCGCCTGGACCTATGAGCTCAGTGGAGAAGAACAGGAGAGCCTCAAATCGCTTGCCGAGGGTGAAACGGCGGAGCAGGAATTTGTAGTGACTGTCAGCGATGGCAAGGGTGGCACGGACACCCAGACCGTGGGCATCACAATTGAAGGCGCCAATGATGTTGCCGAGCTGGGTAACGCAGTGGTCGACCTGACCGAGACAGATTCTCAGCTCACTGCGTCTGGCACCTTGTCGATAACTGACGTCGATAATGGCGAGGCATTCTTCAATGCCCAAACAAATACTGCTGGCACCTATGGCAGTTTCAGTATCGATGCCAATGGTAACTGGAGCTTCGCCTCCGATGGTGCACTAAACGACCTGGAAGAAGGCGAGCTGGTCACTGATATCTTTACTGTAAGCAGTGTTGACGGTACAACCAGCACCGTGACCGTCAACATCACCGGCACCCCTGATGGCCCAACCGCTGAAGACGACAGCAATGCGCTGACTGCCAGTGCAGCAACAACCAATACTGACAACACGGTTTACTGGGTTGACTGGACCAGCGCGACGCTTATCTCTCAGGTCGGTGGTAGAAACCCCACTTATCTGGTGCAGGGAACCATCACACTAAGTGACCGGACTATTGGTGTCACGTATCAAGGTCAGGCTGCCGAGCCCTGGGGTTCTGTGCCAGGTGTCCAGTTTAACGATGCCGGCAGTGAAGACTATTATGTCACCAAGAACGGGGGCGTGATTATCAGCACCGAAGGCGTTGGAGTATACACTTCTGCTGAGGTTGCTAACGGACCTACCAACAACGACATAATCCGACTGAATCATGCGGACTCTCCTCGCACGCTGACATTCTCCGAACCGGTCGAAAACCTGTTCTTTGCCATCGTCAGCATGAACAGAAATGGATATATCTTCGACCAGGACTTCGAAGTGGTCTCCAGTGCCGACAGCAGCTCAGACTCTGGTTATTTCGGATGGACCGATGCCTGGGTCAAAACCAACCCGGAGCCAGGTCGTTACGGCATCAGCACCGACTCGACTGTCACCGGAGTATCCGGTCAAACAGAGTTCCATGGTGTGCTGGCCATCAACAACGCACTGGACTCCCTGACCTGGGAAAGCCAGGCCGATGAAAATTGGAACGCGTTCACCATCGGCACCTATGGTGTTGCCCAATCTGCGACGGTTTCCGGAAATGTACTGAGCAATGATGACCTTGGCACCGCAGCTACATTCGAAGTCAGCAATGTTAACGGCAGCGCCATTGTGGGCAACTCGATTACTTTGACGCTGGCGTCTGGCGCCATTCTCAAAGTGGATCGGGATGGCAGCTATTTTTACGATGATCAAGGTCAGTTCACTACCCTGCCTGAAGGTGACACTTATACTGAGGTGATTGAATATACCGTCACCGACAACCTGGGCAATTCAGATACGGCAACGCTGAGCATTACGGTTACTGGGGCAGAAAACCCGTCGGCTCCTACCATTGCACCACTGAGCGTTACAGTGAGTGAGAAAAAGATTGACGGGGAGATTTCAAGCATTCTTTTCGTCGATGACTCCAACGACAGAAGCTGGAAGTCTTTGTGGTTTTCTTCTCTCGACGCTAATGGATATGACTACGACCAGACTACGATCGGGGTCAATAACAACCCCTCTCAAGACTTGAATAATTATGATCTTGTTATCTGGTCTGTCGGGGACAGAGCGAACACCAACCTTACCAGCCAGAATGTGAGTACGTTGACCAGCTACCTGCAACAGGGTGGCAAGCTTCTGTACGCGGGCGGGCACAGTGTCTATAGCGAGCCCAATATTTCAAGCTTCGCCAGTCAGTACCTGGGTATTTCAAACTATCAAAGCAACATGCCAACGATCAGTGCCAACCTTAACTCTGCAGTGGGACCCGATGGCAGTTACACATTGAATTCGTACCCTGGTGGCACCTACGGCGGGACGATGCTGTCGGCATTCAATGCCTCAGGCTCAACAAGCACGATGTTGATGGAGATTCCCAACTGGAGCGTCTATAACTACAGCAACGATATCGCCTCGATAAACGACCCGGGTACTTTTGTTGCCGCAACCTGGGGCTTTGATCTGGCACAGTTGGCTGCGCAGCAGCGTGACGACTTCCTGGGTTATACGCTTGAAGAAATGGGTGGAGGCACATTCCGCTTCGATCTGCTGTCTGGAGCAACTGACCCCGACGGCGGCATTCTGAGCGTGAGTGACCTTATTCAGGTCGGCGGCCCTGCAGTTACTGCCAATGTTGACAGCAACGGCATCCTGTCATTCGATCAGGGTAGCGTCGACTTCCTGGATGAGGGCGAAACTGTTGATCTGACGTACCAGTACGATGTGGATGGTGCCAGCGCCAGTACAACCAATACTGTCACCATCACCGTTATAGGCGTAGCCGAAGACGTCGGTTAAGTCAGCCAGGCGTTATTCTGTAACACTAAAGACCCCGCTTCGGCGGGGTCTTTGTTTCAGTACTAAAACGAAGACCCGCATACCGCTCAAGCCGCTCGATTAATCTGGATCCCATCGCAGAGGCTGGCGTCCAAAACCCACCCGCCACCTCGCTACGGTCTATGTCCTGTGACAGGCAGATAGCCGCCTGTCCCAGCATACGCGCTGTGGCGCCATACCCTGGATCACGCTCTCCATAAAGATAAGTGCGAACGGTTTCACCGCTGCGAGTGTGGCCCACAAACACCAGATCGAAGAAACCGGTGCGTTGCATCTCCGGGCTGGGCCCTTCTCCCGGTTTTGGCAGGAAGCGGCTCATCAGCCAGCGGCCTGGTGCCAGAGCAAAACCCAGCATCATCAATGACTGGCCACGCGCCGTGCGTTTGGCCCGTGCTTTGCCTTTGCTGTCGTCACCCGTCATGACGGCTTCATCATAAAGAAAGTCCATTCCCCATGGATGACCCAGCAGCGCATGTGAGCGATGCACAACGCGGGTGTTGATGCCCTCCATGACAAAAGGCGCAATCCAGCTATCGATTTCTTCCTCACGGACAGCGGCGATCCTGTTTTGCCTGACTGTTGGTTTTTTATCAGGCGGACAGATTGAATAAGGATCCTGCATCTCACGACGCAGTGCCGGATCTGCCGCGGCCTCTTTAGCGACATTCATCATGCTGGCAACGGTTCCGCCAGAGAATCCCCCCTTGAATTTTCTGACCCTCATTTTAATGTGCTGACATGGCTCGCCGAATTGTTGTTGCGACTGATGCTGGGTATACAGCACACCCAGATCGGAAGGAATCGAGTCAAAACCACAGCAATGCACGATACGCGCACCGCTCTTTTTTGCCGCCTCTTCATGGCGTTCGATCATGCGCCGGATCCACTGCGTTTCACCGGTCAGATCGCAGTAGTCGGTACCCGTCTCTGCGCAGGCTTTGACCAGCGGCTCACCGTAGAGTGCGTAAGGACCAACGGTGGAAATAATCACACTTGCCTGATCACACAGCACTCGAAGACTGGCCTCATCATTGGCATCGGCGATAAGGAAATCTGGCGTATGAGGACCGTCCAGTGATTTTTGCACTGCCTTTAGACGTTCTTCCGAGCGCGCCGCCATCAGCCACTTAAGCGAACCATCGTGGTTAAGTTCATGCAGATAGCGGCAGAGAATCTGCCCGACAAAACTTGTCGCGCCAAAAACGACTAATGACTTTTGCATATTGGGCCTCATGATGAGCGGGTTAATCGAAGTTCGATTTTATTGAGCTTTCTCAGGATCACGCGGCGTTGCAAGGGAGAGTAGAACCAGGGTTTTGGCAATGAGCTGTCTGACAGCGTTAGATAGCTTTCGGCCAGAGGGATATCTTTAGCGGGCCTTTCACAGAACTGCCTGGCTGTAGCTTCGTCCATTATTTCGAAGGGATAGAACCCACAATTGCCTTTGCGCTCTGCGGCTCGCATCGCCCAGGTACGCTTGCGGCCTCGCCACGCCGGGACGCCAGGCAGCCAGGCTACAAATGGATTTTTCATGTATACCATTTGGGATAATTTCTCTCGGGCCTGTTGTTCATTGACCGCCTCGTTGCTCG
Organism: Gammaproteobacteria bacterium; assembly: GCA_002706685.1. Classification (GTDB taxonomy): domain Bacteria; phylum Pseudomonadota; class Gammaproteobacteria; order Pseudomonadales; family Pseudohongiellaceae; genus Pseudohongiella. The sequence continues at coordinate 258,298 of PALV01000011.1, read as the reverse complement.
AGAAATGCCAGTTTGCTCGCAGAAGCACATCCTTACGCGTCAGAAATATATCAGAGTAATGTGCGCCCGCACTGCGATTTTGTCGATTAATGTGATATCCGTTCAGCTTGGGAACAAAAGTAATTCTTTCTTTAAGTCGTTTTATAAACCCGGGGTGTAGCAGAACATTAAATTTATTTTTTTCGTATAGCGCATGCCACTGCAGCACTTCATCTGTAAGAAGTGGTCGCACGACCTGCATATCATCCTGAATTGTACAGATCAGGGGGTTTCCGGAAACAGTTTCGATCGCCGATTGCATATTTTTATACAATCCGCCATGCAATTTTCCCTCACCCGATTCGTATTTCGCCGGTTGCCTGATATCGCAGGTCTTTGCCAGGCCATCCAATATCGACAGAGTGAGAGCATCATCGCTATTGTCATCCCAGATGGTAACGTGAGAATTCGGCACACAGCGGATAATGCTGTCCACGCAATTCTTCAGGAAGTCGCCCCGATTGAATGAAAAAACCAGGAATTGCAGTGGCATGGATTTAGTATCAGTCATACTTTCAAGATTATATTTACTGTAATCGCAGCTGCTGTCTTTCCGCCTCCACACGACTCAGGAATTCTGCTCGCCGTTCAGCAATAAACTCAGTCCAGGGTTGTTGATTAAGCAGTGGATGTGGACGCACCTGAACACGCATCGCATGCTCGATGCCTTCGAAGGGTTGCTCTGGATGCCCGGTCAGATATATATCCAGATCCAGTTGCGCCATATTGTCGAAGCCTGTCAGTGAGTCTTCCACCAGGGTCGGAAAGCGCGGGTTATTGATCAGCTGAACACCGGCATTCGGACCATTGCAGCCAAAGTAACCAACAGTGTAGGTCTGCCCCATGTCCTCTACATCCAGACTCCAGACTGTGCAGCCTGGTGTGTGACCTGGCGCTAGCGTAGGCGTCAGTGTTACACCGCCAAGCGTAATCGACTCACCATCCTGCAGGCGCCGATCGACCATCACCGGCTCCCAGCCCTCGAAAGCAAGCGGAGAAAGATCCTGCCCCGCTTCCAGTGCGTCGGCATCCGCATCAGAGGCCATGACCTGCGCGCCTGTCATTCGCTTCATGATGGCGTGGCCCTGAATGTGATCGAAATGCGCGTGGCTGGAGAGAATAATTTCTATGTCTTCGACCCTGAACCCCAGTTTGTCGATACTTTCACGTATCTGCACAGGCATATCATGCACACCGGTATCGATCAGTATGTGGCCTTCAGGAGTGGCGACAAGATAGGACGCAAGGTTAAGCGCACCCACGTAATAGACGTTGCCGAGAATACGGAAAGGCTCAACAGGTTCTGACTGATGCGTGTGAAATACCAGCCCGCTGTTGATGCGATCCTCCATGGACATGCGATCAATGCGGCCAGGAATACCGTTGTTTTGCTGGGCGTACAAGTCAGCTGAGCAACAAACCATTGCCAGAGTTGCCGCCAGTATTTTTATTTCTCGCACTCATTCACCTTTTATGCGGCCGAGCTCCTCGCGCAGCTCATACCCCTTGTCGGTCACTATTCTTTCGAGCACTACAAGACGCTGTTTGACCGCATCGAGCTCCTTCTGAACGGCACTTTCATTAACTTCTGACATCTTCGCATTAAGCTTGGCCATACTTTTGCGATACTCAAAAAACTGCGTAATAAGAACGATCAGAACGATAAATGTAAAGACTTCCATCTTGCGCCTCCCTTAGTAAATTCAGACCACCTCCGCCAGGTTGCCGTATTCCTCCAGCCAGCTTTTGCGGTCCGCTGCACGCTTCTTGGCGAGCATCATGTCCAGTGCTTCTTCAGTCTCGCTGTAGCCGGCGCGGCGGTCGTCTTCCGGCACAACCAGTTGAACCAGTCGCCGCGTATCCGGACTCATGGTTGTCTCTCGCAACTGCAGTGGATTCATTTCACCAAGACCTTTGAATCGCTGCACATTGGGGCGAGCAGATTTTTTCTCGGCGGCGATTCGGTCGAGAATGCCGTTTTTTTCATCTTCGTCCAGTGCGTAGTGAACATCCTTGCCTACGTCGATACGGTAAAGCGGCGGCATCGCCACAAAGACACGTCCGGCCGCCACCAGCGGCTTGAAGTGTCGCACGAACAAAGCACACAACAGGGTTGCAATGTGCAGACCATCAGAGTCGGCGTCAGCCAGGATACAGACCTTGCCATACCGCAAACCAGTCAAATCGTTTGAGCCCGGATCCACCCCCAGTGCGACGGCAATGTCGTGCACTTCCTGGGAAGCCAGAATCTCATTGGAATCAACCTCCCAGGTGTTCAGGATTTTACCGCGCAATGGCATGATGGCCTGGGTTTCGCGATCACGCGCCTGCTTGGCTGAACCACCCGCGGAGTCACCTTCCACGAGAAACAACTCACCCGCCATCACATCCTGGGTCGCACAGTCTGCCAGTTTTCCTGGCAGCGCGGGACCAGATGTCACTTTTTTGCGCGCTACTTTCTTGCTTGCCTTCATTCTGCTTTGCGCATTGTTGATACAGAGTTCGGCGAGCGCCAGCGCATCATCGGTATGCTGGTTCAGCCAAAGACTGAAAGCATCTTTGACGACTCCGGCGACAAACACTGCGCATTGACGCGATGAAAGACGCTCTTTGGTCTGACCGGAGAACTGCGGGTCTTTCATTTTGATCGACAGCACGTAGCTGCAGCGATCCCAGATATCATCAGGCGTCAGTTTGACCCCGCGAGGCAGCAGGTTGCGGAATTCGCAAAATTCGCGCATCGCATCAAGCAGGCCAGTGCGCAGACCGTTGACATGAGTACCACCCTGCGCGGTTGGAATCAGGTTGACGTAACTTTCCTGCAGCAGTTCTCCGCCCTCGGGCTGCCACAGCACGGCCCATTCAACGGCCTCATCATTGCCTTTCATGTCGCCAGTAAATGGCTCAACAGGCAGGGTCAGATAATCACCCGTTCCCTGCAGGATATAGTCGGTAAGACCTTCCTGGAAACACCACTCCTCACTTTGTGCTTTGTCTTCACTGACAGTGTCGTCAATAAAGATAACGCGTAATCCGGAGCAAAGTACCGCTTTGGCTCGCAGTACGTGTTTCAGTCGCGGAATGGAAACGCGAGGCGAATCAAAATATTTCTCATCGGGCAGAAAGCGCAAAGTCGTGCCTGTATTGCGCTTGCCAACCGTGCCAATCTCTTTCAGCTCCGTGTCTTTGTCACCATTCGCAAAACGCATCTGGTAGACACCACCATTGCGGCGCACAGTGACCTCAACATAATGCGACAGTGCGTTGACTACCGACACACCCACGCCGTGCAGACCACCGGAAAAATTGTAGTTCTTGTCGGAGAACTTGCCACCTGCGTGCAGGCGTGTGAGGATCAGTTCCACGCCCGACACCTTCTCCTCCGGGTGAATGTCGACAGGCATGCCGCGACCATCGTCCTCGACTTCAATAGAACCGTCTTTGTGCAGGGTCAAGGTGATGGTTTTGGCATGACCCGCAAGCGCCTCATCGACGCTGTTGTCCAGTACTTCCTGGACCAGGTGATTGGGTCGGGTGGTGTCAGTGTACATGCCGGGTCGTTTCCTGACCGGATCCAGACCAGTCAGTACTTCAATGGCATCTGCGTTATAACTACTACTCATAGACTACTCGTTCTCTGCGTTCGAGACTGTATTTTTGTTTTGGATTCAGTAACCGGCGGCTCGCTCGTCGATCTGAATCTTGAAGTTTTCCAGACGGTGCACCCAGGTATTGATTTCACCATTGTCCTGCAGTTCCAACCATCGGTAGGCTGGAGTTTTTCTGTCGAGTGCAAAATCCTCCACACCAGGTTTGAACTGGATACAGGTCGATGGAGTGCAGATATAGCGAATGCCGTCGTAGACCGCGTCCAGCTCTTGATGGATATGACCGTAAACAACGGCCCTGACCGATGAATAGCGGGCCAATAGCTCACGAAACTCATCGGCGTTGTGCAGGCCAATATCGCTCATCCACCCGGCGTTGCCCTGAATAGGATTGTGGTGCAAAAAAATGACACTGTGCTGCAGTGATTCGTTTTGCTCGACCGAATCCAGCAACTGTGCCAGACGCTGCAATTCCGACTCCGGCAAGAGACCGTGCACACTGCCCCGCACGCTGGTATCGAGCATGATCAATTGCCAGTTACCCAGTGTTGTATCGCCGACGAAGGGGTTGTCGGCAAGCGCAAGAGAGGTCATGACCTCCCGATCATCATGATTGCCGGGTATCCAGTAGTAAGGACAAGACAGTTTGCGAACGGCGGCGTCGAAATGCAGGTAGGCCTGCTCCGATGCGTCCTGAGCGATATCGCCGGTGGCTACGATGAGGTCTGCCGACAATGACTCATTGGCTATATCTGAAATGATGCGTTCAAAACTGGCCGAAGTATTCATTCCGAGCAGGGCCTGCTCTGAATTGCCAAACAAGTGTGTATCTGTGATCTGCAGTATTCGCATAAGCGAGATCACAAAACCAGGTCAGTCAATGGAAAGGAGACTGGACGGACGCGCATCGGCATCAGAGGCAAGACACAGCTGCAACCATTGCGCAAGAAATTCATTAATCTGCCTCTTTTCATCCTGATGATACATATCCGCATTCGGTACTGCGCTGCGTGCCGGTATGCGCCGTCGTCCCTGATAACTCACTGGCTCGGCGGTTCTGGCATCGAAGTAAAGCCTTACATCGATGACTGGCATACTGAGTCTCGCAGGCCAGGCCGACCGTCCATTAGCCAGCGCCACTTGCAGGGTTGCCGTGTAGGGAAAGGACTCTGTCAGGGTGAACATCACGTTCAAATCGTCGCCCAGACGGTGCTTCCACACGCGACCCTCTTTACTCGATTCTAGATCAGGCATCAGCGTTAGTAAACGTCTAAAATTGCGATCACAGGTACGCATGTACGCGGCCAGATCAACGCGATATCGCGGTCGAAATTCAGGATCCGCCAAAGAGGGATAGAAGCTGTTACTCACTACCTGAAACCTCATTGCCACCACTCAGCAGGGAGCTGTGATGCAGCTGCAGCCATTGCAGGGCGATGATCGCCATGGCATTGTCGATCACGCCTTGCGACAGCAGCTCTATCGCTTCAGATACAGACAGTACAACCACTTTGATGTCTTCATGCTCTTCGTCTAGCCCAAAGACACCGCCGGCATTCGCAGCGTCTACCTGGGCATAAAAAACACTGATACGCTCATCGCTGCCGCCAGGGCTGTTGTAATAATCACAGATAAAGCGCAGATTGTTGATGGTCAGACCGGTTTCTTCCTGAACCTCTCGCATGGCCATCTGTTCGATGCTTTCGTTCGCATCAAGCATGCCGGCAACCAGCTCCAGCGCCCACGGCGCCCGATCGGCCTCATCAATCTGTCCGACCCTGAACTGTTCCACCAGCACCAACTGGTCGCGCTTCGGATCGTGCAACAGGACACCAGCCGCCCTGCCACGACAAAAAAGCTCTCGCGTAAAGGACTCGCTCCAGCCGCCCTTGTACAGGCGATGACGCAGCGTCAGGCGCTGCACAGAGAAAAATCCCTGAAACGCCGTTTCGCGCGCAACAATTTCTACATCAGAGCGGCTGAAAACAGTTTTGTAGGTCATGAACGGCAGATGCCCTCAATCGAAAAAGCAGGCTTTCAAAAGGTGGCCATTATGCCGCAGAGGGAGGTCGTCTGCCACCTTGCCAGCAGTGAGCCCGCAAGGTGACGAGGATGCGTACGCCTGTCAGTTACTGACGCTGGACAGGCGCATGTTGACCAGAGGATCCAACAGTCGGTACCAGATGGATGTTGGACGAATCGGTTGTTCCAGACTCACCAGACACAGACAGTCTGTGTCCATGGTCGCTGTTGGCTGATGCTTCTCGCCGGCATTGCGTACCACAAAATCGCCACGCACGTACTGACCTTCTGCATCCGAGAAGCTGCCTTTCAGCAGTACTGTGATTTCTTCGCCGTGGTGCTCATGCTCGGGCATTTGACCGCCGGCTTTGATATCGTAAAGCGCAATGTCACGACCAGCACTGCCCAGCCCGACAGGGGCCACCCGCAGATACTTGCCCAGCTGCACCCAGCGCATTGACTCAAGTGGTGCCTGGGTCAATTTCTGGAGAATTCGTGGCATGCCTGACATTGCTGCACTGTGATTGTCCGCCTGCACGGTCCTGGCAGATTCCGGCACGCTTATGTCCGCTTTCTTGCCGGCATCGGCAGCTCGCGCATCAATTGTGTTCATAAGACGCATGAAGTCATCATCCTGCGACGAGGAATCCGCATCCACTGCTGGCTCCATGGCTGCCATGATCTGCGCGCCGAGATCACTCAGCTGCTGGGCGTGCGCCCTGCATTTGGCACAGAATTCCAGATGCGCTGCGACGCAAATCGCCTCCGATGTCGGCAGTGTACCCGCCGCATAATCGGTCAGAAATCTTGAATCTGGATGAAATGTAACCATGTTGATACCTGTTGTTCGCGTAAGCTTTGTCTACCGCTGCAATATTTCTAAGATCAATCAGATCAGCGGTCAATTAAAATTTGCATCTTGCTTAATGCCAGCCGGATACGAGACTTGACGGTACCCAGCGGCAAACCCATTTCCTCTGCCACTTCATTGTGCGACTTGCCTTCCATAAACGCTTTGTACAGCACCTGCAGCTGCTCATCAGGTAAAGTCTGCATGGCCTGTTTGATCACTTGCTCAGCCCGACGCTGTTGCAGATCCACCAGTGGTTCCGGTGACTCGGCGTCATGCCAGATATCTTCAACATCAATCTTTCTGTCGTTTCGCTCATTGCGACGGATAAAGTCAATTCGCGTGTTCCGTGCAATGGTGAATATCCACGTATTCACACTGGCCTTGGACGGATTAAATGAAGCCGCTTTGTTCCAGACCTTGATCAGCACTTCCTGTGTGATCTCCTCCGCCTCCGTACGGTCAGCGGAAGCGCCCATGCTTTTCAGCAGAAAGGCTCTGATCATGGGTGTGTAATGTTGGTAAAGCCGCTGGAATGCCGATCTGTCACGCTTGTGCGCGACTAATCGAACCAGCTCCGCCCAGGGATCTGGCTCACTGCGGCGATTCACTACTGCACTGGCTGCATTTTCCATATCGTCGTTTTTATCCACATAGTGTCCATGCGTTTGAGGTGAATTACGGACCGGATTCAACACTGGATCACCAAGCCGGTACAATTTTTGGTTCTGATTGACGATTGCGGTCACTGCCCAGACCTGCCGGATTGATCCGCAAGTCGGCAGGGCTCGTAACACTCACTAGCACAAACGCCGTCTGACTTCTGACATCCAGGAAGGCAGGGTTTATCCGCGCAGACGCTATGGCATTTCCACATTCGTTCAATTGTGGGCTGCCCTTCAGGCAAGCTTACGCGCAACAGGTGAGATATACAATTATGGCCACGAACATGAGTTCCGTTACGGAGAATTTGCGCGCCGCATTACTGCGCGACTTCAAGGAATTCTATCGCGAACCCTCCTTGTCCAGGCTGGATGGGCTGGATCGGATATACACTCAGGACATCGAATTCCACGACCCGGTCCGTTCTCTGTACGGAAGGCTGGCGGTCAAGAATCAGCTGCGCGGCCTCTTATCTCAGGCACACAGCGTGCAGATGATCTGCGAAGATGAGCAAATAAGCGACAACAGCGCCACCCTGGTCTGGAAGATGCGTTTTAGACACAAAAAAATCAAGCCAAATCAGGTGCTTGAGTCAAGAGGCATCACTCTGATACGTTATACGGACCGCATCTACTATCAGGAAGATTTTTTCGACATGGGATCAGCCGTGTATCAGCACATTCCCCTGCTTGGATCCGTATTGCGACTGGTTAACAGGCGGATCGGAGGCTAGTGCCGATGCACAGCGCGATCTACAGTGGCCGGGTCCGTCATCGTCGCCTGCAGCCAAAACGCCACCACTTCTCCTATCCGGTCTTCATGATGTATCTCGACCTCGATGAACTTGACGAGGTATTCGGCAGGCGCTGGATCTGGTCGCACAAACGACCCGCACCGGCCTGGTTTCGGCGCTCGGACTATCTGGGCCCTGCCAACGTCCCGCTCAAACAGGCGGTCTATGATCGGGTAGAACAGGAGACTGGGCAGCGACCGACCGGGCCAGTCCGACTGTTGACCAATCTTCGTTACTTTGGATACCTGATTAACCCGATCAGTTGCTACTACGTGTTTGACCAGGATAACAATCTGCAACACATAGTCGCCGAAGTAACCAACACGCCCTGGCGTGAGACTACCAGCTACGTGATTCCCTGCGATCCAGAGCGCGACACCCTGCATACCTTCGACAAGCAGATGCACGTTTCGCCCTTCATGCCAATGGAGATGAAGTATCACTGGCGGGCCACAACTCCCGCCGATCGCCTGAATATCAACCTGCAGAACTGGCGTGATGGCGAACAGGCGTTTAACGCCAGCCTCTCTCTTACCTCACGACCTGTCACGACCGGCAATCTGCTTCGTACCCTGCTGTCGTATCCGTTAATGACCGTGCAGGTCGCCGCCGCCATTTACTGGCAGGCTTTGCGGATATATCTGAAACGCATACCGTTTGTCCCCCATCCCAAGCGGATGATGATGAGGAGCTAGATCAAACCATGAAATCACCCGGCAACTATCAGGCAGGACTGGTCAACACCGGCGCCGTCGCCAGCAGCACGACTCAACCGGTTCAGGGCACCCGAAGCCAGCAACTGGCGCGCAACCTGCTGTTTCGACGGCTCAAGGGGCTTTCGCGAGGCATGCTGACCATCACCGAGGGGACAGAACAGTTTCACTTCGGTGACAGCAGCACCAGCCCAGTCCATGCCAATGTGGTTGTGACAGATCCTGAGTTCTACAGCGCGGTGGCATGGAATGGCAGCATCGGCGGAGCGGAGTCCTACATGCAGCAGCACTGGCATACGCCAGACCTGGTCGCGCTGGTTCGCATCATGGTGCTGAACCTCAGTTTTCTACAGGGGATGGATCGCGGCAAATCAATGGGTGCACGCTTGCTCAACTGGTTTGCACACAAAGCCAATCGCAATACAGTCAGCGGCTCGCGCAAGAACATTGCTGCCCACTATGACCTGAGCAATGACTTCTTTTCGCTGTTTCTTGATCCCACGATGATGTACTCAGCGGCTATTTTTCGTGACCAGACTCAGACGCTGCATGAGGCATCAACAGCCAAGCTGACGCATATCTGTGAAAGACTGCAACTCAAGCCCAGCGACCATCTGGTTGAAATTGGCACCGGCTGGGGCGGTATGGCCATCCACGCCGCCAAACATTATGGCTGCCGTGTGACCACTACCACCATCTCACAGCAGCAATATGAGTACACCCGCCAGCGCATTGCAGAGGAAGGACTGGAAGACCGGATCGAGTTGCTGATGAGTGATTACCGGGACCTTCAGGGTAAGTATGACAAGCTGGTTTCCATCGAAATGATCGAGGCAGTCGGTCACCAGTATTTCGCCACCTACTTCGAAAAATGTGCCTCGTTGCTGAAACCCGATGGTCTGATGCTGATTCAGGCAATTACGATTTCCGATCAGCGCTACGAAAAATCACTGCAGCAGGTCGACTTCATTCAGCGCTACATCTTCCCGGGCGGGTGTTTGCCGTGTAATGCGGTCATTGCCGGCCAGGTGGCTGAGCATACCGATCTGCAGATTGTCGGGCTGGAGGACATCACTCGAGACTATGCAATGACACTCGATCACTGGCGTCGCGCCTTCCTCAGCAAGCTCGACAGTGTGCGTGCCCAGGGCTTTGATGAAGCCTTCATACGCATGTGGGACTACTATCTGGCCTATTGCCAGGGCGGCTTCATGGAGCGGGTCATCCATACAGCGCAGATTCTCATGGCAAAACCTGAGTATCGACTGGCGCCCCTGCATGCCCGCGTTCAGGCAGGCACCTCGGGTCAAGGCCGAGCCTGAGGCGAATCATGGCAGCACCTCATTCGCTAATGGCAGGCGGTCTCAGCGAACGTCAACATATTGTGCTCAACGCGGTCGTCTTCCAGATCGCCTGGCTGGTGTGTGTCTGGTTTGGTTCGCTGGTTGCCGTACTGACTACCGTCGCTGTGGTGGCGCTGCACCTGACCCTGGTAAACAACGCCCGCGCTGAGCTTCAGTATATCGGCAAAGTGCTGGCAATAGGTTTTGCCTGCGACTGGCTGTTTGTACAGACAGGCGTGCTGGCGACCGGCGGCACGCTGCCGCCCGCCTGGCTGACCTGCCTTTGGGTGTTATTCGCCACCACGGTTGGTTACCCGATGCGTCTGTTTCACCATCGCATGGTGCTTTCAGCGCTGGGCGGCGGACTGTTCGCACCGCTTTCCTATTTTGGTGGCGCGAAGATGGCGGGGGTTGCCCTGATGCAGCCGGACTGGCTGGGCCTGTTGATTATCGGCCTTTCATGGGCACTGATATTCCCACTGGTGATTCATTTATACACTCAAGCCATGCGTCCTGCGGGAGTCGAATCATGAGAAAAGCGACCGGGCTGTTTTTGGGTCTTCTTATTTGCGGCATTTCCTCTGCCGCGTTCAGCAATAACACCGGGGAAATCACCATCCCGGATGACGTCTGGGCAGTGGGAACGGCGCGAACGCCTGATGGCAGTGAGATTCAGTACTACGAGTTTCATTTTTCCAATGCGGAGCGAGAGCTGACAACTCGTGTGGAATACCGTTACCCGGATGGCGAACTGTTTGCAGAAAAGCAGCTCAGTTACCAGGAGCCACTGGCCAGCCCCGAGCTGAACCAGCAGGACCTGCGCAATAACGCCCGGATCCAGATCAGTCGAATTGCATCCGGCGACGAGCTGACTGTGGAGCTTAATTATCGCGGTCACGACGCCGAGCAGGCTGAACAGGTGCGTATCAGTAGCGACGACAACCTCATTATCGACGCAGGCTTTGATGTTTTTATCCGACAGAACTGGGACGCGCTGGTCCAGGGCGACAGAGTGACCGCTGACTTTCTGGTCCCTGCACGTCTCGACAAGGTTCGCATTGGCATCAGCCGCACGGATACAGAAGACTGCGCACAACCAGAGGGCGAGGTGCATTGCTTCCTTATCCGTCCGGCAGGTTTTCTGCGTGTGGTCAGCTGGTTTGTCGACCCGATCGCAATTGGCTATGACCCGCAGAGCCAGCGGCTGCGCGTCTTCAACGGCATCAGCAACTTACGCGACGAGCAGGGTGAGTCGCGCAACGCACTGATTACCTTCGAATATTATTAAATAAAACGAGCACCCGCTTTTACGTTATAATCCTGCGCCTGAAGCGGAGGACCAGTTATGCCATTGCCGACACCGGCGCAGCGCCAGCACATTCATACCCGAAAAATCGATTTTGCAGGCTACGAACGCGACGATGGAATGTTTGACATAGAAGCACACCTGACAGACACCAAGTCCTATGCTTTCTCCAATAACTGGCGCGGCAATATTGAGCCAGGCGTGCCCATTCACGGTATGTGGTTACGCGTGACCATTGATGACCAGTTTGTTGTGCAGGACGTCGAGGCTTCGACGGATCACAGTCCGTTTGCAATGTGTCCCGATATCACGCCGGCCTACAAAGCGTTAAAAGGGTTGACCATGGGGCCCGGCTGGCGCCAGGCAGTCCGACAGAAAGTCGGCGGCATTCAGGGCTGCACACATCTGACTGAACTGCTGTTTCCGATGGCGACTGTTGCCATTCAGACTATCCGGCCGCTACAGAATCACCGGCGCAAGCTGGCCGACTCGGACAGTCGTCGCTCCGCTGGCAAACCGTTTGTACTTAACACCTGTCATGCCTGGGCGGAGTTTTCACCGGTCGTAAAAGAGAACGCACCTGACTACTACGTGCCTGCGGAGCGCAGCGAACGCGCCAGTGCAACAATTGCCACTGACGCCACTACTCCTGCAACAAAGGAATAATCAGCGTAATCGCGACTCCTTCAAATTCCTGAATGTTCTCGGCGCGGATATGCCCCTGGTGGAACTCGGTGATCAGTCGCGCGATATGAAGCCCCATGCCGAGGTGTGGTTCGCGCTGCTTTTCCTGCGGCCGCACCGAGATCATTGAGTCAAACAGACGCCCCTTCATTTCCTCGGGCAGGTAGGGGCCGTAGTTGGTCACGCGCAGCACTGCACGCCCCTTGATGGCTCTACAGAACACGGTGATTGGTTTGCGGTAGTAGGTAAATTCCACTGCATTGGCAATCAGTTTGTCCATCAGCTGGGCAATATACTCAGGTACACCACTTACGATGACTGGCCCCTGCAGATCATCCTCAATCACCGCGTCCGGGTATGCAAGCCGGTAACCCTCCACACAGCCTGCCACCACTTTCGCCAGGTCGATGCGCTCTTTTTCCGAGGTCTGCAGCATCTGCTCAAGGCGCGTGGCCTCGCTCATATTGGTCAGGATCAGGTTCAGACGATTGATGCCATCTTCAGCGCGCTGAATGTAAACCGCGGACTCACGATCGTGAACGGTCATGCCCAGGTTTTCGAGTGAGGAGCGCACCACGGTCACGGGTGTGCGCAGTTCATGCGACAGGCGTGAGGACATGTTTTCCAGATAGTTGGTGTACTGCCCAAGGCGCTCCACCATGTTATAGAAGCTGCGCGACAGGTCACCAATCTCGTCAGAGTTGCGACTGGCCACGATGGTGTTCTTCAAGCGGCCATGGTCATCAATAATGTTTTCCGCCTGGTTGCGCAGTGCCCGGATGCGGGCCGAAATGCGTGAGGCAAAAAAGAACAGCCCAAAGGCCACCAGCAGCATCACGCCCAGGATGGTATTGAACAGTGTTTCCAGCGCCTGATTACGGAATGTGCGCAAGCCGTTCATGTTCTGGTCAACCACCACTGCCCCCATCACCTCGCCGTCGGCAAAGATCGGATAGGCGGCCTCCAGAATGCGGGTCTGACTGGGATCAATGGTACGGAACTGCGTCATCGACTCTCCGTCCAGCGCCGCACTCAGATGCGCCCCCTCCAGCGTGCTGCCGACATACAGGTCGTCAATAAAGTCATTCGAAGGTTTGGTCAGAATCTGATAATAAAGCGGATGCAGAACATTATCTTCCATCCACGCCCAATAACGGTTGCGGTCCCTCTCGGTTTCTTCTGCAGCCAGCGTCAGCCCCGTGGCTGACTGGATATCCCCGACACTCAACAGGACCCGGCTGCCACGATCGACAACCTGTATGCGCGAGTTGGTATGCCCCATGCCTTCCACGATCTTGTCGATCTCCGGTGTCGGTCGCAGCAGATTGCCGACCTCACTTCGCTGGTTCACATCGGAGGTGGCCACGACTGCCGTGACATTGCGGGTCTCCGGGTCATCAACGTCATAGATGGCAAACCCGAGCCGCTGGCCGAGCATCGTCAAGGGTAAACGCAGCTCGACTACATAACCGTCTTCAGTTTCATACCACTGACCGCTGATCCTTTCCTCGTGTGTCAGCGCCCCTATGTCCCGCAGGTCATTGCCAATCTCGTAGGCATAAATGAATTCCGGACCTCGCGGCGAAATGACATAGCGATGCAATTCATTTTCCGGCGACACCAGCGAGATCTGCAGGAAGTCGCTGCGATGAATACTGAGGCTGTCCGGCGAGCGATACACCAGCTGGTTGTCGACCACCTTCAAGTAGGCATATAGATAACGGTTGTGCTCGCCGACCAGCAGGCGAAAATTGAGCGACTCGTCATTGTGGTAATAGCGCGAGAACTCGCTTTGCGGGTTCAATTGAGTGGCAATCGTATTGGCGCGTCCGTAGGGCAGCTCGTAACGCTGGTAGTCACGCCAGTCGACCAGTGATTCGTCGTCCAGGCTCAATGGATAATAGATTGGATAGACATAGAGGTTATCGCTGCGGCGAAGCGTGGGGCTGAAGGTACCTTCATCAAACAGTTCAGGCCGTTCATTCAGTGCGGTTGCCAGCGCTCTTGCTGTACCAAGCACAACCTGCTCCTGGCCACGACGCAAATAGTCTTCCATCTCCAGAATATACTGGTAGCCCAGCCAGGGTATGACCAGCAGAAAGCTGGACAGGAAAACCAGCTTGAAGCGGATACCAAACGGTGTTTTCAGAGCCCGGGCCATATCAGTGATCCGAAGTAAAAATGCGACGGGGCATTATTCGGCGCTGGCCGAACTCGCCGGGATATTCCAGCGATACCCCATGCCGTACACCGTTTCGATACAGTCGAAGTCAGGATCAACCTGCAGGAACTTCTTGCGTATGCGTTTGACATGGGAGGTGATGGTGCTGCCATCCACAAAAATCTTGGACTCCTGCATCAATACCTGGCGACTTTTGACGTGACCGGGAAATTTTACCAAAGCGTGCACCATCCAGAACTCAGTCACTGTCAGTGGCACTGAGATGCCGGCCCACTGCACCGTGAGGCGGCCAATATCCAGCAGCAGCTTGTCGCGCTGCAGCAGGTTTTCCGGAGAGGTCGGCTGGTTGAGGGCATCCTGGCGGCGGAACAGCGCGGCAATTCGCGCCGACAGGTGCGGCAGACTGATATCCTTGGTCAGGTAATCATCCGCACCCATACGCAGGCCGCTGACGGTATCAAAGTCATTGTCCCTTGCGGTCAGGAAAATGATGGGCAGGGTTTCCGACATCGAGCGCAGCGACTGGCAAAGCGTAAAACCGCCGTCGATTTCATTCTCCAGGCCGATATCGATGATTGCCAGATTGGGCAAACGCAGGTCAAAAGCCTTCATTGCCTCGCGGCGGTTTGGGAAAGTCTGCACCTCATAGCCCTGCTTGCGCAGAACGTCGGCATAGTTCTCCCGAATGGCGGCTTCATCTTCAACGATCGCGATACGTCTTGCCATAGATCACCTTCAATACACGTGCACGAGCAGCCTGACTGCTGCGCCGACTATAACGCATTAGACGAGGCATTTAATCCGTCAGTTGGTGGCCATCTGTGCTTGTCAGTATTTTGCCACAATTAGTCAGGACAAAGCCCGGGTTTATGCCTGACGCTGCAATAAACCTGCGGTCTAATCGGTGACATAACAAAAATATCGACAGGCTGTACAGGTAAGGAAAGCACATCACGCGGGGGCCATTGCCACCAATGTGCTGACGTAGCCAAGCCGACTGACACGCAGGAGTCTGATCAGATGGATTCACCCCAGAGCACAACACCTTTCACCAAGAGTGGCATCAAACTGGTGATCGGCAACAAGAACTTTTCTTCATGGTCCATGCGCCCATGGTTGCTGCTGAAAAACTTCCAGATACCTTTCGAGGAAGTAAACGTTGCCCTGTATCAGCGCAATACCGCGGAAAAACTTGGTCCACTGTCGCCCTCGCTGAAAGTACCCGCGCTGATCCACCAGGAAACCACTGTCTGGGAATCACTGGCCATCTGTGAATATATCAACGAGACTTTTCTGGACGGCCGCGGCTGGCCAGCGAGCCCGCGCAAGCGCGCTACTGCGCGCTCGGTCTGCGCGGAGGTACACGCGGAATTCCCGGCTCTGAAGCACGACTGGCCAATGAACTGTCAGGCCAGCGTAGACCTCAACGTATCTGAAAACATCGCCAATGAAATCGCACGTATCGACGCCATCTGGAGCTGCTGTCGCCGGAAATACGGCGCCGGCGACGAGTATCTGTTCGGCAGATTCTCGATTGCAGACTGTATGTACGCCCCCGTCGCTGTCACTTTTCGCGCTTATGGCGCGGTACTAAGCGCGCCAGCACAACGTTATGCAGACACACTTTTACGCAACCCCTGGGTTGAGGACTGGGTCGCGCAGGGTCGTGCCGAGCGAACCGAGCAGGTCGCACTGGGAATAGTAAGCAATATGTAGTCGTTAGTGTGGGTAGTGGCAAGTGTGGGGCTGCTGATTGCCCCGCCATCGTGAATATTCAGCAGGCCCTGGTGGCCTGCTTTTTTTTGGCCACGCTATAAGTCTGTGCCCAGGCAAGTTATGTTCATGATTTGTGATGCTCGTGAACTTCCTTGCGCGCACCAACTCCGGCAAACCAGAGACCACCGCCCAGAATGATCCCCGCGAGGACGGCGTAGGGCAGGCTGTTTAGAACCAGTCCAAATCCTGCACCTGCACTGAGACCCAGGCCAATCGCCAGGGCAACATTACCTCGACGACGGCGTTGCTTGCGTTCCTGCTTCGATTCCATTTCCTGGCTCCTGGTCAATTTCATAAAGGTTGACGGGCACAAAAAGAAAAGCGCCTATGTAAGGCGCTTTCCCGGGAACAGACAGCCTGAGCCTTCAGGCTCAGGCTGCATGCGCTGGCCAGTTGATCAGCTCAAAGTATCAACCTGTACCCGCAGAAAGGTATTGGGTTCAAGTGTGTCCTCAGGCTCAAGATACACTTCCATGGCCTCTACCCGGATACAGTCGCCCGGCATGACCAGTGTTTCTTTGTCGTCGTACTCAATGCTGAGCGGTGTCACAATCGAGCTTTCACCTGTGCAGACTCGCACAATGCGCTCTTGTGAGTAGGAAACAACCTGCTTGCGGTCGTCCTCGAAAAACAGATATTCGTCGGGACCAGCCTGCATGCGGGCCTGCCACTCCAGATAGGAGTCTGTCATGCCCTGTGCGTAAGACTGCCCTGCGAAAGAAGCGGCGATAAACGCTGCCGCAGCTGCCAGAATAGCTGTCATGCCTGACTTATGGTGAATTGACGTTTTCATATTTAGTCTCCTCGCCACGGTCATCGTCCATGGCTGATTCTATTCATGAATCATCAAGTTCACTTTCAGGGTACGGGCTATATCTTTAGATTTCAAGGGGGTAGGCGATGGCGAAAAGCACATCGCCGCCATTTACTCCGAACGAAGTGACCTGACCGGGTCTGCGCGCGCGGTCCGCACGCACTGCAATGACACCGTCAACAAGGCCAGTACAACCACTCCTACAATAACCAGAAGATACACAAGGGGAGACATACTGGCAGGCGTCGAAAACTGGCTGAAATAATAAGCAGTCGCAAAATAGGCTAGACCACAGGCCAGCAGACAGGCAACCAGCACTGGCTTAATAAAATCCACAGCCAGCAGCTGCACAATAGAGCGCGCTGTTGCGCCCAGCACCTTGCGAACACCAATCTCCTTGGCTCGACGCTCGGTGGCGTAGTACGCGAGCGCATACAACCCCATGACAGCAATCATGATGGTAATGACGGCCGCAAACTGCGCGGCACGATTGATGCCAGTTGTCTGGTCCAGGATCTGTTGGCTAAACGTCTGCTCGTAAAACTCTCTATCAATCGGGGCATCAGACCGGTGTCTGGCCCACACCGTATCAATGTGATTCAGCGCGCTGGCCTGTTGTGACGGATCAATTCTGATCAACAGTGAACGCATCGGCTGAAGCGTGGCGCGCAGTATGCCGGTGGAACGCATAAAATCCTCCACCCCGCCAGACAGCCGGAAGTCATTGACTACACCAATAATTCGGAAGTTCAGTGCGCCAAGATTCAGCACTTGGTTGATCGCGCGCTCAGGACTGCCCAGTTCAAATTTAGTCACTGTTTCCGGCGTGATCAGGATGCCGTAGGTCTGCGTGGTATCAGGCTGACCATTCGGCATGAAATCAGCAGGAAAATCGAGTGAAAAATTTCGCCCTGCCAACAACTCAATCTGCATAGCGTCCAGGTAGTGCTCATCGACACCAATGTGACTGACGGCCTGGGCAACCTCCACAGGCTGATCAGAACGTCGCCAGGGATTGTAGCCTCCATTGCTCGGCGGTGAGCTTTGGGACTTGCCAATAGTAATGATGCCCGGATGCTGTCTCAGCTCATCAACCAGCGCATCGTAATTAAATTGATCCGGATTTCTCGGATTGTACATGGTATCCAGCACCACCAGATTGTCGCGATTAAACCCGATATCAATTTCATTAAGATGACGGACCTGTTGACTGATCCCGAGAGCAAGAATGGCGAGCACAATGGCAAAGCTGAACTGGGTTATTGTCAGCGCTGATCTCCACAGCCGATCAGCCTTGCCACCATCACGCTTACTGCCTATCGAAGCAACCGGTGCCAGGCGCGACATACGCCATGCGGGAACAAGCCCTGACAACAGGCCGACCAGCAAAACAAACAGCATGATTAGCAGAATCTGCGATGAAAGAAACATATCGCCAAATGTGAACGCGGTGTCAGTCAGTGCGGTATAAGGTCCTATCGCAAAAAAGATAATTGGCAAAGCGACAATGAATGCCAACACGGTAAGCAGCAAGGACTCAACCAGGAATTGCGTCAGCAGATCTTTGCGGGTAGCGCCCAACGTTTTACGAACGCCAATTTCCTTGCCTCGCTGCTGCATTTGCGCCAATGACAGGTTGCCAAAGTTGATGCAGGAGCTCAGCAGAATCAATACGGCAAACGTTATCAATCCACCCAACACCAGGGTTCTGCTGTAATCTGCTACTGCAAAGCCCTGCCTTGGTGACAAGTGAATGTCAGCAAGGGGCTCTAGATCCAGCGCCGTATCCAGACGCATCACGAAGTCACGCTGCACGTCTGGCACATTTCTTTCAATAAAATTCGCCAGGTCATTGCGCATGGATTCCACAGATGCTGGGTCAGGTATCACCACATACAACATGGTACCGTTATAACCCGCCCAGGCCGGGCTGTTCATGAATGTTTCACCAATCATCTGGCGCCCGGTTGGACTGCCAATCATTACCTGTATATCAATATGCGTATTGGGCGGCAGGTCGCTGATCACACCGGTGACGCGCAGATCCACCAGCCCGTCCAGCGTGAGTACTTTCCCCATCGGATCTTCTGAGCCAAAATATTTCCGGGCGGTGCTCTGAGTCAATACAATGGTATTGGGGTCTGTCAGCGCCGTCTCCGACGTACCCTGTATAAAATCGAAAGAAAATATTTCCAGAAATTCAGGGTCAACCCACAAGTATTCGTTGGTCGCTGACACATCGCGATAAGCGAACAGCCCACTGGTATTGCTGATTTTGGCGGCCTTTTCGATTTGACCATAATCCTGAAGTAGTGGACTGTAGATCCCCTCCGCTATCCAGCCTGAAACAAGCCTCTGGTTACCGGCAGAAGTGGTCAAGCTGGAAACAACACGATAAATGTTCTGCCAGTTGCTGAAATGTTTGTCATAACTGCTGGTGTACTGAACATGCATCAGGACGAGAATGCTGCAGATCAGTCCCAGGCTCAGGCTGAGCACTTTGATGGCTGTGAAGCCTGGCTGTTTGCGGAGATTGCGAAAGGCAACGATCAGATAGTTCTGGAACACGGTGAATTCCCCCAGTGGAAAATCGTGAAGCGCTGGTTACAGAACGGCGTCTGCATCGGCTTTGGCATTGGCGTCGACGACCTGGCCATCGAGCAGGCGAATAACCCGCGATCCATACGCTGCGTAATGCTCAGAGTGGGTTACCATGATGACGGTGGCACCATCCTGATTGAGCTCCTTGAGCAGTGCCATCACATCATCACCGTTTCTGGTATCGAGGTTGCCGGTAGGTTCGTCGGCCAGCAATACTTTGGGGTTGGTGACAATTGCCCGGGCGATGGCAACACGTTGCTGCTGACCACCGGATAGTTGCTGGGGGTAATGTTTGCTGCGGTGGTCGATCGCAACGCGTTTGAGCACCGCTTCGACTTTTGTTTTCCGCTCATTCGCGGGCACTTTCTGATAGAGAAGCGCCAGGTCGACATTCTGGGCAACCGTGAGCTCGTCAATCAGATTGAAGCTCTGAAAGATTACGCCGATATTGGCTTTGCGAACGCTGGCGCGCTGCGACTCACTGTACCCTGCCAGGTCTTCACCATCAAAAAAGTAGTGGCCGGAACTGGGTGTATCGAGCAAACCCAGCACATTCAGCAGTGTGGATTTGCCGCACCCGGAAGGACCCATAATGGACAGAAACTCGCCTTTTTGAACGGACAGATTGATATCATCCAATGCTGCTGTTTCAATGTCTTCGGTTCGGTGTACCTTGCAGATCTTGTCGAGTTTAATCATCGTTGCGTTCCCTGGTGTGGCACTCGCCTTATTGAGTTAACAGAACCCTCTCTGTGTTAGCCATGGCGCCATACCCCGAGGTAATGACCCGGTCTCCTGCGCTCAGTCCTTCGCGTACTTCGATAAAACGGTTATTACGGCGGCCCGCGACAATCTCGCGTCGATAGGCACTGTTGCCGGATTCATCCAGTACAAACACCCAGTTGCCACCTGTGTCCTGCACGTAGCTCCCCACCGGCAGCAGCAGGGTTTCCTGTGGACTGCCCAGCACGAGTTCCAGTTGCAGGGACTGTCCTCGACGCAGATTCGCCGGCATTTCCCCAGCAAAAATCAAGTCAATCGTGAAAACCCCATTGCTGACTTCTGGATAAACCCTGTCCGCAACCACCTGATAGTCGTTACCAGAAAGAAAAAAGCTTGCGGATTGTCCCGGAGCCACACGAGAGATATAGAATTCATCAACCTGGGCAGCAACCTTGTACTGATCGACAACATCAATCTGGCCAAGACGTTCGCCACTGGTTTTACTTTCGCCGATTTGGGCAAGTAATGACGTTAATTGTCCTGAAATGGGAGCTCGCACCAGCAGGCTCTCAAAGCTGCTCTGGGCGAGGGCCAGGTTCTCTTCCAGTTTTTCGATCTGCTGCGCGATCTGCAACTGGCGATTCTCGCGAATCCGGTTCTCCAAGGCCTGGCGATCCCGTGTATTGCTCAGCAGTCGGTTCTGATACTCAAGCTCATCCACGATAGCGTCAAAGTCTTCCTGCGAAATCATGCGATCATTCACCAGCTCCTGCTGGCGACGCATCTGGCGCTCCAGTGTGACGATTCGGTACTCCAGGTTAATGATTTCGCGTTCGGTATTTAGCCGCGTGGTTTCAAAACCGTTGGCGATATTGTTGAGGTTATTGAGTTGTTCGGTAATTGCCGTGTCGTTGCTGGCAACATTGAGGCGGAGGGAGGTATTGCTGAGTTGCAGTAGAGGCTGCCCTGCTTCTACAAAGGCGCCTTCTTCGACAAAGACCTGCTCGACCACACCTCCATTGACGGCATCAAGGAACACACTGTTCAGGGGTTGAACGGTGCCGCGAACAGAAATCAGATCTTCGAATGTGCCAATCTGAGCGCGGCTGATGATAAGTTGATCGGCAGGAACACTGGCAGTACGGATGGACGCATCGGATATGGTCCGGTAGGCAAACCAGAGAACAGCACCGGCGACCAGCAATAACAGAAGCCATTGCCACCAGGGCCGGCCTCGCCGTTCAATGGTTCTGTCCATAGCCATTGGATTATCCGTTGTTATTTTTACTGTTCAGTTAAACAACGATAATCCAATTGCTAATCATTAACAAGTGCTATGTTAAATTTTTAGCACGGCTATTTTCCACGGACGGGCAGCACTTCCTTCAGCTTGGCAGCCATTTCCTTGATGCTGCGTTCAGTTTCTGCCCAGTCAATGCAGGCATCCGTTACGGAGACACCGTACTTCAGCTCCTTCAGATCTTTGGGGATCTTCTGGTTGCCAAAGTTGATGTTGCTCTCCAGCATGACACCGATGATGGACTCATTGCCTTCCAGAATCTGGTGCGTGACATCTTTCAGCACCAGTGACTGGATGGACGGATCCTTGTTGGAGTTGGCGTGGCTGCAGTCGATCATGATATTGGTGCTGACACCGCCCTTCTTCAGTGCTTCCTCGGCCTTCGCCACGTGCACCGAATCGTAGTTGGGGCCGGCAGAACCACCGCGCAGCACTACGTGTGCATACGGGTTGCCCTTGGTGCGCACCACTGCCACCTGACCGTCCTTGTTGATGCCCAGGAAGCGGTGTGGGTGGCTGACTGACTGCATGGCGTTGACGGCAACAGTCAGGCCACCGTCAGTGCCGTTTTTGAAGCCGACTGCCGATGACAGGCCACTGGACATTTCCCGGTGAGTCTGTGATTCGGTGGTGCGTGCACCAATCGCCGACCAGGCAATCAGGTCCTGCAGGTATTGCGGAGAGATCGGGTCCAGCGCTTCGGTCGATGCCGGCAGCCCCATGTTGGCAACATCCAGCAGCAGTTTGCGACCGATCTTCAGGCCTTCTTCAATCTGGAATGTGTCATCCATGAACGGGTCATTGATCAGGCCTTTCCAGCCGACGGAAGTACGCGGCTTTTCAAAATAGACGCGCATGACGATATACAGGCTGTCCTGCACCTCGTCTGCCAGCTTCTTCAGACGCTCGGCGTAATCCATGGCTGCTTTCGGGTCATGAATGGAGCACGGACCAACCACCACAAACAGTCGCGGATCTTTTCGATCCAGAATGTCGAAAATGGTCTGTCGACCCTTGCGAACGGATTCCAGCGCCGCTCCCTGCAGTGGCATCTGTTCCTTGAGTTGCTGCGGGGTCATCAATGTGTCAATGGACTCGATGTTGAGATCGTCTGCTTTGATATCTGTCATGCCTGTTAAACCTTGTGGTAGAGCTTGCGCCCTGTACTGTTGTATTCCTCTGCCATTTTCTGCATGCCTTCCAGTGCAGCCTGCTCCTCAGCATCCTGTGCTGCGGCGTAGTCACGCACTTCCTGGCTGATCTTCATGGAACAGAACTTGGGACCACACATGGAGCAGAAATGCGCCACCTTACCGGAGTCCTTGGGCAGTGTTTCATCATGGAAGGCCCGCGCCGTTTCCGGATCCAGACCCAGATTGAACTGGTCTTCCCAGCGGAATTCAAAACGTGCCTTGGACAGCGCATTATCGCGCAGCTGTGCGCCCGGATGCCCTTTGGCCAGATCGGCAGCATGAGCTGCAATCTTGTAGGCCATCAGACCTTCTTTCACATCCTGCTTGTCCGGCAGCCCCAGGTGTTCCTTGGGAGTCACGTAACACAGCATGGCACAGCCAAACCAGCCGATCATGGCGGCACCGATGCCCGATGTGATGTGATCATAGCCCGGCGCGATGTCGGTGGTCAGTGGCCCCAGCGTGTAAAACGGCGCTTCGTCGCATACTGCCAGCTGCTTGTCCATATTTTCCTTGATCATGTGCATGGGCACATGTCCTGGACCTTCGATCATGCACTGTACGTCGTGTTTCCAGGCGATCTTGGTCAGCTCACCAAGCGTTTCCAGCTCGGCAAACTGCGCCGCGTCGTTGGCATCAGCCACCGAACCCGGACGCAGGCCATCGCCCAGCGAGAAGGAGACATCGTAGGCCTTCATGATTTCGCAGATGTCTTCAAAATGCGTATACAGGAAATTTTCCTTGTGATGCGCCAGACACCATTTGGCCATGATGGAACCACCGCGCGAGACTATGCCGGTGACGCGCTTGGCAGTCAGCGGCACATAACGCAGCAGAACACCGGCATGAATTGTGAAATAGTCCACGCCCTGCTCGGCCTGCTCAATCAGCGTATCGCGGAAAATCTCCCAGGTCAGGTCCTCGGCAACGCCGCCTACCTTTTCCAGCGCCTGGTAAATAGGCACAGTACCTATCGGCACCATGGAGTTACGGATGATCCACTCACGTGTTTCGTGAATGTTCTTGCCTGTCGACAGATCCATGACGGTATCTGCACCCCAGCGCGCAGCCCAGGTCAGCTTCTCCACCTCTTCTTCAATTGAAGAAGTAACAGCCGAGTTGCCGATATTGGCATTGACCTTCACCAGGAAGTTACGGCCAATGATCATTGGCTCAATTTCCGGGTGATTGATATTGGCCGGTATGATGGCACGGCCACGGGCAACTTCATCGCGTACAAACTCGGGCGTGATTTCCTTGGGGATGGATGCCCCAAAGGACTGGCCCGGATGCTGGAACCCCAGATCGTTGACATCACCGCCACCCAGCTGCTGCTCGCGCATCTGGGCAATGCTCATGTTCTCGCGAATCGCGATGTATTCCATTTCCGGCGTTATGATGCCCTGTCGTGCATAATGCAGCTGCGTCACATTGGCGCCAGCCTTCGCGCGGCGTGGACGACGCATGTGCTCAAAACGCAGGTGTGCGGTCTGCACATCTGCCTGGCGCTGGCGGCCAAAGTCGGAACTGACGCCGGCCAGCAATTCGGTATCCCCACGCTCTTCAATCCAGGCCTCACGGATAGCGGGCAAACCGGCCCGTAGATCAATCTGGACATCCGGATCCGAATAAACACCGGAGGTATCATATACGCGTACCGGTTCGTTGGGCTCCCGACCTTTTTCGGTCTGGGTGTCCGCCAGTACGATCTCGCGCATGGGCACACGCAGGTCAGGTCGGCTGCCGGATACATACACTTTATGCGATCCGCTGAACGAATATCGGGTTCTGTCGTCCAGTTCGGTAATCCTGTCGAGAAAGTGTTCGGGCTTGGCACTCATTGGTCTATCCTGCTTTCAGGCCTTGTAGGGCCTGCTGTCTAAAAATTTGAAGGCAAGGTTTTGAGCCGCTCATTATGCCTCAAAGCGAGGCAAAGTGTTACCGCTGTGGCTGGCAGTGTCATGACAACCGACACAATCTCTTCACAATCTGTTAATTGGATAGTTTCGTAATACTGTGTAGAATGACGAATGCTCTGCGGGCCCTCTATGGCTGGATTCCAGGCAGCTTTTTAGGCTGTTGTTCTCTCGGCCAGTGATTAATGTAATAGGACTTCTGACTATGCAACGTTTTTTCCGCAAAACAGTTATCGCGGCGGGGTTGGTATTTGCCTCGCAAATGGCCGTGGCTGACGATCTGGTGACCATACTGGAGCTGGCCATGCGCAATGACCCGACCCTGAGACAGGCCCAGGCGCAACTGCGCTCCGGCCAGCAACAAGTCATTCAGGCCCGCGCCAGCCTGCTGCCGCAGGCAAGCGCCTCCTTCACCGAGCAGCGCCAGGCCGCCGGCCCTGAGGGTGTTGTCAGTTTGACCGATCTGGATCAGGAAACCACCCGCTACGGCGTCAACGTCAGCCAGTCGGTACTGAACCTGGCTAACTGGTACAGCTACCAGGGCGCAAAGGAAGCCGATCAGGCGCGCATGTTCAACTTTCAGGCCCAGGAACAGGATCTGATCATCCGAGTAGCCTCAGCGTACTTCAATGTGCTGCGCGCAATCGATGACCTGAATACCCGTCGCCAGGAAGAAGAGGCATCCCAGCGTCAGTTCGAACGCACTCAGCAGCGTGAGGAAGTCGGCCTGGTCGCGATCACCGAAGTCTACGAGGCACAGGCCGCCTATGACCTGGCGCGCAACAACACCATTCTGGCCGAAGACACGCTGGCCAGCAGCTATGAAGCACTCGAGGCCATTACCGGGCAGCCGCATCCGAACATCGATATCCTGAGAGAAGACTTTCCTGTCACGCCAGCAGAAGGCGATATGGAGCAGTGGGTTCGCGAAGCAATGAACAACAACCCGCAATTGCAGGCTGCACTTGCCGGTGTTGATGCTCAGACGCTGATTGCCAAGGCACGCCGCTCGGATCACCTGCCTACCATCAGCCTGCAGGGTGGTTATCAGAACTCGGAATCGAACTCGACCCGGGGTGCAGACGGCAGCCTGCGTGCCGCCGGTGCCATTGAAGGCTCCAGTTTGTCACTGACGGTCAGTGTGCCACTATTCTCAGGTTTCGCTACCAGCGCCCGCCGCGAGCAGGCTGAGTACGACCTGGTAGCCCAGCAGGAATCTGCCAATCTGGCCCGTCGCCAGGTCACCCAGGACATCCGCAACGCGTTTCGACGCGTCAACACCGACGCCATGGTGATCGCCCAGCGCCAGCAGGCCATCGTGTCAGCCGAAGCCGCACTGAACGCCATTGAAGCCGGTTATGAAGTGGGTACACGAAACATTGTTGACGTCGTACTGGCGCGCCAGAATCTGTTTGTGGCACTGCGCAACTACTCCGATGCACGATACAACTATGTGATCGACACACTGCAGTTGAAGCGCACTGCCGGTGTACTGACGCCGCAGGACGTGATCGACCTGAATGAGTGGCTGGAAGCCGAGTCCGCCTCCGCCCAGTAATCTGCTTGCAAATGGCATGGCGGCAATTTGCAGTCGCCATGCCAAACGCAGAACTTTTCTGCCCACCAGGCTGCTAGTCTTTGGCGCCGTGCGCCTGCGCAAGTCGCTGACGTTCCTCGTCCACCGTCTCAACTGACCAGCCGGTCAGATTTTTCTCCACCAGTGTCGCCAGCGCATCGATGTGCTCGGGCCTGTCGTTAAGCGCGGAGATATACTCGTAACGCTCTCCACCGGCGTGCATGAAGTATTCGCGGTTTTCTTCACCAATCTCTTCAATGGTTTCCAGGCAGTCAGCGGAAAAACCGGGGCAGAAAACCTGTACTGACTTGATGCCCTGTCCCGGCATGGACTTCAATGTTTCGTCGGTGTAGGGCTTCAGCCATTCTTCGCGACCAAAACGGCTCTGGAATGTGGTTTGCCACTCATCGTCGCCCAGATCCAGGGCCTGCGCCAGCAAACGTGAAGTCTTGTGGCATTCACAGTGATAGGGGTCGCCATTCAGCAGGTACTTCCTGGGCACGCCATGGTAGGAAAACAGCAGTTTGTCCGCGCGACCGTGCTGCTCCCAGTGTTCCTGGATGCGCGTCGCAGCCGCCTGAATAAAGGGGTCAAAATCGTGGTAGTGGCTGACAAAGCGGAAATCAGGCAGCCAGCGCCGCTTGGCAAAGTCCTGGCTGATGGCATCGAAGGTGGATGCTGAAGTGGACGCTGAGTATTGGGGATACAGTGGCAGCACCAGAAGCTGGCGCACGCCCTGGTCCATCATCTTCTGCAACACAGACGGGATGGAGGGGTTGCCATAACGCATGGCAAAATCCACCACCAGATTGTCATGGCCATTCTCGTTCAGCTTTTTGGCCAGCGCCTGCGCCTGATTGCGCGTATGGAACAGCAACGGCGAACCTTGTTCAGTGAACACGGTTTTATAGGATTTGGCAGATCGGGATGGCCGGATATTCAGGATGACACCATTGAGAATCAGCCACCAGAGCGGGCGTGGAAATTCAACCACCCGCGGATCCCACAGGAACTGCTTCAGATAACGCCTCAGCGCTGAGGTCGTCGGTGCATCTGGCGTTCCCAGATTGGTAATAAGAACGCCAATTTTATCCTGCTGCCGATGCGTAAAGGTCGGGCTGCCCGTGAATTTCATGCTTAGTCTCTCTAAAACGATACCCAGTCGATATTCAGGCTGAGTTATGGCTGTTTATCCTGCTTTTGCTGCTCATCGGTAGCGTCCTGCCCGGTCTGCACATCTGACTCAACACCAGACCGCGGACTGCCAGCCTGATGTGAGCTGACCAGTGCCGCCACCGCAAACTGCGGCAGTGACAGCACTGTTACGTAGATCATCGCAATCGGGATCGTTGCGCCATTGCCATACAGGATGGACGCAAACACCTGCCCCAGCATCATGCTGAGCGGCCAGCGCCAGCTGCGCTGTGGAAACTGTCGTGTAATCAGCCAGATACCCACACACAAGATGGGCCAGCCGAAGACAAAATAGCTGACACTCGACCAGGCAACCGGCGACTGACCAACACTGGCGATCAGGATATAGACCAGCGCACCGACCGCACCGGCGACCCAGTGGCCAATCCCATCGTTGACGATGTCAGGTTTGTCCATGGCCACCTGCTTCCCCGACCCGAGCCGCCAGACTGTACGTTTGCTGTTGCGCAACGAAACTCATACCTTCGACAGCGCCTGATCAATGTCAGCGATAATGTCGTCGATGTGCTCGATGCCCACCGACAAACGGACCAGATCTTCACTGACGCCGGCGCGTGCCAGCTCTTCAGGGTTCAACTGGCGATGCGTGGTTGTCGCCGGATGGCAGGCCAGTGACTTGGCATCACCAATATTCACCAGCCGCAGAATCATCTGCAGCGCGTCAATAAACCTGGCACCTGCCTCACGGCCGCCTTTAATACCAAAACTAAGAATACCTGACGCCTTCCCGCCGCATATCTTCTGACACACTTCGTGATAGGGACTGTCATCCAGCCCGGCGTAGTTGACCCAGGCCACTTTTGGATGTTTTTGCAGATGACGGGCAACGGCCAGAGCGTTGTCGCAATGTCTCTCGATACGCAGCCCCAGCGTCTCCAGTCCCTGCAGAATCAGAAAGGAACTATGCGGAGAAAGTGCTGCACCGGTATTGCGCAGCGGCACAACACGGCAGCGACCGATGAATGCCGCCGGTCCCAGCGCTTCGGTATAAACAACACCATGGTAGGACGGATCCGGCTCATTCAACATCGGGAAACGCGCTTTGTTGGCGACCCAGTCGAACTTGCCCGAGTCGATAATGATGCCGCCTACCGTGGTGCCGTGACCGCCAATGTACTTAGTCAGTGAGTGCACAATAATGTCAGCGCCATGATCAAAGGCGCGGCACAGGTAAGGTGTCCCCACGGTATTGTCGACGATGAGGGGTACGCCGTGACGGTGAGCAATCTCACTCAGACGCTGCAGATCCACAACATTGCCCGCCGGGTTGCCAATCGACTCGCAGAATACAGCGCGTGTCTTGTCATCAATCAGGCTTTCCAGCTTTTCGTAGTCGTCGAAGGACGCCATGCGAACATCGATGCCCTGATTCGGCAATGTGTGTGCAAAGAGATTGTAAGTACCGCCGTACAGCTGGCTGGTGCTGACGATATTGTCGCCCGCACGCGTAATACACTGAATTGCATAGGTAATCGCCGCCATACCGGATGCCAGTGCCAGTGCGCCGATACCACCTTCCATTTGCGCCAGACGCTGTTCCAGCACGTCATTGGTCGGATTCATGATGCGGGAATAGATGTTGCCGGGCACTTTCAGATCGAACAGGTCGGCACCATGCTGCGTATTGTCGAAGGTGTAGGACGTGGTCTGGTAAATGGGTACCGCTGCAGATTTTGTGGTCGCTTCGGATTCGTAACCGTGATGCAGTGCCAAAGACTCTAGTCTCATGGTGATCTCCCCTGAATAGTGCTGATTCGCCTGGGCGTATTGATGGTTTTTGTGTTTAGGGCGAGAGTATACCCGCTTTGTACTCCGCCCCCTAGAACAGGAATCTCAATTGATGACGGCAATGATCGAAGATCCTTCACGGCTGGTGCGTCAACGCTGATCTGGCTCGTCACTGTAACGGCTGGCCAGCAAGCCCTGAAGATTTTTCGACAGC
This sequence comes from Gammaproteobacteria bacterium, assembly GCA_002706685.1. Taxonomy (GTDB): domain Bacteria; phylum Pseudomonadota; class Gammaproteobacteria; order Pseudomonadales; family Pseudohongiellaceae; genus Pseudohongiella. The sequence continues at coordinate 229,039 of PALV01000011.1, read as the reverse complement.
TGCTGAACTGCCTGGTGCTTTCCTGAACTGCCCATGACGGCGTCACTGTCCCGGGCCCAGCCAGACTGGGATCGCGCGCGACGCAGACTCTCGGGCAATTCATTGCGAACGAACAGTGGTTCCCGGTCGCCCCCCCCCATGTCGCTCAATCGCGCCAGCGCCAGCTTCTGCTGGGCGGCGTGTCCGCGTCGCTCCAGGGCCGCCAGCAGGTCTACTTGCCGGGTTGCCAGTGCGTTAAGAATACTATCGTCCACGCGCAAGGTTTTTTCACCTGTCACGCGGGCCATCAGGTCGCTGCCATAGTGCCGCAGAGTCTGAAACCCGCCGCCCAGCAGCGCACCCGTGGCTGCCGCAGCCCCCAGTGTCATGCCGCCCACCATCAGATCAATGCCCAGCCCTGCTGCTGCCCCCGCGGCTGCACCACTGCCAAGCTGTATGCCCATGTTCTGTAGAGTGTAGGGGTCAAACAGATCCTGTTCCCAGCGACCGTCGACCAGAGGCAAGCCATCTGCGTCAATGTCGTCAGGGTAAAATCGATGCAGACTCAACAGCTGTGCGACACACGACTGCTCGTGCTCACGCACGGTTTTGTTGAGACGTTCAATCCCGCGTTGCAGTGACTGCTCATCACGACTGATGCGCAGTTTCAGTGCCGCGGTCTCTACCAGCAGAGTTGCAATCAGATCGAGCGCAGCTGTGTGGCGTTGCTGGGCGTCCGACTCGTGACTGCGGATCAGTCTTTGCAGTGTCGCACCATGGGCATCGAGCAGACTGGCCAGTTTTGTGTAGAGTGTCTTCTCGCCGTCTCGAGCAGGCGCTACGGTGTCAAACCGTACAATGGCATGCAGTCCAAGCCCGGCCAGCATCTCACGCCATTCGGTCTCATTGGTCTTCTGGCCGGCAACAAAGTTCAGCAGAGGCAACAGGGGCACACCACACATATTAAGAATTTCGAGCTCATCGCGATGCTTGGACAGGACCGGATCACGCGCATCGATCACGTAGAGTGCGGCATGACTGCGCAACATCTGTCGCAACACCTTGGCCTCCTGCTCAAAGCGTTCGGCGGCGGGAGCCGACTGCAGAAAACGCTCAATGCGAGTTGGACCATCTTCCCTGGCAGCAACACGTTGCTCGACCTGCGCACTCTGCTGGTCCAGCAAGTCCAGAAGATCGATCGCATCTTCAATACCGGGGGTATCGTAGAGTTCCAGAAGCGTCTGACCCTGAACATTCAGGCGCGCCACTTCAACATGCCGCGTAGTGCCGGGTCGCCCAGAAACTTCACCAAATCGCGCATCACGCGTCAAGGTTCGCAACAGCGAGGTCTTGCCGGTATTGGTATGCCCTACCACCGAAATTTTCAGGCTATCAGCCATTATGAACTCCCAGCTGGTTAAGCGCTTCAGTCATCGCGTGATGTATATGGGCCCTGTCCACGCCGATATCCCGCAAAGAATCGTGCCAGCTTGTCAGACGCTCGTCGCTGCTTTGTTCACTGTTGTGCAATACAATTTGCGTGACCCCGGCCAGACTGCCGGCATTCACCAGCCAGTGCAGGGTACCCCGGTCCGGCGACAGTCGCGCATCGCAGATGACCATCAGGGTGCCAGGGCGCGTCTCGGCCAGCGCACTCAGGCTCTGCTGACGCTGCCCTCGGCTGTTCACCTCCAGGCAATGGGTGTGCTCCGGCAATTCAGCCGGTGGCCAGGGCTTGATGGCCGTCAGTTCGTAGGCAACCAGAACGCTGGTACCCGGACGTGGGTTGGAGACCGGAACGATTCGTGCCGTCTGTCCGGCTTCCGGGGCGGGATCTGTCACATGCCGCTCATTCAGATCGGGCGACAGTCGCTGCACCAGTGGCGCCCACTCTGGCGCCGTGGTTTGCAGCCTTAGTTGTCGGAGACCAACCAGCAACCGGATCGAACTGATCAGGATCAACACCAGCCTTGGCATCAACCCGTAAAGGGCAACCGATGCCGTCAACCAGGCAGCCCACTGACGTCGCACCTCGTCCGCCTGTGATTGGTCTGCACCCACCAGTGTTGCTGCATCGGGGATGCTGATACCCAGTGTCTGCGGCAATAGCGAAAGCCCATGGACCAGCGCTGTGAACACGTCGGCCGACAGAATGGTGGTTTCCCAGGTAAACGCATAACTGCGCAGAGCCAGTGTCCATAACAGCCCAAGCAGCGCTCCCAGCATCGCGCACAGCCACACCGTGTGACTCAGCAGGCCCAGCCACCAGCGCATCAGATCCGCACGCTGGTTCAGGGTGGCAAAAGCCCGGGTCAAGGCTTTGTGGTGTTCACCCGGCAGATAATGTGTCAACTGGAACACCAGGCGCCCCAGCAGGGCACCGTCGGAGCGCGCCAGCATTCCCAGCAGCCAGAACAGCAGCATCAGCAGATTCAGACCCAGCAGACCGCCCAGCGCCCAGGGGATATTGACGGGTTGCGTGCCGTCGCCCAGAACGGCCAGCGCCGTTGTGAAACCACCAGCCAGTGCCAGGACGCTGATGGCCATCAGGATCAGGATACAGTGACGTCGCCATGCTGACTGGATTTCCGGCAACTGGTGTCGGGCACCAATAATCGCCGCCCAGCGCAGCACCCGCTGTTCAGCCTCAGTCGTCGCGCCTTCACGAGCTCCTGCCTCAGCCTGACGGTCGGACGCGCCCCCCTGCAGAAGTCGCACTGCTTCCGCCAGCCATCGCGCCTTGAAACTAGCCTGCTTGTCTGACAATCCTCACAACCCCTGGCAAGTGATTGGGTCATTCTAGCTGATACTTCCTGACGACTGCACCCGATTGCGTTAGACTGGCATTCGGCTGTAGACGTTAATTTAGGGAGAAGCAATGGCGGCTACCCGCGGTAAACGCTCTGAAAATTCGCAGCAGCAGGGACTCCGAATCGTCAGAGTGTTGCTCTGGGCACTTGTATACACCGTGATCTGGACACTGCTGAGCTCAGGCCAGGGCTGGTACATAGGCATTCCCGTCATCTGCCTGGCTGCCGGTGTGAGTTACATTCTGCAGCCCCCATCTCTCGCATTTCGCCTTCAGTATCTACCCAGCTTCATTGCCTACTTTGTCAGCCGCCAGCTTCTGGGCGGGATGGATGTAGCAAAACGCAGTTTCCAGCGCGATGCAAGCAGTCATGCCGCCTGGGTCCACTATCCGTTTACCTGCCCGGCCCTGAACACCCGCATTGGGCTCTCTGCGCTGATTGGGCTGCTGCCAGGCACACTCGGCGCCCGAATCGAATCAGATCAATTACTCATACACGTACTTGATAAGCGACTCGACTGGAAAAGCGAAGTGGCCACTCTGGAACGCCATTTGAGCAAACTGCTTGGAACTCCCGAGGGGGGCTCGTCATGATCTTGATGACCACGCTGCTGTTGATTGCCGGAAGTGCCGGCCTGTGGCGCCTGGGCCAGGCAACCAGCACTGCTGAACGCCTGATGGGCCTGCAGATGCTGGGCAGCACCGGCATCGCCGTCCTGCTGCTTCTGGCGGAGTGGCAGCAATCAGACACCTGGCGCGATGTCGCCCTGGTGCTGGCGCTGCTGGCTGCTGTCATCACGGCGGCGCTGGTCCAGCTGCTTCGCAAGACCTCAGAGCCGGAGGTACCATGACGCCAGGCACACTGGTCGACATACTGTCCTGGACGCTGATGGCAGCAGGTATGTGTTTTTATCTCACCGGGGCCCTCGGGCTGCTCCGTTTCTCTGACTTTTATTGCCGATTGCACGCCGTGACCAAGACCGACACGCTGGGCCTTGGTTTCCTGGCATTGGGCCTGGCTATTGCCTCCGGCTCCCTGCACACAGCGTGTTACATTTTTCTAATCTATCTGATTGCCATGGCATCAGCCGCCGTCAACGGCCAGTTACTCGCCCGCTACAAACTCGAACAGGAGCAGTCTAAAGATGACAGTTGAACTGCTGCCCGACCTGGTGCTGTGCGTTCTGCTGCTGGTTGTGGCATGGAGCGCCCTGTTCGCTTCCACACGTCGCGATGCCATGGCATTGTTTGTGGCTTTCGGCATGATCGTTGCCCTGGTCTGGGCGCGCCTGGGCGCACCAGACCTGGCTCTGGCTGAAGCGGCCATTGGCGCAGGATTGACCGGCGTGCTGCTGCTGCGTGCCGCGCGCAAGCTGCCCGTCTCGTCGGCACGTCGTTTCGACTATCGTCGTCACCTGGGTGCGCTGACATTCATTGTTGTTGCTGTCAGCGGTTTTGCTGTTTCAATAATTCTGCCCTCACCCGCAGACATCACTGCCAATAATATCGACTCTCCGGTCGCAGCCGCCATGTCTGATTCAGGCGTCAGTCATCAAGTCACCGCAGTGCTCCTGAACTTCCGCGCCTGGGACACATTTCTGGAACTTCTGGTTCTGTTATTTGCCATTACCGGCTTGAGACAACTCTTCCCGATCGAAAAGGAATCTCTTGAACCGGCACGTACCTGGCAATTACTGGTGTCCTGGACACGAACACTGGTGCCTTTGCTGTTGCTCGTGGGAGGTTATCTACTCTGGCGCGGCTCCAGCGGACCGGGCGGTGCATTCCAGGCAGGTGCCCTGCTGGCAGCAGGCTGTGTGATGCTGAGGATCACCGGCATGCTGCCACCGCTGCACTGGTCTTCGTTCGCGGTTCGCGGCTCTGTCTGTGCCGGCACATTGCTATTCCTGTGTACTGCAGTGTTGACGCATTCGCTGGGTGCCGGCTGGCTGGACTATCCGGAGGCCCATGCCGGCACGCTGATTCTGATGATCGAGACGCTGGCAACCCTGTCAATTGCCATCATTCTCACCCTGCTGGTTGCCGGTGAACGCAAGGATCTCTGCTCATGAGCTCACTGGCAGCCAACAGCATCATTCTTTACCTGCTGGTTGCTGTAGCACTGGTGATGCTGGGTCTTTATGGTCTGCTGGTTTTGAAGGACCCTATTCGACGTCTGATTGCAATCAATATCATGGGATCAGGTACCTTCCTGACGATGATCGCATTCGCGCGCCGACAGGACCCACCTGACCCCATTCTGCATGCACTGGTTGTGACAGGCCTGGTTGTTGCCATCAGCGCGACCGCCTTTGCATTGCGTCTGATTCTGGCTGCCCGCGAGTCCCGGGAGGCAGCCACGAGCGGCAGCACGGAGGCAGAGGATGAATGACGCCCTGCTAAGTCTGGTTACCCCGCTGGTGGCAGCGCTCATTGTACTGACCGGCCCTGCAATGACACCTCGACGGGCCAGCGTGGTCGTGCTGCTGGGAAGCGCGTTCAGCCTCGCAGCAGCCCTGCTCGCCCTGCAGACAGTGACCGCCAGTGGAGCGACACAGACACTCAATCTTGGCGGTTGGGAAGATGGCCTCGCCATTCGGCTGCGCCTGTCTCCACTCAGCGCCCTGCTGCTGGCTTTTACTGCATTGATTCACTTGCTGGCAGGGCTGTATGCCCGATTCAGCCGCTTTGCCTCCGGCGACGACTTCTGGGTGCTGAGCGCATTTCTGCACACCGCGCTGGCGGCACTGTGGCTGTCAGCAGATCTGTTCAATCTGTATATCACACTGGAGTTGATTGGGCTGGCCGCTGTTGCCATGGTTGCGCTTAGCGGCCCGAAAGCCTATCAGGCTGCTGCTGACTATCTGTTGCTTTCACTGGCAGCTTCAATGATTTATTTGCTGGGTGTGGTTTTTCTGTACAGTGAGTACCACACGCTGGATGTCATGCAGCTAGCCTCCGTGAGCGCCGACAGTGCCAGGACACGTCTGGCGCTGGCCCTGATTACTGCTGGCCTGATGCTAAAGGGTGCACTATGGCCACTGCATCTCTGGTTGCCGGCAGCGCATGCCGGCGCACCCGCAGCGGTCAGTGCCCTGTTATCTGCCGTTGTGGTCAAAGGCCCGCTGTTCATTCTGTGGCTGGTTTGGACTGAAGTGGCACCCGCCGATCTTGCCCGTGAGGTCGGCCCCATGGTTGCAACGGCCGGTATGATCGCACTGGTCGCCGGTGGCTGGGCGGCGATGCGATCACCCTACATCAAGGTTCTGGTGGCCTATTCGACCGTGGCGCAGCTTGGTTACGCGCTGATGGCGCTGGGTTTGTTGATGTCATGGCAAATTCCCCAGATGCATATTGCCCTGTGGTTGTTTGTAATCGCTCATGGTCTTGCCAAGGCCTCCCTGTTCATGGCGGCCGGCGAGATGCAGGGCACGCTGGGCACGCGCCGCCTGACTGGTCTGCGTGGCGCCACGCAGACCGTGCCGATAGCCATGTTCGCCTTTGCGGTTGCCGGTGGCAGTCTGATCGGACTGCCTCCCAGTGGCGGCTTTCTGGCGAAGTGGGTACTGCTGGAACCCATTCTCAGCCAGCCACAGAACTGGCCGTGGGCCTTTGGCATCTTGCTGGGCACGCTGGTATCAGCGGCATATATTTTTCGCGTTGTGGTCCTGGCGTTTGATCGCGCAACTATCAACCCACCAGACACGCGCCCGCACTTGATGGGCCACTGGCTGGCCCTGCTGCCAGCACTTATTGTGTGGGGCATGGCACTTTTGGGTGAACAACTGATCGGACTGCTGGCCGGAGGTGGCGTATGATCCTGTTGCAAATGATGCGCTGGACCAGCCTGCTGCCGGTGCTGATCATACTGAGCTCTCTGATCCCGGCGCTATTGATATTCGCCACGCCAGAAAACGCCGCCAGACGGCGCACCATCCTCAACCTGGGCGGAATTGTCATCAAGCTCTGCCTGGTTCTATTGATGCTGCTCGGAGTCAGCCAGGGACTGCGCTTTCGATTCGAAGTGGACTTTCTGCCCGGCGCCAGCCTGGTTCTGCAGGGCGACGCACTATCTCTGCAGTTTGTAACGCTCTCGTCAATATTGTGGCTGGCTACAACTATCTATGCCATCGGCTACCTGCAGAAATCGCAACTCAAGTCGCGATTCTTTGGATACTTCAGTCTATGTGTCAGTGCTACTGTCGGTATCGCACTGTCAGGCAATCTGATTACGTTTTTGCTGTTCTTTGAACTGCTGACGCTGGCAACGTTTCCACTGGTTGTTCATCGCGGCACCGATGCGGCACTCAAGGCCGGGCGGCTTTATCTGGTCTATACCCTGTCTGGCGGCACCTTGCTGCTGATGGGCGTGGCACTGCTGCACTCAATAACAGGTACCAGTGACTTTGTACCAGGCGGCTATGTTTCCGGCGCGGTAGAAGAAAACCGCTTTGCGTTGATGGCGGCATTCGCATTGATGATTGTGGGACTGGGAGTTAAAGCTGCACTGTTCCCCCTGCATGGCTGGCTGCCCAGAGCCATGGTAGCGCCGGCGCCAGTCAGCGCATTGCTGCACGCGGTAGCAGTTGTAAAGGCTGGCGCGTTTGGCATAATCCGCGTGGTCTACGATGTATTTGGTGTGGAAACGGGCATTGCACTGGGCCTGACTCCGGTGTTGATGCTGGCTGCCGCATTCACCATTCTTTACGGCTCCATTCAGGCGCTGCGACAGACTGACATCAAGCGCCGGCTGGCATTCTCTACAGTCAGCCAGGTGTCATACATTACGCTTGGTGTTGCGATGGCAGGGCCGACAGCGGCTATCGGCGCAGTAGTTCATCTGGTGCATCAGGGCCTGATGAAGATCACGCTGTTTTTCTGTGCCGGCAACATGGCGGAGACTCTTGGCATTCACAGAATTCAGGAGATGGATGGTCTGGGTAAACGCATGCCTCTGACCATGAGCGCCTTTACAGTCGGTGCGCTTGGCATGATTGGTGTGCCACCGATTGCCGGCTTCTTCAGCAAATGGTATCTCGGGCTGGGGGCACTCGAGTCAGGCAATGATGCGATGCTGGCGGTTTTGATTGGCTCATCAATTCTGAACGCCATGTATTTCATGCCGCTGATATATCGCGGCTGGTTTGCTCAGCCGCCAACAGCGGGGTGGCCTGAGGACAACTTCAAGAAATCACGCTTTGAGACTCACTGGATGATGCTGCTGCCACCACTGTTCACGGCGCTGCTGTCCCTGCTTGCCGGCATTTTTGCGGGCAGCCTGGCCAGCCCGCTGGGCTGGACGGAATTCATCATCAGCCAGGAGTTTGCCCTGTGAACATGACGATGCCACTCGACAGTTTCTGGCCAGGCGCCCTGATTGGCATTCAGGGACCGCTGGATGCTGCGTGGCTGTTGTTTACCGCGGCCCTTTGGCTCCTGACCTCCGTGTATGCGGCGGGATCAATACGGGGTCCTGTATTCTGGACCCTCTGGCTTGTATCGATGACAGGCAACCTGCTGCTGATCGTTTCGCAGGATGCACTGAGTTTTTACATCGGGTTTTCCATGATGAGTCTGGCCGCTTATGGCCTGGTTATTCACGACAGAACGCCGGTTGCTCGCCGGGCCGGCCGAATCTACCTTCAGCTCGCCGTACTGGGCGAGATGGCGCTGTTATCAGGTTTAATCATTATCAGTTATCAGCTTGGCGGTGCGGTGCAGTTCGCCGCCTGGCAGGGGAGCGACATCAGCGCGCTGCCCGCAGCTCTTGTGCTGATTGGCCTGGGCCTCAAGGCGGGCTTCTGGCCCCTGCATGTCTGGTTGCCGTTGGCGCATCCGGCGGCGCCGGCGCCCGCCAGTGCAGTCCTGTCCGGCGTCATGATCAAAGCAGGCATTCTTGGCCTGTGGAAAATTCTGCCAGCGACTTCGCTCATGCAGCAATGGGCCATTCCGATCATGGCGGTCGCAGTATTCAGTGCGTTTTATGGCGCACTGATGGGTCTGACGCGAAGCAATGTCAAACAGTTACTGGCGTTTTCATCAATCAGCCAGATCGGTTTTTTGCTGTTTCTGGTGGGCCTGAGCTGGCACCTGCCCGGGCAGCGCTCAGAGATTGCCGTCATCCTGATGCTATACGGCGTGCATCATGGCCTGGCCAAAGGCACACTGTTTCTGGCAGCCGACCTTTTCAAACACCGCATCCCGACAGCGTGGTTACAGGCTCTGCTGGCCGTGCTTCTACTGACAACTGCTCTGTCAATCGCTGGCCTTCCGCTGACCTCCGGCGCAGCGGTGAAAAGTGAGCTTAAATCCGCGCTGGCAACTGACGAGCTGGCGATCTGGCGCAATCTTATTATTGCTGGTTCAATCACCAGTGCCTTGATCATGATCAAGGCACTGGTGCTGTTCCGGCGCTTATCATCACACAGTAATGCAGAGCCCGACACTGCGCCGCCAGGTATCCGCAAACTGTCCGCGTGGATTGTACTGGCCAGCTGCCCGGCTGTGCTGCCATGGCTGTGGCCCAGCATGCGTGAGTCGATTCTCTACAGCCTGAGCGCGAGCAATCTGTGGGCGCTCTGCTGGCCGCTGGGTATCGCCATGGTGATGTATGCGCTGGGGAGTCGCTTGCCGTTTGAGGCAGACAGGATGGGCCGGTGGCTGCCGAATCTGATGGTTCCAATGTCACTGCGACTCAAAAGAACACTGGGCCGATTAACGCAGAAGTCGCCCGACTGGCATTTCGACACACGCTCACTGCGAAACATGGAACGAAGCTGGAACCGCATGTGGCATGGCAGCACGGTGAATCTGAGCAGCACGTTGCTGGTGATCATCACGCTGCTTACTATCGTGCTGCTATCGACCTGAAGAAATTTTACTTCTGACACAGGATTTAAATCTTATGGCCAGGCTGACATTTTACGGGGCTGCCCAGGAAGTAACCGGGTCCTGCCATATGCTGGAGTCACCAGCTATCGGCAAAATCCTGCTGGATTGCGGCATGCACCAGGGTGGGGATGCGGTTGACCGTGTTCATGAGGAGAGTTTCCCGTTCAATCCGGCCGAAATAGACGCGGTGATTCTGTCGCATGGTCATCTGGACCATTCCGGGCTGCTGCCGACACTGGTGAATCAGGGCTTCGATGGCCCCATCTATTGCACTCAGGCTACCCGTCAGCTGCTTCGTGTCCTGCTGGAAGACGCACGCGGCCTTTATGAGAGAGACCTGGAACGTGACAACCTGCGTCGGCAGCGTGCCGGTCGCCCGCAGATCGAGCCTCGATACACAGCACATGATGTGGAAAAAGTGCTTCGCCTCTGCGATGGCAAGCAATACCGTAAACCATTTGGCATTGCCGCGGACGTTGAGCTGACATTTCTGGATGCCGGTCATATCCTCGGTTCCGCGATTGTGCACCTGAAACTCATTGAGCACGGTAAACCGCGCATTCTCGTGTTCTCAGGCGATCTCGGCAACTGCCATTCCGCCCTGATGAATGACCCAGAATATGTAGACGAGGCCGACCTGGTGTTGATGGAAGGCACCTATGGCAATCGCAATCACCGTGACCATGATGCAACGCTCACGCAGTTCAAGCAGGTTCTGCACGAGACCTGGCAGGCAGGCGGCAATGTCATGATCCCCTCTTTCGCGATTGGTCGCTCACAAGAGCTGATTTATCACCTGGGGTGCCTGCATCACAGCGGCGAACTGGATAACTGGCAGGTATTTCTGGATAGCCCGATGGCCATCGAAGTAACTGAAATCTATGACCGCTGGCTCCATCTGCTTGATGACGAAGACATTCGTTGCCTCAGCGACGCCAACCGTGAGTCACTGGCGCAGTTTCTGCCTACCCTCAAACTGTGCCGCTCGGCCGAAGAGTCGATGCAGATCAATGCCATCAAGCAGGGTGCCCTGATCATCGCAGGCAGCGGAATGTGTACCGGAGGGCGAATTCGCCATCACTTTAAACACCGCATCTGGAAACGCGAAAACACAGTGATCTTTATCGGGTTCCAGGCGCGCGGCACACTGGGCAGGATGCTGGTCGATGGTGTCGAAACGTTCAAGATGTTCGGCGACGATTTCAAGGTCGGCGCACGCATAGAGACCATCGGCGGTCTGTCAGCACATGCAGGACAGGATGAGCTGGTCGACTGGCTCGGTCACTTCAAGGTAAATTCGCCCAACGCCGACACCCAGCGTCCTCGCGTCATGCTGGTCCACGGCGAAACAGAGGCTCTGCAGGTACTCGCGGACAGGCTGCTGCAGGACAAGGGCATCCGGGCCGAAATTCCGGCGTACGGCGAGAGCATCGAATTCTAGGGAAGGGTTCCAGGTTTAACTATTTCCTGGCGTGGCACCGGTTTGCCGTAGTAGTAACCCTGCATCAGATCGCAGCCACGATCGATCAAGGCTTGATGCTGCTCCTTTGTCTCCACGCCTTCGGCAACGATCTGAAACTCCATGGTGGTGCCTAGAGCGATTACCATCTCCACAATCACCGCCGCGCCTTTGTCGTGCAGCATATCGGCGGTGAAACTCTGGTCAATCTTGACAACATCCAGTGGCAACATCTTCAAATAGTTCAATGAGGAATAGCCTGTACCAAAATCATCCATTGAGAAGCGTATGCCGGTACGGTTGATTGCCTCTATCGTCTGCACCGCCGATTTGATGTCATGAACCAGCATGCTCTCGGTAATCTCGAACTCGAGCTTGCGCAACAGACCTTCAGTCATCCCCATCTCGGTTGTAATCTTGTCTACCCGCTCGACAAAATTGTGCTGTGACAATTGACGCTCACTGATATTGATTGCCAGCTGCCAATGACAACGATCCTTGTCTGTTTGCCATTCAAGCAACTGACTGCAGGCCTTTCGTAACATCCACTCACCCAGCGGTACGATCAGACCTGTTGTCTCAGCAATCGGAATGAAATCCGCGGGTGATACAACACCCCTCTCCGGGTGATTCCAGCGCAGCAATAACTCGAACCCCTGCACAACAGACTGACGGTCGACTTTCGGTTGGTAATAGAGTTCAAACTGTTGAGCCTCTACTGCAGCGCGCAGCTCGCGCTCCAGACGCGTACGTTTAATTGCAAGTTCCTGCATCTCAGGCTCAAAGAAACAATGAGTGTTGCCGCCCATCTCTTTGGCTTTGTACATTGCCAGTTCCGCCTGCCCCAATAGCTCACTGGGGGTAAACGTTGCTCCGTTGAACAGTGTGCTACCGATGCTGGCAGTAGCCACAAAGTATTGTTCGTCCAGATAAAAGGGAGCTGACAAGGCATCCATTATTTTTTGGGCGGCCTCCAGCGCTCCCCTTGATGCTGCAGTTGGAACGCCATTGCGGGTATCCAGCAGGATTGCGAACTCATCACCGCCAGGACGAGCCACTATGTCCTGTTTGCGGATCACCCCTTTGATTCGGTCTGCTGCGCGACACAGCAATTGATCACCCATGGCGTAACCTCGGGTATCGTTGAGTGCCTTGAAATTATCAAGATCGATGAACAGCAGCGCCCACATCGAATCACGACCGCGTCGCTCGCCATCATCCTGGGCACGACTGATATGATCGAGCATCAGCCGGCGATTGGGCAGACCTGTCAATGAGTCATAGTAGACCAGGTTGTGGATGCGCTCCTCAGCCTGCCTGACGAGGGTCAGGTCTCCAAAATTGCCGACGAAGTATTCTAGCTTGCCGGATGCATCCCTGACTTCATTAATGGTCAGATGCTCTGGATAGGCTTCGCCACTTTTACGACGATTCCAGATTTCGCCTTCCCAGCAACCGTTTTTCTCCAGCGCCTGATACATGGCATTGTAGAAAGTCTGATCCTGCATGCCGGAACTGAGAATATTGGGCGTTTTGCCCAGAACCTCATCCGGGAGATATCCAGTAATTTCTGTGAATGCCCGATTAACCTTGAGGATACGCTGACGGGCGTCAGTCACCATGATGGCGGTCTGTGTTTCAAACGCCACAGCAGCCAGCCTGAGTTCTGTTTCGGTACGCTGGCGGGACGTAATGTCTCGGATAACTACAATAAACTCGCGAGGTGTGTCGCGGCCGCCAAGCTCAGAGCCATCTGCCATGACGACTGCCGACATTTCGTAGACAACTTCACTACCCTCAAACGGCACACTGAATTGATGGCCACTGCAATACCCCGCGTCCTTTGCACTTCGCAAGCAATCCCGAAAGACTGATTCGGCGTCGGGCGGCAGCAGCTCATGCAATTGCCGGCCCGAATGAATACCCCACTGGTCAGGAAGTAATTGCGGATCTGTGTTTTGCACGTAACGCAACAGACCTTCTTCGGTTACCCGCAACAACATGTCGGGCACGGCATCCAGTATCGCCTGCAGCTGCTTTTCTGACTGCCGCAACTCAACATAGGGATGCTCGATTGCCTCCACAAATACAGCTCGATACAACAGTACATAGGCAATGACTTTATAGACGTGCCCCATCGCAATGTAAAAATCGTCAAACTCAGCATAGAGTGTGAACCAGACACCCGACAGCGCCATCACGCAAAGGGCTGCAACGGCGGCTCGAACGGCAAACAGGCGATGACGGGCAACGGGGCGTAACAGCAGTCCAAGCGCAGCGGCAAGATTCGTGATGACCAGCAAGTACTCCGTGTTTGTCTTGAAGGCTGTCAGCCCGAGCCTTGCATCGTATACGGGGGGCAGATGCTGCGGCCACACTAGCACTAGCCAGGCAATGACTAAAGTCAGCAACACGGCCAGCGCCACACCAAGCAAATAGCGTCTGCGATTCACCTGCCAGCTAAAACGCAGGAAGATGGCCGCCAGCAGGCCGAACGTGGCAACAATGCGGGCCGCCAACCAAAAATAAATGGTTTTTTGCGGGGAGTTTTCAGTGAAAAAATCAGGCATGCCCTGATAAGAGAGCGCATGCATTACATCAAGCAGTGCAACCGCGAGAAACGCACAGGAAATAGCGGCCAGCGGCGCGGCAATGCTCCTCTGGCGTGCTGCATGCCAGCCAGCCAGAAAGACAAGCACCGCCACCATGATGGCAGCGGCTTCGGCCAGCGAATGAAATGTCAGATAGGTCTGGGCCGGGATCTGAGCAGACCCGACAGGCCAGACCAGCGCCGTTACAAGAGCAGCGCTCAATCCGGCCCCGAGCCAGACCAGGGGATCTTTTCCTATTTGACGATATTGCACAACGACTCCCTCCGCCGCACCCACTCGACATCCTTTCTGTCTAAGTAAACCTGAATCCGATCGGTTTACTTCAGCCTTCGATACGTCGCCAGGTCAGGGTGCCGGTGGTACGACCATTCTCATCGCGAATTGAGAGTTTCAACAAGCCTTCCGGGGTGAACTCGTAGTAGCGAACATTGTCTTCACCCACCCAGCTGCCGCGCGTAGGTGAACCTTCAACGTGGTGTGTGACTTTGTTCTGGGAGATATCCCAGGTGACAGGCCCCCAGTATGCAAACCCACCGCGCACCAGCTCAGTGGTCTGCGCAGCACGTTCAGGCAGATCCCTGGGCATCCCCTGGGCGGACATCTGGTCGTTTTCGTCGTACATGATTCGGCCAACATAGTTGTTGTCTACTTCACCACCCGTGGCCGGGAAGCTGACAAAACTGACCAGTTCGTAGTGGCCGATAAACTGCTGTTTGACCGCCATCAGCGCGTCATCCTGCGCGGCATCTGCCGACTCATTGGACCATATCGCCGCTGCCAGAACTGTCGCCGATACCAGCGCAGCCCCCATCAATGTCCGTCGCATCTGCTCTCTCCTCCAAATTTGATTATTGTTGTTTTACTCAACTGAATCATACGCCTGGCATGTCGCCTGGTAAAGAAAGCTGCTCTTGTTGCCAGATCGACCGGCAAGATGCATCGGTAGACTTGCGTGCAAACTGGTAAACTACCCGTAATATCACATCGATAATCGCTAAGCAGGAACGGAAGAATGAGCAGCGACAACGAACAACTTACGCAATTGATGAATCATCTGGCGCTGGAAAAGCTGGATGAAAATCTCTATCGAACCTCCTCAAACAATGAGGGCTGGTTCCGTGTATATGGCGGCCAGGTGCTGGCTCAGGCGCTGCTGAGTGCCACTCACACCGTTCCCGAGGATCGTCACGTACACTCACTTCATGCCTACTTCCTGCGCCCTGGGGACCTTAAGCACCCGGTCATTTACCAGGTAGATCGCATTCGGGATGGTCGCAGCTTCACGACCCGGCGCATCGTTGCCATCCAGCACGGCAAAGCCATTCTTAACATGTCCGCATCATTTCAGGTGCGCGAAGAAGGCCTGTCGCACCAGGTCGATATGCCTGATGTGCCGCCACCTGAGGAATGTGCCGATCGCAAACAGATGGCTGAACAGTTTCGCGGTAAAATATCGGATGAGCTGCTTGACCGCTTCTCCAGGCAGTTTGCAGTGGACCTGCGCCATGTCGATATCAACAGCCTGTTCGACAACACGCCAAAAGCGCCGCAGACCAGCGTCTGGTTCCGCATCAATACCGATTTGCCTGAAGACTACCCCTACCATGAACACCTGTTGGCATACGCGTCCGATATGACGCTGCTGCAGACCAGTCTGCGCCCACACGGCCAGAGCCTGTTCGACCCCAAGCTGCAGATCGCCAGCCTTGACCACACCATGTGGTTCCATCGCCCGTTCCGCATGGATCAGTGGCTGCTCTACAGCCAGGACAGCCCGTCTTCGTCGCAGGCGCGCGGGTTTAACCGCGGCAATATCTTTACCAGAGACGGCGTGCTGGTGGCATCAGTGTGTCAGGAAGGTCTGATTCGCCTGCGCGACTGAGACCCTGTCAGTCGTCCAGCGCCAGCTGCAATTGATCGACTTCCGTCTCCGGGTCGCGCGGTTTCAGTCGCACCCCAAGTCCAATCAATCGCACCGGGCGTTGATGACGTTGCCAGGCCTGGGCCATCAATCCCGGGAACCAGTCACGATGCATATCATCGGCCAGGTGCTCAGCGGTCGTTGAGACAAAATTGTTGAATTTGAGCTTCACGAAGCAACCCGATACCCGGTAACGTGAATGGATTGACTGCCATCGTCGCTGCATTTGCTGAAAAAGTTCATCAATATGCTGCAAACAGGCGTCAAGGTCGGGCAAATCAGCCGCAAATGTGTTTTCCACACTAAGTGACTTGCGTTGCCGCTCAACCTTGACCGGCCGATCGTCTATGCCCCGGCAAAGTTGATGTAATCGCGCTCCAAAGCTGCCAAACTGAGCCAGCAATGCCTGCTCACTATAAGCACGCAGATCCTCACAGGTAGAGATCCCCAATGAGTGCAGGCGCCCTGCTGTCACCTTGCCAACACCAAAGAGTTTTTTTACCGGCAACTGGCGGACAAAGTCATCGACCTCCTGCGGACGGATGACATATTGACCATCCGGCTTGTTCCAGTCGCTGGCTATCTTGGCCAGGAATTTGTTGGGTGCGATACCCGCAGAAATCGTGATGCCCAGGGTTTCCCTGACCCGCTGGCGTATCTCTGACGCAATCAGGGTGGCACTGCCACGGCAGGCCTGAGCCTCAGACACGTCAAGATAGGCTTCATCCAAGGACAATGGTTCAATAAGATCCGTGTAATCGCTGAAAATGGACTGAACCTGGCGGGATACCTGCCGATATACATCCATACGTGGCGGAACCACGCGCAACTGTGAACAACGCCTGAGTGCGGTTGCCATTGGCATGGCAGAGTGGATACCGTATTTGCGCGCCTCGTAGTTGCAGGTTGCCACGACGCCGCGGCGCTCGCTTGAACCGCCCACGGCCAGCGGCCTGCCGCGCAGTTCGGGGTTATCACGCATTTCGATGGCGGCGTAGAAGCAGTCGCAATCGCAATGGATAATCTTTCGAATACTGAATGCGTTCATGGTCTGTCACTTGACACTGATTAGGCGTATTATCACACAGCATGAAGACCGAAGAATTATTTGCCGAACACCTGCAGTGCCTGGTAGCGGAATACTCTGAGGCACTTCAGGCAGCAAAACTGGCTGAACACAGCGTGCTGGTTCATAGCGGTATGGCGCATGACCACTACGCGGATGACCACGCCATGCCGTTTCGCGCGTGGGGCCATTACCTGCGCTGGTTACCCGTCGACCGTCCCGATCAGTTGGTACTGATTCGCTCAGGCAAAACGCCCGTGTTCTTTGCCGTCATTCCCCAGGATTTCTGGCATGACCAGCATGTGGATATGCCTTTGTGGTGGGCAAAAGAATTCGAGATCGTGATTCTCAGTGATTTATCACAACTCGCCAGAGAGCTGCGCCCGAGGCTTGATACACATGAAAAACTTGTGTTTCTGGGTGAAGGCATAGCACTGGCCGAATCACTGGATATCGCACCGCAAGCCATCAATCCGCCGCGGCTGCTGAGCCAGCTCGACTTTCGACGGGCGTTCAAAACTGCTTACGAGGTGCACCGAGTCGCAAACGCCAATGCGCTGGCTCTTACCGGTCACCAGGCAGCCCATGACGCCTTTCTGGACGGTAGCGATGAGTACGATATTCACATGGCCTATCTGCGTGCCTGCCGCGCGCTTGATCAGGACCTTCCCTATCCAAGCATTGTTGCGGTTAATGAACACGCCGCGACGCTGCACTATCAGCACAAGCAACGCCGTTCCTCAGCCGATCAGAGCCACAACCGGGTATTGCTGATTGATGCCGGCTGTCGCAGTGCGGGATATTGCTCGGACATTACCCGCACCTGGGTTCGCCCTGATTGTCACCCCGAGTTCAAAGCCCTGCTGGCCGGCGTGCAATCACTGCAACGCGAGGTGATCGAAGCCATCAAACCTGGCATGAATTACATCGATCTGCACGTCCATTCGCACCGCCTGCTGGCTCGGCTGCTCGTCGATACCGGCGTTTGTATCGGCACGGCTGAAGAGGTTTTTGAGACTGGCCTGACGACCACATTCCTGCCTCATGGCCTTGGCCATCTGCTGGGCCTGCAGGTCCATGATGTCGGCGGGCGCATGACCGCGCCGGATGGCACCATCGCCACTCCACCACCTCAGTTTCCGGCCCTGCGAACAACGCGTACTATCCAGAACAACATGGTCTTCACTATCGAACCAGGTGTTTACTTCATCCCCATGCTGCTGGACAAAGCACGCGCTGGCGATCACGTGGGTCTTGTGCAATGGAAACTGGTAGACGAATTGCTGCCATATGGCGGCATACGGATTGAGGACAATATCTGGGTAAATAATGGTCAGCCACACAATCTGACCATGCGGCCGCTGCCCGATTAAACGCTCGGCAGATGCTCAAGCACCAGATCATAGACGCGATCCAGCGCCCCCTGGTTGGCTGCAATCGCCTGCTGGCCGGCCAGTCCCATCTGCTCCCGTGCAGAGCGATCCTGAAGCAGTCTAATCACCTGCTCTGCCAGAGCCGTTTCATCGTGCACTGTGAGCAGGGCACCCCGCTCCTGCAACTGCTCGCAAATGGCCTGAAAGTTATACTGGGAGGGGCCAGTGATCACAGCAAGCCCCAGCGCAGCGGGCTCCAGCACATTCTGACAGCCAGTATTCACCAGGCTGCCGCCGACAAAAGCCAGTTGCGCCAGACTCATGTAGACGGGCAGCTCACCCATGCTGTCACCCAGAAAAACGGCTGTCTCTGCACTGACGCTTGTGTCTTCGCTGCGGCGAACAACCTCGTAACCGGCGCTCTCGAAGATCCTGGCAGCCGAATTGAATCTCTCCGGGTGGCGCGGCACCAGAACCAGCAGCGCATCCGGGATTGATCTTCTTATCAGCTCAAAGGCCCGCAGCACTTTTTCATCTTCGCCTTCACGGGTACTGGCAGCGATCCAGATCGGGCGGTCGGAGTGTGCGAGGCGCAGTCGCATCTGATCAACACGCGCCTGCAGATCGGCTGGCAGCCCGATATCAAACTTCATACTGCCGGTAACGCGCAGCGCCGTATCTGGCACACCCAGCTTTCGGAAGCGTTCGGCATCGTCTGCAGTCTGCGCAGCAATGAGATCGATCTGCTGCAGCATGGGTTTACCCAGCGCGGAGAACTTCTCGTAGCCGCGAAATGACTTTTCTGACAGGCGGGCATTGGCCACCATGATGGCCGCGCCGCTGCGCTTGCTGTAGTGGACCAGATTTGGCCACAACTCCGTTTCAACCAGAATCACCATGGCTGGCTTAAAAGCACGCAAAAAGCGTGTGACCGCACCACGGTAGTCATAGGGCGCGTAGACATGACAAATGTCGTCGCCGAACAACTCGCGTACGCGCTCCGAACCGGTTGGCGTCATCGTGGTAACCACGATACCCCAGTGCGGATTCAGACGCCTGAGCCGCTTGACCAGTGGTGAAATTGCAACCGATTCGCCCACGGACGCTGCATGTACCCATATCCACCGCCGTTCCTGTCGGCCGGCGCGCGCCTTGTCAACAAACCCCAGTCGTTCGCCCCAGCGCCGGGCATACTCGGGCGCGGGCAAAAACAGGGCGCGCCAAAGCAGCCGCAACACGATCAGTGGCAGCACCATATAAAATGCCAGGTTATAAACAGTCCTGTTCACTCAGACTCCCTTTCCTGTCCTGCAATACGCCAGGTATCACGCCCGATTCGGGACTGGCCGGGGCTGCGAGGACACACGCATCAATGCGACGTTTATGACAAGTCAGCGCCCGGGCGTGGTACCATAGCGCCGTTCTGGCGGGAATGATTACAGGATTCCGGCACCCGTGCAAATCAAAAAAAGTTGAGCGCACATGGCAAAACCGCATCGTGTACACCACTCGGCAAAGCTGATCAAAAAACGCGGCAAAAAAGTGGGCGCCGCGCCCGGGACCCTTATCCACGTCGGTGAAACAAAAAACACCGATATCAATATCCGGCTCATTGCTTATAACGAATCCAGCCTGAAAGAATTCCAGCTTTCGGACCCGGCACAGTGCCATCCACCAGAAGCCTCGGACATCACCAGCTGGTTCAATATTGACGGACTGAACAATCCGGACATCATTCGTGAAATTGGCGACCGCTTCGAGGTGGTGACCTGCTGCTCTATTTCAAATGGCGACGATGGTGGTAATTCATGAGTGAACAGCAAGTACAGGTTGCCATCGTTGGCGGCGGCATTGCCGGCCTGTGGGTTTTGAATCGGCTGCAGAAGGCTGGGTACGACTGTGTGCTTGTAGAACAGGGAAAGATCGGGCAGGGTCAGACGCTTGCCTCGCAAGGTATCATCCATGGCGGCCTGAAGTATGCACTTAATGGTGTACTCAGCCCTGCCAGCAGCGCAATTGCCGACATGCCGGACCGTTGGCGATCCTGCCTGGACGGCACGGGCGAACTGGATCTTCGTAATGTGCGCGTCCTGTCACCCAATTACTATATGTGGTCAGACGGTTCGGTGCGCTCGCGCTTCAAGACATTCCTGGGCAGCAAGGCATTGCGCGGCCGTATCGATGCCTTAAAACCTGATGACTATCCTGCGTTTTTCCAACAGGCAACATCAGGCGGGACACGCGGCACTTTGTATCAGCTGACTGACTTTGTTGTCGACACCCCCAGCCTGCTTGAATCGCTGTCCAGTGCTCACAGTGACCGTATCCGCCAATGCCAGCGCATTGAGCTGGGCGATAAGCTGCTCCGCCTGACTGAGGGCGATGAGCAGACAGTTCTGCGCTGCCGGATGACAATCCTGTGCGCAGGTGCTGGTAACGAGGCACTGCTGGCATCCTGGTCGGCAGCCCCTCAGGTCAACAAACCCGCCATGCAGCGACGCCCTCTGCACATGGTCGCTGTCAGACTCGACCATCCCCTTCCCGCCTATGTGCACTGCGTCGGTGACAGCTTTGGCATGACACCGCGACTGACTGTCACCTGTCACCCTGTGAAAACACCAGAAACCAATGAGTGGGTCTGGTACCTGGGTGGTGAACTGGCAGAGTCGGGTGTAGGGTTACCGGATACTCAACAGCATCAGCGCGCCGAACAGGAGCTGAACCGGCTGTTCCCCTGGGTAAATACATCAGGGGCAAACTGGCAGAGCATACATGTCGACCGCGCAGAACCGGCAATTGCCGACCTGCGCCGCCCCGATACCGCACATGTATCGCGCTGCGATTCACTGCTGGTGTGCTGGCCGACCAAATTGACGCTGTGTCCTGACCTTGGAGATACGGTGTTGAAGCAGGTCGCCGAAACGCTTACTCCAGCCGGGCAGGATGCCGCTCCCCTGTTGCAGTCTCTGCCAGCAGCATCGCTCGCCTCTGCCCCCTGGGAGGCGCTGCGATGAATGAAGTTCTGATGATCCCAAAACGAACACTGGGCAGCACTGGCATCGATGTCTCCTGCCTGGGCCTGGGAACTGTCAAGCTTGGAAGAAATCAGGGCGTCAAGTATCCCTCAAGCTTTGAGCTTCCGGATGACAGACACATTCTGAATCTGCTGGCGACAGCAACTGAGCTTGGCATCAACCTGATCGATACCGCACCCGCCTATGGCATCAGCGAGCAACGTCTTGGTGAGTTGCTAAGGGATAGGCAGCGATGGGTCATCTGCTCAAAAACTGGCGAAGAGTTCGTCGATGGCCAGTCGCGATTCGACTTCAGCGCCACGCATACGCGCGCCAGTATACACCGCAGCCTGAAACGGCTGAACACAGACTATCTGGACCTTGTGCTGGTCCATTCTGATGGGCGCGACCGTGAGATTATCGAACACAGCGACTGCTTCGAAACCCTGGCCAGGTTAAAAGAGGCAGGCAACATTCGCGCATTTGGCCTGTCTGGCAAAACCGTCGAGGGTGGGCTGCTCGCCCTGCAGCACAGCGATGTCGTGATGGTGACCTTCAATCCAGACCAACAGGAAGAACGACAGGTCATTCAGCAGGCCTGCAAGCTTAACAAGGGTGTGCTGATTAAAAAGGCATTTGCCAGCGGTCATGCTGTCGTGGATAGCAGCGCCGACCCGGTGCGCAGCAATCTGCAATTCTCGCTGCAGGAGCCCGGCGTCAGCGCGGTTGTGGTGGGCACGATCAACCCCCATCACTTGCGCGACAACGTCCGGGCCTGTCTAGACTAAAAGCCAGTCAGCGCACGAGGGCCATTTGACCCCTCGTGCGCCAGGCAATGCTTACATGGAATAGCCTTTCTCGTCGTGATCGGTGATATCCAGACCGGTCAATTCCTGCTCTGGTGTCACGCGGTTACCGGAGGTCAGCGCGCCAACGACTTTCATCAGCACGATGGTCACAACCGCCGTGTATATACCGGTCGCCAGCACACCAATGACCTGCACGCCGAATTGTGAACCCATGGTCATGCCCTCGGCATAACCATTGCCACTGAACACACCCAGTTCCTGCGAGGCAAACACAGCTGCCAACAGCGTACCAAGGATACCGCCAACACCGTGCACCGGGAAAACGTCCAGAGAGTCATCGATTTTCACACGATGCTTGAGGAAGTTGGTGGCCGCAAAACACAGCGCACCGCCCATGATACCAATCACCATGCCGCCAGCCGGTCCAACCGAACCCGCTGCCGGTGTAATTGTCGCCAGACCGGCAACCATGCCGGTGACTGCACCCAGGCCGCTCGGCTTGCCGTGACGCACCCATTCAATGCCCATCCAGGTCAGCGCGCCAGCCGAGGCTGACATATGGGTCGCCAGCAATGCCATACTGGCACCACCAGAGGCACCCAGTGCGCTACCGGCGTTAAAGCCATACCAGCCGACCCACAGCATGCCAGCACCGGTAAAGGTCATGGTCAGGTTGTGCGGCATCAGCGGTGCGGTAAGAAACCCACGGCGCTTGCCCAGCATGATGGCCATGATAACGGCCGCCACGCCTGCCGTGACGTGAACCACTGTGCCACCAGCGAAATCGATCAGACCCATCTGATACAGCCAGCCATTGCTGTTCCATACCCAGTGGCAGACCGGGAAGTAAACCAGGGTTGCCCACAGCACAACAAAAATCACCAGTGATGAAAACTTCATGCGCTCGGCAAATGCACCAACGATCAACGCCGGTGTGATGATGGCGAAGGTCATCTGGAATGCGACAAACAATGGCTCCGGGATGTCACCCCAGACAGAATCAACGGTGATGCCGTTCAGGAAGACCTTGCTCAGCCCTCCCCAGAACCCGGTGTCGCCCGGACCGAAGGCAATGCTGTAACCAAACATCAGCCACAGTATTGAAATGATTGCAGCAATCGAAAAACACTGCATCAGCACTGACAGGACGTTCTTGCTGCGCACAAGCCCGGCATAGAAAAGCGACAGACCCGGCACTGTCATGAACAGTACCAGTGCGGTCGCAGTCAGTATCCAGGCAGTGTTGGCGCCGTTGATGGCTTCCTGCGCCAGCGCGGTGGCTGGCAGGCCCAGTGCAGCAGCTGCCACACCCAGTTTGCTTATTGTTCTATTGATCATTTGCATCTGTCTCCCCGTCACACTGCTGAATCGCCAGTTTCGCCAGTGCGGATCCGCACCACCTGTTCAAGCGCCTGCACAAATATCTTGCCGTCGCCGATCTTTCCTGTGGCTGCCGCCTGACAGATTGCTTCGACAGCACGCTCTACCACGTCGTCAGAGACGGCGACCTCTATTTTGGTTTTCGGCAAAAAATCAACGACATATTCAGCGCCCCGATACAGCTCAGTGTGCCCCTTCTGACGCCCGAAACCTTTTACCTCGGTGACGGTCATGCCGCTGACGCCCAGTTCACTCAGGGCCTCGCGCACATCGTCCGCCTTGAACGGCTTGATGATTGCTACGATCATCTTCATAGCTTTTCTCCCGGATTGTTTTTGATCTTGGTTTTTTGCACTCTTATGGTGCCAATATTCCCGATGCGCACCTGATGGGTGCAGTAATGCGCTGAAAACCGGGTTTCAGTGGCTGTTTTTGGTGCAGTTTATTTCTGAGCAAGAATCAGGCCGCTTATGGAACGCCCTGCAAAAATGCATGCGCACCAACGATGCGCGAGTGGTGCGCCGCACAAGTGCACAAAGGGAGATGGCAACACAGGAATTCAAAAAAGCCTGAAAGGGATCAAAGACCGTCCCGCAAGACCCTGAATCGCTGCTGCTGATAACCGTCCACTGCAGCAACCATCTGACGGGACGCCATGGCGTAATGATCGGTCAGCTCTGCCTTCAGCTGTTCCTTCTGAGACTCCAGTGATATCAGGATCTGCTGGCGCAGCTCGTCTCGGTTCCTGGCTTCATCAATGCTGTTCAGGGCAAGATCGGTCAGCAACCAGGCGCCAGCCGCCAGTGCCGGCGTGCAAATTACGACCATCGGGCCGCACAGCGCACCACTGGAACCCGTGGCCGCGCTGCTGGCCGCACGTGCCGAAGCCGCCGACACAACCCGCCTGGAAGCTGCGCCGCTAATGACTCTGACACCAGCCTGACTGGCCAGCCGGACGGTAGCAAGACCTGCCAGCGCCCCAGCCCCGACGGCCGATTTATCCGCAAACACCTGCAGCGAAAAGGACGTGGTTGGCGTACTGAGACAGTCCGCCTGCGCCGCAAGCTGGCTCAGCAAAGCAGTCTGACTGGCCAGGAGCTGCCCGGCCTGCTGGTCATAGGTCTCATGAACCCGCACCAGTGCCAGCTGCGTCGACTGATCCAGTGGATGCCCAAAGGCCTCGAAGATACGTGCATCCAGCAGCTCTTCGAGACTGGCGTGCTCGAGGCCTGGCAGACCAAGTGTGGTGGCCCCAAGATAAGCCAGTTGTGTGTATTGACCACCAAGACTGTAATTCCAGTCCAGGAATTTCTCGATACCCGGCTGTGCGGCGGCGAATGCCGCATCAACTTCCGCCGCGATGCGTTGCTGCATCACAGCATCCAGATTCTGATGATGGTTGTCCAGCGCCTGGGACGAGGCCTGGATCAGCTCCTGCTGTTGCTGGGGCGCCTGCCAGCGGCAGGGATCAATCAGCGTTGTCAGTCGCATAGGAGCGGCGCTTTCCTGTATCCCCTGCTGACTCAGCCAGCCGCCAAACACCAGGACAGCTGCCATAACCGCAAAAGATCGCAATGTCGGCGGCAGGCCGGCAGAATCGCTCGCTCCAGTCTCCCTGACCTGGATCGCCAGTGGCCTCGCCAGCATGGTCAGCCCGCTGCATGCGGTCCAGATCAAGCCTGCTTTCGTGGCATTCAGCAGCAGGAACGCCAGCCATGCCAAGAGCTTCAGCCAGCCGTCTGCTGCCACAGCGCCACTAAGCTGCTGCATCAGATGCCAGCCGAGTTGGTCCACCACGGCACTTGCTCCGAGCAGCCATCCCGCCGCAGGGAATGCGGCCTGTGACTGAGCATTGGCAAATGCCTGCTGTGCCAGCACAACGATGTCCGCCGAGCGCGTATCAGGCACCTCCACCAAAAACAGATTCACGATCACCAGCATGATGGTCAACAGAGCGACCAACAGCAGATTACTGACACGAATGGCATAGGGGAATTGATAGACGCTGTTGAACTGGGGACCTAGCAGCCGTCGAGCCAGCTGAAACACCAGCACAGCCAACGGAATGCCAACGGTCATGACCATCCAGTCCAGAGGCTTCAAGGATGCAACGGCGACCAGCATCAGCACCGCCAACGCCAGCGAGCTGATTGCCAGCGTGAATTTGAGCAGAGCACTGTTCCAGAGCAGTTTTCTGATCATGCTCTGCTGTACAGTTATATGTGCCAGCAGCGCCCGGCGACGCACAAAACGCAATGGCAGGTAATAGGCATAGATCAGCGCTGCCAGTCCCAGCACCATCGAGATTGCCGCGGGCTGCGATACGGTTTGTAACGGCAGGAAGTACAACAGCGCCAGCAACAGGCTTTGTCCGGCGAGCACCGTCAGCCAGAATGCTGACCACGGCGAGCGCGGACCGGGCGGTGACCCGGCCTGAGCTGGCTCATGGCGGTGGCTGTCAGTCTGGCTGGTGCTCATGGTGCTGACCAATAAACTAGAGTCTGTATCTGCTTAGACGCAGACCGGCGCACCAGGGTTTGGATTCGACTACTTTATCGCGAGACAGTCGTCACACAACATCAGGGTACGCAGTTGATCCGGCCGGTGGTTGGCAGGCAAAACCAGATTTAGCAGGGACTGCAAGCGCAGGCGCTGTTCGGCTGACAGCGCCGGCAAAACAGCCGCCAGGCCGCTGAACGACGCAGGCATATTCTGAGCTGCCATCATATTCGACAGGATCTGCGCACCACCCATACTGTCGGCCAGCTGTAACAGCAACTGCTCCCCAAAGGTCAGTGGGCGGCTCAGATAAACGCGCTCATAGTCCTCAAGTTCTGCCAGCTCGGCGGCAGCTGCAATCGCCTGATCCAGATCACCCAGCTGGTCCACCAGACCAATCTCCAGCGCCTGCTCACCGCTCCATACGCGCCCGCCAGCGATATTCTCAACATCCTCACGGGGCAGGTCCCGACCCTCTGCGACCAGATTGATGAAGCGCGCGTAGGTATCGTCGATGCTCGACTGGAACACCCGCCGCATGGGTTCGTTCAGGCCGCTCAAGGGGTCGCCGGCACGCGTCAACTCGGTTGTGCCAACTCCATCAACCCCCACACCCAGCTCGCTCAGTGCCCGTTCAAAAGTGGGGATCATGCCAATCACACCAATTGAGCCAGTCACTGTGGATGGTGAGGCCCAGATCTGGTCGGCGCTGGCCGATATCCAGTAGCCGCCCGAGGCCGCCTGGCCACCCATCGATACAACAAGAGGCTTGCCGGAGAGTTGCAGCTGATCCAGCGCCCCGCGAATCTGTTCAGATGCGAGCGCCGACCCACCGGGAGAGTCAACACGCAGGACAACCGCCCGGATGGAGGCATCCTGCTGCGCCTGCTGAATCAGCGCTGTCAGGCTGTCCGCTCCAATCATGCCCAGCGGCTGCTCACCCGGCATGATGGTACCTTCCGCAACAATCACACCGACCTGATCGGTACCCGGTACCTGTGGCGTAAATGTCGCGTTCAAATAGTCCAGGTAGTGTATCTGCGAGAAACTGCCATTGCTGACGCCCACCTCGGCCGCGACCTGGCGCCGGAAACTGTTGGCATCCGCGATATTGTCCACCAGACCCTGTTCAAAGGCGACGCGAGCCATATTGCCATTCGCCGCCTCCAGCAATGCCGGGTAATTGTCGGCATAGCTTTGCAACTGGGCCGTACTCATTTCACGGTTGCCCGCCACCCGCGTCAGATAGCGCGACCAGAGTGCATTCAACAGATTCTGATTGTCGGCACGCGCCTCTTCAGACATGTCCATGCGAGAGAATGGTTCGGCAGCAGATTTGAATTCGCCAACGCGGAACACGTGAACCTGAACATTCAGGCGCTCCAGCAGATCGCGGAAGTAAAGCTGGTTGCCGCCAAATCCGGTCACCATCAGATTACCCATAGGGTGCAGCGTGATGTTATCCGCGTAGGAGGCCAGCGCGTATTGAGTCTGGGTAAAGTATTCGCCAAAGGCGTAGATGGGTTTTCCGGTATCCGCAAATCGCTGCAGGGCATCACCCAGGGTTTCCAGCTGGGCCGGACTGACGCCCAGCAGTTCACTGACATCTATCACCAGCGCGCCAATACGCCCGTCATTTTCTGCAACTGCCAGCGACTCCAGCAGTTCCGGCATCAGACTGTTTTGCGGCAGCCCGGTTCCAAACATCAGGTCGCTGGCTGCCGCCGGTGAACGTTGTTCACTGATGACACCGGTAGGTGCCCAGACCAGGGCACTGGTGGACGGGACGGTGACGGTCGCCGGACTGGAGAAAATGAGCAACAGAACGAAAGCCAGAACCAGAAGGAAAATGATTCTGCCAGTAATGGTCATCAGGCCGTCGATCAGGCGTCCCAGCCCTGAAAAAAATCGCCGCATCAGTGATCTCCTAACAATTCATTAAAAAATTCGATCTATCGCGCAGAAAAACTGCACCATTCATCGGAATCTTCCCCGCTATGCTGATTATTGACGTCGCAGTCGCAATTCACACAAGAGGACAGATTCATGACACGCGTTTTAGTGCTTTACCATTCCATGTACGGTCACATCGAGACGATGGCTAACGCTGTAGCGCAGGGCGCAGGCAGCGTTGAAGGGATTGAGGTTACCATCAAACGGGTCCCGGAAACCATGCCGACAGAGGCGTTCAAGGCGGCTGGCGGCAAGACGGATCAGGCTGCTGACATCGCCAGCCCGACCGAACTGGCTGACTATGATGCCATCATCTTTGGCGTACCAACCCGCTTCGGCAATATGTCCGGGCAAATGCGCAATTTCCTGGACCAGACCGGTGGTCTGTGGGCCAAAGGCGCACTGGCCGGCAAAGTTGGCAGTGTATTTACATCGACAGCGACAGGTGGCGGTCAGGAAATGACTATCACATCCACGTGGACAACCCTGGCTCACCACGGCATGACGATTGTACCGCTGGGCTATACTACTGGTGAAATGTTCGATATCTCCAAAGTCAGCGGCGGCACGCCTTACGGTGCCTCTACTCTGGCCGGCGGCGACGGCGCGCGCCAGCCAGATGATCGTGAACTGGCCATCGCGCGTCACCAGGGCAAACGCGTCGCAGAAATTGCCGCTAAATTGACTGCCTGAGGACTTCACTCAGCGCCCGCTGAGTGGACATAGCAGCAACAGAGAGAAGCCGTTCCGGCTTCTCTCTTTTCCCAAAACCTGTTTTTTCTCTTCTCTAAAATTGCCGGGTGTCGCAGCATCGGCAAAACTTACGGTGCGCCTTATCGTGTCTCCTTGAATTTTTCCCGAGTGCAATTTTTCCAGTGTACGCTGCGAAGATTCTGTAGTCGGGCAAAACGCGTTACGCTGAGCGACAAGCAAGACCTTACAAAACCAAAAATACAGAGGTATAAAAATGCCCGCAGCCAGAACAATGCGTCACCTGATCAATTCCCTTTTCCTCTGCATTGCCTGCACTACACTGCACGCTCAGCCTGCTGACGATACAGCCATCGTGCCGTTTGAGATCAACGTCTCTGACGAGGCGATTGCCGACCTGCAATACCGCCTGGCCAATGCCCGGCTGCCGGCGCAGATCCCGGGCACCGGCTGGGAATATGGCACCAACGCCCAGTATCTGAAAGAGCTTATTGATTACTGGCAAACCCGGTTTGACTGGCGGGAACAGGAAGCTCAGCTGAACACGCTGGATCAGTTCATGACCACCATTGATGGCCTACCGATTCATTTTATTCATCAGCGCTCATCCAACCCTGACGCGACCCCGCTGATGATTACCCATGGCTGGCCAGGTTCCATTGCCGAGTTTCGCCATATTATTGGTCCACTGACCGAACCCCAGCAGTACGGCGGCAATGCCGAAGACGCCTTTCATGTGGTCGCGCCCAGCCTGCCCGGATTTGGATTTTCCGGAGAGCCTCAGGAACGGGGGTTCAACCCGGAACGTATGGCACAGATGCTGGCCGCTCTGATGCAACGGCTGGGCTATGATCAATATGGACTGCAGGGCGGAGACTGGGGAGCCATTATCAACAGAATTCATGCCCATCAGTTTGCCGATCGTGTGCTGGGCCTGCATTCCAATTTTGTGCTGGCCAGTCCTCCGGAAGACCCTGCCATCCGGGACGATGTAACAGAAGCGGAAATGACTGCCCGCCGGGAACGACAGACCTTCATGGCTGATGAAGTCGGTTATCAGCAGATTCAGGGCACCAAACCACAGACGCTGGGCGTTGCACTGAATGATTCACCGGCAGGACTGGCAGCGTGGATCGTCGAAAAATTCCACGGCTGGAGCGATATTGATCAGCAAAGCGTCGATGGCCTCGACGCGAAATTCAGCAAAGACGACATGCTCACGGATATCAGCATTTACTGGTTCACCGCCAGCATCACTTCCTCGGCGCGGATCTACTACGAAAACCGAAACTTTCCTGCAGCTGAGCCACTGGGTTATGTCGAAGTGCCGACGGCCGGAGCCATATTCCCCAAGGAAATTTACCTGACCCCCAGACGCTGGGCGGAGGAACAGTACAACATTGTGAGCTGGACGCTCATGCCCAGGGGTGGGCACTTTGCCGCCATGGAAGAACCCGAATTATTGCTTGATGATATTCGGGCGTTCTTCCGCAGTCTTTAGCAGCAAATGCTAACCGACCGTTAAACAGAGCGACTAAGTACCTCGCGCAGTGCCAGATAGTCTGCGTGAAATTTACGGATGCCCTCTGACAGCTTGTCGCTGGCCATGGCATCTTCATTCAATTGCCAGCGGAAAGCGGACTCTGTCAGGCTGCCTCGCGGATCGTCGCTGCCCTGCTGCGGATCGAGCTGTCGCGGCAGCTCACCCTGATCGGCCTGCAGCTGTTCCAGCAGTGCGGGCGAAATGGTCAGACGGTCACAGCCAGCCAGTGCTTCTATCTCACCGATATTGCGGAAACTGGCGCCCATGACAATCGTCTGGTAAGCGTTGGCTTTGTAATAGCGATAGATACGCTTCACCGACAGCACGCCAGGGTCGGTCTCTGCCGTGTATTCCTGCCCGGTGCTGGCCTTGTACCAGTCAAGGATGCGCCCCACAAAGGGAGAAATCAGAAACACGCCTGCATCCGCGCAGGCAACCGCCTGATTG
Organism: Gammaproteobacteria bacterium; assembly: GCA_002706685.1. GTDB lineage: Bacteria > Pseudomonadota > Gammaproteobacteria > Pseudomonadales > Pseudohongiellaceae > Pseudohongiella. The sequence continues at coordinate 198,573 of PALV01000011.1, read as the reverse complement.
AAGCCGAACAGCAGCGTCAGGTTGCACTTGATACCCTCGCGCTCCAGTTGCCGGGCGGCCTGAATACCTTCCCAGGTCGCAGCAATCTTGATCAGGATTCGCGAGGTGTCAACGCCAGCCTGGGCATACAAATCCAGCAGTCCGTGTGCCTTGCGTATCGTGCCTTCGGTATCAAAGGACAGGCAGGCGTCCGCTTCCGTAGATACATAACCCGGCACCGCTTCAGTTATTTTCTGCCCGAAATTGACGGCCAGTTTGTCCATGGCGGCATCGATCTGTGCCTCCTTGCTGGCGCCCGTGCGCTGACCATGCGCAATTGCATCAGCCACCAGTTCCCGGTATTGCTCCTGCCTGGCAGCATTCAGCAACAGTGAAGGGTTGGTGGTTGCGTCTTCGGGTTCAAAACGCCGGATACCCGCAAAATCGCCAGTGTCGGCGACCACGGTGGTCATCTGTTTCAGTGCCTGCAGTTTGTCCATGAGCTCTCAGTCCATCGCGTCCGCGCGGGACGCCGTAACGTGTCAGAAAATCATTAGCGCTTAAAACTAGTCGATCCTTGCAGGCCGGTCAATCGCTGGCCGCATGCAGTGTGGCTGTCCTGGCGATGTAATATTTCTGCAACATTCCTGACTTAAACTGGGCCTGTCTCCCAAGTTCAGGATTGTGTCGGCAATGATTGGCCTGTGGTCCAACAGCCTCAAGCGCGTCAGCATTTTGTTGATCGTGGGCGGTGCCGTGCTGCTCAGCATCTGGTCGGTGCGCCCCGATGTCGCTGCATTGACCCCGGGGAATTACTATCAGATTCACTGCCAGACCGGGGCTGCTGCGCCATCGCCCTCTGGATCAGTACCCGCAGAAGGACAACAGCTGAGGCTTTTGCTGGTCACGCCCTACCATGCCGATGAACTGGTCCAGCGCCTTTGCCAGTCCGAGACGGTAAAACAGCAGTTTTCTCAGGTGGAAGTGTCCTGGAAACCTCGCACCGAACTGACCACCGCTGACCTGCTTAACGAACACTACGACGTCATCTGGAATCGCGAGCATTTCCTGACCGGCCTGTCGCCGGATTTCAACAGCTACTATGACACGCTGCTGCAGTTCGATCACTATGCGGTGTACTGGCTCAGTATGACCAGCGAACCGGTGCTGACTGCTGAATACTTCAGTGGCAAGCGCATAGGCCTGCTGGATGACCCCAGCAGCCATACTCATCACCTGCTGCCGCTGCGCTCCCTGCGCCAGGCCCAGGTCAATAACGAGGCCGCCTCACTGGTCTATTTTCGTGACGCCGCCTCTCTGTATGAGGCTTTCTATCAGGGGCAGATTGATGTGATCAGCGCCGGGCAGTCGCTGCCCGCACCCGCTCCGGTGTTCAAGACCCTGCTGGACGCCAATGCCACCGCTGCGACTTTCTTCGTTCGCCAGCAACTGGCTGATACCAGGTTGCGTTGTGAGCTCAGCGCCGCCCTGATGACGCTGGCGCCGCTCTGGGAGGACATCGAAAGTCATCGCAGTGACAGCAGCGAGTCATGCTGAATCTGCCGGTCCGCTACATCAAGCTTGTGTTAATTGCGCTGATTCTGCTCACAGCCCTGAGTCTGCTAAGCGCCACAACCTCCCTGCTCAGCGCCCGATCGCAGATTCGGGAGCAGTTGTTGCAGACCATTCCCGAACGTCTCGACGAAGCACTGCGATACAGCGTGATTGACGACGGTATCGCCGCCACCATCAACCAGCTGATGGACGCAGACCTTGCCAATGTACCTGTTACCAGCCGTCTCGGGTTTGTGCAGACATGCAGCCTGGATCTACTGGCCATTGATCAGTCACCAATACAGCCAACAAATCGGGCCCTGACCATACCCTGGCAGCGCAGCAGCTCTCCGCAGTATGCGCATTTCGACATGAGTTGTGATTTACAGCCGGGCCGACTGATTGCCGTCAATTCCCTGATAGCTCTGCTGGCAGCGCTCGGCATCGCCCTGTTACCCGAGCCGCTGGACTCACGACAGCGTCTGCGCCTCGCACAACTGGTGGTTCTGGGCATGAGTCACCGCGAAGCACGCTCACTGTTGCAGCGCCTGATGTCACATCCCAATGGACAACAGGCGGAAAGAGAGACTCTCTGGCTGGACCTGGCCGTCCGCATCAGCCTGCAACACCGGGACGACCCGGCCGAACAGATTCGGAGCAGCCAACTGGCACTGGCCATTGTGCGCGCCGACGACGCCATGGTGTTTGATCATGCCTCGCACACCGTCCATATCCACGGGCTGGCTGTCACCATGAGCAAAACACCCTATTTCTATTTCGCCTGGTATGCCCGGGCCCGCAGCAGCGGCGAAAATCAGGGCTGGATACTGAATCCGGCCACGGATCGTCCGATGCAGGATGAGTGCGAATCACTGCTGACCATGATGGAAAATCATGACGGTCACCAGAAAGCCATCAACGATTTGCGCAACAACGGCCTGCGCGCCAAAACGCTGGATCAGAACCGCAACAAGATCAAAGACGAGCTAACTACGCAACTGGGTGAAGCGCTGGCAGCTCACTATCTGTTTGAGGCCCGACGTGACCTGCGCTCGGGTCGGTATTCCTATCGGCTCGCGTGCAACCCCGAAAAAATCAAGGCCTGACTCTCTCTGTAAGTCATTAATTATTATGACTTTCTAATTTAGAGACATCTCATTCTGCGCGGCAATCTCTAATTCACGGCTACGTCATATTGGCCTTTCATCATGCGCCGTGACCCCGAAAGCCACCCGGCAATCGGCCGGGATTTTGAATCAATTGGAGTACCGCCATGACACATTCACGATTGCATAAACGCGCCGCACTGGGCATCTATATTGCCGCTGCCATGGCGCCGCTGTTTGCCACCAATAACGTATTTGCACAACAAGCTGCACCTGAAGTTACCGAAGTACTGACAGTGGCCAGTCCAATTCGCGACAGCCAGAAAGCCGCCATCGAAGAGAAGCGTAACGCCGACAACTATCTGGACGTTGTCTCTGCCGACACCATCGGCCGTTTCCCGGACCAGAACCTGGCCGACTCACTGGGCCGCATGCCAGGCCTGGCCATCGAGCGCGACCAGGGCCAGGCTCGTTACATTAACTTCCGCGGCGCACCGTTTCGTTACACCGCGCTGGCGATTGATGGCCTGACCATCCCCGGCGCCGAAAACGGCCGCGTGCCGCGTTTTGATGCCTTCCCGGCTGTGATCACCCGCACCATCGAAGCCAACAAGGCGATTACGCCTGCTATGCCCGGCGAAGCGGTTTCCGGCTATATCAATATCGAGTCCTTCAACCCGTTTGAGGTCGATGGCTGGTCCACCTCCACCGACATCGGCATGGGTGAACAGACGCTGGGTGGCGGTGACGTTAGCCGCTACAGCGCGCGCATGTCCTGGTCGCAGGACACGCTGGGCTTCTCGGTGTTTGGTTCACGCAACGTGCGCGAACAGGTCACTGATAACCGCGAATTTGATCTGCAACTCGATCCTGCCTCTGACGAGATCATTCTTAACTCCATCGATTTCCGCAGCTATAACGTTCGTCGCCAGGACACCGCCTGGGGTGGTCGCGTGGAATATCGTCCGGAAAACAGCATGAACCGTTTCTTTGCATCCACGCTGTACAGCGAATTCCTGGACGAAGAAGAGCGCAATCAGTACGTGATCGAGTTTGATTCCGGGGCGGGCGCCCTCGGACGCACATTGGAGCCAGGTACCACGGGTTATCAGCCGCTGGTGCTGGCGCGTCGGATGCTGCAGAACGGCACATACGAAAATTCAGCATTCACAAACACGCTGGGCGCTGATGTCACTTTGGGTGACTGGTTTGTAGAGGGTCGTCTGAACCGCACCACTACGGAAAATCAGCTGTTTCTGCCTATTCCATTGAGTGCAGGCGGCCAGGCAGCAGCCAGTTATGACCTGAGCAATCTGAAAGATCCACAAGTCCAGTTGATGGCCCCGTTCACCAACAACCCTATCAATGTTGGCCAGATCAGCTATCCGGTCAGCCTGGCTCTGATAGTCGACTCAGGCCTCGACATCGACGCCGACAAATTCAAACTGGATGCGGAAACAGAGTCCAACCTGTTCGGACGTCACGCCACCGTCAAACTGGGTTTTGAACACGATCAGCGTGAAGGACGCGGCGTGGGCACCGCACTGTCGCAGACCAGCTTCCCCAGTGGCGTCAACATCAATAGCTTCAACACTGGTCGTCTGTGGGAATCCGACATGAGCAACACGGTCGGAGGCACCATTTATGACAATGGCGCGCTGCAGGCTGCCTGGAGCAACGCTGTCGGCGGCCTGAGTGTGACCGCGCCGCAGGACCAGCTGGTCAGTATTGATGAAGACATCACCGCAGCCTACGCGATGGCAACCACTCACTTCGGTTGGGGCAATGTCGTTGCGGGTCTGCGTGCCGAGCGCACCGACTACAGCAGCACCGGCCCGCTGGCCAGCTACGACGATACCCTGAACCATCTGCTGCCCAGCGTGCACGTCAATATCGACCTGCAGGAAGATGTGAAACTGCGCCTGGCGGCCACCACCTCCATCAGCCGACCCACCTACAATGAATGGCGTGCGGCTGCCTCGGTCAACCCGGTGGATCGTGAAGTCAGCGGCGGCAATCCCAGCCTGAAGCCTGAAGAAGCCATGGGTCTGGATGCCTCACTGGAGTGGTACTACGGTGATGCCAGCCTGATCAGCGCCGGTGCTTTCCATCGCAGCATCGACAATGTCATCTACGCTGACAGCGCCACCATTGATGGCGGCATCTACGTACCGGGCGCCGAAGGTCAAAACTGGAGCTACACCGGTTTCATCAATGGCCGCGATGGCAGCCTGAGCGGCATTGAGTTCAACCTGATTGCACAACTGTCAGACTTCGCGCCAGGTGTCCTTGATGGCCTGGGTTTCAACGCCAACGTCACCATCCTGGACAGCGAATTCACCACACAGCGCAATATCGACTTCAGCCTGCCTGGTACTTCGGACCTGATCTACAACACGTCGATCTACTACGAGACATCAAGACTGTCTGTGCGCCTGAACTACCAGTTCCGCGACGACTGGATGTCCACCACCGAAAACGATGCGTTTGCAGAGTACTGGGCCGCGCAGAAGCGACTGGACTTCAACGTCAAGTACGATCTGCCCTGGCAGACACTGGGCGCCGATCTGTCACTCTACCTGAACGCCAACAACCTGAACGACGCCGTTGATGTCCGCTACGTGCAGACCGAACGCACACCTAACCAGGTGGAACGTTACGGCCGTCACTACATGGCCGGCATCCGCGCCAACTTCTGATAACTTTTTTACACAGGAATTCTTAAGATGTACAAGCACAAACTGACTTTTGCCTTCGTGGCAATTCTGGCCATCACCATGATGGCAGCCATCAGCATCAGCGCCAGCGTTTTCGCTGAAGACAGTGAGCAGCTGATAGAGAGACACCTGATCCCCATGGAAGGCGGTCGCAACTTTCGTGATATGGGTGGCTACACAACGGCTGACGGTCGCACACTAAAAAAAGGCCAACTGTATCGCTCGGGTGTACTGCATCACCTGACAGAAGCCGACTACCAGACCATTGAGCAGCTGGACATCGGTACCGTGGTCGACCTGCGTGCCACCGAAGAACGTCACAGCGAACCTACCGAATGGCAGGCGGGTGATATCAACATGCTGAACTGGGATTACGAGATGAACCTGGATGGCAATGATGCGCTGTTCACCCGTCTCGCCCAACCCGGTGTCACCGAGCAGGATGCCGAACTGGTGATGGCCGAGATGTATCGCGACATGGTGTCCCAGCAGCGTCCACACTACGCTGCCATGTTTGACGAACTGGCAACAACAGACGACGCACTGCTGTTTCATTGCAGCGCCGGCAAGGACCGCACCGGTATCGCCGCCGCACTGGTGATGACCGCACTGGGCATGGACCACGACACGGTGATGGCCGATTTCACACTGTCAGAAGCCATCCTTACCGATCCACGCTTTGCCAACAGCGCCCCGGCACTGGATGAACAGATGAGCGATGAACGCAATGCGCAGTACGCCGCCCTGGCCCAGCTGCCGCAACCTGCCATCGCCGCACTGATGGGCACCCGCCCCATCTATCTGGAAACCGCGTTTGATGAAATGACCAAACAGTATGGTTCTGTTGATGCCTACATCAAAGATGGTCTGGGTGTGAGTGACGAAGAGATTGTGGCACTGCGAGCGCGGCTGCTTGAGTAATACTCGGCAAGTGATTGCGAAGCTCTGCCCGGATTATTCACCAGAGATCCGGGCAGAGTTTACTAAAAGTCAGATAGAATTGGGCATTGGTATATCTGCCCTGTTAGCTTCATAATGAAGATTATTCTATGAAAAGACTACTGATTCTGGTGATGACATTGAGTTTTTCCTCGGCCAACGCGCAAGACCGCGACCCCATCAATCGCATAGACCTGACCCGTCCCGACGCACCAGCGCTGGCGGCCTTTGGCGACTATCCGATCGGCGTGCGCACCATCCGTCTGGTGGACACGGACAGGCCGGATGTTCTCAATGCCAGTGACGGAGCAGAGATCAGCTACTACGATCGCGAGCTGACCGTTGAAGTCTGGTATCCGGCCACGGCGGACCAGAGTACGCAGGCAGCTACCGAGTACACCACCACAACCCGCAACCCGGCCATCATCGCCACGCTGCGTGGTCGTGCCGTTCGTGATGCCGAACCTGAAACAGCTGAGCGCTTCCCGCTGGTCATCATGTCCCACGGTTATCCCGGCAACCGCTACCTGCTCAGCCACCTGGGTGAGAATCTGGCCAGCAAGGGGTATGTGGTCGCGTCGATCGATCATCCGGACAGCACCTACGAGGATCAGCAGAACTTTAACAGCACGCTCTACAACCGGGCACCGGACCAGCGTTTTGTACTGGAAGCCATCGCCAGCGGTCAGGGCGAGGCCGCCTTTATCAACGCCAGCACCGATGCCGACAATACGGCCTTGATTGGTTATTCCATGGGCGGCTACGGGGTGCTCAACAATCTGGGCGCCGGCTACAGCGATGCGGGCGTTGGTTTTATTGGTGCGCCACCCAATCGTCTGCTGCATGAGCTTGCCGCCAGCAATCCGGAATTTGCCAGCCTGCGCGACCCGCGCATCAAGGCCGGTATTCCGATTGCGCCCTGGGGCATGAACATGGGTTTCTGGGAGGCTGAGGGCCTGGCAGGGCTGACCGGCCCGATATTGTTTGTGGCCGGCGATGCTGACCAGACCTCAGGCTACGACAATGGGGTCAAAGCCGCCTTTAACGGCGCCAGCAATGCTGATCCTCGCTACATGCTGGTGTTCAAGAATGCGGGCCACAGTGTAGCGGCGCCCATTCCGCTGCCGGTCGAGTTTCTGGGTCGTGAAGACACAGCTGGTGCCGGTCACTATACCGACCCGGTCTGGGACACACTACGCATGAACAATATTCTGCAGCACTTCACCACTGCCTTTCTGGGCATTTACCTGAAAGGCGAAGAGAGCCATCGCCGTTATCTGGAGCTACCAGGCGACGGCGCTGGAGAGAATACCTGGGAGGGATTTGCTGACGGCGATGCAGTCGGATTGCGTTTTTACCATAATGTGTCAGCCGACTGACGTTACTGTTCCCAGTGACTGGCCAGACCAGCCGGCCCTCAATAGCCGCCCGGCATCAAAGGTCTGTGGACCTGCGAGTCAGCTTTTAACCTTCGCCGCCGCCTGCCGCAGCGCACTGCGTACGCCGGTGTTCAGGGCACTACCCGTATATCTGCCCTTGGCCTGGTGCTTGATGCGATAAACGCCGGGCACCTCTATCGGCACACCCTGCGTCCGCAATAACCAGCGAAACGCTCTGTCCTCGTAAGCCTTACACCAGGTGTCCGAAGGCTGCTGGTAGTAGGGCAGCGCTTCGCAGTAACCGACGGCGCGTGCCATGTCGCCATGGGTAATCTGCAGCGGCCCGGTGGCGCGATCGCGTGTGTATCGCTGGAACAGCGCCTCATCGATATCCACTACCTCTGGCGGGTCCATCGGCGGCGACAGCAACGGTGCATCGGGTGGCAACAGATCGGTGCAGTATTCTGACGATGGGAACACCAGCGCGTCCTGCCGGCCCTGCAGTACCTTGCTCAATCCATCCAGACAGCCCTTACGGAACAGCAGATCGCAGTCGGTGAACCAGACCCAGTCGGCTGTTGTCTCCTTTGCGGCCAGGTTGCGGCCAATGGCGCGACGGAACAGCGCCTGTTTTGGCAGTGGCCGCCAGTTCCAGCGAATGCCCGGTATTTTCTGCTCCCTGAAGAAATTCAGCAGTTTCACGGTCTCAGTATCCGCTTCGCCGTAAAACACCGTCATCGTGACATCCATGTCCGTCGGCGGGAACAGTACCAGCGAACTGAGCTGATAGGTCTGCATATGCGCGTAATTCCAGCAGTGACTCACGATCTCCAGGTGCAGCCGACCTGTTCTGGCGGTCAATTGCTCGCGAGACGGCAGCTCACGCTGAAACCAGCGTGGAGACACCATGCCACCGGCTGCGAGCCGCAGGAAGCGGCCGTAGAGGCCGTCATACCAGCGCGACGGGGGGACTGGGTATTCGCTCATGAGCCACCATATTTTTCAAAAAACGCTATATTATCGAAAACAGGCGCGGTAATCTTCGGTCTGGTACATAAGAACAATGATCTACGTCACGAAGATGACAATGACCTTCGCGTAGAGTGGTCACATGCAATATAAACACTATAAAGACAAAAATGCCTCGGTACTGATCAACCAGAAGGTATTGGCCGACTACCAGCCAGGCCTGTTCTGCCGCGAAACACTCGCGCGCGAACAGCATGACACGTGCTCGCGCGGGCGCGGAAATGTCATGTTTTATGAACATGACAGCCTGCAGCTGGTACTGAAAACCTACCACCGTGGCGGCCTGCTGGGCCGTATGATCAAAAATTCCTATCTGTACAGTGGCACTGAACGCAGCCGAATGTGGCGCGAGTTCCTGCTGCTTGGGCAGATGCGGGACCTGGGACTGCCTGTCCCTCGCCCGGTCGCGACACGCTGTGTGCGCACCTCGCCCTTGTGTTACCAGGGTGATCTGATCACGGAACGCATCGCAGATGCCCAGACACTGGCTGAAGTCCTCAGCGAAAAAAACCTGTCAGACACCACCTGGGAAGCCATTGGACGCATCATCCAGCGCTTCCACCACCACAATATCGACCATACCGATCTTAACGCCTGCAACATCCTGTTGACCCGATCGGGCAAAATTTACCTGATCGATTTTGATAAATGTGCCATCCGCCGCGGCCGGCACAAGGGCTGGCAGCGCGACAACCTGAACCGCCTGCGCCGATCACTCGGCAAATGGGAACAGCGCGAGGCGACGTTCCACTTTAGCAAAGAGCACTGGCAGGCCTTGCAGCGCGGCTACAGTCAGCCCAACACCAGCACCCCGTCATCAAGTGAGTCACGGCTGAGCAGCTTGCGGTCCTTGCCGTAATCCTGAGTGTTCAGCCATGGTGCCCGGTCGCCCTGTTTGGGGAAGCGGTGCATCATCCGCTGCATATAGCCAGCCGAAAAGTCATCAATAAACGGTCTTGCCTCCATTCCCTTGTCCTCATCACGCAGTGTCGGGCGCACGACGCGGGCGTCATGTTCATCCATATAATTTATCAGGCGACAGAAGAATTCAGCCGTCAGGTCGGCACGCAGGGTCCATGAAGCGTTGATATACCCGAATGTCATGACCAGATTGGGCACACCTGAATACATCAGGCCTTTGTAGGCCCAGGTATCAGCAAAATCCAAAGGTTTGCCGTTCAGACTGAACTGCGCACCGCCCATGATCTGCATATTCAGACCAGTCGCCGTCACGATGATGTCGGCAGCCAGTTCCTGACCATTTTTCAGCAGAATGCCGTTTTCAGTGAAACGGTCGATATGCTCGGTGACCACTTCGGTGCGCCCCTCGCGGATGGACTGAAAAAGGTCGGCGTTCGGCACCAGACACAGGCGCTGATCCCATGGATTGTAAGAGGGCGTAAAATGCTTCTCGACATCATAGTCTGGCCCCAGCTCGTTACGTACCATGTCCAGAATGCGCTTCTTCAGTTTTTCAGGCTTGCGTCGCGACTGCCGGTATATCCATTGCTGGAACTTTACATTCTTGAAACGCGTCAGAGCATAGGCCCAGGTGTCCGGCAAAACCCTGCGCAGCGCGTTAGCTACGCGATCACGATCCGGCATGGAAACCACATAGGTTGGGGAGCGCTGCAGCATGACAACGTGGCTGGCTTTGTCCGCCATGGCAGGCGCCAGCGTCATGGCCGTGGCACCCGAGCCGATAATCACCACGCGCTTGTTGCTGTAGTCCAGATCCTGTGGCCAGTGCTGGGGGTGCACAATCTGCCCGCTGAAATCAGCCTGACCCACAAAATCTGGTGTGTGCCCTTTCTCGTAGCGATAATAGCCAGAACACATCAGCAGCATTCGACAGCGCAGGGTCACCACTGACTCATCAGCCTGTTCCAGCTCCAGCGCCCAGCAGGCATCCACATCCGACCAGTTGGCCGCCACCAGGCGTTGTCCGTAGCGGATGTGTTTGTCGACACCGTGCTCGGCAGCAGTTTCTTTGACATAACGGAGAATGGACGGCCCATCGGCAATTGCCTTGGCATCACGCCACGGTTTGAATCGATAACCCAGCGTATGCATATCGCTGTCCGAGCGGATACCCGGATAACGGAACAGATCCCAGGTCCCGCCCATTGACTGCCTTGCCTCGATGACGCAGTAGCGTTTGTCGGGGCACTGTTGCTGCAGCATCACGGCGGCGCCTATCCCGGACAGACCTGCCCCTACAATCACAACGTCCAGCAGGTCCTTGTTTTTATTTGACATGGCAGATTCCTGAGTTGGTTCAGTATTTATCTCATTTCACTGAGTATATGACGAATCCACGCACTGTAAAAATTGCCACTTGCAGCATCGCCCAATCAGGCATAACCTGCGTGTCGGAGTTCAGGCTCTCCGGTTCTCCGGGAATAATAAAAATCAAGGAGTAACAACAATGAAAATCACACGTCCGGCCGGGACTGGTCGAGCTGCACACCCGTTGCGGCTGGCAGGTCTGCTGGCCATAAGTATTGGTTTGGCGCACACCTCGCTGTCCGCCCAGGATCAGGAGACCGTCGAGTGGGTAACCCTCGGTGGTGACCACGCTCACACCCGTTACACCCCCGCCACACAAATCAACGCAGACAATTTCACCCAGCTGGAAACCGCCTGGATCTGGGATGGCGCCAGTTTTGACGCCTCCAGTGGTCGTTCCACACCAAGCTACGTGGACGGCAAACTGTTCACCGTTGCCGGTGAGCGCCGCCACGTTATCGCCATTGATCCGGAAAGCGGCGAGACCATCTGGTCCTACCGCGAGCCGCATACCTTCCGTCATGAATATTCCATGCGTAAGGACTATGGCAAGGGCGTTGCCTATGGTGAAGTAGATGGCCGGGGAGTCATCTATATCATCAGCCCGGCATTTTTCCTGACAGCTCTGGATGCCGAGACTGGCGCCCCACTGGAAGGCTTCGGCGGCCCGGTTGGCATTGAAGGTTTCCCGGAGACCGGCGTGGTCGACATGCAGCGTATCATCGCTGAATACATGGGCTACGATTTCGACCCCTACTACGGTATTCCGCTGGAAGAAGGTTACATCACGGCCTCTTCACCACCCATCGTGGTCAATAACACCGTGGTGGTGGGTAACTCTGCCGAGCAGGGTTATAACCAGACGCGTATCGAAAACATCCCGGGTGACATCCTGGCCTTTGATACCGAAACCGGTGAGTTCAAGTGGAAATTCAACGTCATCCCGGAAGCCGGCGAGTTCGGCATCGAAACCTGGGAAGGCATCCCCAACCCAAGAGAGCTGACGGGTGAGGTGTCGCCATGGGCACCGCTGTCTGCCGACGTTGAGGCTGGCATTGTGTACGCAGTGACCAACCCGCCGACGATCGACTACTACGGCGGTCATGCTCCCGGTGACAACCTGTTTGGTACCAGTATCATTGCCATGGATGCAGAAACTGGCGAGCGTATCTGGCACTTCCAGTTCGTTCACCACGATGTCTGGAACTACGACACGCCAACAGCCCCGGTGCTGCTGGATGTCGAAATCGACGGCCGCACGGTGCCGGCAATCGCACAGGCTACCAAGCAGGCCTTTGTTTACGCCTTCAACCGTCTGACGGGTGAGCCGCTGTGGCCCATCGAGGAACGCCCTGTACCGCAGTCGCGTATCCCTGGTGAGCAACTGTCGCCAACTCAGCCTTTCCCGACCAAGCCAGCGCCCTTCGACATGCAGGGTCTGACGCACGAGGATCTGATCGACTTCACGCCAGAACTTCGTCAGCAGGCAATCGACTCGCTGGCGCAGTACGAGATTGGACCGCTGTTCAATCCGCCTCTGCATCGCGACAACGATCTGGGCAAGATGGCTGCATTGTGGTGTCCGGGTGATGGCGGTGGCGCCAATATCCCTGGTCCTGCCGTCGCTGATCCGGTCAATGGCATCCTGTACGTGACTTCGCGTTCAGCCTGTTCCTCACGCGTTGTGACTGATGCACAGGAACGTGATGCGATGATAGAACTGCCGACTGGCCAGACCTTCTCGCGCTACGCAGCACTGCGATCACTGCCGGTGCGTGGTCCACAGGGCCTGCCCCTGTACAAGCCACCGTACAGCCGCATCACAGCCATCGACATGAACACGGGTGAACACCTGTGGATGATTCCGGTTGGTGACACACCCGATCGCATCAAGGATCACCCGGCACTGGCAGGTGTGGATATTGGCAGCACCGGCACCGGCGCTCTGGCACCAATGACGGTTACCGCCAACATGCTGTTCTACGCCAGCGAAGGCAGTGATGGTACACCTTACCTGTTTGCCGTCGATAAAATGACCGGTGAAGAGATTGGTCGCGTACAAGTGCCTGATACCAGCAATTTCGGTATGATGAGCTACGTTCATGCAGGCAAGCAGTACGTCATGCTGCAAACCGGCAGCAAGCTGACTGCAGTGGCACTGCCAGACTGATACAGTCTGTTGTGTGCCACCTGGCGTGGCGGGCATCCCAGTCCGCCACGCCAGTTGCCGGTAGCCTTCAACCGGAGCACAGCACACGATGATCAGGAAAGTCATTGGCGCCATACTGGCCCTCAGCATCACCTTCCTTGCCATACTCGCCATCTGGGCTTTTTCGCCACCTTCAGTTCCCCACTACGATATCAGCAGCGAGCCTGACGCTATAGCACGCGGCGAATACCTTGTCAGTGCCGGCGGCTGTGTCAGCTGTCATGAAGGCAGCGACGGCGGGCTGAGCGGCGGACTGGCGATTGAATCACCCTTCGGGACATTCTACGCGTCCAATATCACACCTGACCCGTCAACTGGCATCGGTGACTGGAGCGGCCAGGATCTGGTTCGCGCGATCAAACATGGCCGCTCGCCCGATGGCAGTTTTTATTACCCCGCATTTCCCTATCGCGCCTATGCTGGCATCAGTGACGACGAGGCGCTGGATATTGCTGCCTGGCTGATGGCGCAGGAACCGGTCAGCAACCAGCCCCCCGAACATGAGCTGCCGGCCTGGGTGATGCGCTGGCAGATGGCCGGCTGGAATCTGCTGGCCGACTGGAACACACCAGAGTTGCCCGAGTATGCCGATCCAATAATTGCCCGCGGCGCTCATCTGAGCCGCAATCTCGGTCATTGCGGCGAATGCCACACGCCGCGCAATGCACTGGGCATCAGTGATATGGGGCGCGAATTTGCCGGCGGCGAGATGTCCGACGGTCACGTTGAGGCGATTGATGCCGACGCACTGGCCAACTGGTCAGAAGAAGACCTGGCGCTGTTCCTGTTTATCGGACTGAAACCCGATGGCGAGTATGTCGGTGGCAAGATGGAACCGGTCATTGAGCACAACACCGGCCGGCTTACCGATGAGGATCGGCAAGCCATGGCAGCATTTTTCAAGCGGGGATTGTGACCAGTTTTATAGTGTCATAACAGGCTGTTGAAAAACGTAGTCGAGGCAGTCAGTGCAAGGCAAAAACAGGCGAAAAAGCGCACGACTGCATGGATGCAGGAGTTAGAGCGACGCAGGATGCCAAAGCCGAGTTTACATGGAGTAAATGAGCATTTTGAGCCTGTTTTTAACGAAGCAATGGCAACGAAGATAGTTTCTCAACAGCCTGTTAGTCGACGCGGTACTCGCGGTGGCAGTTACCGCAGGTAGAGCCAAACGCACGAACGGCAGCGATGGTGGTATTGCGATCACCGCCAGAGGCGACGTCGGCAAAGGTCAGGGCTGCTGCCTGCAGCTCACTGGCTTTCTGCTCAAAATCACCCATGTTGTCCCAGATGATGGGCAGGGCTTCGGTTTCCACACTGAAATCACGCGTGTCGTTGGCGGCAAACACTTCCGGAATCATTGGTGCCAGCTCGGCGATCCGACGCGCATTGCGTTCGGCCAGAGCTGCATCAAATTCCGCACCTCGTGCCATGCCGCTGATAGGCGCCATGTTGAAGGCCAGCAGTTTAAAAACAGCCTGGCGTGTTTCAGTCGATGCTGCAGCACGCTCCTGGGGTGTGGGCTCATCCTGCTGCGCACTCACTGTGACAACAAGCACTGAGGACAATACCACTGTACCAATAGCAAACACCTTTTTTAACATTGTTTTTACTCCATGGTTTCAGACTGACAAGCAAATGATCTCACGCGAGTATACATGAATTCAGCCACGCCTCACTTTCTCGACAATGGCTGATGTGGAACAGTTATCCAGAAAGGAGAGCACTTTAACCTGCCCGCCGTAGCTGCGGACATAATCACCGCCGACGACCTGCTCATCGGTGTAGTCACCACCCTTGACCAAAATATCCGGTTGGATGCGGGTCAACAGATTCTCTGGCGTATCTTCAGCAAAACTCACCACCCAGTCCACGGCCTCAAGCCCTGCCAGCACCGCCATACGCCGTTCGACCGGATTGATGGGGCGGCTTTCACCTTTGAGCCTGCGCACCGAGTCGTCATCATTGATGGCAACAATCAGTCGATCGCCAAGCTGCCGCGCCTGTGCCAGATATCCCACATGACCGGCATGAATGATGTCGAAGCAGCCATTGGTGAACACAATCTTCTCACCGTGCGCGCGGGCATCTTCGACCGCCATCACCAGCTGGTCTGCGGTCATGGCACCGCGGCCGGTTCCCTGCAGCAACTGCAGGGCACGACGCAGCTCGGGGCCACTGATCGCAGCAGTGCCAAGACGTGCAACCGCCAGCCCTGCAGCAAGATTGGCAAGCATGACGGATTTTTCCATGTCCTCACCGGCCGCCAGTGATGCGGCCAACACAGCCACCACGGTGTCGCCGGCACCGGTTACATCAAATACTTCGCGCGCCTGGGCTGGCAGGTGGAGCGCTGCCCGCGAGGCCTGCAACAGTGTCATGCCTTTTTCGCCGCGGGTCACCAGAACTGCATCCAGCGCCAGTGATTCACGCAGTCGCTGCCCGCGCTCAATCAGCTCATCTTCGCTGTGACAGGCACCCACCACGGCCTCGAATTCCGACAGATTGGGGGTAATGACCGTGGCACCGTGATATTTGCTGAAGTCTGTCCCCTTGGGATCGACCACCACGGGCACGCAGCGGTCTCTGGCAGCCTGGATCAGATGGCGCGTCTGTGCCAGTGAGCCTTTGCCGTAATCCGACAGCACAAGCACCTGAGTTGCCTCAAGCGCCTGCTGGACATGCTGATGCATGGCATCCACAGCCTCCGCCGGGAAGGCCTCTTCAAAATCGACCCGCAGCAGCTGTTGCTGCTGGCTGATGATGCGCAGCTTGGTAATGGTCGGAATATTGTCTGTTGATGTGAACTGACAATCGACACCGGCAGCCTGCAGCTTGCCCTGCAGCTCGTCAGCAGCTTCATCGCGTCCTGTGATGCCAGCGACCGAGGCGGCAGCACCCAGCGCTGCGATATTGAGGGCCACGTTGGCGGCGCCACCGGGGCGATCTTCATTGGCTGTCACTTTGACAACCGGCACCGGCGCCTCTGGCGAAATACGTGAAGCCTTGCCATGCCAGTAGCGGTCCAGCATCACATCACCGGCCACCAGTACACGAGCCAGGGGGTATTGCGGTAAATCGATATTCATGAGGATTCACTGTCCTGTCGCCCGTCGGCGATACACACAATCAATGGCGGCCATCATAGCACAGCCCGTCATCCGGACATCCTGCCGGGCGCGACGCCGGTTTGTCACGCCTGCCGCGGTTCCTGCTACAATGCGGCCTGACAATAATCAGACTGACAGGTAAGGTGTGAGCAGGCAGCGACCGCAACACAGCGACAATCCACGCGACTATCTGGGGCCACGTTACTGGCCGACCTGGCTGGCCTATGGGTTTATCTGGCTGATTGCACATCTGCCATATCGCCTGCAGGTCTGGATCGGCGAGATGCTCGGGCTGCTGATGTACCGGCTGGCGGGCAGCAGACGCCGGGTCTGTCAACGCAACATCGAGCTGTGTTTTCCCGAGCTGAGCAAGGATCAGCAGCGTAAACTGGTGCGCGATACCTTCAAGTCCAATGGCGTGGGTGTCATGGAGATCGGTCTGGCCTGGTGCCGCAAACCTGCCGATTTCAAACACATGGTGCAGGCCACCGGGCTGGAAAACCTGATAAAGGCACATGAGCAGGGCCGCGGCGTCCTGCTGGTCAGCGCTCACTTCTCGACCATCGAGTTTGTTGGCAGCCTGATGTCGCTGCTTTACCCAATTGACGTAACCTATCGCGCCCACAAGAACCCATTATTCGATGCCCTGATGAAACGCGGTCGACAGCGTCTCTACGGGGCCGTTGTTGAGCGCAAAGAGGTACGTCGGGCGCTACGCCGCCTGCAGGAGGGCCATGTGCTCTGGTACGCCGCCGATCAGGACTACGGGCCCAGACATTCCATCTTTGTCGACTTCTTTGGCATACCTGCTGCCAGCATCACTGCGACCAGCAAATACGCCGGGTTTAATAATTCGCTGGTCATCTTTCTGGCGCATTACCGCAACGCCGACAACAGTGGTTATCACCTGTATTTCAGCGAGCCTCTGGAAGACTATCCAACGGGTGACGACCACGCCGACGTGAAACGAATCAATACGCTGATCGAAGCTGCCATTAGAAAAGCACCCGAACAGTACATCTGGCTGCACAGACGGTTCAAGACGCGGCCCGAAGGCAGCCCGGACCTGTACAGCAGGCAGCTGCCTCCTTCCCACGATCGTCACTGAGTGAAACCATGAACCCGGCATACAGGCCCCATCTCCCGCCACTGACCCTGATCCGACTGATCACTGTGCTCGCCAGCCTGTTGCTTTCGTGGCTGGCGGTGACCCTGAATGCGCAGCCCAATACTGACGCATACATCTACGTTCGAACGGCAGAGATCGCGCTAGAGCAAGGCCTGTCGGCCGCCTACGGGCACTATCAGTGGGCGCACATGTCACTTGTGATGGCGATGATCCACAAGATTACCGGCCTGAGCATGTTTCAGGCAGCCTATTTGTTAAACGCACTGACCTTTGCTTTGATGAGCCTGGCCTTTGTCAATCTGGTCGCAGCGCTGGCGCCCACCCGTCGCGTGGTCTGGCTTGCCATGCTGGTCATCCTCAGTTTCCCGCTGATCAATGAGTTCCGGGCCTACATTATTCGTGACATTGGCTTTCTGGGTTTTGCACTGATAGCCATGCTGCAGCTGATCCACTTCAATCGGACCTTGCTGCTGCGCCATGCCGTGCTGTTTGTCACCGCGAGTCTGGCGGCGGCCCTGTTCCGACCTGAGGCACTGCTGCTGATGTATGTGTCACCTGTCACGCTGCTGATGAACAAATCTCTGTCGGAGAATAATCGTCGGCGCGGTTTTCTGCGCCTGGAAATCATCGCCCTGCTGGCCATTGCGCCGCTGCTGTTTGTGTTCGCTTTCAGCCAGGTCGAGCTGCAACAACAACTGCAAAGCTTTGCGCTGATCTACCAGCCCTTCCTCAACAATCTGCAGGATATTTTTCAGCCTGACGCTGCGCTGAATGCAGCAGTATTTGGCGAATACGGTGCGCAGTTTGTAGGTCAGTATTCCGGCATATTTCTGTTCGTGGGTCTGTTGGCGGTACTGCTCGCCTGCCTGATAGACAGTCTGGGGCTGGTCGGCGCCCCGCTGCTGGCCTACGGCTATATCAAACGGCTGGTAAAACTTGAGCACCCGGTGATGAACGTGCTGCTGATATGGGCCGGCACATCATTGCTGATATTGCTGGCCTTCATCCTGCTGACGCGATTTATCACCACCCGTTATGCGCTGATGTTCTGCACCGTACTGCTGATCTTCATTCCGTTTATTGTCGATCGCAGCTGGCGTATTGCTGCGGCCGAAAACCGGATCAGACGTTTTGCCGCGCTGATGACTTTTCTGCTGCTGTTTGCGTTTATTGATTCACACATTTCTTTTGGGGATCCCAAGCGCCACCTGCAGGAAGCCACGGCATGGATTGAACAGAGCACGCGCCGCGATGCGCCACTGGTCACCAATGAAATATATCTGGCCTACGAAACAGGCCGCGTTGAAGACTATGATGTGGTGCGCCGGGAGATGGAGCCGGAACTGTTGATGCAGGCTGCGCCTGGCACCATATTCGCCCTGACACCGCGTGGCAGCTTTGATCAGCAACTGCAGGCAGAGATCAATCGCGGCGCCCTGCGACTGATCCGCAGCTTCAGTGCCGAGCGCGGCGCAGATTTGATGGTATTTGAAAAGGAACTGCCGTAACGCTGGCTGTCAGCGTGGTGATTCGCAGACTACCAGCCCTGTACCTCATCGTCTGATTTGGTAACCAGCACATCCTGCATGATCATGTATTCCAGGTCAGATCCATGGAACATGTCCAGCGCATCCTCCGGGCTGCAGATCATCGCTTCACCCGGCCGGTTCAGTGAGGTGTTCAGCACAATCCCATAGCCGGTTTTTTTCTCCATCGCCTCCAGCACAGCATGAAACCGTGGATTGCTTGCCTTGCGGACAACATGGGCACGCGTAGTGCCATCTTTGTACACAACAGCTGGAAACAGCTCGCGCCATTCAGGCACAACGTCAAACGAAATGGTCATGAAGTCGGCTGCGTGATCAAGATCCAGCATTTGCCTGGCCAGCGATTCCAGCATGCTGGGAGAAAATGCGCGCCACTTTTCGCGGAACTTCACTTTCTGATTGATCTCCTGAACACTGCCAGAGATGCGCGGATTGCCGAGAATACTGCGATTACCCAGCGCCCGTGGCCCAAACTCCATACGCCCCTGGAACCAGGCCACCAGATGCCCTTCCGCAAGCAATTCCGCGGCTTTTTCTGCAGGACTGTCGAGCATCTCAAACACCGGCCGATCGCGATGGGCCTTGCAGGCGCGAATACACTGGTCAGTGGTAAAGCGCGGACCAAGGTAGGTATGCCGCAGTTTGCCAACCTCAATATTCTGTTTACTGATAGCGTAGGCGGCAGCGCCAATGGCCGTGCCCGCGTCGCCTGCCATCGGTTGTACGTACAGCTGTTTGACCCAGGGCAGGTCCAGCAGGCGTCTATTCAATTTAACGTTAAACGCGCCCATACCCGCGATCACCAGCTGTCCGTTTTCCTTCAGCACATCTGCCAGATAATGGGTGACCAGTCCGGTTGTAATCTTTTCATGCAACTTCTGCATGGCCGCGGCGTAGTGCACATAGGGATCCTGGAACACGTCACCAGCCCGGCGCGGGCCCAGCTGATCGATAAAATCCTCACTGTAGGGGTAACCGACACTGCGCTGCTTGTAGCGCCGCAGACCGACAGTGCGGATCATGCGGGTATTGATGCGAAAATCCTTGCCACTGTAATCGGCCAGAAACGACAGATCGTATTTGTCTGCGTTGCCGTAAGTGGCAATGCCCATCACCTTGGTTTCACCATCCAGCGAATCAAAGCCCAGGTAATCACACATGGCGCCATACAGGCCTTTCAGAGAGTCAGGCTCATAAAGCTCCTTGATCTTGTGGATGCGCCCGTTCTCTCCATAGGCGAACAAGGTTGTGGCGTACTCGCCTCGCAGGTCCAGGCTCAGGATGGCGGTTTTGCCTTTGAAGCCGCTGAGATTGTAAGCACTCGCGGCATGTGCAAGCTGATGCTCAACCGGCTCAAACCGCACTTTCTCCCAGGGAATCGCCAGCTCAGCCAGCATGGCCTTGACGCGTTTAACGTAACGACGATAACGGCGATTACCATTAAACAGTGCATCGAGTGCGCGATCAGGTGCGTACCACATCCGCGCGGCGTAGTGCCATCGGGCGCGTCCGAAGATGGAAACTGGTGCGTAGGATATGGCAACCTGGTCGATCTGCCGGGGCTTGAGTTTTGCGGAGCGCAGGCAGTAGCGTACTGCATTGACGGGCATCATGCCGCGGGCGTGCTTGCGCCTGACCAGACGCTCTTCCTCTACGGCTGCGACCACCTCGCCGTCGATAAACAGTGCGGCGGCTGCGTCGTAGCCCAGTTCGCCAGACAGTCCCAATGTGATCACAGGCATATCAATCGGCCTTGTTTAATGTAATCGAAGCACCAAGCTGCGAACGGACGGCCTGCTGCTCGGTGGGTTTATCGCGCCAGTTGGCAAGAAATCGTTCCACATCTCGTTCAAAATACCGGTGAAACCGTGTCGCCAGCCCTTCCCGCCGCATCGCATCCAGATCCAGTGTGATCAGCTTGCCGCACTGCTCTTCCTGATGATACAGAAAATTGCTCGCTTTCATATCGCCGTGGATCATCCGGTACTGCTTCATCGTCGTAAAAAGATGTCGGAACTGCCGCAATACGTCCGTCCACACTTCGCACTTCACATCCTGCGACAGCATGGAAAGTACATCCGTCCCTTCCGAAATCTCAGTGACAAAGTAGGCCACGCCTCGCAGCGGGCCCCAGCGATGTTCCAGCATCAGAACTGGCCTGGGTGTGTTCAGTCCCATCTGCTGCAGCCAGTGCGCGTTTCGCCAGCAGTACCAGGCGCGACTTGGCCGAAACAGGCGCCGCAGCAGGTAGCCCGGGTTGCGCAGATTATACCGCTTAACCACACAGGTTTTGCCACCCCATGGCAGGCGCACGACTGTCGTTGAGTCACCATCTTTAAGAAGTTTGCCGTCAGCAATCGCTGCGTCGGGATCAGCAATGAACTGCTGAAGAGCGGCGCAGTCATCGCTGCGATGAAACAGCGCTACTCGCCCGAAGTCCTGCTGCCGGGCAATATCCGGACCATCGCGGTAGAGCGTAGAGACCATCCGGCGCAGTGGTTTCAGCCGGTCGCGGCGGGCGACGCGCCCGGCCTTGATGATGACCTGGCGCCAGAAATCAGCGTCTTCGCGAAGAACCTGTGATGGCGACTGACCCGTGTAGTCGCGAATAAAGCGAAAGCAGTCTGTGCGGCTTAGCCCTGCGGGCTCACTCGAAAAATACAGTCCGGCAATATCCTTGACGATCCAGCGTCTGGACAGCGCCGGACGGATCAGTGCGCGATGCAGATCGATGACTGACAGAACCGGTGCGGCGTCGGTAGCCACGCTGCCGTCCTGACGGCAGCTGAGCAGAAAATGACACAGATAAAAATCCCGGTGACACATACCACTGCTGTGCATGCGACGCGCGATATCAGCAACAGCCCTGATCAATTGCCAGCGGTAATGACGCGGTGGGCGATCACTGCGCCATCGCTCGCAATAGGTTTCCAGACTGATGCTTGGCGCAATTTCGTCTGTGATCAGGAATGATTCGCGCTGAGCCGGGTTGGCACCACGCTCACCAAAGGCCGCCACTTTCATCGTGGGTACACCCAGCTCGGTCAAGTGCATGATGGCACGCCATTCGGTGCGGGCGCCGATGATTGGCAGACGCAGCGTCAACAGATTCTTGAGTATCTCGGTCCAGCCGACACCCTGGTGAATCTTGGCGAAATAGGCGTGGCCATCCACCTCGAATCGTAAGGTGCGCCGCCCTGGCGCCTGACGATACACATCCCCCTGCAAGTTCATTGCCTGGGCAAAAACGTCATGGTCACCCAGGTAAGACCGCATATCCTCGCGCATCTGCAGATTCTGCTTCATGCGGTCACCTGCTCCGGTCTGGCCGCCGACTCGATGATCGCCAGCGCTGTATCAGCCATACCGAACACGTCGACCTTGTCTACGTAGGCCAGCCCGTTGCTGCGCCAGTTGTGTCGATCGGAGGAGATAAGCATTTCGTGCAAGCGGGCATTGAGATCTTTTTGCCGAAACGGCGATGGACAGACCTGGCCTGCACCAGCCTGACGCACATGGAATGCATACCCACAGGTATCGGTCGTCAATACTGGCAGGCCATTAATGATGGCCTCTATTATGGTGTACCCGGCACTTTCATAGTGTGCCGGATTCAGATAGAGATCACAGGCAGCGAAGAACCTGGGAACATCGTCACGGCCTCCCAGAAATTCCACGCGATCATCGACCCCGAGGCGACGGGCCAGCCGTCGATACTTTGCCGCGCGCCCCTGGCCAATGACCAGCAGGCGAGCACGCAGCCTGAGTGCCGCCGGCAATGCTGCCAGCGCACGAATTGAACGATCCAGCCCTTTGACACGAAAACCGGAACCGACCTGCAGAATCAACAGTTCGTCCGGTGCTCGCTGGTACTGCTCGCGCACTTCATTGCGGACGGATTCAATGTCGTCTCCTGGCAGGCGATCACGGCTGATTCCCGGGGGCAGCATGTGCAACCTGTCTTCACAGCCCGGGTAATGCGCATTGAAATCTTTTTGCTGCTGTGGCGACAGGATCATGACCTGCGTACGGCTTTCAGCGCCAAAGACCGCCTGCTCATAGCGAAGAAAGTGCTGATAGCGCGGCAGGTAGCGGCTGAGAAAGCGATTCTCCCGACGCATTCTTTCCGCGAAACATGGATCAGCGGCAAAATGCACATCCAGCCCCGGCATTTTGCTGAAGCCCACCACCACATCGTAGGACTGCCTTTTCAGTGCAGCCTGTGTCCATTCGGTGTACCGCTGGTACAGCACGTGTCGACTGATTGCCGACACAGGGACCAGATGTCTCACAATACCGTCCGGAACATCGCCCTGCCAGGACAGGCAATACACATCGACCTGATGGCCAGCGTCGATGCAGCGCTGCGCAATACGCATAAAGTCGCGCTGCTGACCGCCGTAGGGAAAGTACTGATAAATGAGCATGGCGATCTTCACGGCCGCTCACCCTGCGCATCAGCCTCGCTAATCATGCGACCAAGATGCGAGAAAACCATGTCAGGTGATAGCAACCGGTAACACGGCGGCTGCACCTGAAACTCTCCCTCCCGCTCAGTCGTGTCAAACAGCGCTTGACCACGATAGCTGCATTCGCGACGCATGCAAGGTGAACAGGCCAGGTCTGCCTTGAGATGCAATTGATGGTAGCCAAAGGTCCCTGACAGACCCGGATTGGTGGCTCCATACAAAGAAACTGTTGGTATATTCAGCGCTGCTGCCATGTGTCCCAGACCGGTATCCACCGCGACAACGCCCTGGCACTGCTGCAGCTGCTGTGCAAAACCGGTCAGGCTCTGTTTGTCCAGCACAGTGACGCCTGTCAGACCATCAGCGATCGCATGGGCGCGCTCCTGCTCCTGTAGATTGCCCCAGGAAACCCTGACCTCATATCCGGACGCCACTGCCAGCCGTGCCAGCTCCTGCCAGTAAGGCAAGGGCCAGTGTTTGCTCTGCCAGGTGGTGCCATGTAAAAAAATCAACGCCGGCCTTTCATCGGGCGAATGTGGCGGGGACCCGGGCTGGATACCATAGTCGATTTCATCGGGATCAAAACGATAGCCCAGTGCCTGTGCAAACAGTTGCCGTACACGCTGCACGGCATGACTGCCTTTGGGTACTGCCAGACGTTTTTGATACAGCAGGCTGCTGGCCGGTTCTTTAATGCTGTCCCGGTCCAGACCGACACGCTGCCCCCTGGCCTGCCTGGCAATCAATGCACTTTTGACCAGACCCTGCGCGTCAATCACAACATCATAGCGCTGTGATTTGAGTTGACGGCGAAAACGCTGGTACTCGCCACCGGTCAGTGACTGCCACCAGTTCTTGCGCCAGCGGCGAATGGCGACCGGAATCACATCAACAACAGCAGGATGCCAGCCCGGGATCTCCGCAAATGCTTCCTCGACGACCCAGTCTGCCTGCAGGCCGGGAATGGCCCGCATGGCGTCGGTCAGAGCCGGCAAGGTGTGGATGACATCACCGAGCGATGAGGTTTTGACAATCAGGATACGCAAGGTTGCATGTCTCCCATTATGATACTGGCGGACAGCCGCTCCAGCGCCTTGATGACGCGTGACGGCTCAAGTTCAGTGAGACAACGTTTGTGCTGCAAGGGGCATTCACGCTGAAAGCAGGGCCTGCAATCTATATCGGTATTCAGAATCGCCACCTGGTCAGACAGTGGCGGCGTGAAATCCGCCGACGTAGAACCATACACAGCGACCAGTGGGCGGTGCAGGGCCGCAGCAATGTGCATCAGGCCTGAATCATTGCTGACTACGGCAGTTGCCTGCGACAGTAGATCAATGGCCTGATCCAGCGAAGTTTTGCCGGCCAGGTCATGACAGGCTTCGTTGCCTGTCAGCGCGGCAATCTCACCCGTTACTGCCTGGTCTTTGGCAGAACCCATCAGCACCACATGCCAGCCTTTGTTGATGTGCTCTTTGGCAACTTCGGCATAGTGCTCACAGGGCCAACGTTTGGCGTCACCAAATTCAGCACCCGGGCACAACATCAGTAAACGCTGACCTGGCGGCAAGGCAAACTGTTCACAGACCTGTCTGGCCTGCTCGCGGTTGACCTGCAGTTGGGGCACGGGCAACGGGTCTGGCAGGTCAGCCGGCAATGCGGCGCCAGCTGGCAAAGCCAGCGCCACAAAGCGTTGCACCATCAGGGGCAGCGCCTGCTTGTCCAGATCGCGGCAGTCATTCAACACCCAGCCGCGTTTTTCGCCACGCCAGCCCGTGCGCAGGGGAATACCTGCAAACAGGGGCACCAATGCTGACTTGAATGAATTGGGCAGCAGAATGGTCTGGTCATAATGCTGCTCAGCCAGCGTGCGGCCCAATCGATAGCGCTTGCCCAGACCGACCTCACGATGCGCCAGGGGCAGATCGATTGCCTGCCTGACCTGCGGCATACGCGCAAGCAATGGGCGGCTCCAGGCCGGCGCCAGCACGTCGATAACTGCTTCCGGATTACGATGGCGCAATTCTATGAACAGCGACTGTGCCATGACCATGTCGCCCACCCAGGAGGGGCCAACAATCAGAATGCGTTGTGGCGTACTCACTGAGGTACCCCGGTAGGTGGACTCTCGGTTGATTCCATGTACGGGGCAAACACCTGCTGCCAGATAGCCGCGACCTGTTCACGCGACTCTGCGAGCGGGGCCAGGGTTGCCTCACACTGCTCTTCACTGAGCTCACTGGCATCGGTCTGCTGCAGGGCAAACTCGTGCAGGGTTGAGCGCAGCGCCAGATAGGCGGCCATCAGGTTCTTGATGGCCTGCTCCGATAACAGCTCGCATTGCTCAGCGGATTCCAGTATGCGCATATTGTCCGAATAGCGCGTCAGACCGGCGCAGTCTTGAGACTGCGACAGCACCATAAATTGAACGATAAATTCAATATCAACAATCCCACCCAGCCCCTGCTTGATGACAAAAGCAGGCTGGTTCGCTTTGCGGCCCGCTTTACGGGTCAGTTCATCGCGCATTTTTTTGCGCATATTGATCACATCAGCTGCCAGCCTGTCGATGTCACGCGTTTCGCTTAGCAGCGTGGCTCGCAGGCTCTCAAACTGCTCGGCCATGTCCATTGAGCCAGCCACTGCTCGCGAGCGCACCAGCGCCTGATGCTCCCAGGTCCAGGCCTCTTTGCGCTGATAGTTTTCAAACGCGGGCAAGGTAGTAACCAGCAATCCGGATTCGCCGGAGGGCCGCAGCCGCATATCGACTTCATACAGCTTGCCGGACATGGTGTGTGTGCCCAGCATGGTGATGACGCGTTGCGCCAGGCGTGTGTAGAACTCTCTGCTGTTGATGGATTTCTGCCCTTCCGCAGCGACAGTGTCGTGCTCCAGCGTACCGTCATGCACAAAGACAAGATCCAGATCTGACAGATAGCTGAGCTCGATACCGCCCAGTTTGCCATAGGCAATTACGACAAAGTCCATCTCGCCGTGTTGGTCTTGGCTGTTGACCGGATAGCCGTGTTTGCGTGTCAGGTGCTGCCAGCACAGTGCCAGCACCTGCTCAAGAATGGCCTCAGCGGTAAATGTCAGATAGTCGCTGACTTTCATTACCGTCATCGAGCCGGTTATCTGTGCGGCCGCCACCTGCAGGGTATGGCATTGCTTGAAGTAGCGCAGGAATTCCATCTGCTCTTCAAAATTTTCTTCGTGGATTCGCATCAGGCCCTGCACCAGCTCTTCCTGCAACGCGGATTTCTCCGGCGGCTGTCGAACCACTGTTAGCAACTCATCAAGCAGCACCGGATGTTTGCTCATGAAGTCGGCGATGAAGGGACTGGCGGTACACAGCTGAACGAACTGCCGCATGGCGGAAGGATTTTCTGACAGCAGCACCAGGTAGGCGGTACGCCGGGCGACAGCTGCAACCAGTTTCATCACCCGTTCCAGCCCGAGGCTGGGTGTGTTTTCGTGCGCCAGTGTGGCGAGCAGCAGCGGCATGAAGCGGTTAAAGCGCTGCCGGCTGTCAGCTGGCAAAGTACGGAATACCCGATCCTGGCGAAACTCACAGAGCGTCTGCCAGCTGGCCTCTGCCTGCTCGAAGCCCAGATTCTGCAATTCGGCAACGGCGGCCTCGTCGCTTAACTCCTGTTGCCACAGCGCCAGCAGTTCGGCGTCGTCGACATCGTGACGGGTCGCGTCATCCTCGTCATCAACCTGAATCACGTCCCGGTAATGCTCACGCACAATGGCGCGATGCTGCTCCAGCACATCCAGCAGAGTCGACCATGAGGCATTTTTCAGATCAGGCACACCCATACCGATGGCCACCCGCAGCTGCTCCTGCTCTGAGCTGGGCAAAGCCTGTGTCTGCTGGTTGGCGAAGCCCTGCAGTTTGTGCTCAAGATCGCGCAGAAAATTGTAGGCATTGCGCAGTGACTGCACGGTCTCTGCTGACAGATACTCGCCGGCCACCAGTGCATCCATGGCCTTGTACAGCGACTCCTGCTGCAGGCGTTTGTCGCGGCCGCCATGCACCATCTGCAGTGCCTGAACAATAAACTCGACCTCACGGATACCGCCGGCGCCCAGCTTGATATCCTGATCCATGCCTTTTTTGCGCACCTGCTTGTTGATCTGCAACTTCATTGCACGCAGCGACTCAATCGCCGAAAAATCCAGGTAGCGTCGGTAGCTGAAGGGTCGCAGTCGCTGCAGCAATTCCTGGCCTGCCTTGATATCGCCGGCCACCGCGCGTGCCTTGATCATGGCGTAACGCTCCCAGTCACGCCCCTGCGACTGGTAGTAGTTCTCCATGGCATCAAAGCTGCACACCAGCACACCTTCACTGCCGTAGGGGCGCAGACGCATGTCAACCCGGAACACAAAACCATCCGCTGTCACCGCATCCAGGGCGTCAATCAGCTGCTGCCCCAGTTTCAGGAAGAACTGCTGGCAGGTGATGGGCTCTTTGCCATTCTCAGAACTGGTCTCGCCCGACTCGGGATAGGCAAACATCAGATCAATATCAGAGGACAGATTGAGCTCACCTGCCCCCAGCTTGCCCATGCCAATCACCACCATCCGCACAGGCTCGCCGCTGCGCGCACCGATCGGCACCCCATACTCGGCAACAGCCTGCTGATAAAGGATATCCAGAGTCACATCCAACGCTGCTTCCGCCAGCGTGGACACTTCAGCGGCGGTATCGCGCATCGAGGCCTGCTGGGTGACATCGCGCCATATCAGGCGCAGCATCTGCTGTTGCTGATTCAGTCGCAAGCGCTGTTTCAGTGTGTCCATCGACAGGCTCGTGACATCTGTCTCAGACTCCGCCGAAGCCTGCACCGCCTGCGCCAGTGTTTGCTGATAGTCGTCACCCAGTTGGCGATGCAGCGTGCCCGCATCCAGCAGGGCCAACAGCAATTCCGGGTGCTGGATGCAAACAGTAGCCGCGTAGTCGCTGGCTGCCCAGACCTGGGCCAGCTCGCGCAGCAGGCCTGGCTGATCTTCCAGGCGCTGCTGCAGCGCTGAGGGTAGCTTGCCCTCCTGAAAACGCTGCCAGTATCGCTCGAGAACGGGTTTGAGGGCGTCGGGTAGATGATCGGTAATTAGCACAGTAATCCTTTGTTTGGGCCAGGCAGTTAAGTTTATACTGCAGCGCTTCAAATACAAGCCGCGCGCTTGACCAGCGCGGCCTTCACACTGTTGGACATCATGCTGTTATTCAGACTCAACAATCTGTCGCTCGCCTTTGGCGACCACCCACTGCTGGACCAGGTATCGCTGACCATCCACAAAGGGGAGCGCATCGGCATTCTCGGCCCCAATGGCGCGGGCAAGTCCACATTCATGAAGGTTCTGCTGGGCCGCATCCAGGCGGATGGCGGGGAGCTGTGGCGCGCTGAAGGCATCAAGGTCGCCTATCTGGACCAGCAGCTGCCGGAGCGTGATGAGCAGACGCTGTACGACTACATCGCCGGCGGTCTGGAAGGCCTGGGCGACCTGCTGCGCCAGTATCATCAGCTGACGCGTGACAGCAATACCGACTTCAGCGATCAGCAGGTGCTGGATCGCATGGCCAGTCTGCAGAAACAGATAGAACAGGTAGATGGCTGGGCAGTGGAACATCGTATCGAAGCCATGCTGGATGTGCTCAAGCTGCCAGCCGATGCAAAAATGAAAACCCTGTCGGGCGGCAGCCGACGTCGCGCCGCACTGGGGCGCGCGCTGATCGCCGAGCCCGACCTGTTGATGCTGGACGAGCCCACCAACCACCTGGACATCCCAACCATTGAGTGGCTGGAGAATACGCTCAATGAATTCCGTGGCGCCGTGTTGGTGATCACTCACGATCGTCAGTTCCTGCAGAGCATCAGCAATCGCATTATCGAGCTGGATCGCGGCCGCCTGCGCAGCTGGGAATACGGCTACGAGCGTTTTCTGGTGTTTCGCGAACAGCAACTGGAAGCAGAGGAAAAAGCCAACCAGGAGTTCGACAAAAAGCTGGCCGAAGAAGAGCGCTGGATTCGCCAGGGCATCAAGGCCCGCCGCACCCGTAACGAAGGCCGTGTGCGGGCACTGAAGCAACTGCGCGAAGAACGCAAACAGCGCCGCGAACTCAGCGGCCCGGCGCGCATGTCACTGGAACAGGCCGGCAGCTCCGGCAAGATTGTTGTTGAGGCCGAAGATCTGAATCACCGCTTTGGCGACCAGCTTATTCTGAAGAATTTCTCGACAAAAATTCTGCGTGGCGATCGCGTGGGTCTGATTGGTGCCAACGGCAGTGGCAAAACCACACTGCTGCGCATTTTGCTGGGCGAGATCAAACCCGACAGCGGCAAGGTCAAGCTGGGTACCAATCTGGAGATTCTTTATTTCGATCAGCTACGCAACCAGCTGGACGTTAACCAGAACATTATCGATTATCTGGCCGAAGGCCGTGAGTTCATCGACATCAATGGCAAGCAGAAACATGTCATTAGTTATCTGCAGGATTTTCTGTTCCCACCCAAGCGTGTTCGACAGCCCATCAAGTCACTCTCTGGTGGCGAGCAGAACCGTCTGATCCTGGCCAAACTGTTCAGCAAACCTGCCAACCTGGTGGTGCTGGACGAACCGACCAACGATCTGGACATGGAAACGCTGGAGCTGCTGGAAGAAATTCTGCTGGATTTCAGTGGCACGCTGCTGGTAGTCAGCCACGACCGGAAATTCCTCGACAACGTGGTGACCAGCTCTATCGTGTTTGAAGGTCCCGGCGTCGTGAAGGAGTACGTTGGAGGTTATCAGGACTGGCTGGATCAAGGCGGTAAAATGCTGTCCTTCCTGACTGATGAGCGCAAACAGAAGGACTCGAAACCAGCCAGCAGCAAAGCGGCACCGGTCCAGAAAACGGAACAGCGCACTGAACAGAAAACCAATCAGAAAATCGACAGGCAAAAACAAAAAGCGCTGGACCAGGTAACGCGCCAGATCGAAAAAACCGAACAGGAAATCAAGGCTGTTGAAGACAGCATGGCCGAGCCCGGTTTCTATGATCAGCCGCAGCCTAAAATTCAGCCGACGCTGGATAAAATGGCGGCTCTGCAGGAAAAACTCGATGGGCTGTTCGAGCAGTGGCAGGCACTTGAGGACGAATAACACTCGTCCTCAGCTGCACCTGCTTCAGCTTGTGCCCAGTCTTACTGCTGTTCCGTAAACCAGAATCTCGGCCGCGCCGGTCATGATGTAACTGGTGGAGAAACGCACCTCGACAATGGCATCGGCGCCCAGCGCCTGTGCTTCAGCAATCATCCGGTCAATCGACTGCTCACGCGACTCCGCCATCATCTTGGTATAGTCGTGAATCTCTCCACCCACCAGCATTTTCAGGCCCGCCAGTATGTCACGGCCGACGTGACGCGCACGGATGGTATTTCCCCGCACAATGCCCAGTGTTTCGGTAACTGGCCGACCGGCAACACTTGCTGAAGTTGCGATGATCATCGTTGAATATCCTTGTATCGTTCGTTTTTATGCAAAAACAGTCGCTCCCTTATGATCGACACCATCAAAATAGTGCCACCCGCCACCATACTGCCACCCGCCAGGCGAATCCACAGCGGAATGCTGCTGTCAGTAAACCAGCTGCGCCCCATTTCCCACGCCCCATAGAACATCAGCACAATGGCACCGATTGAAAACAGGATCCAGCCAATGCCACGTTCCACCCGACGGTACACACCCTGCCAATAGCTATCCCAGACCTCGGGCGAGGGTTCTTTGAACCTGCTTGTCACAGTAAGCTCCCGTGTTCGTTTCATGGCCTCATATTCCTTTTGCAAGACATGGTCTGATTGCAGCCAGCGCTGGATTTCAGCGCGTTGTGCGTCACTGACTTCGTCGTCCAGCTCAGCCATCAGCCATTGATGAATATTGTCTTTATCGATTGATGCGTCGCCATTGCTCTCAGGGCTGTTCATCACCATCCTCCTCCAGCAGGCTCCGCAAACGGGAGCGAGCCGTGTAAAGCCGCGACATGACCGTACCAATCGGAATACCCAACAGGCCGGCAATGTCCTTGTAAGCATAATCGTGCATGTCTTTCAGACTGATAATCTCCCTGTCACTGACCGAGAGCTGCATCAGGGCGGCATTAACGCGTGCCACCTTTTGTTGCCGCCGCAATTCCTGCTCTGGCTCCCGGTCGGCCTGACCGGCGGCCGTTTCCAGCCAGGCATCCACGGCATCTCCACCCACCTGCGGATGTCGACGCCGGCTGCGCAGTGCATTCATGGCCAGATTTCTCAGCACGGTGTAAAACCAGGGATAAAACGGCTGTGCCGCATCATACTGACCGATCGATCGCCAGACTCTGGCGAAGGTTTCCTGCGAAACCTCCCGGGCATCATCTTCGTTACCCAGCAGCGCCAGTGCCTGAAAGTAGGCCGGGCGCATCAACTGGCCAACCAGCTCAGAGAAGGCGCTTCGATCCCCCGTCTGGCACCGCCTGATCAAGTCCTTTGATAGTTCCTGTTGCACCTGCATTCATCTCTGTTTGGTTTCATCTGGATACTACACCGGCCAAACTACTTTATTCGATCTGATAAACTGATTTTGATAAACAGGCGTATACCCGGTTTAAGCGAGCAGGCACTAACCCTGCCCGATCATCATGACGCTCGACGACGACGCTGGAGTATCCATATGGCAGATCAGCAACAAGACAAACCTGAACACGGCAAACTGTTTTTCTACAGCCTGGTGGCTGCAGCATTTACAGGCCTTATCGCTTTCGCAGGCAGCCAGAACGGCAACACCGTCACCGTGGCGGGACTGGACGTGCCGATATTGATGTTGTGTGCGGCCATTGCCATGGGCATCAACTGGCTGGTGTTTCTGCCGTCCTACCTGGCCCAGACCGAGCATTACTACGACCTGACTGGCAGCCTTAGCTTCATTACCGTGACGCTGACGACCCTGGTAGTGACACCCGATCTCGACACCCGCGGCATATTGCTCGCCGCGCTTATCCTGCTTTGGACTTTGCGCCTGGGCAGTTTTCTGTTCCTGCGCATCAAGAAAGACGGTGCAGACACCCGCTTTGATACCATCAAACCGGTGTTCAGCCGCTTTTTCCTGACCTGGACGCTGCAGGGCCTGTGGGTCTTTGTCACCAGTGCTGCCGCACTGGCCGCCATTACCAACGGGATACGTGAGCCACTGGGCATACTGGCCTGGGTGGGTCTGGCGGTCTGGGTAGCGGGCATGCTGATCGAGATGACGGCCGACATCCAGAAGCGGCAGTTCAAGGCCAATCCGGATAACAAGGGTCGTTTCATTACCTCCGGCATCTGGTCCTGGTCACGGCATCCCAACTACTTCGGCGAAATTACCCTTTGGTTCGGTGTGGCATTGATAGCTTTGCCCGTTCTGAGCGGTTGGCAATTCGCCACGCTGATTTCTCCGGTCTTTGTCACCGTTTTGCTGACCAAAATCAGCGGTGTGCCATTGCTGGAGAAAAAAGCGGACAAGCGCTGGGGTGATGAGGCCGAGTACCAGGCCTACAAGCAACGCACTTCCGTGCTGATACCGATGCCACCCAAGGGCTGAATCCCGTGAAGCGGTCTCATCAGATCAAACTGGTGCTGATTGCCTTGCTGGGTCTTTTCATACTCTGGCGGGAAACGAGTGGCGGGGCCGGGCTGGACGACGGTCAATCTGCAGACGCCATCATTCCCGTCTCTGGAGAAGTACCCACCGGCCAAAGTTCAGAGCCTGAGCTCTGGCCGGTGGGTAACTGACTGACTAGTGCCAGCTTTACTCTATGATCACGGCACCCGGTGCATGGCACAAATTTTATTGCCAGCCGGATCTCGCAGGTATGCCAGGTAAAGCTTCATGCCGTTACCCTCGCGAATGCCGGGCGGGTCCTCACAGGCAACCCCACCATTTTCCAGTCCCACCTTGTGCCAGGTCTCAACGGCCTCAGGAGATTCCGCCGCGAAGCCAATAGTGCTGCCGTTGCCATGGCTGGCTGCGTTGCCATCAAGAGGCTTGGTCAGCGCGAATACGCCGCCGCTGGTGCGATAGAAACAGCGGCCTTTCGGATCAATAAAGCCCGGTTTGACGCCCAGCGTCCCCAGAATCGCATCGTAGAATTTTTTTGATTGATCAATATCGTTGGCGCCCAACATGACGTGGCTGAACATGGTTGTGTCATTCCTCTTTGATTATCGGATGGAAATTACGCCTGACACTATACATGAGCGGTCGCTCGGTTGCAGCGTTCCAGTAGCGATAAAAACCTGCCTGATCGATTAGCCAAAAATTTTTATTGACACAATCGACCTATGTGTCACACTACAGATATGACACTATTCAATTTAGATCCACAGTCAGGCCAGTCCATCTTTGATCAGGTGGTGTTTGCGGCTACCAAAGCGATTCTTGGCGGCTCACTAAAACCGGGTGATCCATTCCCTTCGGTGCGGGCGTTGGCCAAGGATCTGCGAATACACCCCAATACGGCCCACAAAGTCATTCAGCACCTGATTCAGGAGCGCTGGCTAATTGCCAGCCCGGGCCGTGGCACCATCGTTGCCCAGCCGCCAGCACCCCGTCACGGCGATCGCCAGCGACTGCTGAGCCAAGAAGTGGAGCAACTGGTGGTTGAAGCCAGACGTGTCGGTGCCTCGCTGGACGATGTTCAGCAGGCGATCGAAGAACAGTGGCAACAGCTGCAGACCCTGAAGGTGGCATCCGATGATCATTGAAACCCGAGACCTGACCATGCGCTACGGCCGCGTGGAAACTCTCAAGCAGGTTAATCTGCAGGTGCCGGAAGGCTCGGCGTTCGCGCTGGTCGGAACCAACGGTGCAGGCAAAACAACTACCATGCGCACTCTGGTCAATGTGCTGCAACCCAGTCGCGGCAGCGCCGAAGTACTAGGGCGTGACACCCGGCACCTCAGGCCACAGGACTTTCAGCAGATTGGCTACGTTTCAGAAAATCAGGTTTTGCCCGAACGTCTGACGATCGCCCAGTACTTCGACTATCTACGCGCCCTGTATCCCCGCTGGGATAGCGGCCTGGAAAACACTTTGCGCAATCGTATGCAGCTGCCGCCCGATCGCCAGCTCAGCAAGCTGTCGCATGGCATGCGCATGAAAACGGTGCTGATTGCCGGCCTGGCGTTTCGCCCCCGCTTGTTGATTCTGGACGAACCTTTGAGCGGCATGGACACGCTGACACGCGATGAAGTGGTCGACGGCCTGCTGGAACAGGCGGATGAAACCACCATTCTGATCTCCTCTCACGAGCTGTCGGAAATCGAATACTTCACCAGCCATATTGCCTTTATGGACGATGGGAAGCTTTTGTTCCAGGAATCCATCGAGGAACTGCGCGATCGTTTCCGGCAAGTGCATGTAGTGCTGTCAGCACAGAAGAACTGGCCTCAGAATGCACCTGCCAACTGGCTGGGGCACGAGATACAGGGGCATTCCCTGCAGTTTATCGACAGTGGCTTTCGCGACGACGAGGCTCTGCTGCGTGAACTGAACCAGCATTTCGGCGCCGTAAAGTGCCAGGCCTCACCCATGAGTCTGCGCGAGATCAGCAAGGTGCTGATTCGCGACGCACGAACTGAAAAGATGACAAGGGCCGCCTGACCATCGGGATATGGAAAATTGAATCGTTACGGCGCTGTGGATTCGATTTACACAGACCTGTAACGATGCCAGGAGCGATCTCATGAAAAACCACGTTCGAGCCATCACTGCCATCATTAGAAAAGATCTGATCGGCCTGGCCCCGTTGATTGCCATCGCTTTTGTTGCTTTCTTCGCCGTACCGCTGATCGCCAGCCTGGATCTGGAAAATATCGGCGGCGACGCAGGATTCTGGGTATTCCTGCAGAATAATATCTACTGGCTGGGGTTTTTCCTTAGCATGATTCTGGTCATCAGCGCCTTCCAGCAGGATCCCGCCGACAGTCTGAATCACGACTGGCTTGTCCGACCGATTCCACGGTCGGTATGGCTGTCTGCAAAACTGTTGTTCCTGCTGCTGGTGATTGTGTTGCCAGTAATCGCATCGCGTTTCCTGATAAATCTGTCTTCAGGAATGCCAACCGGACTCGCGCTAAGTTTTGCATTCGGCGTGGCGTCTTTCGAAGCCGTGCTGCTGGTGCCCTTGACGTTTATGCTGGCGCTGCTGGCACCATCCACCCGAAAATTCATTGCATTGTTGGTGGGCGTATTCCTGATATTTCTGCTGCCCGGATGGAGTGTCACCCGCCCCATACTGGCATTCCTTGGCGTAGGTCTGGGCGGTGATTTCAACTCGCTGATGTGGCTGCAGGCCGCTATCGCCTTTTTTGCAGGTGTACTCGGCGCCGGCGCCATTTACTGGCTCCAGTACTGCAGGCGCCAGCGACGTGCTGCCTATGCCGCGTTCTGGAGCGCGGTACTGGTCATGTTCCTGTCCACCTACCCACCCAGCGGCCTGTACAACTGGGATCAGGCACTGGCGGCTCACGCCGCAATGATCAACGACAGCACAGACAACAATCGCGCGCTGGCGGAGCAGGTCCTGATCCGTCCCGCGATGGCATGCTACCCTGCAGTCTATCATGATGGTGTTTCTGGTGAATCCGCATCGTCTGGGGAGAACAGTGCCCTGTTGACCCAGGCAGCCTGGCCAACATCACAGCTTGCGGCAGCAGGTCCCGGCGCCATAACCTTTGCCTCGACACTTGCCTATAGCGAACTGCTGACCGAGTGGTTCTTGCCTGCCGGCTCCACACGTGAACACAGTGTGGAGTGGATGTTGAGCCAGACACATGCATCGGCGCAGCTGTCTTCCAATTCACTTCCCGAACCGGTAGAACTGCCGCAGTCCTGGACGTCTGCCAATCGTCTTGAACCCTATTCCGCGGTATCTACCAACCTGTGGCTGGTTCCCGGCGCTGTGCTGGATGCAGTAGCGCTGGATCCCAGCACTGAGCTGCAAATTACCGTCGATGCGACGTTACTAAAACCATCGCCTTACGAGCTGCCGCTGGATGGCGAGTTTCATACGTTCCCCGAACTGGGTAGTTGCCGGGCTATGCACGATACCACTGCCAACAGTGTTACGGTGGAATGCTTCAAACGCGGCACGCAACCCGAGCTGGTCGCAGCACAATTGATTGGCATTGACAGCAGCCGTGTCGACAGCGCGCGCCAGCCGGTATTCACGCATGATGTACTGGAGTTCTTTCGCAACAAGCGCTACGAGCTGACACTGGAGTCACCCAGCCTGGTTGATCACGACTCAATCATGGTAACTGCCTACCATGCCGAACGTGCTCTGCAGAAGCAGATTGTGACACCTGGCATCCTGGGCAACTCTACCGCCATCTGTCCCTTGCCAGATACCAGTGCTGAGCACGACGGCATTTATCAGGCATCCACCTGGAGCGATACCTCACCTCATGAAGTCAGCCTGGTGACGGTTGCGCGCGGCGTAAGGCTGGAAGTGCTGGACTGGCGACAGACTGTGCGACCTGAGCTGCCAACATTGATCCTGCTGCCCGGCCTGGGGGCCACCGCGCACTCCTATGATGTGCTTGCACCCAAACTGGCGGAGCGCTACAACGTAGTCGGTATCACTCGCCGCGGGGTCGGTGACTCCAGCAAGCCGGATCGCGGCTATGAGATTTCGCAGCTGGCAGCCGATGTGGTGGCAGTGATGGATACGCTGGACCTGCCGCAGGCTGTCATGGTGGGCCACTCTTTCGGCGGTGAAGAGCTCAGCTATCTCGGCGCGCACCACCCTGAACGCGTGCAGGGGCTGATCTATCTGGATGCTGCCTATGATCGCGTCACCGTAAACTCGGGTGAAGAGTACCGCCGCATTCGTCAGCTCGACAGACTGCTGCCACCCGCGCCACCAATCCGCCCGTCAGAAGCGACCTCATACCAGGCCATGAAGAGCTACCAGAAACGCATCGGACGCACCGGGCAGATCCCTGAGGGCGAGATCATCGCCAGCTATGATCTGAGCACCGGCAACATCAAACACAGCCCACTGTATCTCGACGCACTGATGCAGGGCCTGGTCAGGCCGGAGTATGAACACATCACCGCACCGGCGCTGTCGCTGTATGCGGTCCCCTCCTCCGCCGAGGCCATGATGGAAACCTGGTACGACTGGCATGACCCCGAGCTGCAGCAGACTATGCAACAGATATTTGAACTACGCCGTGCGCGGCAGATGGCCGAAGTTGAACGCTTTGAAGCAGAAGTACGCAACGGACGAGCTGTGGTCATCGAAGATGCCAACCACTGGATATTTTTGTCACATGAGGCGGAGGTGCTGGCTGAGATTGATGCGTTTGTTGCGGGGCTGTAGCAGGGGAATGCTGTTCGGATTGACCTTCATACATTTCGAACTATAATGTACAGGATATTGTACATGTACAGGTTAATAACAATGGACAGCATCAGCTATACCTCAGCCCGCAGCAATCTTGCCAAAACAATGGATAAGGTCTGCGAAGACCACGCACCAGTGGCTATCACACGAAAGGGTGAAGGTTCGGTCGTTCTGATATCAATGGAAGATTACCAGGCACTGGAAGAGACCGCCTATCTGCTTAGAAGCCCAAAAAATGCGCGCCGTTTAATGCAGGCCATTGTGGACCTTGAAGAAGGGCGCGGGCAGCAGCGAGAACTGACCGAATGAAACTGGTTTTCGCCGAGACTGCCTGGGAGGACTATCTCCACTGGCAGAGAACGGACAAAAAAACACTGAAACGCGTCAACACACTGATTAAAGAGATTCAGCGAAAACCATTCGAGGGCATAGGCAAACCGGAACCTTTAAAACATGCCCTCGCTGGCTACTGGTCGCGCCGCATCAATGACGAGCACCGGATTGTCTACAGAGCAGACGGCGACGCCATTCTGATTGCGCAACTTCGATATCACTACTAAGGACGGTCCAGTTTGTTGTCCTCCAGCAGTTCGAACGGAGCCTCGTACGTTCCGTTGACCAGCACCTTGTATTCCCCGGCCAGTACGCCGAAGACAGGCAGGGCCATCACATGCTCAAAGGGGCGGAATACGCCCGTGCAGGCCCCCTCCCCAAACGGCTGGTAGTACAGATTCACTACTAGCGTGCTTGTGGCTGCATCGTAACGAGAAGCCACATTTCCTATTTCGTCGCAGGAGCTGCTGTGCATACCGCTTATAATGAGAAATACCTGCACCGGAGCAGTGTCAGTTTTCAAGACTTCAACTGTCTGTAAACCCTGATGGAGTACACCCTCATCTACTTGAACCAGCCTCCAGAGATTACTATCGACAGGCTGCATCTCGATACTTTGATATACGCCTGCCTGATCTTTTGTATCTATGAATGGGATATGCAAAGTATGACCATCGAATGTCGGGTTTGCATAAACAGCTGGCACCAAAAGTGCGAGCGTGAGCAGTGAGTTCCCTATTGATTTCATGATTCGTCCTTAATAATTTAGATAAGCGCGATTGCCAGATATATCCTATAACCTTTTACTTTTTCAGCGACCACTTGTCGTTGTGATCTCATCCAACCTGATAGATAAATGGATTTTCTATGCCACGGACAAGAAACTACCTTCTTGCAACACTTACGGCCAGCGCTATCAGCCTTACGACAGCCGGTTCTGCACAGGGATCTCAACCAACCATATTGGTTCTGCCCGAAGACCAGGCAACACTTGATGCGTTGAGTGGACAAGGCACCAGGGAGTGGCCCTCACTGCACGGACTTTCCAGGATCGTGTCTGGTGACAATAATGAGGTCTACCTGGTTTTTAACGAACAAGACGCCATCCAGCGCAGAATACTCGACAATCTGACTCGTATGCCCAGCGACACTACCATCAGTATTAACGTGGAATACTGGAACGGATTGCGCTGGAACACCACACACTTCCAATTGCGGGATGGCACGGAACACACCGTTCGCTACCGTCATTTTGATCCTGCCCTGCCGCTGCAGGTATCCGCCCTGCTCGAAGCGCGCAACGGGTCCGGGGAGGTGGGTGCAATTCAAATGATGGAGTATGAATTTCCAGTCGACGAGTGCGCCGGTCTTCGTGACGCGCTCAACGCATTGCAGGCCACGCTAGTCGAATCCGCCAGCAACATCGGTCACGAGCCGCGGCCAGCACCCGGCGAGATAGAGGAAGTTATTCTTGGCGGCGGCTATGGTGTCAGCGTCCGCATGCAGAAACTTGTGGCACAATTTTCCGTCGATATGAATTCCAGACAGGCCTATGACGCGACTCGAGAAGTCAATCTTGCGGTATCGAGTTGCCGGGAGCAGCGGCTTGCCATTCAGCGATCAATACCCTTGTGGAGTAGTGGGCCCGACTAATCCGGGCCCACATCTCAACTACGGCACATACTGCCTCTGCACCAGATGCTTCGGATCGGCATCGGCGCGCGGCACCAGTTTCTGTGGACGTGCATACTGATTGTCAGTGCCATACAGGTTGCCCTCTTCATCCACGGCAAATGAATGCATCTCCAGCCAGGCGGTGGGGCCTTCGCCCGGTAGCAGCCAGGTATAGACGTGATTGCCTTCCAGGTCGAACTGCAGAATCTTGGGTGGACGTATGTCAGTGACCCAGGCGTATTCCTCGCTTACGATGATATCCAGCGGAAAGTTGGGACCGGTCCAGCGGTCGACAAACTCAAAATTTGGCACCTCGCCACGCCCCGGATTGGTTTGCTGAAACACCTGGATATTCAGGCCGTCGCGATCGACGACATAGACCTTGTTGTCAGGCCCCATGGCTATGCCGTGCACGCTCAGAAACTGGCCTGGTTCCTCACCACGCGAACCGAACTCACCGACATATTCACCATCCTCATCCAGGATAACAACGCGCGCGTTCTCCAGCCCGTCAGCTACCAGCACATGTCCGTCGGGCAGGAACGTGACGTCTTGCGGTTTGCCAAAATGCGTCTCGTCGCTGGCAGAAACATTCTTTTCACCCAGCATGCGAATCAGGTGCTGGCCGTCCTGGGAAAAGACGTAGATGACATGGCCGGTTTCTTCCACCACCCAGATGCGACGTTCCGGATCATAGGGGCTGACACGCAAGCGGTGCGGGCCAGGACCATCGGTGCCCTTCCAAAGGTGATCCCATTGGTTCCAGACGTCCTGCACCTCGCCCTGGCTGTTCATCACATACAGCAGGTTCTGCCAGGTGCGGCCTCTGCCCTGAATGACGTTCCAGCCCATGGAGCCGGGAAAATTGGTGTAATCCGAAGGAATGGGATTGGGGAGTTCAGTTTCACCGCGCTGGACAATAATGATGCGGTCTTTGTTCTCGATATGGATGCCGGAGTTGCCACCCCAGGAATAACCCCGTTGCGCAAAGGGTTTGGCCCAGCTTTCGACAATGTCGTAAGGCATGGGACCGGTTGGCTCCAGGGTCTGGGCCAGCGCAGATGATGAAAAAACGGAAAGCGAACAGGCCAGCAAAACGGCTGCTGACAGCACGGACAGGTGACGCATACAGAACTACCCCCAGTCATTATTATTGATCTTGGTCGGACAGACGCAGTCCCTTGCGTTGTCTGTTGCCCGATCAGGGTAGCAAGTGCTGAGGGACAGCACCATCTTTTTGATCGTCTGGTGTTATACCTTGCTTATCAGAGCCGTGAACGCTCCAGCGTCACATCGGCATTACGCCACTGGTCTTCGAACTGGCGGAAAATGATCTGCGCCTCGGCATCACGGCCCTGCGCGGCCAGCGCCTGCGCCAGCCCAAAATTGGACCAGCCATTCTGCTGATTCCACTCCAGATCCTTGCGGTACACCGCTTCGGCCTCTTCCGCGCGGCCCGCATCGATCAGGGCAGCGCCGAGATACAGACGCATGGAGTGTGACCAGTCTGGTGGTTCGGTGTAGTTCAGGTTGTCCTGATACTCCACGGCCTGCTGGTAGTGCATGATGGCAGCATCGAGGTTGCCGTTGGCTTCTTCCATCTCGCCCATCAGGGCGTGCATGGCCAGGGTCAGCACATGGTCGGCCGGGGTCGGACCGACACCCTCGTTCACACCATCCGCCTGGATTTGTGTGCGGATATTGTCCAGCTCCTGCTGTGCGGCATCCATGTGTCCCATGGCCACATGAGCGCTGCCCATGACATAGCTGAGCATGCCACTCAAGTACGGTGTGGTGGCGCGCTCGCGGCGGGCCGCGTTCTCCGCATGAATTTTGTCCCACTGGCCAAAGACTTTATCCGTCACCCATTCGTGAGCGATAAATTTCTGGCCGCGTCCCATACCAGCCATTGAGTTGGCGGCATTGCGGGCGGCAGCTTCGGAAGAGTTGGCGTAGTTGCCCTGCAGCATATTGGCGTAACGCACAAAGTCCAGCGCGTGACCGGCGTGCGAACGATGCGACAGGCCGTAGGTACCGATCATGGGGAAGTTGGTGTCACCCCAGATCTCGGCGAACTGCTGATCTACAACCTGTGAGCGCTCATTGGTGCTGACGGCTTTTTCGTACTCGCCGACGCGCAGATAGATGTGTCCGGGCATATGCACCATGTGCCCGGAAATCGGTACGGTGGACTCCAGTTTTTGCGCCGCTGGCATGGCCAGCTCGGGCTGCGAAGAGGCTTCCATCAGATGGATATAAAGATGGTTGGCACCTGGATGGTCATGCGATGCCGTCATGGCAGTTTCCAGCGCTGCCTGGGCATTTGCAGTCCCCGGTTTGGCAGAGCCGTCAGCATTCCAGTAATCCCAGCGGGTGGTGTTCATGTAGGCCTCGGCATACACCGTGGCGATGTCCGGGTCATCCGGGTATTTGGCGTGCAGATCGGCCATGGCATTGACGTAGGCCGCGTCACGTTCACGATCGTCAGGAATGGCGTCCTTGTTGTACAGCACAAACAGCGCATTGATCATCTCGCGCTCTTTTGCGGTGCCGTTATTGGACAGCTCCAGAGCGCGGCGGATGGCTTCCAGCCCGGCACCCTGCGGGTCATCCGGCAGGTTGGCGTAGCGGCTGTTGGGATTGGGGCCGGCGGCGTGAGCCAGGCCCCAGTAGGGCATGGGGTTTTCGGGTTCGAGTCTTGCGGCTTCCTGGTAGGAAGCGATTGACTCCGGGAAGTAGAAGCTCCAGGCCATGCGCAGGCCCTGATCAAAAAATGCCTGCGCCTCGGGGTTGCTCAGTGAGGTGGGGCGACTGTAGTCCCCACCGCCCGGAACCAGTACTGCCAGAGGCTCGTCCTGTGCCTGAACTCCTGCCACAGGCAGCAGCATCAGCGCTGCGATCAATACTCTGAAAACTCGAACCATGTGATACTCCTAAGGATTGTCATTGTTGGCGCACCTCCAGGCGACCACTCAGCGATGTCAACGTGACATCACCTTCTCCCGCACCTGTGGTGAACTCCAGTCGCCGCGACGGACCAAAGCCCCCCCGCTCTGGTTCGTCGTCGGTCAGCCCGTTGCGAATGCTTCCGCCTACCGAGTTACGGAGCGTGAAGCGGGCGTCGACGTCTGCGTCAAAGCCTAGCACCATGGCTCCGCTGACGCTACTGCCACTGACACGTGGGGTCCTGGTATCCGGGAGCTGCAGCTCGATGCTGCCATTGACGGTCTCGATCTCCAGCTCCAGTACGCCCTGCAGCCGACCGCTGATTTCACCATTTACGACATTCAATGCAACAATTTCGGCCTGGCTGTCAGTGCTGATCTGACCATTGACGGCCTGCGCTGCCAGACGTCCGACCGTGTTGCGTTCTTCAATTTCGCCATTGACCGTGGTGATGCTGACGCGTCCCCGGTTGTCTATGCTTGTGATTTCGCCATTGACAGTATCCAGCTCAACAAAGTTGGCCAGATTGCGAGCGTC
Organism: Gammaproteobacteria bacterium; assembly: GCA_002706685.1. Lineage (GTDB taxonomy): Bacteria > Pseudomonadota > Gammaproteobacteria > Pseudomonadales > Pseudohongiellaceae > Pseudohongiella. Next base: position 155,220 of record PALV01000011.1, on the reverse strand, counting down.
GATTGGGCCATTAACGGTATGGATACGACTTCCGCCCTGGACGCCATCAATATTGACCTCGACGTTCACACCGGTGAACTCGATATCGCTGTTTACCGGGACCGAAAACGCCAGCTCCGACCCTTCGACATTGGAACGACCATTGAGGCGGCGCGGCATCTCAACGCGAAAATCGGTGAATCCGCGGGCCGACTCAAGATCGAAACCCTCTGCATCCTCATCCAGCAAGCCTGTCACACTGAACCGGTTGTCATTGTTGACGGTAATCGTGACATCACCGCGCATCACTTCAATGCGGATCTTTTCATTGGCCGCGACGTCACGGCTTTCATCAATTGGCGTCTGCTGAGCGATGGCCTCGACCATGCTGAGCGCGGTGATCAGTATTATCAGCGCCGCTGCCTGAATAAACGCAAACAAACTCTTCATCATCTCTCTCCTGTTTAAACTCTTTAAGTATCTGTGCCGAGGCCACATGTTCCTGTCTGGTATCCGATCAGTATCCGGACGTATCCGTTGTGGCAATCAAGTGAATGTAATCCAGCTGCTGGCGATACAGTCCTTCCATCTGGCTCAGCAGCACCGGGTCATTCGGGTAATAATTCATGGTTTGCTGAACCTGACCAATGGCCTGATCCCATACCGCCATCTGGTAGCGCCAGTCACCAAAATCCTCGCTAACGACACCCAATTCACCTAGCTGACGGGCTTTTTCCTGCTCAAACTGCTGCGCGATCAGGGCTTCTGCCGGAATAACCTCTACCTCTGCCATTTGCTGATTGCCACCGGCTGGTGCCAGCGCCGGATCTGGCAGCAGGTCCAGACGCAGGGCCAGCGCGCCAACCAGAGCGATGGCAAATACGGCCGCCCACCGGCTGCCCATCACCAGGCCACGGCGCCGCGGCGCCGCCTCAGCCTCACGGTCCGGGAGCCGCTGCGACAGATCTGCCCACAGGTCCCGCTCTGGTTTAATGTCTTTGCTCAGATCGGCAATCGCCCGATCAAGCTGGTCTTCAGTCTTCACTCAAAAACCCCCGTAACAATGTTCTTGCCCGATGGTACTGTGCCTTGCTGGATCCCTCTGCAATCTGCAGCAAGTCGGCTATTTCGTTATGCTGGTAGCCTTCCAGCGCACACAATATAAACACGGCTCTGGCCTGTGTCGGCAGGCGCTGGATCGCCATCTCCAGATCCCGGTTTTCACCAGCCATGCCGGGCTGGCCGCCCTGTCTGTCAATGTCATCAACAAACTCCTGGGCATTCACAAAGTGCAGCCGTTTGTCCTTGCGCCACAGATCGATTGCCGTGCGGGTCGCAATGCTGCGCAACCAGGTGGCAAAACTGCTGTCGCCCTTGAACCCAGGCAAAGCCTCCCAGACCTTTATAAATATCTCCTGCGCCGCATCTTCCGCCTTTTGTTTATCACCAAGCAGGCGCCAGCAAACCGCATAGACGCGCCCTATATGCTCCTGATATATCTGATAAAAGGCCTGTCGATCGCCACGCTGGGCGCGTACCACGACAAGTTCGAGATGTTGAGACATTTACAAACAAAGTCCGTTGTTTGTAGCGTTAGACGGCACAATACCTGGAATGGTTTAAACGGGATTATAAAGTTTACCCCACCAGCGATCCTGCAATCACCGGCGGGGCATTATTCGCGAGGTGGCCAGCCACAGACTACAAGGTCGAGCGCTGGCGAGGGTTGACCATGTTTTCTGGCTTGAGGATTTCCTGCAGCAGCTTCTCATCCAGCAGACCTTCTTCACGGACGAGGTCGACCACCCCTCTACCACTCTCTAGTGCCAGCGCGGCAATACGAGTGGCGTTCTCATAGCCGATGTAGGGGTTCAGGGCGGTAATCAGGCCGATCGAATTGTTCACCAGCTCGCGGCAACGCTCGACATTGGCCGTGATACCCACCACACATCGCTCGCGCAGCATGTCCATGGCCCGGCGCAACAGTCGCATGTTTTCCAGAATCTTGTAGGCAATCAGTGGCTCCATGACGTTCAGCTGCAGCTGACCGTTCTCGGCGGCCATGGTGATGGCCAGATCGTTGCCAATCACCTGGTAAGCCACCTGATTGACTGCCTCCGGAATCACCGGATTAACCTTGCCGGGCATGATTGACGATCCGGGCTGTTGCGGCGGCAGATTAATCTCAAACAGACCTGTGCGCGGTCCGCTGGACAGCAGTCGAAGATCGTTGCATATCTTGGACAGTTTTACTGCAAGACGCTTGGTCATGCCCGAAAAAAGGACAAATGCCCCCATATCCGAGGTCGCTTCAATCAGATCGGCCGCCAGACGCATTGGGTAACCGGCAATGCGTGCCAGGTGGTCCACTGCCAGCACAGCATAGCGGGGATCCGCATTAATGCCCGTACCGATGGCGGTACCACCCAGGTTCACTTCCAGCAACAGATCGTACATGCCGCCAATGCGCTCTATGTCTTCACCCAGCGTTGTGGCGTAGGCGCCAAACTCCTGCCCCAGGGTCATTGGCACGGCGTCCTGCAACTGCGTACGCCCCATCTTGATGACATCCTTGAACTCATCGCGCTTGGCCGCAAAGGCTGTCTGCAGGCAGGCAAGGCTGTCTACCAGTTCAGAGTGCGACAGTTGCAGACCCACACGGATAGAGGTCGGATAGACGTCATTGGTGGACTGCGACATATTGACGTCGTTGTTGGGGTGGAGGTGCTTGTACTCGCCCTTCTTGTGACCGAGGTATTCCAGCGCGATATTGGCGATTACTTCATTGGCGTTCATGTTGGTGGAGGTGCCCGCGCCACCCTGAATCATGTCCACCACAAACTGGTCATGAAACTCACCATTGATCAGTCGATCACAGGCGTGATCAATGGCCTTGAAGCGCTGTGGCTCCAGCAGCCCGATATCGTGGTTGGCTGCGGCCGCCGCCTTCTTCACCATGGCCAGACCAATGATCATCTTGGGGAAGTGCGCCAGTGGCACGCCAGTCAGGTTGAAGTTTTCCAGCGCCCGCTGCGTCTGCACACCATAATAAACATCCGCCGGCACCGCCAAAGGGCCGAGCAGGTCTTTCTCGATACGATGCGGACCGCTTAATATATCTTCTTGCCGAGGAATAGGAATCATTGTTGACTCGCGTATAATTTGACCCATTCAGTCAATAAACGTACACCGTGACCGGTACCACCGGCCGGATGTACCCCACTGGGACTGCTGACAATCGCCTGACCTGCCATGTCGATGTGCAACCAGGGTGTATCACGGGCAAAGTGCTGCAGAAACACGGCACCTGCCTGCGCACCGGGCGAACCCGTATTGCGGATGTCTGCAATGCGGCTATCGATAATGCCAGGATAGGGACCAAGCGGCAGACGCCAGACCAGCTCACCGGTCATGTTGCCCGCTTCGGTCATTGTTGCAATCAAATCATCATGCTCGCTGAAAATGGCAGAGAACTCGCTGCCCAATGCCGTAGACTTGGCACCAGTCAGCGTCGCGATATCGACGATGACGGCCGGATCGTAACGATCGCGCGCATAGTAGATACCGTCCGCCAGAATCAAACGACCTTCTGCGTCGGTGGAAGCCACTTCGATTGTGGTGCCATCACCGGCGGTCAAAACGTCACCCGGCAGCATGGCTTCACCGGAGATGGAGTTCTGCGACAGGGGCACAACGCCCACCACGTTGACAGCCGCCTGCTGGCCCGCCAGTGCCTTGACGGCACCCACTACGGCGGCGCCACCGGCTTTGTCCGTCTGCATGACCAGAATGGAGTCAGTGGTTTTAAGGTCGTAACCGCCAGTATCAAAGGTATTGCCCTTACCTACCAGCGCAATCGGTCGGTCATCACTGCCGCGCCAGTGCGCAATAAGCAGATGCGCTTTGTGCTGACTGCCTTTGCTGACGCCGTACAAAGAACCCAGGCCGGCTTCCAGGACTTCTTCGGGCCCCAGGATTGTCACTTCAACACCCAAGGGCGCGAGTGTATTGGCGGCATACTCGGCAAATGCAGCCGGATTGCCATCGGTACCGGGCAGCGTGGTCAACTCACGTGCGGTGAAAACCCCTTCCGCCAGCGCCCTCAGGGCATTGTATTGTTGCTGCAGATCACCCGTTGCTGCCGAAACCCAGTGATAGGTCTGGCTGGGACGATCATCAGGCTCACTTTTTAATTGATCAAAGCGATAGTTACGCAGGTCCACACCATGAGCAACGGACGCCATGATGTCTACCGCACGCGAACTGTCCGCGATCAGCTCAGAATGAATCTCGATGACCAGGGCATTACTGCCGTTGATGTGTGCACTCAGCGCCGCGCCAATTTCTTCCGCGACTGGACGCTGCAGACTGGCGGGATCGCCCACGCCGAGCAGAATCAGCCGGTCGACTTCCAGACCGACGGGCGCCATGATTTCCAGGCTTTGACGGGCAGTCCCGTCAAACTCGGCGGCAGCCATGGCCCGGCTTATCTGGGCAACTGTCTGCTGGGACCAGCCGGACAATTGCAGCTGTTCGCTGTCCGCCGGCACCAGCACAACCAGCGTGTCGGTGCCTGCCATGCCCTGCGGTGCAAAATGGGAGGTGGTATTGAGATACTGCGCCTGCAAACTGAGCGGCAAAAGCAATAACAGGCCAAGTGCCGCGAACTGACGAAGAATAGACATGACAAACTCCTGAAGAGAATCTGATCTGATATTACTTCAGCAGACCAATCTCGGCCAGTCGTTCCAGCAGGTAGTCATTCGCGGTTATTGGCAGGGGGTAGAGGTCAGGGCGATCCTCACTGATACAGGTAGAAAGCGTTCGAATCTCAAAGTCTGGATTCGGATGCATAAAAAATGGCAGTGAGTAGCGTGAGCGGGTTGCGCCGTCGCCCACCGGGTTCACCACCCGGTGCGTGGTCGAGGGCAGAACGTGATTGCTCAATCGCTGCAGCATGTCACCAATATTGACGACAATGGTGTCGCCCTGAGTGGTAATCGGCAACCAGCTGCCGTCCGGACGCAGTATTTCCAGGCCTGCATCGCTGGCACCGATCAATAAAGTGATCAGATTGATGTCTTCATGCTGTCCGGCCCGGATGGATCCCCCGGCATCACCGGGTACCGGCGGGTAATGAATGGGCCGCAGGATGGAGTTGCCATAATTCACTTTGTCGGCAAAGTAGTCTCGATCCAGTTGCAGAAAAAGCGCCAGCGCCTGAAGAACCCGTTCGCCCAGCCCTTTAAGCTCTGCATACAATTGCTTCAGTGCCGGTTCAAACCCGGGAATCTCCGTTGGCCAGACATTGGGATACAGGCTTTGGTGTGGCGCTTCGCCGTCTAAGTCCAGACCGACATGCCAGAACTCTTTGAGGTCAGGATGTTTACTGTCGCGAGCTGTTTCAACGCCCAACGCCGTATAGCCGCGCGCACCGCCAACGCCGGGGATGTGATACTTCTGCTTGTCCGCCAGCGGCAAAGCAAAAAACGCCTCTACCTGCCTGTAGCTTTCGCTTATCAGACTCGGTGAAATGCCATGCCCGGAGATACCACAGAATCCGAACTGCATATAGGTGCTGCCCAGCGCATCGACAAAGCGCTCGGTATCGCTGTCCAGCTCCTGGATGTTTAATGTTGGTACGGCTGTCGACATACTGCGTCACCTGACCCGCTACAATAGAGAAAAGAATAGTCCGGCAATCGCGGCACTCATCAGATTCGCCAGCGTCGCCGCCAGCAAAGCTTTCATGCCAAGCTCGGCGATATCCTGACGGCGATTGGGCGCCATGCCGCCAAGGCCGCCCAGCAGGATGGCAATCGAAGAAAAATTGGCGAAACCACACAATGCGATAGTGACAATGATCTGCGTATGCTCACTCAACTGCTCCTGAACCTGCACAAAGTTCAGATAGGCAACGAACTCATTGATCACCAGCTTCTGGCCAATAAAGCTGCCAGCCTGTTGTGCTTCATCCCAGCTTACACCCAGCAAAAAGGCCAATGGCTGAAACAGGTAACCAAACAACAATTGCAGTGTTATGCCTTCAAACCCGATTAAGCCGCCCAGCCAGCCCAGCATGCCGTTGATCAGCGCGATCAAACCAACGAAGGCCAGAATCATTGCACCAACGTTCAGCGCCAGCTTCATGCCGTTGGAGGCGCCGGTAGCCGCTGCATCTATGACGTTGGTGTAGCGTTCGTCATCCAGCACTTCCGCCAGATCGTTTTTGGTGCGCTGGGTTTCTGGCAGAATAAGCTTCGCCATTAAAAAGCCACCTGGCGCTGCCATAAAGCTGGCGGCGATCAGATACCGGAGCTCAACGCCCAGACCGGCATATCCGGCCAGTACCGAACCGGCCACAGAGGCCAGCCCACCTACCATGACGGCGAAAAGTTCGGAGCGGGTCATGCTGGGGATGAACGGGCGCACCACCAGCGGCGCCTCAGTGTGGCCCACAAAAATGTTGGCGGCTGCAGACATGGATTCCGGGCGACTGGTCTGCAGCAGCTTCTGCAAGGCACCACCGATCAACCGGATCATCCAGCCCATGATGTGCAGGTGATACAGCACTGCGATCAGTGAGGAAAAAAACACGATCACGGTCAGCACGTGCACAGCAAAAATAAAACCCTGCGAAAAATTACCAATTTCCCCAAATACAAACACAATGCCGTCATTGGCATAACTGATGATATTGCTGACCACCTGCGTGACCTGCAACAACACCGCCTGCCCGAAGGGCAGATAGATAACAAAGGCGCCCAGCAGTAACTGAATGGCAAAGGCGCCACCCACGGTGCGCCAGTTAATATGAGCTTTGTCGTTGCAGCACAGATACGCCACCAGCAGCAGCAAGGCAATACCAACCAGTGCCATCATGAGGCGTCCTCCTGCGTCGTATTTAATTGTTCTGTTTTTTGCATTTCGATAATGCGACTGGCGATATGTTCAATGGCCGAATCCACACTGCCGTTGCCAGCGACAACCACATCAGCATATTGCTTCGAAGGCTCGATATGTTGTTCATACGCGGGTCGCACCATCGTCTCGAACTGCGCAATCACCGACTCCCGTGTTCTGCCGCGCTCCGACATATCACGCCGAATCCGGCGCTGCAGGCAGACATCCAGCGGGGTATCGATGTAGACGCACAGATCAACAACTTCCCGCAGAGCAGGATTGCTCAGCACCAGAATACCTTCAACCAACACAAGGTTTGGCACAGCTATCGGTGTGGTGTAAGGCATCCGCGTATGCTCAGGAAAGTTGTAGGCGGGCAGCTCTATAGCTTCCCCCCTGCGCAGCTGCCACAGATGCTGCGCCAGCAGGGCATGTTCAAAGGCTTCGGGCTGGTCGTAATTGGTTTGCAGTCGCTGGGAGAAGCTCAGATGCTGCTGATCCCGGTAATAGGCATCCTCGGGAATCAGCGCGACTTCACGATGCGGCCAATGTGCCAGCAGATGACGTTTAAGCTGGGCGGCAAAACGGCTTTTGCCAGAGGCGGAGGCGCCGCCGATGGCAACGATAGAGATAAGGTCAGGATTGTGGCTCACTCAATGGTCCTGTCAGACGCTCGGCATCAGGCAAAGCCGCATTATGCGCAATTCTGGCGGCAGAGACTATGACAGCTAGGTGACAAATACAGTGGGTTTCAGATCAGGGACTGGCCTGCATGAATGCGGGGTGATAGGCGACTGTACCACCAGGGATTTCTCCCTGCAGCAACAGCGCCTGAAAGTACTCGGGCGGGACGTCCGGCAGCACCAGCCCGGAGTCAGCAACGAAGCCGAAGCGGCCGTAATACTCTGGCTCACCCAGCAGGACACATCCTTGCGCGTTCTGTTCGCGCAGGGCCTGCAGCGCCGCATCCATCAGCCGCGAACCGATGCCCTGCCCCTGGCAACAGGGCCATACCGAAATCGGACCCAGCCCATACCAGCCCGCTGAACCGTCGGACACTTCAACCGGTGAAACCGCAACATGCCCGACCACATCGTCGTCATCCGACTCCGCCACCAGCGAAACCGTCAGAGCACCGGCATCACGCAGGTGACGCACGATAAACTGCTCGTTATGGTCCGAGTACGGCATATCCTCAAAGGCAGCCACAATGACCTCTTCGATCGCCTCGATATCGGCGTGAGTTTCCGGGCGAATGATCACCGGCTCGGTAGCAGACATAACGCGTTCCTCGGCAGACCCGACTGATGATGAGTGCATTTTGTAAAACGTTTGTGTCGACTATACGGCCAGACGGCGGCCTGTCAGGCCGTAATGTCCAGCAGACTGCCAATCTGCTGATCAGCGGTGCTGACCACGCGGGCAGAGGCATCGAACAGAGAAAGGTTTTGTTTGAGGCTTATCAGGGCGGTGTTGGTGTCCGCTGTACCTGTCAGCCCTGCGTTAATCTCAGTGGCACTGTCCCGCACACCTGATTCGCGCACACCGCTCGCGTCCACTGTATTGGCGCTGGCAATGTCCTGGGCTGACCGGGTCATTCCCTGGTAGGCAGTTTGCATACCAGAGAACCCGTAAGAAAACGTTGAAGAGATCATGGCGCCAGACTACGACGGTCGCTACGGCAGGTCAAGCACCAGGTCTATCATTGATAGACCTGCCATCCTGTGTTCCAGACCCGGGCATCCGACTGACTATCAATCGCGTACGTCGACCCGGCCCCCGATGCGGCCATAATCGACCCCGCCCGAGCCGGTGCTGCGGGCGATGAAATCACCCTCAACATCGTAGACGTCAATGCTGCCCGAGCCGTCGTCATCAATTCGAACGCTGCCGCCGACATTACTGATATCAATCGAGCCTGAGCCGTCATCAGGGATTTCTACATCTCCGGATACTTCACGAATGCTGATACTGCCCGACCCGTCATCTACACGCACGGATCCGGTGACATCACGCACTTCAATGCCGCCCGAGCCATCCCGGATATCAACGTTGCCGGCCACACCGCTTATGCTGATGCTGCCGGAACCATCGTCAATGCTCAATTCACCAACTGTATCGCGAATATCAATTGAGCCACTGCCATCATCGATTTCCAGAGTCATCCCTGCCGGCACTTCAATGTCGATGTCGATGAAGGCATAGCTTGACCAGCTCATATTGAACAGACTGAAATTCAGGCTGCCAGTATTTGATTCGGCTTCCATGCGCACTTCCAGGTCGCTGCCACGCAGATCAGTAACCAGATCCATGCCGTCAAGCTTGTCACGATCATCGGCGCAGGCCCGGCCACGAATCACAAGCTGCGAGCCACGATCGGCACCGCGCACATTCAGATATCCCGAATCCACCTCGACAATCAGGCGGGCAACATCATCAGGATCAAACTCAAGGTCGATGTCTTTGCTGTAGCGACAGTCGTCAGCCAATGCGGCGGGGGCAACAATACTGGCGGCCAGGGCCAGGCAGGCGGTCATTTTCACGGTCAAGCTCCTTGCTTTTGTCTGTTTGTTTATCGAACTCAAGCTTAGCTTTGCAATTGCCGGGCCAACCCTAGACGAATCTCTAACAAACTGAATTAATGAAAAAAAACATAAACCCTAAATACATTGGCATGACCTCAATGGGCTAAATCGCCAACTTTTAGCCTAATATCTCAACATCAATAAGCTATATTGATCGAAAGGAAAAACGTAATCGAGGCCGCGAGTGCGAGGCAAAAGCAGACGAAAAAGCGGAATTTACAATTAGTAAATGAGCATTTTGAGCCTGCTTTTAACGAAGCAATCGCAACGCAGATAGTTTTTACTCGATCACGCCGCGTTCGCGGAGAATCTGGATAACACCCCCCACCGGCAACTGCGGATGCCGATCACCATTCACACCCCGAACATCACTGGCCTTGAACAACGCGTTATAAATGGCCTCCTCAGTCGCCTCTACCACCGCCTGGAACAACGGTGTCATCAGGTCATTGGGCCAGGCTTCGATAGTATGACCCTGCTCACGCCGCTCTGGTGTGCGGCGCACGGTTTCTGCCGTTGAAAAGGCCAGCGCATAGTCACCCGACCCATTGGACATGGCGGAACCGGTCCGTGCCAGCCCCAGGAATGAACGACTGGCCAGTCTGTGCAGATTGCGGTCCGACAACGGCGCATCGGTGGCGATGATGATCATAATGGAGCCGTCAGGTGTTGGATCCTGTGGCACACGCTGGGTCGCTGATGCCAGCGCGTCCGGCGACATGGGAACACCCATGATGTGAAGCTCACCACCATAGTTGGTCTGCACCAGCACACCTACAGTAAATCCGCCATCGGCTTCGGGCAGCACGCGCGAACTGGTGCCGATACCACCTTTCCAGCCAAAGGTAACGGTGCCCATGGCGGCCCCCACACTACCCTCGTCCACTGCGCCATCAGTGGCCGCGGAAATGGCTTCGATGGCATGCTCAGCTTGCACCGCTCGCGCCCTGATATTGTTGATGTTGGCGTCATTGGTTTCACCGACTACGGCATTGACCGAGCGGACCCGTTCATTTCCAGGTTGCGCCAGCGTCCATTCAATACTGCCAGCTGCCGCCTCGGCAACGGACAGGGTATTGGTTAGCAGCACTGGTGTCTCCAGCTCACCCAGCTCGATCACCTGAGTGGTGCCCATCATTTTGCCGTAACCGTTGCCCTGTGCATAACCGGCCGGCACTTTGTCCTGATACAGGTTGCCGCCATGCGGCAGAATCGCCGTGACGCCCGTGCGAATATCATCCCCCTCGATGATGGACACCTGCCCCACTTTGACGCCCGCCACATCCGTGATGGCATTGAGTCGACCTGGCTCGTAAATGCCAGGCGCCACACCGACCTCACGCGCGCGCGGATCATCATCGTTGCCAAAAGCCAGCGGTGCACTCAGTACAAAAAGTGTTAACAGGGCCCGGGAAATTCCCGTCGGGATGAGGTATCTTGCTGGCATTCTGTATCTCCCAGGATCTATGTGCGCAATACTGGCGTGTAGCATGAATAATGCTCAAGCATACTGCTTTATTCATCAGTTGAACCACCCCGTGTAATGTTTTATGAACAGTCAGGTAGTTGTTGACCATGCCGATTAATCGCTGGACCATCAGGCGATTGCTGCGCCGCGCAGGCCATTATTTTCACAGCACTGGCTTATTGCTGGGCACGCTGTTTTTTGCCTTGTCGCTCAGCCCCTCGCTGGTGCCCCGCATGGGTGCCATGCAGGGGCTGCTGTCAGGACTATCCCTGTTGGCCGGCTACGGCATCGGTGCGGCGCTGTATCATCTGTGGGTCTACTTTCATCTGCCGCGTTTCAACGCCAGAGTTCTGTGGCGGCTGCAGTGGCTGGCAGGCGCCATCTGTCTGGCAATTGCTGTACTTTTTATCTGGCAGGCCGGTGAATGGCAGAATGAGCTGCGACGCCTGATGGGCATGAATGAAATCAGTGGCGTGCAAATCAGCACGATCGGCCTGGTTGCTCTGCTGGTCTTTCTCAGTCTGTTAGCGTTGGCACATCTGTTTGTGCGAACCTTTCGTTTTCTCTCCGCGCGCCTGCAACGCTTTGTTCCAGCCCGGGTGTCTCATCTTATTGGCCTGCTGCTGGCCTTCGCCCTGTTCTGGTCCATCATTGACGGTGTCTTTTTTACGCGGGCGTTTCAGGCTGCTGACCGGTCCTATCAACAGATAGACGAGCTGATCGAACCAGAAATAGCCCAGCCCCTGGATGCGGGTCTGGTGGGTAGCGCGCAATCACTGATCGCCTGGGAATCTCTGGGCAGGCAGGGCCGACGATACATCAGTGCAACGCCGACGGTTGAGCAGATTGCATCGGTTTCGGGCGCGCCAGCCATGCGCCCGATTCGCGTGTATGTCGGGCTTAATTCCGCGGCATCCAATGCCGCCCGAGCCGATCTCGCACTTCGCGAATTGCAGCGCACCGGCGCCTTCGACCGGGACGTGCTGTTGCTGGTCACACCGACCGGTGACGGCTGGATTGATCCGGCCAGTGTGACGCCGCTGGAATTTCTGCATCGCGGCAGCGTCGCCAGCGTAGCGGCCCAATACTCCTACCTGTCCAGCCCCCTGGCCCTGCTGTCAGAGAGTGAGTATGGCGTCGAGCAGGCTCGCCAGATGTTCCAGACCATATACGGCTACTGGAGTGAGCTGCCTGCCGACTCCCGCCCAAAACTCTATCTGACAGGGCTCAGTCTGGGCGCCCGCAACTCCGATCTGTCCTTTGATTTCTACGACATCATTGATGACCCGTTTCATGGCGCGCTTTGGAGCGGTCCGCCGTTCAGCAGCGAAACCTGGCGCGATGTCACTCAGCGCCGCGATGCAGATACGCCACATTGGCGGCCCAGTTTTCGTGATGGCGCGGTTGTGCGTTTCTTTAATCAATACGGCTCACCCAACTATCCAGAGGATTCCTGGGGCGCGTTTCGCATCGCCTTTCTTCAGTACGCCAGCGACCCTATCACCTTCTTTGACCCGATGTATTTTTACCGCGAACCGCCCTGGATGAGCGCTCAGCGCGGTCCCGACGTATTGCCCACGCTGCGATGGTATCCCGTGGTCACCATGCTGCAGCTTGCCGCCGATATGACCAACCGCACCGCACCACGTGGCTTTGGACACTGGTACGCGGCAGCGCATTATCATGACGTGTGGCTGGCCATGAGCGAACCCGACAACTGGACTGCAGAACAATTGCATGAGCTGCGTGAGTTCTGGCAGGATCACCCGGATGGCCGCCTGCCCGCGCGCTAGCCACCAGCATTGCGCGCAGGCTAATCCGCCATGAAACGAATCACACTGCTACTGGGTCTGCTTTAGCAGCAACGATAACAACAGAGACCAACATGGACAGCCATAGAATGCTTCGCAATCTTGTCGTTACAGCAATGCTTGTGGGACTGTCCCTGCCTGCCGCACTTGCCCAGGCGCCTCACTATGGCACCAATATCAATGAACAGCGCCAGCGTTATCTGTCGGCGCGCGACGCATTGCAGCTCAACCGCCAGCAGGAGTACCAGGCGCTGCGCGCGGAGCTTGATGACTATCCGCTGGTGCAGTACCTGGACTATGCCGATCTTGGTCGTCGCCTCAATCGCCTGCCCTATGCGGATGTTGATGCGTTCCTTGAACGGTATGCCGGCTCCTATCTGGCCGAACTCCTGGAGCGCGAATGGCTGGCGCTGCTTGCTGATGAGCGTCGCTGGGAAGATATTGTCCGCTATTACAATCCTGACAATACCTACACCAGCCTGACCTGCTACGCCCATCGTGCCTGGCTGGAGCTCGGCGACGACAGCCAGCTGGCGGCGGCAGGTGAGCTCTGGAACGTTGCACGCTCGCAACCTAATGAGTGCGATCCGGTTTTTGAGGCCTGGATGGCGGCCGGATATCTGACACCCGATATTGCCTGGCAGCGCTTCAGCAAAAATATTCAGGCTGGCAACCGATCACTGGCACGCTACATCAGCACACTGATGCCAGATCGCGAGCAACAGCTGGCCCAGCTTTACCTGCAGATTGATCAGCAGCCTGAGCGCCTGCGCAATCTGGATTCACTCAGTGCCCGAACGCCTGAAGTAAGAGAAATCATCCTGCATGGTGTGCGCCGCCTGGCCAGAATTGATGCGCCGCTGGCGATGCTGCTGCTGAATCAGCACCATGAGCACCAGAACTTTGAAGACGAGATCATGCTGGACCTGCAGCGCTTTATTGCCATGCGCCTGTTGGTACAGGGCTTTGATGAAGAAACTGAAACCCTGATGCGCAACACGCCCGGCCTGGCAACCGAGACGCTGGTGAGCTGGCTGCTACGTGATGCACTGCGGGATCAGGACTGGCCGGGCCTGTACCGATTGCTTGCATATCTGCCCGCAGAAGACCGGGCATCGGAGCGCTGGCAGTACTGGCGCGCCAGAGCCATCGTGATGCTGAATCATGACGGTGCCGAGGCCGAGGCACAGGGCATCTATCAGTCTCTGGCGGGCAATCGCAGCTTTTACGGCTATCTGGCAGCCGACCGACTGGGTCAGCCCTACGATATGACAGACATTCCGGTAGTCGCCAACCAGGCTCAACGGCAAGCCCTGTATGACATGCCGGCGATTGTCCGAGCACATGAGCTGTTTCATATCGGCGATGAAATCAATGCACGCAATGAATGGGCACACGCCACTGCCCGCATGAGTCCGGAGCAGATTGGTGCCAGCGGACGTCTGGCGCTGGACTGGGGTTGGCACCGCAATACCATACAGGCCATGATCCAGTTGCAGCACTGGGACGACCTGGAGCTGCGCTTCCCGTTGGCCTACGCGGATCATTTCAACTCCGCTGCTGCGCAACTGGGCCTGCAGCCACAATTTCTGTCTGCCATTACCCGTCAGGAAAGTGCCTACATGCATGACGTGCGCTCACCAGCCGGAGCACGCGGTCTGATGCAATTGATGCCCGCCACCGCCAGAGAAGTGGGACGCGCGCTGGGACTGCAGATCAGCAGTGATGACCTCTACACACCCGATGTCAATATTTCGCTGGGCAGTCACTATCTGGCCAGCCTGATGGAAGAGTTTGACAATAACCGCATCCTGGCAGCGGCTGCGTATAACGCCGGTCCCAACCGTGTCAAACAATGGCTGCGACGCACAGAAGACAATCCGGTCCCCATCGATGTGTGGATTGAAACAATCCCCTTCCTCGAGACTCGCGGTTACGTACAGAACGTTCTGGTATACGCGGTCATTTACGGCCATCGCAGCGGCAACCCGGTGCCTTTCATGACGCCACTGGAACGCTCAGCACTGCTGTAGCCAAGCCGCAGTATCGCGCTTTGCGTGTGATCAGAGCCACACAAAAGCAAGCTGGAATTTGATTCGCCCGCGACGACATGTTTTTATGCACCTGTGAACGCTTTGTGCATGACAGTGTTGCCATCGATGCAGGGAGTGAGTCAGGCAGCAGGTTGCTCAAGGCATTTCGAGACAGCAATCAGGAGGATTCTTATGTCAGGCAAGATGATCAGGAATACAGGCATTGCTTTCGCTTCAACACTCGCACTGGCGCTCAGCGCCTGTGGCAGCTCTCCGCAGAACGAAGCGCTCAGAAATGGCACAGCGGGCGAGGAGGTCAACTCCATCTGCTTCAGCCGCAATATCGACAGCTGGCGTGAACACAGCGCTACGTCCGTCATCCTGCGGGCCAATATTGACGAGTACTACCTGGTCGATCTGGTCGGCGCGTGCCAGCCGTCAGAGGCGTTTGCGACAATTTCGGTAGAGTCTCGAACAGGCGTCTGCCTGAGCCCGGGCGACCGTATCGGATTCGATAACGATCGCGCCCCTGCCTGCTCCATTTCCGAGATTCACCGCTGGATTCCAGCGCCGATCGAGGAGGTCGAATAAGGCAAACAGCCCAACAGAATCGCGGTCAACTGAAGAATGCCCGGCAGGGCATTTACATGGCATTGTCACATAGGTGTGTTATTTCATTGTGTCATTGCATTGACAGGATAGCGAGATGACACACTACAGGGACAACAACTCAACAGGCCGTGACCGTTCGAATTTCCAGGCCACGTGGCGGCGCAGGTCTATCCTGGCCAGCGCCCTGCTGGCCTGGGCGTTCTGCCTATGCCTGATGCCTGTTACGGCAGCAGCGCAGGGTAGCGAGAACCCGGGCAATCAGGACCTTGATCCAACCCTGATTCTGATTTCCATCGACGGTGCCCGCCACGATTATCTGCAGTTGCACGAGGCACCCGCGCTGTCGGAGCTCGCAGCCATGGGTCTGAAGGCGCAGTCGCTGCAGCCAGTGTTTCCCACCAAAACATTTACCAACCATTACACGCTGGTGACCGGGCTGTATCCGGGACGACACGGCATCGTCGACAACAATATGTATGATCCACAGACGCAGCAGCGATTCAGTCTTGGTAACCGGGAACAGGTGCAGAACCCTTACTGGTGGCAGGGTGAACCCATCTGGGTGACCGCTGCCCGCAATGACATGGTGTCAGGTGCCTTCTTTTTCCCGGGGTCCGAGGCAGCCATCCAGGGTATCAGCCCGACATACTGGTTTACCTATGACGAAAGCATCACCAACCGGACACGGGTTGAGACAGTGCTTAAGTGGCTTGAGATGCCAGATGCTGAACGGCCACAGATCATTACCCTGTACTTCAGTGATGTGGACAGTGCCGGTCACAACTTTGGGCCAGCCTCAGAGCAGGTCGCTCAGGCCATGCAGGACGTGGATACCGAAATTGCCTATCTGATTGCTGAATTGAAGGCTCGCGGACTGTTCGACCAGGTCAACATGATGGTGACCTCAGATCACGGCATGGCGGCGGTAGATTTAAACAACCACATCATTATTGACGAGGCGTTTGACCCCTCTCTGGCCGAGCAGGTGTTGTACTCCCGCGAGTTGGTCAGCATCTTCCCGGAGCCCGGCCAACAGGACACCATTGTTGCGACTTTGCAGCAAAACCTGCCACCACAGGCGCAGGTCTATACACAGGAGACGCTGCCGGAACGTTTTCGTTTCTCAGGTCATCACCGTATCGCACCGGTACTGGTGCTGGCTGAGCCTGGCTGGGCCATGCTGCGCCGCAGCTGGCTGGAGGGAATGCTGAGCGACGGCACAATTGATCAGGTTCGTGGCGGCCATGGCTATGACAATCAGGCGCCCGACATGCAGGGCCTGTTTATCGCCCATGGTCCGGCGTTTCGACAGCCACATGCTATCGACAATATCAGTATGGTCGATCTCTACAACGTCATGGCTGCCATCCTCGGCATTACGCCGGCAGACAACGATGGCAACCCTGAAGTCGTAAGCCAGTTACTGCGTCCCTGACTGACAAACTCGCCGATACAGATGCCAGGTGGCATGACCCAGCACCGGCACCACGATGGCCAGCCCCAGCAACAGGGGCAGGCTGCCGAGTATCATCAGGGCGACCACCAGGAAGTACCAGGCCACCATCGGACGCCAGTTGCGCAGCACAGCACTGATCGACAGGCCAACGGCTTCCGGCAAACCAACTTTATGGTGGATCATCAGTGGCAAAGAGACCACGGTGGCCACATAAACCACAGCGCTATAGAAAAAACCAATAAACACGCCGCTCATCAGCATCTGCCAACCCGCCGTTGTGGTTAAAACCTGTTCCAGCAGGGCCCGCATACCGGCCGGCTGCTCGGCACCAAAATACGTGCCGTACAGGGCTGCAGCGGTCAGCATCCACGCCACAAACAGCAAGGCCAGGATAGCCCCCATACCCGCGATGGCCCATCGCGAGGGTGTTCGGAATACATCAAAGACATGCCACCAGGCATAATTCTGGCCGTTCTCACGCCGCCGACTCAGTTCATACAGGCCGCAGGCGGCCAGCGGGCCGATCAGTGCCGCACCCGCAATCAGCGGAAAAATCAATGGCAGGGGATTCTCGCCCAGGCCCACCATCGCCGCGACTGCAGCAATCAACAGATAGATGATCGTCAGAAAGACACCATGAGTCGGGCTGGCAAAAAAATCGTCCATCCCGCGGCGCAGGGCTTCGCGCAGGTCAGCCATTTTGATATCGCGCAGACCGAAGCGCTCATTGACGTCGAGAGAGGATTGTTGCGTAGTGTGTGTTGCACTATCAGTTTGCACGCGCATGGGCGCCTCCTGATAACAAGAGGGACACCGCCCTGCACTGACTGCTACTTTCCAGGCATCACGCGATGGCCCACAGAAATGATTTCAGTCCGGCAGGTTGTTGCACTGCGATAGATCGCAACAGCCTGTTACCTAATCAGACCCGATGTACAGCTATTTTGTTCCTTGAAGCCCATCAGGCCACAAGGAACAAATTCCCCGGATCAGCCATACATATTACGCTCTGCCGGTGCATCACTCTGGTACTCCACAAACTCAACCTCAAAGCCGTCCGGATCCCTAAAATAGATATTGCGACGGTGCGACTCCTGGCTGCCGAGGTCGCTGGGCGTAAATCCGGCCTGCTCCAGACGCTGGATAACCGCCGCCAAATGGGACACCTCCAGTCCAAAGTGGACCAGTCCAGCGCCGCTTTGTGCCGCCCGATTCCGTTGCCGTGCGGATTCCTCGGCATCGTCATGCAGTGCCAGATAGGTATATTCGTCTCCAAAATGCAGCCAGCGTCGCGGCGTGCCGCTCCAGCCCCCCACCCCCTCACCACGGACCTGCCAGTGAGGCATGGCAGCCTGATAAAACCTAAGACTGTTGCCAATATCACTGACGGCCAGATTTACATGTTCAAGTCTCAGCATTGTTTTGCTCCTGTTTTCAGATGGGTGCGAACATGCTAAAACCTGAACTTAAGTTTAGGTAAAGCCCCGGAGCAAAATAAATGGCAGGACAAGGTTGGACCGTTGGGCAGGTAGCCACTCGGTGCGATGTAGCAGTGTCGGCACTGCATTTCTACGAACGTAAAGGACTGCTTTTCAGCAGCCGCAACGCCGGCAATCAACGGCGCTATGGCGCAGATGCCATTCGCAGGGTGTCGGTGATCAAGGCGGCGCAGCAGCTTGGTATCAGCCTTGCGGAAATTCAGCGTGCTTTTGCCTCTCTGCCCCGCTACCGCGCTCCGAACAAACGGGAGTGGCAGGCTCTTTCTTCGCAGTGGCAGGACAGCCTGAATCAGCGAATTCGTCGTCTGGAAGCGCTGCGCGACTCGCTGACCGGCTGCATTGGCTGTGGCTGCCTGTCGATGACGTCCTGCCCAATCTACAATCCAGGCGACGTGCTGGGTCAGACACAGACAGGCCCGGTGCTGCTGGATCAAGCTTGAGCGCCGGTTGCCGGCCTCTACACAGCCCGCTCCACAAATTCGCGGATCCACTGGCCGACCAGGCGGCCATTGTGCGGATCGGCCAGGGAATCACGTGCTTTGCCCAGTGCATCCGCCGGCAGTTTGTCGGCTCTGTAATCCAGCAAGGCCCCTGTATACTCGGCGGTGAACTCCGGGTGCCCCTGAATGGCCAGAACCTTTTCAGGGATATGAAAGGCGGCAAACGGGCAGAAATCATTGCTCAGCAGCAGTTGCGCTTCGGGTGGCAGTTTTTTGACTTGATCCTGATGGCTGGCGATCAGACTGACGGTTTCCGGCACTGGCGTGAACCAGGCCTGCTGATGAACCTGATAGGCCATGACCCCGAGCCCCCAGCCCGCATCACTGCGATCGGTATGACCGCCCAGTGAATGCGCCAGCAGCTGGTGACCAAAACAGACTCCCACCATGGGTTTGCCGGACTGATACAGCTCGCGGACATAGTCGCGCAAGCGCACAATCCAGTCTTCGTCAGAAAAACTGTCGTACTTGCTGCCTGTGATCAGATAGGCATCATGGTCACTGGGCGAATCAGGATATTTGCCGTTGATGACCGGATACACGGCCAGCTCCCAACCAGCGTCCGCTACACCGACACTGCGCAGCAGATCCTTGAACATCTTTCCGTAGCTATCAAACTTTTCCTGCAAGGGATCATAAAGGATATCAGTATCCAGTATTGCCAGCTTAACCATGGTCAGCACCGCCTAAAATCAATAGAATCCAACTTTACCGCTGGTTACCGGAGTAGCACAAATGATGAATGGATACACACGACTTATTGGTTTTCTGACAGCCGCCCTACTGACCCTGAACGCGTGCTCCGGTGGCTCATCGGACGACCCTGTCGCCATGCCGAACCCGGCGGACTTTCAGAGTCATACTGGCCCGTTTCGCAGCGAGCAGGTAGAAATTGTGCTTCAGCCCACAGAGCGGACTGAATTCAAGGCCGTCATGGCAGAAGATCAGGTCATGATGTACCAGTGGTATTCCCTGTCGCCGGTCTATGTGGACTTTCACGGTCACGATCCGGATGACGACTCCTACTGGTACCGCTATGACGAGCAGGAAGCTGCCACCAGCTCCTACGGCAGCCTGGTGGCACCGGTTACCGGTGAGCACGGCTGGTATTTCCGCAACGATGGTGATCAGGAAGTGGTGATCCAGCTGCGCGTCGCCGGTTACTTTGACAGCGTACGCAACCTTGGCATATTCCCGACCCCTGAATCCTGAGCTGCAATGTCAGCCGTGTTTCTGGAGTGGAGACGTTCTCGATGAGCAATCATGTGGTTATTACCTACTGCACCCAGTGTCGCTGGCTGCTGCGCAGCACCTGGATGGCTCAGGAGCTATTGACGACTTTCGATCAGGAAATTGACGAACTGACCCTGCGCCCGGGCACTGGTGGAGTATTCGAAGTACACGCCAATGGGCAACGGGTCTGGTCACGCAAAGACGATGGCGGGTTTCCGGAGATCACGGTGCTGAAACAGAAAGTGAGGGATGTCATCGCACCAGATCGCGATCTGGGACACGTGGACCGCAAAGCGAAGCAGTCAGAATCCTGAGCCGGGCTGCTTCAGAAACTCTAGCTCTTCGTCCGTCGACTTTCGTCCCAGAACTTCATTGCGGTGCGGATAGCGCCCGAAGCGGTCGATGATCACTTTGTGCTTGATCTCAAATTCATAATTTTTCCTGGGTGCGTGTTCCAGAAACAGCTGTTCGGCCTGTTGATGAATGACTGCAGACTCGCTGTGCATATAGGGCATCAGCAAAAACGTCCGCTCTGCCTCGTTCAACTCCTGCAGCGCCCCATTGGCAACCGCTTCCTGTGCCAGCGCCAGGGCCATAGGATCCTGGGCAAATGACAGTGGCGAGTCACGGTAGACATTACGCGAGAACTGATCAAGCACAATGATCTCCGCCAGTCGGCCCGGGGCCTCGCGGCGCCAGCCATAAAGCTCCCCCAGCGCTGCACGGCGCAGCGTGTCACCGAACCGGCTTTTGATGGTGGCGTCAAAGTCAGTGTCTTTTTTCCACCACATGGCTGGTTCAATTTCACGAAACCAGAAATCCAGTACGTTCTGTGCTGATTGCGTCATGTTGAGCTCTCCTGAATAAGCGCAGCCTACAATGCTTCACTGAGCTTGCCAATGTAATTGCGAAAGGCCTCGCGCAGACCGTCAGGGCCTCTGACAAAAAACGGAATCCGCAACTGCACCAGCCACCAGATAAACCAGTCATAGCTGTCGGTGCGTGTCTGCATCAGCCAGCCCTCACTGGTTTGCGTGAACACATTGGTAGTACCCGGACAGAATCCGACTGAGCGCGTTAAGGTATCTTCATCGGTTTGCAGAAGCACCTCCACCGGCATGGTGCGGGGCAGTCTGGACATACTGCTGCGCAGATGCTCGGCGGCATCAAAATTGGCGGGACGCTTGAACGGCATGGCAAGTTGCCTGACCCCACTGATGCGATCCAGCCGGAATGAGCGCATATCCTGCCGCAAGTGACAGTAACCACTGACATACCAGCGCCCCCGCAGGAACGCCAGTCCATAGGGATCTACCTGGCGCTCCAGCACCTCACCGTCGGGGGTGTGATAACGCAGAAAAACACGCTTTTCGGACTGTGCCGCATGGGTCAGTGTCAGCAGCGCATTGTTGTCGAAGTTGCCTTCAACACGCGGCAGGATCACGCGCGTGGTTTCGCCTACAGCCCGTGCCCGCTGTTTAAGATTGGGTGGCATGACGCGCTCCAGCTTTGCCTGCACACTGGCAATGGCCGGCGCCGCCTCCACCAGCCCCAGCTGTTGTGCGGCGAGCAGGCCCAGCGACACGGCCAGCGTTTCCTCATCGGTGAACATCATCGGCGGCAACTTGAACCCAGCCACCAGCATGTAGCCGCCATGGCGGCCCTGTTCCGTGGTCACGGGAATGCCAAGTTCTTCCAGTACGGTGATATATCGTCTCACTGTCCGCCGGTCTACCTGCAGCCGCTGCGCCAGCTCCGCGCCACTGAGGCGACCATGGGTCTGCAGGAGTTCCAGCAGGGCGAGTACGCGCGTGGTCGGGCCGGACATTGGGCGCCTCCATGGGACGGGAAGTCAGGTCAGGAAAGAGAATTACAAAACTACCATTTATATAGGACGGAATATAACCTATATACGTCGTAAGCTGCTCGCGAACCAGAAAAATCAACAAGGAGACAGATATGAGCAAGTTGACGCTGTACACCAACCCCTGGTCGCGAGGCCGGATCGCACGCTGGATGCTGGAAGAGGTCGGCCAGCCTTACGAGGCCGTTGTTATCAGCTATGAAAAGGACATCAAATCACCGGACTACCTGGCCATCAATCCGATGGGTAAAGTACCTGCCCTGAAACACGGGGACGTGGTGATCACGGAAGTCGCGGCCATTTGCGCCCATCTGGCGGATCAGTTTCCGGATAAAGACCTGGCACCTCCGGTGGACAGTCCGCTGCGGGGCAGCTACTACCGCTGGCTGTTTTTTATCGCCGGGCCACTGGAAATGGCCACCACCGCTACGGCCTTTAACTGGGAGATCACGGAGAAGTCCGCCTCTTCGATTGGCAGCGGCCGCGTGAGCGACGTCATGGGCACCCTGGAAAGCGCGCTGAAGAAGGGTCCGTACCTGTGCGGCGACCAGTTCACCGTGGCCGACCTGCTGCTGGCCAGCAATCTCGGCTGGGGCATGCAGTTCAAGACCATAGAGCCCCGCCCTGTATTCAGCGAGTATGTTGAACGCATCCAGGCCCGCCCGGCTCACAAACGTGCCACTGAGCTGGATGATGCGCTGGCACCGATTCCAGGCTGACATCAATCCTGATTAGCGTCAGAGCAAGCCGAGCGCCTGCAGACTGGCTTTACCCAGGCTCAGGCGCTCGTTCGCATCGGCGGGTTCTTCGATATCCATATTCAGTGCAAAGGTATACCAGCGACCATCCTTTTGCAGCCAGCCTATCCACCAGCCTACACCCGCTTCAGGGGCGTTTTCCCATCCGGTGTCGCCGTATAGCTGCCAGTTGTCTCCGGATTCCAGCAACATCAGTTCACGTACGGTGGACAAAAGTTCGCGGGGATACGGCAAGGCGTCACGCACCAGCAATGACAGGAAGCGCACCTGTTCGACAGCACTTATGTGCAGAATGCCCTCTTCCCAGAACGGGTCCAGCGTCGACTCAAACTCGCGATTGCCATATATCAGCGCGGAGATATGCTGCTGCATCTGGCTGGGTCCGATCTCGCGAGCCAGCGCCTGATAAAACGCATCATTGGCGATCAGAAACGCTTCGCGCAAGGACATATCCCGCTCCCAGGCATCCTGTCGCTGATCACCGCCCGGATAGGGCACAACTTCATCCAGACTGGACACGGCGCCGGTCGACAGGCCGATCAGGGTGTGCGCGATATTGAAGGTCCCGGACGGTGTGTAGCGCTGGTTCGCGCGGCGCAGATTGAATCCCTCCAGACTCTGCTCCTGCAAATCAAACAGCACAAAGGTTCCGTCCACACCGGCCTGCTGAAAAAGTGCGGCAACATCAGCAGATTCGCGCCAGTCCACCGATGAAGTATCAATTTCCGCAGCGGATGCTGTGAAGCCGAACCACATCATCACCGCAAACAGCGTTTTCATCATCTGGCTAGGCGACCACATTCTGTCCTGTCTCAATTTTTTTACCACTCTGGAGTTCATTCTCTGCTGGAACCTCAAACTTAGGCTCCATGAATTCAAACATGAATGTCGACACTTCAAAGGAATATAATTTTGGATCTTTATTGATATTCCGCATTCTGACTCTTTCTTTTCTTTGCGCCACCGGCGCATCCAGGTAATGGATCTCTGGCGCTGCGCCAATACCTTTTGCCAGTCCAACAAACAGATCTCTCTGTGACTTCTCTGCGAATCCAAGATCCCATATAACTGAACCACCTGACTGCAGAACCTGTTCGCTGACCTCCCAGATTTGTTTATAGCACCGCTCTACCCGCTCCAGTATCCAGGAATAGTCCAGATTCTTCATGTCTTTCGAATACAGGTTCTGCATCCATGGATCGATGGAAAATCTGACAGCTCCCAGCGCCTCGGCCAGCTTAATCGAGTACGTTGTCTTGCCTGCCCCTGTAGGGCCACAAACCAAAATGACTTTCATGATGAACTCCATCTTACCTTTGCACAAAGCAGTCTGGCACCGCGTCGTGAGCTACAGCTCACGCGCACCTCCCTTCGCGTGCCAGAGACTTCACATCAATGCGCTGATCAGCCGTTGCAACTCACTGCAGTCTTTTTGCTTCAGCGGCTGAAGCACAGACTGCGCTGTCTGTTCAAAGGTCGCGGAGGCATCATTGAGAATTTTCTTGCCTGCTGACGTCAGCGTGACAAGACTGACACGCGCATCACGCTCAACCTGCTCCTTGTCTATCAAACCGGTTTTTTCCATCGGATTAAGCAGGCGTGTTACACCGGAGGCACTCAGACCAACCTGCTGGGCCAGATCGATGCGCCGCAGCTTCTGCTCGGGCGCCTGCGCCAGTTGCCGCAGGACCATGTATTCGGTCAGGCTGATACCATGCAGAGACAATGGACCGCTCAGGGATTTTTCCAGTCGAGTGTTCAGGTTGATCAGGCTGATCAACAAAGTGCTTTGCTTAATTGCGGTCATCGCGATTCTCCTTGCGAGATAGTTGAGGGCGCAACTATATTGACTTATATTTGATTAGTCAACCATTCCGCAAGAAGATTGCTTTGCCGACATCTCAAAACCTGGGCAATGGCACTGGCCCGTCACGCAGGATGCGACCCCAGACCCGTTGCCCGATCTGATAGGCTTCTTCCATCAGTGCTGCTTCATCCACAGTCAACACACGGTGATTACGCATGACAAAGCGACCATCGACCATTACTGATTCAATGTCGGACGGCTGGCCGTTGTGAATCCAGGCTGACAGGATTCGGCCAGACGGCGTCAGATGCGGCTTCATGACATCCAGCACAAGCAGATCCGCCTTCTTGCCCACTTCCAGCGAGCCCAGGCTCTCACCCATGTTCACGGCGTGCGCACCGTTGGTACAGCAGTCATGCAACATGTCTTCAGGTTGCGGGAGCGTGCCAGGTATCTCATCATTACGCTGGATGCGTTCCATGGAAATGGCTGTTTTCAGGACGTGCAGCATGTCGTTGTTATTGTTGTCAGTGCCCATGGATATGCGGACACCTGCCTCACGCAGCGCAGTGATGGGCGGATTCACTCCGCGATTGGCCGCCATGGCTGCCTGGTGACTGACAATCGTGTTGCTGCGCGCCAATGCAGCGATTTCAGTATCGTCACAATATCGGGCGTGTGCTGCAAACAGTCGTGGCCCAAGATATCCATGTTGCTCCAGAAAGATAGCCGGGCGCACACCATGATAACGCAGCATAAAGTCGACCTCAGGCTGCGACTGAGTCATGTGAATGGTGTAACCCAGATTGTGCTGATCGGCAAAAGCCTTGACGTCGCGCAGCAACTGCGGGGAAGAAAGTTCCACCAATGCTGCCGCGGGAAACACCTGCACGCGGCCGTTGTCATGTCCATGCCAGGCGCTGTGAAGGTCGGCGATGCGCTGCATGCCCTCCTCCCGCAAGCGATCGGAGTATCTTGGCGGAACGCTGTTCGCGAGACGCGGCGGTGACATCGGCCCGTCGACGGTTTCGATATCGCGTACCGACTCGGCAAACACCCAGCGCTGCCCGGTTGATGCCAGTGCTTCGGCATCGCGTGCAATGCCACCCACATTCTGTACCACGGTCGTAGTTCCGCCACGCAGTGCCTCAAGTGCACCCACCATGGACATCAGAGTCGCTTCTTCGGGGGAAATCAGGCTGGCCGGGCTTTCAGGTAATTGCAGGCTGTTGGGAAAACCAAAGTCTTCGTTAAAGCCCTTGTCCAGCGCCTGAGCCAGGTGCGCGTGACAGTTGATCATGCCCGGCAGAATGGCCTTGCGGCTGCCGTCATACACTTCTGCATTTGGGAAACGGGCCAGAATCTCGCTGGTATCACCGATGGCGGCAATACGATCGCCCTGTACGGCCAGCCCCACATTCAGCAGCGTGCGCCGTTCCGCATCATTGGTCACCACCGTCGTATTGGTGAATACAAGCGTGCCATTATTGCCATTTGCAGCCTGTTGAGCGTGGCTGCTGAGCCCCGGCCAGACGGCTGCGCCTGCAACGGCCGTCGCACCAGCCAACAGGGCCCGCCTGGACAGCAGCGGACCACCCGCAAATGTATCGGTTGCAGGCTGACTGCACGAATCGCTCTGAGGAACTGCGCTTTCGCCCTTGTCTGACATCGGTATTACTCCTCTTCTTGTTGTTGTCGAGCATTCAGTTGTCTGGCCCACTCTGCATTCAGTTCACGCACTTTTGTGACATAAGGCTGGTTCTCGTGGCTGGGGATTTTGGGATCATACAGATCCGCCATCTCGCGCATATAACGTCGATCCACTGTTTCAAACTGCTCCGAAATGTCCCGCGCCCGCTGTTCCGAAATGCCCAGGGCAATCAAGGCTGAACGCGCCATGCGCAGAGAGCTGTCAAAGGTTTCGCGAATGATGTCACGGCACCCAACCGCCCACAGGTCATAGACATGGTGCCGGTCCACGGCGCGCGCAACAACGTGCAGATTCGGGAAATGCTCGACGGCATAACGCGTCATTTCAGTGATCTTTTCTTTATCGTTGATGGCAATCACCAGCAGATCGGCATTCGCAATCCCGGCTGCATTCAACAGATCAGGGCGTGTGGCATCGCCGTAGTAAACCTTGATGCCGTAAGCACGCAGCATTTCCAGCTGGGCCGAGCTGTAGTCGATGACGGTGGTTTCAAAGCCGGCGCCACGCAACATCCGGTTAGCGATGCCACCCACGCGACCGTGTCCTGCAATAATGACCTTGCAGGACTGATCAATATTGTCGGCCTGCCGTTCGGATTCACGCAGATAACGCGGCGCTATCAGGCGCTCGTGAATAATAAACAGCAGAGGTGTCAGCAGCATGGACAAGGCCACAATCAACAGCAGCTGGTCTGCCAACGCAACCGGTATCACGGCACTGCTGACCGTAAAGGAGAGTAAAACGAAACCGAATTCTCCTGCCTGAGCCAGGCCAAGTGCCACGAGCCACAGATTTGCACCACGTAGTCCAAACAGACTGCCTACCAGCCACAACACCAAGACTTTAATGGCAATCAGCAGCAGCGTCAGTGAGACAATCAACAACAGATTGTCAGCCAGCAATCCGAAGTTGATACCCGCTCCTACTGTCATGAAAAACAGGCCCAGCAACAGCCCTTTGAACGGATCGATATCCGATTCCAGCTCATGGCGATATTCACTGTTGGCAAGCACAACTCCAGCCAGGAAAGTACCCAGTGCTGGAGACAGGCCAACCAGCGACATCAACAGTGCGATACCAACCACCAGCATTAGCGCCGAGGCGGTAAACAGCTCACGCAGCCGTGCCATGGCGATAAAACGAAAAAGCCTGGGAGTCAACCAGCTTCCGCCGAAGACAACGGCGGCGATCGCAGCCAGTGTCACCAGCGCCGTCTGCCATGCATTCAGGTGCGCGACCAGACTTAATCCAGATGCATGATCATCTCCGGCGGCAGCGCCCATTAGCTCTGGCAGGGCCAGCAGTGGCAAAAGCGCCAGCATCGGAATGACAGCAATGTCCTGGAACAGCAGGACCAGAAAACCAGCCTGTCCTCCATCCGAGCGTAACTGGCCTTTTTCTGTAAGTGTCTGCAATACGATTGCCGTTGATGACAGTGACAGCACCAGACCAACGGCCAGCGCCACTGACCAGCTCAGACCCAATGCCAGAGCAATACCCATGACGACAAGCACCGTCAATCCGACCTGGAGCCCACCCAGCCCCAACAGGCGCATCCTCATCTGCCACAAACGATGTGGATCCAGCTCCAGACCCACCAGAAACAGCATCATCACCACGCCGAACTCGGCGAAGTGCTGCAGTGAAACGACATCCACATTGAAAAGGCCGAGCACGGGGCTGATGGCGATACCCGCAATCAGATAACCCAGTACGGAGCCCAGTTGCAGCCGTGATGCCAGTGGTACTGCGATCACACCTGCGATCAGGAACAGAAAAGTGAGGAACAGATAATCCGTCATGCCAGGCCCTTGCTCTTGTGCGCGTCAGAAAAGGTCCATCTTGTTCGGGCCGCTGATGCCGGGCCACATGGAAAGTGTACCCGGCTTTTGTTGACTCCACCACGCTGTATCTGCGGTAGCTTCGCCATGCAGCTGCCTTGAGATCAACTGTCGATTCGGCGATACTTGCGCCAGACTTACCCGTCAACAACACTTAAGGTGGCGTTTTAAAAGAACGCTGCACAATCCAAGGACTTACCCGCCATGAACTCGAAACTGTTATTGCTATTGACGCTGTCACTGTCACTGGCTGCCTGCGGGCAACCAGATACGCCCGCCCCAACAACCGGCACGGAAACATCAGCCGATCTCACCGCTCCGGCGGAAGCGATCGAAGAAACGGCGCAGACCGAATCGGAGCGATTAAACGCCTGGTTTGATGAAAAATACGAAGAGCGTCTGCAGTTCAGCCCCATCGAGATGACCTTCCTGGGTCGTAAAGAGCGCTATGGTGACATCGATGATATGTCTGTCGCCGCTGAGGAAGCGCAGCTTGAATGGCTGCTGGCCAGCGTTGAAGAGCTCGATGCCGAGTTCAACTACGATGACCTTAACCAGGAAGCCCAGACCTCGTGGGATATCTGGATGTATCAGGCCGATCAGGCGGTGCGCGCTGCCGAGTTTCGCTACAACGGCTTTGTTTTTGACCAGATGAATGGCGCCCAGGGCTTTCTGCCGACATTCCTGATCAGTTTCCACAACGTGGAATCGGTGTCTGACTACGAAGCGCTGGTTTCGCGAATCAGCCAGGCCGGACGCGCCATGAATCAACTGCTCGACCGCGCCATTGAGGCAGCCGACCGTGGCGTGATCATGCCCGGCTTTGCGCTCGATGGTGTCATCGAACAGTCCGAGAAAGTGATCACCGGTGCGCCCTTTACAGAGGCCGGCGATGATTCAGACATCTGGGCTCACGCAAAAGCACAGGTAGCAAATCTGGTAGAAGCCGGCCAACTGGAACAACCTGACGCCGATGCACTGCTGGACAGCACTCAGGATGCTCTGATCAATGATTTCGCCCCGGCATTCCAGCGCGTCATTGACTGGGCGCAGGCAGAGCAGGAAAACGTTCCTGAAGTATCCACTGGCCTGGTCGCCCAGCCCAATGGCGCTGCTTTCTACGATTACCTGCTGTCTACCTACACAACTACCGACCTGACTGCTGATGAGATCCATGAAATCGGCCTGGCAGACGTGGCACGTCTGCGTGGCGAAATGGAACAGATCAAGAATGAAGTCGGCTTTGATGGCACGCTGCAGGAGTTTTTTGTCATGCTGCGTGAGACCCGGGACGATGAGCGTTTCTACTTCCCGAATACCGACGAAGGTCGTCAGGGTTATATCGATGAAGCCACTGCAGCGATAGAAAATATCAAGTCTGTGCTGCCTGACTATTTCGCCACCCTGCCCCAGGCTGATCTGGTTGTGCGCCGCGTGGAGGCATTCCGCGAACAGGATGGCGCCGCACAGCACTATTACCCGGGCACGCCGGACGGCAGTCGTCCCGGCGTTTACTACGCGCACCTTTCCGACATGACGGCCATGCCCAAGTCGGAGCTGGAAGTGATTGCCTACCATGAAGGCCTGCCGGGCCATCACATGCAGATTTCCATTGCTCAGGAACTGGAAGACATGCCGATGTTCCGCACTCAGGCTGGCTTCACGGTTTATTCTGAAGGCTGGGGGCTTTACTCTGAGTATCTGGCGAGTGAAATGCCAGGCACCTATGAGGATCCCTACTCACGATTTGGCCGTCTGACTTCGGAAATGTGGCGCGCCATTCGCCTGGTTGTGGACACTGGTCTGCATGCCAAAGGCTGGACCGAGCAGGAGGCCGTTGACTACTTCCAGGCCAATTCCTCAGTACCGCTTGCCGCCATCCGCTCCGAGATCCGTCGCTACATTGTCATGCCGGGACAGGCTACATCCTACAAAATCGGCATGAACCGGATTCTGGAGCTGCGTGCCGAGGCACGTGAGCAACTGGGTGAAGACTTCGACATTCGCGGCTTCCATGACGCCGTGCTGCTAGGTGGCGCCATGCCGCTGCACCTGCTTGAGCGACGAGTCGATCAGTGGGTTTCGTCCGTTCAGAACCAGCAAGACTGATTACAGGTTCGCCGTGACACTCAGGTCCGGCGCATTCTCCGCCTCCAGGTCCTGCTGCAGATACTGCAGCATGGCCTGACGGCGCGACGACTCTTCCGCAAATGAGCTTTCCAGAAATGCGTAAACGGCCAGCCTTGTCAGCATCTGCTGCTGACCTGGCCGCATGGCGCGTGGGAAGCTTTCCATCGAACAAGGCGTCGAAACCGTCGCTGTAATGCCCGCGGCAAGATTGGCCTCCAGAATCGAATTCTGTTCTTCCTGATCCCGTTCCAGTCCGCTGACCAGCATAGGACAGACCAACTCATCAGGATGTTCGAACCAGCGCATGAAAGTGCTCGAGATACCGGCGAATCCGGTATGACTGCCCTGGTCCAGTGTTACCAGCAAACTATTATCCACTCTCTCAGGAATGCTGGCGGCATTATCCTGGTAAGGAACGATTGCATCGCTGCTGCCGGCGATCATCATGAAGGGAACATCGGCGTTATCGAAGAAACCGGACTGCAACATCGCACTCGGGCCTGCAATCGACACCGCCATCTTGATGCGACTGTCCCGCTCGCTAGGATGGAAGGTGACCAGTTGTGTGGTAAGACCACCCAGTGACAGGCCAACTGCGGCTATCCGCTCCTCATCGATCAGGCCAGACAGCTCGTCATCTGCCACCATGCTGCGCGCCAACATCGAGTCGATTATGAACGAGACATCTCCCGCCTGATTGATCACATCAGTGACAGTGGGGCCACCCGGTGCACCACCATTGCTGAGAGGGTAGTCGACGGCGACCAGCACATAGCCTTTGGGCACCAGAAATTCGGCAAGATTGTCTGCCTCACCGACCGAGGACATGAAACCGTGGCTGTATACAATCAGCGGAAACGGCGCCTGTCCCGCATCCTCCGGATACCAGACGAAGCCGTCCAGTTGCCGCGCCGGGTCTCCCGCGTAGTCACCATTGGCGCTGGTTGGCCGGGAGCTGTCTGTCAGTGAGATCGACTCCCGGCGCATGCCCAGCTCGCCAGGCTCATACAAGGCTGCGCTGACCGCTCCCTCTGGTGTTGGCAGATTGGGGTTCATCACGTAAACAGCGGCAACTGCGACCAGTGCAACAATAATAACTACAGCTTTTCCCAGACGATTCATGTTCTGTTCCGACTCTTTCGCTCAGTGTTTGTCAGATAGTGGCTCGTAAGGGCAGAGCAGCACAAGTGACAGTAGTAACTTAATTGATGATTGACTGTTTATTGCCTGGTTACGAGAAAGAGCTCTCTGAAATGCCTGAGCAATTTGCTGCCACTGGACGCTTATCGGCCAGCTTGCCAATCATTCTGCAGGCACCACTGAGCAATGAAAATCCAGTCATTCCAGCCGGAACGCCATCACATAGTCACCCATCTCCGTGCCCAGCTGCCCGTGGCCTCCAGCGGCCACAACGATGTACTGGCTGCCGTCCAACTCATAACTCATCGGTGTCGCCATGGCTGGCGCAGGTAGTCGATATTCCCAAAGCTGCGCGCCGCTCATCAGATCAAAGATACGCAGGCTATTTTCTGCTGCTGCACCTATCACGACCAGGCCGGAGGCAGTGGCCAGTGGGCCGCCCATATTGGGCACTCCCCAATCAAAATTGGGCACAGGCGCTGGTGCCAGATCACGAATGGAGCCAAGTGGAACTTCCCAGAGAATGTCGCCGGCCTGCAAATCCATCGCCACCAGCTTGCCCCATGGCGGACGCGTACATGGCAGGCCCAAAGGTGACAGAAAAATTTTCCGGGCCATCGCGTATGGCGTTCCACGCTGAGGGGAAACCTGCCAGCCATCAAGCTCTCCACTGGCAGCCAGAGCAGCCAGATCATCACGGGGTATCAGCCGGACAATCGCAGGCACCTGGTTCACATTGGCGACGGCGATCTGTCGCTCTGCGTCGACTGCAGCACCTCCCCAGTTGGAACCACCTGCATAACTGGGATACAGGATGGTGCCCTGCAACGATGGCGGCGTGAAAATACCCTCGTTGCGTGACTCCCGGATTGTCTTCTGGCAACTGAGTCGGTCAAACCAGGCAATACCGAAGGCGTCATCCTCAGTCAGCGCCTGGTGCTCGACCAGAGGTGGCAGAGCAGAGAATGGCTGGCTCGGCGATGCCTGTTCGCCAGGAACATCGCTGGCAGGCACACGCCGCTCGCCGATGGCATGAATGGGCGAGCCGCTGGTCCGATCAAAGGTATACATCATCCCGGTTTTGGTAACCACCAGCACAGCATCAACGCGTTCACCCTTGTGCTGCAAACTGGTCAGCACGGGCTGTGCCGGTACGTCATAATCCCAGATATCGTGATGCACCAGCTGTTGGTGCCAGACCACTTCCCCGGAGTCGATTGCCAACGCCACCACAGAATTTGCATACTGATTGTCGCCGGGACGCTCACCACCATAAAAGTCAGGGCTGGGTGACGATGTCGCCAGAAATGCGAGACCGCGCTCCATATCCACCGATATGGGAGCCCAAACATTGGCGGAGCCTGACTCGCCACCTGGTAATGGATCCCAGATCCAGTTGAGCGCTCCACTCCGGACATCCAGTGAGCGGACTATACCCCTCGGCGAAGCCACTTCCTGATTGTCACCAATGGCGGATCCGACGATCAACGCATCACCAGCTACCGCTGGGGGTGAGGTAATGCCATAGTAACCGGCAAGATTGTCGTGATCGCCCACGCCCTCTCGCATGTCCACTTTGCCGCCGTTGCCAAAATCCTCACAGGGCTGACCGGTCTCGGCATCAAGCGCGTGAATAAATCCGGTCAGTGTCCCGAGGAAAATTCGATGCGGACATGCCGCAGATTCTCCGTGCCATAGGCTGACCCCGCGAGAAGCACTTTCCGAGTACGCGATATCCCGCGGGATGCCTGCATCAAAACGCCACCGTTCTGCCCCGCTTGCAGCGTCCACGGCCATCACCTGATTGGCGCTTGTACTAAGGAATAGCGTCCCCTGCCAGATGACTGGATTGGCCTGAAAGGAATGTCCTTTGTACATAAACCCTTCATTAAGGTCGCCGGTGCGATACGTCCAGGCCAACGACAGCTTCTGCAGGTTCTGCGCGTTTATTTCAGTCAGATGCGTAAACTGCTGGCCGCCCGGGCCACCATAACGGTCCCATTGCTGGGCATGCGTCATCGTCATCGCAATGCCAGACGCGACCAGCACAACAGTTTTCAGGATTCTTACAGGGTTCATGAACAGCGCTCCGCACATCAGTCAGTGAGCTGATGATACCCGGCAGTAGACTCAGCGCAGTTACTTTGTGGCCTGGGGACGGATGCTGTGACGAAACCCACGCATTCAGGGATGAATGTTGGCGGCTTGTCCGGACAGCTGCTGCTTCAATTCAGGAAGATAGGTCTTGCTGACCGGAACCAGTGTGCCATTGGTCAGCTCAAGCTGCAGTTCGCCGGACTCTTTCAGCGCGGAAACCCGGGAAAGATTGACGATGGCTGTGCGGTGGACACGCAAAAACAGCGTGGGATCCAGCTGCGACACCATACCCGACAGGGTCATCCGCATCGGATAGCTGCGATCAGCGCAATGCAGCAATACGTAATTACCCGCCGATTGCACCCAGTCTATCTGTTCCGACTTCACAAGATAGGAACGGTCAAGCATGCTGACCAAAAACTGGTGCCTGAACGCCGGCGACGGATCGGATTCAGCGTCGACAAATCCCGCCTCCCCCTGCAGGCGTTCCAGTATGAAGCGGTAGCTGACAATCAGCAAAACCATACACAGGTATACCAGCAGCCCCTTGCGCATTTCGTACAGCAGACCCAGCAGCAATGGACCGAACTGGTAGCTGCCGCCCGCCAACGTCCAAAACATCTTGCGCATGGCGACGAACAGGGCGACATGCGCCAGGCTGAAACATATGGCTGCCGGAACATGCCAGAGAATGCGCCAGCGAACATTTGCCCAGGAGAGATTCAGCCTTTCAATAAACCATACCAGAAGCGGGATCAATGGCAGCACAGCCAGGGTGCCAGTCAGCTCAGACACCAGGGCAGGTATCCAGTCGGCTGACAGACCTTCCCGCACCCGCTCCAGAATCCTGGACGTGGCATTAACCAGACCAAACAGGGTGGTCATAGTGACGATGGCCGCGACTTCATACCAGCGGCGCTTTTCCAGATATTGCTTAAGGGTCATATAACACGATCACCGCACTATTATTTCCAGCCCTGCAACCAGTGTTCCGGCGACTGCAGTTCACGCCAGTCAATCGACCGGGTCTGCCCACCATGAACCGCCGTGATACGGCAGTCGCTGACCTGCCCACTGGCATCATAAACCACACGGGTGACCTCAAAGTGCTTTTGCTTTTCGACGGGATGACAGGCAGTCCATTTGCTGTGCAGCAGTTTCTTGGGGTTGAGTTGATTCATGGGCTCACATCTGTCTGAGAATTTTCTCCATGGCCTTGCCTTTGGCAAGTTCGTCTATAAGTTTGTCCAGCCACCGGATCTGCTGCATCAGGGGGTCTTCGACATCCTCAACACGGACACCGCAAACCACTCCCTTTATATTGGCGGTGGCCGGGTTCATGGCGGGTGCTTGTGAAAAGAATGATTCAAAGTCTGTCTGATTATCCAGCTGATGTTGCAGACCTGTCTGATCGTAACCCGTCAGCCACTCAATGATCTGGTCAACCTCTGCCCTGGTGCGCCCTTTACGCTCTGCCTTCTGGACGTACATTGGATAGACTTTGGCAAACGGCATCGAGTAGATCTTGTGCCCTGTATTCATGACTGCGTCACCTCATCGAATTCGACATCCCGAGCCATGGACTGGCGCAGTTTCTCAAAGCTGAAGCCGCGCTCCAGTGTGGGTTTGACAATACGAAAGTTCGGCGACAGGTCGAAATCACCCGGCACATAATGCGTGTAATGACGCTGTATGGTGACCTGCTGCCCTTTTCGGTCTTCCACACGGATGAACTCTGGCAGAATGGGATACCCCACAGACAGGAATGCTTCAGCAATCAGGGTTGAGCATATAGCGCGGGTGGGCTCACCGCTGCCGAATGTAATGAGCTCCCGTCGCAATCGATTGGGAACAGCCGGCTTCTGAATCAGGTATCGCGCCAGGTCGAATATATTACGCAGATCGTAGACGTGACCCAGGCGCTCGCGGGCAAAATTGATAATCGTGTCGCGTGTGGTGTCACTGATACCGACGGGGCGACAGATACGCACATTGTACTGTTCGTATTTGCTCAGCGGCACCATGATGACCCCCTGTGTCAGATCAGCTTCGATCAGCGATGGCTCATCAGGATCACATTTACTGGCGCCGACATACAGGCATGCGTGTGACCAGGTGGACTGTGTGAGATATTTTATTGCGGTACTGATGCGGCTGTTGCCATCGACCAGCAGAATGTCACCGGGCTGCAGTACATCCATCACCTCCTGCAAAGAGGTGCGGCTGAGTCGCTCGTAACCGGGACGGGGTTTGCTGAGGTAATTGGCAAGGCCGCGGCCAATGGCGGAGAACAGCGGGTTCATGGTGTTCCTCTACACGGATATGTTCCTGGTGCCGAACAACAACTTTATTCTGCGCGGGTCTGTGCCCTGGCAACTGCCGTGCTGCCATAACTGGCGACGGCACCCACAAGCATCAGGACGGCACTCAACGCAAACGTCAGCCTGAAGTCCTGCTGCCAGTCTATCAGCAATCCCGCCAGCGCCGGACCCACCAGTTGCCCCAGAGCAAAAAATACGGTCACAAAACTGACCGCCATGGCGGCATGCTGCGGTTTAACGGTGCTTGTTGCCGCGGCCAGTACGGAAGTAAACAGTCCAGAAACTGACAGGCCGGTCAGCACAAAGTGAACCGTAAATGCCAGAGTGACTGGCCAGACTACCGGCAGCAAGGTCGCAAATATGGCGACACACATACAGAAGGTCAACGCGCGCCCATGCCCTACCCGGTCTGCCAGCCAGCCCCATATTGGCCCGGAGAAAATTGACATAAAGCCCATCACCGCCACCAGCCTACCCGCCGTTGGCGCTGATACACCAGCGTCCAGCGCAAAGCTGTACATAAACAGCACCTGCACAATATAGGTAAGACCAACTATGCCGTAAATCATGGCCATTCGCACCACGTGGGGATTTCGATAAACGGTTTTCAGCCCCTGCACCATGGACACGGGCATCTCATGCTGAGGCGGGTTGCGCAGAAAGATTGACACCATGGCAATAACAAACAGCGCGATAGCGGCGAATCCGGCCCAGATCATCCGCCAGGATGCCTCTTCGCCGGACTGGGTAATAACCGGTACCAGCGAGCCTGCCAGCAATATGCCAATGCCGACGCCACTGCCGGAAAAGCCGATCACCATGCCGCGACGCTCGGGGTACCAGGCGCCCAGCAGCGAAATCAGCGGTGTGAATGTGAAGGCCGTGCCGAACCCCATCAGAGTCATGCACAGCATCAGCAAGGGATAAGCCGAGAATTGACTCAGGCCCGCAAAACCACAGGCAGCGAGGGAAAGACCCAGCAGAATCGACCGTTTGCCACCGTGCCGGCCAGCGAACACGCCCGCGTACAGAAGCAATACCAGATATCCAAGCGCTGTCACCGTGCCCAGATTGGCCGCCTGGGTATAAGTCAGCCCCAGGGTTTCGCGCATGACCGGCAGCACCAGCCCGTATGCCAGTCGACCAAACACGACCGCCACCAGCGTGCACAGCATGCTGATCGGAACCAACAGGTAAATGGGCGGTCGATTGACAGGCACTGACATGAGTTACGGTTTCCGGAAAAGCCGCAGAGTCTACCACAGATGAAACCGGGCCTCAGCGTCGCGGTATCAAGGCTGCAACAAACACCCACTCAGCGATGATCAGATTGGGAACCCAGGCCAGCCAGGCGATCGCCGGATAGGCCTGTTCAAACGGAATACCCTGCATTAAAAATAATGGCAGATAGATTCGCAGGGTTACGGCTCCCAGCGTCAACGCATAACTGCGTATCATCCAGCGCTGATGTGCCACGATGTCGCGCCGCAGGATGTAACGAAAGGCCAGACCGGTGCTGAGCAACCAGCATACCGCCAGAACCAGAAATCCCGCCTGGGCGGCCAGTCCACCTACCGAATAAAAAGCCAGCGTGAAGCCAGCGATGCCACCTACCAAAACACCGGCAACATAAACGCGCCCCAGCCATCGATGCAGCTTTGTGTATTTTTTGCGAAGGCCGGCGTGAAACTGGCTGGCTCCTGCCAGCAGAACAATTCCGCCACCCAAAAAATGCAGCACTGAGGCACTGGGCGCCTGCAGCACCATATCGCTGACAAAACTGTTTCTGACTGCTGGTACAAATCCGAGCGCCAGCGCATAAGCACTGACTCCGACGGCTGCAAACAGCATCAGATACCACATTGCGTTCCTGGTCATAACCCCATTACTCCCTGTGTCAGACAACCGCGCTGGCCAGCCGGCTTTAGTTAGCGCGCAGCACACCCACCTTCGATCAATACCGCGTATTCGTCGGCATCAAGTGTCAGTATACCCAGACGACATGATCGGTGTGTATACTGCCAGACACAATGCGCAAAAAATGATCGGACAAGAAAACAAATGCGGGACAGCATATTGTTTAACTTTCACGGTGTGTTGTTGCGGTGCGGCGGCATGCCGATGCGCGCGACACGTAGCATCTTATTGCCAATGCTCACTGCTGCAGTGCTGACCAGCCTGCCCAACATCAGTCACTCTCAACAAAACCCAGAGCTGCAGCCGATTACCGTGCAACTGAAGTGGGCGCATCAGTTTCAGTTCGCAGGTTACTATGCGGCGCTTCATCAAGGCTTTTACGAAGAGGCCGGACTGGATGTCACACTGATCGAATATCTGCCCGGCCTTACGCCCATCGACCAGCTAATGGGTGGCCGGGTGGAGTTTGCGGTGGCGGATACGGGCGCGCTATTGTACCGGGCCACTGGAGTGCCTATCGTGGTGCTGGCCGCCATTTTTCAGCACTCACCATCCGTTCTTATTACGCGGGCAGACACCGGCGTTAACACCCTGGCCGATTTACGCAACAGGCGCGCAATGCTGGCCGGCGGCTTTATGAATGCCGAACTGATGTCCATGTTGCGGCAGGCCGGCATCACCAGCGAAGATTTTACGCTTGTGCCGGGCAACACCTCTCTCGACGTACTCATTAATGGTGAGACCGATGCCTACAACGGCTACACGACCAATGAGCCCTACCTGCTGGAACAACGCAATGTTCCGTTTCGCGTCTTCCTGCCGCAGGACTACGGCGTTGATTTTTATGGCGACATCCTGATCACACGCGAATCTCTGTTGGACTCACAGCCAGAGGTCGTTGCCAACTTTCGTCAGGCCACAATTCGGGGCTGGGAATATGCTGTTGCCAATATTGAAGAAATGGTTGACCTGATCATCAATAACTACAACACCCAGCAGAAGTCCAGGGAGCACCTGCTGTTTGAGGCTCAGGAGTCAGCCCGCCTGATACTGCCCAATGTTGTGCCTGTTGGTTATATGAATATGGAGCGCTGGCAACGTATCGAAAGCATTTTCAGGGCGCAGGGACTACTCGACGCTCCGGTCGATCTCGCGGGTTTTGTCTACATGGCATCACCACAGGACAGCCTATGGTCGCTGCTGACGCGCTATCGCATCGCGATTGGCATCACCGCAGCGCTAATCATGGCGGCTCTGCTTGCATTGCACGTATGGCGCCTGCGGGCCCTGGTTGCGCTGCGAACACGCGAGCTGGAAGCAGCC
Source organism: Gammaproteobacteria bacterium (assembly GCA_002706685.1). Lineage (GTDB taxonomy): Bacteria > Pseudomonadota > Gammaproteobacteria > Pseudomonadales > Pseudohongiellaceae > Pseudohongiella. Next base: position 116,232 of record PALV01000011.1, on the reverse strand, counting down.
AGGCATCAGGCTGAATCGGACGCCAGAACCGATGCTTTGACAGGCCTTTCAAACCGGCGCCTTTTTCTGGAGGGCCTTGATCGCGACCTGAGTCGCGCCGCGCGTGGCCACTGCAACCTTGCACTGATCAGCATTGATATTGACCACTTCAAACTCGTGAACGATCAGTACGGCCACCTGGTGGGGGACGAGGTACTTAAAGGGGTTGCCACAGTACTGGCTGGCTGCGCACGCTCTGGCGATCTGGTGGCACGCACGGGTGGCGAAGAGTTTGCCGTTATCTGTCTCAACACCGATGCTTCCGAAGCGCGCTGGCTTGCCGAGCGTATGCGACAGCAGGTCGCCAATCTGGACATCAACACCGTTGATGCTCGCATTTCATTGACGCTCAGCCTGGGTATTGCCGCCTATCAAGCCGGTGACACCACCATCAGTATCATGGCACGAGCCGACGACGCCCTTTACGCTGCCAAAAATCGTGGCCGTAATCGGGTGATCTGCGCGGAAAACGCTGACATTACACCTGAATAGGGCATTAAGCGTCATGCAGCACTGCAAAATGTGACAGATTGGTGACAACGTCGCGCATTTCCTAAAGAACTGCGCCGATCTGCCGCTTCTTGAGTTTGACTAGACACATTTCCTCGACTTAGTTTCCAAGACACCAAAGACATGAACTCTATCAAAGCACGACTGATGACTGTTGTGGCAATCGGCCTCGCTGCCTTCCTGATTGCCAGCATTATTGCCATTACCATGTTGCAGCGGACCATCGCTGCCTACGAACAACTGGTGGTTGATCAGGTAGCAATAGAACGTGATGTTCAAAATATTAACCTCGACTTCAAAATACAGGTTCAGGAATGGAAAAACGTTCTGCTGCGAGGTGCCGATACCGAGCGGCGGGATCAATACTGGACCCGGTTTACCGAGTTACATGAAAGCATCCAGCAACGCAGCCAGAGTCTGTTGCAGCGAATGCATCCGGGCGATGCGCGAGAGCTGGTCAGCGACTTTCGTGAGCGTCACCAGGAGCTGTATGACGCCTACCAGCGCGGACTGAATGAATTTGTCTTCAGCGGGTTCGACCATACGGTCGGCGATCAGGCCGTGTCCGGCATTGACCGCGAGCCCACACGTCTGCTTCAGGAATCTGTTGATGAACTCAGCGCAGTAAGCCAGCAGTCTGCCACCTCATTGTCGGCCAGCAGCGAACGTCTGGTGATGCTGTCCTACCTGGCTATCTGCGTGATCGCCGGTCTGGTACTGCTGATCACGCACCTGGTCATCAGCCGGGGCTTCATTCAGCCTTTGCTGGACATAGGCAGGGTCGTGGAGCGGATGTCACATGGCGACTTTGCAGAGCCGATTGTATCCAGCCGCAAGGATGAACTGGGCAAATTGAGCACCGAGCTCTCGCAGATGCAGGACAAAGTGGCCAGCATTATTCGCTCCGTGCAGAGCGAGGCAGCGACGCTGGCCGCCGCTTCCGGTGATATCAATGAAGTCTCTGAAGAAATCAATGTTCGCACTCAGGACTCCGAGAACTACACGGATCAGGTGGCTGCCGCCATCACCGAGATGAGTCAGACCATCCAGGAGGTTGCCAGCAATTCAGTGCAGGCTGCCAGCGCCGCCGAGCAGGTCGATCAGAGTGCACAAAGTGGTATCAAACTGATGACCAGCACGTCGACTGCAATCGATTCACTGTCGACCGATGTTCAGCACATCGCGACGCTGATGAATCGCCTGCAGGAAAACACCAGCAGCATCGGTACAGTCCTGGACGTCATTCAGGCGATCGCCGAACAGACCAACCTGCTTGCCCTGAACGCTGCCATCGAAGCGGCCCGAGCAGGCGAACAGGGGCGCGGCTTCGCTGTGGTCGCGGACGAGGTGCGGGCTCTGGCACAGCGCACGCAGGAATCCACCACCGAGATTCAGCGGATTATCAGCGAGCTTCAGCATGGGGCGAGTGCTGCAGCTGATGCCATGCAGCATGGACAGACCAAAACCTCGGAGGCAGTCACGCTGGCAAGCGATTCACAGCAGGCGCTTACTGAAATTGGTCAGGCCATCGCGTCGATCAAGGACATGATCACGCAGATCGCCACCGCGGCCGAAGAGCAGAGCTACGCCACAGATGAAATCAACCGCAATGTGCTGCTGGCGGTAGAGCAGGCCCAGAAGTCCCGCGTTGCCGCCGAAAAGTCCTCGGGCACGGCCGACAATCTGGACAAGTCTGCGAGCAAAATGACCTCGCTGGTGTCGACCTTTAACACCTGATTCATAGTGGCAGACGGCTGGTCACTCGGGTTGTAATTGGGTGACCAGCTGTTTGCTGCTGATCGGCTTGCTGTATAACCAGCCCTGCGCGCAATTGACACCCTTCGATCGCAGGATGTCAGCTTGCACCTCCTGCTCAACACCTTCCGCTATGACATCTACTTTCAGCTTGTTGGCAAGCTCAATAAGATGGAATACAAGCTGTGTCTTCACCTCGTCTAAAGCAATCGTCTCCACAAACAATCGGTCAATCTTCAGGTAATCAATGTCATACAGCTGAAGGTGGGCAAAGTTTGAAAAACCGGTGCCAAAGTCATCTATCGCGACGCGAAAGCCCATCCGTCGAATTGCGCGAACAGACTCGCGGGTAGTTTGTCGGTCTGCGAAACTGCTTTCTGTTATTTCGATCAGAAAACGGTTAGCGTTGACACCTGCAGAGCTCAGAAAACGTTGCAATCGAGCGGGCAAATTTGGATCTATTAGATCCTGACCGCTGACGTTTATGGATATATAAAAGTTGTCGCGACGCGCCAGCAGCTCAGACATGTCTGCAGCAACCAGGCGCATAACTTCATCAGTGACCGATTGAATAACACCCTCGCGCTCGGCCAGGGGAATAAAGACGTCTGGCTGTATTAGCTCACCATTTCGATGCCATCGGATCAGCGCTTCCGCTCCTATAACCTGATGGGTGTTTATATCCATGATGGGCTGGTATTGCAGGAAGAACTCCTGCTGCCGGATTCCGGTTTCAATGTCCTTTCGGAAGGATCGACGTCGAAAAAACATTAGTGTAGCCAGCGCAGCCAGCACCGTCCCGCCCGCCAAGGCGAAAGGCAAGACTCGTAACATTTGCTCGCCAGCACCCGATTTAGCAGTACTCTGCAGGCCCAGCGTCAACACGCCCAGCGTAAAATCCCCCTCACTGGTCTGAAATCTGACGACGTTATCTCCTACCACATGAGTGCCAACCCCTTGCTCAGTTACAAGCTCGACAAGCGAAGCATCAAAGGCAAGTTCACCAAATTGCGCCAGGAGTGTCGGACCTCCTTCCGTGTACTCCAGGACAATCACTCCAGTTGCTGAAGGCTCCATGCTAAAGAATACTTCGTCGGAATTGAGCGCCACACCAAAGCCGGTATCAGCACTGACGATCATCATAGGGTCTGAAGCTTCTTCCCAGGGCAGCTCGACATCCACCCATATTTCTGAGCCTCTGAAATTACGCCCGCTAGAGCTACCCAGGGCCAAAGGCGGCCGGTGCAGCTCTACGCTTGAGCACATTATCTGATTATTTTCGATGTAGAGCGCAGCCTGCACATAACGATGAGCCAGCGTACTGATCCGCATCGCGCGCAGCGCCTCGGTACTGCAAGGGTCAGCTGAGAAAAGTGCCAATTGGTCGCCGGCCTCGCGAAGCTGATACGCGACTTCTTCCACTCGCGCCAGCACTGTGCTGGCGGTGTCTGCAAGCTGAGCCCGCTGTTGCGCAATGGCTTCGTCTCGGGCATACCAGTACCCTGCTGCAATTGGCGCAATAAACGCGACAAACGCTGGAAATAGCCAGATTGCACTTGCATGCTTAATATTCACAAAACACCGTCATCCATGCGTGGCCTTACGTGTAGCTGGCTGGCAATGGCAGAATCCTCGCATGTACTGATTTTGCTGTCGAATGCCTGCCCTTACGCATGCAGATAATACTGGAAACAAAAAAGGCCACCACTTTCGTGGCAGCCTTTTTGTTTACCGCGTCAGTAGGTGATTACTGAGCGATGACGTTCTCGGCCTGCAGGCCTTTGGCGCCTTTGGTGACCGTGAACTCAACACGCTGACCTTCAGTCAGGGTTTTGAATCCGCTGGAATTGATGGCGCTGTAATGTACGAATACATCTTCGCCGCCATCCTGGGAAATAAAACCAAAACCTTTTGATTCGTTGAAGAACTTCACTTGACCTGTCACTGTAGACATAAAATATTCCTTAAAAATTACTTAAATTAGATACGCACCGAAATTAACTTCGGTCAGCAGAAAACGACGATTACAAATACATTTACAGGACGAGGGGTCTACGTGCGGCACTTCGTATTGCAGATATAGATATAGCCTTTATTCCGGCATAGGTGGCAGTCTACAGCAATCCGGGGCTGCGTCAATGATTATTATTTTTATTTTTTATGACTGCTCAGTCAGTTTCTGAAAATGAAATACGCGGCACCTACCATGCAGAGACCGGCCTGCTCAGGCAGTCCGGCCAAGTAAAGAGAGGAAAAACGCCAACCAGAGGCAAACAAGAACAAAGAAGCTGCCCAGGAAGGCCACCAGACGGTGCATCACCCGGTTGTAGCCACAGTGAATGATACTGTGCGCGACTCTGAACACAACAAACAGCCAGGCCCCATAAGCCAGCCAGACTGGAGTATGCTGTACTGCGAGAGAAACAGCCACCAATGTATAAAACAGCACCGGCACCTCAAACAGATTCCGGAAGTTGTCAGCCGTCTGGACGTTTTCCAGCTTTGCCGCCATTTTGGATGAGGTCGCGACCGCCTGCGGGTGGATACGCTTCAGACGCATTTCGGTGACCCGCGTGTAAAGCAGCCTGGCGCCGACCAGAAAGGTCAGTAGAACCATCGCCAGGGTGGCGGCCACCAGCAGTGTAATATTGTTGGTCATATTGAGATTCTCCTTCTCTGCTGTCCTTTGCTTCCATTTGATGGAACTTGCAGGTCACTATTTCTGACAGCTGCCTGACCGACATGATCACCATCAAGCTGTGTGACCATGAACTTTACTGTTTGCCTGTTCAGGAATTCAATATAAATTCCTTAACAAATGCACCACCAAATAGTCAGACAGCCTAATATTTGAATTGGCGACACACCAGGAAATTTACAATATTTATATTTTTCAAATAGATAGATACTGGCCCGTTTTTTGATTGTCTCCCCGCGCATAGCCAGGCAAATGGCTACCAACAATAAAGCCCTCGAGGCAAATGACAAGGAGCACACTGATGACCAGGATCAAAAAACTGCTTTTTACTATCGTTCTGACGCTGTCAGCTCTGCAGGCAGCTTTTGCCCAATCACAGGACACAGCCCAAAACCCCGGGACCATCCTGCTCGACTCAGTGCACATTATCGATGTGACAGTTGGGACTGTCAGTGACATTCAGCAGGTTCTGCTGCGGGACGGCCGTATCGTGGCTATTGGCGACTCCGTAGCAGACACCATCGACAGCAATGCCAACATTCTTCGAATAGACGGCAATAACGGATATCTGATGCCCGGCCTGATGGACATGCATGCGCACATCAGGCACCCACTGGCTGAGAGCCTGATCTTCCCCCAGTTTGTAGCCAATGGTGTGACAGGCATACGGGAGATGAACTCTGAATGCGATGGCCCGCAATCAGGCGCGCCCTGCCTGCAGCAGATGCAGAGCTGGCAACAGCGGATTGATGCCGGTGAGCTTGTCGGACCTCGCCTGCTGGCGCTTAGCAGTTTCCCTGTCAATCCGCCCTGGGACTATGAAGCCACGGAGGAACAGATCCGTGGCCTGGTCGCCGAAATGGACAACCGCGGAGTAGACCTGATCAAAGCCTATTTTCGACTGAGCCCCCAGGCGTTTCGCTGGCTGGCGGATGAAGCCGGACGACGTGAGCTGATGGTCAGTGGACATCTGCCTGTGCCGATGACTGTGACAGAAGCCGTGCAGGCCGGACTGGATAGCCTGGAGCATGCCCGCGACCTGTTATTCGACTGCTTTCCAGGCTCGTCGGAATTCCGCAGCACACAACGCACCCAGAATCCTTCGGTTGAGTGGCTGCAGCGTATGGTGTCCGAACACAACAGTGCCCAGTGCGAACAGATCCTTCAGACCATGGCCGACAATGACACCTGGTACGTCCCTACGCATGTCACCCGACGCATGGATGCCATGGCCGGAGACAGCGCGTTTAGAAATGATCCGCGCCGCCAGTACATCTGGCCCGAAATTTTGCAAAGCTGGGATGCCGATGCAGACAATATGCTGGCCATGGCACCATCACCAGAGGAGCGAGCCATTGTCGCCAGCTTCTATCATAAAGGTCTGGAGCTGACCGGCCAGGCGCAGGAATCGGGCGTGCGGATTTTGATGGGCACCGACTCAGGCGACAGCTTTTCTTACTTCGGCGCCAGCGCGCATGATGAATTGCAGGAGCTGGTAAAGGCGGGTTTGACGCCCGCTCAGGCGCTGCAGGCAGCCACCGTCGATGCTGCTGAATTTCTTGGCATGCAGAGCGATTACGGATCAGTGACTGAGGGCAAAGTTGCTGATCTGATTCTGCTACGTGCCAACCCACTTGAAGACATCAGTAATAGTACATCGCTGGAGGCTGTATTCATGGGCTCGCGGTATTACGACCGTGGGGCTCTGGATGCCATGCTGCAGAACGTGGTTGAGGCAATCGCGGCGATGTAACACCGCGCTTACAGGCTCAACCAGTCACGCACTTGCTCTTCTTTCAGAATGCCACTGTGCGCTTCAGGCTGATGTGCGGAGTCAAAGTAATAGCTGCGCGGCAGTTCACCGAACCAGTTGGGGTCGATGCTGAAGCGCAGCCGTTCCGTGAACGAGTCGGCAAACATAAATGAAGTGATGCCGTCGAGTTCGTAGTCATACAGAAAGTCCAGCGCATCCTCCTGGCCAGCGATGTCATCGGTCGAAACCAGCACCAGTGGCAGGTCCGGGTACTCCTTCAACAGCTCGCCGAACATTTCCAGTTCCACCATGCAGGGCGGACAGGTTACCGACCACAGCGCCAGCACAAAAGGCTCACCTTCACGCTGCGCCTTGATGTCTTCCAGCGTCGTGGTCGTGAAAGCGCGAATGTCAGGCTTTGAGTCTGACACACGCACAAACTGATAACCATCTTCATGCGTCATCCAGCTGACATGAAGAGCTTCAGGACCCTGAACCAGCAACGGGTGGTCGGAGCCGCCTTCGGTGCTGGCCAGTACGGACTCCTCACTCCAGCTCTGACCTTCATCCATTGAGCTGACATGGATCAGGTCGGTGGCAACACCGTTGAATCGCTTCCAGACCATGTGCAGCACATCATCGGAAACCGCCAAAGAGGGATGTCCGGCACCTGGGCGCGCATCCATCTGACGAACGAGTGTGGTTTCCCCGGATTCAACATCGTGACGACCGTAGTACAGGCCGCGATGTGTGTCGCCAGCGCTGAACCAGCTCATGTGATAATTTTCCGCCGAGTCAGCTGGAACCATCGACGGCCCGTGGTGCGGACAGGCATCAATCTGCCAGTCATCGACGGTTGCGCGAACTACCGGTTTGACGTCTGCACCATTGACGGTGGCGATTGCATGATCGCGTGTGTTGACATCAAATACATGGCGCCACATCAGTGCCATGCCATTGTCGCCGTGAGGCGCTACAGCAATTCGACAGCACTCACAGCTATGGTCGGCAATCTGCTGGTTGGGTGCAAAGCTGCGACCATTGTCGTCGGAGAACGTGTAGAACACACCACTGCCCCGATATTCCTCACCGCGCTCAGCTGCGTACTCCAGTTCGCGCTTGTCCAGCCAGGTAATGTAAAGCCGACCTTCGTCGGTCAGCAGCATGCTTTCAAAACGGTGACTGGTCAGAAGTCCATCGTCGTTGACAGTTCTGACCGGCTCAAAGGTCGAGCCCATGTCCGGTGAATAGGTGAATCGGATGTCACCGGTGTGCATGCCTTCAGTTTTTTGTGTCCAGGAGACAAACAGTGAATCACTGTCTTCATAGATGATGATCTTGGGACGGTTCTCACCATTGATTTCTATGTTCTCCGGCTCGTCTGTCACACGCGTGGCGACTTCGAATTGCCGACCGCCATCAATGGACCGTGTCAGCCAGACATGCTGCTGGTACTCAAACACCACCCACAGCGTGCCGTCCCCTGAAAATGTGGCACTCGGCGCTGACCCGCAATGGATCAGCCCGGGATTGCTCACCTCACAGGACTCCAAAGCGGCTGCATTAACGGTTGCGGCAGTCACGGCAAGGCTGCCAGCAAATGCCAGCAGCCCTGCTTTAACCAACACCAGAGCCTTAGAAAAATTACTCATCAGTAACTCCGATTATTACCAATCATAAGACACATTCAGGTACAGGGTACGACCTGGCCACGGGTGGGCAACAAAGTCGATGTCATTGGCGATATTGTCTACACCAGCACTCATTGTGAAGCCGTTGTCCCAGCGATAGTTACTCTTGACACCTGTTCTGGAATAACCATCCTGTGCACCAAACACATTTTGTTCAGTACCCCTATTGTCATTGCGACCAAAGCTGCTGTCAGCGTACTGGTGATTGATTCCCACATCAAATCGCGAATTGATGCGATAGGTTGCCATCAGGTTGCTGCGCCAGGTCGGCATACGCGGATAGACATTGCCTTCAATGCTGGGGTCAACACGGTTTTCGACGATCTCATTATCCGTGTAGGTCACATTGAAGCGGACGTCCAGTCTGTCATCCAGAAGACCGCTGGCGTTAAAAATAAACTCCGTACCCAATGTATCGACCTGATCAATAGGCACAAAGGTGCGCACAGAAAGACCACCCGGCAGCGTCTCCGACTGAGACTCGATTACATCCTCGATTCTTTCCTGGAAGACATTCACGCGAATGTAGCCACCTGTGATCGAGTACTCCAGACCCAGATTGTGATGCAGGCCATCTTCCGGCTTCAGTTCCGGGTTGGACTGGTTGATGGCGTTGTAGGCCTGGTACTGGCTGAACAGCTCCTCAACAATCGGGTAACGGTAGGCTTTGGCCGCCGCGTAGCTCAGCGTCCAGCGATCGCTGACCTGATAGGCCGTGCTGAACTTCGGCGAGAATGAACTGCGCTTCTGCTTGGGTACGCTCTCCAAGGTCAGAGCGGCGCCACTGCCATTGCTGAAAAAGCCGTCGTGACTGCGGAACCGTTCCCGACGCGCACCGATCTGCACTTCCCACTGCTCGTGCGGCAGCCAGTTCAATTCGGCAAAGGCAGCCTGCAGTGTGGTTTGACCGCCGCTGCGGCTGGAGAGCAATGACTTTGCGCCCGCCTGATAATTATTGGAGTCATAAACCGCGATGGCCATTTCATAGCTGTCGTGGCGCAGGCCGGTGGTCAGCGTCAGCGTGTCGTCGTCATTCAGTGGGCTGACCAGTTTAAGCTCAGCACCTTCCCAGCCGGTGTCGCCAAAGTCTGTGACTTCGCCAGCCAGCGTGTGCGCCGGATCAGCGGGGTTACGCTGCGAGTTGCGTGACTCATCGCGCAGGATAGTAAAGTGGTTCAGGTTGAGCTCCAGCTCGGAACGCGCCAGCACTGGGCCGCGAATCCGCAGGCCTGTCGACAGGCTGTCGCGATCCTGTTCGCCAACACTGAATCTGGAAGCGGGTACCGAAACGGTTTGGCCATCCTGACGAACTGTACCACCCCAGATGGTGCGGCCATCCGTGGCACGCATATAGGTGTTGGGCGCATTGTCAGAATAACGGTCTTCGTAGGCCAGATTCAGCAGGGCTGACCACTCATTCAGATCGTAACCCAGCTTCAGTTTGTAGTTGTTGGTTTCGGTGTTGACCACACCTGTGTCGCCAAGCCAGAGACGACTGACACCCATCTGATCGTTGCCGACGATACCACCATCAATCTCGGTCGCGCTGGCTGCAGATGACGGCGCGCCGTTGTAGAAGGTCTGCGGCTGCGCATCATTCTCCAGACGGTTAAATGAGGCATACACACTCACATCACCAATTTTATCGCCTGCCGAGAAGAAGGTTTTATAGCCATTCAGCCGGTCATCGAATCCGTAGGCGCTAAAGTCCTGCGAGAAATAAGAGCTGTCAAAATGGAACTCTCGCTCCTGCGGAATGGCGGACTCGATATTAACCACGCCCCCCATGGAGTTTCCGCTGTAAAGGGCGGAGAACGGACCGTATAGTACCTCGACCTGGGCAATCTCGCTGGCAGACACCAATGTCCAGCGCGGTGAGCCGTTCCAGCGCGACTGCAGCAGATAATGCAGTGGCACGCCGTCTGCGAAGACCATGGAACGTGAGGTCTGGAACATATTGGCGCCGCGCATGCCCATGGTGCCGTTGGAATCACCAATAAAACGGCGACGGATCACCAGGCTGGGCTCGTATTTAACGATATCCTCGGTGGTAGCGATATTGATGCTTTGCAGGTCGGCCTGCGTCAACACGCTGGCCGGATGCGAAAGATCGCTACGCTGCCCAAGCTGCTGGCCCCAGATCAGAATCTCTTCTACCTGGGGTGCCGGCTCAGCGGCGGAAGCAGCATCCTGCTGGGCATGCAGCGTGCCGGAAATAGACAGCAATACAGCACCATAAAGCGTTGAACGGGTAAATACAGACTTTGCACTTCGTCTAGACACGTAAAAATCCTCGCAAACCAACAATCTTTTGATATGCGAAGTATTTTAGTTGCTGGGTGTCCAGCGGAGAATGCGACACAGTGTCGCACCCTGTGTCGCAGCGCGCTATTGCGTCAGAAGCGGAAGGTGTAGTTGACCTTTATGGCGCCACCACTGGTCAGCCGGGTGAAGCGGCTGTCCCGCAGCGGGCCGTCGTCGTGTCGAGTCAGCCAAGGGGAATTTCGCCCCTTGGCTGCTCACAGAACCGTACGTGACAGTCTCCCGTCATACGGCTCCTGATCACACATTCGATGCACGTAATAGATACCAGTGCGGAAACAGCGTTGGACGCTCGCGCTGTAGCTGGTTTAACCGCCTTTGCGCCTCTCTGGTCGACAACCGAAATTTGCGCTGAGCCCATTTGAGTAAGCGAGATTGCATCACGCTCCACAGACGGTGACTAAAATTCCGGTACCAGAATTTACCATAGTAGGTAATCCAGCCTCGCACGGTGGCATTATATCGAACCGCAAACTCCTTGATGTTATCTGCCGTTGATCGATGTATCCGCCACCCCCTTATGGTTTTGGTGATCCGCTTCATCGCCTTCATCGACGCACCCGGCATACATTTTCGGTACAACTCGCCTTTATAGTTCTTCAGCGTGCGCACCTTAAAGTCATAACCGAGAAACGTGAAGCATGTATCCACGTTCCTGCGCGTGAAGGTGTCAATGTAGACCACCTTGGATTTGTCCTTATTGATAAACAGGCCGAGCTCGGCAAACCGTTTGGTGAGCCGATGCTTGAGCTTCACTGCATCGCGCATGTATGAGCAATGGCAGACTATGTCGTCTGCATAACGCTCGAACGGCGTGAAGCGATGCTCGCGCACCATCCATTGATCAAACGCGTAGTGCAAGAACAGATTCGCAAGCAGTGGAGAGATTACACCACCTTGAGGGGTTCCAATCGTCCTCTTTTCAAGAGGGGAGTCCCCGCCCTCAGCTTGAATCGGCGCTTCCAGCCAACGCGTACAATACAAGATCACCCACCGCGGCATCTGGTGGTGTTCCAGCGCCTTGACAACCAAGTCGTGTCTGACCGTATCAAAGAACGTACTAATATCCACTTCCAGAACCCAGCTGTATCGCCAACATCGTTCCATGCAGCTCTGCAGGGCATGATGTGCCGATTTGTTGGGTCGGTAACCATAAGAGTCTTGATGAAACAGCGGATCAAGACGCTCTTCCATGAACAGCTTGACTGCTCCTTGCGCAACTCGATCCGCTACCGTTGGAATCCCCAGAATCCGTTCTTTACCATTGTCTTTCGGAATTCGCTTCTCCCGCACAGGCGGCGGAAAATACGACCCTGAACATAGTCTATTCCATATCTTGTAGAGATTCCGTTCCCGATCCTGATCAAAGCTGCTTATGGTTTGTCCATCCACACCCGGTGCCCCACGATTTCGTTTGACATCCAGATAGGATAGCCAGACCAGCGCCTTCGGTATCTCGAATGCTTTTCCTTGCCTCATGACGTCATCCTCGTACGAGTTGTGTCATACACAAGTTAATGATCCATGCCCCTTCGCTCCGGAGCCATTACAGCTCTTTCAGCACTACTACGAGCATGTCCGCCCCTGCATCTATGATACGTGCTAGATGCAGGTTCTCACGTTCCCTTGAATGGCCTGACTTGAACTCTCGCCGCCTTAACACCGGATGCCGCGTCATCAGTAAACAGGTTTCCATGACGCTTATAAGGGGTTGGCTATACACGCCCATTTTGACATCGCCCAAGATTTCGATGCTTCATCAGTCGGTTCACTTTCGTTCGACTTTTCAAGTCCCACATGACAGTAGATCTCTGCCTTTTCCTGAATCGCTCACCACCTCACCGCTTACGGTGAAGCAGCATCAGGTCGTTTGGTCAGTTTGCCTGCACACCCTGACCGGAGGGCCTGCCTCCATCCATCCAAGAGCATGGAGTAATCATGCTGCTAACTTAACGTCATTTACATAATCACTCCTTCGTGACACACAGAGCCAGTTCTTACGACCCAACGCCCAGGGGCGCATCTGGTTTTCAACCTGATTGTTGTCGATGGGCACATCGCCATCATCCAGATAACGGATCAGTGCACCCCAGCGTTTTAAACTGTAATCGATCGCCTTGGCCGTTGCTGTGCCATCAGGCACTTTTTGACGACTGGCCACCAGCCAGGTATGCAGCTCATCAGTAATCGGTTTGGCACGTTGTTGCCTGAGTATGTGGCGCTGCTGCTCATCAAGCCCCTTGGCCTGGCGTTCTATCTCGTAGAGCCGGCCGATCTGCTCCAGGGCAGTGGCCGCCAGCGTGCTTTTACTGCTCTCATGCAGCTCGAAGAACTTACGGCGGGCGTGCGCCATACAGGCGACTTCTGTTACGCCCTGGCCAAAGCTGGCTTTGTATCCGCTGTAATCGTCGCAGACCAGCTTGCCCTGCCAGCCCTCAAGGAAGCGGCGAGCATGCTCACCGGCACGTGAGGGTGCAAAGTCATACACCACCGCCTTGGTGTCAGCATACGGGGTGGTGCAGTAGGCCCAGATGTAGGCACGGCTGGTCTTTTTCTTGCCTGGTTCCAGCACTGGCACCGGTGTTTCATCAGCGTGTACCACCGGATGATCCAGGATGGTCTCACGCAGGGCATCAGCCAGTGGCTGCAGGGCGTGGCCACAGCGGCCCACCCAATCCGCCAGCGTGGAGCGGGCAATCGGGTAACCGGCCCGGCCAAAGACGTGCCCCTGGCGATACAGTGGCAGGTGATCGGCGTACTTGGCCACCAGTACGTGGGCCAGTAACCCGGTGGTCGGCAGACCTTTATCGATCACGTGCGCTGGTACCGGCGCCTGGGTCAGCGTTTCGCAGTCAGTGCATATCCATTTGCCACGGATATGCTGCTCGACGCTGAACACACCGGGTGTATAGTCCAGCTTCTCGCTGATGTCCTCGCCGATGCGTTTAAGCTGACAGCCGCACTGGCACTGGGTGTTTTCAGGCTCGTGTACGACTTTAACGCGCGGCAGTTCTGCAGGCAGAGCGACCCGTTTGGGTTGTGCCTTGGGTTTGTTGCTGATCGGCTCATCTTTGACCAGATCTGCCCACTCCTGCTCAATGGCGCTGGTGTCGGCATCGATGATGTCCTCAAGCAGACTGCGCTGCAGCACATCGAGCTTCTCGCTTTGTTTGCCGAACTTTAAACGGCGAAGCAGGAGCAGCTCATGTGATAGCTTGGCATTTACTGCTTCCAGGTGCTGGTTGCGCTGCTCGATACGCTCAGTGCGTTGTTGCAGCGCTTGTACCTCGACCTGCTGCTCGGCGGCATTACCCATGAGCTGGGTAACCAGAGCACGCAGCTGTTCGGCGTCAAGCTTGTTCAGATCCGGTTGAGTCATGACACAAGTATGCCACTGCCTGCCGCTCAGTTCGATACGCTTAATGGGTGATAGCATTTATCGCAAGCTTATGATTCGATTTACATTACACGATAGTGACCACACCGGCTTCGCCGATGCGCTGCCAGGGCAGGCCTTGAACCAGCGCCTGCAGCTGCTCGTCACTGAGCGACAGCTGCGCCGCTCGCCACGACTCGCTCCAGTGGAACTTGCCTCGGTTCAATCGCCGGGCACACAGCCAGATGCCCAGGCCGTCGTGAATCAGCACCTTCATCCGGTTGGCGCGCTTGTTGGCAAACAGATACGCACAATGCGGCCTGGCACTGCCAAAGACTTGAACCACCCGCGCCAGTGCCGTATCAGGGCCAGCGCGCATATCCAGCGGCTCGGTAGCCAGCCATATCTGATCGATACGGATCACTGCAACAGCTCTCGCAGCAGCGCCAGGCATCGGTCCATCTGTGAGACAGGCAAACTGATGCTGATGCTCTGGTGGTGATAAGGGATCTCCATCCGGATTGATTCTGTCTCAGCGTTTTGCTTCGCGCTTGGTACTGATGGTGTCAGAGCAGTACCCGGCATCGGCACAGCGACAAAACCAGGTGGGTCAAAATTAGATTGCCGTTGCCCGTTCTGCGCTACACGTATCCATTTGCGCAGCATGTTGGCGTTGAGTCCGTGCTCCAGAGCGACACGCGCCACTGAGGCACCGGGCTGCAAACTGGCCGCAATCACTTTGTGTTTAAACGCCTTGGTATATCGTTTGCGCTTCGGCGCGGGATTAACTACGCTTAATTCGTTCATGACAGGTGTCCGCTTAAAAATAGGTGGACACTATCGAATCAGGCGCACATCCGATCAAGATGTGATGGCCGGACGCTTACAATGTATCCGTCCTTTCCGTATCAGTTGTAGACATCGCGCCAAAGCGCCTAACGCCGCACTTCAGCGGCCAGAACATGCTGGCGCAGCTTTTGCGTCAGCAAATGGTGTGACAGCATTTTTTGGTCCGGCTGCAGGCCGCATCTGGCGCCGAAGGCGCGAAGTTCATGACTTGGTTAGGTAATGAGCTATTCCTCATTCCACACCGCATATCGCAACGTATTCTCAATAGCCTGCTGCAGGGCCCATAGTCCAGTAGGGCCTGCGTTCCCATGGTTCTGAATAGTTTTTCTGGTGCCCTGCGAAACCACCATTGTATATACCAAGGCCTGATCTGTAGCCCCAACTTGGTAGTAGCTTGAAAGCGACATGTAGTCAAGGTCGACAATATAGTGGGATAGCCTGTCAAACAGCCACTCAGGTATTGTCCCCGTTAAACTGCCAAGTTTCGCAACTCCTAGCCCGCCGTGCCCGACATATCGGAAGGTCCCGTCACTTTTTATGATCAATGTATAAGCGGGGCCTGAACCGAACGTAGATCTCCGCTCGATTCCGATAACTTCGACGCCATGATCTTTGCTATTCGCGGCTTCGTAGCTTCGACTCGATTCGAAGATCTCTCGATAGGCTTCTCGCGACCTTTCAAGAGTCGGATGCATGTCTTCAATCTCACCGCCATAAGAGAGAGAAGGAAGCACTAGTACAAGGAGAATACCTATCATCTTATATATCGATTCGTCCATCCGCACACCTCGATCCTGGCTGAGTTACCTAACGCCCTTGTTAATAGGCGGCGCCTCGCGCCGTCCTTAAGGTCGCAGCGCGGCCGATTGAATTCATTGTTAGAGCGGTGCCCATTAATCTGTTACAACTCTCACTTCTTTGATTGTGAAGTCACCCAGGAACATATACTTGGTCGGACCTACATCGCTGCAATGCGCTTCGGATTCCGTTATTTCAAGCGGAACGCCCAAGGTTAGGTCACTGCACTCACCAGAGTAGTGCCAGTACTCTTGATCCTCTCCGCGCAACATCGATTGAGCAGCTTCATTTAAGGGTGTAACAAGTACAGCCTTATCGGACTCATCAGTCTCACGCAGTATTGTCCCCAAATCATTTCCATCAGTATCAATAATTGAGAAGTACTCCCTAGCCGAAACACAAAGTTCGAACCTGTAGCGCGGATCTTCATTATCCACAAAATATCCGCGCCCCATACATTCCGAGAACGAATGGGACGACGCTAATGCAAAGGTAAGGACTAGAATCTTCTTCATAGCTCTAACATTTTTATAGTGTGCCAGCACACTTCCCCATTTCACCGCGCACGCACACTATCCACCACAACACATGCAAGCTAACCCGCCCACCAGACAAATCAATTAGCCATATGGCTAGTGCGTCGCAAAGAACGCATCAGCTCTCTGGCATAGCGTCGCACGGCTTCGATATCGCCCCGCCCATATTCAGCATCAGAGAACATACTACCCAGTTTCTGCCATTGGTCGAGGTTTTCTGGTCTGTTTTTACCGACACGTTCCAGATGCGCGGCCATCGTCTCACCGGGCTGGCGGCCCAGATCGTGTTTTTGCAGTTTCGCATTGAGTCGCAGATAGCTTTTGACAGCGGGTGAAATGCGCTGGCTTTTGAGCTGACTGCCCCACATGGCGCGGGTGCCGACGGTGAGCAGCAGTAATGCCAGCAACCAGAGTGGCAGATTGCCCATGCCCTGTCGTTCCAGCCAGTCGCTGAGTTCTTCGGTGCGGATGTTGCCTTCGTTGTCGTAGATGCTGAGCGTCCAGCCAAACTCCAGTGCGTCCAGTGCGATGCGCACGGACTGGTAGCCTGGGATCTCGGCCAGGCGCATGCGTACGCGGGTGTCTGTGTCGAGTTCGGATCGTGCCTCACTGCTCAGCGTCGACAGCCAGGCGTCCATTCCAAGCAGTATGCGTTCCGGTGCGATATACGCGGTCGGATCCAGGCGATGCCAGCCGGTGTCTGGGTACCAGGCTTCTACCCAGGCGTGGGCGTTGTATTCGTAGACAGACCAGTGCCCGGTCAGGGCGTTGTACTGACCGCCCTGGTAACCGGTCACAATCCGTGTCGGAATTCCCGCTGAGCGCAGGATGAACGCCATGGCGCCAGCGTAATGCTCACAGTAGCCCTGTCGCGTGTTAAAAAGGAAGTCATCAACGCTGTGCTCACTGTTGATAGGTGGTGTCAGCGTGTAGAAGTATTCCTGCTCGTTGAAGAGACGTAAAACTGCTTGTGTAAAGACATGATCATCGGCTTGCTGGCTGCGCAGCGTGTCTACCCATTGGCGTGTTTGGGGGTTGCTGCCCTCTGGCAGGGCCAGATTGCGTTCCCTTGTGCGTCGATCGAGTTGCAGCTCTGGGATTGGCGGAATGGAGGCCACTGGGTAACGCAAGCGCTGGCGGATCTGGTTATTGGAAACCAGCACACCTCGTTCGTCACGGTAGGCCTGGGGCAACATTGTATATGCCTGATGCAGTCCATAAAGCCAGAACTGCCTTGTTGGCTCAAGTGCCACCAGATACTGAAGCCGATCCTGTACTGCCACATCACCAGGTATGGGATCCAGCGTCAATTGCAATGGCATGTGCCGTGACCAGGTTCGCCCGTCAAAGTCCTCCAGAACCAGACCCCGCCAGTAAAGGTCAGGCGCTTCCAGTTGTTCGCTGGCTTCACTCTCGGTAAACCGCACGCGCATGACCAGATCACGATCGTTCACCAAATCGCTGACGTCGCCAGGCGTCATGGTTTCACTGACGCCGGTGGCTGCGCTGTTGACTGAGCTGCGGTCAGACCAGCGGGCGCCAGCGGCGATCAACAATACCAGCAAGACCGCAAAGATCGGCGCGGCCAGCATCAGCTGGCGCAGCGCATTGCCGAGCTGGACCATGCTGCCGGCATCCCGGTTTGTGTGCATGCGCATCAACAGCAGCAGGCTCAATCCCAGGTAGTAGACGGCCACCAGCCAGCTGTCGGCATAGGTCATGGCGCCAAACAGCAAGGCAAAGGCAAACATCGGCCAGCGCAGAATCAGGCAGATCAGGCACGGCAGCACCAGCCACCACGGTTGTGCCTGAAGCGGCGGCAATACCAGCATGATGGCAGCCATCAGGGTCGCGGGTATGACCAGGTCGGCCTTGTCTGGCTGGGCGTCGGCCGCCGGCGTATTCATGCCCATAGTGCCAGCGCCTGCAGCAGGGAATGTTTGTGTGCTTCGCCCTGATCGGCCTTGATATGCAGCGGGCGCGCTATATGGTAGTTGCTGTCGCCAGCCGGCTTTTCGTCCTCAGCCTGCGTCGCCGGCAGTGTCATACCAATGCGTTTCTGCTGATGACTGAGCTGTAGCACCTGAAACGACAGGCAGCCTAGAATATCTTCCGGCTCGCGGCCTTTGAAAGGCTCGAAGGACAGATGGACTTCCGGGTCGGCTTCCTGGGCAAACTGTTTGGTTTTGAGGCCCTGGCCACGGGCTAGTGAACGCCAGGCAATATGGCGGCGACTGTCACCAGACTGATAGCTGCGCAGCCCCAGAAAGTCATCAACGCCCTGTTTCCTGGCACCCGACTGCCGCCCCTCGGCATGGGCCGGAACACGCAGTGCGCTAGGAGGCAGACTGCACTGCTGCGGCCTGGGATAAACCAGGCAATGCATGGCCAGATCGGGCCGACTCCATGCCTGCCACAGCCCGGCTGGATAGCGTGTCCGCAGATGCAGGCGCGGCGCTGGCATCAGGCCGCGTTTATCAGCGGGTGCCGTCAATGTCGCTGATGTGACAGCGCCGGACGCCACCTGCAGCGGCTGCAGGTCCTTGGGAGAGAATCCTAGCAGCAGATCCCGGTGGGCACGGCGACGACCGGCGGCCGTCAGGGTGAGCATGAAGCTTGCCTGCTCACCGGCGAAGCAGCGTGCGCCAGGATTGCCGGGCTCGTTTGCCTCTGACGCCCGAAGGGTGAGACCACTGAGATTGCGATAACACAGCACCAGGCTCAGCAAAAAAAGACTGAGCATGGCGGTGGCCAGCACCACGGTTATTGGGTTGCGATCGGCAAAACCCACCAGCAGGATCGTGGTCGCCCCCAAGGCAAACAGGGCACCCTGAATGGTAGGCAGGATGTAGATGGTGCGTTGGCCCAGCTGCAGTTTACCGAAGACGGGAGCATGTTTATCTGCCTTGCGCGCACGGAAACCCGGGCGTCGAAAGAATCGAGTCAGGCCTGCAACACGTCGACTGAGTCCAGTATCCATTGCGCCACTGTCCGATGATGGGCCGTTGAATTGTCAGCAGAGCCGCCCACCGGAACAACGTGGTCGGCAGCACGCAAGCGATGATCGGCGACGGCGGGGAATATCGCCTGCACGTCGTCCGGTGTGACATGGTCGCGACCAGCCATACGCGCATGGCAGCGGGCGGCACGTACTATGGCGAGACCGCCGCGGGGAGACAGCCCGAGCTGAATGCGTTTGCTCTGTCGGGAGAAGTCGATCAGACGCTGTATGTAGTCCAGAACGGACTCACTCAGATGCGTTTCGGACAGGTGCTGTTGCCAATCCTGCAAATCAGTGACGCTGAGACAGGCCGTCATATTGAGTGGTTTGAGACGCTGGTCGGGCTGCGCCAGCAGTTCGCGCTCGGCAGTAGCCGAGGGATAACCGAGCGACAGGCGCATCAAAAAGCGGTCTGTCTGCGACTCCGGCAAGGGATAGGTCCCCGCCAGTTCGGACGGATTCTGAGTGGCAATGACAAAAAATGGTTCTGGCAGGGAACGGGTTTCACCATCAAGTGATACCTGCCCCTCCTCCATGGCCTCCAGCAATGCACTCTGGGTCCGCGGTGTGGCACGGTTGATTTCGTCGGCCATCAGCACCTGGCAGAAAACCGGCCCTTCGTGAAAGTGAAATGTCGCTGTTGCCGGATCGAATACCGAGCCGCCCAGAATGTCGGCAGGCAGCAGGTCGCTGGTAAACTGGATACGTCGAAAGCTGAGCCCCATCACACCCGCCAGGGCATGTGCCAGGGTGGTTTTTCCCATACCGGGCAGGTCTTCCAGCAGCAGATGTCCTCCGCTCAGCAGACAGCACAGTGAAAGGCGAGCCTGCTCGTCCTTGCCCAGAATGGCGCGATTGATCTGAGCCAGCGCGTCTGGAATGCGTTGTTGTAGGTTGTCCTGCATCGGGTACCACTCGTCGTCAATAAACTGAGTGTATCCTGAATTGTGGTAATGGCGCTATTTATCCGGCATTTTGTACCGGCATTACGGCTGCACCTCTAAAAAACCGCGCCGGCACCACTAAACTGCGTGGTACCGGCGCGGGATCTAACGGCTTCCTTGCTTACTCCAGCGTGAAGTCAATTTCATCGCCGTTTACAACAACCAGATAGTCACCAGCTGGCAGACCTTTTACATCCAGCGGGAAGGTGATATCGAAGGGCTCAGTGACCTGGGCACAAGCGACCAATGTCTGCAGTGGCGTTTCACCAATTGCGACGAAGAACGTATTACCTTTGCGGCTGACAGCAATATTCATGTCCACACAGGGATTGGACATGTAGCCCACGACGCCCAGTTCTACTTCAACTGGATCGGTGAATGAAACTGCCACCGACAGTTCATTGATGTATGCCATTTGCTTTTCAGCGGCCTCAACAATACGGAAATCACCATTGGCGGTTGGTGCAAGCCGTACTCCCGAGTAGTACTTGGTTTCCCCCGCTTCCACGACGATTGCATCATTGATTGTGAGCTCACCATCCTTGTAAAGCACGCTGTCGCTCTGAGCGCTGGCGGTCTGCAGCATACTGGCCATCAGGCCGGATACCAGCAGTTGTGCGCCAAACAGTTTCAGTGTTTTGAATTTCATGATCCTGATCTCTCCTGCTTAATGCTTCCGATGCTTTCCGGCACGATTGCCGGAAATTGAGCGTAGTTTGCAAGCAGGCAGGAAAATTAGCTGTTGAAGGTTTGTACTGAAATTGTGATCAATTGTACGGCCAGCGCAGGACAAAACAGGCGCCGTGTGGATCATTGCTTTCCACGTGAATCTGGCCACCATGACGCTGCATGATGCGCATGGCAATGGCCAGCCCCAGACCGTAGCCACCTGACTGACGGTCGCGACTGGTGTCGAGGCGGGCAAAGGGCTCAAAAATCCGCTCGCGGTCACTCTCGGCGATGCCGGGACCGTCATCGCAAACGCGCAGCGTGGCAGTGTGCGAATCGATCTGGCAGGAAACGCTAATCTGGGTTGCCGCATAACGCAGACAATTGCGGATTATATTATTCAGGGCCCGGGACAGCAGATCGGGATTAAACGCCACTGGTCCTGTGTCGCTGTCGGGTGTTTTGATCAGGACAACTTTTGGCTGCGCATCCCGATACGTCAAAACCTGCTGTTGCAGCCAGGCTGTCAGGTCAACTGCGTGTAATGGCAGTTGCAGATTGTCCTCACTCAGTTTTGCGTAAGACAGCATCTCATCGATCAGCGTCTCGAGCTCCTGCACATCTGCCTTCATACCGTCTAGATGCGCTGCCTGGCGCTCACCGGCAGTCATCTTCGGGATCATTTCCAGCCCAAATTTGAAGCGCGCCAGCGGCGTGCGTAATTCATGCGCAACGGCATTGGTCAGATCCCGGTGAGCGGTCACCAGATACTGTATGCGCTCTGCCATTTTGTTGAAGGAGTTTGCCACTGGCAGAATGCTGGATTTGCTGGATACAGCCACGCGTGTCTGAAAATCATCGTGCCCGAACTGACTGGCGGCCTGACGCAAGGAGCTCAGGTCACGATAGAAGGGGCGGATCCACAGGAACAACAGCAGAGCAACCAGCAGGTAGTAACTGACTATCACCATCGTTTCGATGAAAGCAGTTGATGCTGGAACCTGTGGCAAAGGTCCCAGCGCGACAATGGGCCCACTCTCCGAAAGCATTTGGTAGAGAATCTCGCGCGAGTCGCCATCCAGGAATGACTGAACTGAACCGTCACGCAGTGCGTCAAGAAACGTTGCCTGGCCCGCAAGTTCAGTCGCTTCATACAGTCGGACAGGCACGCCAGCAGCTGACTGGATCTGTTGCGACAATTCAGCAAAACGTTCTGCCAGGTCTGCCGCCTCGCTGCCTGTTTCCGTCAACAGCAGTTTGATCAGCGCGAACTCTGCGGCATAGCGCTCTGGGCTGCTTTGCTCAGTCCCAGGCAATACCCACAACATCAGGCTGTCCAGTGCCAGTGCAATAATCAGGATACCGGCAGCGATCACACTGTAGGAGCGGATCAGATACCAGGAAGTGAGTTGTTGTTTCATGGCTTGCCTACGCCCACGCTGAGGCGACGAAGAGGTAACCTTTTCCCCAGATCGTGCGAATCCGGAACGGTTGGTCTGCATTATCGTTCAGCTTTTTCCGCAACTTTGAAATGCGAACATCGACAGTACGATCCAGGCCGTCATAGTCTATACCGCGGATCTGAGTATAAATATCATCGCGACTGAGCACAGTTCCGGCGTTTTTCGCCAGATAGCAAAGCAATTCGAACTCCTGAGTGGTAAGGTCGACATCTTCACCGGCCAGCACGGCCCGGTGAGATTGAAGGTCAATCTGCAATGTGCCGAACACCAGAACGTTCTGCGATGCTGGTTGATTGGTTTTCGACGCGCGTCGTAGCAAGGCGCGCAGGCGTGCGAGCAGCACAGGTGGTTCGATGGGTTTAGTGACAAAGTCATCGGCGCCAAGTTCAAGTCCCATCACATGGTCGATATCGCTGCTTTTGGCGGTAAGAATCAGAATTGGTCCGCTGTAGGTTTTTCGCAACTCGGTACAGATCTGCAAACCATTCATGCCGGGCAACATCAGATCAAGAATGACGATGTCCACCTGGCTGGCATCAAAATCAGCCAGTGCGGCATCACCCCGGTGATAAACGGTGACTGCAAAGTTTTCCTGCGCCAGATAGTCGCGAACCAGACTGGCCAGTCGCAGATCGTCTTCGATCAATAGCAGGCGGACCGCAGAGGAATGTTCAGAGGCAGCTACCTGAGTTTCAAGACTGTCAGGTTTCATCAGAAAATACTCCAGGCATGACGACGTCGGCGACGAGTGTCGCGCAGGTCGCGTTTGATAACCGGGATATCCAGCTCCGCCAGAATCTGCCCGCTTTTTGCATCATGCAGGCGCACCGTGATGTTGTCATTGTGTGCCAGGTCAACACGATGGTCGCCACGTTGCTGCCCCACCCAACATTGCAAAAAATCTGGCTGGTGGGCAAAACCAATACAGACATCTCGCTCTCTTGCAGTTGTCCACTGTAGATGCATCTGTGCAACACACAGCTTTTCCCCAGGTGCAATCACGCATAACTGTGGTTGTGCGTCCAATGTCGCACCCGCTTCTGCTGTCGCGTCCGGGATGGATACTAGTAGCAATAGCCAGGTCCACAATACGCTGAGTGTTTTAGCAGACGTGACAAGGCCCACAGTTTTGTTGACCGTGTCTGCACTCACCCTGCGACATGCGAATTTCGTCCACATTCTGAAGCAGGATTACAGGAATTTATAATAAATGCCGATGAACGCCGTGCTCACGCGACCTCGCTCGATTATGGGACTGTTCCTTATGTGCTTGCCGAGATATTCCTGCTCAACAACTCCAACCAGTCGCCAGCGTTTGCTCAGAGCGTGGGTGGCCGAAAAACGAATGACTGAGTTTATTTCTGCGCGACCTGTATAGGCTGGGCGGCCATCTATCGCTTCATCGCGTGTCACACCATAGTAGTAGTCCACCAGGTCACGGCTTTTCCATTCCATGCCCAGTGTCAGGCTGAATTCGCTGTCAGGTGTTATCCATGGGTAGGAGTAGGCGAGCCAGGCTGACTCCCCGCGGTGAGTGCCACTGACATCGGTCAACAGTTGCGCCTGCAGGTCACCCCATCGGCTGATATACAGAAACTCAATCCCAGAGTTTACGGCAAAGTCTCGCTCAGGCAGTGCAGTGTCCTGATCTTTGAAGATAAGCTCTTCCAGTTCTTCAGTATCCAGTGCTTCAAGGTCTTCACCGTCGCCACCAGCGATGCCCATCATCCCGAAGCCCTTATCAATTGCCAGCTCTCTGAGGCTGGACAGATCCAGGCCCGAGCTGCCATTGCTTAGGTAACTGTAGTAATTGCGCTCGTTGTCGAAGGTGGTCAGCAGACTTGCGGAGAATTGCTCAGTCTGATTCAGCGTAAAACCGACGTCGCCATTATCGAAGAACCAGCGCTCGCCATACCAGGCCAGATCCAAAATGGCATTCAGTTTGATATCGTCAGAGCCCACGAAGGGGTTGTCACGTCGCCCGTAGCCTGCTGCGATGCCAAACGTCCATGGACTGTCTTCTACAAATACAGCATCGTCGGCAGCTTCGCTCTGTGCAAAAGCAGGCAGCGTTAATCCCAGCCACAGCAGTGCCACACAAAAAAAGCCGCTGCACCACTGACGCGTGGCACAGCGACGATGCGTGCAGCAAAGTACCGATGTGGCAAACAAGAACAAAAATCGTGTCAAGATGGCTCACTTGCGAAGGCATAATGGAACACGGGCACAGTGTATCCACTCTGGCTACCCGAATTTGTATGGGATTTTATGCTGATTTGTTATCAAGTGTAATCAGTCTGGCAAACCCACCTCATCACTGTCCTGCTCGCGTGCCTGAACAAAACGCCGGGCCGGGGCTGCGGAGCGCTGCTGTTCCAGCCAGAATACACCATCATATGGGTAACTGTTGCCTCGGGTGCCGACAAAATCAATGTCGCCATCGTTATCCATATCTATCACGATGAACTTGTCAAACATGCCGCGCTTGCGTCGTGAAATATCATGGCGCACCCAGTTTGCAGACATATCGCCCGGATTCTCGAACCAGCTCAGGCGACCCAGCGGATCGTTAACCGTTGTGCTGGCGTCATCAGATTCGCGATCACCGCGGCTGTAGCTGCCCACCAGAAAGTCTGTGAGCCCATTCCCATTGATGTCGGCAGCGGCCACACTGATCAGCGAGTCTGGTGCAATGCTGCCAATAAAGTGGGCATTCCAGGCGTCACCGACGCGTTCGGGCTGGGCTATCCAGGCCAGGCCAGTGCCGGTGCTGCCGGTAGCTGGTCCGATGATGTCCAGCCGCCCATCGCCATTCAGATCTGCATAGGCCAGATTGAAACCCGCCATGCGTGCGCCGTTGATGCCAATGGCGTGCTCGATAAAGTTAAGCGTGCCATCACCGGGATTTTCGAACCAGGCCAGCCGGTCCTCGCCGCGCGTGCCAATCACAATGTCCATATCGCCATCAACATCCAGGTCCACTGGCTCGGAGTTTTGCGGAATGCTGTAGCGACCCAGTTCGATCTCCTGCCAGTTCTCTCCCTGTAACGGGTCACCCATCACTTTAAACACGGACACCGGATGTGAGACTGCAAAATCGTCCGGTCCGGGAATCTGGGCGCCCTTGTTGGGTGCGATCAGCTCGGGCTGGCCATCACCATCCAGGTCAGCCGCAAATACGCGGATATAACTGCCACGCCCTTCGGTCATGGGAAGTTTCAGACGTGGCCAGACCGTGTCGCGGCTGGCAGAGCCGCCAGGGTTTTGCAGATAGAGGATATGTGAAAGCTCGGCGGCCACCACCAGATCAGGATGACCGTCACCATTGATATCTGCCACGGCGACGTCTTCCGGGGCGGCGGCATCAAGGCCTTCGGCGACTGTGATGTTATGCCATTGCTGAGCATCGGCGGCACCGAAGGCTATGCGAACATAGCCCTCTGGTGGCGCCTCAAAACCCGGCGTAAAGCTGGCCGAGTCGTAACTGGAATCGGACTCGTGAACGGAGATGAAATCGTTGTTGCCGTCTCCATCAATGTCAGCCATGACCAGGCCATCGCCGCCACTAAGGACAAAATCAACATCCGCCGGATCGTCAATCAGGTGCTCACGCCAGGTGATGTAATTGCCGTCTGCCGCCTGCGCCTGGCCAGGCAGTTCTGCTACAGGTTGGGCCACGGCGGTCTGGCACAGGCTCGCGCAAAAGAATGTCAGTGCAAAGGCATTACGTGGCGTGAATCGATTGTCCATGGCGCTCTCTTTATTTTTGTTGGTTTATTTGTGTCGATAACAACGTTCAGCTAAAGCAATAACCCCACCAGCAGGCCCGGAGCCAAAGCCAGCAGCAGCACACCGATCAGCCAGAGATTGTGTTTGAAACCGACAATAAACGCAAAGATGGCGCCTTTCACCAGTGTGTTGGTGACCGCAGCGATCAGTATGCCAGTGGCCGCCACCTCGGGCGCGATATCCCCCTGCGCCATCCGCGACAGCGACAGGGTAATCGCATCCACATCCATCAGCCCGGACACCAGCGCCAGTAGATAAATGCCACTGTCACCGAACCAGTCCACCAGCGCGCGCGACAGCAGCAGTATCACAGCAAGCAACAGGCCAAACTTGATCGCGGTTATCAGCTGCAGTGGATTCGGCGGGTTAAATTTTTCTGACATATCTGCGGGCGCCTGCTTGTGGTTGCGCCAGAAGATGCCCGCCGTGATGACCATGCCGGCAGCCATCAGACCCAGTGGCAGAGCCACCAGCGGCAGCAGCGCGACGTTCACTACAAACACTTCGATCAGCACCCGCACAAACATGACGCTACCCGCGAGCAGAATGCCGGCGATATACAGATGCTTGCGAGATGCCTGTCGACAAAAATTGGCCAGCGTTACGGTAACGGCTGTGGATGACGCCAGTGCCCCGGCCAGTGCCGTGATCAGCACACCCATATGTGCACCAGTCAGTTTGACCGCAATGTAGCCAACGAAGGACAGACCGCAGATCAGAACGACCATCCACCAGATCCAGTAGGGGTTCAGCGCCTCCCAGGGCCCATAGCCCTGGTTGGGCAGCAACGGCAGCATCACTACAGAAATCAGCAGCAAGGTAATACTTGAGGATATTTCTTGCTCGGTGACGTTTCGCAGCCAGCCATGCAACACACGTTTGTAGGCCAGAATAGCGACCAGTACCGTTGCCACAGCCAGGGCAGTCACTGGCTGACCCGAGGCCGCCCAGGCTGCCAGCATAAAGGTCAGCAGCATCGCAAAGGCGGTGGTGGTACCTCTGTCCTTATTGGCCTTGACCTCCATCACGTGCGAAGCAGCAACCAGCAAGGCAACAGCCACAAACACAGTGACCACGATAACCGGTCCCCACTGCTCGGCGATCAGCGCAGACACACCACCCAAGAGGCCGATAATTGAAAATGTGCGCAAACCGGCGACGCGGCTGCCCTCCTCGTCATTGCGATTGCGCCAGCCACGCTCCAGCCCCACCAGCAGACCGATGGCCAGGGCGGCGGTCAGATTAAGTGCCTGTTGGTAGTCGGCAAGTATCATGGGGCAAAGATTCCGATGGGTAGTGTCGTCGCACTATATCAAACTTGCTGCAAGCGCAAAGCGCCACGTGACTGCTTGCACCTGGGTGATTAAGTGAGTGTCGTCGGCATATTGGCCGCTAATGATAATTGTTTACAACATCGCCATAGAATGGCAATTTATAATCCGGACATTCTGGAGGCTGCCATGAAAAACCTGATCGTTATTGCAAGTCTGTTACTCCTTTGCTCGAGCTTCTCGCATGCGGAGCAATACGGCGCCGCTGTCGGTAGCGGTCCCGTTAAATCCGTCCGTGATGCCATCGCTGCTGTCGAGGCTGGCAGCCAGGATGTCATGCTGCTGGAGGCTGAGGTAACCTCGGTCTGCCAGGCCAAAGGCTGCTGGCTGGGCTTCTCCAGCGATGCTGGCGATGTCCGCGTGACCTTCAAGGATTACGGCTTTTTCGTGCCGTTCTCTATTCGGGGCAAGCAGGTTCGGGTCGAAGGCACGATGGAAAAAACTGAGCTGAGTCTGGAAGACAGCAAGCATATGATTGAAGACGCTGGCGGCGATCCCGCGACGGTCACCGAGCCGATTGTGGAATATCAATTTGTAGCGTCAGGTGTTCAGGTTCTGTCGTGAAGCAGCGATGGCATGTTAACCACTGTTGGATATCATGGCGTTGATCGTTTTGTGAGTTGCCCGCTCTGAGGCTGCCTGGCAGCTACAGAAGCAGTTGTCAGTAACGATCCCAGTAAGGTATCTCGCCAAAGTAACCACCCATAAAATCTACAAAAGTGCGCACCTTGCTGGCGAGCAGGGTGCGGTGCGCGTATACCGCATACAGTCCAAACGGTTCCGGTGTGAATTCATGCAGAATCGGTACCAGTTGCCCAGCGGCCAGCGCATCGCCAGCGATAAAGGTGGGTTGAAGCGCGATACCGGCTCCCTCAATCGCACACTGCACCAGCAGGTCACCATTATTGGACCTGATAACGTTGCCGGCGTCCGGCCATATATCCGGTGGTTGCTCCATATAGCTGTAACCCAGACAGCGGTGGGTCTGCAATTGAGCCGGTGTTTCCGGCTGACCATGCTCCTTCAAATAATCGGGTGATGCACAGAACACCAGCTGCACCGGCGCCAGGTATCTGGCAATCAGCGAGGAGCTTTTAAGCCGACCAATGCGGATCGCGACATCAAACCCTTCATCAACAATATCGACTTTGCGGTCATTGAGTTGCAGGTCAATGGTTACCCCTGGGTGGGCTGCCTGAAAGCTGGCGATCAACCGCCCCATGTGCCGGCTGGCAAAGGAGACTGGGGCGCTGATACGCAACTCACCACGCGCCGAGGTCTGCAGGTCGCCGAGTTGATGCTGAATGTCATCAAAGCTTTCCAGCAGCTCTTCGGCGCGCAGCAGATAGACGCGGCCTGCCTCTGTCAGGCTGACCCGCCGGGTACTGCGATTAAGCAGGCGCACACCGAGGGTTTCTTCCAGCCGGGACACGTATTTACTGACCAGCTGTGGCGACAGCTGCAGGCGATCAGCCGCCTGACTGAAACTGCTGTGCCGGGCAACGGCCACAAACGCCCGCATGGTATCGATTTTGTCCACGTTCTGTGGCCTCCCATCTTATTATCAACACAGCGTTGATAGTTTGGCAATATTTCCCATCTTAATCTCCAAATATGTTAACAGTAAAGTAGACATCACAAACAATGCGCCTGCATCGGGCAGGTGACATGACTGACAACCCTGGAGGTTTGACATGAACAACGCACTGATTCAACGAACACTCAACAGCAACGCCGGTCTGGCCGCACTGGTACTGCGAGTGCCGGTTGGTATTATCCTGGTGGCCCACGGTGCACAAAAACTGTTTGGCTGGTTTGGCGGTTATGGACTGGAAGGAACCGGCCAGTTCATGAGCAGCCTTGGGCTGGAGCCTGGTTATCTGATGGCGTTGCTGGCCGGCAGTGCCGAGTTTTTCGGCGGACTGGCGCTACTGCTGGGACTGCTGACACGCCCTGCTGCCCTTGTTTCGGCATTCACGATGGCGGTAGCGCTATTCAGCGCACACATTGGCAACGGTCTTTTTATGTCCAACAACGGTTATGAATATGCGCTGACGCTGCTCGCAGCCACGCTGGCAC
Source organism: Gammaproteobacteria bacterium (assembly GCA_002706685.1). GTDB lineage: Bacteria > Pseudomonadota > Gammaproteobacteria > Pseudomonadales > Pseudohongiellaceae > Pseudohongiella. The sequence goes on along the minus strand of PALV01000011.1, from coordinate 86,629 downwards.
TTGCGATCCAGGGTGCAGGTACATTGAGCCTGGACCGTGCGCTGCTGAAAAGGCTGGCGTGAACTCAAGACCATCGCCACCCTGCCACTATCTTGTATAACGCGAGAGGGTGACTGAGGGGCGAATGGGCGCCATTGCCTGATTAAGCAGTTATAAATTTCAGACCTCAGCGGGAGCGAACTCCATGGAAAAACAGATTGTATTTTTGTCGCACGGTGGTGGCCCACTGCCACTGCTAGGCGACCAAGGGCACAGGGAACTGGTGGACTACCTGCAGACATTGCCGGGCACGCTTAATCGGCCGGATGCGATTCTGGTCATAAGCGCGCACTGGGAGGCAGACACGCCAACCGTTACATCCGCCCCGCAGCCCGGACTGATCTATGACTACTACGGGTTTCCGCGCGAATCTTACGAAATTGCCTACCCCTGCCCCGGTTCGCCCGAACTGGCGCAGCAGGTCACACAGGCATTGCAGAATGCCGGCATCGACGCACACAGGGATGGTGAGCGTGGGCTGGACCACGGTGTGTTTGTGCCACTAAAACTGATGTACCCACAGGCCAACATACCCTGCGTGCAACTGTCGCTGGACAAAAGCCTGGATGCAGCTTTGCACTGGCGTATCGGCGAAGCCCTGCAGTCACTTGAGGTCGACAGGCTGCTGGTGATTGGTTCAGGCTTTTCGTTTCATAACATGACGGCATTCCGGGCGCCGGATGACAGGTCGGCCAGAGAAATGAACATCGCATTTGAAGATTGGCTGACAAATATATGCAGCACTGAGGAACTTAGCGAGAGCGAACGCAGGCAGCAACTCATCGAGTGGCAACAGGCACCTTATGCCAGGTTCTGCCACCCGCGTGAGGAGCACCTGCTGCCCTTGCATGTCTGTGTCGCGATGGCTGGTCGAGCCAGTGATGCGCATGCTTCAATCGAGGTGCTGGGCAAATCGGCTGGCATGTTTCACTGGCTTTGAGCCTTTCGATTGACAGTCCAGTTGTCCTGCTGACAAAGGACACAGTTGTCACCTTCAAAAAGCGGCGCCGGCACCGGGTCGTCCCAAAGGATCCAGCGCAACCAGGCCGTCATCGGCCCCAGATAGCTGCCGCCGGTCTGCATGGGCGCCAGGTGTGTGGCGCCGCGCAGGTTCAGCCATGTTGTGTCGACCGGCGACTGTTCGAAAACGGGTTGTTGATGAATATCCGGCGCAGCAGTGACATCTTCGGTACCGGAAAGCAGAAGCAGTGGCCCTTTCAGATCGCTGATGACCTGGGGAACAAAACGCGGACCACGCGTGTAGGGCTGGATGGCAATGACAGTATCCACACGCAGATCACGGCCCATCATCAGTGCACCGCCGCCGCCCTGAGAATGGCCTGCTGCGGCGACTCGTGTGGTGTCCACTTTGCCAAAGAAAACACTTTCGCGGCGTGAATATTCATTGCGGATATCGTCGAGACATTCAAGCATTTCACGGCCGCTACCGGCATTGGGTGTCATCGCCGCAACAACTACAAACCCCCAGCTCGCCCAGTGCTCCAGCATCAGGCGATAGGAGGCGGGGCTGGCATAAGTGCCGTTGCCCCAGATCACAATGGGGTGTCGTTCATCGTTCATATTGATGGGATGAAAGACGACGCAGTCGCGGCTGATGCGGGTCTGCTCGATACCTGCATAGACACCAGGCTGGAAATAGCTGCGCAGCAGATCCTGCCCGACCAATTCAGGCGGCGGCTGGTAGGCGCAGCCGCTGATTACCAACATCAGGGTCGCGAACCAGCTGGTGGGCGCCAGGGTGCGGCGTTTGATTGCTTGCATAAACCTCCACACACTAAAAGCCCGCATTAAAAGCTTACGTATCAGGCACGCTCGGCGCGACGCGCCTGTTTGACGACGTACATTGCCTTGTCGGCCTTGGCGATCAGTTCGTCGGCGTCGGGAACTTTGTCGCCCTGCCACGCGACAACACCCACGCTGGGGCCCGGGTAATCAAGCGTTAAGGTTGGCAACTTCAGCACGCCACTCATGGCCTGTTCGATGCGAACTGCAATTGCCTGTCGTGCCTGCTCAGTGGCCGGCTCATCGTTAACCGCCACCATGACAAATTCGTCCCCGCCATAGCGAGCAGTCAGGTCGCCGGTACGGGCGGCTTTTTTTAGACAGTGTGCCATCGCCTCCAGAAAATCGTCACCGACGTCATGGCCATGCTGGTCGTTAATTTTCTTGAAACCATCCAGATCAATAAACGCCACATAGACCACTTCGCCAGCACGGGTTGCATGAGACAACATACGTCGCATTTCCTCAACCAGGTAGCGACGGTTGGGCAAACCGGTCAGTGGATCATGCCGCGCGTGCAGGGTCAATTGTGCATTGGCCACTTCCAGCATCTCATGCTCAACTTCCCGTTCAGCGAAAAGAGTCAGTGTCTGCCAGCAGCTTTGCACCATGGTTTTTTCGGTGGCGTCCAGACCGCCGGGCTGACTGATCAGTAGCACGCCCCCCATCAGGTCAGTGCCATGAGCCAGTGTCAATACGAACAGTTCACACTCATTACCAATACCACTGCGCTCGGCAACTGCACGCAGTTCTGGCGAGCTGTGTTGCGGGCTTAAAAATGTGGGCGCATAACCTTCGCTGTAACGCGCCATGTTTAACATTTCTATAAGCAGCGGCAGCATCGGACCATCTTCGGTGGCCAGCATTTCCGGTGTTGTCAGATGCGATGCATCGATACCATTGACGGTTTGATCCAGGGAAATGGGACTGACTTCTGGCAACAGGAATGGCGCAGCATACTGCCATGCCTGGCGCGACTTGAAGCTCTGACTGACTGCTTTTAGTACCTGATCAGGCTCTTCACCCGACAGGCACAAGGCGCCAATCTCAGCCACAAACTGCATATCACTGGCGCGCGTTTCCGCGGCGTGGGCGCGGGCCGTCGCTTCACGCGCCAACTGCTCACGACTTGCCTGATGTCCAATCATGCGCGAGAAAAGCGCCAGCACTTCCAGGGCAGCGTCACTCACTTCAACTGTATTGGCACTGGCACCGCATAAGGTGCCGAACAGATTGCCTTCGTCTGTGTAGATGGGATTGCTGAGGTAGGTTTTCAGTCCAAGTGCGGCGGCTGCTTCCGAGTCACCCCAGACGCTAGGCACATCAGTTGTCAGAAAACGTTTCTCATCAAGTGCGCGCCGGCATAGTGTGTCGCTCCATGGCACTTCCAGGCCTTCCGGTATCTGCAATTCGCCACTGTTGCGCGAATAGAGAATGCGCTGCACCCCCTCCTGCTCGTGAATAGTTGTCACGTAAGTGCTCTCGAGGTGCGTAACACGTTGCAGGACATCCAGAATGGGCTGCGTCAGCTCCTCAAGGTTACCGGCATCAGAGACCTGTTCCGCCAGTTTTTCGATTGTATTACTCATCGGTGTACTCACATGCGAATACGTCTTGTGTTTCAAAAGTGAGCCGCGTTTAACATCACGTCTGCGTCAGCCCATGCCTGCGCCTGCCTTTCACGCGCGGCCTCTGCCTCTTCACTGCGCCCGGCCATCTCCAGAGCCTCTGCAAGCCCGTGGAGCGCCCAGCCGTTTTCATTCAACAGTAACAAATCGCGTTCGAATACGGAAACGGCCTGTTCAGGCTGGCCTGCGTTGATCAGTGCCTGTCCCAGGAACAAGCGGGTCGACTGCAACCAGTCCGGTGGCTCCATGTAACGCAGCGCATCCTGCAGGGCAACAGCCTGTTCGAAATGACCCACTGCCGCTGCAAATTCTTCCTGAGCACTGGCTATTTCTCCAGCCAGCATGTGCTCGGCGATGGCCAGCAGATCTTCCGCTGTGTTGACACTGGCACGCATGGTATCCAGCCCAGCGGCTGATTGTCTGATCGATTGCAGGGCCGTCAATGCTTGCTGCGCCTGAGCAAGATCACCATTAGCAGCATGTGCGGAACCCTGCACCCAGTGCAGCATGCCGGCCAGATAGGGTTGCTCGGGAGCCGGATTCTGTAGCGCCAGCAAATCGTCGTAGCGACCGAAGGCTTTCAGTGTCATCCAGTGCGCTACCGGTGCTCTCAAGCCTGAACCGCGATTGAGCGCCTCTATATCAACCATTGCCGCCATTGGCGCAGAAACGCTGGCAGCACGCTCAAAATTCCCCTGCAGCAGGCCTGCCCAGTGAATGAACATGCGCGCATGGCCGCCGTGATTGGTTGCTGACAGAAAATAGGTGCCATTGCGCGGCAGGCTTCGATTGCCCCAGGCCTGCTGGAGGAATTCATCTGCCTGCAGCGAGCGCTGGTTGGTAGCAATAGAGTCATTGTAACGACCCAGCCGCATATAAATATGGCCAGGCATGTGCACCATGTGCCCGATCATGGGCGTCAGGGATTCCAGCCGATCGGCAGAGGCTTCCGCTGCCTGTGGCTCAAATGAAGCCTCCAGCAGGTGGATATGCAGATGCGTCAGACCCGGGTGCCGGGGATTCTGTGCCATGCCCTGCTCGATGACATCGCGAGCGCGGGCGACTCCGGGCAAGGCACTGCCGTCTTCTGCTGAGAAATAGGTCCAGGGCGTTGTCATCATGATGCCGTGCGGCACCAGAAAGGCGGCTTCCAGATCATCGCTGTGAGTCTGGTAGTTGTCTTCAGCCGCCTCTACAAATGCGTTGGTACGCGCCATGACATCCGGGTAGGTCTCCGAATCAAACAGGACTGCCAGAGTCTCCACCAGTCCACGCTCTGGCGGTGGCAGCGTGTCAGCCAGGGCCATTGCACGATCAATGGCGGCCTTGCCTGCGCCGGCCGGATCGTCAGAAACGCCTGCATAGCGGCTGTTGGGGTTGGGCCCCATGGCCAGTGCCCTGCCCCAGTGAATCATGGCGTTATTGGGATCGAGACACAGCGCCGCATTAAAAGATGCGATCGCTTCAGGGAAGTAATATCCGTAGGTAAGCCGTAGCCCCTGGTCAAAATACGCCTGCGCCAGCTCCATGCCGGTGTTGATGGAGCGACTGAAGGTACCAGTATTGTTGACCAGCGGTGCCGCGTCTTCGGCGCAGGCCACCATGTCCTGCAAGGGTATTTGCGAAATCGCCTGGATGGGGGCGCGGACCTCGACTGGTGCCGGTGGTTCTTCATTGCCGCACGCCGTCAACAGAAGTGTCGCGGCCAGCGGGACGGCCAGCCGCATCCGGGTAAATACCGAGTGTTGCGTCATCTTTCAGTTACCTGCAGCAAGTCATTTTGGTAGCTGAGGCACTATAACCTTAGTTTGCAGGCCAGCCAAGCCAGTGACTAGCGGGTGTTCTCCGCCTCTCTGAGCTCGCGTACGGGGCGGACTTCAATGCTGCCATAACGAGCGGGAGGGATTTTTTCCGCCAGCCTGATGGCCTCATTCATGTCGCGCGCCTCCAGCATGTAAAAACCGGCCAGCTGCTCCTTGGTTTCGGCGAACGGGCCGTCTGTCAAAGCGACCTTGCCGTTGCGAACCCGGACAGTGGTAGCAGTGTTGACTGATTGCAGAGGCGCACCATCCAGAAAATGGCCGTTGGACGTCAATGAACCTACACAGGCAATGCACTCCTGATTAAGCGAGTCCCATTCCTGTTGCGACATCTGATTCATGATGTTTTCGTCGTAATAGACCAGACAGAGGTATTTCATGCTGCACTCCGTCCGCCGACAAGACAGAAAATGGCTCCTTGAGGGTCAGCCCCGACAATGATGTGATCGCCACCGGGCACTTCCTGGGGACCATGCATGAGTTGCCCGCCTGCCGTTTTCACGTGCTCTACGGCTGCATCAATATCCGTGACACGGAAATAATAGCTCCAGGTCGGCATCGGCATGTCTGGCGTTTTTTGCATGATGGCACCAATCATGCCGCCGTGACGGATAAAATCATAAGTGCCCATGTCGCCCATATCCATTTCACCGTCTTTCTGCCAGCCGAAATGTTTCTGGTAGAACTGCCAGGCACCGGCCTGATTGGTAGCATTCAATTCGTTCCAGGCACAGTGACCGGGTCGTGGCTTGTCGGCAGCAAAGGCGTAGCTGGGTGTATCATCGGCAGCTGTCATGACGTAGAACGGCACGCCGTCGGGATCGCCCACCATGGCCATGCGTCCAACCCCGGGAATATCCTGAGCCGGCATCAATAACTGTCCGCCGCTGGCCTGAATGCTGGCAACCGTGCTGTCCACATCATCGACACCGATGTAGCCCAGCCAGACTGGCCGTGCGCCACCTTCTACCATCTCAGGGGTCAGGGTCATGACGCCTGCCACTTCATGCCGACCATCGCCATCCACATCGGCAGCGGATACCAGATGGTAGCTGATACCGGGCATCTTGCTGTCCACAAACTCCCAGCCCAGCAGGGGCCCGTAAAAGGCCTCCGCGGCGTTTGCATCAGGTGTCAGCAATTCATACCAGACAAAATCTCCGTGTTTGTTCTGCATTTTCTGCTCCTTTCCTTAGTTGATTAATTGAGCTCAGAACGTCTCAGTCTTTACCGAGTTTGACGACGGTCTCGAAGCCACCAAATATCATGCGCTTGCCGTCAAATGGCATCGGGTTCTTTTCAGGATCCATGCGAGGATCAGTGTGCATTATCTGTTCGATTTTTTTCATGCCGGCATTGCGGGCATCTTTGTCGGGCCATTCGATAAAGGCAAAACAGACCACTTCATCTTCAGTGGCTTTGACAGCCCCGTAAAAGTCCGTGACTTTGCCTTTTGGTACGTCGTCCTGCCAGCACTCCAGGACGCGAATGGCCCCCGCCTCAATGAATATTTCATCAGCAGTCCTGGCATGACCAATAAATTTCTCACGATTGGCCTTTGGTACGGCCAGAACAAACCCGTCAATGTATGACATAAACACGTGCTCCTGTTTTGAGTGTTTTTGATGTGTCTTTATATGCCTGTCGTGTCAGCTTTGCCCGATTCGACAGTTAACACGGTGTTTATTTCAAAATACTGTCAGGAGTGCCCAGTTCATTGAGGCGGCGCTGCAAAAATCGTTTTTCTGCACTGGCATTGGTTAATTCAATGGCTGACTGATAGGACACCCGGGCTTCATCATGACGACCCAGACGACGCAGCAAATCGGCCCGCGCGGCATGCAGCAGGTGATAACTGTCCAGCGCTCCATCTGCGCACAACTGGTCTATGCGTGCCAGCCCGGCCGCCTCACCGTCACGCATCGCGATAGCTACGGCATGATTGAGCGCGACCACAGGCGACGGTTGCAGCGCCAGCAGTACCCGGTACAGACCTGCGATCTCATGCCAGTCGGTAGCTTCAGAGCTTGGGGCCTCGGCGTGCAGGGCCGCGATGGCTGCCTGCAATGCATAAGGTCCGGCCGGTCCCTGCGTCAGCGCCTGACGAACCAGCAGACAACCCTGCGCAATCTGGTGTCTGTCCCAGCGACTGCGGTCCTGCTCGTCCAGTGGCACCAGTTCACCTGATTCGTTGTAGCGCGTTGCGCGTCTGGCTTCGTGTAACAACATCAGTGCCAGAAGACCCGTCACCTCGCTGGACGGAATAAGCTCCTGCAGTAACTGGGTCAGGCGAATCGCTTCGACCGCAAGCGCCTGGCGATCGTGATCGGGATCCTCTTGCGATGACAGGTAACCTTCGTTGAAAACCAGGTAAATAACCTGCAGCACAGCGTCCAGCCTGTCTGGCAGGTCGCGAGTCTGAGGGACTTCGTAGGGGATGCGGGCGTCGCGAATCTTGTTTTTGGCACGTACGATTCGTTGCGCCAGCGTGGGTGTGGGTATCAGAAAGGCCGCTGCGATCTGCTCGGTCGTCAGTCCGCAGACTTCACGCAGCGTCAGAGCCACTCGCGCCTCCGTCGACAAGGCGGGGTGACAGCAGGTAAAAATCAGCCTGAGCCTATCGTCTTCAATGGAGAGGTCGTCGGTCGGCTCGTCATCAGCAACATCAATCATTCTTACCAGTTCGTCGCTGGCATCGTCATGCCGCCGCCGCTTGCGAATCTGGTCAATGGCGCGGAACTTTGCCGCCGTCACCAGCCAGGCACGCGGGTTTTCGGGTACTCCGTCAGCAGGCCACTGTGCGACCGCAGCAGTAAACGCTTCATGCAGGGCATCCTCAGCCAGATCAAAGTCACCATTGAGCAGGCGGATCAATGTTGCCATTGCCCGCCGTCGCTCGCGGCGATAAACCTGTTCAATTACATAGGCGGTAGCCTGCGGGGCGATGTTGTGAGGGTCCATTTCACTCAAGCTGCCTTTGTCTGCTGACCCGGCGCGATATCAGCTCAGTTAAATTCCACACTCATGATGGTTACTGGCGTACCGTTGTATGGCTCGCGACTGAGTATCTGCCAGCCCAGCCCGGCATACAACTGCTCCTGGTCAGGGGTGTACAGATACAGTTTCTTCACGCCGTTGTCGCACGCATGATCCATTATTCGTTTAACCAGAACGCTACCGATACCCTGTTTGCGATGTGCCGGTGCCACAAAAACACTGGCCAGCCAGGGTGTCAGCTCGGGGTGCGTGCTCATGTCCTCGGCCAGCATGGAGGCGGAACCCAGCAACTCTCCATCGCGCTCCGCGACGAATGTGGTCGGGATGACATCTCCGCGCAAGTCACACTGCATTTCTTCGACACGGGCTTCGAAAGAACGTTCCGGATTGAGGTAGGACCATTCGGCATGATGCCATTTTGCCAGTGTCATCAAATGTTCCGGGCGGTCCTTGAGAGAAATGATTTTCATAATAACTCCGTTTTTCTTTGCGCAGGACTATAACACGCTGTCTGCGAGGCGCGCTGCAATCGACTGTACTGGCAGAGGTGTTATGATACGCGCTGGCAGTTTGCCGCCATCCGCCCCACAGCAGGGAATCCGCGTTTTGTCACAGCACCCCCAGTCACGCGCCATCCTGGCCATGGTCCTTCTTAACTCCTTTGCGGTGCCATTGATGTTATCGGCCGCCAACGTCGCTCTGCCGACCATGGGCGACGACCTGGCCATGACCGCCGTCGCCATGAGCTGGGTGCCGATGGCGTTTTTGATGGCGAGCACCATGTTTGTATTGATCTTCGGCCGCCTCTCCGACCGGGTAGGTCGCAAGCGGATTTTTTTGATCGGTAGCGCTGCAGTAATTGTCTCCTCGGTGCTGACCTCGCTGGCACCCAGCGGTGAACTTTTGCTGGCGGCCCGGTTTCTGCAGGGTGTCAGCGCAGCCGCGCTGAATGCGACGCAAATGGCAATCGTCAGTTCGGCATTTCCGGCCAATCAGCGCGGGCGCTATATCGGCCTGGTCACCGCTTCAATTTATATCGGGCTTTCGGCGGGCCCCCTGCTGGGCGGGCTGGTTGTTGACCATATCAGCTGGCGCGCTTCGTTCCTGGTTCATTTACCGCTGGTCGTCGCCGTACTGGGTCTGGGGCTGTTTTATGTCCATGATGAGTGGCGCGGCGAGGCAGATGCCCGCTTTGATGTGCCGGGCGCACTGGGCTGGATCGCCAGCATTGGTCTGTTCTGTCTGGCCATCTCCCGGCTGCCGGCCTGGGACAGTTTTGCCTGGCTGGCCGCCAGTGCGGTCACCGTCAGCCTGTTTCTGCATCATGCCCGGCGCTCCCCGCATCCGCTGTGGGATGTGAATCTGTTTTTTACCAATCGCACCTTCACGCTGTCCGCTGCCTCAGCCCTGATCATGTACAGCGCAACCTACGCGAATGTGGTGCTGATGAGCCTGTACCTGCAGTCAGTCAAGGGCATGAGTGCCAGTCAGGCGGGAATGATCATGATGGTGCAGCCGCTGACCATGGCCGTCGGGTCGCCGATCATGGGTCGCCTCTCGGACCGGCTGGAACCGCGCTGGCTGGCCTCGGCGGGCATGGCGCTGACAGCCTTTGGACTGTTTGTACTGGCCACACTGCATCCTGACAGCAGCACGACTCGTGTGGTCATCGCCCTGCTATTCACGGGTGGCGGTTTTGCGCTGTTCTCGTCACCCAATGTGAATGCCATCATGGGTTCGGTCGAGCGACGCCACTATGGCAGCGCCTCGGCGGCGGTAGCGACTACGCGCATGGTGGGGCAATTGAACAGCATGGTGCTGGTAGCGCTGGTGGTAAGCCTGATCGTGGGAAATACCGTCATTAACGAAGACAGCATCCCTCAGTTGTCGCGCGCCATTGATGTGTGTTTTGCGATAGCCGGACTGGTCTGTCTGCCCGGCATCGCATTCTCACTCGCCCGGGGGCGGTTGCATCGTCAATGATGACCACCCCCGGATTCGGCCATCAGGGCTTGGGATGGTCGTAGAGCCATTCAACCAGCTGCGCGCCATAAGTGTCTGAAACGCTTGGCACGTGGGTGCCGGCAGAAATCGTCCACAGCGCGACTGCGCCGCCGGCACGACAACCAACATCAAAAGTCATTACACCGGTTTCATGACCCGGCAGGCTGGCATCCAGATCTCGCTGCTCGCGGGCCCGGCCCTGGGTGATACAGCCGTTGTAGCTTGCCCAGCGCTGCACAGAACCCATGGCGCTCGGATAGCGATTGCCCTGAATCTCACCGCCCTGATAGGCAATGGTCTGATCCGCAGTGCCGTGGATCTGCAGAATGTTCACCGCATGCTCGGGGGCCGGACGCTGTTCCAGGTGATTGGCGCCCGCCAGGCTGACGATGGCTGCGATCTTGTCCGAGTGCTCATAGGCCATGCGATAGGACATGAAACCACCGTTGGAGTGGCCCACCAGATAGATGCGCTTGGGATCGACGTTGTACTCTGACTCCATGCGCTCGATGACAGACATCAGGTAGCCGCTGTCGTCGACGTCGGTGCTGAAGAAGTTGCAGCAGGCATCAGAAGCATTCCAGTAGGGGTTCTGGTCACCACCCGGTTCACGCGTTCCATTTGGCGCAACCAGCAGAAAGCCGTAGTCATCAGCAATCGCGCTGAGTCCCATGTAGCGATCAGCAACTGTGCCGCTGGAGGTGTAACCGTGAAGCAACACGATGAGGGGCGCGGGTGTGTCCGCCGAGTAGCCTTCCGGCACAGTCACTGGCAGCTCACCGCGGCCCAGATCTATGCTCTGGGCAGTCGCAAGCGAGGAATTAAATGCGGTCATCAGAACGGAAACCGCAATCAGCGCAAATTTGGGCAGACGAGGCATGGCAGGGAGCTCCTTGTTGTTTTGAGTGTTATTACTTTGAATAAGGATCGAGCGCCCAATCATAACGGAGATGGATAATGGCAGCCAGCTCATGTTCTGAGTAATGAACTAGGCTGCTTGCGGGCTGGCATAGGCGGCAGCTGGCAGACGCGCTACAATCATGAAAAAACCTATAAGCGAGGATGCACCCGTGCCAGGAACCCTAATGACAAAAACCTGTAAGTCCGCCCTGATGACGATTGCCGTGCTGTTTGCCGGCACAGCCTGGGCACAGGAACTGCCAGACCCGACCCGCTTTGAAGCGGCCATCGAACGTTTTGAAGCAGCCGATGCGCAAAACCCTCCTCCCGAGGATGCCATCGTACTGACCGGCAGCTCTTCCATAATGTACTGGAATGAAGATGCTCCAGCTGATCTCGCACCTCTGACTGTCATCCCGCGTGGCTTTGGCGGCAGCGTCATGAACGACGTCGTACATTATCTGGATCGCGTGGTGCTCAAGTACCAGCCCCGCGCCGTGCTGATTTACGAAGGCGACAATGACACCGGCCGCAACAACATCCCCAACGAGCAGATCATGCAGCAACTGCAGACAATCATTGATCGCATTCACGCGCAGCGTGAGGACACGCGGATCTATGTGCTGTCTGTGAAACCCAGTGTTGCGCGCGTCGACAGCTGGCAGATTGCCTCGGAACTGAACCAGCGATATCGCGCCCTGGCTGCCAGCGACCCACGTATTCACTTTGTGGATGTGGCGACCCCCTTCCTGAAGCCCGATGGCACCGTGCGCACTGACATTTTTGTGGAAGACAATCTGCATCTGAACGAGACCGGATATGACATCTGGGCAGCGGCAGTTCGCGAGGCCTTGATGGAAATTGAGGCGCAGTACGAGTAGAGCGATTGAATGTCAGTTTTTACACCGCTGAGCGAAGAAGATATACGTTCGTTTCTTGAACCTTTTAATGTGGGCGAGCTGGCACATTTTAAAGGCATCAGGGGCGGCAGTGAAAACACCAACTACTTCGTTGACACTCGCGGGCACGATGGCGAAATCAGTCATTTTGTCCTGACTCTGGTTGAGCGTGGTCCGGTTAACGAGCTACCCTTTTTTATCGAACTACTGGATTGCCTGCAGTCTGCCGGATTGCCCGTCCCGTTTTCTGTAGCAGATCGTCATGGCAGCGCACTGCACCGCCTGAAAAATCGCACGGCGCTTTTACAGCCACGCCTGCCGGGCGAACACCCCTCGCAGCCTTCGCCACTGCAATGCGCCGCACTGGGCGAGCTGGTGGCACGCATGCACCAGGCGACATCGCAAAGTCCTCTGCAGCGCGACAATGACCGCGGACCGCGCTGGGTGCTGCAACAGGCTGGCAAACTGGCAGTCAGCCATTGGAAAAACGAAACGCCCTGGCTGCTGCCGGCACTGACGGAACTGCAGCATTGGTACAATTCCGCGCCTACGCTGCCCGAGACTGTCATTCATGGTGACCTGTTTCGTGACAACGCAATGTTGATCGACAATCAGATAATGGGCGTGATCGATTTTTATAATGCAGCGACCGGCTGGATGATCATGGACCTGGCGATCTGCGCCAACGACTGGTGCACCAGGGCGCTTGATTCAGGGGAACTGATTTTCCAGCCATTGCATGTGCAGTCGATGCTTGATGCCTATGCGCGCATCCGCCCGCTCAGCTCTATCGAAACACGCTGCTGGCCACAGGTTCTGCAGCTTGCGGCATTGCGCTTTTGGGTATCGCGGGAACAATACGCACACACACATCCGGCACAGTCAGATGTGCTGATAAAAGACCCCGGCTATTTCAGGACGCTTTTTCAACTGCACTCACAGCACACAGCCTAACGTATATCAATCAGGCGCGGCTCAGAGAACCACCATTGATTGCCCTGGCGTGCAAACAGCTGGTATCGCTCATCAGGTGCGGGCTTGACCAGCTGGCTGTTGAAGGCTGGCAGCGGGACGGCGAATGCACGGTCAACAAACAATACACCCGTCTGCACATCTGACGCTGCGGAAAGCTGCCAGCGCAACAGACCACTGTCGTACTGAGGTGCGGTCTCTACATCAACTGTGAGCCCTGACGCTAACTGGCATTGTGCCTGCAGCTCCTCTCGTGACATCAGGTCACCAGCATCATTAAAAACCAGTAACTGCTCCTCGCTAATCTGTAATGCGTCCAGACAGTTCTGCGTCAGCGTGACCCAGTTCAGACCAAGACGCTCACTGACACGCATCAGGTCGCCCTGGATGTAGTTCATCGGTACCAGCGCTGTCTGATCTGCCACGGCCGCAAAGCGGTCAAGCAGATACCGGGTAATTTTGTAGTCGGTCTGCGTCACAACTTCCTGACGATAGTCGCGCACAGCCAGCACCTGAATAAAAAACACAAACACAAATGCGGCGGCAGCATATTCGGGCTTGAACATCGCCCGCGCGCGCTGTTCACGACAGATGACGACCGCAGCAACGATTCCCATAGCAACATCCATGGCAAAGAAAATCCTGTCGGAGTGCAGTTCGTACTCCGCGATGCCATGAGTGACCGCCAGACCGGGCAGTCCGAATAACAATGCCAGTGCCACCAGCTTCAATGACAGTCTTGGATCGCTGATGAAAGCGACCAGCAAGGCTATCAGGATGAGCCAGCGACTGCTGAGGTAGAAACCGATAAACTCCAGCCAGGCCGCTGCACCAATATTCCAGAAGCCCGCAAAGTAACTACCCTCTCCGCCAACATCCAGTTGCATGCCCAGCATGTGCCCTCGCCACAACCAGTAAATCAGTGTGACCAATAATGCGCCGCCCGCCAGCACCCACTGCCTGCGCTGCCAGGCCAGCAGCAGTATGACCGGCAACAACATCAGATAGACTTCCTTGGAGAGCAGTGCAAGGAACAGCAGCCCCCAGACAGCCAGCCACGAAACATAGTCGGGCTTTTCAGACGCTGGCTTTCTGATCAGAACAAGTAGAGCCAGCAGCGCAAATATTCCCCCGATCAGGTAGTGCATGGTGTAGAAACGACTCAGCAGAGTGGGCAGTGACAGCAGAGAAGTCATCAGCAGAATCGTCAACCAGCCTGCCTGCGTGTTATGCCTATCAGAATGGGCTTCAACATTATGTGTGAGCCGTGACGCTAACGTGGCTGCCAGGGCGATCACCAGACTCATGCAGGCCATCATGAAGGCGAGGAAGAACAGGGGGCGCATTGGAAACAGCAGGGATACCCAGCGGTAAACTGTCATCGGGATGGGCGTGTAGTTTGCAACGGACAGTTCACGATAGACTTCGGGCTGCAGGTAGGGCTGCAGCCCACCGTAGTCCAGCGCCACCCGCATCAGATGCGAGTCATCACCTGAGAACACGACCCAGGACAGGAAAGGCAGAAATACCAGACATGCCAGAAGGCTGGCAGCCCAGTACACAATGAATGGTGGCAGTTTTGCAAGCAACTCCCGGGGAAGCGAGCTGATCAAGATTATTGCGCCCCCTGCGAGACTGCTTCAAGTACAGATTCGGTCAATTGCCAGATGGGACGCGGCCCGCTGGTGGTCACCCCCATGCGTACAACAATCAGATCGTGGTCCGGCACCACGACTACATTCTGCCCTTCAAACCCGGACAGATAATACGTGTTGGCCGGCAGATTCGGTAAAGGTCGGTCCGCTGGATCATCGGCTGCGCCAGCGTTAAGCCAGAGCTGAATACCGTACTGCCCCTGGTCTGCCGAACTCGCCGGTGTCACGCTATAGTCTACCCAGCCTTCGGGGAGAATCTGCTCACCATTCCACTGCCCGTCCTGCAGATACAGCAGGCCTATCTTGGCCCAGTCACGGGGTGTTGCGTACATGTAGGACGAACCCACAAAGGTACCACTGGCATCAGGCTCAATCACAGCCGAGCGCATGCCCAGCTTGCTGAACAATCGCTCCTGGGGAAAGTTGAAATATTCCTGAAAACCATCGAAGGCCTGACGGTGTGTACGTGCAATGATATTGGTTGTGCCGCTGGAGTAATAAAATGTGCTACCAGGCTCTTGTGCAAGTGGCTGATCGATGGCGTAAGCTGCCGTATCACCTGTTGTGTAAAGCATCAGAATGACATCGGACATTGATCCAGCGGTGTAGACTTCGGAGTATTCCAGGCCGCTGGACATTTGCAGCAGATTCTCCAGCGTGATCTGGCGGCGCGGGTCATCGGCCGATTGCCATTCAGGAATGCCCGGGGGCGCATCAACATCAAAAATGCCCTCCTCAACCAGCATTCCGGTCAGTGCTGCAGTGACCGTCTTGGTCATGGACCAGCCCAGTTGCGGCATCTGCGCATTAAACGGCTCAGCATACTGCTCGGCGATTATTTTGCCTTCGTGAATGACCAGCACGGCGCGAGTATTGATGTTCTGATTCGGCTCGATATCCTCGAAGGCCAGGTCAACAGCGGCATTGATGGCGTCAAGATCCACGCCGGGCAGCTCAGTGGGCAGCATCACGCTATCACCGAAGGGCCATTCAGCGTCTGAGGCGGCAGGTTTTTCGGGATAAAGTGCCGGGTCGAATTGCGCCTGCAGCACCTCAACAGAGGTATTTTTGACAAGCGTGCAACCCAGATGCTCACGGTACAGCGCCTGTATCGTCTGACCTGCACCCGCACCCGTCACCAGGTTGCCATCAATCGAGAATGTAAAGTCCACGCCTGCGGCAGAGGCATTGCTCAGCTCCTGCGCCATTACATGCTCAATGGTTCTTCCACCAACCAGCACCGACGAGCACAATCGCTTGACCGCACTGCCCAGAGAAATCTCTGCATTCAACGCCTCCTGCGCGGCCATCTGAGGAGTTGAGGCCGTTTCCTGAGAGGCTTCCTGCAGGGCTTCGACAGCACTCGATGTTGTCTCCTCGCTCCCTGAGGTCATCGTATCCGATGACTCCGAACAGGCAGCAAGCCCAAAGGCCAACATGAGTGTCAGTCCTGGATAGGCGCGGCGCATAGACAATTCTCCGACTTTTATTTTAGTAATATCTGCAAGTTACCCTGTGTCGCCCGGGGGTACAAGTGCCCTTTGGGTGCCTGTGCCCTTTTGGGTACAAGTGCCCTTGGGGTAAACACAAACGAGCCTTTACCGGAAAATACCCAGATCAATGCTGTCAGCCATCGCCTTGTACCCTGCGTCGTTGGGATGCAGGTTGTCTGACGTGAAGCTGGCTGGCAATCGCCCCGGATTTTGCGGATCGCCCATCGCCCGATCAAAATCAATGACGGCATCGAAGGCGCCGGAGCTGCGAATCCAGGCATTGACCTGCTGTCGCTTGGACTCGCCCTCTTCCGTGTAATACCCTGCACCGGCAAACGGCGTCAGTGTTGCCCCGATAATGCTTATGCCACGTGCTTTGGCGCGTGCGATGATCTGACGATAACCGGCAATGATCTGTTCCGGGCTAACTTCCTGATCTGTAGCAAGACTGACTGACATACCAATGTCGTTGATGCCCTCCAGCAAGACAATATGGCTGACACCACTGAGCGCCAGTACATCGCGCTCAAATCTTGCCTGCAGATTTTCACCGAATATTTCAGCGCGCTCATGCAACACACGATTGCCGCTGATGCCGGCGTTGGCGACTGCGTACTGTGGCATGTCGCCAGCGGCCCTCAAACGGGCCAGAAACTGATCCGGCCAGCGCAGATTGGCATCCAGTGTTGAACCGACGCCGTCAGTAATCGAATCCCCAACGGTGACAATGGTGCTGACCGATTCATCGGCAAGCACGTCAACCGCTCGCAGGAAATGCCAGACTTCAAAGGTTTCTGCGCCATCGGGCAGTTGCAGTTCTGTGGTGGCATCACCTGCAATCAGGTAATTGGTCTGCAGTCCCACGCGATGTGTGGTGGCATTGCCAGAGCCCTGCGGCAGATAGATGCTGACTGCCAGCTCATCAAGATCGCTGACGTCAAGTGCAACCGGGTCACTGATCGCCACCGCACCACGTGCCACATTAAAATGAGTCTCGCCCGAAAAAGTCACTTCATGCAGAGTACCGGGCCGCAGAGCGCCATCACCTGCATGCAGGGCGACAGTCATCGCACCAATCGCCAGAGGTTTATTGCCGTGCGCATTCGACACACGTAACCGGATGGACTCACCTGTAGCTGTCACCCTGACAATCTGCCTGAGGGTCTGGTTATCAAAAGCATCTTCCGCATCGGGTGAGGGCAGCAGGGTGCTGGGGCTCATTGTCCAGGCAGTCACCCAGTGTGCATCATGAGGCTGAGCAACAGCCGTCAATGTGACGGCCAGCGCAAGCAACAATCCAGACAGGGTGGTCATGAGGTCGCGTCGAGTCATCACTGGTTTCCTTTTTGCTCTTATTTTTAGTGCTGTTTTTGGTGGTATAGTGCCACGCATGAAGGAATCTCACGAAACCCGCATTATCGACTCCTGGCGCAAAAATGCTACGCCGTGGGCTCGTGCGGTGCAAGCACAGACGATCGCCAGTCGCCGCCTGGTGACAAATGATGCCGTGATCAGCGCGGTGCTGGACTGCAGGCCGACGTCGGTATTGGACACAGGCTGCGGCGAAGGCTGGCTGACACGCCAGCTCAGCCTGCTGGTTGGCAACGTCACTGGAATAGATGTCATCCCCGAACTGATAGCTGAAGCACGACGCCTCTCTGCCCATCGTTTTGAGGTCATGACCTACGATGAACTGGCCAGCGGGGCCCTGGAGCTCACTGTAGACCTGATGGTCTGCAACTTCTCGCTGCTTGGCAAAGAGTCAGCCAATGCGGTGGTAGACGCCACTCAGACGCTGCTTCGACCTGGCGGACATCTGGTGATACAGACTCTGCATCCGCTGATGGCCTGCGGCGATGTCGCCTATCAGGATGGCTGGCGCGAGGGTTCATGGCTGGGTTTTGATGAGGCCTTCACGGAGCCGGCACCCTGGTATTTCCGCACCCTGGAAAGCTGGATCGCGCTGGTCAATACGGGCGGCTTGAGGCTGGTTTCCCTGCGCGAGCCGATAAACCCCGAGACCGGCCTGCCCGCATCTCTGATACTCACCTCGCAGCGGACCGGGTGAAGAGCACGTTGCGCGGCAGTTCCTGAACAAAAAGCGACTGACTCAGCCCGGCTGCTTTATCTCATTCAGGCGCGTCGCCTGCCACAGATACCAGGTTGCTGCGCTGCGATGAGGGCGCCAGCACTCCCCGTGCGCAAGCAGTGCCCGGGGCGAAGGCATCTCCGCCAATTGATAGGCAAGCATGAATCCTTTCCGGACACCCAGATCATCCACGGGCAATACGTCCGCCCGACCCAGTTGAAACAGAAGAAACATTTCTGCCGTCCAACGTCCGATGCCCCGCACCTTGATCAACGATTGCACGACCTGCTCATTGTCCATCGCCGTCAGCTCGGCCAGTGGTGGCAGCGTTCCCGTCACCACTTTATTGGCAAGATCGACGACTGCCAGTGCTTTTGCCCGTGACAGGCCAACGGCACGTAACGAGGCTTCGGGTGTTCCCAGCACACTGGCAGGATCCGGAGCCTGATCCGGGTCACCGTACAGGTCACAGAAACGCCGATAGATTGTTGCTGCTGCCTTGACCGACAACTGCTGTGCGGTGATCGCATCGACCAGCGTGCCAAACAGATCGTCCACCTGTTTGACCGGAACCCGCAATGGCCCTACCTGTCTGATGAGACCGGCCATGACCGGGTCAGCCTTTTTCAGGTGGCGCACGGCTGCCTGTGCGTTGATGGTTGCTTTCATGAAGGAATACCGGAGGTCCGTGTCTGTCGCTTACTCACCTGCGAGTTTGCGATACAGCGATCGTACACTGATACCTGCAAGTTCGGCAGCTTTCTCCTTGTCACCCTGACAATGCTGGAGCAGGTCCCGCAGGTACTGTTGTTCATTGGTTTTCAGATCTGGCAGGTCCGCAGATATTACCGCCGGCTGAGGATCAATCTGCAGACAGCGCGCGATAATACTACCGTCGATGACATGGGTATTGGACAGCACCATGGCCCGCGCCAGAATATTGCGAAGCTCACGTATGTTGCCCACAAAGCGATGCGCCTGCAGTTGCCGGATGGCGGAGTCGGTCAGCACGCTGTGTCCGCTGCGGTCGAGTTTTTTCAGGATCGCATTGGCCAGCAGAGATATATCACTGCTGCGCTGCTGCAGCGATGGCACCTCGATCGGAAAGACATTGATACGGTAGTAGAGGTCCTGCCGGAAGCGACCCTGTTGCATCAAATCAAACAGATTTTTATGTGTGGCACAGATCAGGCGAAAATCGGCACGTTTGACTTCACGGCTGCCCACTGGCCGGTATGTACCCGTTTCAATCAGTCTCAGCAGTTTTACCTGCATCTCCAGCGGCACATCGCCTATCTCATCAAGGAACAGGGTCCCTCCGTCGGCCGCCTCAACCAGTCCTGGAGAATTGTAAGTGGCACCTGTAAATGCGCCTTTAACGTGACCGAACAGCTCACTTTCGAACAGTGTTTCGGTCAATCCGGAACATTCCAGTGTCACCAGCGACCTGTCGCGGCGCGAGCTGGCCTGATGGATGGCCAGTGCAGCCAGCTCCTTGCCGCTGCCGGATTCGCCAAGCAGCAATACTGACGCGTCGGTAGGCCCCACGCGGGTGATGCTCTCGACCATGGCGTTAAACGCCGGACTACTGCCGACCATATCGGCATCACCGATCCGGGCGCTGGCAACCTGAACCGGCTTCAACAGCTCAACAAAATACTTGAGACTGCCATCAGCGGCTTTGATGGGCAGCATTTCAACATCAACGTGCTCACGACCACGCGGCGTCTGATGAATATGCAACACCCGCTCTTTACTGCCTGAGGCACGGACGGCGCTTAAAGGGCAACTTTCGCCGGCCTGGTCGCAGGGCACATCGTAGCCATGTGAGACACGATAACAGCGGGGCGCCTGGCGATAGTCGATTTCGCCAAAGCTGTCGCGGTAATGCGTATTGGTGGCCAGAATCTGATAGTCAGCGCTGACCAGAATGGCAGGCACATCGAAGCCATCCAGCAGAGCTGCCAATTCAGACGACGAAGAACTGGCGATCAGGTTCATAACAAAGCCCTGGAATTGTCATATATGTCAGACAGTTTGCCATATCTGACAAACAATCGTCACTGCCGAATGGCAGCAAGCGAACTGACACACCTGAGAGCCTTGACTAATGCCATTAAATTCAAAGGCTTGACGGTAAATATCATCGTCATGCAAACCTTGGCATACTGTCTGCACTACCCTCTACATGTCTGGCACCGAGATCAGACACACATCAAAGGCGACGCACATGTTTGAATTTGACCCATATCTGCTGGCCAGGGCGCAATTTGCGGCAAACATCAGTTTCCATATCCTGTTTCCGTCCATCACTATTGGCCTGGGCTGGATCCTGCTGTTCTTTCGCCTGCGTTATACGTTCACGGGTGACAAACACTGGGAAAACGCCTACCACTTCTGGGTAAAGATTTTTGCCCTTTCTTTTGCTATCGGCGTTGTATCCGGCATCACCATGAGCTTTCAGTTTGGCACCAACTGGCCTGGCTTTATGGAGCGTGCCGGAAATATTGCCGGGCCACTGCTGGGTTACGAGGTGCTGACGGCCTTTTTTATGGAGGCAACCTTCCTGGGCGTGATGCTGTTCGGCAAAAGCCGGGTCTCCAATCGCATGCACGTCATTGCCTGCGCACTGGTAGCCGTCGGCACTACGCTGTCGGCGTTCTGGATACTCAGCCTGAATTCCTGGATGCAGACACCGACGGGCTACACAATGGTTGACGGAGTCTTCCATGTTGAGAGCTGGATGGCTGTCATATTCAACCCTTCATTTCCGTATCGCCTGGCCCACATGATGATCGCCTCCATGCTGACCGCCACCTTTCTGGTGATGGGCATCAGCGCCTGGCGCATGAAGCGTAAAGTTGATGGCCCGGCCACGGCCAAGATCTTCCGCGCCATGGTGGCAACCGCAATGATTCTGGCACCACTTCAGGTCGTTGTTGGCGACCTGCACGGTCTGAATACTCTGGAACACCAGCCAGCCAAGGTGGCTGCCATGGAAGGCATCTGGGAGACGCAGCGTGGCGCCCCATTGACGCTGTTTGGCTTTCCGGATGAAGAAACCCGAACCACACGCTTTGCCATCGAAATACCCAGAGCGGCCAGCTACATTCTGACGCATGATCTCGACGGAGAGATACTGGGGCTTAACGAATTTGCCGGTGAGCACCCGCCCGTGGCACCGGTATTCTGGTCGTTTCGCATCATGGTAGGCATCGGCATACTGATGATTGTGGTTGCCTGGTGGGCTGGCTGGGTGCTGTTCAAACAGCGCCGCGCTCCCGGCCCGGCGCTGCTGACGGCAACATCCGTGATGACCTTTTCCGGCTGGGTGGCTGTACTGGCTGGCTGGTATGTCACCGAAATTGGCAGACAGCCATGGATTGTCTACGGGATGCTGAATACGGCCGACCTGGTTGCAGACCACAGCAGCGGGGTGATGCTGAGCACGTTCATGGGCTACATGGCGCTATACGTATTCGTGATGATTTCCTACATCGCCACCTTGCGCTACATGGCTACCAAACCTGCCGCCTCACTACTGGCACTCAGACAGCTTGGCGGTCATAACGCCAACCAACAGACACAGGAGGCATGACATGGAAACCTGGCTGCCGTTATTCTTTGCTGGCGCAATGGGTCTTGCCCTGTTGATATACGTCATACTGGATGGTTATGACCTTGGTATCGGTCTTCTGCTGCCCTTTGCCAGCGAGAGCGAAAAAGATCTGATGATTGCCTCAATAGGACCTTTCTGGGATGCCAATGAGACCTGGATCGTGCTTGGCATTGGCATTCTGCTGATTGCCTTCCCGCAGGCGCATGGTGAGATTCTCACGGCCATGTACATTCCCGTCACGCTGATGTTGATGGGCCTGGTGCTGCGCGGCATTGCGTTCGACTTTCGGGCCAAGGCAGTGTCGAACAGGAAAGACATGTGGAACCTTATATTCTCGGTGGGCTCGCTTGTTACTGCCTGCTCACAGGGCTGGATGCTCGGCACCTACATTACCGGGCTGGGTGAAACCAGTCTGAGCTGGCTGTTCTCAATTCTCATCGCGCTCACCCTGCCCGCACTGTACGTGCTGCTGGGTGCCGCCTGGTTACTGATCAAGACAGAGGGAGAGCTGTTCGACAAAGCCATGCGCTGGGCAACACGGGCAATACTGCCGATGGGTATGGCTTTGTTGCTGGTGTCGATAGCAACGCCACTGATCAGCCAGACCATCGCAGATAAATGGTTCACCTATCCTGAAGGTTTGATGCTGCTGCCGATCCCGGTACTGAGTACGCTGACCTATGGATTTATGATGAGCCTGCTTTATCGCCAGCGCCTGCTGCGCGAAGGGCGCGAGTGGCTGCTGTTTGCGGGCCTGATTGTGCTCTGCCTGCTGGCTGCGCTGGGCCTCGCCTACAGCATATTGCCCGACATCATCATTGGCCGGATGACGATCTGGGAGTCAGCTGCGAGCACGCCATCATTGTTGTTCACGTTCTGGGGAACAGCTGTCGTACTGCCAGCCATACTTGGCTACACATTCTTTGTTTATCGCATTTTTCGGGGAAAAACATCCGAGCTCACTTATGAGTAAACGTTCAAGAGGACTCAAGAAATGAACAGTATTGTTAAACCACAGGTTTCCGCATTCTTTGACAAACAGACCTCCACGTTCTCCTATGTGGTCAAAGACCCGTCGTCCAGCGCCTGCGCCGTTGTCGATTCGGTGCTGAATCTGAATTATCACTCAGGTCGAATCAGCCATGAGTCTGCAGATGAGATCATTGATTTCATCACCCGGCATCAACTGAAAGTCGAGTGGCTGATTGAAACTCACGTCCATGCGGATCATCTCTCGGCAGCTCCATATATCCAGGAACGTGTGGGTGGCAAACTCGGCATTGGCGCACATATCACCACGGTGCAGAATGTGTTCGGCAAAATCTTTAATGCCGGCACTGAGTTCGCACGCGATGGTTCACAGTTCGACCATCTTTTTAATGATGGCGACACCTACAGCATTGGCAACCTGCAGGGACGCGCCATACACACCCCGGGCCACACGCCTGCCTGCATGACACACGTCATCGGTGATGCGGCCTTCGTCGGTGATACGCTGTTCATGCCCGATGCCGGCACTGCGCGGGCCGACTTCCCCGGTGGCGACGCCAGGACACTGTATCATTCAATTCAAAAGGTTCTTGCGCTGCCCGATGACACCAGACTGTTCATGTGCCATGACTATCAGCCCAATGGCCGCGAAATCGAATTCGAGACCACTGTCGCTGAAGAAAAGCGCAACAATATTCACGTCGGCGCCGGGATCAGTGAGGATGCCTTTGTTGATATGCGTGAGAAGCGCGATGCGACACTGGACATGCCAGTGCTGATCCTGCCTTCCCTGCAGGTCAACATGCGGGCAGGCCATTTGCCACCAGCCGAGGACAACGGCACGGTTTACTTTAAGGTGCCTGTTAACACTCTTTAATCCTGATCATGTTTAGGACCAAAGGCGCGAGCTCAATGACTCGCGCCCCAGGCTCACTGTACCTGTATTTTCGCCAATGGAGATCACCATGGACAATTCAAACTCACAGGCTTCCCTGTCAGCACGTACACCGCAAGACACTTTCTACGATGTTGTTATCGTTGGCGCAGGGGCCGCCGGCATTTCAGTAGCGGCCAGCCTGCTGGCTCGGCGCGGCATGACTCGGATAGCACTTATCGACCCGGCAAAAACCCACTATTACCAGCCAGGCTTTACAATGATTGGTGGGGGTATCTTTACCGCAAAGCAGGTCTCCCGTCCAATGGCCTCGCTGATTCCCCGAGGCGCGAAATTGATTGAATCTGCTGTCAGCGAATTCAGTCCTGATGACAACCAGGTCGTGCTGGAGAACGGCCAGACAATCAGCTACCGGCGACTGGTGGTGTGCCCGGGCATCAAACTGAACTGGGACGCCGTAGAAGGGCTCAGCGACACATTGGGCCGCAATGGTGTGACTTCCAATTATCGCATTGATCTGGCTCCCTATACCTGGAAGCTGGTCACTGGAATGACCTCAGGCAGGGCAGTGTTTACTCAGCCTCCGATGCCAATCAAGTGTGCAGGTGCACCGCAGAAGGCCTTGTATCTTTCAGCAGACCACTGGCGGCGAAGCGGGCTTATTGACAATATCGATATCGACTTTTACAACGCCGGCGCGGTGCTGTTTGGTGTGGCTGACTATGTCCCGGCACTGCAGTCCTATATGGACCGGTATCGGGCCAATATTCACTACACACACAACCTGGTGAAAGTTGACGGCGATAACAAGCGAGCCTGGTTTGCCACCAAGGACGCTGCAGGCAATGATGTTCGCGTGGAAACCGAGTTCGATATGCTGCATGTCTGCCCGCCCCAGTGCGCACCAGAGTTTATTCGCAACAGCCCTCTGGCGGATGCCGCTGGCTGGATTGACGTGGATCCGTCCACGCTTCGGCACAAACGTTATACGAATGTCTGGGGACTGGGGGATGCAGTCAATACCGCCAATGCCAAAACAGCCGCAGCAGTTCGTAAACAGGCACCTGTAGTAGCGGCCAATATCGTGGCCGACATTCAGGGAGAGGCGCAGTCGTATCAGTATGATGGTTACGGTTCATGCCCACTTACGGTTGAGCGGGGCAAAATCGTGCTGGCTGAATTTGCGTACGGCGGCAAGCTCAAGCCAACACTGCCCACCTGGATACTCGAGGGCCGTCAGCCGACAGCCCTGGCATGGCACATGAAGAAGTCGCTGCTGCCGGCACTATACTGGAGAGGCATGCTGAAGGGGCATGAGCTGCTGGTGCGGCCTGCCAAGGCCTGACGCCCTTTCTACTCAGCCTGCGTTTTATTCCGCCTGCTCATCCAGCAGTTGATAGATACGGCGTATTGCGCGCGGGTCCGCACCGGGCTCGCGCAGCTGCGGATAATTGTTGCTGTGTCCGGTCAGATCGATGGCTGTTGCCGCCTCCTCGAATGACAGACCCTGGGCTTTCAGTTCTGCGGTTCGCTGCCAGAGATCGCGCATGTAAGCCTGCAGATCATCGATGCGATCTTTGCCCTGAACAACCGGTCCGTGACCCGGGAGCATGGTGTCAAAATCCAGCGTCTTGAGACGTTCCAGTGCATCCGGCCATTCGTTGAGATAAGCATCACCCATGTAGGGAATACCTGGCACCATCAGATCACCCGTATAGACCAGTCGTTCGTCGGGCAGGAATACCACGACATCACCACCTGTGTGTCCCCGACCCAGGTGAACGATCTGGATTTCCCGCCCGCCACCATCGACGGTCTGGTAGATGGTCATTTTCTCGTCAACCGTAATGTTCGGAGGTGTTGGCACTATCTCCTGGGACGATTCATAGTGTGCCTGCTGCATGGCAATGCGAGCACGCAACTCCTCGGTACGTGCCGGATCGCTTGTCTGCGCGAGCTCAGCGCGCATGTTTTCAATCTGGTCCGGCACGCTTTCGGTAAAACTGAGGAAGGTAGACTCTTCCAGCACATTGCCGAGTTCGCCGGAGAGTTTCTGTCGCGTATAGGGGTGTCCGATTATTTCCACGTCCTGCGGAAACACCTGATTGCCGTGCGCATGATCAAAGTGATAATGGGTATTAACGAGGTATCGCACCGGTTTGTCACTGACCGACTTGATAGCATCCAGCAGCGCCATGCCTGCATTGGGTGTAACATGAGAATCGACCACCAGCAGATCATGCTCGCCTTCAATGAGCATGGCATGGCTCATCACATTGACTGTGCCCGTGCCCACTACGTGATAGATGTCATCCCTGATGGGAGTGAATGTGTGCGTTCTGGTGGTAATGGCTCCGGTTGGCGAGCCATCCTGTGCGGTACTGATACTGATCAATGCCAGCAAAGATACTGCAGCCGACGTGCCAAACAGCGATCCCCTGATCCAGTTCTTTGTTGTCATTATTGAACTCCCGGTTATATAAAGCCTTTTTATTGCAGAATTTTTATCCATTCGCCCGGCTCCGGTGTGCCAATCGGATAGTAACCGTTCAGCAGCCGCAGTGTCTCTTCCGGATACTGACTGATCGGACTGCGCGCCGCCAGTGCCGCCCAGTCAAAACCGGTGGTCACCTGCACGTAGCGGACCTGCAGCCCAGTGCTGCCGGCACGCTCATTCATCTGTATGGCACGGAAAGTTCGAATTGAGGACAGTAATAGACGGTCGAGTTCATCGACTTTTTCAGGGTCTGTTACCTGCGCTCTGAAGACGAATACTCGTGGCCCCAGATAAATGGCTGCAACCCGCTCGTGATGGCCTGACTCGTTAGTATGCGTTCCGGTGTAACCCAGCAGGCGATACTGCGAAAGCGCCTCAGAACGCTGCAGGTCTTCAATGCCCAGATTCTCACGGATAAAGAGACGCGGCTCCTTGTTCTCCTGCATGCGCTGGGCTTCGACACGAATACTGGCAGCGCCGTCAGCGGCGCTTGCCTGCACTGTGGTAGGTGTCTCGCGAATTTCCCACTGATCGGGGAAGACCATGGTGTAGCTGAGCAGATCCTGGTAATAACGATTGCGATCGCCTGTGCGAACCGTGTTTTCACCAAACGGCAGGCCATCTATCTGTTGACGGAAAACTGAGGGATCGCTTTCACGTAGCTGCGCGTCATCGACCGTTCCGGCCTGCGCGACAGCCTGCTGCAGTCGAATATCATTGCGCGGGTGCGTGGTAAAAAGACCGTGGTAGGTGGGTTGGCGCTGAGCCACCCGCACATTGAAGTCTTCCTGGTTCTTGAGCACGGAAAGCACATCGATCATGGCGCGCGGATTGTAGCCGGCATTGCGAAGATATTCAGCGCCCAGGCTGTCGGCCTCCAGTTCGTTCTCGCGGCCAAAACCACTGACACCGGCTGCCGCCCAGATAGAACCAATCTGCGCCAGCTCGGATCCGATGTAGCCACTGCCGGTGGCAACCGCAGCGACGACGCCACCTACTGTTGCGGCAGTGTTTGCGAGTCGGCCGCGCGCCTGCTGCTGAATGGCGTGCCGCGCAGTGATGTGTCCGATTTCGTGGGCCAGGACCGCAGCCAGCTCGTCTTCAGATTTCAGATAGAGCAGCAGTCCGCGATTGATGTAGACGTAACCGCCCGGCAGGGCAAAGGCATTGATCTCCGGGCTGTCGATGACAGTGAAGGTATATTCCAGATCCGGTCTGTGGCTGGTCGCGGCCACACGCTGCCCAACTTCGGTTACGTAGGCGTTCAGTGCTTCGTCTTCCATGACCCGCATGGAGGCCAGCACTTTTTCGTGCTCTTCTCTGCCGATTTCCAGCTCCCGATTCTCAGTCATCAAAACCAGGTTGCCCTGACCCGTCGCCGGGTTGATGGCACAACCCTGCAGGCTGGCCGCTGCAAGCAGAGCCACCAGAATCGCGATCTTTGTCTTGCCAACTACTGCAAATGGCTTCATGAACTGCCCCGTCCTGTAAATACTGACCTTTGGCGCCTCAGCCGCCCTGCACAAACAGTTTCAATTGATCCGCCAGGCTGTTGCAGGCATTTGCCTCAACCCTTGCAAGGAGCGGAATGGGAACAAATACCGCCGGCATGTAGGACTGACCATTGGCGTCTGCACTGATGGTGCCTACTGCGGTATGTGAGGATACGTCCCAGATGCGGGCCTCGAAACTTGAATCGTCTTCCCAGGAGCCAAAGCCGAAACAGCCGCCACCACCCGGGCCAACCGTGCAGGAGATTGACCCCATGCGATTGGTGGTTTCTGTCTGCCCATCCAGCCAGACAATGTAGCGGATACCGAACTGGCTCATTTTCTCGCTCACCATTGGCTGCGCCATCAGCTGCTGCAGGTCGTCACTGCGCAAAGGGGCCGTTCTCGGCTCGAACCAGGGGAACAGGGCGTCAACGAACTGTTGCTCGGGCACAACGCTCAAGGCGTCTCTGCCGCGTCCCATGCGGTCACCCACACATTGCACAAAGTCGGCTGCAGTTTCATAACCTGCGCCCTGCCGTCGGCCAAGGATGACGACCGTCTCGTCATTACTGATGCCAGTCTCGGCCTGCCGGAACTCATCGATTGTCGTGCTGGTACACGCGCTCAGACCCGCCAACAGCAAAACACATAATGCTGGCCATATTCGTGAGTGCGCCAGCGTGCACCCTGTTCTAATTGTATTCATGCTGACTCCTGAAGTTTCAGTTACGCCATTTCACGTGCGCCGCGCCAGCCAGTCCCTGACATCTGGTACAGCTGTAAAGCTGATCGAGAAATTTGAGGCAAGATCGCGTAGTGCTGCGACCGCTGCATCATTGATACCGCTCTCTGCGGTACTCAGACCACCTACCGTGGCATTTCCATACGCTGTCATTACCCAATCAGCGATGTAAGAACCATCCGTTCCGGTCAGCCGCATGTTGTACTTGACCCAGACTTCGTACGCCTCCAGCCTGGTTTTTTGTGGCATCCCCAGCTGGAATTCGTCGATGCTGGGCATGAATATCGCGTCTACGCCCATGGCATCAGCCTGCGCCGGGTCGTCCAGCAGGACAACATTCTCGAACATCGCCGGCAGCACCGTGTTGAAAAGCTCCATGTGGGTCTGTCCAGACTCCACATAATACTCATCATCTCCTGTTTGAGACCGCTCTGTGTACGTATAGTTGCGTAAAGCGTCGCTATAGTAGACGCCAAGGGTCAAAGGAATGCGCTGAATCGTCGGGCTGGGATAGCTGCCACTGACTTCCACCGTACTGGCGGCACAGGCACATAATGTGGCCAACATCATCATTGTCAGGACGCGAACTGGGTTAATGCTGCCGATCACCTTGTCACCTCTCTTAAACTTGCAAACCTGCCCCTAGCATAACCTATGAAATCATCCATGAATGTGTCATATGGATGTCACCGCTATTGATAAGCGTTAAGCCCGACAAAACTGCCGCCATTGCGTTCCGCCAGCTCGCGCATCAGCGTTGCAAAGCGATAGACGCTTTCATGAAATCGCGGGTCCAGATCAAACAATACCGGAAAACCTACCGCATGAATACGCACTAATCGATCACCATCTGCGTCCGGTTGATTGATGCGGTCGACCGTCTGAACAACCTGAGTGATCGACCCTCCTGGCAGGAAGTCATCACCAAATACGTAGATACTGGCTTTCTGGCCAGGCTGATAGAAGGTGCTGATCGCTCGTGTAATACCTTCCACCGGGCTGCTGTTACTGAATGGCGACCAGCTGCGCAATGTCGAAATAATGGCCTGGCGACGCGCCGGCGTGTCCGGAATCCACTGATTGCGGTAAGCGGGGAACATGTAGTCGCCCATATCGTTCATCACCTGAATGCCACGCACCTCGGGGTACACATCAAGCACTTCGGTAATCATCTCCAGTACCCTGGGCCAGGCGTTGTAAAACATACTGCCTGAGGTATCGATGATGAAAACGATGTACTCGCTGTCGACCGGAATGCCACCTATCACATTATTGCTGCGTTCAAAATTCTGTCCCAGCAGTCGCTGCATTTCCGCAGTAAGGGACTGCCGCGCGATCGCCAGCCGGTTTTCTTCCTCACTCATCTCATCCGCCAGCTCATTTGAAGTCTGGAAGCGGCCGCGAATATTGGACATCTCACGCTCCAGCCGGGCTATTCGCTCCCGGTAGGCTGACAATTGTTCACGCCTGGCGTTCAGCTCCCGGTTGACCACGTCGGTTTCGCCGCGGATTTCGAACAGTGTCTGCTGCAGATCCGCAACTGGCTGATCACGCTGGTCCATGGTCACTTCCAGGCTGACCGGCGCGGAGCTCTCGGTAATCATCAACAGCAGAATGATGGCGCCAAAGCCACATGAGATCACGTCCAGAAAGGAGATGCTGGAGCTGTCCTCTTCGCTTCTTTTTCTGCGTCTGCTCATGGCCAGTCCCGCGCCGGTGTGATGAATGATCCGCTCGTCAAATGAGCGAGCTGCCAGAATGCGGCCGCTGAGGCTGGATCACCTTCCATCGGCAGCAATATAGTATTGACCGGGATATTCCGGGGTAAACTTTCAATTGCCTCGGCGTACAGATTAAGCCGGTCGCGCGCCGAAATGGTGCTTCCGCGCGGTTCACGATTGTTGCGCGTGGGCAGACTGTCGGTAATCAGATAAATATTGTCGGGCAACGGGTTCATGCTGGCGACCGCCTGAAACGCTGCCTGCAGGTTATTGCCCCCCTCGGGAACCAGTTCCTGCACCTGGCGTACCACCTCATTGAGCTGGTCCTGATCGGCTACTTCAAGCCACATGTTCTCGCTGCCGGGCAAGGCCGGCTGCACGGTTTCGTTAAATGCCAGCACCTGATACTGGCTGATTACCGGCAACTGGGCGCTGATCCACTCGACGATTCGCGTAGCGCGGCGCCACTTCGCTGTCTGCTTTTTCACAGTATCCGACATGTTGCGGGTGCGAATCACATTGACCAGAGTTTCATCCAGCATGCTGGCTGAAGTGTCCAGCAGAATCAGAATACGATTGCCCCCCAGCAACATCCCCGATAGATACTGACGATCGCCGTCTCCAAGAAACTGGCGGTTGCTCTGTCCCCGTTCGGCTTCGGCCGTCGACTGCAGCCGCAACAATTCTTCCTCAAGGGCCTGAATATCTGCGCGCAGGTCTTCCACGCTTTCCTCGGTGGCCATCGAGTCTCCTTCCAGCGCAGCCAGTTGCGCCAGAAAGTCATCAATCTCACTTTGAATCCGGTCCGCCAGACCCTGTGCTTCAACCACTTCCAGGCTGACGCGATCCAGAGTGTTGCGAATCTGGAACAGGTTTTCCTGGCCTTCCACGATTTCGTCTTCAAGCAGATTCACTTCTGCCGTCAGATTGGGGTCTGCCTCGTTGCGCGCCTCGGTGGCGGTATGGTCAAGAATAAGAAACAGCAAAACGACGGCCCCGAAGCCACAGGACATCACATCCAGAAAGGCAAGGCTTAGGGGGTTGAATGAGCCGCGTTTTTTTTTACCCGCCATGTTGCACCCTGATTAACTGCAGGCGCTTGCCGGCCCTCTCCAGCACTGTGCCCGGTGGGTTGTCTGCGACGATTGCCGGAACTTCAGCGGCGGCAATCCAGGTCTGATGCGACAGCGGCCACGCCAGGCCATCGAGCAATACATGCGTGGCTGGTTCGTGTCTGTGGGTGGCCGTATTTTCGGGAGCTGCCTGCTGTCGCCGTGCACTCTGAATGAAAGGTACGGCCGATTGTCCTCCGGGTGCGTTGGCTGCCAGACGCAAGGCTGCCTCGGCAAGCTGCTCGCCGCTGACGACTGCAGTGGCGGCCAAATATCCGCCGGCCTGAAGTGTTGACTTGAGCCCCGGCATCAACGCTGCACGCGATGACAACAGGACTGGCAGTGATCCGCCGAGGCTCGACGCAAGTCCAGCGAGCTGCTGCTCAATGCGCGACTGCATCATCTGCAGGTCACCCAGTATATCTGCCGTCTGTACCGTTGCTTTGTGACGTGCCTGGTCGGTCTCTATTTCGATGGATATTTCCGGTGTTGCGGAATTAATGGCGCGCAGCCAGTCCGGCACTTCGTTGTACAGCTGCTGCTCCCATTGAGCGCTGTGTTGCGGATTGAATCGGCACTGCTCAATAAATGCGTCGTTGACTGTCTGCACCAGAGAGTTGGCCATGCCGTGCCAGCTTCCGCCTTGCACGCGAAGCACCTGCTCACGCTGCAAGCGACCATTGTTGTTACGAATCACAGTAATCGTGGCCTGGTGCAGTTGCAGGTCAATAAAGGCCAGCTGTTCACTGTCAGTCGGCGCTGCGGTAGCCGCCACAATGGCGGTGTCTACCATTGCCTTAGGGACAAACGGACTTTGCTGGGCGATTCCGGATAACACCGCCAGCTGCTCGCGTGAGAAGCTGCCCGGCACTGCGATAACCAGCTCGCCCTGATAAGCACTCAGTTCCGACAGGTGCATCAGATGGGCATAAGCCATGTCTGCATGGTGCCGGAAGTTGGCGATCTGCCGTGGCAGCGGATCCATGCCCAGCCGATGCCAGAACTCATTGTAACTGTTGACGGGGTGTAGACGGCTTTTGGCAGCTGCCTCATCACCGAATACTGGAACTTTGCCATGTACCAACGCATAACCCGGACTGCTGGCCACCAGCTGGCCATCGCGGTACAGGTTCAGCGCCTGGTCATTCAGCTCCAGAATTGCACTCATGCAGGCTCCAGCACTTCATCACCAGCAAGTGGTCGGCTGTTATTGCGACCCGGTACTTGCAGGTAGTTGATCAGATGATTGTCGCAATAGGTTTGCGTGTCGAGCACCAGACGATCCTGGATCAGCGACAACTGGTGCAGTACAAACATCAACATGATGCTGGTCACCAGTGCAACGAAGGTGGAGTTAAACGCCACACCCAGGCTGACAGTAACACCCAGGATATCGCCACTAACGGCCTGGTGTGCCTGACCCAGTGCAGTACCGATGCCACGCACCGTTCCGAGGAAGCCGATGGAGGGGATGGCCCAGGCAATGTAGCGCACGATGGCCAGTTCACTTTCCAGTCGCTCAGCCTCGCTGTCACAGACATCTCGAATGGTTGCTGAAACATCCTGGACATTGCGCGTTGTGCCGAAGCGGTGCAGGCCCGCCAGCAAAGCCCTGGGTAGCAGGTATCCCTTTTCTCTGTCCGGTAGCGCCTGAACAGGTCGCGCATACTGTCGCGCGTCCTCGGGAAGGATACTTGTCCCGTCACTGACCTGTAGCATCTCGCGATCCAGCAGGGCTCTTTCCCGCATGGTGCGAACCATTTTCATGCCCACAATGGACAGGGCCCAGAGGAACAGGATAATACAGGTTTCCTGTTCAAAATCGCGCAGAACAATATACAAAGACCGCTCAGGCACGTAGTCCTCGTCGGCCTCCTGCATCATGGTCTGCTGCTGCTGAATGATGTCAGCGTTGGGTCTGATGACCGCCACATAGACGGCATGCACAACGATCACCACAATGATCAGGGCAAAGATCTGGTAGATAATTTCAGACAGGTATTTTTGTTTCATTCAGCAATCCTGCAGTCAGTTAAATGTCGACCGGAAACGAGACGCCCAGGTCCTGAGAAATCTGTTCGGAGGGAATAAAGCGTCCTGGCCCGTCGCCCTCTGCCGGTTCTATTGGCTGGCTATCGATGTCCGGCATCTCGGCGTTCGGTTCATCGGCGGCATCCCCGTCGCTTGAACCCTGCTGCGAGGCCTGAGAATCATCCTGAACATCCTCCTGCTGCGCAGGCTGCTGGGCATAAACTGCCGTGACCAGCACCAGGCAGAAGCAGGCCAGCGCAATCAGGGATTTAAGACCGGTGTAGATTGTGTTCATTCGCCCAGATACCTCGCCACCCGGAAGCCAAGATCATTGCGAGCCTGTTCACCAAAATCGCGATACGACGCCCTCAGCTCCACGACGGAGCCGTGCATCCAGCTTGAGCCTTTGATGGTGCGGTAGCGGCCTTCCTCAGGCCCCAGTGGATCAACGTCAACCTGAGAGCTGAGTCCACTGACCGCCCCATATACATCGTGCATCCATTCGGACACGTTGCCACCCATATCATACAGGCCACGCGCATTGGCCGGGAAAGAACCCACATTGGAAGAAGCCAGATAGCTGTCGTTATAGCCGCGCAGATACTGGCCCAGGAAAGCGCTGGTCGATTCATCAGCAAAGTTACCGATCTGTTCGCTGGGCGGCCATGCATCTCCCCATGGGAATCGGAAACTGTTGCCCTGCTCGTCCGTGCGAGATGCCCATTCCCACTCAGCTTCGGTAGGCAGGCGATATCCGGTGGACTGCGGATTGAAGCCCGTTACCTGACCGTCCACTACGGTGTAGAACGGCTCCAGCCCTTCACGTTCGCTCAGCCAGTTGCTGTACAGAGCCGCATCCTGCCAGGTGACCTGCACAACCGGCTGACGTGGCAGATCCAGTGACTGACCCTGAATCACACCGGAAGAGTGGTCTGGCCGGAACTGTTTGAACTGTTCGTTGGTGACAAGATTACGGGACAGATAAAAAGGTTTTTCCAGAATAACATCGCGCAGGGTTTCGTTTGCCCGGCGGCCAGGCTCTCGGCGCGAAGCGCCCATCGTGAATCGCGATGGGTAATGCAGATCCAGGGTCTGTCCGGCGGCCGTGGTAATGACGGGCTCGATTGACTCCAGCCGGGCCTGTTCTTCGGTTTTCAGCTGGACGCGAATTTCCTGATCCAGACCGGGACGCGAGGTGAAATTGCTGGTGTAGGCGACATAGCCTTCTTTACGAATTTCGATTCGCTGACTGGCGGCGAGCAGTTCGACTGTCTGATTGGCACTGCCCCGATATTCACCATCCACATACAGTTCGGCATCAGCAGGCTGGGCGATGATTCTTACCAGACTGGTTACCGGATCCAGCGCAATGGTGATATCGCTTTCCTGTTCCGCGCTGGTTGTGACACGGCGAATGGCCGTCTCAAACCCGGTCCGGAACAGCCGGACCTCATGTGTCTCACCTGGCGGCAAAGAGACTTCCAGTGGCGTCTGCCCGCGATACTCCCCATTGATCGTGACATTGGCATTGCCTGGCTCCGAGCGAATGAATACCAGTCCATCAGCGGCTTCCAGCGCTACATCGGGGAGGGCAACATCCTCGCCGGGACTGACCTGCAGATTGTCCTGCCAGGCCTTGAAGCCGGCACGCTTCAGCGTTACGTCATAAACACCCTGCAGAAGATCTATGGTAGCGGGTGTAACACCCAGCAGCTCACCATTGGCAATGATGTCCGCACCGGCTGGCGTGGTATTAAAGCTGACACTGGCCCATGCCGGGTCGAGCGTCGGAGTCAGTGACTGTTCCACCAGGCGCCCGGTGACCTGAAGGGGCTGATCGTAGGGAAGGTAGCGATCCATGCGGATCTGCAATTGATACTCGCCTGGCTCGATCTCTACGTTGACCAACGGAGTCTCACCGATATCGACACCGTCCAGTGTCACTCGCGCACCCGGCAGTGGCTGCTGCTGTTCTCCGTTGACACTGATGCTGACGAAGCCGTGCATGGGCTGCAGCTCGAAGGGATGTGTCTGTGCCTGCTGCTCACCGACTGTCACACTGGTGTCGCTGGTATGGTAACCAGGGGCGCTCAGGGTCACACCGTAATCGCCTGGCAGCATCAGGTAACGGGGTCCGACTCGTAAAGCGAAACCTTCAGTAATCTCTACACTTGCCATGGGCGGCGTTGTATCGATGAAGACGGAACGTGCCGTGAGCACGAACCAGGCCGCACCAGCCACCATCAGCAGGGCCACCATGAGTGCCACGTGATACCAGCGCAAGCGCAACCCAATACGGCGCCCGGCAGCGGGCGGCGGTGTAAAATCGACCGGAGTGATGATATCGATATCATCATCGTGATCAGGGGTATTGCGCGAATCCTGCATGAAGTTAACGCTCGCTAAGTGCCTGCGACCTGCTCGTTGCACTGAATATTGACGGTGACCGTGCCAGGTGCCTGTCCAAATCCTACAACAAATTCCTGTCTGACATCACGGTATCCGGGGCGGGTACCCACAGCCACATAGCGGCCCGGGCGAAGCATTACCGAAGTCTGTTGAAATGTACCGAGCTCGCCAATCTGGTAGATCGTCACAGCGGTCGCATTGTCCGACACCAGAGTGACCGGATGCTGCTCCTGCATCATGTCGAGTAGCCGGCCGGTCTGCTCAATCTGTGCCTCCAGGCGCTCACCAGGATCAACGCCGTCGGCGCGCAGATCAGTGGCCAATTCGGATGCAATGCGATACACATCTATTGCTTCCTGGTGCGCTGCCGGATCGGAAAGACGCAGTGGTTCGTCCAGGTTCGTCTGCAGCAGCACATCAAGTTGCAGACGGCGCTCTGAATAATCCTTGCCTTCGGTGGCGAACACCAGGTTGGCATCCAGTGCCAGCGCCTGTGTGTAAAGGTCAATGGCCTGCTGCCATTGTTCATTCTCTTCGGCAGTTTCGGCCCGGCTGCGCAGTTGCGCAATTGAATCCAGTGTCAATTCTTCACGAGTCTGGCGAATGGCTTCGGCGGCCTGTTCTGATCCGGGCCTGACCTGCAGGGCACGCTCAAAGGCCGCGATCGCGGCATCGGCTTCGTCGTTCTCAAGATGGGCAAAACCTTCTGACATGATGGCCGTAAAGCGGGCATCCGTCTGGCGCTGCTGGTTGTCTGCCAACAGACTGTCTGCCTCCTGATGCAGCGGGTCCAGCGCGATAGCCTGTTCAAACAGATTCTGAGCACCTGTCAGATCACCCTGTTGCTGCAGGGCAATTCCCTGGTCCAGCAGGCCACGGACTTCATCCAGCGTTTCAGCACGACGCAGGCCCTGGTCAGCTTCTTCACTGGTCGGATCCAGGGTTGCGGCCAGGGTGAATTGTTCGCGGGCAGTGCCTGAATCAACGGCGGCCAGCGCAGCATTGCCGGCTTCCATCGCTCGCTCGAACTCATCATCGACCTGTTCCAGCAGCACATCCAGCGACTGATCACCCTGCTGATACGCCTGGGTCGCCGCATCAAACTCGCCGTTTCGGTAGAAAGTATCGCCTTCCTGAGCCGTTGCCAGAGCGGATGCAAAGCGGTCCGGCGCCCATTGTTCGACGCCCAGCATTTCGAGTTCGGATTGTTTCCGCAGTAATTCAGCCAGAATGTCCTGCGCTTCGCGGCGCTGTCGCGCCAGCTGCGCTTCCTCGAACGGGGAAACATTGGTGACGGCAGGTCGTGTCGGGGCATTGGCGGGCACAGGAGCGGCCGTCTGCTCCACTCGCGCGGTCAGCGGAAGCTCGTACTGTTCGACAACTCTGGGCAGGACAAAAATAACGGCAAGTGCCAGGAGGAACAGGACTGCAAGAGCGACCCACACCCAAGGGGAAATTCTATCCTTGTTCGTTACTGCCATTAGATCCCGCCTGTCTCCGTTCGATAAATCTCCATCAGGATGTCCTGCCACTGTTCATATTGCTCTTCAACAGTGCCATTCAGCATCACAGTGCGGTCGTCCAGTTCGATCACCTTCGGTGCCACTTCATTCTGCAGCGATTCACCAATCTCCTGCAAGGCCGCGATGTGCATGCTTGCCTCGGCTGAGCGATCAAATCCACTGCGAACCAGATAGGCACCGGCACCCACACCAACAATGCCGGCTGTCTGGGCCGCAGCGCTGTTCTGGCTGACTCCTGCGATACCACCGGCTATGGCAGCGGCACCCAGCAGGAAGCGACGTCGTGCAGAGCGTTCGGTTTCTTCCAGCGCCAGCGTTTCCCGGTAGCTGACTTCACGCCAGGCATCGTAGGGGCCACGCATTTCGCGCACGTACGTGGCATAGTAGTCCTGTATTGTGTCAACAAAGAGATTGTCCCGCTCACGGATGTCACGGATACGCGCCATGTTTGGGTCATTGTCGGCTGGCAGCCGGACCGGACGCGTGATGCCGCGCTCATCAGTCGCCAGATAGTCACCGTAGATCTCGGGAGCAAACTCGGCGGCAAACTTCAACTCGGCCACTGTGCGAATATTGCGAATTTCCTCGGCACTCAGGTTCTGGCGCCGGAACTCGAGCATGTCATTGGCGATGGTGTTGTAAATCACCTGGAAGGGGTCATGTGACTGCCGCTGCGTGGGATCGTAGTTGTACTGGCTGATGTGCTCTTCGTACTCACGGCTGTACCACTGCCGGCCGGTCGCATCTGTCACCGTGACATCAATGATCATGCCTTCGCCGTTAGACAGCAACAGCTGGCCCTCGACAATGACATCCGTGACGCTGCGCTCAGTGGGCACAACACGCACTACGCCCCAGTTGCCGGAGCGCTGCAGTGTCTCAGCCATCAAATACGGCGCATAACGTGATTCGGCACGGCGGATCTCAAAGTTGGTCCGGTCGAGCTCATCTTCTTCCACTTCATCGATACCCGGGTCGAAAACCCTGACAGCGACATCCATGATCAGGTTGTCGTCGGCGGGCAGCACGCCCTGCTCAATCGGTACAAATTCAGTGGATTTGACTGATGTGGTTGCACAACCAGTTAGCGCCAGCATCATGACTGCGCCAAGCGCCATAACGGACTTCAGTGCTCGCATTGCTGTTACCTCTCCCCTTATTCGCCGATACCTGTGTAGCGGCGATATTCATCCCACAACGCCTCGCGCAATTCCGGATCGGGCTCCCGCATCGCGGCCTCGCGAATCTGACGCGCGACCACATCGTCGCCACGGTCGGTGGGGGGTATGTCGTCAGGAATTGGGTATTCACCCTGCTCCCCCGCACTGCCACCGTTCAGACCACCAACCGATCCGCCTGAGCCTCCCGACTGCGGACCCTGACCGCCGCCATTCGAGGCGATCACACCACCCTGTCCCTCTGTGATGCTGCCTTGCCCGGCTGCAACCACACCTGGCAGTCCCCCGCCACCAGGCCCAGTCTGCGAACCGCCGCCAGCGCCCTGCCCACCTTCGTCATACAGGCCGGCAGGATCAGTGCCTGCTTCGTTGCTTTGTCTTTGAGCGCGCCCGCGCTCAGCCAGAATCATGCCGTCAAAATCTTCGTAGGCGCTGCCCAGCTGACCGTCGAGCACTGCGACTCGCTCACTGGCAGTCATTGTGCCGCTGCCATAGCCTCCCGAGCCACTGCCATAACTGCCGGTGCCACCCCCGTAAGCCGGGTTGCTGCCGGTGCCTGCACCCTGTCCGGTGCCACTAACAGTGCCCGCGCCGGTCCCCGAACCAGCGCGACTGACGGTGCCACCGCCGGCAATGGTACCTGTACCCATGCCACCACTGGTGCCGCTACTGCCTGATCCTGCAACTCCACCTGGCATGGACCCCGAACCCGGCATGGTGCCGGAACCTGGCATTGAACCTGAACCGGGCATACTGCCTGCACCCGGCATGGAGCCTGTACCGGGCATGCTGCCGCCAGCGCTGCTGCCACCGCCCGGCATGGAACCACCAATTACGTCAGGAAAACCCATACCACTGGTACCTACCTGAAAGGTTGGCCCGCTGCCGCCCTGGCCACTGCCCTGACCGGAGGACCCGCCCTGACTTGAACCTGCCTGGCCGCCGGCACTGGCCTGACCCCCACCGGCTGTCTGTCCGCCGGGAAAACTGCCGCCTGACGATGCCGGGCGGCGTCCGCTGGAAAAATCAGGCAAGCCGGAGGACGACGAAGCACCTGATGTTCCAGCTGTGCCCGAGGGCATTGAGGCACTGCCACCGCCGCTGGCGCCGCCTGACGGCATTGAGGGCATGGAAGATCCGCTGGAACCACTGGAGCCACCCGAAGGCATCGAGGCACTGCTGGAACCGCTGGAACCTCCTGAAGAAGGCATCGAGGGCCCACTGGAACCGCTTGAACCGCTGGAACTACTGGAAGAAGGCATGGAAGAGCTGCTCGATGGCATCGAGGGCATCTGCGGCATGCTCGACTGGGTCTGCTGCGTGGTTTCGCAGGCGCTCAGAATCAATGCTGCCGCTGCCAGCGTCGTCAATGTCTTAATCACCGTTCTGTCCATCTTCTACAACTCCAGCCATGTCAGGCAGTTGGACGTACGTGTATCGTCAGGCACTACTAATAAATAGACCTGAGCCTTGTCACCATTATTGCGCAGCAGCCTCGTCACCTGCTATCTCGTAAGGGAACCGATAGACCAGTCCCTCAATGGAGATGGCTTTGCCGTCCCGGATGCGCGGGCGCAACTTACTATAGCGCAGGGCGTTGACCATTCTGCGACTGATCTCGTCATCCGCGTCGCTTGCATCTGACTCCAGCAAGGAGATGTTGGTGGCACGACCAAAACGGTTAATGTCGAACTCGATTGTGACGTAGCCGAATTCGTCCTGCTGCGCGATGCGATCTTCCACCATGTCATTGTAGGTGGGCGCGAATGAGGTCGAGGCATAGCTGCTTGTTGCTGCCGCCACGCTGCTTGTTGCCTGCTGTGGCTGGGACTGCGAGGGCCCGACACGCGGCTCAAAGCGCGGCAGCAGCACAACACGATCGAAAACCTCGGAAACCAGCTCAGGGTTCGTGTCTGCGAGGGCATCCCAGGCCGCCTCATACTGACGGGATGCGCCATTGCGCCGCTCAAACAACAGATTCCAGTCTGCCAGATCCAGCATTGACTCTACGTACTGCTTCAAAAGCTCATCATGCACGGCAGAACCAGGATCTGCCTCGGCAAGATGTGCGGCTTTGATATCGATGATCTGTTTCAGCGCCAGCTCCCCGCGCAGATAGGCGTTGTTGCGGCCATGGTATTGCTTGTCAGTCCTAAGATCAGCCCAGCTGTCATCTACCTTGCGCTCTTCGTGATACAGCAGCTCCATTCGGCTGAG
Source organism: Gammaproteobacteria bacterium (assembly GCA_002706685.1). Taxonomy (GTDB): domain Bacteria; phylum Pseudomonadota; class Gammaproteobacteria; order Pseudomonadales; family Pseudohongiellaceae; genus Pseudohongiella. The sequence goes on along the minus strand of PALV01000011.1, from coordinate 45,903 downwards.
TGTGCGAGTCTGGTGCATCAGCCACGAAATGAATGCCAGCTGTTGCAGGTATTCCTCTTTTGGATATGCCTCAGGGTTTGGCTGCTTCTCGATAGTGCTCAGCGCCACAGCGTACAACTGGTAAGCATCCAGTAATCGCGTGGTGGGTTCGGTGCCGCGCCGGTCAGCGAATGCATCAAGGTGCCAGTTCGCGTAGTCAACCAGGGCGGGTATAAGTTCCGGGTTGTTGTTTATGTGTGACTTGCTCTGCACATAAAAAACATACTGGCGCAGGCCATCTGCATCTTCCCACTGACCCAGCGCCTCGTGACTTTTGATTTGCAGCGTCAGAGCCGGTACCTGCTGCAGACTGAACAGACCGTGATTGATTCTATTGATGTGGACCGAGCGCTCCAGGTGTTCCAGCGCTGTCTGATGATCGTTGGCTTCCTGCAATGCCTGCCCGAGCGTAATCAGGGCCTCTGCAACATCTGCATTCCAGCTGTTGCCTGGCAACTCGCGATTCGACACCTCCTGTTGCAGCTGCTCCACGCGAGCCATCATCTGTTCATGATCGGACACCAGTGCCAATCCTGCATCGACCTCGTCCTGCGCAACTGCAAGACCAGGCATGCAGATGCCCAGCGCGACTAACAATACACCTTTTGAGCCATATCGGTGAGCCATGATGCACTCCGTTTCTTATTGTTGGGCGTTCGGTGGACTAAGCCTGACTTAACTCTATAATGTCCCGACAAATTTGCAAGTGTAGACATCATGCCCGAGTTGCCCGAAGTTGAAACAAGCCGTCGCGGCATCGATCCCCACATCAGTGGGCGCCGCGTGATTCGCACGGTAGTGCGTCAGAATCGTTTACGCTGGCCTGTTTCTGAACAGATCACCACTGTCCTGCCAGGACTTCAGATCACCCACACCTCACGGCGTGGCAAGTACCTGATGATTCATACCGATGCGGGAACTTTGCTTGTACATCTGGGTATGTCAGGCAGCCTCAGAATAGTTGATCCCCAGGAACCACCGCGTGTCCACGATCACATAGACCTGATTTTCGAACACGGCATTGCAGTTCGCTACCACGATCCTCGACGCTTTGGTGCCATGTTGTGGACCGCAGACGATCCTATGCAACATGCACTGCTGAGCCATCTTGGACCCGAACCACTGTCAATAAATTTCGACGGGGCCTATTTATACAGACGCAGCCGCGGCCGAAAGGTTCCTCTCAAAAGCTTTATTATGGACAGTCAGGTTGTTGTGGGAGTGGGCAACATCTACGCCAACGAAGCGTTGTTTCTGGCGGGAATACGACCATTGACCGAGGCTGGCAAGTTATCGCGAATGCGATGCGATCGTCTGGCCGAACAAATCAAGCTGGTGATCGCCAGGGCAATTGAGGTTGGCGGCACCACGCTGCGGGACTTCGTGGGCGGGGACGGACAACCAGGCTATTTTCGCCAGTCCCTGAATGTCTACGGCCGCGGCGGACAGCCCTGTCTGGTCTGCGGCGGGACACTTACCGAACTGCGGGTCGGCCAGCGCAGCACTGTGTTCTGCCGTCGATGCCAGCGCTAGCGGGACTGCTCGGCAAGATGCTGGATCATCGCCTCATTGACCAGCGGGTGTACAAAGCGGGAAATATCACCACCGTATGACGCGATTTCGCGCACAAGCGTTGATGAAATGTAGGACAGGTGCTCTTCCGGCGCGAGAAAGATAGTCTCGATCTTGGGATCCAGTGCCCGGTTCATGCCCACCAGTTGAAATTCGTACTCAAAATCCGCCACTGTGCGCAGCCCCCTCAGGATAACTTTGGCACCACGTTCGCGGACAAAGTCGATCAGAAGCGTGTCAAACGAGCATACTTCGACATTATCGAGATGCCCCAGCACTTTGCGGGCCAGCTCCACCCGCCGCTCAGTCGACAGTGAAGTACTCTTCTGTTTGTTTACGCCAATCGCGACAATCACGTGATCGAACAGGCGCGAGGCCCTCTCGACCAGATCAGTGTGTCCATTGGTGATTGGATTGAAGGTTCCTGGGTAAACGGCTGTTTTCATACAGACACGGGTCCTGTTGCGTCTGCCTTATTCAGAAGGCGACCTGTAATGGAGTCGATAAGGTACACCACGTATCAACTTATGTCAGCTCAATGAATCGCAGTACGCGCCGCTCCAGCCAGTCTTTCTGTCGATTCACCGCAAATCCGACATGTCCTCCGGCCGGATGCAGATCCCACATAGCACCGGCGGGCAGCTCGTGCGGATCCGGCAGCGCCTGGGGAGGGATAATCGGGTCATTCAAACCATGCACCAGCAAAACGGGAGCTTTGATCCGCTTCAGGAACTGGCGACTGCTGCAGCGCGCATAATAATCCTCTGCGCCGTCAAAACCGTGCAGTGGCGCAGTCACCGCATCATCAAATTCACGCAGGGTCGACAACTGTGACAGATCGCCCAGGGCATCTATCTGTGCAGTGTGTTGATGATAGCCCTGAGCCTTAAAGTGTTCATACTTGGCAATCAGGTCTCTGCGCAGACGGCGTAAAAAGTATCGTCCGTACAGACTCGCCAGACCCGAGTCCATGCGCCGACAGCAGGTATCAAGTGAGAACGGATTGGACACGCTGACCAGCCCCTGCAGACGCGCTGCAAGAGGGGTCTCACTCGCCCATTTGATCAACACATTGGCACCCAGTGAGTATCCGATAACACAGATCCGACAATCCTTATTTTCATGATCTAGCAGCGTAGTAACCACTTGCTCCACATCATCTGAGCAACCTGAGTGGTAGGCCTGCGGCAGGCGATTGAATTCGCCACTGCAGCCACGCAGATTCATGGCAACACTGCGAATTCCCTGCTGCTGCAAAAGCGCCTGCATAGCCAGAATGTAGGGAGAACCAGAGCAACCTGCCAGTCCGTGCAGCAACAAGACCAGCGGCAGATCACCTGCATACTTGCCGCCTGTCCCCGGCTGCGGCTCGGCGATATCAACATCGATGAAATCGCCGTCATTCAGCTCAATACGCTGCCGACGCCGGGACAGCGGCGGCTGAGCGCCGAATTTTCGCCAGACAGTCTGCAGGTGACCGCCCGGCAACCACCAGGGTGACTGGTAGTCATCGCCAAGGTCGATACCTTGATCAGAAGACCGCAGTGGCTCTCTGACATCAAGCGGACTCACGGTGCCTCCCGCCGATACAGGCCAAAATGCACGGCTCCGGCACGACCGCTTTTTATCAGCTGCCAGTTCTCCGGAAACTGCTCCGTGATGCCAGGCGCGGGCAGCGGATCGCCAGACTCAACGTATATATGGCTGACAGGTTTCAGCAGCCCTGACTGCTCCAGCGCATGGCACTGCGCGACCAGCACGTTATCCGCGAACGGGGGATCCAGAAACACAAGCCCGAAAGCGGCGCCATCCCTTGCTGCAGATTGTGTGGCCAGCCATTGCTCGGCACGCGCATTAACAAGTTGATAGCGACCCTCGAAACCGGGCGCAGTTTCCAGCGTGGCCAGGTGCTGGCGGATCGTATCGGTTGCCACGCGGGCGGCATCCACGAAAGTGACCGAGCGAGCGCCTCGCGACAGCGCCTCCACTCCACAGGCACCACTGCCGGCATACAGGTCAAGACAGTCTTCTGCCGATACCAGTGCCTGCAGCCAGTTGAATAACGTCTCACGGACCCGGTCAGGCGTCGGCCGCAATCCCGGCGCATCGGCAAAACTGATACGACGCCCCCGCCACACACCAGCAATGATACGGAGTGACCCCGTGCCACTTGCACTGGGCCCTTTAGCCCCCTGTTTTCCGCCGATTCGCCGAACCATTGTCTGTCGTTCCATTCCTGTGTCAGCCCGCTCTGCAATATGGTTTACACGCTTGCAGCAGCAGACGGTCAAACCTGCATTGTACTGACTCAGCCCACAGATGTGCACAGGGATGCTAAACTAGGCGCCCCGCTGCGGTGAGCTGCCGCTCCGAATCAAGAATTAGTCAGACACCGAATTGCCGTCTATGGCACACTCGGTTTCAGTCGCATTTCAGGAAGTACATATGTTTGGTTTTGGAAAGAAATCCAAAGACGCCGACGACAGAAAGCAAACCGGTGATGAAGCCGAAAAGCCTGTAGCACCTGCCGTTGAGCCTGACATCGAACCTGCTGCCGAGACAGCAGCCAAGGTAAGGGCAGAGTCGGCTGCCAACAGCAAAAAAGACACTGACGAGTCGCCCAGAACTGAAGGCTTTTTTGGTCGCCTGCGCCTCGGACTGAGCCGCACCCGCGACAACCTTGCGGAAGGCCTGGCCAGCCTGGTGGGCGGTCGCAAGGAAATTGATGCAGATCTCCTGGACGACATCGAGATGCAGCTGCTGACGGCAGACGTCGGCATCGAGGCAACCGAACAGGTCATTTCCGCCCTGACGGCGCGACTGAAACGCAAGCAGCTGAGTGACGCCGATGCACTGATGACCCAGCTGCGAGCAGAGCTGCGGGCGCTGCTGGATCCCTGCACGGCACCGCTGGTCATAGACACCAGCAAGAAACCCTATGTCATACTGATCGTGGGCGTGAATGGCGTTGGCAAGACCACCACCATTGGCAAACTGGCCAGGCGTTTTCAGGACCAGAACCACCGGGTCATGCTGGCCGCCGGGGATACCTTCCGCGCCGCAGCCGTAGAGCAGCTGCAGGCCTGGGGCGAGCGCAACAAGGTACCGGTTGTCGCACAGGCAACCGGCTCAGACAGCGCGTCAGTCATCTTTGATGCCTATCAGTCCGCCAAAGCACGCGGCATGGATGTCCTGATTGCCGACACGGCGGGACGCCTGCACAACAAAGCCAATCTGATGCAGGAACTGGAGAAAATTGTCCGGGTCCTCAAGAAACAGGATCCAGACCTGCCGCATGAAGTCATGCTGGTGCTGGATGCTACCACCGGCCAGAACGCTCTCAGTCAGGCAAAAGCCTTCAATGACGCAGTGAATCTGACCGGCCTTTGTCTGACCAAGCTGGATGGTACGGCCAAAGGCGGCATGGTATTCGCCATTGCCAAGGCCATGCAGCTGCCGATCCGGTTCATCGGCATTGGCGAGCAGGCTGAAGACCTGCGTCCCTTCGACGCAGACGAGTTTGTCGCAGCTCTGTTTGGTCCGGTCGAACGCTAAATGATTCGCTTCGATGATGTCAGTAAACGATACCCGGGCGGGCACGAAGCCCTGAAGCAGGTCTCGTTCGACATGGATCGCGGCGAAATGGTTTTCCTGACTGGTCGATCGGGCGCTGGCAAAAGCACCCTGCTGAAACTTCTGATGCTTTCCGAGCCACTGAACCAGGGACAGATTCTGGTCGGTGGCCGCAATATCCACCGATTGCCTGCCAACAAGATCCCTTACTATCGTCGTCGCATCGGTGTGGTGTTCCAGGATCACCAGCTCCTGTTTGACCGCAGTGTATACGACAACGTCGCGCTGCCGCTGCAGATCGACGGCTATGACAAGCATGAGGCCGCGCGACGAGTCAGAGCCGCGCTGGACAAGGTCGGCCTGCTAAACAAGGAAAAACTCAACCCCATGACCCTGTCCGGCGGGGAACAGCAACGGATCGGCATCGCCCGCGCGGTAGTGAATCGCCCGCAGATACTGCTGGCCGATGAGCCGACCGGCAATCTGGACCCGCAATTGGCCGCCGAAATCATGGCCCTGTTTGAACAGTTCAATCAGATCGGTGTCAGCATGCTGATTGCCAGTCACGATCTTTCCTTGATCACCCGGCTGCGCCATCGCATTCTGACGCTGGATCACGGCCAGCTGATCCGCGACGAGCACCACCCCAGCCGCAGCGGGGCAACTGCCGGATGAACAGGCCTGCCAATACCAAAGGGGCGCGCCGCGAGCGCGATCGTCGTATCCGCATCAATGCCTGGGCCAGCAATCACAGAGATTGCGCGCTCGATACAATCCGCCGCATGCTGGCCCAACCCGTCGCGACCCTGATGACCCTGGCCGTTATTGGCATCGCTTTACTGCTGCCGGCTCTGCTGTACGTGGCCGGAAGTAACCTGGGGCAGTTTACAGACCGCCTCGAGGCAACCAATCGACTGACGGTATATCTGGCGCCCGACATAAGCGAGCAAAGCATCAGCGAGATCCGCGCGGCACTGGACAACAGTGAACTGGTCGGCAGTCTGCAATTCATCTCTTCCGAGCAGGCAGCAGAAGACTTTGCGCGCTGGTCGGGCCTGGGTGATGTGCTGGACAGCCTGGCCGACAACCCACTGCCAGCTGCATTTGTAGTCCAGCCAATCAGCGCTGACGACGGAACACTGTCATCACTGCAAGAGCTGCTGAACGGCCTCACCGGAGTCGACCTGATTCAGGTGGATCAACGCTGGCTGGAGCGGCTTACCGGTATATCGAGGCTGATTGATCGCACTGTGATGACGCTGGTTTTCATTCTGGCGTTTGCAGTGCTGTTTATTACTGGCAACAGCATACGCACCCTGATTGCCAATCGGCAGGCAGAGATACGTGTCATGGATCTGATGGGGGCAACACGCAGCTATATGGCACGCCCGTTTCTTTACATGGGGCTCTGGTATGGACTGTTTGGGGGACTGGTGGCCTGGCTGCTGCTGCAATGCATGCTGCTACTGCTGAGAGAGCCGGCAAGTACCTTGCTGGCCAGTTACGGACCTCAATATCAGCTTATCGGGCTGGGTAGTATCGGCGCCGCCGTCCTGTTGCTGAGCAGCGCCGGCCTGGGGTGGCTGGGCGCGAAACTTTCTGTTTCGCGCCACCTGCGTGCCCTTACCAGATCTTGACCCGAACGGCGGCTGGACGGTACATACCATCGCCTTCGGTAACACCAAACGCCTCATAGAATTCCGGCATATTGGACAGTGTTCCTCGCACGCGGTACATGCCCGGTGAGTGAGGGCCGGTCGTCAGCTGGCGACGCATTGCCTCGTCACGGAACAGCGTTCGCCATATCTGACCATAGCCCAGGAAGAAACGCTGCTCACCGGTAAATCCTTCGATAACCGGCGCCGGCTCGCCCTCCAGACTGCGCTGCCAGGCCTGGAATGCAACGGTCAAACCACCCAGGTCGGCGATATTCTCACCCAGTGACAGAGCGCCCTGAATGAACATGCCAGGGATCGGCTCGTACGCGTCATACTGATCGATCATTCGCTGGGCACGCTCGGTGAACTGTTCTTCGTCACTCTCTTCCCACCAGTCGCGCAGGTTGCCCTCTCCGTCAGACCGACGCCCCTGGTCGTCAAAGGCGTGCGTGATCTCATGGCCGATCACGGCACCAATAGCGCCATAGTTGACGGCATCATCGGCCTTGACGTTAAAAAATGGCGGCTGCAGGATGCCCGCCGGGAACACAATTTCATTCATGGTTGGCGAGTAGTAGGCGTTGACGGTCTGCGGTGTCATGAACCATTCGTCGCGATCCACCTCACCACCCAGTCGCTCCATGTCCCGCTGGAACTCACAGCGGGTAGCGCGGATGATGTTGCCAACCAGATCGTCAGCGGCCGTTTCCAGGCACTCATAATCACGCCAGACATCCGGGTAGGCAATTTTGGTGTTGAGCTTGGAGAGTTTGTCCTGAGCCTCGACTTTAGTCTCGGCGCTCATCCACTCCAGTTCATTGATAGCCACCTCAAACTGCGCCAGCAGATTGCGCACCAGCGCATCCATACGGTCCTTGGACTCCTGCTGGAAGTGCCGCTCCACGTAGACTTTGCCAACCGCAAAACCCATCAGCGACTGCACGGTGTCAACCGCGCGTCGGTCGCGGGCGCGCAGCTCTGGCTGGCCGCTCAGCTCCTGTCCGAAGAAGTCAAAATGCGCCTGCACAAAATCTTCGCTCAGATACGGTGCCGCCGAACTCAGCAGCTGGAATGTGTGGTAATCGCGCCAGGCTTCAACGCTGACATCCTGATACATATCGGCGACGGCCTCCAGGTAGGCAGGCTGTCTAACCACCAGCGCCTCGATCTCAGGCAGATCTGAGCTTGCGAAATAACGCAGCCAGTCAATACCGGGAGCCGCCAGATTCAGTTCTTCTGGTGTCATGCGGTTATAGGTGGCGTTGCGATCGCGATTCTGGATGCGGGTCCACTGCACCTCAGCCAGTCGCGTCTCTGTCGTAATTATGCGGTCAGCGGCGCCTGCGGGATCGGCGTGCCCGGCCAGCTCCAGCAACTGGGCGATATACTCACGATACAATGCGCGAATCTCGGCAAAACGGGCATCCTCACTGAGGTAATAGTCCCGGTCCGGCATACCCAGACCAGCCTGGAACATGGTTGTGATGTACTGATCTGACTGACGCTGATCCTGTCCCACGCCAAATACAAACGGTGCATTCAGACCTTCCGCAGGCGCCTGCGCCCAGTAATCAACCAGCTCTTCGTGACTGCTGATGGCGCTGATAACATCCAGGTCGGCCTGCAGTGGCTGCAATCCAAGCTCTTCGATTCGGGCCTGATTCATGAAAGACTGGTAAATGTCGGCGATTTTCTGCTGTTCTTCTGTTTGTGCACCGCCAGGTGCGGTTACATCTGCAATGATGTCGAGAACGCGCTGTTCGGCTGTCTCGCGTAATTCGTCAAAACTGCCCCATCGTGAACGGTCAGCTGGAATTTCAGTGCGATCGTCCCAACCTCCATTCACATAACGGTAGAAATCATCCTGGGGCCGCATCGTGGGATCCAGGTTATCGAGATTGACGCCCAGACCCAGCTCGGCCTGTGAACTCTCGACAGTTGCCGATTCGGCAGGAGCAGACGCCTGACCGGCGGGGGTATCGCTTGACTCTGGTGTGCAGGCTGCCGCCGTCAGGGCAAGGCTCATGCCCAGTGTGGCAAGACGAATGGCGCGTGTTAATGTGAGGCTGGACATAGGGACATCACTCATGCAATAAATAGTGCTAAAATAGGGTCTGAAGTAGGATGATCGGACAGGAGCAAGGTGATCGCCGCAAGGGTTTTACCACTGCAGGTCACTACGCCAGTGCGAACATCCAGCCATTGATTCAGATGACTCTCAGGGTTTACTCAAGGATCTACTGAACGTATATGAGTACAGAGAATATGACGACAGGAAGAAGTTTACAACTGGTCGGCCCGGCCGTCCCGGGACGTGACCTTACGGCCTACGTTGCGTCTGTTAACAGCATTCCGGTGCTGACCGCCGAGCAGGAGCTCGAGCTGGCCAACCAGTACTACTACGAGAACAATCTTGAAGCGGCACGCCAGCTGGTACTGGCGCACCTGCGTTTTGTTGTGCACCTGGCTCGCAGCTATTCCGGTTACGGCCTGTCCCAGGCGGACCTGATTCAGGAAGGCAATGTGGGCCTGATGAAGGCCGTAAAACGCTTTAACCCGGAAATGGGCGTACGACTGGTATCCTTTGCGGTGCACTGGATCAAGGCCGAAATGCACGAATTCATTCTGCGTAACTGGCGCATCGTCAAAATCGCAACCACCAAGGCGCAGCGAAAACTGTTCTTTAACCTGCGCAGCGCCAAAAAGAGCCTGGGCTGGTTGAGCAATGACGAAGCGCAGGCGGTGGCCGATGACCTGGGCGTGGATGCTGCGGTAGTCCGTCAGATGGAAGGTCGCATGAGCGGCTACGACAAAGCCTTTGATGCGGACCCGGACGCTGATGATGACGACGCCTACATGTCGCCGGCGTATTACCTCGAAGACAGCAGCTCTGACATGGCTCGCGAACTGGAAGAAAACGAGTGGGAAGAGCGTCAGACGCAAAGCCTGCATCTGGCCATGAGCGAACTGGACGAGCGTAGCCGTGACATCATCACCAGTCGCTGGCTGAACGAACCCAAGGCAACACTGCACGAACTGGCAGCGCGATATAATGTCTCAGCAGAGCGTATCCGCCAGCTTGAACAGAATGCCATGAGCAAGGTCCGGGGCGTGTTGACCGCCTGACCGGCCACCTGCGTTACCAACCCGACGCAAAAAGGCGCCGCTGCTAATCACAGCGGCCTTTTTTTATTATGACGCATGGATGTGCGTTTAACTGAAACGTCTTTCTTCCTGGAGAGTCAGCATGCCTGCAGTCTTTGTAGCCATCGCGGCCATCAATGGTTTTCTTGCTGTTGCGCTGGGCGCATTCGCCGCCCATGGCCTGCGGGCGCGGTTACCGGAGGATCTGCTGGCAGTCTTCCAGACTGGCGTGCAGTACCATATGTATCACGCCCTGGCGCTGTTTGGTGTTGGCCTGCTGTGCATGCAGTACGGCGAATCCACCCTGTTACGCGCCAGCGGCTGGGCCTTCGTGATTGGTATTGTCATCTTCTCCGGCAGCCTGTACATCCTCAGCCTGAGCGGTATCCGCTGGTTGGGCGCCATCACGCCGATAGGCGGGGTCGCTTTTCTGACCGGCTGGTTGTTGCTGGCGGCTGCCATGCTGATGGGGCGCAGCTGATGAAGCTGACAGTTAATGGCGACACTATCGACGTGACAGCACCCTGCACCATTCAGGATCTGCTGGTACACCTGGATATGGCCACCGGACGCGTGGCGGTTGAAGTCAATCGTGAAATTGTCCCGCGCAGCAGCCACCGGGAAACACAGCTGCGTGACGGTGACATTATAGAAATTGTGCACGCCATTGGCGGCGGCTGAACACAGAGGAACCACGCTTTATGTCCCATACTGACAAGCCACTGACACTTGCCGGCAAAACCTACCAGTCGCGCCTGATCATCGGCAGCGGCAAGTACAAAAGCTTTGAAGAGAATCTGGCGGCACTGGAAGCCAGCGGCGCAGAAATGATCACAGTGGCGATCCGGCGCGTCAATCTTGGCCAGCACAAGGATCAACCAAACCTGCTGGAGGTCATTTCTCCTGACCGTTACACCATTCTGCCGAATACGGCTGGCTGCTACACTGCCGCCGATGCGGTGCGCACCTGCCGCATGGCCCGCGAGCTGCTGGATGGGCACAAGCTGGTAAAACTGGAAGTGCTGGGCGACCAGAAGACCCTGTATCCGGATGTCACCGAGACGCTGGCGGCCGCCGAGCAGCTGGTTGCCGACGGCTTCGATGTCATGGTCTACACCAGCGACGACCCTCTGATTGCCAAACGACTGGAAGAAATCGGCTGTATTGCCGTCATGCCTCTGGGGGCGCCAATAGGCTCCGGCCTGGGCATTCGAAACCCTTACAACATCCGCATGATTCTGGAAAACGCTACAGTGCCGATTATTGTGGACGCCGGTGTCGGCACGCCCTCAGACGCCACCATTGCCATGGAGCTGGGCTGTGACGGCGTGCTGATGAATACTGCCATTGCCGAGGCAAACAACCCCGTGCTGATGGCCAGCGCCATGCGCAAAGCCGTGGAAAGCGGGCGTGAAGCCTGGCTGGCGGGCCGGATGCCACGAAAACTTTACGCCAGCGCATCCTCACCAATTGATGGCACGTTTTTCTGATCCTTTTATCGACAACATAAATCAGCAGACCCGCACCCATGACAGAAAAGACGCCGGACACGGCTCACCATCGCCCGCTGCGAAGCTTTGTGATTCGCGCCGGACGTCTGACCACGGCCCAGAAAGAAGCGATTGAGAATTACTGGTCGTCCTATGTCATTGAGGATACCAGGGCGCCTCTCGACCTTATGCAGACATTCGGGCGCCAGGCACCGCTGGTGGTCGAAATCGGTTTCGGCATGGGAGACTCGCTGGCTCAGATGGCTGCTGAAAGCCCTGAAAAGAATTTTATTGGCATTGAGGTACATCGCCCCGGTGTCGGCAAACTACTGCATACGATTCACCAGCAGGGGATCACCAACCTCCGCATTTACTGCCATGATGCCGTGGAGATTCTGCGCGACTGCATAGCCGATCAAAGCATCGATACAGTTCAGATATTTTTCCCGGATCCATGGCACAAGAAGAAGCATCACAAGCGCCGATTGATCCAGCCGGGCTTCGTTGAGCGTCTCAAGCAGAAAATCAAACCCGGTGGCAACATTCATCTGGCAACCGACTGGGAGAACTATGCCGAGCACATGCTGGAAGTGCTGGAAGCCGATGCCGAGCTAAGCAACAGTGCTGGCGAGGCTGTCTGGGCGAGCAATACCGGCCGACCGGAAACCAAGTTTGAGAGACGCGGCCATCGGCTGGGGCATGGCGTCTGGGATCTGGTCTACACGTTCACCCCACAACAACCGCCGTTGGCCTGATTCACACCGGAGTCGTTCTGGCTTTGGTGAATGTCCTGCGTTATTCTTCCTGACTGGTTCAAAAATAGCGACCTTCAGGAGCAGACACGCAGATGTTAAGACCGGCCACAATTTTTGCCCAACCCTGGCAACCAGCACTCGCAACCCTGCTCAGGCGTGCGTCGGCTGCCGGTATCATGGCCGTCGCCCTGTCTGCCTGTAACACTGAAGAACTTCCCGAAAACCCGCCTGCTGGCCAACTCAACATGCCGCAGACCGTAGCCTGGTCGGCATACCCGACTGGTACCGGCGGCTACAGCCAGGCTGTTGCTATAGGCAATATCCTGCAACGCCAGTATGGGGTCAATCTGCGTGTTGTGCCGGGCCGCAATGATGTCTCGCGTCTGGCAACCCTGAATGCCGGTCGAGTCAATATGTCGGCCGGTGGCTCAGAGGCCGTTTACGCACAGGAAGGTATTCTGAACTTTGCCGCGCGCATCTGGGGTCCACAGCCCATTCGCGCGATTCTGTCCAACTTTTCAACCAGCTGCTCATTCAGTCTGGCAACTGCTGCCGATGTCGAAATCCGCACCGTTGATGATATTCGCGGCAAACGCGTGACCTTTGTGCAGGGTGCGCCATCACTGAACAATGCCACCACGGCTCTGCTGGCCTATGCCGGGCTGACCTGGGACGACGTCGAAATGGTTGAAGTGGGTGGCTACAACGCCTCAATTGATGCTGTGATCAATGATCGTGCTGATATCGCCGGTGGCGCTTGCAACTCGCCGCCCTTCATGCGGCTGGACTCCTCACCGCGTGGCCTGTACTGGGTGGAATTCCCGCCGGAGAACGCTGAAGGCGTGCAACGCGTCAGGGACCGATTGCCCTGGTATGTCCCGCATGTCGCGACAGAAGGCCCGGCGATCGATCCTGAAGAGGGGATTGAAGTATTTACCTCAGCCTACCCATTGCTAGTCGCCATGGAAGATCTGGACCCTGATATGGTCTACGGCATCGCCAAGGTTATTGCGGTTCACTATGATGACTACAAGACCTCGGCACCGGGCGCCAATGGCTGGCGCATCAATGGCCAGCAGCTCGAGAATGCCTTTATCCCCTATCACGAAGGCGCCATACGCTACTTCAAGGAAATAGGTATCTGGACTGAGGAGGCGGAAGCCAAGCAACAGGAAAACCTTTTCCGTCAGCAGGTGCTGATGGATGCCTGGCAGGAGTATCTGCCTGGTGCGCCGGAAGACCGCGCCGCCTTTGAAGCCGGCTGGCTGGCCCATCGCGAACAGGCGCTGGCCGCACGCGGGCTGATAACGCTGTCAGATACTCAGTAGAGACCTTGTCGACACACCCAACAGACCCACAATAAAGAATAATTCCATGACTGATAAGATTATCCCGCCGATCGCGCCGCCAGAAGAAAAGAAAGACACGACCGAGCTGCCCGCCATCGGGCGCTACCGGCAATTGGCCACTCGCTGGCGGGCAGTGATGGCTGTGCTGACAGCGGCGGCGTCGCTGCTGGCCATAAACCAGATTTTTGCACTGGGTTTCTTTATCGACTACACCATGCTGGATGGGCGTTATCTCTACCTGATAACAGGCCTGATGCTGTCCATGGTGTTCATTACCTTCCCGTCGAACAAAAACAATCTGACCTTTGTGCCCTGGTACGACAAGGTGATCATTGGCCTGGTGGCAGTGATCTTCTCCTACTTTGCATTTAATGCCGAACGCATCATCCTGGACGCCTGGGAATATGCAGCACCACTGGAAGGCATTGTGCTGGCGCTGATTACCTGGGTCATCATTCTGGAAGCCGGACGCCGCGCCGGCGGCTGGCCAATCTTCTTTATCGTGCTGGTGCTATCGCTGTACCCGACCTACGCGGACAAGATGCCAGCTGTGGTGGCCGGCATCGGCATGCCGATACATGATGTCGCCATCTTCCATATCCTGGGTGAGGAGAGTGTTTTTGGGGTGGCCCTGAACTCCTTTGCCATGCTGGTATTTGGCTTCATTCTGTTTGGTGTATCGCTGCAATATACCGGTGGCGGTCCGTTCTTCATCAATCTGGCGTTCGCCTTGCTTGGCCACATGCGAGGCGGCCCGGCAAAGGTGGCCATTTTCTCCAGCGGCCTGATGGGCTCCATGAGTGGTGGCCCGATCACTAACGTACTGACCACGGGCCCGCTGTCCATCCCGGCGATGCAACGCGTTGGTTTCTCCCGTGGTTATGCGGCAGGCGTAGAGGCCTGCGCGTCCACAGGCGGTGTGTTGATGCCCCCCATCATGGGCGCAACGGCATTTGTAATGGCAAGTTTTCTCGGCGTGAGCTACGTGACCATCGCGGTCGCGGCCATTGTTCCGTCCGTGCTGTATTTCTTTGGTCTGTTTGTACAGATCGATGCCTACGCGGCGCGCAATGACCTGCGCGGCCTGCCCAAACCCGAACTGCCCAAACTGGGACAGGTTTTCAAAGAGGGCTGGTACTTTATTGCTGTCTTCGTAATCCTGACGGTGATGCTGGTCTATATGCAGCGCGAGGCGACAGCGCCATTCATTGCTACCGCCGCCCTGCTGATCATCAACCAGTTCACCAGCCATCGCATGGATCTCAAGAAGTTCATGCTGATGGTTGCCGCCACGGGCCGCCTGATGGCGGAGCTGGCCGGTATTCTGGCTGCCATTGGCCTGATCGTCGGCGCCCTGGCCGTTACGGGCATGGCCGGCACGCTGGCGAACGACCTGGTCTATCTGGCAGGTGACAATACGCTGGTGCTGCTGATCATGGGTGCCATCACCAGTTTTGTGCTGGGCATAGGCATGACCGTGACAGCTGCCTACATTTTCCTGGCTATCGTACTGGCGCCAGCTCTGATCAACGCTGGCCTGGATCCTCTGGCCGCTCACATGTTCATCATGTACTGGGGCATGCTCAGCTTCATTACGCCGCCAGTCGCGCTGGCCGCCTTTGCTGCGGCGTCCGTCGCCCAGGTGTCGGCAATGCGCGCTGGCTGGGAAGCGATGCGACTGGGCGCGATCATTTATTTCATACCCTTCTTTTTTGTCTTCAACCCGGCGCTGCTGCTGCAGGGCGACATCAGCGAGGCTGTGTTATTGATATCAACAGCGCTGCTGGGCGTGGCTCTGCTCTCTGCGGGCCTGCAAGGCTATCTGCTGGGATTCGGGCGACTGGGTGAAGGGCGAATCGGATTGTTCGGTCGCGGGCTTGTCTGCGTCTCTGGACTGGCGCTGGCAGCACCCTCGGGCGGCATGCTGGGTTACAGCCAGGCCATGCTGCTCACCATCAGTGCTGTACTGTTGATCGGCGGTATGGGAATTGCCATCATGCAGCGCCGCCAGCAATCGGCTGCCGCCGGCTGATCAGAACCACAGGCGGTGTTCGTGCTGCTTGAGCCAGCCCACGTAGCGCTGGTAATCAGGACAGACACGAGATACTGCCTGCCAGTAGGCCTTTGAGTGATTCATGTGTAGAAGGTGACACACTTCGTGGCTGATCATGTAGTCAATCACCCCATCGGGGGCCAGCATGATCAGCCAGTTGTACTGTATGCGCCCGGCTGAGGTGCAGTGCCCCCATTTGCTGCGGGTTTTCCTGAACACCACTTCCTTGAGTTTATCGCCGACACCCAGATAGTCTGCCAGTGCCTGTGTGCGCTGAGGCAGGTAGGCTTTGGCCTGCGATTGCAACCAATGCCGGAGAATGCGGGCCGCCGCTGCCTGGCTGTCTGGCGCACCTGCTTCCAGTCCCTGTCCACTGATACGCAGGGTCTGACCATCTGTCTCGTTTATAACGGTGACCGCCGGGCTGCTGGCAAGCTGGTGAACAACACGGGTGTCACGCGCCTTGTAGAGGATGCGGCCGCCATCACCAAGATCCAGTCGCTCTGAATACCGCTGCTGTTTTTCTTCCACCTTGCGCAGAACCCAGCGACGATGTTTGTCCAGAAAGCGCTTGATCTCGGCCTCTGATACAAAAACCGGTGCGCGAACCTCTATCTGGTCGTGGCTGACATGCACGGCCAGACTCTTGCGCTGACTGCGGACCAGACGGCATTGGAGGGGCAGGTCGTCCAACCACTGCTCTTCAACAACGGCGACGGGTTTGGCGCTTTTGCGACGGAGAAACATCACGACTGACTCACTGATACTGACGCGATTGGACTGTATCACGAAATCCAGCATAATAGCGCCCTGAAAGGAGCCCTACACCATGAGCAGCCTGTTTACCCGCATCCGTCAGGGTGAGTTACCCGGACATCTTTTGTGGAACGATGGCACGTGCTTTGCCATCCTGACAATCAAACCCATTCGCGAAGGCCACCTGCTGGTGATTCCACACCAGGAAGTTGACCACTGGGATGATATGGACGAGGCATTGACGCAACATGTTTTCACGGTCAGCCGCCTGTTATCCCGCACCATGCGTTCAATGTTCCCCTGCGAGAAAGTGGGCATGATGATTGCCGGGCTGGAAGTGCGACATGCGCATATTCACCTGGTCCCCATCACGGCCATCAGTGACCTGAATTTCTCGCTGGCACAAGAGCGTGACGAAGAGGCCCAACGCCTGACGGCCGCTCGTATTCGCCAGTCCCTGCGCGACGCCGGACATCAACACGTCCCTGCTGACTAGTTATACGGAAGAGCCGCATGAGCAAGTCGACGCACACGCCCCCACTGCGCGATAACATATTTGCCAGCCCACAACAGCGCAGCGATTTTGTTTTCGACGAAAAAGTCGCTTCGGTGTTCACCGACATGATCAATCGCTCGGTGCCAGGTTATGCGACCATTCTGTCGATGATCGGCGTACTGGCGGCCCGCTATTGCAGACCTGGCACCCGGATCTATGACCTGGGCTGCTCGCTTGGCGGCGCCAGTCTGGCGATGGCACATCAGCTTGAACATAAAGATTACGAGCTGCTCGCCATTGATAACTCCGAGGCCATGGTAACGCGGCTCAACACCATGGTGCAGACAGGCGAGCATCAGGGACTGCCGATACGTGTACTGTGCGAAGATGTGTGCGAGTCGGAGATCATCAATGCATCGGTGGTTGTACTGAACTTTACGCTGCAGTTCATAGCCCCTCAAAAACGTCAGGCGCTGATACAGAAGATTGCTGATGGAATGGCTCCTGGCGGCATACTCATTCTGTCAGAAAAGATTCGGTTCGCCGATGATGACATGAATGATCTGTTTGTTGATCTGTACCATCAGTTCAAACAGGCACAGGGCTATTCTGAAATGGAAGTCGCCCAAAAGCGCGCAGCGCTGGAGAATGTGCTGATCCCCGAGACCATCGACGCACATAAAGCCCGCCTTCAGACAGCCGGCTTTCAGTCCTGTGATGTCTGGTTTCAGTGCTTTAACTTCTGTTCCATGGTGGCTGTACGCTGATGCGAGATACCACAGCTGACCAACGACTGCGGGAACTGCTGAAGGGCACTCCGCTGGAGGATATTTCCGGCTATGCCAGCGAGGAATACCTGTATTCACGCGGACATGGTCTGACCGATAAATGGCTCGCCATGTACGACGCGCTGCCTGATGTAAAGCGCTCTGTGCTGGATCTGAAGCACGGTGTGCGCATCGGCGACCGCTCCGACTGCAGCGACTCGCAGTATCAGACGATTCTGGAAGCCGCCAGGACACAGATACCATGGCGCAAAGGCCCCTGGTCTCTGTTTGGCGTTGAGATAGACAGTGAATGGCGCTCCGACATGAAGTGGGACCGCTTGCTGCCCCATATAGCGCCTCTTGCCGGTCGTCGCGTGATGGATGTTGGCTGTGGCAACGCCTATCACTGTTATCGCGCTCTGGGCGAAGGCGCCAGGATGGTGCTGGGTGTTGACCCGCACCCTGCCTACTTTTTTCAGTACCGTTTGATCCAGCACTTTCTGCGTGATCTGCCCGTCTTTGTGGTACCTGTCACGCTTGATCAGTTCCCCGACAAAAGTGCTGTCTTCGACACTGTTTTCTCCATGGGCGTGTTGTACCACCGCCGCTCACCTCTGGACCATTTGTTTCAATTGTTCGACAGCCTGCGCCCAGGCGGAGAACTGGTGCTTGAAACCCTGATAGCGGATGGCCCGGAAGGTTATGCGTTAACCCCGCCCGATCGCTACTGTCGCATGAATAATGTGTGGTTTCTGCCTTCTGTAGCCACTACGGAGAGCTGGCTGAGGCGCTGTGGCTTCGTTAACGTTCGAACTGTAGATGTTAATGTGACCTCTGCGCAGGAGCAGCGCACCACTGACTGGATGCCATTCCAGTCGCTGGTTGATGGACTGGACCCTAAGGATCACAGCCTTAGCATTGAGGGATTACCTGGCCCCAAGCGTGCAATCACGCTGGCTGAGGTGCCACACAAATAGCCTCGTTGCCTGTCCGTGCGCCGAGTGGAGCTTTAGCTGCGAGGCAAACCGGGGAATTGCTGTTGACCTTACGCGTCAATGTGGTTCACTATTTGACCTGTTAGTGGGGTCAACTGTATTTAATAAAGAAGAATAAAACTACAGAACGTAAGCAAAAAAGGAACTCAGGCCATGGCACGACCACTTCGAATCGAGTATCCGGATGCAGTTTATCACGTCTCTAATGTAGCGCTGGAAGGCCAGCGTGTCTTCCCGTCAGCACGCTACTATGAGGCGTTTCTGCAAGCACTGGAGGAAACCTGCCAGCGCTTGAACGTGCAGGTTCACGCCTACGCACTGCTGAAGGATCAGTACCATCTTCTGATAAAAACTCCCGAGGGCAACCTCAGCCGCTTCATGCGGCAGATCGACGGCCTTTACACACAAAGCTACCAGCGCATGAAACGCTCGGACGGCTCGCTGTTCAAAGGTCGCTACAAAGCTGTACTGGTGCAGGCCGACAAGTACCTGCTGCCACTGACCCGGTATATTCACCTGGGGGTGCGCAAACAGGATCTGGAGAAAAATGACTGGACCAGCTACCCGGCTTATACAAATAAAGTAAAACCGCCTGTCTGGCTGGTGCGCGATGAAGCGCTGGGGCAGCTGGATGGTCCGGCCAATCGCCGCTTCCAGCGTTATGCGGCCTATGTTGACGAGGGCGTCGACGAGGAGATGGCCCACTTCTACGGCAAGAAGAATCTGTCATCCGTCATGGGCGATGAGAAATTCCGCAAATTTGCCGCCAGCAAACGCAGTGCCACCAAAGCCCGCGGAGTATCCAGAGGGGTGAATGCCAAGTGGCGACCTAGCTGCAAGCAGATCGTGACGGCAGTTGCCAAGCACTTCAAGGTGACCGAAGACAGCATCTATCAGGCAGCCAGAGGCCCTGGATCCAAAAACGTTCCGCGCTGGGTCGCCATGTACCTGTGCCAGGAACTGTCAGCCTCAACACTGCAGGCAATCGCCAAACTGTTCAAGCTGAAGCGCTACGGCACTGTGTCAACGACCGTTGGCAAGCTGAAAAAGGAATTTGTCAGCGATCCGAAGCTGGCCGCAGCAACGCAGAAGCTGGCCAAATCTCTCAGCAAACAGAAGTAAGCAGATTTATCGCCGCACGAATGGCGTCGATTGACCTCTTGTGGTCCAGAAACGGGAACACCCGGTAGACATGATGTCGACCGGGTGTTTTTGTAACGGAGGCCTTCGCAGCGGTTGATTGCTGCCCGTCGCAGGACGCGACGGCAAAGGTATTACTTGATCTTGGCTTCTTTGTACATGACGTGCTTGCGAACTACTGGATCGAATTTTTTGATTTCGATCTTGTCTGGCGTAGTACGCTTGTTCTTGTCAGTTGTATAGAAGTGACCGGTACCTGCAGAAGAAACCAGTTTGATTTTATCGCGCATGGCTGATTACCACCTGAATCCGGAAATGTTTAAATTTTAACGCCATTGGCACGGATATCGGTCAGAACGGCATCGATGCCCTTCTTGTCGATAGTACGCATACCTTTGGTTGATACTTTCAGTTTCACAAAACGCTTCTCGGACTCAACCCAGAAACGGTGTGTCTGGATATTTGGCACAAAACGACGACGTGTCTTGTTGTGCGCGTGAGAAACATTGTTGCCTGTAATCGGCTTTTTGCCGGTTACCATACATACGTTGGACATGATCTTGCCTCGTTACAAACCCGTGCAGAAAAATTTGAGCCGCGATTTATACCAAAACGGCTACTCAAAGGCAACTTATTTCGGCTATTTCTAGCGACAGCAGCATCGTCACAGCAGCCCTCTCTCTGCGAATGAGACAACCTCCCCGCGACCTACCACAACATGATCGAGCACCCGGACATCAATGGTGTTTAGCGCCAGCTTCAGTCGATTGGTGATGGCAATGTCCGCCTGGCTAGGTTCCGCCAGGCCAGAGGGGTGGTTATGAGCGAATATGACCGCTGCGGCGTTATTGTGCAGACAGCGTTTGACCACCTCACGCGGATAGACTGCAGCCCCATCGATAGTGCCTTTAAACAGCTCTTCCATTGCCGTCACGCGATGCTGATTATCCAGATAAAGGCATGCAAAAACCTCATGCGGGTAGTCGCGCATCCTGGCCCGAAGATAATCGCGCGTCAATTCTGAATTGGTCAGGGCGTCGGCTTCCATCAGCCGCTCTGCCATATAGCGTCGCGCCAGCTCCAGAACAGCCTGAAACTGCCCGTATTTGCCTGGCCCCAGGCCATCACTGCTGCAAAACTCATCCAGCGTGGCCGTCAGGATCGCCGACAGACTGCCAAACTCAACCAGCAGTCGCCTGGCTACATCGAGCGCTGTTTGTCCCCGTGTACCGGTTCGCAGCAGCACGGCCAACAGCTCCGCATCTGACAGACCGGAGGGGCCATCCGCCAATAGTTTTTCCCGTGGCCGCTCGCCAGCGGGCCAGTCCTTGATTCCCACGTTGTCCTTTTCTCCTGTCCCTGGAAAATGTGCGTTGCGATGTCACCACCCTAGGGTTATAGCACCCCGGTTTCGCGCTCGCCTTGCCGCTGGGGTGCCCGCTTGCATAGAATGCACCTCATACTCTCCGCGAATGGAAATCGGCTATGCTGAAAAACCCGCTGGCAACGCTGGCCAACAAGCGCATCCTGCTTGGACTGACGGGCGGTATAGCTGCCTATAAATGCGCGGAGCTGACGCGATTGTTCACCAAGGCCGGCGCCGAAGTGCGCGTCGTCATGACGCGGGCTGCCACCGAGTTCATCACGCCGCTGACCATGCAGGCGCTTTCAGGCCACCGTGTTCACCTGGATCTGCTGGATGCCGACGCCGAGGCTGGCATGGGCCATATCGAACTGGCACGCTGGCCTGATCTCATTCTGGTCGCTCCGGCCAGCGCTGATTTCCTGGCGCGAGCCACACGCGGACACGCCGATGACCTGCTCACCACGCTGTTACTGGCGAGCAAGGCGCCGATTGCTGTCGCACCCGCCATGAATCAGGGCATGTGGCTTAATCAGGCTACCCAGGACAACCTGGCCACGCTGACGCAACGTGGATATACGGTACTCGGGCCTGCCGCCGGATCTCAGGCCTGCGGCGATGTGGGTCCCGGCAGGATGCTGGAGCCAGTCGACCTGGCGACAGCCTGCGCGGAACTGTTCGACACAGGCATACTCAGTGGTCTGCATCTGACCATTACTGCTGGTCCAACGCGAGAAGCCATCGACCCTGTCAGATTCATCAGCAATCACAGCTCCGGGAAAATGGCCTATGCACTGGCCACCGAGGCAATTCAGTTGGGTGCGCGCGTCACACTGATCAGTGGGCCGGTGACCCTCGCCCCGCCCGAGCGTGCGCAAGTCGTCAACGTTGTCAGCGCCCGGCAGATGCTGGATGCATCACTGGCAGCCGCAACTGAAACTGATGTGTTTATAGGTGTGGCAGCTGTCGCCGATTACCGGGTAGCCAAACAGCAACCACACAAAATCAAGAAAAACGCAGATACGCTGCAACTGGAGCTGGTCCGCAATCCAGACATCATCAGCACGATTGCCGCACTTGAGACCCGTCCGTTTATGGTGGGGTTTGCCGCCGAAACTCAGCAGCTGCTCGAGCACGGGGAAGACAAACTGAAGCGCAAAAAGCTGGACCTGCTGTTTGCCAATGACGCCACCGCGACCTTCAATAGCGACTCCATTGCGGCGACAGCCCTATGGCCCGCTGACGATGGGACAAACCAGCACTCACTGGGACCGGGCAACAAGCACCTGATAGCAAGGCACATGCTTGCGTTGATCAAGGAGCGGCTGGATGCCACTACAAAAGCAGGCACAGCAGTCTGACATGGCACAGGAATCAGGCAGCTGTGTGTTACCCGACAGAATGTTTCGGGCATACGATATTCGTGGCATCGTTGGCCGTGATCTGACAAAAGAAAATATTCGTGTCATCGGCCAGGCTATTGGTTATCTGGCGCAAAGCAATGGTCACAACGAAATCCTGTTTGGCGCCGACGGCCGCCTGTCCAGCCCGATCCTGTCCGCAGCCCTCAGCGAGGGCATCCTCGACAGCGGATGCCACATCATTGATCTTGGCACCATACCCACACCATTGCTGTATTTCGCGACCCACACCACCGATTGCCATTCCGGCGTGATGCTGACTGCCAGCCACAATCCGGCGGACTATAATGGTATCAAGATCGTGCGTGATCGCAGCTGTCTGAACCCTGAGGAGATACAGGGCATTCGCGAGCAGGCCAACTTTCTCGCCAGACGACCCGACAAGGTGCGTGGGTCCAATCTGCCGCGAGGGTCCCGGCGCGTGCTGGACATCATGCCAGCGTATATCGATCGTATCTGTCAGGACATAAAGCTCAAGCGGCCCCTGCGTGTGGTTGTTGATTGTGGAAATGCAGTACCGGGCCTGGTCGCCCCCTCGCTGTATCGAGCCCTTGGTTGTGAGGTCATTGAGCTGTACTGCCAGCTGGATGGCACCTTCCCAAACCACCACCCGGACCCAACCATCAACGGCAATTTAAAAGACCTGGTGGCGCAAGTGAAGACTCACTCAGCAGATCTGGGAGTTGCTCTGGACGGCGATGGTGACCGGGTGGTTCTGGTCACTGATCAGGGCCGGGTCATGGACACGGATCGCCTGTTGATGTTACTGGTCGATCATATTGTGCCCGGCTATTGCGCGGCCGCCGAAGACCGCAAGCCCAGCGTGGTGTTTGATGTAAAATGCAGCAGCCTGCTGATCAATCGCATTCAGCACTGTGGTGGCGAACCGGTGATGAGCCGCAGCGGCCACTCTTTCATGAAACACAGGATGCAGGAGACTGGCGCGGTTGTGGGCGGCGAGTTTTCGGCCCATGTGTTCATAAAGGACCGATGGTTCGGATACGACGATGGTCTCTACACCGCAGCAAGATTTATGGAAATCCTGGCCGCGGGTACTGCTACATCGGATGCGCTGTTGCAGTCCCTGCCTACCAGCCTGGTGACCCCGGAAATCAGAATTGAGGTCGATGAGTCTCACAAATTCGAACTGATGGCCCGTCTTGAACGGCTGGCGGATTTTCCTGGAGCGCGTGTAAACCGGCTTGATGGCATTCGGGCTGACTTTGATCGGGGCTGGGGGCTGGTTCGCGCTTCCAACACCACGCCCGCCCTGCTGCTGCGCTTTGAGGCCGAGACAGAAGATGTCATGCAGCGCATTCAGGGTGAATTCCGGGCCCTGCTGCAGCGAGTTGACCCTATCCTGGAATTCCCGCTCCTGACCATCGCTGACAGACAGCCTGATTTTTAAAACGCAGTAAGTCGTTATATACTGCCAAACTCTTGTAATCCAACGAATTGAGTGGAATTTCTGATGCCCCTGGACCTAGCAGCCGCCAAGAATATTGCCAACGTACTGACTGAATCACTGCCCTACATTCAACAGTTCACTGGCAGCACCATCGTCGTAAAGTACGGCGGCAACGCAATGACTGACGAAACCCTGAAAAACAGTTTTGCTCGCGACATCGTGCTGATGAAGCTGGTTGGCATGAATCCAGTGGTCGTTCACGGTGGCGGTCCGCAGATCGGTTCGTTACTCGAGCGGCTCAACATTCAGTCCGAATTTATCGAGGGCCAGCGTGTCACCGACAGCCAGACCATGGATGTGGTGGAGATGGTGCTTGGCGGCCTTGTGAACCAGGAAATTGTGGCTCTGCTGAACAAGAACGGTGGCAAAGCCATCGGCATCACCGGCAAGGATGGCAACCTGATCCGCGCCGAAAAGCTGCTCAAGAAAAAAGCCGGTGACAACGGCCAGGCCGACAAGCTGCTGGACCTGGGCCAGGTAGGCAAGGTCACGCGCATCAATACCGAAGTACTGCGCATGATGGAGCACAGTGATTTCATTCCGGTGATCGCACCTATTGGTGTTGATGACAGCGGCGCCACCTACAATATCAACGCCGATACAGTCGCAGGTGAAATTGCCAAAGTGCTGAACGCCGAGAAATTGATGCTGTTGACCAATATTTCCGGCGTCATGGACAAAAAGGGCAATGTTCTCACCGGGCTGACAACCGCCCAGGTGGATGAGCTGATTTCCGATGGCACGATCTACGGCGGCATGCTGCCAAAGATCAACTGTGCGCTAGAGGCAGTGAACCATGGCGTGCGTAGCGCGCACATCATTGATGGTCGGGTTGAGCACGCAGTATTGCTGGAGATATTCACGCACACTGGCGTGGGTACATTGATCAGCAACACGCGCACCACAGGAGAATCTGCCTGATGAATACACCCGCTGCGCAGACCAGAGACGCCGGCTCCAGAGCTGCCAAAAAAACATCCCGCAAGGAACAGATTCTGCAGTCTCTGGCGCAAATGCTGGAGTCAGGCCCTGGCGCCCGCATTACCACAGCAGCTCTGGCGAGAGAGGTGGGCGTTTCCGAGGCCGCGCTTTACCGGCACTTTCCCAGCAAGGCGCGCATGTTTGAAGGGCTTATCAAGTTTATTGAAGACACGCTGTTCACACGCATCAGCCGCATCCTGCAGGACGAACTGACTACCGCTGAGCGCTGCGAGAAGATTCTGACCCTGCTGGTGACGTTTGCGGAAAAGAATCCAGGGATGACCCGGCTGCTGGTCGGAGACGCATTGACTGGAGAAACAGATCGGCTCAGAGCACGCATCAGCCAGTTGTTTGACCGGCTGGAAGCGCAGCTCAAGCAGGTATTGCGGGAAGCGCAGATTCGCGAGAATCTTAAACCGCCGGTCTCACCTGCGGTTCTGGCAAACCTGCTGCTGTCCGCCGCTGAAGGCCGCCTGGTCCAGTTTGTTCGCAGCGAATTCAGCCGCAAGCCGACTGAGCACTGGGACGAGCAGTGGCACTACCTGCAGCAGAACCTGCTGCAGCCGTTTAATGAGGCCACTGCCAATCCCAGCCCATACAACTTCTAGAATACCAGCCCGCGCCAGCGTTACACCCCGTAGCGCTGGCGGTAGTTGCGAATAGCCGGCAGGAAGGCCTTGAGCTCTTCTTCGTCCTGATAACGCAGAAAATCCATGATCTGGTTCAGATTGATCAGACTCATCACCGGAACATGATATTCCTTCTCGATTTCCTGAATGGCCGACAGTTCGCCCTGGCCGCGCTCCTGCCTGTCCAGGGCAACCAGAATGCCGGCCGGTTTGGCATCTGCCTGTCTGATCATGGTCATGACTTCGCGAATCGCCGTCCCGGCGGTAATCACATCATCAACTATCATTACTCTGCCCTGCAGCGGTGATCCAACGATGTTGCCGCCTTCACCGTGAGCTTTAGCCTCTTTGCGGTTAAAGCTGTAGGGCTTGTTGATGCCATGCTCGGATGCCAGGGCCGCTGCCGACACTGAGACCAGCGGAATGCCCTTGTAGGCCGGCCCAAACAACAGGTCATAGTCAAGGCCACAACTGGCCAGCATGCTTGCGTAGCAGCTTCCTATAAAGGCCAGTGCCTCACCGGTATTGAACAGACCCGCATTAAAAAAGTAAGGGCTCACTCGCCCGGACTTAAGCGTGAACTCTCCGAACTTCAGGATGTTATGCTCTATCGCGTACTCCAGAAAACGCATTTGATACGGTTTCAGAGTCATCTCCTGTTCCTCGTGTGTGTCGCTCATGCCAGCCCCAGCGCCTGCTTTTGCTTCACAATCAATTCGGCAATTCCTTTTTGCGCCAGGCCGATCATCTGCTGTAATTGTTCAAAGTCATAATCGCCGTCTTCGGCGGTCCCCTGTACTTCGATAAAGCGTCCTGCATCGTTCATTACAACATTCATATCGGTCTCGGCGTTTGAATCTTCAGCGTAATCCAGATCCAGCACAGGCATCCCCTGATACATGCCAACCGAAACCGAGCCAATCAACTGCTTGATCGGGTTCTGCTTGATCAGTTTTTTCTCAAGCATGAAAGTGATTGCATCGTGCAATGCCACACAGCCACCCGTGATGGAAGCCGTACGTGTGCCACCATCGGCCTGAATCACGTCACAATCCAGTTTGATGGTATTTTCGCCAAGCAGTGACATGTCCAGAGCGGCTCGCAGTGAGCGACCAATAAGGCGCTGAATTTCCTGTGTGCGACCGCTCTGCTTGCCACGTGCCGCCTCGCGATCCATCCGTGAACCGGTGGAGCGCGGCAGCATGCCGTATTCCGCAGTAACCCAACCCTGGCCACTTCCCTTCAGAAATCGCGGAACTCCCTCCTCCACACTGGCGGTACAGATGACCTTGGTGTCACCAAACTCAACCAGCACCGAGCCTTCGGCGTGTTTGGTATAGCGGCGGGTCAGGCGGATTTCGCGAAGCTGGTCGGCAGCGCGCTGACTGGGACGGATAACGGAATTCTGGATAGTGTCAGACATGTAACCTCAAAATACTGATGAATGTTCGGCCTGTGATTATCCCGCATTCCCCCCGGCATTGCACTCGTCGATCTTTGTGCGATTGGGTTACACTTGATCGTTTACGACAGATGTAAATCTGCTCGCACACAGCAGCAACACGCACAGGAACAAAGGGGACACTATGGTAGCCAGCATGACGGCTTTCGCCAGGAAGCAAAAAGAATATGACTGGGGCACGCTGAGCTGGGAGATACGTTCCGTCAATCATCGCTACCTGGAACCGGGCCTGCGCATACCGGAGATATTCAAGTCGCTTGAGCCCGGTGTACGGGACGCCCTGCGCAAGGCGATCGCGCGCGGCAAGGTAGATTGCGCGCTGCGCTACCAGATGCGCGAGGATGTCTCCGTGCAGGAGGCCCTTAATACTGAGCGTGTCCAGCATCTCAAATCCCTGAGCGATCAGGTCAGTGCCGTCATCAGCGATGCACGCCCACTGACAGTCGCGGACATCCTGCGCTGGCCGGGTGTGATGCAGGAACATGAGCTGGATGCCGACAGCATGCAAAGCGATGCACTGGCGCTGTTGCAGGAGACCCTGACCGATTTTAACGAAGCGCGGCAGCGTGAAGGCGACGAGCTGGCCAGACTGATTCGCCAGCGCCTGACTGCCATCGCCGAGATTGTCAGCTCACTGCGAGAACGGCTGCCGGAGATTCTGCAGCGACAGCAGGACAACATCCGCAGCCGTCTTGATGCCTTCAAGACGGAACTCGACCCAGCACGCCTGGAACAGGAAACCGTGCTGCTGGCCCAGAAGGCCGATGTGGATGAGGAACTCGATCGCCTGGATACCCACCTGGCTGAAGTGGAGCGCGTGCTGGGCCGCAAAGAGCCCATCGGCCGGCGCCTGGATTTTCTGATGCAGGAGCTCAACCGCGAGGCGAACACCCTGTCATCCAAGTCAATTGTGGCCGAAACCACGCTGAATGCGGTGGAACTGAAGGTACTGATCGAACAGATGCGCGAGCAGATCCAGAATATTGAGTAAGTTTATCTTGACTCACTATACTACCCATTTACCTCATATATTGCTGATATTTAATAGTTATTTTGTTTCATGTCGTTTCAGTGAAGCTCAGGCTGTGCCAATCTCATGGTGAGTTAACTGGTGACTACCTTGCAGTTACAATAACTACAAATGGTGAGTACTATTTGAAGGGATCGTAATGGGGTCATTAACGGCAAAACAGGTTAAATCCATAGTCAGCGCCGGTATGCCGGTGAGAAAAGCGGATGGGCGCGGACTTTACCTCGTCGTGCCAGAGGTCGGCGAGGCGTATTGGGCGCTGCGATATACCGCCCTTGGTAAACGCCGACAAATGACTATCGGCAAAACGTCGGATTTGACACTTGCTGACGCACGATCAGAGGCTGAGCTACAAAAACGACATGTGCGGGGTGGTACCGATCCAATCGTGGCCAGGCAACGAGCTGAATGGACGGGCATTCAGAGCGTCGAGGATTTATTCGCGGACTGGTACACCAACGACATCAAGCCGCGATTGAAACATCCACAGATCCCAAAACGGTTATTTGAAAACGACATCGCCCCGGTGATCGGGCGTATGCGAATCCAGGGCGTAAGCTCTTTGGACATCCGGGAGATTATTCAACGAGTTAATGCCAGTGGCCGCCCAACCGTCGCAAATGATGTGCTCGGTTACACAAAACAATTGTTTCGTCATGCCATTAAACTCGGGCTCGTTTCTCACAACCCTGCAACGCCATTCACAGTCAATGATGCTGGCGGCATTGAGAACTCCCGCCGACGGCATCTGTCGCCTGCAGAAATAAAATCAGTGTTTGCAGTTTTTCGAGAACACAGAGCAAGTTTCGGTCGCGACAATTATTTGTGTTGCTGCTTGTTTCTGGTTTTGGGGGTTCGAAAATCTGAGCTATGTGAAGCGATGTGGTCAGAATTCGAGCTGGAGGACCAACTTTGGCACCTACCAGCCAGCCGATCAAAAACTGGCTCCGCTATTACTATCCCTCTGCCTACCCAAGCTGTTTCATGGTTGCAGGAACTTCACGACAGATCCTTCGGATCTGAGTTTGTTTTCCCAGCGCGGCGCAGCAGCAAAATTCCTCACATGGGCCCTGACACGCTTAACAGAGCAATCAGCAAACTGTTTGGGCGTGAGGCCGGCCGCAAAATTCAACCACCAAACCGGATGGGGGAAATCGAGCACTTTACTATCCACGATTTGCGTAGGACTTTTCGCAGTTTGTTGTCTAAACTACAGGTTCATCCACATGTTGCTGAGCGATGTCTGAATCACAAATTGCAGGGCGTGATCGGTATCTACGACCGGCATGACTATCTGAGTGAGCGCAAAATAGCACACCAACAGGTTGCCGATTATGTGTACGAGCTGCTGTAGCCTGGCTGGAATTGACCGGGCAATCGCAGTGGGAAAAGTGGGAAAAGTGGGAAAAGAATCGTATAACGAAACAAATTGGCAACTAGTGAAAAAAATGGTTGACAGACCATTTGCGCCGTTGGCATAGTAATTACACATGGCCCGCAATTGCGCGTACATCAGGTAGCTAGCCTAAAATAGCATTTTAATCCGCAATCAAATTTCACAAATTTGTTGCCCTCCATATAAGAGATTATTTAGTAACGCCACGATTATGCGCATCGAGTTTTTACGCGCATGTGAATACTAATTCTCGATCCTAATAGCGAACCTATTTGACTAACTCAGGCGCCCAGCCAGGCGTGACTGATGTCATTTTTTTGCGATTCGAAAACGTCTTTACACAGAGACGCTCTCTAAAAATCTGATTTTTTCAGATCTCTTTCAATCAGATAGGAAATTTTTCGTTCAACGAAATTAAACGAAAACTCCTTCCTATCCCGATTCCCCTGCGCCGAAACTACGGCTATCTGCCCCGCAGATGTCCGCTGTACGGATCGTTCGCCCTATAGCCCCTGGAATCAAAATACATTCTGTCGGCACCAGACTGTGCCGCTGTCGCAGACAGCCTCTGCATAACACAGGCCTCAGCACGCGTAGCTGATGAAAAAACGCGCAACACTCAACAATATTTATGCGAACCGGCCTGGAACCTTTTGAAACTCGGAGTAAAACATGGCTAACAATTTTGGATCGAGGGATATTCGGAAATCCGGAAAATTCGCATTGACCAGCGCGATGTTGAGTTTCTCATCCATCGCGACTATGGCATACAGATGGCGCCGATTCTGCGATTTTCTAGAGCAGGAAATTGGCTATGCGTCGTTACACGAAATTGATCGCTCTATGGTCCAACGCTACGGTGTACACCTCTATGAGCAGTGTCAATCGGGTGCGATGTCGCCCGCCACTGCTCAGAATTACCTGTCAGCAGTCAACCGAGTTATGGAAATCATTCGTGGCGACCGTTATTGCTACGTCTCTGCAGTGCACGAGGCACTGATTCCTCGCCGACATTCTATAGCCGAAACCAACAAGGCAATTTCTGACAGTGAGCACGAAAACGCGCTTCAGGAATTGCCGCAACCCATTGCCGCAATGATCTGTCTGCAGCGGGAGCTCGGTTTGCGGTTCGAGGAATCGGCAAAATTGCATGCCATACTCGCTCTACGGCAGGCACAGAGCGATGCCGAAATCGAGGTGGTAGATGGCACCAAAGGGGGGTTGGATCGAATCGTACCTATCACCAATGAACGACAAATGCAGGCGCTGCGCGACGCGGCCCAGGTGCAACGTGGCCGTAGCATGATTCCGGCGGAGATGTCTTATCGGCAATTTCGGGAGTTCGCCTATATAGAGGCGCGACGCGCGGGCATTCGATTCCATGGCGAGCGACACTGGTATGCACAGCGCCGTTATCGCGAAATCGTCGGTGCAGATTGTCCAGTCGTTTCAGGAGTCAGCCGTGGCAATGCCCATATCGCCTACCTGTCAGATAAGCTTGGTGTCTCTGTCGACGAGGCTAGCAAACGGGATCGTCGCGCCAGAGAGAAGGTTTCAAGGGAGCTCGGACACTCAAGATTTAGCATCACTAACAACTACCTGGGATGACTAGAAGGAGTCCATTGTGAGCCATAGGATTCGACAGTGGGTACGCGAGCAGTCTTACACCTATGTGCGACATGGCGGTAAAAAGTCCCGTCGTGCGACAACACGCCGAATTCTATCAATGTTGCTATGCATCGCGGTTGATGAGGGTATCACTTCACCTCACCAAGTTGGCAAAGCTCATGTTGTTCGATTCTACGCGAAGCGAACTGATCTAGCTCCGTCCACAGTGCGCGACTACTACTATGCAACCCGAATTTTATGGATCTGGCTGAACCGGCCAACGTTACCACCAAAACCACCACAAGAGTCAAACAACAATCAGGAGAAGATCTATGCAAACAAATAGCACCGAACTCGCAGCTCTAGCACAATCGTTCAAAGATCGGATGCAGGACAGCCTGTCCACGCTACGAGACGATTCGGAATGTCAGGAGTCTAATGAAGTCAACTATTCACATATGATCTCGGAGCTCAGGTCAATGGCCCTCGCGGGGATAGACATCCTAACCGACGGATACAGTGCTCAGGTTATCGACGACGAGCACTACCTTGTATCTGACAACAGCGTTGAGGAAATCACACGGCGTCTGAGAATCTACCTCGGTGTTACCGACGTCCATTTTTGTGATTTCCTGTTTGACGCGCACGTCGCATCCACGGACGGAGTCGAAATTTTGGGCACGGACTGGGAGGGATTTTTCGGCGTCCTAGAGTGCCGCGGACTCCTGACTCGAGGACATCGATTGGCGGTCTGCATTTCGGCATATTGACTGACCTGTCCTTGTAGAAATAGATGACTCAGATTGACGGAGCAACATTCGAATGTTAGTCGAAAAAAAAGACGGACTTTATCTTATCGAAGAAAAAAATGGGGCCAAGACGTCAAAATGGGCATGTAGTGTTGTCCGTGTTGTCGCGCGCGTACGCCATCCGGATCTACAGAGCGGCTTCGGGGTGCTACTTGAGTGGAACACCATGGACGACAAAACTGTTCGCTACATTTGCAAGGCGCGTCATTTGCTAACAGACGCTTTTATAGTTGCAGTCGCCGAAATGCTCGACCAAGGTCTGCTGATCAGTACGGATCGATCTCCAATACGCGGCTTACAGCAATACCTGAGCAGAAAAATTACCAGTGCGCCGGCAGCGTTAGTAACTGAGATTACAGGCTGGCACGATGATGTTTTCGTGTCACCGACTTGGTCGATTGGTAATGGCAAGGAGCTGCCCTCGCCCATTCACGTTCAACAGGGAATAACAGCATCATTGCTACGTCGGGGTTGCGTAGAAGACTGGCAAACTTCAATTGGTAAACTGTGTCGTGGCAATCCAATGTTGCAGTTCGCAGTTGGTGTTGCGCTCGCGGCGCCACTGCTCCGGGCGTCAGGCATAGAATCGGGCGGGGCGCATATAGTCGGTGGGTCCTCCACAGGAAAAACGACCGTGCTCAGGCTGGCTACATCGGTCTATTCTGATCGTACGTTCCAAAGAAGTTGGGCTGCCACTGCAAACGGATTAGCTGCTGTCGCCAGCATCCACAATGACATGATGTTACCCCTAGACGAGATCGGAATGGCGCGCTCGGAGGACGTCGACCTAGCAACCTACCAGATCTGCAATGGCATCTCTAAACTTAGAGCTACGATTGAAGGCAAATTCGCCGGCAATCAACATTGGCGCACTCTGGTTCTGTCAAATGGTGAGATCGGTATTGCTGAGTCGCTGTATAACATTGGGCGCGATGCTAAAGCGGGGCAGATGGTACGGTTCCTGGAAATACCATGTCATCGTCGATTCGGAGCGTTCGATGAGTTACACGGTTTCTCGAGCGCGTCAGAATTTGCAGACCACCTGCTGCAGGTTAGCAGTCAGCATTACGGCACACTATTCCCCGCCTGGCTAACAGCAATCACCATCGACAATTCCGTAGAGTCAAATATAGCCGCACGGATAACCGAAATTGCTGAGGCATGGACCCAACCGGAGACAGGATCGCAAGTCAGGCGAAGCATTCGGCGATTCGCCCTGATTGCTACAGCACTGGCACTAGCAGCTGACAGATCACTGGTACCGTGGACAGCAGCTGATTCAATTAAGAGTGTTAAGTCCATTTTCGACGATTGGCTTGCGCACCGAGGCCACTCTCAGGATTTGGAGCATGCGAATATATTCTCTCGACTCTCATCCTCAGTTCGTAAATGGCAGGCAATTGCGCGTAGTCGCAACCATCACGGCAGTGCGGCATTTTTCCATAATCACGGAAACTTAGAACTACTCTGCGTGCACCCTGAAAAATTTAAAGCGGATCTTGGCCTGTCCAAGCAGTTTCGGTCAGAACTGAATCTGCTCGAACGACATGGTTGGCTGTATACCAACGAGCATAGACGTGGGACGTTTAAGGTCACTGTCGACGACAAATCTCAGCGCATGTTCGCCATCGACGCGAACAAGCTTTGTATCGACCTCCAAAGCATGGGTTTCTATGACAGCTGAACTTTCCCACTTTTCCCACTTTTCCCACCAAATCATAACGGAAACAAACAGCACAAAAGGGGTAAATATGGACATTAACGAACACAATGAGGTCACAAGTCTGGTCGCGAGCATGCGCCTGGCTAGCAAACCAGTGCTGACCGCCAGGGAATGCGCTGAGTACATTGGTGTTTCACTGAAATACCTGTACCAACTGACCAGCAAACGGCAAGTGCCGTTTTTCAAGCCTCGCGGGAAAATGTTGTATTTCAAGCGCAGCGAGATAGATCTGTGGCTCACCAAACGCAACGACTTCTGAAATATAAGGAATTTTGATGAAAACCAGTATCACAACCCCAAAAGACATCCTTCATTTGTACGGTGAGCAAGAGCGCCTTGTCCAAGAATCGGAGCGACGCCAGATCACTGGCATCAGCCGTAGCACCTGGTGGCGACTGGATAAAGCCGGCAAGGTGCCTGACTGCCGGCGGGTCGGTGGCCGAACCCTTTGGCTGCTATCCGACCTACTAATGTGGTGCAATGGGAAGTCACACTGACTACCCCGGAACAGGTCTGTACGCGTTATACTGTGCGACTAAAACATAAAAGTTCGCCGTCTGACTGGCGGCCCATAACAATGGCACCGCATGAACGCAGTAGAAATCGAAGCCGCGATATCCGAACTGGCTCTACAGCCCTTTGACCGGGATGAGTTTCCTTATGCCTTTCTGGAGGCCTTCGGCAACAAACCCACGACGATCAAAAGGCTGCGAACCGGCGCATCGAACAAATCCGACCTGGGCGGAGTGTTGCAGACCAACAATATCCACATGGTTGTGGCTAAGGCCGGTGAAGTGGCCCAATCACTGACGGCACTTCGGGGAAGCCCGGCGACCAAAAAGGGTAAGGCACGCTACATCCTGGCTACTGATGGCGCGGCCTTTGAGGCAGAGGACCTGGATACCGGTGAGACTGTCGCCTGCGCTTATGAGGCCTTTCCAGACCATTTCGGCTTCTTCCTGCCATTGGCCGGCATTACCACGGTCAAGCAGCTTCGAGACAGCTCTTTTGATATTCGAGCAACCAGCCGCCTTAACCGGCTGTACGTGGAGCTATTGAGAGATAACCCAGACTGGGGTACCGAAGAACTGCGCCATGAAATGAACCACTTCATGGCTAGACTGATTTTCTGCTTCTTCGCGGAAGATACCGATATTTTTGCTGGTAGCGGCCTATTTACAGACACAGTCTCTCAAATGAGTGACCGCGATTCGGCCAATACCCATGAGGTGATCAGCACGATTTTCCGTGCCATGAACACTCGGCGCGAAAAACACGCCGAGGCTGGTATCCCGCGCTGGGCTGACAAATTCCCCTACGTAAATGGGGGGCTCTTTTCCGGCAGCGTCGAGGCCCCTCGTTTCAGCAAGATAGCCCGCTCCTACTTACTACACATTGGTAACCTGGACTGGACTCAGATCAATCCGGATATTTTCGGCTCTATGATCCAGGCCGTCGCGGACGACGATGAGCGTGGCGCCTTGGGCATGCACTACACCAGCGTGCCCAACATCCTGAAAGTGCTGAACCCACTATTCCTAGATGACCTTCGACAGAAGCTGGAAGAGGCAGGCGAAAACTCCCGCAAGCTGCTGAACCTACGTAATCGCATGGCTAAGATTCGTGTATTCGACCCTGCCTGCGGGTCGGGGAATTTTTTGGTAATCGCCTATAAACAGATGCGAGCAATAGAGGCTGAGATCAATCAGCGCCGCGGCGAAGCAAGCCGCCCAACTGATATTCCACTGACCAATTTCCGAGGCATCGAGCTGCGGGACTTTTCAGCAGAGATCGCTCGGCTTGCTTTGATAATTGCAGAGTACCAGTGTGACCTGCTGTATCGCGGGAAAAAGTTGGCGCTAGCGGAATTCCTGCCTTTGGATTCGCAGAACTGGATTACCTGCGGAAATGCTCTTCGCCTCAACTGGTTGAGCATTTGCCCTCCAACGGGGACCGGCGTCAAGCTACATGCGGACGACCTGTTTCAGTCACCACTCAACCAAGCTCAGATTGACTTTGAGAATGAAGGGGGGGAGACCTATATATGCGGAAATCCTCCCTATTTAGGTAGCCAAGGGCAATCTCAAGATCAAAAGGCAGACCTCAAAGCTATTTTCGAACGACGCCTCAATGGGTGGAAATCCTTGGATTATGTTGCTGGATGGTTCATGAAGGCTGCTGACTATGGGACTAGAACGAATGCAGCTACGGCATTTGTGGCAACAAATTCAATTTGCCAAGGAAGGCAGGTAGCACTTTTGTGGCCAATGATTTTTGCGACTGGTCACGAAATTGCCTTCGCTCACACGTCGTTTAAGTGGGCTAATTTGGCCAGTCATAATGCTGGCGTCACTGTGGCAATTATCGGTATATCAAACTCGATAACTAGACCTCGACTCCTTTTCTCTGTTGGAGAGAGCGGCGAATTGATAGCTAAGGAATCGGAAAACATTAACGCATACTTAGTGTCAGGGAAAAACATTCAGGTAGAGAAATCATCTAGAGCGATCTCTGATTTGCCTAAAATGACTTTTGGGAATCAACCGATTGACGGAGGAAACCTAGTAGTATCAGGGGCTGAGAAGGAAAAGATCTTAACAGCTGATTCTGAATGTGGAAGATTTATATATCATTACCTTGGTTCAAGGGAATACATTAACGGAATCCAGAGATGGTGCCTTTGGATCAATCCTAGTGATGAGGCAAAAGCCGCAAGCAACCCAACTATTTTAGAAAAAATCGAGGCCGTTAGAAAATTTCGCCTAGAGAGTGATAGAAAAGAGACTGTAGAGCAGGCATGCAATCCATATCAATTTGTCTACAGACCTCATCAAGAATGCGACATTACCGTCATTATCCCTAGTGCATCATCTGAAAGGCGTCCCGTATTACCATGTGGGATATTACCTAGAGGAAACATAATATCGAACCTCGCTTTTGCTGTTTACAATGCACCTCTATGGGCTCTAGCCGTTATTACGTCTAGGCTACATCTAGTATGGGTAGGAACGGTATGTGGAAAGCTCAAAACCGATTTTCGCTACTCAAATACTCTTGGCTGGAACACATTCCCTGTACCAACCCTAACTGAGAAGAATAAAGCAGACCTCAACCGCTGCGCCGAAAATATACTGTTGGCACGAGAAACACATTTCCCGGCCACCATTGCGGACCTTTACGATCCTGAAAAAATGCCCGCCGATTTATGCCGCGCCCACGAGCAGAATGACGAGGTTCTGGAGCGTATTTACATCGGCCGTCGCTTCAAGAACGACACCGAACGATTGGAAAAGTTATTTGAGCTTTATGCCAAAAAGACGGAGGCCGTTGCCGCGAATACTAAGCCAGGCCCTAAAGTATCGTGATGAGACAATACTCTCTGTTTCAAATGTACGAACCTTTCCGACAGTCTCTAATAGCGGAGCACCGTTTCTACGTTGATCAGGCGAGACAGCGGCTACTCTCTCAGTTTGATGATATTGAGTCTGAGGCAAACAGAGCTTCGGCTGAGTGGCTCGAAAAAAATGGTCACCGCTTTGACCCTGACAGACACGACGAAGCATCATTCCTTGAGTCAGCTCACGACGCAGGTCTTGAGTTCTATGAGCTCCTCAACGCTATGCGCACAAGGACACAATTGAGTGTCGTCGCTGGGATGTATCATGAATGGGACAAGCGTTTTCGTAAATGGTTAGTTGGTGATATTAGTCGTTGGTGCCGTGGGGACGCTGTATCTAGCAAAATTTGGACGGTGGACATCGGTAAATTGATAAATTTCTTGGAGGGGCTTGGTTGGGAGATTAAAAGCCAATGCTATTTCTCCAAGCTAGACGCCTGTCGCGTGGTTGTCAACGTATACAAGCACGGGGAAGGCAACTCACTGAACGAACTGAAGCATCGCTATCGAGAGTATTTTTCCCACCCTCTAAGCAATATTGGTAGTGGATATTCATACCTGGATCATATAGATGATTCACATTTATTAGTGACTGACAAACAGTTGCAGGAGTTTTCGGATGCCATCGTGTCCTTCTGGCAGAGTGTCCCTGCAGAGATATATGAGAAAGAAGATTTGGACTTTCCGGATTGGTTTGTAAAAGCAGCTAATAAGTAAAATAGCTAAAGTCTTAATTTGTGTGATACCACTACACAAGTAAGGTTAATTGTATATGTATTTGAGAGTTTCAGAAGGCTACGCAGATCAGGATCTCCAGTATTTGTCTGAATTGCTCAACACTCTAGATAATATAGTTGTCGATACGGTTCGCCGTATGTCGAATTCAGCAGACCCTGAATCCGATGGCTTGACAGATCGTGGAGAATATTTTGTCGGCATCGGCTTCTGCGCATACCAGCAGAATATTACTGATACTCTTACACGGACAGGCATTAGTAAAGAACGCGCTCTTACGCTGGGTCCTTGCTATTATGAAGAGATGACATTCATAGCGATTGTTAATGCTGCAGCGAATTGGTGGAAGCATTCAGCTGAATGGGTGGGTCAGAATGAAAATAATAGTCTTGCACGCAGAACTCAGGAAGTCATAGCCGAAGTAACTGAGACTGAGGATTATGCGCTAAGCAACGTTCTTGCAAAATTGTTGGGAACAGGCGATATCAAACTGAGCGCGCTGCTCCCTAGCTTAGTTTTGTGGCGCGAAACTGTGGATCATAAACGAATGTAATTTCGCGACTTGCCTCATGAACTCAATGGTCATAGGTTGCCAATGCTCTTTTCTTTAGATTCGTTTCAATGAACACTTTGAGACCAAAATGAACAATAATCTACCCCTCCCCTCAGTCGAATCTCTAACGGTAGAGTTTAAAAGCGACCGTAAGAGCCTATCAGACAATGAACTGATCGAAGCATTGATCGGGCTTGCTAATACAGAAGGTGGGCAGCTGTGGTTGGGTGTTGAGGATGATGGCACACCTACTGGCCTTCATAAGGTGCATCAGGATCTAACTGGCTTACCTGGGCTCGTAGCTGCCAGAACGTCACCCTCGCTAGGCGTGAGTGTCACACGACATGACTTGGCGCATGTAAGAGTCGCTTGTATAGAGGTCCCCAAATCCCGCTCAGTCGTAGCATCAACTGCCGGCGTTTATCTGCGCCGACGCTTGAAGCAAGATGGCACTCCAGAAAACATTCCGATGCTGCCCCATGAGCGCAATAGTCGGTCATCTCACTTCGGCCTCTTTGATGCCTCAGCCCAACCGGTTGCAGGTGCGACTTTGGAGGACCTGGATCCACTAGAGCGCGAACGTCTCCGCCAGACCGTGCGGCAGTATGGCGGCGACCGTGTGTTGCTGGAGTTAGATGATGAGGCGCTGGATGGGGCTCTTGGGTTAACCACTCGCGACGAGACAGGCCAGCGCGTACCATCACTGACAGGTTTGCTGGTTATCGGCCGAGAAACGGCTTTGCGTGAGAAAGTCCCCACCCATGAGTTTGCCTTCCAAGTATTGGAGAGGGAGTCAGTTGGCTTTAACGAATTTCGCAGTTTCCCACTACTTAAGGCTCTGGAATGGCTAGAGACCAACTTTCGCCCATATAACCCGGAACGTGAGATCCAGATTGGCTTGTTCCGGGTGCCTGTACCCAAGGTTGATATGGGTGCATTTCGTGAGGCCATCGCCAATGCTCTGGTGCATCGTGATTATCATCTCATGAATGCTGTCTATATTCGCCTGGGTGATGATGGGCTGACGATCAGCAATCCTGGCGGACTTGTAGAGGGGGTGACTCTCAGTAATCTTTTGACAACCGAGCCTCGCCCTCGTAATCGCGCCCTGGCTGACGCCATGAAGCGCATAGGCATTGTGGAGCGCTCGGGGCGTGGGGTAGACAAGATTTATCGTGGCATGTTGCGCTTTGGTCGGCCGGAGCCGGACTACAGCAGAACTGACCAAAGTAGCGTCATTCTGCGCTTAGCCACCGTAGCCGCAGACGAAGTGTTCCTTAAGCTGGTGGTCGAACAGGAGAATCAGCAGAGAGGCACACCTCTGCCCATTGATACACTGATTGTTCTCGCTGCGTTACGGGAACAGAAACGCATTGATAGTGAGGCCTTGTCACGGCACATTCACCGGGATGTGACTCAAACCCGACGTACTTTGGAGCAGTTGGTGGAAGCTGGTCTGGTTCAGCCCCACGGTAGTAATCGTAACCGCAGTTACACCCTATCGGCAGATGTATACCGGGCCAAGGGCGAGCAGGTGGCTTATACTCGCCAAGCTGGGCTTAGTGTGTTGCAGCATGAACAATTGATAATTAACCATATCCAGCACCATGGGCGCATCCAGCGACGAGATGTAATGGAACTGTGCTATTTGAGCAAAGATCAGGCTTCCAAGCTGCTAACCCGGATGAGGAATGAAGGAAAACTCACCCAACATGGCGAGCGTCGTGGCTCGTTTTACACTCTGAACGTAAATGAGCCACTATGAGCCACTATGAGCCACTATGAGCCGTGATGCGAGATGTAATAATGACTAAGAATGTACCCTCAGTTTCCGTCACATACGCCAGTAGCGGCGCTTCTACTAAATCCAATGCTCTGGGCATGCGCCCCATGCAGGAACGCGCCTATGAGCGGCGCGGTGAACAATATCTGCTGATCAAGTCACCGCCTGCATCTGGCAAAAGCCGGGCACTAATGTTCATCGCGTTGGACAAGATCCATAATCAGGGACTCAAGCAGGCCATCATTGTCGTGCCGGAGAAGTCTATTGGATCCAGCTTTAATGATGAGCCACTCAGCAAGCACGGGTTCTGGGCCGACTGGCATGTAGAGCCCAAATGGAACCTCTGTAACGCCCCCGGTTCGGACAATGGCGGTAAAGTGAAATCAGTTGCTGCTTTCCTGGATTCTGACGATAAAGTTCTGGTCTGTACTCATGCGACGTTCAGATTCGCGGTTGATCAATTCGGTGTAGAAGCCTTCGATGATCGCCTGATCGCTGTCGATGAGTTCCATCATGTCTCCGCCAATCCGGACAACAAGTTGGGTGCCCACCTTGGGCAGTTTATTGCCCGTGATAAGGTGCACATTGTTGCAATGACAGGCTCGTATTTCCGTGGCGACGCAGAAGCGGTGCTGGCACCTCAAGATGAATCCCTATTCGATACCGTGACCTACACATATTATGAACAGCTCAATGGGTAT
The DNA here is from genome assembly GCA_002706685.1 of Gammaproteobacteria bacterium. Taxonomy (GTDB): domain Bacteria; phylum Pseudomonadota; class Gammaproteobacteria; order Pseudomonadales; family Pseudohongiellaceae; genus Pseudohongiella. Next base: position 5,057 of record PALV01000011.1, on the reverse strand, counting down.
GAGTACCTCAAGCAGCTCGATATCGGCTATTACTTTTATTCCGGTTCATACGCCGACGACATACTGAAAGTGTTAGATCCGTCCGAAAAGACAATTATTCATATTCCTAACGTCAACTCACGCGAGAGCACAAAGGACAAGATACGCGAGGTTGAACACATCATCGAAGAGCTGGGTGAATGGCAGGGAGCAGATCCCGCTACGGGTTTCCAGCTAGTAAAAACGCCAAATGGTAAAGTGCTCAGGATTGCTGACCTTGTTGATGATGACCCTACAAAACGGGATCGGGTTTCAAGCGCCTTGAAAGATCCAGCGCAGAAAAACAATCGCGACTATGTAGACATCATCATTGCCCTGGGTATGGCCAAAGAAGGCTTTGACTGGATCTGGTGTGAACACGCATTAACGGTGGGTTATCGATCCAGCCTGACTGAGATCGTCCAGATCATTGGCCGCGCAACGCGAGATGCACCGGGCAAGACGCGGGCCCGCTTCACCAATCTGATTGCCGAGCCGGATGCCGCTGAGCAGGCCGTGACTGAAGCCGTCAATGATACCTTGAAAGCTATCGCAGCCAGCCTGCTGATGGAGCAGGTGTTAGCGCCACGTTTCGAATTCAAACCAAAGAATCCCGACATCGGCCCGCAAGAAGGCTTCGATTACGGTGAAGGCGGCTATGACCCCGACAAATGTAATGTCGGTGTAAACGAAAAAACCGGCAAGTTTCAGATAGAAATCCGAGGGCTTGCCGAACCCAAGAGCGCAGAGGCCACGCGAATCTGCCAAGAAGACCTGAACGAAGTGATTGCCGGGTTTGTTCAGGATAAAACTACGATCGAACGCGGGCTCTTCGACGAAGAACTCGTACCTGAAGAGCTGACACAGGTGCGCATGGGCAAAATCATTAAGGAGCGCTATCCCAACCTGGACGAGCAGGATCAGGAAGCGGTGCGTCAGCACGCCATTGCAGCCTTGAACCTTATACAACAGGCCAAGCGCGAAATCGATATCGGTAACAATGAGCCCAAACCCAATACTGCATTGATAGCCGGCGTACGTAAATTCGCGATGGATGTCCGTGAGCTGGACATTGATCTGATTGATCGCATTAACCCATTTAGCGAGGCCTACGCTATTCTGGCCAAAACCATGAGTGAAGACAGCTTGAAACAAGTGGCTGCAGCTATTTCCGGAAAGCGCACGACCTTATCTCCCGACGAGGCTAAAGAGCTTGCCATGCGTGCAGTAAAGTTCAAGAAGGAACGTGGACGCCTGCCGTCAATCAGCTCTCACGACGCCTGGGAGCAACGCATGGCGGAAGGCGCGGCTGCATTCGTCCGATTCAAAGACGAGGGACGATATGACTGATCTGGATGAACTGCGCGCCGAGCTAGACGACTTTGCTCAGCCAGAGAAGAAAAAAGGTCTATCTGCGAAAGACGAGCGAATCATTGCTGGCTTTGAGGAGATCCAACGCTTTGTAGATGAGCACGGCCGCGCACCACAGCACGGTGAGGACAACGACATTTTTGAGAGACTCTATGCTGTGCGACTGGACCGTATTCGGGCGCTGCAAGAATGTAGGACTCTGGTTCTACCTCTTGATCATCAAGGTTTATTGGGCGATCCGAGCACGACTGATTCAGAGTCAATTGAGACAATGAGTGACGACGCCCTGCTCGCCGAACTCGCAGGCGCTTTGGGAGCATCTGAATTAACCGAACTCAAACACGTCCGCTCAAGCGCCGAAAAACGTGTCGCTGACGAAATTGCCAACAGAGAGCCATGTGAAGACTTTGAAACTTTCAAACCGCTCTTTGAACAGATGGAGTATGAGCTAAAGGCCGGTACTCGAACTACCCGTCCGTTCGGCAAGAATGCCACCATTGAGGTGAACCAGTGGTTTATTCTACTCGGACAGACTGCCTATGTAGCCGACGAGGGCGAAGAATTCGACTCCCCTCAAGGCAAGAAAGACGCCCGACTGAGGGTAATTTTTTCAAACGGCACGGAAAGCAACATGCTCCGACTTTCACTGGTCAGGGCTCTTTATAAGGACGACGCCAGCCGTCGCATTACCGACCCAGATGCAGGCCCGCTATTCAGCGAATCCTGGGGTGATGATGATGTAGAAAGCGGCACGATTTATGTACTACGCAGCCTGTCCGAACATCCATTTGTATCGGAGCACCGCAACCTGGTGCACAAGATAGGTGTAACTGGCGGCAAGGTGGAGTCTCGCATCGCAAACGCCGAGCACGATGCTACATACCTTTTGGCCGAAGTTGAAATTGTCGCGACCTACAAACTTGCAGGTATCAATCGACACAAACTTGAAATGCTTTTCCATCGCATCTTCGCGCCGGCACAACTGGAACTGACTATCCAGGATAGATTCGGACATCCAGTCAAACCCAGGGAATGGTTTCTAGTGCCGTTGCATGTGATTGATGAAGCTGTACAACGGATTCGGGATGGGTCAATTTCTAGGGTCGTGTATGATCCGAAGACAGCAGGGTTAGAGCTCAAAGACTGATTGACGTCTCAAGACATTCATGTCGGCAGCCTGAAATTATCTAGTTCATTTTGTTATTGCGTGATGGTAATGTTATTTCTCGCTGTTTCTACGAATACAGGAGGTTTTCCAGCATGGGTGCCATTCAGGAGCTGACGCTAATCTCCCCATTTTTGGCTGACTCAGCCGTCCCACGCACGGGCGACGACTCTAGGATTCCAGGTTACTACTCGAAAGAGAAAGACATGTGGGTCGTGGAGACGGATTCAGGGCTGAGGCCTATTATCGCCAAATGTACCCTTACCGAACTACTTACAGGAGCCCGTCAAAACGAGGCAAATGGTGACGATGCCCCCTTTATGCTTGAGACAATCACGAAGACCCATCAGCAGGCGGAACGTGACGACGACAGCTTCGCCGGGCCGAACCAGATGCTCGAGCTGCTAAGTAAGACCGATACGATATCGGAGCAAGATGACCCCGGCTCAGTTAATTTCGCCCTTGAATTGCTCACTAAGACTAAAGTCCAGTTGGAGAGCGACGATACGGCACCATCAATGGGCCTAGATGCGCGCTTCTACGAGGACTGAGCGAGGGACTGCAATGCTCTTGCTGGTAACAAATCAGCGCGACATCACTATGGACTACGTCGTCGCTGAGCTACAGCGCCGCAAAATTCCTTATTTCCGCTTGAATACTGAACATTTGCCACAAGCGCTGTGCACAATGTCTCCTGCCTCTAAAGGAGCCTGGTCGATAGAAATCGATGGTAGGCTCGTTACTGGCGAGCAAGTTACGGCGGCTTACTTCCGCCGCCCAGGCCTGCCTTCAATACCGACATCGGTAGGTGATTCAGGAGAAAGGGCATACGCTCAAGCCGAATGGAGCTGTTTTTTAAAGAGTCTGTACACACGCTTGGATGGTGCCTGGCTTAACGCCCCAACGGATATCTGGCTCGCAGAAGACAAGCCGAGGCAATTATTATTAGCACACGAGATAGGCTTTAATGTTCCCGAGACCGCAACCACGAATGACATTGCCTCAGTGAGAAAAGTCGCCGACCTTGCTGCCACCACCGTTGGCAAGCCACTGCGCCAGGCGTTACTTCCCGGGGAACAGGAGCGCGTGATATTCACTACTCGCCTGGGCGATCTCAAGGACACCGACGCTGCTGCTATCTCAGTTGCGCCGTTCATTGTGCAGCATGAGATTCGGAAGAAGTACGACGTTCGAGTCACCGCTGTTGGAGATAGGCTTTTTGCAACAGCTATCTGGTCTCAGGAGTGGCAAGAGACTGAGGTGGATTGGCGCCAGGGTAGCCGTCCCGATCTAAAGCATGAGCGCATTGAGCTACCTGAGGCGGTTCAGGAGCAGTGTCGAGAGCTCCTGTCTCGTTTGAATCTTCGTTTTGGGGCAATTGATTTCATTTGCGATGAAGCTGAACGACTGTGGTTCCTGGAGATTAATCCTAACGGTCAATGGGCATGGATTGAGAACGTAACAGGTTATCGTATCTCTGAAGCCATCGTGGATGAACTTGAGAAAGGTGCTCGTGGATAGGATAACCAACTATTTATGGCCGAAGCTTTCTAATGCCGACTCGGATGGCCAAGAGACACTAATGAGGAGTTTAGCCGAGGCGGTGGAGGAGGGAGACTGGTCTAGAGAGGCCGATGTAGCTCTAGAGGAGTCCAGACGAATATTCGATGCAGAGTCAGAGCGTCGTCGTGGCGCTGATACTAAGGCAGGGATTTATCTTGCAGCAGTTACGGCACTTATCCCTGTTCTGACGTCCTTACTTCCGGGGCTGAGGGGAAACGAAACCCATGTGCTTTTGGCAAGCCTTTCCCTGCTGACCTTTGGGGTCTCAGTGACATACCTTGTTGGAGCTGGTTGGTGGGCATTTAAGACGATAAACGTAGCGGTATCCTACACGATCAGCCCTTGTGATATCGCTAAAAGTTGGGAAACGGATTGTCCTAAGCAAGAGCTAGCAAAGCGTCTGTGCAAAGCGGTAATCGCCAACTACGACAGAGTGAACGAGAAGGTTTCATTTATTAAAATGACCCATGCGTATCTTCTTCGCTCTTTCTTTTGCTTCGTGACTCTACTTCTCATCCAAACATGTTGGCCTGCGGCCGTGCCCATCTTCGACTTCGGGGCGAATGCTCTCTCGACCATCAACGAAAGGCTCAAGTGACTCGCCAGATAGGGCGATACATTAGACAGCTATCTAGAAAATTACTGCTAGTGCCTATCCAGCGTCACCAACTCTTTCGATCAACATGTTTGCATCGGCGTAGGTGAGTTCCAAGAGACTCAAAGAATGGACCCTGAGATGGTTCAATAGGATGCCTTCTCGAACCGGATTCTCTTTCATGTGCGCAATCAGATTAACCAGGTCCTGTGTTTCTAAAGTCTGGTTATACACGATCGTCTTGACTGTCACCGGCAATGTAAAACTGACCCACTAACGACAATTTAAAATTGACCCACCTGAGGCACAATGACCGCCTTTTAGCGATAAAGCGGCGGTTGAGAT